>NZ_JAHSPR010000009.1 GCF_019132845.1 Advenella alkanexedens | reverse complement strand
GGCCGAGTGAGCGCGCCGAGCCGTTCGAGCAAGACACGTCCAGCAGGCGCATCATGGGCCTGTCCGGGAGAAAGTGAAAACGCTACGGCAGTTCGATCATCCGCGGCAACCATATGAATCTTGGTGTTCCAGCCCCCTCTCGACTTTCCAATGGATTGGGGGCCGTTTTTTTTAAAGCACCCGTGCCATCAGGATGCACCTTTATGCTGGTGCTGTCCAATGAGACCGCTTCGATCTTTATACGCACGATCTGATGCTTCTGAAGCTCAGCAAACATCCGATCAAGAACACCAGCCTTTGCCCAGCGGTTCATGCGCGTGTAAACGGTGTGCCAGTTCCCGAATCGCTCGGGCAGACCGCGCCACTTGCAGCCATGCTCGGCCACATAAAGGATGGCATTGACTACCTGCAAATTCGTTAGCTTGACATTGCCTCGTTGCCGGGGAAGGCAGCTTTCGATATGCGTAAATTGTTCAGGTGTGATTTCCATTCCTGTAGGATAGGCAATATTGCGGCCGATTGTCTATTAGTGTTAACACGCCCTAATTATTTTTATAAATCTGCTTCAATCTTCGAATTTACTGTCAACCTGAATAACCACCTTACGGCTTGGGTAATCAATTTCAATTTTCTTCAGATTGAACAGCCAATCATTGAAACACATCATTTCCCAAAAACCACCGGTGGAAGGGTCTATCAATCTGGACAGATCTGATTGATCAACAGATTTTTCAGGCATGCTGCCACCATTAGGCAAGCCAGTCACTTCTATTGTCCAAGCAGGGCCAACCCGCTCTTGGCCTTCACGGTTTACAAAAAGCAGGTTAAATTCACGTTCAGAACGCCATTCAAAATTGTGAAGAGGTGACATTGTATTTTTTCCTTTAAAATTTTAACAAACCGTAAGTGCTTACTAGGTAATAATAACACTGCCAGCCCTGTAAAGCGCCATTTCACATACCCTAATGGGCTGAACTGCAACATCCCACCCTCACAACCAACGCCGCACTTTCGCCTTATACGCCAGATATTCCTGCCCAAACAGTTTTTCCATGACCCTTTCCTCGGGAATAATCTGGAAACGGGTGATATACAGTACGTATGCCAGCACACCCAACAAAGCCCATGCAGATGCCAGGTAAATGGCCCACGCCAGCAACAACAAAGCCATACCCAGGTACATCGGGTTGCGTGAATACTTATAAATACCCGTACACACCAGGGCCGATGATTTTTCAGGGCTCATGGGGTTCACTGTGGTTTTTGCTTTCCGGAATGAAACAGCCCCCAGAAAATCGCATGCCAGACCAATAAATGCCACGATGGCGGCAATACTCTGGCGTATCAGCGCCCCCTCTTCAACGCTCATGGCCGCCGGGCTCAGTTGCCACATCAGAAGCCCGATGACAATCGCAATGAGCGGTGGAGGGATTCTGGTTTCCAGCTTATTCATAACGATATCCTTCATAAATCGCCTTCAGCAATTACACAATCTACCTGTGCAAACCCTGCCCTGAATAATTTTTTATGCATAGCGAATAAAAACATGCCTGCCCAGGCAAATGGTAACAAAAAACCCGCACCACCATAAGCAGTGCGGGTTTTGCAAACAGATTATTGCCGAAGCAATAAAGCAGCTTACATGTTTTCGATCATTACCTGACCAAAGCCAGAGCAGCTAACCTGTGTTGCGCCTTCCAGCAGACGGGCAAAGTCATAAGTTACTTTCTTGGACAGGATTGATTTTTCCATAGAGGAAATGATCAGGTCTGCGGCTTCGGTCCAGCCCATGTGACGCAGCATCATTTCTGCAGAAAGAATTTCTGAACCTGGGTTCACGTAGTCTTTACCTGCGTATTTGGGTGCTGTACCGTGAGTGGCTTCAAACATGGCAACAGAGTCGGACAGGTTGGCCCCCGGAGCGATACCAATACCGCCAACCTGGGCTGCCAGTGCGTCAGACACGTAGTCACCGTTCAGGTTCAGTGTGGCAATGACTGAGTACTCGGCAGGACGCAACAGGATTTGTTGCAGGAAGGCGTCAGCGATAGAATCCTTGACGATAATGTCTTTACCGGTTTTAGGATTCTTGAATTTGCACCATGGGCCACCGTCGATCAATTCAGCGCCGAATTCTTTTTGTGCCAGTTCATAGGCCCAGTCACGGAAACCACCTTCGGTGTATTTCATGATGTTGCCTTTATGAACGATGGTAACGCTTGGTTTGTCGTTGTCGATCGCGTATTGGATGGCTTTGCGAACCAGGCGTTGTGTACCTTCACGTGATACGGGCTTGATGCCGATACCGGAAGTGTTGGGGAAGCGGATTTTGGTTACGCCCAGTTCATTTTGCAGGAAATCGATCAGTTTTTTGGCTTGATCGGATTCTGCCGGGAATTCGATACCGGCATAGATATCTTCCGAGTTTTCACGGAAAATAACCATGTCTGTTTTTTCGGGCTCACGCACGGGTGAAGGAACACCTTTGAAGTAACGTACGGGACGCAGGCAGACATACAGGTCCAGTTGCTGACGCAGTGCCACGTTCAGTGAGCGAATGCCACCGCCAACGGGTGTGGTCAGAGGGCCTTTGATGGAAACAACGTAATCCTTGACGGCATCCAGGGTTTCTTCTGGCAGCCATACGTCTGGACCGTATACTTTTGTTGATTTCTCACCAGCGTATACTTCCATCCAGTGAATTTTACGTTTGCCATCGTAAGCTTTGGCAACTGCAGCATCAACCACTTTCAACATGACTGGTGTGATGTCTGCACCAGTACCGTCACCTTCAATGTAAGGAATGATTGGCTGGTCTGGTACATTCAGAGAGAAATCGGTGTTAACCGTGATTTTTTCGCCCGCTGCCGGGACTTTGATATGTTGATAAGACATGTTGGCTCCGTAACCCACATTAAGACAATTAACCTAAAACCTGCGGCCTGATAGGAGTAAACCGCAAGTCTTATATAAGACTGACATAGTTTAACTGAAAAAATTTAAACCGCCTAAAAACATTGCCATTTTTTCAGAAATATTTCCTGATTCGGACAATTCTGAGGCAAAATAGCATATAACCTGTTTTTTATCTTCACTATACTTATGTTCAACCCTTCCCGTGACCAGGTCAGAGACTTCTTTATCGATACCTGGCGCAAACACCAGACTAAACAAATCCTGACTCCTCTTGAGTCCATCGCCCTGAACTGGATACAGCAACACCCTGAATATCACGGCGTACTTGAAAACCCCGAATCCAAAAGCAAGGATTTTTCAGTCGACCAGGGTCAGGTCAACCCGTTTTTACATCTGTCCATGCATTTGGCCATTGAAGAGCAAATATCCATTAACAGCCCTCCGGGCATCAAGGATATCTTCCAGACCCTGGCTGCCGGCAGCAACCCGCACGAGGCCGCTCACGAAATCATGGAGTGTCTGGGAACAGTCATTTGGGAAGCCCAACGCCTGGGTAAACCGTTAGACAACAATCAATATCTGGATTTGTTGCGTCAGCGGGTAAAACGCCATTAACCGGTCCGTCGGCCCTCCCTGGGCTCATCAACCGGCCTGCCAAACACCTTGCCTGTTAGCGCCGGTGGCTTAAACCGCTGGGCAAGGTGGCCAGCCAGGCCGAAATATTCTCAATATCGGTCAGCGTCAGGTTCTGGACCTGCACCATCATAATCGGGTTTTTACGGACATTGGCAGAAGCGGGTGCATTGCGCGCACCACGGGCATAAGCCAGCAGGGCATGCTTCAGGTAATCGCCATGCTGTCCGGCCAGAATGGGATACATGGACGCCAGTGTGGTAACGCCATCGGCACCATGACAGGCCACACACCCTTTTGTCTCAAACGCGACCTTTCCGGCCTTTAAATCGGTGGCCTGCGCAGCCCCCGAAATGACCAGAGCAACACCTGCCAACATTACATTTACCTGTTTCATGACAGTGTCTCCGACTATTGAATTTGTGCGTAATAGGCTGCCAGATCAAGCATGTCCTGCTCTGACAGGCTATGGGCAATGGCCATCATTGACGGGAAGGTACGGGATCCGGCCTGGTATTCTTTCAGGGCAGCAACAATATATTCAGCATTCTGACCCGCAATCTTGGGAACCGGGTAAACTTCGGGGAAACTGGCCCGGTATCCCTCTATGCCATGACAGCCAATACACATAAATACTTTACCTTTCCCTGCCTCTACATCCCCAACAGGGGCAGCCTGCTGTGCAAATGACTGCGCCCCTGTTGCACAGCCCGCCATGATGGCGAACAAATTTATGGTACGCTTTAACGATTGTTTCGTCATATATGGCTCTTCTTGGTGATTGTTAAGAATTTTAATTAAAAACAACGGATAGAGCTGCGATGGATTGATTTTACGATTTGTACTATCAATTCGGTTTAGTATTAATACTTAATGTATTGAACCCCTATTTTTATGTTGCAGGATGGAAATGAATATACCTATAAACCCTAATGACTCAACAAAATTCTCTGGAACAGACCGTTATATAGCGACGGAAGACCTTAAGCTGGCGGTGAATGCCGCCCTGACTTTACAGCGTCCACTGTTAATCAAGGGTGAACCCGGTACGGGTAAAACCATGCTGGCCGAAGAAGTGGCCCATGCCCTGGGACGCGACTTGCTGCAATGGCATATCAAATCCACAACCAAAGCGCATCAAGGGCTCTACGAATACGATGCCGTCTCCCGCCTGCGTGACTCCCAGCTGGGCGATGAGCGGGTCAAGGATATCCGCAATTACATTAACAAAGGCGTGCTGTGGAAGGCTTTTGAGTCGGAAAAACCCTGCGTTGTCCTGATTGACGAGATTGACAAGGCCGACATCGAGTTCCCCAACGACTTATTGCGCGAACTGGACCAAATGGAGTTTCATGTATACGAAACCCAACAAACCATTGTGGCCAAACACCGCCCCTTGGTCATTATTACCTCAAATAATGAAAAAGAGCTGCCCGATGCCTTCCTGCGCCGATGCTTTTTCCATTACATCCAGTTTCCCGATCGTGCCACGTTAAAAGACATTGTGCATGTGCATTTCCCCGATATCAAGGCCGAAGTCCTGCGTGCCGCCCTGGATCATTTCTTTACCCTTCGCGAAGCGCCCGGCCTGAAAAAGAAACCCTCCACCTCCGAGTTTCTTGACTGGCTGTCACTGCTGATTGCCGAAGATATCAGTGCCGGCAAAATTGATGCCCATGCCGCCACGGCAATACCCATCATGGCAGGTGCCCTCCTGAAAAACGAACAGGACCTGAGCCTGCTGGAACGACTTTCCGCCATGGCGCAAAATATGCGCCGCTCATAAGTCAGGCTACCCATGTTTATCAATTTCTTTTACCACCTTCGCAATCACAAGCTGCCGGTATCTGTCAAAGAATACCTCACCCTGCTTGAGATCTTGCGTGAGCAGGTCATGGCCCCTACCCTGCATGATTTTTATCTGCTGTCACGCATGACACTGGTCAAGGATGAAACGCTGTTTGACCGCTTCGACCAGGCCTTCTCCCTTTTTGCCAAAGGGGTCGAGGCCCAACTGGCCGACAGCAAGGAAATCCCGCTGGAATGGCTGATGAACGAATTGCAGAATTCACTCACGCCAGAAGAAAAAGCGGCCATCGAAAAGCATGGCTGGGAAAAACTCATGGAGCTGTTCAAGCAACGCCTTGAAGAACAGCAGGAACGGCATGCCGGCGGTAACAAATGGATAGGCACAGGAGGCACTTCCGCTTTTGGCAACAGTGGCTATCACCCTGAGGGCATCCGTGTAGGTGGAGAGTCCGCTGGCCATCGCACTGCCGTCAAGGTATGGGATGAGCGCCTGTTCAAGGAATATGATGACCAACAGGAACTGGGCACCCGCAACTTCAAGGTTGCCTTAAGACGCCTGCGCCGCTTTGCCCGCGAAGGAGCGGCCGAAGAGCTCGATCTGGATGACACCATCCGCAGTACGGCCCGCAACGCCGGCTATCTGGACGTCAAAATGATTCCCGAGCGTCATAATAACGTCAAGGTCCTTATGCTGCTTGATGTGGGCGGCAGCATGGATGACCACATCGCCCGCGTTGAAGAACTGTTTTCGGCGGCCAGCAGCGAATTCCATCACCTGGAAGTGTATTATTTCCATAATTGCGTTTACGAACGCGTCTGGCGCTATAACAGTAACGGGCGCCGCAACTACATAGACACCTGGGAGCTGCTGAGAAAATACAATGCCGACTGGCGCCTGATCCTGGTGGGCGATGCCACCATGAGCCCCTACGAAATCATGCACCCGGGCGGCTCGGTAGAGCATTACAACAAGGAAACCGGTGCTGCCTGGCTGCAGCGGCTTCTGGAACACTGGCCCAAATCCATCTGGCTCAATCCCGAACCCACCAGTTATTGGCCTTACCGGCAATCCATCGAACTTATCCGCAATATTGTGCAAGACCGCATGTACGGAGTCACGGTTGCCGGTCTGGAAGAAGGTATGCGGTTCTTGTCCAAATAGCCGCTTATTGTCAACGCAGTATTTGCCTAATCATACAAATAGCCATGAGACAACATCTGCCACTTTCGCCTTACATTACTTTATTACTACTTTCTTTTTTCCTTTTTATGTCATTACCCATTCCCGCCGCAGGCGCCCTCACCCAGCCGGTACAAATCCACAGTATCGAAGGCATTACCGAATACAAACTGGATAACGGTTTACGGGTTCTGCTGGCTCCCGATCAATCCAAACCCACCACCACGGTCAACATGACCTATCTGGTGGGTTCCCGCCACGAACAATACGGGCGTACCGGCATGGCTCACCTGCTTGAGCATTTAATGTTCAGGGGCACGCCCAACACACCCAATGCACTGGCTGAATTTTCCAAACGAGGCTTGCAGGCCAATGGCTCCACCTCGGCAGACCGTACCAACTACTATGCCAGTTTTGCCAGCAACCCTGAAACCCTGAAATGGTATTTGACCTGGCAGGCCGATGCCATGCGTAATGCCTCTATCCAGGAAGAAGACCTGAATGCGGAACGGGGCATTGTCCTGAATGAACTTGAGCGCGGAGAAAACAATCCTTTCCGGAGCCTGACAGAAAAAATGCGTTCAACGGCCTACCAGTGGCACAATTACCGCAACAGCACCATTGGTGCCCGCAGTGATCTTGAAGGCATGCAGGCCAGTGAGCTGCGTGATTTTTACGACCGCTATTACCAGCCCGACAATGCGGTTTTGGTGGTTGCCGGCAAATTTGAGCCCGAGCAAACTCTCAACCTGATCAATGGACTGTTCAGCACCATTCCCAAACCCGAACGCACCCTGACCGAAGCTCCCACGATAGAGCCCCAACAGGACGGCGAGCGCCAGGTTATCCTGGAGCGCAGTGGTGGCATGCCCTTTATTGCCGCCACTTACCATATTCCTGCCGCGTCCAGTGAACAATATATCATGCTGGATATCGCTGCCAGCATTCTGGCCGACAGCCCTTCGGGTCAGCTTTACAAAGCACTGGTGGAAAACAGCCTGGCCACCGGTGTTTTTGGCTTTGCCATGGCACACCATCACCCTGGACTCATCTTTTTTGGCGCCCAGCTGAATGACACCATGGACATCGCCAAAGCGCAGCAAACCCTGCATGAGGTACTTGAGCAAAGTGCCAGGCACCCCATCACCCAAGAGCAGCTGGATCGAGCCAAAAACAATTGGCTGACCCAATGGGATGAGTTGTTTTCCAGTACAGAACAAATGGGTATTGGCCTGTCTGAAGCCATTGCCTCGGGCGACTGGCGACTTTTCTTTCTGGAACGCGACCGGGTCAAGAACCTCACCCTGGAAGATGTCCAACAGGCCATCAACACTTATTTGCTGGCCAGCAACCGCACCAGCGGACTTTACAAACCCGCCGATAATCCGCAACGTGCTCCGTTTGAAACCACGCCCGATATTGCACAATTGTTGAAAGACTATAAAGGTGATCCCTCTTTTACGCAAACGGATGCTTTCGACGCTTCGCCTGAAAATATCGACAAACTGACCCAACGGGACGTGATCCGGTTGCCCAATGGCACCATTAGCACCGCCATGTTGGTCAAGCCCACCAGGGGCAATCGTGTCCAGGCCGATTATAAAATCCAGTTCGCCAATGCCAAGGCTATGGAAAATATGGCCAGCCTGTCCGCGGCCGCGGCTTCGTTACTGGATAATGGCACGGCCACCATGTCGCGTCAGCAAATCCAGGACCGTATCGATGCCCTGCAAGGCAGCATTCATTACGGCATCAGTGGCAACCGCTTGATGGTATCCCTTTCCACCCATAAAAAGCATTTCCCGGAGTTGCTGCAACTCAGCCTTGAACTCATCCAACAGGCCAGCTACCCGCTCAAAGAAGTGGATGAATACAAGGAACGGGTTATCACGTCGATTCGAAACGCCATGACCGAACCTGGGGCACTGGCCAATAATATCCTGAGTCGCCACAGCAATATCTGGCCCAAAGGGGATGTCCGTTATGTCCCCACGTATGAAGAATTGATCGAAAACATCCAGGCCATCAAACCCGAAGCACTTCGTGAATTCCAAAGCAACTTCTTTGGTGCGGGTGATATTGATATTGCCGTGGTGGGCGACTTTGACCCGCTGCAAATCAGGCAAATTCTTGAAAATGGCCTGAAAGACTGGAAACAGGCGCCCCGCTATGAACGCATAGACACGCCCTACCATGCCGTCAAACCCGAGACGTTCACGATTGAGACACCCGACAAGTCCAATGCCGTTTATATGGCCAGATTGCCGATAGAAATGCAAAATGACGACCCGGATTATCCGGCTCTGTTCATGGCCAACTATCTGCTGGGTGCTACGGAAACGTCCCGCCTCTGGACCCGTATCCGCACCCAGGAAGGGATGTCTTACAGTATCCGCAGTTCATTGAATATTTCCTCTTTCGAGCCTTCCGGTACATGGGCATTGCAAGCCATTTATTCGCCCACCGAAAAAGAGCGGCTCAAGTCCCTGATTGATGAAACCATTCAGAAAACCCTGAAGGATGGCTTTACCGAAGAGGAACTGGCCGATGGCATCCGTTCAGTCCTAAACCTGCGTTCACTGGCCCGCTCACAAGATAGCGTCCTGTCTTCGACCTGGCTGAAATACCTGTCACTGGACCGCACCTTTGAATGGAACCGGAAGTTTGAGGAGTCCCTTCAAAAGCTGACCACGGCAGATGTCCTCCAGGCCATGAAAACCTATCTGAAGCCGGAAAACATATCTGAAGCTTTTGCCGGTGATTTTTTGGGTAAGGCTGACTAACCCGGTACGGGGCAAACCCCGTTCCATGGCCCCCTTACCCAAAGGGGGCTTACGGCACATATTGATAAAAAAAATGCACGTTATAAAACGTGCATTTTTTATTAAAAGCTGATGTTTTCTTTACCGCTGACTAACTGAAAAACTTCTTGACCCGATCAGTCCAGGACTTGTTCTGGGGTGAGTGACGGTCTCCACCATCTTTCAGCGCCGCCTCAAATTTACGCAACAGCTCTTTCTGCTCTTCATTCAGACGTACCGGTGTTTCTACAATCACGTGACAATACAAATCGCCCGGATAATTGGAACGAACGCCTTTGATCCCTTTGCCACGCAAACGGAAAGTCTTGCCGGTTTGTGTACCCTCAGGAATGGTAATTTCACCTTTGCCCCCCAAAGTGGGTACTTCAAGGTTTCCACCCAGGGTTGCCGTCACAAAAGGTAGCGGCACCTGGCAGTGCAGGTCATCACCATCACGCTCAAAAATACTGTGTTCCTTAAGGTGAATCTCAACATACAAATCACCTGGAGGCCCACCATTGACACCTGGCTCACCATTGCCCGCCGAACGGATGCGCATACCTTCATCAATACCGGCAGGAATCTTGACCTGCAGGGTTTTGTTCTTGCGTTTGCGGCCTACCCCATCACATGATGTGCAGGGATCCTTGATTTCCTGACCCGAACCATGACAGGTGGGACATGTTTGCTGGACGCTGAAAAAGCCCTGCTGCATGCGAACCGCACCACTGCCGCCACACGTATGACAGGTGGTTGGCTTGGTACCTGGCTTGGCGCCCGTGCCATGGCAAACTTCACAGTTCTCCCAGCTGGGCACACGTATTTCGGTATCGAAGCCTTTGGCGGCCTGTTCAAGGGTAATCTCAAGACTGTAACGCAAATCGGCTCCCCGGTAGACTTGCGGGCCACCGCCACGACGACCGCCCCCAAAGATGTCTCCGAAAATATCACCGAACACATCTCCAAAGTTGCCGGCACCGGCCCCCATTCCTGCATTGGGATCTACACCTGCATGGCCATAGCGATCATACGCTTCCCGTTTCTCGGGATCTGAAAGCATCTCATAGGCTTCCTTGATCTCTTTGAATTTATCTTCGGCCTCTTTGCTATCCGGATTGCGGTCAGGATGGTACTTCATTGCCAGCTTGCGGTAAGCCTTCTTGATTTCCTCATCCGTGGCGTTTTTGGCGACACCCAGAGATTCATAATAATCACGCTTTGCCATTATTTATACGCCTTTATAACTCTTTAACAAATTTCATAGATTTAAAAACAATACCCGGTTAAGCCTTTTAAGACAGAAACCGGGTATTCAGCTCACATTGAGGTGATCACTTATGCGTCACGCTTGACTTCTTTAAAGTCGGCATCAACCACATTCTCATCTGCGGGCTGGGCTGCTTCAGCCTGACCTGCCTGGGCCTGCATGTCTGCATACATTTTTTCACCCAGTTTCTGGGAAGCGGTCATGAGCGCTTCTGTCTTGGCGTCAATCGCTGCCTTGTCACCATCCTGCAGTGTTGCCTCAAGGTCTTTGATCGCTGTTTCGATGGCTTCTTTTTCAGATGCTTCCAGCTTGTCACCGTATTCAGTCAATGACTTGCGTGTTGAGTGAATCAGGGCATCAGCCTGGTTGCGTGCCTGTGCCAACTCAGCAATACGATGATCCTCTTCGGCATTGGCTTCCGCATCTTTAACCATGCGCTCAATTTCTTCCTCAGACAAACCAGAGTTGGCTTTAATGGTAATTTTGTTTTCTTTACCAGTGCCTTTATCTTTGGCAGAAACGTGCAGAATACCGTTGGCATCGATATCGAACGTGACTTCAATTTGTGGAACACCACGAGGTGCTGGTGGAATGCCTTCCAGATTGAACTCACCCAGTGCCTTGTTACCCGCAGCGATTTCACGTTCTCCCTGAAACACCTTAATGGTTACTGCTGGCTGGTTATCGTCGGCAGTAGAGAAAACCTGAGAAAAACGGGTAGGAATCGTGGTGTTTTTCTGGATCATCTTGGTCATGACACCACCCATGGTCTCGATACCCAGAGACAATGGGGTAACGTCGAGCAACAACACGTCTGTACGATCGCCTGACAATACGGAACCCTGGATAGCTGCACCGGCAGCAACCGCTTCATCGGGGTTGACGTCTTTACGTGGTTCTTTACCAAAGAACTCTTTGACCTTTTCCTGCACTTTAGGCATACGGGTCATACCACCCACCAGAATCACGTCATCAATGTCGCTAACCTTGACACCGGCATCCTTGATGGCAACACGGCATGGTTCAATCGTGCGGTTGATCAGCTCTTCAACCAGTGCTTCAAGTTTGGCACGGGTGATTTTCAGGTTCAGGTGTTTCGGACCGGAAGCATCTGCCGTAATGTAAGGCAGGTTGATTTCGGTTTGTGCGGTTGAAGACAGTTCGATCTTGGCTTTCTCGGCAGCTTCTTTCAGGCGCTGCAACGCAAGCACGTCTTTGGACAGATCGACGCCCTGCTCTTTTTTGAACTCTTCAATAATGTAATCGATGATGCGTTGGTCAAAGTCTTCACCACCCAGGAATGTATCACCGTTGGTGGACAGTACTTCAAACTGCTTTTCGCCGTCCATGTCAGCGATTTCAATGATGGAAACGTCGAAAGTACCACCGCCCAGGTCATAAACCGCGATTTTACGATCGCCTTTTTCAGCCTTGTCCATACCGAAAGCCAGTGCGGCAGCGGTAGGTTCGTTAATAATGCGCTTGACATCAAGACCAGCGATGCGACCCGCATCTTTGGTGGCCTGACGCTGGCTGTCATTGAAATAGGCAGGCACGGTAATAACCGCCTCGGTGACTTCTTCACCCAGGTAGTCTTCGGCCGTTTTTTTCATTTTACGCAATACTTCTGCGGAAATTTGGGGAGGCGCCATTTTTTTACCTTGCGCTTCCACCCATGCATCACCGTTATCGGCCTTGATAATGCTGTAAGGCATCAGGTCGATATCTTTTTGCACTGCGCTTTCGTCAAATTTGCGACCAATTAAACGTTTGACCGCAAACAACGTGTTTTTAGGGTTGGTGACTGCCTGACGTTTTGCTGGTGCGCCAACCAGTGTTTCACCATCGTCCATGTAGGCGATGATGGAAGGTGTGGTACGTGCACCTTCAGCGTTTTCAATAACCCTGACTTTATCACCGTCAAGGACGGCCACACAGCTGTTGGTTGTACCCAAGTCAATACCAATAATTTTGCCCATTATGCTTACCTTAATAATAGCTAATCTGAAATTTTGTAAAAATCCTGTTTTAATAATTTAAAACAGGATTGTTGGATACCTTCAATATGGGGATACAAAAACCGTTTTCAAGATCCGTAACGTATTTTTTTTATCGCCTTTTTACTGCCAACCGGTTTATTGCTTACCGGCTGAAACCATGACCAGCGCCGGACGCAATACGCGCTCGGAAATCGTATAGCCTTTTTGCAAGGACTGCAAAATACAATTGGCTTCGACCTCTTCGGATGGTACGGAGGAAATGGCCTGATGCAGGTTGGGATTAAATTTATCTCCAACGGCAGGTGCCACTTCTTTGAGATGATTGCGCTCGAAAGCCTGGGTTAGCTGACGCAAGGTGCTTTCCACTCCTTCCCTGAGCGCTTCCATTGTCTGGTTTTCAAGCGCCAGGGCGGCTTCCAGACTGTCTTTTACCGGAACCAGGCTTTCCGCAAAACTTTCGGTACTGAATTTACGTGCCTTGGCCACTTCTTCCTGAGAGCGGCGGCGGATATTTTCCACTTCGGCACGGGCACGCAAAAGTTCATCATGATATTGGCTAACCTTGGCTTCAAGTTCCGAATATTTCTCGGCCAGATTTTCTTCCATCAGTACGGTTTCTTCCAAGGTATCCTCTTGGCTTGCATCAGCTTGCTGCTCAACTTCTGGATTTTGCGGCTGTTCCGGATTTTGTGAGTTTTGAGGATTATTCTCTTGTGACATTCGGTTCTCCAAACATGGGTTTATATTCAATGCACCCTAGATTGAGGCAAATTCCGGTATTTCAAGAGGGGGTTTTCATAAAAAACGCCCGCACCCAAAACGTCCAAACCCAGCCAATGAGCGCCAGGCAGGGTCTATGGTTAGCGTATTGGACCTGACAGCGTTGGGCACCAGCCTTGCAGGTGACGCTTGACAATCCCGTCCAAACCATTCATCCACTCGTCGTCACTATTCAGGCAAGGAATATATCTGAACTGTTCGCCACCGGCTTGCTTGAAGGCGCTGGCACATTCAAGCTGGATTTCCTCCAGGGTTTCAAGGCAATCGGCCACAAAACCCGGACACATGACATCAACCCGCTTGACCCCTTGGGCGGGATAAGACTCAAGGGTGTCCTGTGTTGCCGGACCAAGCCATTTTTGCGCCCCGAAGCGGCTTTGAAAACTGAAGTCCAGTTCAACACCCTCATCGGCAAGCGCCTGTTTTAACAGATGAACCGTTCCCTCACAATCTTTGTAATAAGGATCTCCCTGATCGACACTGCTCTGTGGCAGACCATGAAAACTGAGCAATAGACGCTGCGGCTTGCCGTTCTCCTGCCAAAAAGCCCTGATCTTGGCAAGGAGCGCCATGATATAGCCGGGTTCATTGTAAAAACGCTTAATGAAGCGAAACTCGGGCTGATCACGAAAACCGGCCACGATACGGGCGATTTGATCCAGAATGGTAGCGGTGGTACTGGCTGCATATTGTGGATACATGGGCACCACCAGGATACGCTCACATTGTTGCTGACGCAGGCTTTCCATGGCCGTTTCCAGTGAAGGCCGGCCATAACGCATGGCCAGCTCCACGGGTATGTCCAGATCCTGGCGTGCAAAACCTTCGGCAAGCCGTCGGGCCTGGGCCTGACTGTAAACCAGCAAGGGCGAGCCGCCTTCCATCCAGACCTGCTGGTACTTATGCACCAGTTTTCTGGCGCGAAACGGAAGAATCGCCCCTCTTAAAATGGGTTGCCACAGCAAAGACGGCAGTTCGACCACCCGCTTGTCAGAAAGGAATTCAGCCAGATAGCGACGAATATCCGCAGCTGCGTAAGAAGAAGGAGTACCCAGATTAACCAGCAATACACCCGCTTTCATATCCTGATGGGGTTGGTTGACGATATTGTTCTGATCACGCTTTTTTTCAGGTTCAGGTATATTCTGCATAAAGTTATGGTTCTTAGTACTGGCTTAAGGCGTTGGATAGTAACCGGGCGGTTATATCGACAATGGGGATTACTCGATCATAGGACATTCTGCTGGGGCCGATCACCCCCAATGTGCCAATGATTTTACCATCGACCCCATAGGGAGCAGTTATGACCGAGACATTTTCCATAGGCACCAACCGGGAGTCACCGCCAATATAAATCTGGACGCCTTGTGAGCGGCTTGAAATATCGAGCAATTGGATCAATTCGCTTTTTTGCTCGAATAAATCAAACATTTTGCGCAAATAATTCATGTCAGCCGTCATGTCCGTCACATCCAGCAAACGACGTTCGCCCGAAATAAGTACGGTATCTTGTTCTGAAGTATCGGTGCCGGCATCTACCGCGGCCTGCATCAGCTGTGAAATATCCTCTTTCAGTTTCGCCAGTTCACGGGCCAGTTCAGTACGAACCACGTCAAAAGACTTGCCGGAAAAATGCTGGTTGAAAAAGTTGCCGGCCTCTAGCAGTTCTTGTTCGGCATAATCGCGGGTCGCGGAAATAATCCGGTTTTGCACATCACCATCGGGCGTAACAATAATTAGCAAGATGCGTTTTTCGGACAGGCGGATAAATTCGATATGACGAAAAACCTGGGAACGCTGCGGTGTTAAAACCACACCGGCAAACTGGGTCAAATTGGACACCAGCTCGGCCGCGGCATTCATGGCCTTGCCCGGAGAAGCGTGCAACAGGGCATCCTTGATTTCACTATTGATGTTTTCTGGCGACAAGGTCTGATAATGGCGAACAGCCAGCAGACGGTCTACAAACATACGGTAGCCCTTGGGCGTTGGCACCCGTCCTGCCGACGTATACGGACTTTGGATCAGACCCAGCTCTTCAAGGTCTGCCATGACATTGCGAATTGTGGCCGGAGAAAGCTCAAAGCGCTTTGACAGCGTGCGCGACCCGACCGGTTGCCCATCCTCGATATATTGTTCAATTAAAGCTTTCAGTAAAGCACTAGCGCGTTCATCCATATTGCGATATCTTATAAATTCACACTTACATGTATGATATTTTTTACCAGCGACACATTCGTAGTATTCAGGAACATGCTGAAATTACGGTCAAGATGTCGTAATATCCACATTTCACCTTATTGTATATTGTTTTTGACATGCATTTTTCAACCGTCGCACTAATTGGCCGATATCAGGATTCCGGTATGGATGCTCCCTTGCGGGCATTGTCAGAAGTCCTGACAAAGGCCGGGCGTTCCGTTCTGATAGAAAAAGAGACCGCCACCAATACAGGAGTCGCTGAACTGCCTGTTGCGACCATTGAAGAAATTGGCAGGCAGGCTGACCTGGTGATTGTGATGGGTGGAGACGGAACCATGCTGGGCGCCGCCCGCCAACTGGCCCCCTACGGTATTCCGCTCATTGGCATCAACCATGGCCGCCTGGGTTTCATTACAGACATACCGCTTCAAAACGCCCTGCAAGCCATCCAGTCCGTCCTGGACGGGCATTTCTCCCTGGAATCCCGCACGCTCCTTGAAGCCTCGGTGGTTCGGGATGGGCAAACCTTAACCACGGCACTGGCCCTGAATGATGTCGTCCTGAACCGCTCGGGCCGTAGCGGCATGATTGAAATCAGCGTGGAACTTGACGGCGAATTCATGTACAAGCAACGTGCTGACGGCCTGATTATTGCCACCCCAACCGGCTCGACCGCCTATTCCTTAAGCGCCAATGGCCCCATTTTGCACCCTGGTGTCAGTGCTTTCCTGCTGGTGCCGGTTGCCCCACAAACATTGTCCAATCGCCCCATTGTGATTCCAACCAGTGGCACCCTGAAACTTACGCTCACTGAAATCGGGCGTGCCGAAACGGGTGCCAGCGTGCACTTTGACATGCAAACCTGGTCAAACCTTCAATTGGGCGACCAGATTATCGTAAAAAAAGCCCAACACCAGATTCAGTTTTTGCACCCCAAAGGCCTTAGCTTTTTCTCAACCCTGCGCAAAAAACTGCACTGGAACATCATGCCCGAGTCTTGAAGACAAGGTTACACTCACTCATGCTGCATTCATTACACATTCGCGATTTTGTCATTGTTGATCAGGTGGATCTGCACTTTGACCAAGGTTTTACCGTTTTTTCAGGCGAGACCGGTGCCGGCAAATCCATCCTGATTGATGCGTTGGCGCTGGCACTTGGTGGCAGGGCCGAAACCTATTCCATTCGTGAGGGTGCCGATAAAACCGATATCAGCGCGGTTTTCGACTGCCCGGACTCCCTGCGTGACTGGCTGCAAGAGCAGGAAATGGATGACTCCGAGCTGGTGCTGCGCCGGGTGTTTGACCGCTCGGGTAAAAGCCGGGCGTTTATCAATGGCGTTCCCGCCAACCTTGCACAATTACGCAGCATCGGTCAACACCTGGTAGACATCCACGGCCAGCACGCCCACCAAAGCCTGCTTAAAAACAGTGCCCAACGCGAGTTGCTTGATGCGCATGCCGACAATAACCGCCTGCTGCAAACGCTTGCACAACAATGGAAAGCATGGCAAAGCGACATTCGCCAGTACAAGGAATCACAGGAAAACGCTGCCCAGCAAAACCTTGAGCGCGAACGTCTTGAATGGCAACTTCAGGAAATTGCCAAATTGCAATTGGGTAAGAATGAATGGGAAAACGTCAGTACCGAACACAACCGTCTGGCACATGCCTCTTCCCTGCTGGAAGGCGCCACACAAACCCTGAATACCCTGGATGACGAAGAGCAGTCACTGATATCCGAACTGAACAGCGCCACCCAGCGTATTGCTCAATTACTTAAAAACGATCCGGCCCTGCAAGGCATTTACGATGCCCTGGAGTCGGCCCGGATTGCCTGCGTTGAAGCCGCATCCGACCTGAACAGTTACCTGGACAAAGTGGATCTTGATCCTTTACGCCTGGCCGAGCTGGAAACCCGCATGCGCAATATTTTTGACACGGCCCACAAATTCAGGGTAGAACCCGAGCAACTGCACGCTCTTGAGCAAGAGCTTGAGGTCAAACTTGCCCATTTCAATAAAATCAGCAATCTTGAAGAACTGGAAAAAAGCATAGCGCAACGTAAGGCCGCCTATATGGAAACCGCCCAGGAACTGTCAAAGGCCCGCAAAAAAACCGCCTCCACGCTTGGCAAGGAAGTGACCCAGGCCATGCAAAGCCTTGCGATGCAAGGCGGTGTCTTCGAGATCCATCTGCAAAAAGCAGAACCTGGCCCACACGGCCTGGAACAGGTTGAGTTCAATGTTGCCGGCCATGCCGGTACAACACCGCGCCCTTTAGCCAAGGTAGCATCGGGTGGAGAACTGGCCCGTATTTCCCTTGCCCTGTCAGTGATGGCCAACAAGGCAGGCAGGGTTCCCACCCTGATCTTTGATGAAGTGGATACCGGTATTGGCGGCGCGGTGGCCGAAGTGGTCGGAAAACTGTTACGTGAGCTGGGTAGCCGTCATCAGGTGCTGTGTGTCACACACCTGCCACAGGTGGCTGCCTGCGCCCAACAGCACTTTCAGGTTCAGAAAAACCAGAAAAACAAAACAACACATTCGGAAATTGTTTTACTGGATGAGCAGGAAAGAATCAATGAAGTTGCCCGCATGCTGGGTGGCGTCACAATTACTGAAACCACCCGTGAGCACGCAAGGGAAATGCTGAATATTCAGGTTTGAGCCCTGTTCCGTAAAGGGGAAGGCCCAACGTTATTTCAAATGGTTCTTGGAAGGGTGCCTGGACTCGCAGTCGGCGCAGGTACCATACAAAACCATCGAATGGCTCTCAAGATTAAAATTATAGTCTTTGGCAATTTTGTATTGCCGTTTCTCAATTTCAGGGTCGGTAAATTCATCTACTTTCCCGCAAACGGAACAGACCAGGTGATCGTGATGATCACCGTCGTCAAGCTCGAAGACAGCCTTGCCGTTATCGAACTGGCTACGCGTTAAAATACCGGCCTGTTCAAATTGAGTCAGCACACGATAAACCGTGGCAAGGCCAATATCGACATTTTCATTAATCAATAAACGGTAAACGTCTTCGGCACTTAAGTGGCGAGCTTCTGATTTACGGAAAATATCCAAAATCTTAAGGCGCGGAAAAGTTGCCTTAAGGCCCATGTTTTTTAATTCGGTTTGATCGTTGATTTGATCGTTCATGTCACCCACACTAAATGATGCTGACCCAGCATCATAGTCAAATTTAGCCACAAAGAAAGCGCTTAATGAATAAATTTCCAAATATTTCAGTGCAATCAATCCTATAATTGCCCAGAACTATTATCATAACACTTTTAAATGTCCAAAATTATCATAGGATATTCACCCAAGTCATGAATAATACTGCACTTTTCCTTCGTCTCCGTAAAGGACTGTTTATCTCTGCCCTTGCACTTACTGCACTAACCGGTTGCCAATCAGGGAAATGGGGCTTTCCTTATATCGCCCCTGTACAGCAAGGCAACTGGATCACAGAAGAAAACGTGGCACTATTACAAAAAGGCATGACTCCGGATCAGGTGCGTTACGCCTTGGGCTCACCCACCCTGACCGACATCTTCCGACCTGACCGCTGGGATTATCCTTACTACTACCAACCCGGTTATGGTGAACCGGTCTCGCGCAATTTCTCAGTCTGGTTCGTGAATGGTGTTCTGGATCGCTGGGAAGGTGATCAACAGCCCAACTTCCAACCTTACGAGCAAAAAGCGGCTGCCCGCACGGTAGAATCAACAGCCAGCACCGCAGAAGCGGCAGCCAGCCAGGTAGAAACGGCTCCCTTGGAATAAATCGTTTTCTGCAATCACCAATAATTATCAAAACCAAAGGTTAGTTACATGCGTATAGCTATTTCCGGAGCCAGCGGCCGTATGGGTCGCATGCTCATTGAAGCAGTACTTGAACACCCCGAACTTGAACTTACCGTTGCCCTTGATCACTCGGGCAGCGAACAACTGGGCACCGATGCGGGTGCATTCCTGGGCAAACCCACCGGAGTTGTCATCACCGATGATTTGTCAGCCCTGCAAAACAGTGATTGCCTCATCGACTTTACCCGCCCTGAAGGCACCCTGAAGCACCTGCAGGCTTGTGGCCAGTACAAAACCAAAGCCGTTATTGGTACCACCGGCTTTGATGCCGCCGGTATTCAGGCCATAGAAGAAGCTGCCAAAGAAAATGCGATTGTGTTCGCCCCCAACATGAGCATTGGCGTCAATGCCACCCTGCGCCTGCTTGAGCTGGCGGCACAACTATTGAATACCGGCTACGATGTGGAAGTCTATGAAGCTCACCACAAACACAAAGTGGATGCTCCTTCTGGCACTGCATTGAAAATGGGTGAAGTGATTGCCGAAACCTGGGGTAAAAAACTGGATGACATCGCCGACTGGGCCCGGCACGGTCACACGGGGGCACGCAAAGACGGACAAATCGGTTTTTCGGTTGTGCGCGGTGGCGACATCATTGGCGACCATACCGTGATGTTTTGCGGTACGGGTGAACGAATTGAAATCACCCATAAATCATCCAGTCGTGCCACATATGCCCAAGGCAGCCTGAAGGCCGCCCTGTTCCTGCAAAAACACAAAACCGGCCTGTTCAACATGCAAGACGTCATTCAGGGTTGACAAACTTTATACCCCCGCCTGCCACTGGCATTCGGGGATGCACTTAACGTTTGAGGCCTACAAAAACCGGTTCGGGTTCCAGCAAAACACCAAATTTATTCATGACATCACCGGCAATTGCCTTTGCAATGGCAGTAATATCCGCTGCACAGGCTTTGCCGGTATTCACAATCACCAGAGCCTGTCTTGCATGCACGCCGGCATTGCCCAATTTCCGCCCTTTCCAGCCACATTGATCAATCATCCAGCCAGCGGCCAGTTTATAACGGTTATCGGGCTGCTCATAAGCAACCAAGTCCTGGAATTGCGCTTTTAACTCCCGATACTGCTGCGCAGGAACAATGGGATTTTTAAAAAAGCTGCCTGCATTACCTGTCACCTTTGGATCGGGCAATTTACGACGACGTATCTCACAAACCGCCTCAAAAATGGCTTGTGCCGTCAGTTGAGGCCTGGCAGTCTCATAGGATTGAAGATCGGGATAAGACAATACCGGCACCCATTGCTTGGGCAAACGAAACCTGACCGCCGTAATGATGAGGCCTTTACCCTCTTCATGCTTGAAGATGCTGTCACGGTAGGCAAATTGGCACTGTTGATTATTGAAGACCTGTTCTGTCTGGGTTAACGGATCGTAAGCCACCACGCTATCGAGTCGGTCTTTCACTTCCACACCATAGGCACCAATATTCTGCACAGGTGCCGCCCCCACCGTACCAGGTATTAAAGCCAGGTTTTCCAGGCCATACCAACCTTGCTGTATGCAATTAACCACAAAATCATGCCAATTTTCACCCGCAGCCGCTTCTACAATCCAGTCGCTGTCGGTTTCCTGCCAAAGGCGAATCCCTTTAAGTTGGTTATGAACAACAATTTGATCGATTTGTTCACTTAATACAACGTTACTTCCCCCACCCAGAACAAAGTAGGGGACACCCGGCTTCAACAAGTCTGAAATAGCACTTAAATCTTTTTTATTACAAAGACTTATGTAATTATTTGCCCATGATTTCAAGCCCAGTGTATTAAAACCGCTCAGGTCCTTCTGTTGTATAAAATCCATATCTTCAACTATTCAAATAACGTTTTTTTGACATTATAAAGAAATAAATGCTATTATTTTGTCTTTCTTAAGCACTTCTTGCTTATTTCGAAAAACAGGCAAATAAAAAAAGCTTGCAAAACGAAAAAAGATTGCTTATAATTTAAAACTTCACTGATTCAGCAAAACACTGAAAATTGTGAAAAATGCGGGAATAGCTCAGTTGGTAGAGCGCAACCTTGCCAAGGTTGAGGTCGCGAGTTCGAGACTCGTTTCCCGCTCCAGAATTCAAATTTGCAGGAATTTCCTGCAAATACGCAAAAAGGACCTTTCGGTCCTTTTTTTGTTTCTGCCACATGAATGCCTTAAACCCCACAACACACTCTACCTGGCAGAATCCAAGATCATCACCGCCCCGCCACGGGCTTCTTATTTTTCCTTAACCTCCTCTTTCTCGTGCCTGTTTGCATTTACGAGGTAATTAAAGGGCAAAAAACCGGCATTCAGCTGTTTAAACATATCAGCAAACATATTATTCCATGGCATCGTATTGGCACCATCGGCCAACGCAACAGACTGCCGCTGCCATTGCTGCAATATTTCTGCCATACCCGACAGGAACAAACGCTGATTTTCAAGTGCCTGCTGGGTCAAAGCCCGATTGCCATTGGCGCATTGCGACAAACTTACCATAAGATCGTTAAAAGCCTGGCCCCGCAGGGGATCATTATTGATATTCAGCAGTTTTTCCATATTAGCCCGACTCTCACCAAAAGCCGCGGCAATGAACTCACCCCAGCGCTGATTGTTTTCCTGAAACAGCTTTCCCATTTGTCGGGACAGCTCCATATTTGCATTGAATAAATTCTGCGACAACTGACCATCAGAATAAGTTGATGCCTTGTTATTGGTTCCCATACCTGCCTCCTATAGTTATATACCAACGTCTAAAGTACACCCCCAGTGTAGTCAAAAAATATTATAAAACAATGCGTTATATCAAACTAGAGCACAACGACCGCAGCAACCATCCCTTTCAGGCCAATCCCACGCCCCCCCTATTGCCTATTTAGCTCATATAAAACACCTAAACACCTAAACACCTAAACACCTAAACACCTAAACACCTAAACACCTAAAAATGATGCACCATTACAACAAAAACAGGTTAAAAATCTATCCAATGATAATTTTGTTGCTTATTTCACAACAAAAACTTCCATTTTGGCTTAATGGTGCTATACTCATTCTCTTATTAAGTCTTTGGCACTGAACGGCAACGATTGCATTATCCGGACCTATCAGTTGCAATGTACTAAAGGGCGCAGTAGCAAAGCGGTTATGCAGCGGATTGCAAATCCGTCTAGGGCGGTTCGACTCCGCCCTGCGCCTCCAGTCAAAGACTTGTTAAAAATGCGGGAATAGCTCAGTTGGTAGAGCGCAACCTTGCCAAGGTTGAGGTCGCGAGTTCGAGACTCGTTTCCCGCTCCAGAATTCAAAAAAAGCCCAGACAAGTGTCTGGGCTTTTTTTTCTTCCTAACGTACTTTCCGCCTAAAACACATCATTCACCATTCACGCAAGTGCCTCATGCCCGGCCATGGATTTGCTGCGAATATTGGTTTCCAACAATTTGGACAGGTTGGTAATTTCCTCATTCAAACCAAATAAAAACGCCTTGATTTGTTCGGTGTTTTTCTCTGAAAAAGAATACTGTTCGCCATCATCCTGATGTTTCTGAATATGCTCAATCTGATCAAGTAAATAATGAATATCACTGCTGGCTGGAGGAGCTGAATCAACCGTTCGATGAATAAAATACACCGTTATTTTGTCGCATAAGCGCTCGGCTCCTGCCACCAAAGGAAACCAGCTGGTGGCCTCCACGCCAACAGGTGCGGGCGCCAGCATTAAGCGATGCAGCTCTGTTCTTAAATCGGAAACCTTTTGGGAAGCGGCAATCTTTGCCTTGAATACCTCTTGGGTTATTTTTTGGAACTCAGCTTCATCGCCATTGGCACTCTGGCAGGCTGACTTTAAATAATGCTTGATGGCATTCAAGACCTCATCAAATCTTTTGCCCAGTACATTATTTTTTCTTTGTGGCCAAAGAAAATAGTTGAAGACCAGGATAATAACGCCCGCAATAATGGTATCTATGACTCTTTGGCCCGCATAATTAACCGTCATGGGACCTGTACTTAACAAATCCAGAAGCAGCAATAAGACGGCGGTAATGATGATTACCTGAGTCGCGTAAGACACCATTTTTGCCCAGGGAATCAGCGCGGCCAATATGCCAATCACAACAATTAAGGCAACCCCCTTGGGCAACAGATACAAAACCACTGTCCCGATGCATGCCCCAAAAATGGTTCCCAGACAACGCATGAGCGTTCTGGCAAACACAGAGCCAAAATCCGGTTTCATGGTTAATGCAATCGTTAAAGGCACCCAAAACCAATGGTTTTCATGAATGACGTACCTGGTCGCAAAAGCCGCCCCCATGCAGGATGCAAACACATAGGCCTGGGTAATGACTTCTTTACCCACAATCAAGCGCTTCAAGCCCATTTGCGCCCGCTGCTTTAAGGAAGTTTTGACTGAGAACCGTTTCTGTCTTGGCAAGGAATCAGAGGCGGAAGAAGGCCAAAGACTTTCCATCAGCCGGGTAAGACTATAAACAAAACCACTGGCTTGCTCAGGAAAATCCGGTAGCGGTGGTGGTGTTTTACGCTTCCGGACAAGGGCATCTGCGATTTCCTCCAGCAAATGAGCCGAATCCGCAAGCAACTTTGTATCCTTATTAATTGCAATCAGGTGCGATAAAGTGCTGTCCAGAGCCTGTAAAAGTGCAGCCTGACGATCTGCTTCCTGACTCCGCTCAGGAAAATTCCGGTATTTGCTATTCAATAAGGCGGAATAAAGTGTGAAGTAGCTGTCCAGGGCGCCATCCAGTGTTGTCCGCACTTTTTTATCATCCACTGGTGTTGGTGAGGTTTTCCGGGATTTTATGTGTGCATAATCGGCCAGTTTTTTATATGCTCCGAAAGCAGTAAACGTTCGGGGGCATGAGAGTCCAGCAAGGCCTGACATCCCAACAGCAACAGGTAAAACACCGTCCCCAGCTGAAAACAGAGATAGAGCTTCCAGCCCATTCCCTCTATCGGCATACCCACAATGACCGAGGCCATGACCAGGGCAATCATTGTACCAACCGAATAAGGCATGCCGTAATTGCTGATAATGGAACAAAAGAAAGCCAGCATGGCCATGATGATAATCACCACCAGCCAGGGCAGCCCCACCAAAACACCGGCAAATGCCCCCAAACCACCGATTAAGGAAGCAATGACGGTATTTTTGAACATGGCACGATAGGAAATATTACTGGCTTCACCCGCTGAAAAACAAAGCGCGGCAATACAGATGAAAACGCCCTCCAGAACATATCCGCTTAACAAGCCCAAGGCAAATGCCAGACAGACAGACAAACCCGAGCGGACCGCTTTACCCACAGGAAAATGGGCATGTTTTAACTCGATCAGCTGCCTCAACCGGGCAACAGGGCGATAGTGCGTGATGAAAATTGACATAAAAAGATGTTCTCCGTCCCCGCTTAATAAAATATGATAAGTCAATTATGCCGATAAGAACCAAAAAAACAAGACAATAAAAATAGATGTTTTAAGCCCATATAAACAAAAAACCAAATAAATTCAATCTTGCAACAATCACACACAGCTTAAATTGGTGCTTTGCAACACCCAAGCGATGCACTTACAATCACGAAAGTTGACTGCAGCACTACCGCTTAACCCGTGGCAAGTGCTCAACATTCCTTGGGATTATGTTGAAAGCGCCGAACAATGGCCGCATCATCCATCCACCCATACTAATAACGGGGTATTTTCATGTGGTTGATTATCCATTTTATTATCATCACAGGGCTATCGATTCGCGTCTTGCTCAGACCTCGACGTGATCCGGCATCACGTGTTGCCTGGATCCTGTTCATCATGGCCCTGCCCTATGTGGGCGCATTAACCTATCTGATGCTTGGAGAAGTCCGGCCCAACAAAGGCCGGGTACCACAAAAACTGTCTGAAAGTACCTTACCCGACTTTTTCACGCAAGCACCAAACGAGCTTATCCCGGACATCAGCGCATCGGGGTTTTCAATTGGCCAATCAATCAGTGGCTTTAAACCGGTAGGCGGCAATACCGGATATTTGCTTGATAATTCAAACGCCACCATTGACGCCATCGTTGCGGATATTGATGCCGCCCAGGAACATGTACATCTTCTTTTTTATATCTGGCTGGCCGATAACAATGGCCGCAAGGTGGTTGATGGCCTGATACGGGCAGCCCGGCGGGGTGTCATCTGCCGCGTGATTGTTGACGATCTGGGGTCGCGCAACTTTATTCGCAGTGAACACTGGTCAGCAATGAAAGATGCAGGCGTGCAACTGGCTCGTGCCCAACCCATCGGCAACCTGATGTTTCGCATTCTGAAAGGACGCGTTGACATTCGAAATCACCGGAAAATTGTTGTTATTGACAACCGGATAACGTATTGCGGCAGCCAGAACTGTGCTGACCCTGAGTTTGCCATCAAAGCAAAATACGCGCCCTGGGTTGATGCAGTCATTCGTTTGGAAGGTCCGGTTGTCCGGCAAAACCAACATCTTTTCCTGACCGATTGGCTGATCTGCACCAATGAGGATTGCCGTGATCTGGCGCAACGCCCCATACCGCCAACGGAGCAAGGTTTTCTTGCCCAGGTGATCGGAACCGGGCCCGAGAATCATTATTCAGCCACACCAGAACTTTTTGCAACCTTAATATTCAGCGCGCGCAAGGAACTGGTTATTACCACGCCCTATTATGTACCCGATGACTTCATGCAGGCCGCGCTTTGCAGCAGTGCGCGGCGGGGTGTGGCTACCAGCCTTGTCCTGCCTGCCCGTAATGACAGCTGGTTTGTAGGCGCGGCAAGCCGAAGCAATTATTCAGAATTGCTGGAAGCCGGTGTTCGCATTCATGAATACACCGGTGGCTTGCTGCACGCAAAAACACTCACGATTGATGGCGAAATGACCTTGATTGGTTCGGCAAACATGGACCGGCGCAGTTTTGAACTTAACTTTGAGAACAATATCCTGCTTCATGACCAAGGCTTGACACAGGCCATTCGTTGCAGGCAAGCTGAATATATTGCGCAGTCCAATCCGGTTAACCAAGCTGATGTGGATGCCTGGAGCATGCCCTATCGGCTGCGCAATAATGTCCTGGCCATACTCAGCCCACTACTGTAATCGCAGGCAGGCAGCACAAGCCTGCCTGCCCACAAAATTACCCATGCAATTTCCAGCTGCCCATCAGGCATGATCAATAGAAGGTGCCCGATTGAAAACCGCGGTCACTGACAGCACCAGCACGGCCAGGATTAATGGTACAAATGAAACCCAAAGCACCATATCCCAACCATAAACAGCCAGTAAATTTCCCGACGCAAACGAACCAATCGCCATGGTGCCAAAAACGATAAAATCATTAAAGGATTGCACACGGGTAGCCTCTTCTGGCCTGTGGCATTCCAGCACCATGGCTGACGCCCCCACAAAACCAAAGTTCCAGCCGACGCCCAGTAAAATCAGGGTCAGCCAGAAATGCGCGACATCGATCCCTGCCAAACCAATGATTGCCGACCCACCAATCATAAGCAAACCGACCGTTACTACACGCCCCGAACCAAAACGGTTTATTAAGCGCCCGGTAAAAAAACTGGGCAAGTACATGGCAATGACATGCCACTGCATGCCCAGATTAGCCGTTTCCAGGGGATGACCACACATTTGCATCGCCAGGGGTGCCGATGTCATGATGAAATTCATCAGCATGTAAGAAACCGCAGCGCAAATCATGGCAGTAATGAAGCGGGGTTGACGTACGATGAAGGAAAGCGACCTGCCACCGGCCACTTTTTTGGCTGACGGAAGGGGCAAATGAACCCCAAACAATACCACTGCCGACAAAGCCGCCACAGCCGCCTGCACTAAATAAGTAATTGCAAACGTATAGGGCGGCCAAAAATCCATGGTGTACGTAACCAGCTGCGGCCCAATCACACCGGCCGCCACACCGCCTCCCATGACAAAAGAAAGGGACCTGGCCCGCATTGCCGGCTCAACCCCATCGGCTGCCGCAAAACGGAAAGACAGCACCACTGCGGCATACGCACCGCCAAAAAATGTTGCCAGACAAAACAGCCAGAACGAACCCAGTACGACCGCCAACGCCGACAGCAAGCCCACCAACACACCACACCCTGTACCGGCCATGAAGGCCATGCGGCGACCATAACGCCGGGCAATGCTCCCCATGGGCAGGATACATGCCGCCATACCCACGACAAAAATACTAATGGGCAAGGTTGCCAATGATTTATCAGGGGCCAAGACATTGCCAACAACGGCACCGGTTGCATAAACCACAACCGAATTGGCACCCGCCAGAGCCTGGGCCACTGTAAGACGGGCGATATTCCCACATTGCTGGTGCAGGGACAGGGCAGATGCATTATCTTCCACTGAAACGGTATCGGTATGCGACAAAATTAACCCCAGTTCTATTAAATATTACAGGAACGATATGAACTGAAAATCCCAAACTGATTGCTTTACAAGCATTTAAGCTCCCGACAGATCTTGCACACATATCGAAATAAAAAATACATATTACTAAATTTCATAAACATATATAAATAAAACATAACAACTCAATGATAATATCCTATGCATACACCCAACTACCATCATTAACCACATGCCGCCATCCCACCCCCTCCACAGAAAACAAAAAATCGGTCTCATCCTGGGAAGCGGATCCGCGCGCGGATGGTCACATATCGGGGTTATCCAGGCACTGGAAGAAGCGGGTATCAAGCCGGACATTATTTGCGGTACTTCTATTGGTGCCCTGGTTGGTGCCGCCTATGCTGCGGGTGAAATAGAGGTTTTCAGAAAATGGGTTCTGGGGCTGAGCATCAGCAATGTGCTTTCTTTCATGGATATCCGCCTGAACGGTGGGGTCCTGAAAGGCGAAAAACTCATGAATTTTTTCAAAAGCCACTTCATGGACAGAAACATCGAAGAACTCAAACTGCCATTTGGCTCGGTGGCCACTTCGCTAACCACCGGCAATGAAATCTGGATGCGCGAAGGATCCACGATCGATGCCGTCAGGGCCTCTATTGCCCTGCCCGGCTTATTCACCCCCGTTATATATGATCAGGATATCCTGGTCGATGGTGGCCTGGTTAATCCGGTACCGGTTTCCCTGGCGCGAGCCATGGGTGCCGATTTCCTGATAGCAGTCGATCTGAACTCGGATCTGATTGGACGACATTTTTACACTCCACCCGAACCCACCTTTTCTTTTGGCAGCAATGCCGCCGAATGGCTTCGCAGGATCCAGCAAAATTTTGGCATACCAGGCAACCTTCCCGAAGAAACCACCGCGCAGATGAAAAACCCGTCTTTACTCGATGTCATTGCGTCAAGCCTGAATATCATGCAGGCGCAAATCACCCGCAGCCGGATGGCCGGAGAACCGCCACATATTATTATTGCCCCGCAACTGGCCCATTTGGGTTTATTGGATTTTCACCGTGCCGCCGAAGCCATTGAGGAAGGGCGTCGTGCCGTTGAAATATGCCTGCCCGCACTGGATAAGCTGAAAAAGAAAAACAGAATCTGAGTTTTCTTTACGGCTCCCGCCTGAGCACTCGCATCATTGAACCTGCTGTCATTCAGCGACCGCAAACAGCAGCTTGATGTCGTCCTATTACATCAAATCCTGTGTTTGTAAATGTTTTTTTCTAACAAATCGGCTATTCTTATGTCGATTAATAAAACTAAACAAGGATTGTAATATGAGTTTCAAAAATTATTTAATAACCGCACTTATCTCTTTGTTTGCCCTTACCGGTTGCAATACCGTCAAAGGACTGGGTGAAGACATTTCCGCAGGCGGGCAGGCCATCGAAAGAGCGGCACAATAAGCAGCAAGCCAAACGATAACCGGCTTAACAATGTCCGTCAGCACATAAACGCCATCTTGGCAGCCTGTAACAACAAAACGTGAAAGGAACGACATGGACAAGAACGTACTGGATGCAATCAAAAAATGGCCTGATGTTCCTGCCGTCTATGGCTGGTTATCGCTGGACCTGAACGGAAAATGGAAGCTTCATCCTGCCGGGTCTTATCAACCCGGCAAACCCGGGGAATCCATTGGCAGCCCCCAAATCAACGACTTCATCAATCGCAATTATGCGGCGACCGACAAAGGCGAATGGTTTTTCCAGAACGGTCCGCAACGTGTTTATGTTTGTCTTGATTATGCACCCCACGTATTACACCTGGCTGAAGACGGCCATACGCTTGAGGCACACACCCGTCAGAAGGTAAAAGCCGTGCAAGCCTGGTATCTGGATGAGCAGGGCTTTCTGTATGCACAAACCGATCTAGGCGCTGCCATTATTGTTGGCCGCGATACCGTCCAGATCATTAAGCACTTCGCTATCCGGAATACCTATAATCCTGGTTCCCTTCCTGGTAATCTGTCAGAAAAACTCCTGATTGAACTGGAGCAAGGACAGCAACTGGACGTCAGTTACGAACACCACCCTGAATACAATGCTCCCTTGCAACAGATTGACAGTGAACAGATCCCCGAAACAATGCATTTTATTGCCTGTCCCGTTGCGCGATAATTTTTAGCAGACCATGGCAAACTTAAGCCATAATCCATGTATCATTGTACGTATACACGAATTACCCGTATTTTATGACTTCTCACGATACTTCCTTTTATTTTCCCGCTCCGGTTGAGCAGCGTTTTTGTTCACAATGTGGCTCCATCCTATCCCGAAAAATCCCCCCTGATGACAACCGGGTGCGTGACCTTTGCGAAAACTGTGGTGCCGTTCATTACAAAAATCCATTAGTAGTGGTGGGAACGGTTCCCGTCTGGGAAGATAAAATCCTGCTCTGTCGTCGCGCCATCGAACCACGCTATAACAAATGGACCTTACCCGCTGGCTTCATGGAGCTTAGTGAAACAACCAGTGTGGGCGCCATTCGTGAGACCACGGAAGAAGCCGGGGCAGATATCACGCTTAAACAGCTTTTTACCGTGATCGATGTTATTGGTGTCAACCAGGTACACTTGTATTTTCTGGCTGAAGCCAATAGCCCAAAGCTGGATCCCGGCCCGGAAAGCCTGGAAGCCCGTTATTTTGACATTGATGAAATTCCCTGGGATGAACTGTCCTTCCGAACCGTTACCCAAACCCTTAAACGCTATATTGAAGACAAGGAACGTGGGGTTTTCACGACTCACTACCTTTCCTTGTCCTGAACCATGACGCTTTACTGGCTAGACCTGGATACCCCGTTCCCACCCCAAGAGTTCGCACTCGAAGAACCGGATGGACTGCTGGCCTGTAGTGGCGATTTGTCCATTGGACGAATGATAAATGCCTATCAACAGGGCATTTTCCCATGGTATTCCGAGCCACAACCCATTCTGTGGTGGAGCCCTTCCCAACGCATGGTACTCAAGTGCAAGGATTTTGTCATCTCGCACAGCCTGAAGAAAAAACTCAGGCAAATTGCCAGGCAGGAAACCCAGCCAAATCCTTTCATCCAAATCAAGGTGGATACCGCCTTTGTCCAGGTCATGCAGGCATGTGCCGCTCCACGGCAGAATCAGGCCGGCACCTGGATCAACCAGGATATTATTACCGCCTACAGCAATCTGCATTTACACGGATTCGCCCATAGTATTGAAACCTGGATAGATGGCAAACTGGCCGGAGGCCTTTACGGTGTCTCAATGGGCAAGATGTTTTATGGTGAATCCATGTTCTCCACGGTTAGCGATAGCTCCAAGATTGCCTTGGCCTATGCCGTCCGTTTCCTGACGCGTCACGGTGTGGAATGGATAGACTGCCAGCAGGAAACCAGGCACCTGGGCAGTCTTGGCGCAGCACCTGTGCCACGTAAGGCTTTTATCGAACACCTGAATAAAACCATTTTTCAAACACCGCCTCCCTGGCAAGCGGGAGCTTTACTTTCAGATGGTAATATTTCTTGAATCGGGCTTAGATATTTAAGTATAGTTAACGCATGAGCGAAATTCATGACCCCAACCTGCATGTATTGCATTACTACTTAACGGCCTCTTATCCCTGCAGTTATATTGACGGCAGGACCGCCCGTTCCCGGGTGGTTGCGCCCGGTCATCTGGTTAATGACAAGGCCTATGCCAGCTTGCTAAGGGTCGGTTTCCGCCGCAGCGGCCTGTTCACCTATAAACCCCAGTGCGACAATTGCCAGGCCTGCATATCAGTCCGTATTAATACGTTTGCTTTCAAACCAGGCTCAACGCAAAAACGCATACTAAAGCGCCATCATGATCTATCTGCCCGCAAAGTCCCCATGCAATGGCAAGACGAACATTTTATGTTGTACAGCCGCTACCAGCATGAGCGGCATCCTGGCGGTGGCATGGATGAGCATAGCCATGAGCAATATGAACAATTCCTGCTGTCAAGCCATGTCAACACCGAGCTGGTCGAGTTCAGTTCACCCGATGGCGTCCTGCGTATCGTATCGATTATTGACGTCAGTGATGACGGACTGTCTTCAGTGTATACCTTTTATGATCCTGATTACCCGGGCAGCCTGGGCACCTATTGCATTTTATGGCAGATAGAACAATGCAGGCAGCTCGGTTTGCCCTGGTTATATCTGGGATATTGGATAAAAGAAAGTCCCAAAATGTCCTATAAAACCAGATTTCAGCCGCTTCAGTACTATATAAACCAACAATGGATTGACGATATTCCCGGCCAGGAATAGTTTTCAGTGACAATAAGCATTAAAATGGGCGGATTCCATTTTATTTCACAACCATGTTCAATACCTTCAAACTTTATCCCTTTGTTCGCCCACTGCTTTTTTCAATGGACGCCGAAACGGCTCATGAAATGACATTGAAATCGTTGCAAAAAGCGCATCACTGCAAGGTTACGCGCGACTTGCTAAAAGGTAACCATACCCTGCTTCCAAGCACCCTGATGGGCCTGCCCCTGCGTAACCCCATAGGGCTGGCTGCCGGACTGGATAAAAACGGCGAATGCATTGATGCCCTTGGCCAGCTTGGCTTTGGTTTTATTGAAGTGGGCACGGTAACCCCCCGGGCCCAGCCAGGCAACCCCAAACCCCGTATGTTTCGCCTGCCACAGGCGGAATCCCTGATTAACCGGATGGGTTTTAACAACCATGGACTGGACACCTTCCTGCAAAATGTCCAAAAAAGTGAATGGCGCGCCAAAAGAGGCGTTCTGGGCCTGAATATCGGAAAAAACGCCGATACCCCGATCGAAAATGCCGCCAGCGATTACCTGATCGGACTTGAAGGTGTGTATCCCTTTGCCGATTATGTCACCATCAATATTTCCTCACCCAACACCAAGAACCTGCGTGCCTTGCAAGGGGGCGATGAATTAAGTGATTTATTGCGACAAATTGCCGACAAACGTAAAGAACTGGCCGACCATTATGGTCGCCGGGTACCGGTGGTTGTAAAAATTGCTCCCGATCTTGAGGCCGAGCAAATTCAGGCAATTGCCCATATTTTGCCGCTTTATGAAATTGATGGTGTCATTGCCACCAACACCACCCTTTCACGCAACGCGGTTCAGGGTCTTAAACACAGTGAAGAAAGTGGTGGCCTGTCAGGCCCTCCGGTTCATGAACTGTCCCTCAAAGTGATTGAATCACTCAGAAAAGAAATGGGCCCGGACTTTACCATTATTGGTGTGGGCGGTATTAACTCGGGTCAGCAGGCCCTTGAAAAAATCAATGCCGGGGCCAATGCCGTGCAACTGTACACGGGCCTGATCTACCAAGGCCCCAAACTCATTGCCGATTGTGTGGATGCACTTAGAAAGTGCGATGTTTTTATGCGTAAATAAACCTTTGCACCAGGATCCGCCTTCATGGGGCCAGGATCCTGCCAACATTTTTCTCCAAAAAAAAGAGCCCTGACGGGCTCTTTTTACTGACTGCTTAACGCAGATTAGTTACGACCACCAGAACGCTGAGCTGTTTTGGCAGCATTTGCAACGTTATTGGCAGCAGCTGTCGTAGCAGCTGTGGCTGATTCGGTAGCCTTGATCGTGGCATTGGCTGCTGCTGTCAGATTGCTTTCAGCAACTTCAACGGCCTGTTTGGCAGCTTTGTTCAAAGAATCATAAGCTGTGTTGGCAGTTGCCAGTGAGGATTTCAACAACGCAACAGCGCTTTCTGAACCTGTAGGGGCATTTTTAGCCAATTGGTCAATTGTTTCAGCGATTTGTTGTTGGCCTTCTGCAACCTGGGTTTCTGTCAGTTTGATCAACTCGTTGCTAACGTTTGAAAGAATGTCATAAACATTTTTGGTGTAAGCAATCGCTTTTTCAGCATTGGGCTGGGCCAATGAAGATACAAAAGCAACCGCTTCCTGTGGATCTTTCAATTCAGAAACCTGTTGAGACTGCTCGGCAGCCTCACCCAAAGAAGCCTTGATGACTTTCATGTTCAGGTCGACCAGTTTTTCGAAACCACCAAAGATTGAACCTTGTACGGCCACGAAAGTGTTGATGGCTGATTTTTGACGATCTAGAATTTGTTGTGGGATTGCGCTCATGGTATGTCCTTGATAGAAATAAATAAGTTTGTGAAGTAAAAAGCTGCCATATGATATAAATTGAACAGCCGGTTGCAATATCATTTTCAGGAAATTACCGCCAACCTATTTATATTGCACCGCACAATTCAAATTATACGTCTTTTCAAAAGCTGGTCAAGTCTTTTATTGTGCAATGCACAAAAAAAACAATACAAAAACCGAAGAACCCAACCTCTTGAAATATAATTATTTTTTATTAAGACTTGATGACAGGCTACTTTCATAGTCCGTCCTGGCTACCTGCCCGCTTTATGCTCTTCCCTGCGACACTCATACCCCAGGTCTGCCGAAATCCGGGCTGCGGTATCCGTTAACAGCTCAACCCACTCATCACGCATCCGCTCTGAAGGCGAAGAGATGGACAGGCCTGCAACCAACTTTCCACTATCATCAAAAATACCGGCAGAAATACAACGAACACCCAACTCCAGCTCTTCATTATCCCGGGCATAGCCATGACGACGCACAAAAGCCAGCTCTTTTTCCAGTCGATCAAGATCTGTCAGGCTGTTACCGGTCGTACCGCCAAGACCGGTTCGCAATGCATATGCGCGTACCGTCCTGGGCTCGGCCGCTGCCAGAAAAAGCTTGCCAACCGACGTCAGGTGCAAAGGTGCACGACCACCAATAGCACGAACCACCTGCATGCCAGAGCGTTCACTCCAGGCCCGGTCTATATAAACAATATCATCGCCCTGCTGAATGGATAAATTGATGGTTTGCCCGGTAAGACGATGCAACGTCTGCATGTGTTCATGGGCGATTTCCCTCACGTTCAGCCTGTCTTTAACCAGGGAACCCAGCTCTAACAGACGCATGCCAAGCTGGTACATGCCGTTATTAACCCTGTCCACATAGCGACCGGCAGCAAGATCATTCAAAATACGGTGCGCGGTTGACGAGTGCAAGTTGGACAAGGCGGCAATTTCTTTCAGGGAGACAGGCTCATCCTGCTCGGCAAGTACATCAAGCAGTTTCATGGCCCGTTCCAGAACCTGGATGGTGATATCAGAAGAAGAAGGTTTAACCGGAGGTACGATTGAACTCTTGGCAGTCATGGCAATAACTTTGAATGTTGCAATGCAATATATTTTATCCCATCATGTGGAAAGAAGCTATGCTTATCTTGATACAGACAAGCATCACTTCTTATGCTTATATCCCTTGCCTTTGCAAGGCCACAGGGACATTAATGACTGAACCGTCCTCCGGCCCTGAGAATTTCTCCTTTCAAATAGGAAAAAGCCTCTTGAACAGCGGGTGACGGCCCTTTGACGCCCAAGTCAACAAAGGGCGGATTATTATCTTTGGCCACGGTCGGCAAACTGAAAGTCTTGACCCCCGGCCAGTTGGTTTCGATGAACTCCAATGCCGGTGTGATACGGGACTCGGGCAATGAATATGCCAGAATGGAGTGTTCTTCTACACGCTGAAGGTTATGATATTGTGCATACCGTTGGTCAAGTGTCCATTCGATCATGGGCCAGGCCATTTCAGGAAAACCGGGTACAAAGGTATGGTCCTGAATGAAAAAACCCGGAATTTTATTATAGGGGTTGGGCACGATTTCGGCCCCTTTGGGAAATACCCCCATAGCCAGCCGGCGCTGGTTTTCGGGCGTACCCATATCTATGCTGCCACGTCCTTCTTTGGCCAACTCCTGAAAACGTGAGGTAATCAGCTTGGCGGCGATGGGGTGCAACTCCAATTCAACACCCAAGGCCAACGCAACGGCATCCCGAGTCTTGTCATCGGGAGTGGCCCCAATGCCACCGCAAGAAAACACAATATCGCCCGAAGCAAAGCTGCGTTTATATTCCTGTACAAGCGTATCCAGATCATCGGGCAAAAACCGGGCCCATGACAACTGCATGCCCCTTCGAGACAGCATCGAAATCACTGTTGACAAGTGCTTGTCTTGGCGACGTCCGGACAGGATTTCATCACCGATGATAAACAGACCTATTTTTCTTATCGAGTTATTACTCATATTTCTCACCTTTTGAGCGGCTTGGCTCGAATACCAAATTACTGCATAAATGATTGATTAAGAAAGCACATAAATTTTGACTTAAAAACAATTATTGTTTTATGATGATAAGCCAATCGGCCGCGGAAAAACAGCGTCTGACACCTTGCTGGCGTTGTTTTTCATGCATGCTCGCCTTTTTCCGGCTATTATTGATTATGTTCATTCAAAATCCAAGTCAACACGCTTCCACTATTACACAAACACTTCATAATCCCAATGTCTGGCTCATCGCATGCTATTGCGCGCAGTGGTGCGGCACATGCAAAGAATACTTTACGGCATTTGAAGCATTAAGCCAGCGTTTTCCCCAACACCTTTTTGTTTGGGTGGACATAGAAGAAGAGCCCGAATTGCTGGATGATATTGATATTGAGAACTTTCCCACGCTCTTGATCCAAATCGAAGGAAAGAATCATTTTTTTGGCACCATGCTGCCTTACATCAGCCACCTGGAGCGAATATTGCAAAGCATCCGCCCCGATAGCCCTGTTCAGCCAGATGGCCCCGCTGCGTTCAGTCACCTGATTCAGCAGGCTTGATATTTTTAGGACGCCCACCTAACAAGACCGCCAACTGTGGCTGTTTGGACGCGGCATGGTGCTCCATCCATTTTTGCTCCTGTTGCAGCCGTTGCGCTTCTTTATGCGGATCCTTGACCGCAGGCTCGTAAGGCTTGAAGAAAAAATCATCGATAGGCGCCGGTCTTGATGCAGGAAAAGTCCGTTTAAAACGCTCTCCTTTACCACGTGCACGCGAATCACCACTCGTACTGGCATGGCCACGATGCTGGAATACTTCAGGAATATTAAGAGTGCCACGAGGCACTTTAATCTTGATAAGCTTTTCGATATCTTCAAGCAGCTTTTCCTCATGATCGGTATACAGGGCAATGGCCTCACCGGAAGCCCCCGCCCTGCCCGTACGTCCGATACGGTGCACGTAATCTTCAGGGTTAAAGGGAAGATCAACGTTAATCACACAGGGCAAACCGGCCACATCAAGGCCACGCGCCGCAACGTCGGTCGCCACCAGTACGGTGGTTTCACCCGATTTGAAGGACTCCAGTGCCTTGATCCGCTCGAGCTGGGATTTGTCACCATGGATGGATTCTGCCTTAATGCCTTCCTTGACCAGTTCATGCGTTAAACGGCTGGCACCAATTTTGGTATTGACAAAAATAATGACCTGGCTGAGGCTGCGTGATTTGAGCAAATACAGGACTGCGGCCTGCTTGTTATTGCCGGATACCGGGTAGGCAATCTGGGTCACGTTTTCGGCCGTGGCATTTTGCGGCGCCACATTGATTTCAATGGGCGATTTCAGGAATGAACGCGCCAGTTTCCTGATTTCACCACTAAACGTGGCAGAAAAAAGCAGACTTTGGCGGGATTTTGGCAACAATTTGACAATGCGCTCAAGATCGGGCAAAAAGCCCATATCCAGCATCCTGTCGGCCTCGTCAAGAACCAGGGTATTCACCTGGGACAGATTGATGGTTTTTTGTTCTATGTGATCCAGCAATCGGCCAGGCGTGGCAATCACCAGCTCACATCCTTTGCGCAGCTCTTCTTTTTGGGCGGAAATATCCACGCCTCCAAATACCACAGCCACACGCAAGGGGCAACTTTCGCTGTAACGCTTGACACTGTCAGCCACCTGATCGGCCAACTCGCGGGTGGGGGCTAAAATAAGTGCACGCACCGGATGCCTGGCAGGCGAAGTACTGTGACTGGCATAGGGCATTAAACGATGTAACAGGGGTAATGTAAAGGCCGCGGTTTTACCGGTTCCGGTTTGGGCAGCCCCCATAACATCACGGCCATCGATAATAGCGGGTATGGCCTGGGCCTGAATAGGTGTGGCGACCGTATAACCACTCGCTGAAATGGCCTTTAAGAGATCGGGGTGAAGACCAAATTCGCTGAAAGACTTTGCACTTTCAGTATTGGCATTAGAGGTATCCGTCATTGGGTCCTGAACAATAAAATAAAATATCCGTGTTTGCAAAAAATGCAAAAAATAACTATTAACCGCTTATTTTACTACTCTGGCATCCCATAATAGCCGATTCACGAAAGTCCGGGCTGAATTTATCCAAAAAACCAGCGTAACAACCATAAAGTTCCCATCCCGACCGCAATCAACACCAGGATACTGCGGAAGCGGAAAAACGCCAGTCCGGCAGCAACACCCGCAAACAACTCCGGCCCTATATGCGGCATTTCGCCTTGTGCCCAAGGCAGCAGACTGGGCACGATAATAGCCACCAGTGCGGCAACGGGCGCATAACGCAAACTGCTTTTTACATTGTCGGACAAGGGAATAAAGCCGCCAATCAGCAAGTAACCCACCCGGGTGATAAACGCACACAACACCATCAGGGCGGTGGCCTTCAATACGTATTCAACACTCATTTTGCACCGCCTTTTCTGGCTTTCCTGTCCTTTTTGCCATATTTTTCAGCCAGCACGCCTGCCACCACACCCACAATAATTGCCACAAACAGGCCAAGCCTGAAAGGTAACTGTTGCCCCATCCAGGAGGCGGTCCCTGCCGCCAGGACCGTAACCAGCATGGGTTGCGTCCGGACCATGGGAATAACAATGGCCAACAAAGTAAAAACACCGGCATATTCAAGCGACCAGGAACCAGGGATATAACTGCCAACATAGATGCCCAGAACGGTTGACACCTGCCAAACCAGCCATAACAGGATGGAGGCCGACATAAAATAACCGTAGTACATGCCTATCCGTCCAGGCCGCTGCGTGCGAAACCGGTTCATGAACAGGACAAACCCGATATCGGTTAGAAAATACCCGACCACAATTCGTCGCAAAACAGAAAAATGCCTGAAATAAGGATACAAACTGGCACCAAAGATAATAAAGCGCAAATTCACAACCATGGCGGCAAAAAAAACCGCCCACAAGGGCGCATTCAGGGCCATCAACGGTGCTACCGTCAGCTGCAGTGAACCGGCATAAACCAGGAAAGACATCAGTACAGCTTGCCAGGCAGCCAGTCCATAATTCACCATGGCAACCCCTGACACAAACCCCCACACAGACAGGGCAAACAGATTGGGCGCCATATGCCTGCTGCCCATTAACCAGGCCATTTTTTTAATTGAAAGCCGGGTAGGCAGCGATTTAACGCCTATAGATAACTGCACAGACAAAACGACTTCCTTGTACAATGATTGAAATTATTAACCGTAAAGCGAATTCTAGCAAAGCCAGGATGTTTTCATTAAAATAAGACCAGGTTTCATCCAGAAACAGGCCTGTTTTGCAGTATTTGCGTCCAAGCCCTGTATTTGTAAAGATTTTATGTTTCGGCTATCGCATGCCCAGAAGGAAAAAAATGTCATCTCAAGCAACACAAGACCCCGTTATTGTTACTGCACAAGATCTGCCCTTGCATTGCCCTGGCCCCAACGCCCCCCGTTGGAGCCTGCACCCTCGTGTGTTCCTTGACGTCACCAAAACCGGTGAAGTCAGTTGCCCGTACTGTGGCACCCATTACAAACTGAAAGAAGGCGAAAAAGTGCATGGGCACTAAAACACCCGGCGCCATCAAACGCAGTGTTTTTACCAGCCCTGCCGAGGTTGAGCAATCTTTTTACGAGGCGCTTCGCGAAGCTGACCTGGATAAACTCATGCAAACCTGGGCAGATGACGAAGATATTGTCTGCATCCACCCCAATGGTGAACGTCTGGTTGGCCAACAGGCCATCCAGACTTCCTGGAAAGAAATTCTTTCAAAAGGCCCCCTTAGCATCGAAGCAAAAATACCGGTCATTTTCCATCATGGCATGATCGTTATTCATACCGTTCTCGAACGGCATTACTTTGCTACCTCAATGGGGCAAAAAGAAATGCTTTGCCATGTCACCAATATTTATCAAAAGAGCCGTAACGGCTGGCACATGATCCTGCACCATGCTTCCCTGGCCCCGCCAGATACCGTGCTTGAGGATACGCATCCGACAGTCAGCATGCTGCTCCATTAACCCTTTACTTACCCGTCGCCCTTGAATACCCAGCTGGATCTTAGTGCCTGCCCGTCGCCAAAATGGTTACCCGACGGACAGTCGCAAACCATTTTTGCATCCCGGTTCGTGCCCCGGCCCTCTATCTTCTATGCCCGTGAAAGAATCATTACCACCGATAATGATTTCATTGACATCGACTGGAATATTCCCGGCCAGCATCCGCTTGTCCCTGCTGACAATATGCCCGCTACCTCTACAATCTACCGGAAAGGACAAGGCACGAACCCAGGCAGCCAGACGGACACACCTCCCGCCCTGGTCCTGTTTCACGGTCTGGAAGGCAGCAGCCAAAGCCATTATGCCCGTGCCATTTGCCATTATTTCCGGCAAAAGAACTGGGTGGTCGCGGTTGTCCATTTCCGTGGCTGTTCGGGTGAAGCCAACAAACTGCCCCGCTCCTACTTCTCTGGTGACTCTGCCGATATCCACACTATTTTCAAGCATGTACGCCACCACCTGCCCAATGTGCGCTGGCATGCCTGCGGCATTTCCATGGGTGGCAATGCACTGCTGAAATACACCGGCGAACAACAGGAAAGCCTAAGCTGGCTTCAGGCCGTGGCAGGCATATCTGTGCCCCTGGACCTGCTGGCAACCGGAAAACAGCTGGAAACCGGTTTTTTTGGTCGTTTCGTGTATACGCCACATTTTTTACAAACCATGAAAAAGAAAATCCGGGAAAAAAGCCGGCAATTTCCCAACGACATTAATATCCAGAAAATTCTGCAGGCCAAAACCCTGTTTGAATTTGATGATGCCTATACGGCACCGATACATGGTTTCAAGGGCGCGCTTGACTACTGGACCCGCTGTTCAAGCAAACCATTTCTTAAAGACATCCGTATTCCTGCCCTGGTCCTGAATGCCAGAAACGACCCATTCATCCCAGAGAACTCGCTACCCGGCCTCAGGGATATTTCTGCCTCTGTCACCCTGCATCTGCCTAAAACAGGCGGCCATGCCGGTTTTTCAACCGGCGCCTTCCCCTCAAACTTTAACTGGTTGACTCACCGGCTTGAGAAATTTTTCTGTCAGGGCAGCTAATGCACGCTGGCCGGCAGACGCCCCACTTCCCTGCCTCTGAAGGTTGTACGCAAACGCCCCTTGGCCGACAGCCGCATCATATTGGCCAAGGCCACCAGCAAACCGAAAGACTCTACCAAAGCGGCCGGAATCCACATGGTCAGTCCCCCAATACTTTGATCTTGCAGGGCGCTCATGGGCAAAGCCCGGCCACAAAGATCAAACAGAGGGTATAGATCAACGGAGGTAAAGGCAATATAAGCCCCTGCCACCATTTGCGGCAACATGGTCAAAATGGGGGAAAGCACCCGAGCTCCGGGTGACATGACCGCAGGCGAACCGCCTTTGACACACCACTGCCCCATACGGCCCAGCCAGGTTTTAGCCGTCAGCAGCGGCGGATTGGAGGGGCGACGGTCAAGCACCAGGTTCCAGTACATAAACCCGCTAATGACGACCGACCAGTTCATGAGCCGGTACAGTTTCCAATCGAGCATGGAATAAAACTGTATCGTGGGATCCAGCCAGACCAACACCAACATGATAAACAGGACCGGCACAAAAATTTTATTGGTCAGGACACCTTCAATGAAACGGCCGGAAAAAGTCTGACGGAAATCCTTGAGCCAGACTCTTGTCCGCAAAGGCAGCCCAGCACGCATGACCTGACCCGGATAAGCCGCCATGACAATAAGTGGTCCCAAATGGTGCAGCACCACATGTTGTATGCGGTGAATGAAAAACATACGCTCGGCGTAGTAGTCGATATGCGTATGCAAAGACAGGTAAATCATGAAAAACCCGATCCAGAACAGCCATTGCCGGGTACGGGTCACTTTGTGCACGGCCGTGCCGCGCATGAATAAAATACCACACACCAGAAAAGCGATGACCAGGGTGGGAGAAAACTCCCATGGCTGCAGCCAATGCATCAGGTCCAGATTCATAAACCACCGATCGAAAAAAATTAATTAAACTATTATAATCATGCAGATAGCGTATTGTAATGGCTGCCGGCCCGTTTTCGGGATAATCACCAAAAGCGCAAAAAAATGAAATTGTCGCCGAACGGCTCAAAAGAAGCGCTAAAATATGGCCATCATGGAAGAATTTGATTTTGATATTGCGATCCTGGGTGCCGGTCCTGCCGGCTGTGCGCTGGCCTGTACACTGGCTTCGGTCAGTCAGGGTTCTTTGCGTATTGCCCTTTTCCAGGGTATCAGCAAGCAGCATGACCCCGCCAAAGACACCCGCGTCCTGGCGCTCAATCACGGCAGCCAGGTTTTTCTTGAAAAGCACCGTCTTTGGCCCGACCACAGCGCGCCCATAGAAACCGTTCATGTTTCACAAAAAAACCGCCTGGGTCGCACGCTCATTTCAAGCAAGGATTTTAACGTACCCATGCTGGGTAGCGTGGTTGCCTATGCGCAATTGTATCGCAAACTGCAAGAGCGGCTTCAGCAGTTACCGGTTACGATGCTTAGTGGTGAACTGGCCAGTGCCACCCAGGAAAACGGCAATGCCCCGGTTATTGTCACGCAAGGCGAAAAAACCTGGCGTACCCGTATCGCGATCCAATGTGACGGTATCAAACCCAAAGGCATTCACCGCGAATATAACCAGCATGCGCTAATCACCTCGGCACGTGCACAATTCCCCAAACCCGGATGGGCCTGGGAGCGCTTCACCCGGGAAGGCCCCCTGGCTGTTCTGCCGCACCCCATTTACAAGGATGCCCAATCCATTGTTTGGTGTACCTCGCCAGCGCGCGCGCAGGAATTGGCCGAACTGGACGACGCCATGTTCTCCCAAACCCTGACCCAGCATTTTGGTGAGCGGCTGGGCTTACTAAGCGTACTGGAAAAGCGCACTGTTTTCCCGCTTCACTTAAGCGCCAGCAAAAATACGGTTAACGGGCATATCGCCACGCTTGGCAATGCGGCCCAAACCCTTCACCCGGTTGCCGGACAGGGCCTGAATCTGGGTCTTCGCGATGTAGCCACCCTGGTCCACTGCCTTAAGCCCTGGATGCTTGACACCCACCAGGATGCCGCCCCCTTCCTTGACAACTTTGCCAACAGCCGCAAACTTGACCGCAGAATAACCTGTGAACTGACCGACTTCCTGCCACGTATTTTCACAACCGGCAACCCGCTGGTCGAACATGCCTGCGGCTTAAGCCTGCTGGGCATGGACCTGATCAAGCCCCTGCGCCAACCACTGGCACTGCATTTGTTACAGGGCTTCAGAAACTGAATTTTCCGGAAAATCGCTCATTTTTTACTCAGCGACAGCCCAATTGGTTAAAATCTACGCATGCATATCGGTCCCTGGCACCTTCCCAACCCTGTTTTTGTCGCCCCCATGGCGGGAGTGACCGATCGTCCTTTCCGACAGCTTTGCAAGCGGTTGGGGGCGGGTTATGCCGTTTCTGAAATGGCCGCCAGCAACCCTAAACTCTGGAACAGCGTCAAAACCTCGCGCCGTCTTAACCATGAAGGCGAAATAGACCCCATCGCGGTCCAGATTGCCGGTGCAGCCCCTGACATGATGGCTGAGGCCGCCGTTTTCAACATAGAAAAAGGCGCTCGCATCATCGACATCAATATGGGCTGTCCCGCCAAAAAAGTCTGCAATGTTGCCTCGGGCTCCGCGCTGTTGCGCAATGAGCCGCTGATTGCCCAAATCATAGAACGCGTTGTCAAGGCCTGCTCTCCGTACAACGTGCCGGTTACGCTTAAAACCAGAACCGGCTGGGACCGGGAAAACAAAAACGCCTTGCGTGTGGCGCGTCTTGCCGAAAACCTGGGCATTGCCGCCTTAACGCTACACGGCCGTACCCGCTGCGATTTATACACCGGTCAGGCCGAGTACGACACCATTGCCCAGGTCAAGGCCAACATCTCCATTCCCGTTATTGCAAATGGGGATATCACCGATCCCTACAAGGCAAAATACGTACTAGACTATACCAAAGCAGATGCCATCATGATTGGCCGTGCCGCACAGGGAAACCCCTGGATCTTCCGGGAAATCAATCATTTCCTTGAAACAGGCCAATTACTGCCAAAACCCGGTTACGGGCACATGAAAGCCGTCCTGCTTGAACACCTGCATCATCATTACACCTTCTATGGTGAATACACCGGGGTTCGATCGGCCCGCAAGCATATCGCCTGGTACATCAGCAAACTGCCTGAAGCAGACGCTTTTTGTGACAGGATGAACCGAATCGACAACAGTCATGATCAATACACAGCTGTAGAGCAATGGTTTGATCAGTTGATTATCCACCAAGGGCAGCAACCGGAAACCAGCCCGGCCCACTGAAAATACCCTTGTATTTTTATATCCAATAATATAATTCCACTAATACCGTTACGCCATGAATAATACTCAAAATCTTCAAGAGTGTGTCCGTACCAACCTAGAGCTGTATTTCAAGGAACTCGGTGACAGCAACCCGAGCAATCTTTGGGAAATGGTTAACAACTGCGTTGAAAAACCCCTGCTTGAAGTTGTTATGCAAAAAGCCAACAGCAACCAATCCAAGGCGGCTGAAATGCTTGGCATTACCCGTAATACCCTGCGTAAAAAACTTATCACACATCACTTAATCTAATCACCATGAAACTTTCAACTGCCTTACTTTCGGTTTCAGACAAAACCGGCATTGTCGAATTTGCTCAAGCCCTTTCACAACGTGGCATTAAATTGCTCTCCACCGGTGGCACTGCCGCACTGCTGAAACAGGCCGGTCTTGCCGTTACTGAAGTTGCCGAGCACACGGGTTCTCCTGAAATCCTGGATGGCCGGGTCAAAACCCTGCACCCCAAAATTCACGGTGGCCTGTTGGGCCGTCGTGATGACGAAATCCATCTGGATACCATGAAAGAACACAATATTGACCCCATCGATCTGCTGGTGGTCAATCTGTATCCTTTCCGTGAAACCATTGCCAAGCCTGGCTGCAGTTTTGCCGACGCGATTGAAAACATCGACATCGGCGGCCCTGCCATGCTGCGTGCCGCTGCCAAAAACCACGGTACCGAAGCCGGTGGCGTGACTGTTGTGATTGACCCTGCCGACTACGGCCAGGTCTTGCAGGAAATTGATGCAAACGGCCAAACCTCCTATGCCCTGCGCCTGAAACTGGCCAGCAAGGTATATGCCCACACTGCGGCTTACGACGGCGCCATTACCAACTACTTAACCAGCCTGGCCGATGCCGCTCCGGCACAAAACGCCGAACCGGCCCGCAAGCAATGGCCATCCGTGTTAACCGTGCAGGTTCAACAGCACCAGGAACTGCGTTACGGTGAAAACCCGCACCAGTCCGCTGCCTTCTACGTAGACCCCAATGCCCCCGAAGGCCTGCTGGGACGCTATCGCCAGTTACAGGGCAAAGAACTGTCGTATAACAATATTGCCGATTCTGATGCTGCCTGGGAATGTGTCCGCACCTTCGAGGCACCCGCCTGCGTGATTGTCAAACACGCCAATCCTTGTGGCGTCGCCGTGGCCGAATCTGCACTTGCCGCCTACCAGAAAGCCTTCAAGACCGACCCCACTTCCGCATTTGGCGGCATTATTGCCTTCAACCGTACGGTTGACCTGGCCACCGCACAAGCAATCAGCGAGCAATTCATGGAAGTGCTGCTGGCGCCTTCTTACACCGCCGAAGCCCTGGAGCTGCTGGCCGCCAAGAAAAACGTGCGCGTCCTTGAACTGGCGATGGGCAACGGCAAAAACGACTTTGACATCAAACGCGTGGGCGGTGGCTGGCTGGTCCAGGACCCCGATGCTTTTGACCTGGATACCAGCGCCCTGAAAGTGGTCACCAAAAAACAACCCACCGAACAACAAATGCAAGATCTTCTGTTCGCCTGGAATGTGGCCAAATTCGTCAAGTCAAACGCCATCGTGTTTTGTGCCAACGGCATGACTATGGGTGTAGGTGCTGGCCAGATGAGCCGTATCGACTCTGCCCGCATTGCTTCCATCAAAGCTGAAAATGCCGGTCTTTCCCTGGAAAACTCCGCTGCTGCATCCGATGCTTTCTTCCCGTTCCGTGATGGCCTTGATGTCATCGTTGCCGCTGGTGCCAACTGCATCATTCAACCGGGTGGCAGCATCCGCGACGATGAGGTGATTGCCGCTGCCGATGAACACGGCATTGCCATGGTCTTCACCGGCACACGCCATTTCCGCCACTAATTGGCAATGCGCATACTTGGTATTGACCCTGGCCTTCGACGCACCGGTTTCGGTGTGATTGAGGCCAGCGGTATGCGCATTCAATATGTGGCCAGCGGAACCATCGTGGTGCCCACCGAGCTGCCTCTTTACCAGCGCCTCAAGGCCATTCTGGATAATATTCGTGAAGTGATCCAGACGCACCGGCCTGATGACTCGGCGCTGGAAAAAGTATTTGTTAATACCAACCCGGTATCCACGCTTTTGCTGGGGCAGGCCCGCGGTGCCGCCATGTGCGCACTGGCAGACAGCAATCTGAACGTCAGCGAATACACGGCCCTGCAAATCAAGAAAGCCGTTGTGGGCAACGGGCACGCCAAAAAAGAGCAGGTGCAACTCATGGTTCAACACTTGCTGTCCCTGAATGGCTTGCCCTCATCCGACTCGGCCGATGCCCTGGCCTGTGCCATCTGTCATGCCCACGCCAATCCCCTGCTGCAAAAGCTCAAATCCCACGAGAAAAGCCAGCTGAGCCACCAATCGCGCATGCGGGCTGGCAGGCTGATTGGTTAACCTCTTTTTATATTGCATTACATATTATGATCGGACGTCTTACCGGAACCCTTATAGAGAAACTGCCGCCTACTGTCTGTCTGGATGTCAATGGGGTCGGTTACGATATTGATGTTCCCATGAGTACCCTGTACGACTTACCCGAATTGGGTGCCAAAGTCACCCTGTACACGCATTTGGCGGTCCGGGAAGATGCCCACACCCTGTTTGGCTTTCTGCATGCGGCAGAAAGAAGCACATTCCGGGCCCTGATCAAGGTCAGCGGTATCGGATCGCGTACCGCCCTTGCCCTGCTTTCCGGGATGAGCGTCAGCGACCTGGCCAACGCCATCGCCAACCAGGATGCCGCCTTGCTACTTAAGGTTCCCGGCATCGGTAAAAAAACCGCCGAACGCCTTTTGCTTGAACTGCGCGGCAAACTGGGAGATACTCACTCCACACAAACAAATTCAGTCAACCACAGTCAAACCGATATCCTCAATGCCCTGATCGCATTGGGATATTCCGAGCGGGAGTCACAAACTGCGCTTAAAACCTTGCCTGCTGAAATTACCGTTTCAGAAGGTATCCGGATGGCTTTGAAATCACTGGCAAAATAATTTATTCAATTTTAAATATTCAATTTCAAGGAAATAAAATGCGTCCTCAATGGTTTAAAAAAGTTCTTGTTGCCACCGCCATCAGCAGCCTGTGTTTTTCAAGCGCAGCCATGGCCGAGAAAACCCTGAAAATGGCTTATGCCCTGTCTAAAGACTCTCACTATGGTGCCGGTGCCAAGGCCTTTGAAGAGTCTATTGGCAAAAGCACCAATGGTGAAATCAAAATTGAACAGTTTGCCAACAGTGCCCTGGGCGGCGAACGTGAAGTCATTGAAGGCCTGCAAATCGGTACGGTGGATGCCGCCATTTTATCTACTGGCGCCACCCTTAACTTTGTGCCACAAACCGGTGTTTTCGACATTCCTTTCCTGTTCCGTGACCTGGACCATGCCCGCAAAGTGCTGGATGGTGATATCGGCAACAAACTGCTGGCCGAATTCCCCAAACGTGGCCTGGTGGCCCTGGCATGGGGTGAGCAGGGCTTCCGTCACCTGACCAACAGCAAACATGCGGTCAAGACACCGGCAGACCTGAAAGGCCTGAAAATCCGTACCACCGAAAACCCGATTCACATTACCGCTTTCAAGGAACTGGGCATGTTGCCAACCCCCATGGCCTGGCCTGAAGTGCAAACCGCCCTGCAGCAAGGCACCATTGATGGCCAGGAAAACCCGCTTTCCGTGATCGTTTCCGCCAAGCTGTCCTCCCAGCAAAAACACCTGTCCCTGACCGGACACGTATATGGTCCTGCCGTGATTGTGGTTTCCCCCATGGTTTATGACAGCATGTCTGACGAAGACAAGGCAAAACTCAAGGAAGCCGGATTGGCTGCAGCAAAGAGCATGCGCGATTTCGTTGACAATGTAGAAAAAACAGGTCTTGAAACACTGACCAAAGAAGGCATGGAAATCACCCAGGATGTTGATCGTGCCGAATTTGCCAAAATTGTTCACAATGTCTATCCTGAGTTCCACAAAAAATTCTCGAAAGAACTGATTGAATCCATCCAGAATACAAAATAAGTTTTTTCTTTTCCTGCGGGGCTGAATGTTTATTCAGCCCCAACTCTTCAAATCACCATGAAATCGCTCACTCAATTACTGGACAAGTCTGTCTTCAGACTGGTGTCCATCATGGCGCAATTGCTGCTGCTCTCAGCCGTGATTGCCTCATTCCATCAAGTTGTCAGCCGCTTTATCTTTGAATCACCCGCTGACTGGACCGAAGTCTGGACGCGCTGTGCCATCATTTGGGTTGTGTTGCTGGGTCTGGTACTGGCCTGCCGCCAGGGTGCCATGCTTAAAGTGGAAATGCTTGAAAATGCCCTGAATGAAAAATACAAACGTTGGTTAGCGACGCTGGTCATGGTTATTACCAGCACCTTCCTGGGTATCCTGACCTGGGTGGGGGCCATGGCTGCCTATCGCTTCCGGTTCCAGACCATTGCCGGTCTGGAATTCAGTATTGCCTGGATTTATGCCGCCATTCCCATCGGCTCATTTCTGGCCCTGATTGCCGTGATTATTCACTGGTCACAGGGATCGGCTGAATCCAACGATGAAATCGCCCCCCTGTAGGGCCATTGCATTCGTTACCGCTTAATATTCAGGTTAATTTTATGTCTCAATTAATGATTCTTTCAATGCTACTGTTCTTTGCGCTGACAGTACCAGTAGCTATTTCCATCGGTCTTGCCAGTCTTATCGGTGTCCAGGTTGCAGGCATTAACTGGCTGGTTATCGCCCAGAAAATTTACGCCTCACTGGATTCTTACCCGCTGGTGGCCATTCCCTTCTTCATTCTGGCCGGCAACCTCATGGAAGCGGGCGGCATATCCACCAGAATGGTCAATTTCGCCAAAAGCCTGGTAGGCAACATGCAAGGTGGTCTGGCGTGCAGTTGCGTGATTACCTGCATGATCTTTGCCGCAGTGGCCGGTTCAAGCGTGGCTACCACCTTTGCGGTGGGGGCCATTTTAATTCCCGCCATGGTCAAGCATGGTTATCCCAAACCGTTTGCCGCCTCCTTGCAGACAACGGCTGCCGAACTCGGCGTGATTATTCCGCCATCGGTTCCCATGATTTTGTTTGCGGTGTCCACCGAAACCGATGTGGGTGAGCTCTTCATTGCCGGTATCCTGCCAGGCATGCTGATTGCCTTTGCCCTGGTTATTTATGTATGGCTGTACGCCAAACGCCATGGCTATGGTAAAAACGACGGTGAAGGCCGTCTGGGCATCTGGGAATCCTTCAGGCAGGCATGGCTGGCACTTTTAATGCCCGTGATTATTCTGGGTGGCATTTATGGCGGCATTTTTACTCCTACCGAAGCCTCAGTGGTGGCCGTGGTGTATGCCCTGATCGTGAGTATCTTCATTTATCGCACGATCGGCTTTGGCCAGCTGTCGGAAACCTTCCGTAAAACCGTGATTGCCACGGCCGTTATCATGTTCGTGATCGCCAATGCCGGTCTTTTCGGTTTCCTGCTTAACCGTGCCGGAGTACCCAATGCACTGGGGGAATGGCTTGGCATGCTGTTCAGCGACAAAGTCAGCTTCCTGCTGGGCGTGAACATTGCCCTGTTCTTTATTGGCATGTTCATTGAAACTTCAGCCTCTATCGTGGTGCTGGCCCCGTTACTGCTGCCTGTTGCAATCAAGTTTGGCGTTGACCCTACCCACTTCGGGATCATCATGGTGGTTAACCTGGCCCTTGGCATGATTACCCCACCGTTTGGCGTTAACCTGTTTGCTGCATGTACGGTGGCCAAACTGCCCATCGAAAAGCTGATCAAACCCCTGATTCCTTTTGTGGGCGTCACGGTATTGTGCCTGATGATCATCACTTATGTACCTGAGATTGCCCTGGTACTGCGTGATCTGGCTTACCGCTAAGCAGCAATTAAAAACCGGCCTTATGGCAACATAAGACCGACTGTGCATCAAAGACATCGCTGTATGGACATACAGTCTCCAAAAGAGATTACAATACAGCGATGTCTTTTTCCATTATTGCGCAGCACGACCATGGCCATTTTTAACGATTCCTTATCAAGCAGTCCGCCCGCCAGGATTGTTTCCCCACAAGCCAGTTCACCCAATGAGGAATCGGTTGAACGCGCCCTGCGCCCCAAATCCCTGGCCGAATATACCGGCCAGCACCGGGTTCGCGAACAGCTTGAAATTTTCATCACCGCTGCCCGCAAACGTCAGGAGTCCCTGGATCATGTCCTGTTATTTGGGCCTCCGGGGCTGGGCAAAACCACACTCGCCCATATTATTGCCCATGAAATGGGCTCCCAGTTAAGGCAAACCTCAGGCCCGGTTTTGGAGCGCCCGGGCGACCTGGCCGCCCTGCTCACCAATCTTGAAGCCAATGATGTGCTTTTCATTGATGAAATCCATCGCCTGTCGCCAGTGGTTGAGGAAATCCTTTACCCTGCCCTGGAAGACTTCCAGATTGATATTCTGATTGGCGAGGGTCCGGCTGCACGCAGTGTCAAAATCGACTTGCAACCCTTTACCCTGGTGGGCGCCACTACGCGTGCAGGCATGCTGACCAACCCCTTGCGCGACCGCTTCGGGATTGTTGCCCGGCTGGAATTCTACAACACCGAAGACCTGACTCAAATTGTCAGCCGCAGCGCCGCTTTGCTTAACACCACCATGACCGAAGACGGGGCACGGGAAATTGCCCGGCGGGCCCGGGGTACGCCACGCATTGCCAACCGCCTGCTACGCCGGGTGCGCGATTATGCCGATGTCAAATCGGATGGTGTGGTAACGGTAGAGTCGGCCAGTGCCGCCTTAAGCATGCTGGAGGTTGATCCGCAAGGCCTGGATTTAATGGACCGAAAACTGCTGGACACCATCATTCATAAATTTGACGGAGGCCCGGTTGGGGTTGATAACCTGGCCGCTGCCATTGGCGAAGAACGCGACACGATTGAAGATGTGATAGAACCTTATTTAATCCAGCACGGTTACCTGCAAAGAACACCCCGTGGACGCATTGCCACGCTAACCACCTGGCGCCACCTGGGGCTGCAACCCCCTTCACGAGGTGAAGACGGAAAGCTGTTTTAAGCCTGTATCCCCATTCCCACACTGGAGCATCGCTTCTTCTGGTTCAGAATGCGTAAAACGTGAGGCGCTATCACCACATGGTGGGATCCGCTCAACACTACATTTGATCAAGAAATTCAATAATCGCTTCGCCGTAAGCCTCTAACTTATGCGCCCCCACCCCGCTGACAAAACTTAAATCTTCAAGCGTTTCCGGGTTATTCAGGGCAATCTGCCGCAAGGTGGCATCATTGAAAATCACATAGGCTGGCACTTCATGTTCCCGGGCAATGGCCAGCCGCCATTTTTTAAGCTGGACGAAGCGCTCCTCGGCTTCGGGCGGAAGACTGATAACCGGCTTCCTGGCTTTGGGCATAATGTTGCGTGACTTGGATGCCATGCGCTCGGACTCCTGACGTAGCATCAGCACCTCTTCACCCTTGAGCACCGCCCGGCTTTTTTCCGTTAATGCCAGGGTGCCATAACCTTCGATATCCAGTGCCAGATAATGATTGGCCAGCAACTGTCGCAATACGCTACGCCAGGCCGAATCGCTTAAATCCTGTCCCACCCCGAATACACTTAATGTATCGTGCTGGTTTTGCGTCACGCGGTCGGTTTTCTTGCCGCGCAAAATATCAATAATATGGCCGGCGCCAAAACGCTGGTCACGTTCCTTGAACAGCCGGTAAACCGCTGACAGGATTTTTTGTGCAGCCACCGTACCATCCCACATTTTGGGCGGGTTAAGGCACACATCACAATTACCGCAAGGTTCGATATGCTGGTCAAAATAAGCCAGCAAACGAACCCGCCGGCACTGGGCGGTTTCGCAAAGCCCCAACATGGCATCCAGCTGGGCCGCCGAACGACGCTTGAAGACTTCATCGCCATTTGAATCCTCAATCATTTTTCTTTGCTGCACCACATCTTGCAGGCCGTAAGCCATCCAGGCGGTGGCTGCCAGGCCATCACGTCCGGCACGGCCGGTTTCCTGGTAATAGCCCTCTACCGACTTGGGTAGATCAATGTGCGCCACAAAGCGGACATCGGGTTTGTTAATGCCCATGCCAAAGGCAATGGTGGCCACCATGACCAGATCATCTTCCTGCTGGAAACGGGCCTGGTGTTCGGCCCGACGGGCCACATCCAGACCGGCATGATAAGGCAGGGCCTTAATCCCTTCCTTATTCAGGAATTTGGCAATATCTTCGGTTTTATTGCGTGACAGGCAATACACAATACCCGAGTCACCCATATGCTCTTGACGGATAAACTGCAGTAACTGGCGACGGACATCATGCTTTTCAACAATGTGATAAGTGATATTGGGCCGGTCAAAACTGGCAATAAACTGCCTGGCATTATCCAGCGCCAGACGCTGGATGATTTCCTGGCGGGTATGAGTGGTGGCGGTGGCAGTTAAGGCAATGCGTGGCACATCGGGCCAGCGCTCGTGCAAAATGGACAGCCCCATATATTCAGGGCGGAAGTCATGCCCCCATTGGGATACACAATGGGCTTCATCAATCGCGAACAGGGATATTTGCCCCTGGCTTAACAATTGCAGGCAACGTTCACCCAGCAGGCGTTCGGGAGCAATATAAAGCAGGTCCAGCTCACCCCGCAAGAAGTCTCGCTCTACCGCGCGGATTTCCGACCAATCAAGGGTGGAATTCAGGTAAGCCGCCTGCACACCCAGCTCTTTGAGGGCATCCACCTGGTCTTTCATTAAGGCAATCAACGGAGACACCACAATAGCGCATCCTTGCCTGACCAAGGCAGGCACCTGGTAACACAAGGACTTGCCGGCACCGGTGGGCATCAGGACAAGCGCATCCCCACCAGAAACAAGATGTTCGACAATGGCCTGCTGTTCGCCCCGGAAAGATTCGTAGCCAAAGACCGTTTGTAAAACCTGGCTGGCTGAAGATAGTGACACTGCTGAAATATGCTGTAGTTGATTTAACCGTTATTAAAACAATTCTGAACCAGAAAAGTCGTATGATGTTGACATTATAGTCAATGCTGAACAACAGAAATGAAAAAATCCGTTTTTTACAAATTGCTGGTGGCTGTCTTGGCCAGTACCTGCGTTACCACCGCCCTGGCAAAAATTCCCGTTTACGTCAGTGGCAACACCCCCAATGATGCCATTGGCACCCATATCGTTGCGCAACTGCAAAACCGGATCATGATGTCCCCTGTCCTGCAACTGGTTAACCACCCGGACCAGGCAGTGGCCCGGGTAAGACTGATTGGCGCAGATCCTAACCGTGACGGCCGCTTTACCGCACTGGCCGAAAACGTGGATATCGTCAATGTGCCTGCCCCCCATGCAGCCTGGCTGAATATCCAGCAACATATCCGCATCTGTCTGTCAGAGTCCAGCGAAACATGTACCCAACAAATTTATACCGACCTTGAAGCAGTGGCCAGGCAATACGGGCCACAGTTGCAACAAAAACTGGGCCGTTGAAATTTGATCTTTATCATTAAACCCGGAACCAGCCGCCAATGTTGTCACTGGCGCAAGCCTGCCTGTTTATAATGTTGCCTTACTTCAGTAAAACCAATCAACAGGCAAAGAAAAAACATGAAAATCGCTATCGCCGGAGCCGGCCTGTCAGGCCGTTTGCTCGCTTTTGTTTTGTCATCACAGGGTCACCAGGTAAGTGTGTTTGACCCGGCCCCATCCATGTCCAGTCCGGTTGCCGCCGGCTGGACGGCCGCAGGCATGCTGAGCCCGATTGCCGAACTGGAAAGCGGTGATGAAAACGTCTTTCAGCTGGGCAAGCGATCGCTGGATTTATGGGCAAACCTGGTTCCCCGCCTGAGTCTGCCGGTTGAGTTGCACTTTAAAGGAAGTCTGCTGGTGGCGCACCGCGGTGATGAAGGTGCCGCAGACCGGCTGGTCTCCCTGCTTAGGGCAAAAGCCCCCGAACACGATCAGCCCCAACCCCTGCCACGCCAGGAACTGGCCCGACTGGAGCCATCCATACAAGGCCCCTCCCACACCTGGCTGCTGGCCAACGAAGGCCAGATTCATACGGTACAGGCCATGCAGGCGTTGGCGGCATCTGCCCTGAATGTGCAATGGCACTGGAACCGGCCGGTTACCTTGCTGACGCCGCATACCATTCATACCGGCACCGAAAAACATACCTTCGACTGGGTTTTTGATACCCGTGGCGTTGGTGCCCGTGACAAACCCATGCATAACCATGCCGAACTTTCCTGCCAGAATGTACGGGGCGTGCGCGGAGAAATTTTCTGGGTCCAGGCACCAGGCGTCAGTTTGCACCGTCCCATTCGCCTGCTTCACCCCCGCTACCGGGTTTATATTGTTCCGCGCGCACCCGATACCATCGTGGTCGGTGCCAGTGAAATCGAAAGCGAAGACCGCTCCCCCGTTTCAGTCCGTACCACGGTTGAACTGCTGGCTGCCGCCCACAGTATTCTACCGGAAATCGCCGAAGGCAGAATCATTCACTCGGAAGTCAACCTGCGCCCCGCCCTGGCTGACAACTTTCCGCGCATTGAAACCGAGCCTGGCCTGACCCGCATTAACGGCTTGTTTCGCCATGGCTGGCTAATCGCACCCGCTCTGGTTGAAAACGCCTTAAAATCGGTCTTTTCCGCTGACTTTTCTTTATTGCAGGTATGACAACAATTTCAATTTCAGTTAATGGTCTTGAGCGCACAGTTGAACAGGGCACTACACTGGCCGCCCTGGTTGAACAATTACAAACCGAAGCCCATCAGGAAACTGACCCAACCGCCGTCGCCACCGCCGTCAATGAAATTTTCGTTTCCCGTTCGGCACGTGAAACCTATACATTGCAAGCCAACGATGCCGTCTTCACCTTTTCACCCATTACCGGTGGCTAAGCAGGAATAATATGTCATTCACTATTGCAGATACCCTGCTGTCCAGTCGTTTTTTTCTTGGCACAGCCGGCTACCCCTCACCCAAGGTTTTACAGGATGCCATCGCCGCCTCGGGCGCACAGGTGGTTACCGTTGGCCTTAAACGCCAGCTTGCCCCCGGACAAAATCCCTTGAGCAAAAGCACGACCGACGGGGTGTCCAATGCTTTTTTCCAAATACTCAAACAAAATGGTGCCCGGCTTCTGCCCAACACGGCTGGCTGCAAAACCGCCCGAGAGGCCATTACCCTGTCGCATATGGCACGGGAAATTTTTGATACCAATTGGATCAAACTTGAAGTAATTGGTGATGACTACACCTTGCAGCCCGATCCGATTGAACTCATTAACGCCGCCACGCAACTGGTCAAGGACGGTTTTGAGGTTTTTCCATATTGCACCGATGACCTGGTGACTTGCAACCGCCTGCTGGATGCCGGTTGCCGCATTTTAATGCCATGGGGCGCCCCCATTGGCTCGGGCCAGGGACTGGTTAACCCCTTTGCCCTAAGAACCTTGCGTGCCCGCCTGCCCAATGTGCCGCTGGTGGTAGACGCCGGCATTGGCTCCCCGGTTGATGCGGTGAAAGCCATGGAACTGGGCTTTGATGCAGTCCTGTTAAATTCCGCCGTTGCACAATCGCATGATCCGGTCAAAATGGCCGAAGCGTTCAAACTGGCCATTCAATCGGGCCGGATGGCTTATGAAGCCGGCATTATGGCCAGACAAGATATGGCCACCCCCACCACCCCCGTAACCGGCAGACCTTTTTTGCTGTAATGCCGTTAGCGATTAACGCAGGGTATCTTTTTACCCTGCCAACCCGCTTTTTTAAACGTTGCTACCATACCAGGGCCGCTGTTACACCAGCCACATCAGAAAACCGTAAGCCACCATACCCACCAGCATGGCCAGACCGGTGTTTTTGGCCGCCTTCAGCACGCCAACCAGAATCAGCACCGCCAGCACATAAGCGCCCACCTCCTGCCAGGACGTGGTTTCTGCCAGCCCCGAATACAGCACCACTGTAGTGGTTGACACCAGCAAGGCCGGTCCCATGATGGCAAACCGGCCCGAATTCAGGCGTGACAGCAAGCGGCTGCGCTGCATCAGAACAAACGGCAGGGCCCGCATCAAATAAGTGAACACGCCCATGGCCACCATGGCAATCACATATTCATACTTTTGCATTGTCTTCTCCGGGCGTATAAAACAGGCAGGCCCCAAAAGCCCCCACCAGAATGGCCAGGGTTGGGAAGCCCAGTGAGACCACCCCTATCGTAATCACGACACCGGCAGCCATGGCCTTTAACATATGATGTTGAATACTTTGCACCGTGACCGCCACAAACATGGCCGGCAAGGCAAACCCCAGGGTTTTTTCAACCACCGGAAAAGCCTTTAATAATTCATCACCGGCAAACACACCAATGGCCGTACCAGTAGCCCAGGACAGCCAGGCCAATATGCCCAGGCCCATATACCAACTGCCACGGGCCGCATTTTCCACCTTACCCATGCCCACATAACAGGTCGCAAACACCTCATCGGTGAGGTAAAACGCCTTGACCAAACGATTCTTCAGCCCTTTGGGCAGGTATTTTTCAATAATCGGACCATACAAAAGATGACGGGCATTAAGCAAGGTCACCAATAAAACCATGGTCACCAGCGGCGTGCCCAATTGCAAGGATGCCAGGATAAAAAATTGCCCGGCCCCCGCATAGACAATCAATGACGTGGCAATGAGCTCCCAGGCACTTAAACCCAGGCTGGCACCCGCTATGCCAAACGCCATGGCAACGGGAATATAGCCCAGCATGATGGGCAGCCCCGCGCGCAGGCCCCGGCCAAAATAATTCAACTGACTCATTCTGATGATTGCTTTTGTTAGTTTGCTTCAGGAAAAAGGTGAGATATTACACCATTGCCATGACAGCCTGCCGTAAAAAGCGTTTTACTCCCAGATTACCAGCTGTTTACCTGGCACCAGTGGATGGGCAATGGCCTGCCCGTAAATGCCATACACCGCATGCAGATTCTCTCGGGTCAGCACTTTTTCGGGGGTATCGCAGGCAATCAGCCTGCCCTCGCATAGCAGGGCAAGCCGGTCACAATAACGGGCGGCAAGATTCAGGTCATGCAAAATAATAAGCACACCGATGTTTTCCTGGCGGGCCAGCTTGCCCAGGGTCCTTAATAATTGCTGCTGGTGTTTGGGGTCCAGGCTTGACGTGGGTTCATCCAGCAAGACATAACGGGCCGCCGTGTCCTGTTCACGTAGGGCCAGCAACTGCACCAGCACTCGGGCAAACTGGACCCGCTGCCGCTCTCCGCCAGAAAGGGTCTGGTAGTTACGCATTTGTAAACTCTGCACATCGGCCCATTGCAGGGCCTGCTCAAGCAAAGTCGTGGCCTGTTCCTGCGTTATCCCTGCAAACGGGTACATGCCCATTTCAATAATTTCCAGCACGCTCATATCAAAGGTCAGCGAGGCATTTTGCGGCAATACAGCTCGCCGCCGGGCGCATTCGGTCGCGCTCAAGCTGGAAATATCCGTCCCGTTAAGGGTAACGGCCATGCGCTCATGCGCAGTCAGTCCCTGCTTCATTTCACCGGCCAACACCGACAGCAGCGTTGACTTGCCGGCACCATTGGCACCCAGCAAAGCCAGTACCTGCCCGCTTTCAATGGAAAGGGAAACATTATCAAGAATACGTCGTTGCTGCCGATAAACACGCAGCGACTTACCTTTCATGGCACTTGTCATTATTACCTCTTGATCTGGCGAATCAATAGCCAGAGAAAAAACGGGCCGCCAATCAGGCTGGTCACCAGCCCAATGGGCAGTTCTGAAGGCAGGATAATGGTACGGGCCACCCAGTCAGCCCAAATCAGGGCCAGGCCGCCCCCCAAAAAGGAAGCCGGCAACAGATAACGATGATTGGCACCAATAACCATCCGCATAATATGCGGCACGACCAGCCCCACAAAACCAATGCCCCCCGTAACCGCCACCAGCGGACCAATCAACAGGGCCACACAAACAATCAGCCGGCGCCGCAAAGCCTGCATGGAAAAACCCAGATGCTCCACTTCCCGCTCTCCGAGCAGCAAGGCATTCAGGGCTTTCCATTGCCGGACGGCATAAACGGAAAGAACGACCGTCCAGGGCAGCATAAAACCCAGTGTAGACCAGGACGCAGCCGCCAGGCTGCCCATGCTCCAGAAGGTCAGGTCCCGCAGTTCGTTATCGGTGGCTATATAACTGAGCAGGCCGATAAGGCTGCCGGTAATGGCATTAATCGCAATACCCGCCAGCAACAGACCCGCCACCCCGGGAAAACGGCACCCTACCCAATAGGCCAGCCAGGTACAAAGCAGACTGCCGGCAAATGCCGCCAGGGCAATACCCCAGAAGCCGGTGTTGGCCAACACAATAACCAGTACGGCCCCCAAGGCTGCCCCGGACGAAACGCCAATCAGACCGGGCTCTGCCAGCGGATTCCTGAACAGGGCCTGCATGACCACTCCCGACAGGGCCAGCGCGGCTCCCGCCACCAGGCCAAAGAGGACGCGTGGCAGGCGGATATCAAGCAGCACGGCCTGCATCAGGCGCTGGCTTTCGGGTACCTGCCCCCATAGCAAAGCGGGAATATCCGCAAAAGGAATGGCAACCGCGCCACTGCTGGCAGACCCGATCAGGCTGATCACCACCAGTAGGGCCAAAACAAAAATAATGCGGACTGAAAACAGGTTTTTCCGGTAATGACTACTGTGCTGCATTTGATGCCAGTTTAAGTTGTTCAATAGCCTGGGCGACACGTGGCCCCAGACCCAGGGCGAGAAGATCATCCATGACGACAATCCGTTTGTTAATGGCTGCCGGTGTTGTGGCAATGGCAGGATGCCTGAGGAACTTTTCCAGGCCGCCACTGGCCTGCACCGATCCCTCAGTGACAATGATAAGCTCAGGTCCGAAATTCACCAAGCTTTCTGCCGATACCGGTTTATATCCTTTTTGTGCCGGTTCCAGTACATTGCTCAAGCCGGCCAACGACATCAGGGCGGAAGCCGCAGTATGGCTGCCAGCTGCCTGAAGGGTGCCAGTCCGGTTAATAATCAGGGCCGCCTTCAGGTTTTTGCCTGGCCGGGCCTGCGCCCGAGCCACCGCGGCACGGATTTGTTCAATAAGCGCATCCCCCTTGTCCTCGGCAGATAAAACCCTGGCAATTTCACTCACCCGCTCGTACAGGGATTCCAGGCTGGCGCGGTCGGATACCTTGACAACCTCAACACCCAGTTTACTGATGCTTTCCAATGCCTGCGCGGGTCCCGCGTTTTCCGAAGCCAGGATCAGGTCCGGATGCATGGCCACCACCCCTTCAACGGGTACGGCACGATAATAACCCACCCGGGGCAGGCGAGTGGCTGCCTCGGGATACAGACTGGAAAGGTCATCGGCAATCAGGCGCTCACCCAGCCCCAGCTCATACACAATCTCGGTCACCGAACCACCCAGGGTAATGACCCGTTCTTTATTGGCGGCCAAAGCCATGGGTACAAAAAACAGCCCCAATAAAAACAGCAGTATTTTTTTCATGATGGGATCAGGCCGCAAGCGGCTCCTTGCATAAGGATTCCAGTAAATTACGCCAGGCTGGCAATTCGGGGATACCCGGTTTGCGCACGCCAAAAAACTGCACGATCAGTTCACCGGATTTTTCATAAACCTCAAGAGATGTCACCCATCCATCGGTGGTTGGCTTGTTCACCACCCACACAGAATTAATGGCGGATGTATTTAAATGCAAGTTGAATTTCTCATCCAGAATATTGAACCAAGGGCCTGTACGCAACAATTTATGGATCACGCCGGAATGGATCTGCACCATTCCCCGGTTGCCGGTAAAGCACATGATCGGGATTTCCTGTTCTACACTGAGTTGCAACATCCGTTCAACGGCATCATGATCCACCTGCTGGGCCAAGTCATCGCCCGCCGCCTGCAAGGCGGTCATGCGGGAGACATTCCATTTTTTTAATAAAGGAAAAAACGCATGGGTATCTTTCATACCCAACCAGTCATCGCGCAACTGGTCCGGAGCCTGCTCAGAAAGACCGGTTTGCCCGGGCTCGGGCGCCGTGACGGCCGGTACCTGTACCAAATCGGTCCTGAAACGCGCTACCAACGCCTCATAAGCCTGCCTGTCTGTCTTTTCAGTGCCGTAAACCTTATGAATCGCCATACCGGTTTCATCAAAAAACTGGATACTGAACCGCCCGTTCTGCCTGACTGCCCAGGCCGTTTTCCAGCAGGCAAAAAACATCCGTAAATCAATATCCGGCCCCAGGACGATGCCAATAGAGGCCTTGCCCACCTGGATATCTTCAAACAGGCCATGCCGCTCATGCACGCACCATTCATTGCGGGTCAAGACCATCACCTCGCCCAAGGTGTCCAGCTGTTTAAAAATCTCCTTGATATCGGTACCCAGATAAACCGCTTCGGCATCGCAGCATTGAGCGGCCAGCAACTGCATTTCACTGACATTCAGGCGCTCTGCCACATTGCGGATTCGCAACTTGGGTTCCTGCTCCAGCAGGCGCTCACATTGAGTGCGCAAAGATTCAAATGATAAATTCATATATTTTTACCTTAAAATAATTAACATGAGTATGGTTATCAATATTGGTAACTGACAGAGATCGTGGCATGACGTCCCGGTTCGGTGTAATAGTCGATGCCGCGGGAAATCCGGCTGCTACCCGCCGTTGGCACATTCAGGGCATTCCAGTATTTTTTGTCAAATGCATTCATCAGGCCGGCCTGAATGCGCAGTCCCTTCACCGCCTCGGGGGTCCAGTGCGCCACCAGGTCAAGCGTGCCATAACCGGGTGCCTTGAAATCGGGGTAAGGCACCTGCGCGGTCGCATCGGGGTACTTGACCTTGTTGCGTTTGGCCGCCATTGTCCAGATGGCTTCAGCGCCCCACTGTTGGCTTTGGTAGCCAAGTGCCAGGATGCCCTTGAGCGGTGCCACCGAATTCAGGTAGTCACCCGTACTGCGGTCTTTGCCCACCGTCCATGCCACAGAACCCCGGGTATACCAATGGTTATTCATATTCCAGTAAGCGCTGGCCTCTAAGCCATAAATACGGACACGATCCAGATTGGCATGGGTAAACACGCCAAATGGATACAAGCCGTTTTGCATCATTTGCGCATAAATGGAATCGGCTGCCACTGGCACACCCGATTCAATAAAATTTTTATAATGCTGATCAAAGAAAGTGAGTGATCCACCTGCCGTCTCCGTATTCACGGCAACACCCAGTTCCCATCCGCGACTGGTTTCCGGTTTCAGGGATGCTTCACCCTTGCGCAGGTAATTGGACGATGAACCAAACTGCATATACAACTCGGGGGCGGTAGGTGCCCTGAAACCATGCGCATAACGGGCAAACAAAGCGAGCGTGTCATTAGGATTCCAGGTAAATTCCAGGGATGGCGAAAAATGCCCTCCGCTGCGTTTATCCATTTGCGCCAGGCCACCGTTGGGATTATTCATAAAATCGCCAGCCGCTGATGGGTTCCGCTCGTAATGATCGTAACGCAGGCCAGGTGTCAAGTTGTACTGCCCATTACCCCATGAAAATGTGTTTTTGGCATACGCAAACCAGTCATTGCTTTTAACCTGGGGCACATCAGCCTGGTTGGTATGCAAAAATTCGCAAGAACGGGGACCAAACGGGGCCGGCAACATGGGTGAAACCACAGGGCAATTATCCACCCCTCCTGAATGCTGGCGATAACGGTCGCTGGTAAATCCTGCACCTGCCATCCAATGCGAACGCAACGGTGCTGTCCCCCAATAACCCGATGCATCCATATTCAGGCCCCAGCCTTTTTGCCCTACACTGTTATGGCGGTTATATTCCCCTGACGGAAAACCATATTTGTAAGGATCGCGGGGAATGATATTACCCCTGGCATCTTGCTGGCGATAGGCATTCTGTTCATTAAGCAGGTCGGTCCTGTGCCAGTAAGCCAGCATGGAAAACCGGTCAAGTGCCTCTCCTGCCTGTTCAGACCGGTATTCATAATCCAGCCAGATCCGGTCACGCTTGATTTCTTCTTTATACTGGTTATCGCCAATGTAATAAGTGGATGTATTTTGCTCGCTTAACTTGTCAATATCCCTGTCAAGTCGGAACAGGCTTGCGCCCAGGCCAAGCTGATGCCCGGGTGCCAAATCATGCTCAATCCGGAATAAAGCCGAATTCCGGTGATAATCAGCGGGGTCTTCTTTGGTCCTGTTGTCACCATAACCGCCGGTGCTGGCCTGGTTTTTAATTTCATGCCCCTTTTTATAGGCATACTGGAACAGCATCCGGGTTTTTTCACCCAGCCGGGTAGCCAGCGCCACATCTATGCCCGCACTGTCATCAAGACCCGAATAGGTGGTTTTACCCAAAAAGCCAATATCCTGCCCTTCTGGCAGCAAATCACTGGGCGACAGACTGGTTAAGGCCACCGCAGCTGTCATGGCGTTGGTTTGATTGGCCCCGGGCCCTTTAACAATATCAATCGCTGACAGGGAGTCAAAGTTAATCGCATCAAGCCCCCCTTTTACACCACGGCTGCCATCGCTTAACCATGGCAATGGCACACCATCCTCGGTAAGCCGGATACGGTTGGCATCCAGGCCCCGTATATTCACGCTATTGTTCTGACGATTAAAATTAACACCGGGTGACAAACGTTGCCCCAAATCTGTCCAGCTTTCAATGCCTGCGTTCTGCAATGCTTGGCTGTCTATCCTTTCCACGCGGGGTGTTTCAGCTTCAACCGCTATTGCCTTTACCTGTGGCAAAGTAACGATTTTTTCATTTTGAAGTGCCACTTGTGCAAACACCGGATTGTTGGCCACCAAGCCGGCCAGCATCAGTATCCCTTGATAACGGGATCGAATTGAATACTTCATTTTTATGATTACCTTATTATTCTAAATAACAAAACGAGAATCATTATCATTTGCATTATTATTAATGTCAATATCCTTGATGCAAATCAATATAAAAATATAAAATGATGGGTATTCATATCATCGCAATAAAAATGCAATACTCTATAGTTAAAGATGTCATGTTTCATAAGTGGCTATCACTCTCACCGAAAAGCACCATTGTTCCAGAGGACTTTTGAATGGTAAAAAACACCTACGACCCCCAAACCGCGATGGATCAGCTTGACCAGCGTTTCCAGGCATCTATTGCCAGGGGCACGCTGTCAATGTCTCCGGTACAGGGTTTACTCAGCTATATCGACTGGTCCAGGCATTTGGCCATTTCACCGGGAAAGCAACTTGAATTGCTCAATCTTGCCATCGGCCAGGGACTGGCCTTGGCCCAATATGCCCAGCGTACACAAACCGTTGGCATCCCCGGCACCCCCAGCCACCACATCAACCTGAACATCGAGCCACCCATTACCGACAGACGCTTTAGCGGTCCGAAATGGAACACCTGGCCCTTTAACATGATGCAACTGTCTTATCTCATGACAGAGCAATGGTGGAAAGAGGCAACCAGTGATATTCGCGGCGTTACCCCGCACCACCTGGACATTGTCCGCATGTCAGCCCAACAAATCCTGAATGCGCTATCGCCTAAAAATTTTGTGGCCAGCAACCCCGAAGTATTGCAAAAAACACTGGAAGAACAAGGAGCCAACCTGCTACGTGGTGCCATGAATGCATGGCAACAAGCGCAACAACAATTTACGGGTACCCCCGATCCCAAGCTTGAAAATTTCAAGGTGGGCAAGCAACTGGCCACCACACCCGGCAAGGTCGTACTGCGTAACCAGCTGATGGAACTGATTCAGTACACGCCCACAACCAAAAAGGTTCATCCCGAACCGGTACTGATCATCCCTGCCTGGATCATGAAATACTATATTCTTGATCTTTCGGCACACAATTCCATGATTCGCCATCTGCTTGATCAGGGATATACCGTTTTTTGCATTTCCTGGAAAAATCCCGGTGTGGAAGAACGCAATATGGGCATGGATGATTATCTTTCCATGGGTTTTTTTGCCGCACTGGATGCCATCAACCACATCACCGGCCAGAAAAAAGTCCATGCCACCGGTTATTGTCTGGGCGGCACCCTGCTGTCTATTGCCGCGGCCGCAATGGGCAGGGACCAGGATGACCGCCTGCTTTCCATTACCATGCTGGCTGCCCAAACTGACTTCAGCGAACCCGGTGAACTGTCCCTGTTCATTGATAACAGCCAGCTGGCCATCCTGGAAGCGGAAATGGCCGATATCGGCTATTTAACCGGCGAACAAATGTCAGGCGCATTCCTGCTGCTGCGTTCCGACTTGCTGATCTGGTCGCGTTATATCAAGGAATTCCTGATGGGTGAAGAATCCACCATGAATGACTTGATGGCCTGGAATACCGATACGACCCGCATGCCAGCCAAAATGCACTCCCAATATTTGCGCAGGCTGTTCCTGAACGACGACCTGTCCGAAAGCCGCTATCCCGTCAATGGTCGCCCTGTTTCACTGACAGACATTCACGTGCCCATTTTCTGTCTGGGTACGGAAACAGACCATATTGCACCATGGCGCTCGGTATATAAAATTCACCATTTGTGCCGTTCCGACATTACCTTTGCGCTCACCAACAAAGGACACAATGCCGGTGTCGTGAGCGAGCCCGGTCATAAAAACCGCCATTTTCGTGTACTTACACGAAGCAACAATGACCCCTATCTGGGGCCTGATGAATGGCTCGAAACCGCACAGTTCCAGGAAGGTTCCTGGTGGAACTGTTGGTTCAACTGGCTGAACGAGCGTTCCAGTGAACCGGTACCACCCCCGCCCATGGGTAATCCCGACAAAGGTTATTCCGTACTTTGTGACGCCCCCGGTGTTTATGTTTTTGAAAAATAATGTTTACTTGGAGTGAATGAAATGACAGCTGTAAATGAATCAGTCAAACGTACTGCTCTGGTTACCGGTGGAACCGGTGGGCTGGGTACGGCAGTGGCTCGTGCCCTTCATGATGCGGGCCATACCGTTCTTGTCACCGTGCGTCCCGGCCATGACCCATCCGACTGGTTAAAAAAACAAAGTGATGAAGGCTATACTTTCAAGACTTATTTTATTGATGTCGCCGATTATGACTCCTGTATTGCCGGTGCCCAACAAATGCACGACGATGGTTATCACATTGACATTCTGATCAATAATGCCGGCATTACCCGCGATGCCAGCTTCCGTAAAATGGACAAGGAAAAATGGGATCAGGTCATTAAAACCAACCTGGACTCCATGTTTAACATGACCAAACCCCTGTGCGAAGAAATGCTGGCCGCCGGCTGGGGACGTATTGTCAATATTTCTTCCGTTAATGGCAGCAAGGGTTCATTCGGCCAGGCCAACTATTCATCGGCCAAATCAGGTATTTATGGTTTTACCAAAACCCTGGCGCTGGAGTTTGCCCGTAAAGGCGTTACGGTCAATGCGATTTCGCCCGGTTACCTGAATACCGAAATGGTGGCTGCCGTTCCCAAAGACGTCATGGACACACAGATTTTGCCCCAGATTCCGTTAGGCCGTTTGGGTGAACCGGCCGAAGTGGCTGCACTGATCGTTTTCATCTGCAGCGATCTGGGCGGTTTCATGACTGGCGCCAACGTGGCCATCAATGGCGGACAACACATGTATTAATATCCAGCTCTTCGGATAAGACAAAAATGCCTGCCCGGCAAAGATACCGGGCAGGCATTTTTCATTTTCTGCACGATGCCTGATAAAACAAAACGCTTAAATCAACCCTTCCGCTTTCATCGCGGCGACTACTGCCGGACGCTGTGCCAACCGTGCCTGATAAGCAGCCAGATTGTCCCATTTGGCCAGATCCAGCTGGATATAGCGGGCCCAGCCCAGGATGGTAAACAGATAAGCATCGGCAACCGTAAAGGTATCGCCCATCAAATAATCTTTGCCCGCCAACTCGGCATCCACATAAGACAGGCGTTGCTCCAGAATGACAAGACAGGCATCTTTCCATTCTTGCGGGGTGGACGGCTTGAAAAAGGGACTGAATCCTTTGTGAAGTTCAGACGCCACAAAATTCAGCCAGGCATGAATTTGATAACGGGCTGTTGACCCGGCGGCAGGAATCAGGTTTTGGGAAGGATTACGGTCCCCCAAATATTCCAGAATGGCCTGACACTCTGTTAACACTTCACCATTATCCATTTGCAATGCCGGCACGTATCCTTTTGGATTGATGGTTAAAAAATCCACCCCCGATTCGGTTACCTTGGTTTTAAGATCAACGGTTTCAGCTTCATAGCCAACACCCAATTCTTCCAGCACAATATGCGGTGCCAAAGAACAGGCACCTGGTTTATAAAACAATTTCATTGAACAAGTTCCTTAATGAAGAAGTTAACAACTAAATAATGACAGGGTTTTCAGTCACCACAATACCATCGGCATCACTATAGACATACCAGCCGGATCTGAAGGTGACGCCCCCGATCATGATCGGGATATCCAGCACGCCCTGGCCGGCTTTATGGCTTTTACGAGGATTGGTACCCAGGGCCTTGACAGAAAAGTCCATCTCATTGATCTGGGCACTGTCGCGAATGGCGCCATACACAATAATACCGGCCCAGCCATTTTCCATGGCCAAGGCGGCAATCTGGTCCCCCACCAGGGCCCTGTGCAGCGAAGCACCACCGTCCACCACCAGGACATCTCCTGAAGACTTTTCAGACAGGACCTGCCTGACCAGGGAATTGTCCTCATAAACCTTAAGGGTTCTGATCCATCCGTTAATGGCCTGTCGCTTGCCCCATTGCCGGAACTGAAGGTCACAAGAGGCACTTTCAGGAAATGCATCCATCACATCGCAGGTAAGTAATACTGACATCACTGGTTCTCCTTTTGGCTGAAATATTCGATTTTTAAAATTGACGATCAAGTGTAATCCATGATTTTTATATTTTCGACAGGCCGAATCTGTATTTTTATTATATTTTTATATATAATATATTTTTATATAATATTTATCGTGGAAATATTCACATGATCATCGACTGGCAAAATTTCACGCCCTGGTCCTCACTGGCCGGCGGTATTTTATTAGGCATCGCTGCCGCCATCTTCATTCTGGCCAGCGGTCGCATCCTGGGTATCAGCGGCATTCTGGGCGGCCTGCTCAAACCCGCCAAAGGCGATACCCACTGGCGCATCGCTTTCCTACTGGGGCTTTTTTCAGCACCCTTCATTTACCTGTTAGCCGTGGGTTCCATCCCGATTGAAATCAATACCGACTGGCCACTTATTATTCTGGCTGGCTTGCTGGTGGGTTTTGGCACTCGCCTGGGCTCAGGTTGCAGCAGTGGTCATGGCATTTGTGGCCTGTCACGCCTTTCCGGCCGGTCTCTAGTCGCCACCATTGCATTCATGGCAAGTGGTATTGCAACCGTTTACGTGGTTCGTCACCTTATTGGCTAAACCCCTGTCTTCATCATCATTAAGGATATCAACATCGTGAAACGCATCACCGAATATCTGGTCGGACTCCTCTTTGGCATGGGTCTTATCATTTCAGGTATGGCCAACCCTGAAAAAGTACTAGGTTTCCTGGATATTACCGGCACCTGGGACCCTTCCCTTGCCTTCGTCATGGGCGGAGGCATATTGGTGGGCCTGTTTGCCTTTACCGCAGCCAAAAAACGCCAGACGGCCTGCCTGGGTGATCCCATGATTTTACCATCCAGCACACGCATTACCCCTCGGCTGGTCATCGGTAGCCTGCTATTTGGCATTGGCTGGGGATTGGCCGGCATTTGTCCCGGACCTGCCCTGGTTTCAATGGCAGCAGGAGAATGGAAGGCATTGCTGTTTGTGATTGCCATGGTTGCAGGCATGGCCCTTTTTACCGCCTTTGAAAACCGTCAGGCAGCCAAAGTCCATTAAAATCCACACAAAAACCTCATAAGCTCATTACCGTGACCAAGCGTAAATTGCCCGGCTTTCTGCCCGACTGGCTCTCAAGCTATCAGAAGAACCTGCTTTCAGGTGACCTGACTGCGGGCCTGATTGTAACCGTCATGCTTATCCCGCAAAGTCTGGCCTATGCCATGCTGGCGGGTCTGCCACCTGAAATGGGATTATATGCCAGTATCCTGCCCATCATTGCCTACGCCCTGCTCGGATCAAGCATGACATTAGCCACCGGCCCGGTGGCGGTTATTTCTCTTATGACCGCCAGCGCCCTGGCTCCACTGGCCCAATCCGGTTCAGCCCAATATATCGAACTGGCCATTCAAATGGCCCTGATCTCCGGTGTCATGCTGCTGGCATTCGGGCTATTGCGACTGGGTTTTCTGGCGCACCTGCTAAGTCATCCGGTCATCAGTGGCTTCATTAGCGGCTCGGCCATCCTGATCAGTCTTGGACAACTCAAACACCTGTTGGGCATACCGGCTTCAGGCAATAATATCGCAGCCACCCTGCTTGACCTTACCCGTCATTTGTCCCAAACCAATCCGGCCACCCTGGTCATAGGCAGCAGCAGCCTGCTTTTTTTATGGTGGTCACGCCGTTCCTTAAGTACATTGCTTGAAAAGGCCGGCATGTCATCCCGACTGGCCGGGATGCTATCCAAGCTGGCCCCCATGATCAGTGTGATCGGCTTTACCTTTATGGTTTATTTTTTCAGCCTGGACACGCGGTTTGGCGTCAGCGTGGCAGGCCATGTTCCGCAAGGCCTGCCTTCCTTGGGTCTGTCCCTCCCGGGCTTTGATGCGATAGCCGCCTTGTGGCTGCCTGCACTTCTGATTTCTCTGGTTGGTTTTGTGGAAAGCGTCTCGGTAGCGCAGTCACTGGCCTTGAAACGCAAGGAACGCATCCTGCCCAACCGTGAGCTGATCGGTCTGGGTGCGGCCAACCTTGCCAGCGCCATTTCTGGTGGATATCCGGTTACGGGCGGGTTTGCACGCTCGGTGGTCAACTTTTCCGCGGGTGCCAATACACCCCTGGCCGGCATCATCAGTGCCCTGCTCATGGCCATCGTGATTGCTTTCTTTACCCCTCTTTTTTACTATCTGCCCCAGGCCGTACTGGCCGCCACGATTATTTCGGCCGTTACAGCCCTGATCGACTGGCGCAGTCTCAAGAACACCTGGCAATATGATCGCGCCGATGCATTTTCCTTATTGACAACAATGCTGGGGGTTGTGTTATTGGGCGTGGAAGCCGGCATTTTATTGGGTATCGCCCTTTCCCTTGCGGTACTGGTTTGGCGCAGCAGCCATCCGCATATGGCCGTTCTGGGCCGTGTACCCGATACTGAACATTACCGCAACATAGAACGCCATGCGGTGCAAACCGTGCCGGGCCTGGTGGCATTGCGCGTTGATGAGAGCCTGTTTTTTGCCAACGCTGCGGTAGTGGAACAAAAAATCATGGCACTTGCCAATACCGACACAGATGTTAAAAACATGCTGCTGGTTTGCTCGGCAGTTAATCAAATTGATGCCACCGCTCTGGAAATGCTGGACCAACTTGAAAAAAGCCTGGCTGCCCGCAACATCCAGCTGTATTTTGCCGAAGTCAAAGGTCCCATTATGGATCGTCTGAAAAACACGCCCTTGGGCAAACGAATGAAAAACAAAATCTTTTTAAGTGTGCACACGGCGTTCCAGCACTTGAGAAAAGATCGGGAACCGAACTGAAAAAAGGTTTCAATACCGATATACCAATAAAAAAGAGGGAATGCAAGCCGCATATACAAGCCTGCTCCTTGCATTCCCTAACACCACATTAGGCCTCTGCGCACTCGGTTTCCCTGGCAAAGTGCGCTATCGTTTCCTCCAGGCTGAGCAAGTCGGCATATTTCTGACCCATATCAAACAAACTCGACTCATGCGGTCCCTGTGCACGGTCACCCACACAGTCAACAACCACCATCGGCCGCAAACCATAGGCCGAAGCATCATTGACACTGGCTCTCACACATCCACTTGTTGTACAACCGGTAATAAACAGTGTATCGACACCCTTGAAGGCCAACCAGGAGGCCAGGTTGGTGCCGAAAAAGGCGGAACTGTGTTTTTTCAGCGTGACAAACTCGCCTGGTGCCGGTTTGACACTGTCAACAAACTGGGCATCAGGTGCATCCGGCGTAAGCGCTTTCATGGCAGGCACCTTCAAGGCAAACGTCAGGAAATCGCTACCATCGCATTCGGTAGCCACTCGCACGTGAGCAACCGGCACATTATTTTCCCGGGCTGTTTTCAACAAAATGGCAGTGTTGGCAATCGCATCATTAATGTTGTAGCCACCCAGTACATCGCTTTTTGAAAAACCTACCTGAAAATCAATAATCAGCAAAGCCGATTTTTTGCCAAAACCCAACCGGCTGCCAAAATTCTGTGTTTTAAAAATATCCAAATCACTCATCATACATCCTAAATTTTCATGAATTTACGCACAAGGGATGCTGTGCCCCTTAACTGAAAGTGACGGCCTCATCCTGAGTCACCAGTTTCAGTTTTCCCGGCTCCGGATCAAGAACAGGCTCACACAGTTTGGCAATTTCCAGCAATCGGGCATCTGACATGCGGGGACCGACCAGCTGGATACCCAATGGCAGACCGAGATCTCCCAAACCAACGGGAATCGCCACGCAGGGTGCATGCAATAAAGTCCACATGGCATTGAAAACATGATCACCGGATGTATGCAATCCTTCTGGCGCCTGTCCAGGTGCCGGCAGCGTCAATACCACATCCAGTTCTGGACCAAACAAATTGTCAAAGGCCACCCTGCATTCAGCCGCCAGGTCATAAGAATGCAACAGGTCTTTTTTCGTGAAGCCCTGGCTGTTCATGACGATATCAACAAAGTACCCATTGAAGGCTGGATTTCCGGCATAGTATTCAGGCAGGAAAGCCGAGCGGCCTTCGCTCTTCATGATCACTTCCTGGGCGTGGTTCAATTTGCTGAACCGATCATCAAAATCAAGATCAAAAACGATGGCGCCTTCGGCCTCCAGTAAGCGGGCAGCCTGCATCAAGGCAGCGCGTCCCCATTGATCTGCCTTGGCCCAATTCGGACTCCGGCACAAACCAACCCTGAGACCTTTCAATGTGGTTGGCGCAGGCTCATCAAGATCCATAATCCGGAAATTGCGTCCCACCAGCATCAAGTCATCGACGCAACGCCCATACCAGCCGATGGTATCAAGAGAATAGGAGTATTGTTTGGCCCCTTCCCGGCTCACAAGCCCATGGGTTGGCTTGATACCATAAATACCGTTGAAAGCGGCCGGCCGGATATGCGAACCGCCCGTTTGTGTGCCAAAAGCCAATTGCAGTTGCCTGTCACCGACTGCGGCACCCGAACCCGATGAAGAACCACCCGGTGTATGAGCCAGGTTATAGGGATTGCGCGTTGCCGCCATTCGTCCACCTGATGCGAACTCAACCGTATCTGTTTTGCCGACAATCAGTGCCCCCCGGTGCCGGACAACGGCCACGCAGGCAGCATCTTTATTTGTCTCATGACCATAATACAAAGGTGAGTTATGTGTGGTGGGCATGTCTTTGGTATCAATCATGTCCTTCACACCGAACGTCAACCCATGCAACTCGCTCTTTGGCGCGGTCTGGTCCAACTCACGGGCATTACGAATGACCTGGTCAGGGTCAAAAAAACGAAAGGCCTTGATGATCGGCTCACGCTCAATGATCCGTGAAAGCGTGGAACGTGCCAGCTCTTCACAAGATAACAAACGTTTTGAAATCAGGCTGGCAGCCTGTGTTGCGGTCAGTTCATAGGGTTCCATTATGCATTCCTTTTGGCTTGAATTAATGGGAGACAGAAAATACTGGCGGGTTCCTCAAATTTGGATGGCATGCGAACAATTCTTTGTCCAAGCTGTACAGCCGCATTGCTCAAGCCCACGACATGTTCAAGTTGTTCCGCTGGCACAGCCACACCATATCGTTTGAAATAGGCATCAAGCTCTTGTGGGGTCCATTGGGTGTCAAGGTTAGAAGCAGACATTTTTTTCTCCTGATTCATTTAAAATCAAAGCGCTGGACGTGTTTTGCGAAAGTCCGTCGCGCGTTCAAAAGCATGGCCAACACGCAAAACCATGGCCTCATCCAACCACTTACCAACAATCTGCGCGTTGGTTGGCAATCCATTTGCATCAAATCCGGTACATATACTCATGGCAGGGTGACCTGAGATATTGAAAACAGGACAAGCCGTATCGGTCGTAAAGGCCTTGACATGTGCATCGTTGCCATATTTAGGTGCTGTATGCAATGCACATGGCATAATCAATGCGTCATAGTTTTGGATGAGCTCATCGGTCGCCATAGCCAATGCTTTTCTTCTTCTTTGTGCATTCACATAATCGACGGCACGGTACATGAAGCCACTGGTCAATTTGTCACGAAGTGCCTGACCCATCAAATGGGCACTTTGCAGAAACTCTTTCTCATGCAGGGAGTAAGACTCGACCTGCCCGATAATGCCATTGGCATCACGATAGTCAGATAACGAGGTTGGCAATTTCACTTCCACCAATTCAGCACCTTCGCTACGCAACACCTGAATCATGTTTTCAAATGCCACTCGGTTGGCCACATCCAACAAATCATTACTGCTATCCAAATCACTGACGCAGGCGATTTTCAGGCCTTTGACGCCTTTGCCCAGTTCTGCCATATAATCAGGCACGGCTACGTCCAGAGATGCTGAATCCTTGGGATCATAGCCAGCAACCGCCTGCAGCATGATCGCGCAGTCTTCGACCGTCCAGCACAAAGGCCCGGCCACATCAAGCGACCAGCAGTTAGGCAATATTCCATACTTGCTGATACGACCATAGGTCGGCTTCAGGCCCTGCAATCCGCAGGCTGCCGCAGGCAAACGTACGGACCCACCCGTATCCGACCCCATTGATACCATGGCTGTGCGGCCGGCCACCGAAGCACCAGAACCGCTGGATGATCCGCCCGTGATGTAGTCTGTATTCCAGGGGTTGCGTGCCGGCTCAAAGGGTAAGTCAAAATGAACGGAACCGGTACCCGTACCATACTCCCAGGTATTCAATTTGCCCAACATCACGGCGCCAGCCTGATCCAGCTTGCTAATAACGGTTGAATCGAAATCTGGCACATGATCCATCAAAACCCTTGAAGCCACACATGTCCGGATGCCTTTCGTAAAATAGTTGTCCTTGACCGCATAGGGGATACCATGCAAAAGACCTTTATAGTCACCCGCAAGAATCTCTTTTTCCGCTGTCTGGGCATGCTCACGTGCCTGCTCCGCTGTCACCAGAATATAACTGTGAATCTTCTCATCGACCTCATCGATTCTTCCAAGAAAGGCATCCAATAATTCGACTGGCGACACTTTTTTCGCCGCAAGCATTTTGCTTGCTTCACCAGCGGTAAGATTTAAAAGTTCCGTGCTCATATATAACTCCAAAGTTATCGCCCTGAGGGCACTAGCTTAAGCACCCCAAGTCGTTGTAGAAAAAAGAAGAGATAAGGGGTAATGGAAAGAAAGACAAAGACCCGCACCACATGAAAACCCACAACTGTGGGCACATCCAGACCCAGGGTTTTGGCCGAAAGACTCATGTCGGCAATACCACCGGGCGCTGTTGCCAGAATCATGGTCGGAACCGTGGTACCGGTACCCAAAGCAATCGCGGCACCGATCAATGCACACATACCGGTAATAAGAAAAACATTGAGCAACAAGTTCGGCAGTGTCCGACGAACCATTAACAAAGAGTCTCGCCTGAACATCGCCCCCATGTGAACGCCAATTAATACCTGGGCCACGGCCGTCAGAAATCCGGGAGGTGGCGATGTATAAAGCCCGGAGACAGAAACCACCATGCCAATGGCCAAGGGCACGAGCAACCACGCATTCATCATGCCCATTCTTGCCAGCCAGGCAGTAACCAGAATCGAACTGCACAACAGCAGGCCCAGAACAAACCATTCCTTGCCTGTCACAATATGTGCAGATTTCACGACCACCGAACCATCAACCAGCAACAAGGACGGCAAGACCGACACCAGCAACACAATCCGCAAAAGTTGCGAAACAGCGATCACTTCCGGGATGGCGCCAAAGCGCTGTCCAAGCATGCTCATTTCTGCGGCACCACCCGGTATGCTTGACAGGAAAGCGGTGCTTCGATCCAGTTTGGCCATCTTTGCCAGCAAAAGAGATGCGGCTGCAGCAAACAAATAACTGATCACAACAGCCAAAAGAATCCAGCCCATGTTATCCAATAGCCGTTCAAGGGCGCTGGGCGTAAAATAAAGCCCAAGACAGGTCCCGACAATCCCCAGCCCCAACCGTCGCCCCCAGGACCAAACCCGCACAGGTCCGACAAAAATGGATAATCCCGCGATACAGAAAATGGACCCCACCATCCATGGCAAAGGCACACCAACACGATAAAAAACATAACCGGATACAATGGCCAATGGATAAGCCAGTATGAGAGGGACAGGAGACTGGGATATCATATTCACACCGTTTCTTCAGCAAGCATTTGGGATGAATGGATACAACGGGAAAAATGCTGTGACCCCACCTGAACCATGTCAGGTATCCGCGCACTACAGGCTGCTTGCGCTTGCGTGCAACGGGGTGCAAAACTGCATCCGGGCGGCAAATCGGATAAGTCCGGCGGTGAGCCTTCGATAGGCTTGAGCAGTTCCCCACGTTTTCCACCATGAACGGTCGAGCGCATCAGCCCTTTGGTGTAAGGATGTTGCGGGTTAAGCAAGACGTCCTCGACGCTACCCGTTTCCACGAAACGACCACCATACATAACAGCTATCTTGTCAGCCACCTCGCAGGCAACGCCCAAGTCGTGGGTTACAAAAATGGTTGCCATACCCATTTTCTGTTGCAACTCACGCAGCAAGAGCAAGACCTGGATCTGTACGGTCGCATCCAGTGCGGTAGTAGGCTCATCGGCCAGCAACAGCTTGGGCCGACACGATAAAGCCAGGGCAATCATCGCACGCTGACGTAAACCACCGGACAACTCATGCGGATACGCATCCAGCCTTCTGGCGGCGGAAGGAATTTGCACCAGTTCCAGCAGCTCAAGTGCCCTGCTTCTGGCCTCTACCTTATCAACGCCAAAATTGATCTGAATGGCCTCAGAAATCTGCTGCCCGATCGTAAAAACGGGATCAAATGCCGTCAACGGCTCCTGAAAAATCATTGAAATAACAGAGCCACGGATCGTATGCAGTTGATCGTCCGGCAGGTTGACAACATCAATACCGTCAATCGTGACTTCGCCCTGCAATTGGGCTGATCGTGGCAATAAGCGCATCAGGGAACGCATGGTGACGGATTTGCCTGAACCGGATTCACCCAGCAGACACAGCACTTCACCTGCCTTCAAATCAAAAGATACGCCGTTTACAACAGAAACATCGGTTTCATGAGATACAAATCTAACGTGCAAATCCTGCACTTTTACCAGTGGCTGATGACTCATGTAATACCCCTTAATTTTGTTAATACGGTTTATTCAATAACGACTGATCACAAAGGGAAGTGACAAGCCACCTGGTGAGCGGATGTACTGGACTCTGCGGACAACACAGGTGAAACATGCTCACATAACAATTGCGCCTTATTGCAACGTGCACGGAATCGACATCCTTTGGGCGGATTAATGGGATTGGGTGGATCTCCGCTTAACGGAGGATCCACGACCCGTTTTTGGGGATCCATGGATGGCCTGGATGACAACAAGGCTGCCGTATAGGGATGACGTGGCGTGTTATAAATCTCATCAACCGGCCCCGCTTCCACCACCTGCCCCAAATACATCACCATGACCCGGTCACTTAAAAACTGAATGACATTCAAATCATGGGAAATGAACAGATAAGTCAGGCCAAGCGTTTCTTTCAATGACTGCAACAGATTCAGTACCTGTGCCTCCACGGATTTATCCAGCGCAGACACAGACTCGTCCAATATGAGCAGCCGTGGTCCCATGGCCAATGCCCGTGCAATATTGACGCGCTGGCGCTGTCCGCCTGATAGCTCATGGGGATACCGTTCGGCAAACATTTCAGGTGCCAGCCCCACCAGTTTGAGCACTGAGCTGGCTCTTTTTTTGGCTTCTGCGGCAGATACACCCATGACCTGTGGACCAAAAGCGATACTGTCCCGAATGGTCAAGCGCGGATTCAGGGATGCATAGCTGTCCTGAAAAACCATTTGTACATGCTTGCGCATTTCCCGGACACTGATCCCGCTGGGAGCCCCCACCTCCTCACCATCAAAGATCACTTCGCCGTCATCCGGGTTCATCAGATGCATCAGCAAGCGGGCTGTCGTGGATTTGCCGCAACCGGACTCGCCAACGATGCCGAGCGTCTCGCCTTTGGCCACCTTGAAACTCACACCATCAACAGCATGAATAACTTGTGGCTCACCCGACTCCGTGCGACCACCAATCGGAAAGTATTTCTTCAACTCATTGACAATCAGCAATGGCTGGGCGGGCCCGCCACGATCATCCTTGTCAACCAAATATTCATAATCCAGCGTCGTATTCATGGTTAATTCCTTATGCCTTGACATCCATTGCGCTACGTAAACCGTCACTCAACAAGTTGAAACACATTGACGTCACGAAAATCATGATGCCGGGAAGAATGGCCTGCATCGGTGCCACATAAATTGAAGACCTGAGCGTATTGAGCATTAAGCCCCATTCCGCATCGGGCGGACTCACACCCAACCCCAGGAAACTCAAACCGGAGGCCATCACAATGCTGACGCTGATCAGGCTTGATGCATAAATCAGGACCGGCCCGGTCACGTTATTCAATACATGGTGACGCATGATCATCCAGCCACGTGCTCCAGTCGCTCTTGCCGCCTCGACAAAATCCTGATTGCGGATCTGCGTAGTCACACTTTCAGATACCCTGGCGATGGAAGGAATGAAGACCAGTGTCAGCGCAACCAGCGTGTTCAGAATACCGGCCCCCATGATGGTGGAAATAGCCACGGCAAGCAAAACAGAAGGGAAGGCATAAAAAACATCTACCGTACGCATGATGATCATATTCACGCGCCCACCCGCAAAGCCCGCAATCATGCCGATCATTCCACCAATAAGCGTTGCAATCACGACGGGTGCAAATCCCGTAAACAGGGAAAGACGGGCACCATAGATGAGCCGGGAAAGCATATCCCTGCCCAGCTCATCGGTTCCCAGCAAATGGCCTGGTGTACCGATGGGTTTAAGCCTTTTTACAATGCTCATCTTGTTGGGATCATCCAGTCCCAACCAGGGCGCAAATATGGCAAGTGCCACCAATACGAGCAGGATGAAGGCACAGACCATTGCCACCGGATCCCGTTTCAGGCGACGCAGGGTGGATACCCAGAAACTGCGCGATACTTTCTTGGGACTGCGTGGTACCTTGGGACTGGCAATCGTCGAACTGCTGCTCACCGGTTCGGCGACAGAATTCAATGGAATAGATTGGCTCATCATTACCACTCCTCTCATTTACGTTTAACACGAGGGTCTACTGACATCTGAAGCAGATCGACCAACAAATTAATCACGACAAAAAACATGGACAGAACAAGTATCGTTCCTTGCAGAACAGGAAGATCCCTGGTGAAAATGGCTGAATTAAGCAAGAATCCAGTACCTGGCCATGAAAAGACGGTCTCAACCAGAATGGAACCACCCATTAACTGCGCAAACTGCAAGCCCATAATTGACATCACGACGGGAGCCACGTTCTTGGCCACATGCAAAATGATGCGACGTTGATTCAAACCTTTGGCATACAATGCCTGCACGAATTCTTTCTGATACACCTCGGAAACCGCTGCCCTGACAGAACGGGCGATAATGCCGGTAGGAATAACCGTTAACGTAATCACCGGAAGAATCATGTGAGCAAAGCTATCCATACTGAAATTGAACTCTGTAGAACCGCCCGATCCCATACCTACCGACGGTAACCAGCCAAGCTCAACGGAAAAGAAAATAATCAGCACCATGCCAAGCCAGTAATGGGGTACTGAAACACCGGTAATCGCAATACTGCTTACAAACCGGTCAAGCAAACGATTTTGGGTTTTTCCGGCAATCCAGCCCAGCAATACACCGGCAACCATGGCCAAAAAGATGGCCACCACCGCCAATACCAAAGAGTTGAACATGGCAGGCATCAGCTCCTGAAGTACTGGTCGATTAGTGGTGATGGAACGGCCAAAGTCTCCTGTCATGACATTGCCGACCCAAATCAAATATTGCATTGGCAATGGTTTATCAAAGCCGTACTCAGCCTTGACCTGTTCAACCAGTTCCGGTGTGGCGTTGTCAGGCAAAATGGCATCAATAGGCTCACCCGGAGCAACATGCACCAAGGCGAAACAAACCAGGGAAACACCAATTGCTATAGGCACGAAATAAAACAAACGACTCAGTAGATAGCGCCACATAACTCACCTCTTTTTTGAAAATCCGAATTCAAAATCAGGTTTCCCGGGGAGGGGTATCTCCCCCGGGAAAATTTGTAAAAACTTACTCAACGTAGACCGGACTCCAGTCCTGGAACCAGCTTTGTGCCTGTTCAAAACCTTTCACCCTGGGTGAGAACGCCCGAGGATTCAAGTCATGAACAACCCAGACCCACATTGCTTCGTCAACAATGGCGGCATGCAGCTTGCCCAGCAACTCATCCTGCTTGGCAGGATCAAACTCAGCCTTGGCTTTTGCGGCCAATTCATCCGTATGATCCCTTTGGAACAGACCCCAGTTATAGCCACCAGGAGGAGGTTTGGCAGACCAGGCGGTATTCAATAAGGCGATATCCGGATCCCAGAATCCCCAGCTATTGTTAATGGTATGTATGCCTTCATTTTCCTTGGCGGCAGCTCCCGCACGACGGTGCGCACGCAAAGCCTCCCATTCCATCACTTCAAACTCGGCATCAATACCCACATCCTTCCAGTTGGCCTGAACGAATTCATTCATCGGCAAAGGCTGCATCTGACCGGATCCCGCGGTAGAAATGGCCACTTTTACCTTGACCGGATTTTTAGGGCCATAACCCGAAGCGGCAAGCAATCGTTTGGCTTCTTCGGGGTCATACTTGATCTTGAAAGTCGGATTGCCATACCATGGATGGCCTTCATAAACCATACCTGTAGCGGGCTGGGCCAATCCACCCAGAAAACTCGCCAAGCCCTCCCGGTCAATCGCCAGGTTGGCTGCTTTGCGTACATTGATATCGGCAAAGGGAGAGTTATCCAAATGGCTCAGCTGATAAGGCCAAACATGCGGATAAATGTTTTTAACGATTTTCATGCCCTGTTTTTCAAGGCGAGGGATGGTATCAGGTGGTGGCGCTTCCACCCAATCGACCTTGCCTGATAACAACGCAGCAACCCGTGTGGTTGGATCCGGCATGGTGAACATGACAAGCCGGTCTGATTTGGGAATACGCGCTTCATTCCAATAATTGGGGTTTTTAACCAATTCAGCCCGTTCGCGAGGAACCAGTTTATCAAGCTTCCATGGACCGGTACCTGATGGCGTCTTGGCAAACTCTGCCCAGCTTCCCCCTACCTCTTTCCATCGAGCAGGACTGGATATATATATTTGCGAAAGCAAATAAGGCAATACGGCATCAGGCTCTTTAGTTACAATTTCAACTGTTTTATCATCAATGACCTTGTAGGACTTGACAGGCGCGATATAAGTAGCCGCTTGGGCAGCCTGAGGCTGATCAAACTGCGGTGAAGATGAGTCCATCAACTTATCCAGATTCCACACCACAGCCTCTGCGGTGAAATCAGACCCGTCATGAAACTTGACGCCATCACGCAGTTTAAATGTCCATCGGGTTTTGGAGTCATCATCAACTGACCACTCTGTCGCCAATCCGGGAACCAGGACAGCAGGCTTGTCAGCCTTACTCAGATCCCATCCCACCAAACCATCATACAGGGTATAGCCAATAAAGCGCTGCCCCTCGCCCCCCTGACTGGGCTGTCCGGTTGTTAGCGGAACATCTGCCATGGTTGTCGCAACACGCAAAACAGATTCTGCATGAGATAAACCTGGTGACATCATAAATCCAACGGATATCAACACTGAAACCATGGATTTATAACGAATAGCTCTATTAGAAAACGGACGAATCATAAGTCCTCCTGAAAAAATTACCTCATCATTTAGCTGACAGGTAATACCTGAAAAAACACAAAAATATAAACATGTGTTTAATTCTATTCCCGGGAAATAATTCGGTCAATAATAAAGTTAATATTCCAAATTAATTTATAGTTTGTTGTTTTTAAAGAATATTTTCAACTCATATTGGTGCAAGGCGTTTTATTTTGGTGCACTAAAAATCACCACCATGGTGCTTTTTTCAAATTTCAATGTTAAAATACCAAAAATATTTAAACAATTGTTTTAATTAAATGGAGAGTAAGAATGAAACTGGAATTAAAAACCCATAACACAGGCGGCAACCAAAACGCCAAAGAGCGGATTTTAGAAAGCGCCAAAATATTACTGGCATCCAAAGGACCGGAAACCGTTACCGTCAGGGATATCGCCGAAAGCAGCAACGTTAATGTCGCCTCGATTAATTATTATTTTGGTTCCAAGGAAGGACTTGTTTGTGAAGCCTTGCTGGCTATTCTGGAACCCACCAATATTTCAAGAAAAGAAATGATCCTGCAAGCAAAAGAACGCTTTCAGACAACGCCCATTCCATTACCCGTTATTCTGGACGCCATCATCAGACCGCTGGTCGAATCGGAGAAAGGCATGGACAAGAGCCGCCTTTTTATCCGTGTTGAGCAATACTTGCAAACCAATCCTTTAAGTCCCTACGCCAAATTCGTGTATGAGCACTTTCATCAATATGCCAAGCTGATTATTAATGAACTTCACAGAACCCTGCCACATCTGAGTGCCAGCGAAGTTGTCTGGCGCTATGAGTTTGCCAGAGGCGCCTTGATCCACCTATTGGCCAATATCGAACCGGGACTCACCCGCCTGAAAATGTTAAGCCCGGAAACTTCCTGGATAGACTTTGAAAACGAGGAAGCCATTATTCAAACAATTACCGCCAACATACTTGGTGGAATAGCCGCCCCCACAACCGGAAACCACCCCGCTTCCCAACATAATTAGTTAGCAAATAGCAGGCAAAAAAAATGCCTTACATTTAAAATATGTAAGGCATTTTTATGCAATTCCTGGTGGGCTGGCCGGGACTCGAACCCGGGACCAACGGATTAAAAGTCCGCTGCTCTACCAACTGAGCTACCAGCCCGAATAAAAAAGCCGCTTGGATATAAAAAGCGGCTAATAATATGTACTACAAATTACGTGCTTTAAATTTCAGGTGGTGGGCTGGCCGGGACTCGAACCCGGGACCAACGGATTAAAAGTCCGCTGCTCTACCAACTGAGCTACCAGCCCCTGAAAGAATGAAATTATGACTGATATGACTCAGGCTGTCAATATTTTTTTATTACCACGCCACCAAAATAGAGTCTTGGTACTTTTTCACAACAAAATCTTTAACCGGTTGTGACTGGTAAATCTGCACGAACTCTTTCAAGTCTGCACGATCAAGATCTTTCTCACGTACGGCAATAATATTGGCATAGGGAGAATTGCCATCTTCCAAGACAATTGCATCTTTCTTGGGGGTCAGGCCTGCTTCAATCGCAAAATTGGTGTTCACAGCGGCGAAATCCACATCGTCCAGTGAACGGGGCAACTGGGCCGCATCCAATTCGATGAAACGCAGTTTCTTGGGATTTTCAAGCACGTCAATAGGGGTTGCCTTAATACCTGCTTTCGGATCAAGCTTGATCAAGCCCTGCTTTTCCAGCAATAACAGGGCACGGCCACCATTGGTGGGATCATTGGGCAGGGCAAAACGCGCGCCTTCCTTCACCTCACTTAAATCCTTAATCTTTTTACTGTAAATACCAATGGGGAAAATGACGGTTTTTGCCATGCTCACGATGCCGTAATTGCGATCGGCATTGGCATTTTCAAGGTAAGGCAGGTGCTGGTAACTGTTGGCATCCAGATCGCCTGCCGCCAGGGCTACATTGGGCTGAACATAATCGGAAAACTCGATAATTTCAATGTTGTACCCTTTTTTGGCTGCTTCCTCTTTAACCACTTCCATGATTTGTGCATGAGGGCCGGCTGTAACACCCACTTTCAGCGTTTTGTCTGCCGCATATGAGGCAGAGATAAAACCGGCACCCAAGGCAAGGGCCAGGATATGACTAACAAATGTTTTCTTCATTTCGAATCCTTTAGGATTATTTATGTGACAAACGTCGGGAAATCCAGTCACCCACACTTTGAATCAACTGAACCATAACAATCAGCACTACCACTACAATCAGCATGACCTCGGGCAAGAATCGCTGGTAGCCATACCGGATACCCAGATCACCAAGGCCGCCCCCGCCAATGGCACCGGCCATGGCCGAATACCCGATCAGACTGACCAGCGTGATCACCATCGCGGAAATCAAGCCGGGCAAAGCTTCAGGCAATAAAACCTTCACAATAATTTGCATGGGAGATGCCCCCATCGCCTTGGCAGCCGTGATCAGGCCACGGTCAACTTCCCTCATGGCCGTTTCGGCAACCCGGGCCATGAATGGAATGGCAGCAATAGCCAGGGGTACAATAGCCGCCGTGGTGCCAATCGATGTCCCGGCAATAAAGCGGGTAAACGGAATGATCGCCACCATCAAAATAATAAAAGGCACCGACCGGGTTGCATTAATGATTGCCCCCAGGACACGGTTAACCGCCAGATTCTGCAACAGACCACCTTTGTCGGTCACGATCAGGGCAACCCCAAGGGGCACGCCCAGAAAGAGTGCGGCAAGTCCCGAGACCCCCACCATGAGCAGGGTTTCCAAAGTAGCATCAATCAATAAATTAACCATTTGCGGATTCATACACCACCTCCTGTATTTGTACACCACCCTCATTGCCCAAGGCCTGTCGTGCCTTCAGGATGGCTTGCGCGCTGCCCTGTACCTGCACATATAATTTACCAACGGCGACCCCCTTAATGTCCTCCACTTTGGCCTGCAACAGGGACAGACTGACACCCTCATACCGGGCCGCTCCTGAAAACAGTCCACCAGACACCTGGGCATCGTGCAAATGCAATTCCCAGATGGCGGCATCCTGCCCGGGATGTTCGTTCACCCATTTTTTCAGGCGTGCCACATGAATTTCGAAAGAATCTTCCGACAAGGTGGATTCGGTTGCCGCAGACACCATGGCCCGGGTAACGTCATGCCGTGGATTGGCAAATACATCAGCCGTATCTCCCACTTCCACCACTGCCCCATGACTTAACACCGCCACCCGGTCACAAATTTGCTTAACCACTTCCATCTGGTGTGTGATCATAACAATCGTAATACCTGTCTTGCGGTTGATATCACGCAACAAGTCCAGAATATTGGCCGTTGTTTCAGGGTCCAGGGCCGAGGTGGCCTCATCACTTAACAGGACATCCGGATGGCAAGCCAACGCACGGGCGATCCCCACACGCTGCTTTTGTCCGCCGCTGATCTGGGCAGGATAACGGTCGCTTAAATGTGACAATCCCACCAGGGCCAACAGCTCATCCACCCGGGTTTTGATGTCTGCCTTGTTGACACCGGCAATTTCAAGTGGCAAGGCCACATTATTGAAAACAGTACGGCGCGACAATAAATTGAAGCTTTGAAAAACCATGCCAATCCGTCGTCGTTGCGCACGCAACTCGATTTCAGACAAACCGGTCAACACCTGACCATTAAGGGTAATGGAACCAGAATCGGGCCTTTCCAATAAGTTGATACATTGCACCAGTGTACTTTTACCCGCCCCACTGGGACCAATAATGCCAAAAATCTCACCTTTTTCTATTTTAAGGTCTATTTTTTTGATGGCTTCAAACCCCCCTTTCGGGGTTTTGTATGTTTTTCTTAAATCTTTAATATGAATCATGATGTGGTATTGTGATCTGTCTGCCAGTTTCAGCAAACAAAATTATAGTAAGCCCCTTATTTCTTTTGGAAATAAGAGACTTGCTTTTCTTAAATCTTTTTTAAACCGGCAATGCAGGAAATAAAGCCTATGCCTTGTTGGCTCGCCTCAGTTCCCTGGCTCTGCGTTGCTGCTTGCGGAATTTTTTCCAGCGATTATACAAAGGCCCCCAGTAAGGATTTTTGGCAATACCGATTCTGTGCATTAACCAGGCACCGGGTTTATTTCGGACGGCTATCCGGTAAACATATTTGGGATCACCGCCGACAACATTAAAGCCATAGGCATCGGTCGTATAAAAAACACTAAAACCCAATGCCTCGGCCGCCTGAATATAGTCATCATCAAAATAACCCTGTGGCCAGCACAAATGCGGTGTATCTTTATTCAATTCCCGCAACAAGGCTGCCCTTGATAACTGCAAATCGTTGGCAATACCCGCACACTTGCCGGCTCTGTCACAGTTCAGATCCCAGCGGGTATGAGTATGGGTATGACAATGAACCTCAAATGTCCCTGCCGCTTCCATGGCCCTGACCTCTGACCAGCGAACGGCAATATCATTTGCCTTGCCCGCCGCAACAATTGCATTGCATTCATGGTGTGAAGGGCAAACCGGCAAAGGATCACCCGAACCGTAAACAGGACGCGGATCGCCCTGCCCAGCCCAATTGGTAACCAGGAACATGACGGCATGCATGCCATGTTTTTGCAAAATCGGATGTGCATAAACATAGTTGTCCAGATAGCCATCATCAAACGTGATCAGAACTGATTTTTCGGGTACCGTCTCACCGTTGAGATAGCCGGCGAACTGGTCTGCCGTAAGACTGGTATAACCATTGGCGGCCAAGGCCGCCATTTGCGAATCAAAGTTTTCGGGGCTCGTGGTAATTTGCCCGGAAGACGGTGTCACGTGGTGATACATCAGGACCGGTACAGACCTGGCATTTTTCGAACCCATCTTATCGCTCCCGTGAGATGCGTACCTCGGCACCGCGACGCTTTACTTCCAGTCCCTCGGATTGCAAAATGCGTAAACCTTCAAGACCTTTGATATAACTGGACCCTTGCATTTGCATGACACGTATTTTATTACGCATCACGACCGGATTATGTAATGGCATGCCAAACATCCAGACCTCATCCAGGATTCTGGCCGTATTGAATTCGCCCAAGTGTTTAAGTACGGGCCCCAGGCACAACATATGTCCTTCACGCCCAAAAACAGGTACGGAATCAAGGGGACATTCAAGGCTGATGGATTGACCGCCCTCATAACGCCAGCGGGTATTCAGATCCCACCAGGCTTCGCCTTCAGGCAAATAAACCACCACCTGCCCACCCGGTTCCAGTATGGGCGCCACCAACAAGGCAGGACCAAACATGAACTGGGTATCAAACTCTAGCGCCCTGGCATCATTAGGAAAAGCCAGCGGCATCATGCGCTGAACCGGTAACCCCGTTCTGACCGAGTCTTCTATAATACCCAACACATAAGGAATAAGCCGGTAACGCAATTCAAGCAGGGTTTTGATGTGCGACTGCGTATTTTCATCGAAAGCCGTTGGCAACAGTGCCGGGTTTGCATGCAAGGAGAAACCGGCAGAAAACACCGACAGCCCCAAATAACGCAAGTACCATTCAGGATCAACAGGGCCTGACAAATGATTCGGATTACCAAGATCATGCACCTGCGTCACAATACCGCTGGCCTGAACCGACAGGGCACTGCGTAAAACCTGACTCATGGCATCCCAGTCATTGCCGGGGCATTCCAATTGCTTCCAGGGCGTACGCTGCGAACCCAGGCCAAGACTGTCATTCAACACTACCCCTTCTGCCGGTATCTTGTTACGTGAGACGGCCTCAAACAAGGCTTTTTTCAGTAACAGCGGATAAAGCGTACGCAAAAGCGGGCCCGACTCTCCGTTGCGGGCACTGACCGAATCGGGCAGCTCCACGGGCAGTTTGCACTCAATGGCACTGGCGCCCTCCTCAATGAGCTGCGCGTGTCGCTCTTGCCAGAAAAGGAAAGCGTCTTTATAGGTTAAATCCAGCAGGCCAAACGGCTGCCCGTCTGTGGCCGGGACACCGTCAAAAACCTGCGCCAGCCCTTCTTCGTTGCAAAGCAGCCAGCCACGATCTTCAAGGTCGGCGAACAAAGGCGTATTGGACAATACACCCGGAAAAGTCGTTACACTGGCATACCATTGATCTTCGGCCAGCTGGGCAAAATAACGCCTTGCATCGTCAAGACGTGATACATCCCATTCAAGCGCCTGCTTGTCCTGTTGAAACTGGATCAGGGATGGGTTGCCAAGTCTTAGGACATCCAGCGGCAGACCCTGCTCACGCAGTGCTTTAGCCAGATTACTTATTTCATTGATGTCCTGGCCCTTTTGCTGGGCTAACCAGGCCCCCATGGCCCACAGCGGCGGTTGACCCGCACGACCGGTGAGCGCGGAATATTGATTGAATATCTCAGCGGGCTCACTGGCAAATAAAAACAGGTCAAAAACACCATCTTCCACAAACAGCTGGTAGGTATCCGGCTCATCGGGTGTGCCGGGGGCATGCAAGACACGGCCCAGGGTATTCACATAAAGACCCCAGCCCTGAGGACTCCAGGCCAAGGGCAAGTAGTTGAAGCCGGGTAAATCGGAAACGACTTCCTGGCCACGACGATTGAAATCGCCAGTGGTTTCACCCAGGCCATAAACCGGTGTATTGTCAGGCAGCCCCAACATGAGGCCCCAGCTTTCTGGCTGGTCATTTCGGACTTCAGCCACAAAAGGACTAACGAATTGACTATCGGTACTTAATAACAGCTGCTCATTGCGAAACAGGGCGAGCCGGAATGGCCGGGCATGCATTTGCAGCGTAATGTCACCCTGCACAAAACGCCAACCACTTTCCTGTATGAGAGACTCGGTGCTCATTTCACCAATTGCCTCGGGCCTGGCCAACAATAACTCCTGACGAGCCCTGGCACGCGCATTCAGTTTTTCATCGTCCAGCTTGGAGGCTGGACCACAGCGCAAACGAAATACACCCGGTGCGTGTGCCTCTATGCGAAGAGTCAGGCCCGAATCCATTTCAAAAACGGCATGTGCTGAATGTGCGGATACAAATTCTAGATTATCAAGCTGGATCACGTAAGTTCTTTTTAAGTATTGCGCTTAGTGTGACGCAAAAACGGCCACACTATAAAATGTATTATTTTGACTCATTTATAGCAAAATTAAAATCAAAACACGGATTTAGCAGAAAATTCACCTTATATATCGCCAATTTCACCTTTTAAAGCGGCAAATACAGAAAACATTTCAAAACTAGCGCGGTGAAATCGCTTTCAGCAAATCACGCTCAAGCGGAACCGGTTCGCCCTCCAGCCGTGCACCGATCACATCTCCGGCCAGGCTGGACCACGTCAGACCGTGAGAGGCATAGGCGGCAGCGATGCACACGCCTTCAGCATGATCCAGTTGGCCGATCACCGGCAAACGCCCCTGCAAAACAGCCCGCATGCCCGCCCAGCCACCAATTTCATTGTTCTGGACCGCTTTTGCAAGATCGGCAGAAAGCGCCACCGGCATTTTGGCTAAAATGGCTTGCTGTCCTTGTTGACTTGTGCAAGGTGCATATTGATTATGCCTATACGTACTACCCATGACACAAAGATTGTTGACGGCAGGCAGGAAATACCCCTCGCCACCAATAATGCAACGAGGCCCGCCCTTCACAAGCCCGGCAGGCACATGCATGACCTCTCCCCCCATTGGATGAAGCGTATTCAGCTTGGGCATGGCCGGCACGACCGCTCCCGAGCGGCGGGTTTGCTGCATCAGTCCGCTTTCCTGCATGATGGACAGCGTTTGCAAACCACAGGCAACAATCACCGTATGCCCACAAGCCTGTACAGTACCATCGGCGCCCAGCAACTCCCACTGCCCGGCTTGCTCATTACACAGTAAAAACGCAACCCTGGCGGCCACGCATTCAATCGCCTCACTGTCCAGCAAGATTCGTATAAGGCCTTCCGGATTCACCAGCATTCCGGCGGAAAAATAGGCGCCCGCCCTATCGATGGGCATACCCGCCAACGCCGAGGCCCCGGCACCATCCACACTACGAACCCATTCTTCGGGAAACTGCATGGCTTTGACGGCCTCGATCAGATCCTTGGCATGGCCTTTATTGCGGCTTAACTCAAGCGTGCCACAGCGGGCAGGAATGGCCGATTCCGGAAAATCCCGCCATCGGGCATGCGCCCGTAAAACACCGGCCCGACTTAAACGTGAACGGAAGTTGTCATCAATGGACAGCATGGGTGTCAGGGCAGCGGCAATATGCCCTTGCTGCCCAGCCGACTTGGCATGCGCAAAAGCCGGATCAAAAACCTTGACCTGCCAGCCACGAAGTGCCAAGGCATGCGCCACCCCTGAACCGGCAAGCCCACCCCCGATCACCAATGCCGTTCTGTCCCGATCAGCCCGGTAAACCGGCATTGGCCTGCCTGAACGCGCCAGCAGGGCCAGATACTTTCCCTCGTCACCCATGCGGGTTTCTCCTGCGACCAGACCTTCGATTTTCAGGGCCTGCCTCAAGAGACTTTCATCCTGCACACGACTTATCACACAAACCTGTGGCGAGGCATAACGCAACCAATCCCCATAGCTTTCTTGTGCAAGCACGGCAGGACTACAACTGTCAGCCAGGATATAGGCATCAATGGAGGCATGAATATTTTTCAACATCCGCCGTTTTTCGCCATACGCCAGCGTGATGGTCAGATTGCCCTGCTCAAGATCAATGCGATGCATACCTGGCAACACACAGGGCCATTGACTGGCCAACTCGTTGACCTGTGCCTGAACATGCCCGGGAAAAAGACACGCCCCCATTATCACGAAATCCTCACGGGAAAGCGGCTTCTCTTCAAACACCACCAGATGCAAACGCTGGCAGGGTGATGGACTTTTCTTCCAGTATTGACGCAGCAAGAGCAGATGCATGGCAAAACGCGTACCATTCAGGGCAATGGTATAACGTGCCTTGCCCTGCCATTGCAAACAGGATGACACGAAAGTTGCATACCATGCGTCAAGCTCGGAAAAACTTTCTGCCGTGACCGCAACAGCGTTATCTGTATTGGACAACATGAAGCCATTGGCTTGTGCGACCAAGCTGGCAGGATATAAAACAGGATACGTGAAAGACATGAAAGAAAGCGTTCGGGCAAATCAAAAATTTAAGTATCAGGAGCCAGGGACCCAGGAGTCACTCCTGTGTATAATTCCTGTTTATAAGGACTGAATGGGCGATTTACGATGTTAACAAAGAATTATTTGGATTTTAGCAGAGCATTGGAAGCCGGCATTACCGCAGCACATGCCGCCGCGTCAATTTTACAGGCATATGCCCATAACAGATCTGATCTGGTTATTGATCACAAATCGCGCAACGACCTGGTTTCCCAGGCAGACCGCGAAGCCGAGGCCGCAATTCTGGAGCAACTGACCAAACTAACACCAGAGTTTGGTATTGTGGCTGAAGAGACCGGCGGCAAACCCACCGGCACAGCCACCTGGTATATCGATCCGCTTGATGGCACCACGAATTTCCTGCACGGCATTCCGCATTACGCCGTGTCACTGGGATTAATTGCCCATGCTGGCACCCAACTGCAAGCCGATACCGAGCCCCTGAGCCGTGACACACCGGTTGTCTCGGTGGTGTACGACCCCTGCCGGGAAGAACTGTTCACCGCCATTTATCAGGAAGGCGCCCGACTGAATGGCGAGCGGATTTACTGCTCGACCTCACAATCACTGTCAGACTCCATTCTTGGTACAGGCGTACCGTTCCGGGATTTTTCTTTTGCCGATCAATACATGCCCACCTTTGATGCTGCCCTGCATACGACTCGCGGCATACGCCGCCTGGGCGCAGCAGCTCTTGATCTGGCCTGGGTTGCCTGTGGCCGGTTTGATGCCTACTGGGAAATGGGTCTGGCTCCCTGGGACGTTGCCGCAGGCACCCTTCTCGTGCGCGAAGCGGGCGGGCAGGCCGAAGACATGTACGGCATTGATCCCTGGCCTGTTAAAGGTTATGTTGCCGCCGCCAACAAACAGGTTTTCCCCGAACTCATGGCCATGCTCAAGCCACACCTGACTGCCCCCACCATTAAAAAAGAATAAGCATGAATAATGACGTAAAAGAAGAAAGCAAAGCGCCCGAAGCCGTTGCCATCATGGTACCCAGAAGACTGGATACCGAAGATGCGCAACTGGCACTGGAAAGAATACAGGAATTACTGAAAAAGCATGCCCTGGTAGAAAACCTTGTACGCAGGCAAGAAGAAGGAGACGAACAGGCCGACATTATTGAAGGCTTATTAAGGCGGCAACATGAGGCTGAGCTGGAACACACACTTAACCAGCTGCATCCGGCCGATATTGCCTTTATCCTTGAGTCATTACCCTCAGAGCAGCGCCGCCTGATCTGGAGCCTGGTGAATGCCAAATATGATGGCGATATTCTTCTCGAGGTTGATGACTGGGTTCGTGAAGACCTGATTTCATCCATGAATCGCGAAGATCTTCTGGCCGCCACCGAAGACCTTGACGCTGATGAACTGGCCGATCTGGCGCCCGACCTTCCCGCCGATATTGTTGCCGAAGTCCAAAAAGGCCTTACCAACGAAGAACGGGCACAATTGCTTGAAGCCATGGGCTACCCTGAAGATACCGTGGGTGCCATCATGGACTTCGAGATGGTACGGGTGCGTGAAGATGTCAGCCTTGAGGTCGTCTTGCGTTACCTCAGGCGCCTTGAAGAACTGCCAGACCATACTGACCAGATTTTTGTGGTGGATCGCCAGGATCGCCTTCAGGGCGTATTAAGCATTTCCCAACTACTGGTCAATGACCCGGACACTAACGTGAAAGATGTCATGAAAACTGACTATCTTTCCCTCAAACCCAGTGATGACGATACCGATGCCGCGTCGGCTTTCGAGCGTTATGACCTGGTTTCCGCACCGGTTGTCAACCGGCAAAACCGCCTGATTGGCCGGGTAACCATTGCTGATATGGTGGATGTGATTCGTGAAGATTCACAAGAACAGGATTTATCCCGTGCCGGCCTTCATGAAGAAGATATTTTTGCGCCGGTCGTCAAAGCCATCAAAAACCGTTCCCCCTGGCTGTTGATCAATTTATGTACAGCCTCCACCGCCGCGGTCATTGCCTCACAATTTGAAGGCACGGTCAGCCATATCGTTATTTTGGCTTTCCTGATGTCTATTGTGGCAGGTATTGGTGGCAACTCGGGTAACCAGACAATGACCATGGTCATCCGGGCCCTGGCGGTTGGACGCATTACCTCAAAGAACTTTACTTCCCTGCTGAAACGGGAATTTATTGTGACTATTTTAGTCGGTTTCATTGGCACCATCGTAGCTGCTGGTTTTTCCTGGGCTATTTCAGGCTCATTCAAAATTGCCTTGGTCATGGCCACCGCCATGCTGTGCAATATGCTGATTGGTGCCATGCTGGGTGTCCTGATCCCAATTTTCCGCGACAAGTTTGGCAAAGATCCCGCCATTGGTTCTTCGGTATTGCTCACTTTTGTCACCGACTCTCTGGGTTTTTTCATCTTCCTGGGGCTGGCCAGTATCTTTCTGCTTTAACAGTCTCGCAGGCAAAAGTGGTGCCCACACCAACTGCCCAGCCCTGAAGACCACAAAAAAATGACTGGATACCGTTGAATTCAGTATTCAGTCATTTTCATAACACAAAGAACATCAAAGCCTGACGGATATCCGTTTCAGGCTTTTACCTGGCCTTTATTTCAATTGACCATGGCAATGTTTGTATTTCTTGCCGCTACCGCATGGACACGGATCATTGCGTCCTACATTGGCCATCATGTTTTTAACAACAATGCCACCCGCAGAGACATCACCATTTTCATTGACTTCAGCACCCAAAGCTTCGTCAAAGTCAGAATGATGAAGCGTTACGTTCCGCACATGCGGCTTGGCGGCCTCTTCACCCGCCTGCTGGACCTGCTCGGGAGAGCGGATCTGAACAGTCATTAGCACTTTGATCGTATCATTGCGGATACGCTCAAGCATACCGGCAAACAACTGGAAGGCCTCTTTCTTGTATTCCTGTTTAGGATCTTTTTGTGCATATCCGCGCAAATGGATGCCCTGACGCAGGTGATCCAGTGATGCCAGATGCTCACGCCAGTGTGCATCAATGGTTTGCAACAGGATGGAACGCTCAAACGAAGACCACTGTTCCTGCCCAACCAGTGCAACCTTGGCCTCATAGGCATTCTTGGCTGCCTCCTGGATGGCCGCCAGGATTTCTTCCTCACCAACACTGTCATCCGCCTGAATCATGGCCGTCAAAGGCACCTCTATTTGCAGCTCGGCGGCAAGCGCGGTTTCCAGCGCAGGAATATCCCATTGCTCTTCCATGGAGTCTTCGGGCACATACGTGCGCACCAGATCATTCACTGCAGCACTGCGCAATTCGGCAACCATATCCGAAATGGAGGCCTCCTCAAGCACCTCGTTACGCTGGCCATACAAGACCTTGCGCTGATCGTTGGAAACGTCATCGTACTGAAGCAGTTGCTTGCGAATATCGAAGTTGCGGCTTTCCACCTTGCGCTGTGCCGACTCGATAGAGCGGGAAACCATTTTGGCCTCGATAGGCTCACCGTCGGTACCCAGGCGCTCCATGATGGCACGCACCCGCTCACCGGCGAAAATACGCATGAGCGAATCATCAAGGGAAAGATAAAAACGGGAAGAACCGGGATCGCCCTGACGACCGGCACGACCACGCAGCTGGTTGTCGATCCGGCGTGACTCATGGCGTTCGGTACCGATAATACGCAATCCGCCCGCAGCCTTGACCTGCTCATTAAGCGGTTTCCAGGCTTCGCGGATGCTGGCGATTTTTTCTTCTTTCTGGGCGGCCGTGAGAGAATCATCGGCACGAACCTGATTGATGGCTTTTTCTATGCTGCCGCCCAATACGATGTCGGTACCACGACCGGCCATATTGGTGGCGATCGTAATGCGCCCGGGTTTTCCCGCCTCGGCCACGATTTCCGCCTCACGGGCATGCTGTTTGGCATTAAGCACTTCATGAGGCAGTTTTTCTTTTTTCAGCAGCTCAGACAAAAGCTCCGAGTTTTCGATACTGGTGGTACCCACCAGAACAGGCTGGCCACGCTCATGACAATCACGGATATCTTTAATGATCGCGGCGAATTTTTCCTGGTCATTTTTGAAGATCTGGTCGTTCTGGTCGATCCGGATCATGGGCAGGTTGGTAGGAATAATAACGGTTTCAAGACCGTAAATTTCCTGGAACTCATAGGCTTCGGTATCGGCCGTGCCGGTCATGCCCGCCAGTTTTTCATACATGCGGAAATAATTCTGGAAGGTAATGGAAGCCAGTGTCTGATTCTCATTCTGGATTTGTACACCTTCCTTGGCCTCAACTGCCTGGTGCAAACCATCGGACCAGCGACGGCCCGCCATGAATCGTCCGGTGAATTCATCGACAATAATCACTTCGTTGTTTTGCACCACATAATGCTGGTCTTTGAAGAACAGATTATGGGCCCGCAAAGCCACCATCAAATGATGCATTAAAGTGATGTTGCGTGGATCATACAAAGACTCGCCTTCGGGCAAAATGCCGGCCTGACGCAAAAGCTGCTCGGCTTTTTCATGACCGGCTTCAGACAGGTAAATTTGCTGGGATTTTTCATCTACCCAGAAATCGCCTTCGGGCTCGGGTTCCTGCGGCTTGGGCTCTTCGTTCATGCGCGTAAGCAAGGCAGGAATACCATTCATGCGAACATACAATTCGGTATTGTCTTCAGCCTGACCCGAAATAATCAATGGGGTACGGGCCTCATCAATCAGGATCGAGTCGACCTCATCGACGATCGCATAATTAAGGCCACGCTGACGACGGTCCTCGACACGGTATTCCATGTTGTCACGCAGGTAATCGAAGCCAAATTCATTATTGGTGCCATAAGTGATATCAGCACGGTAAGCGGCAATTTTTTCCTGGTTGTCCTGCTGGGGAACCACCACCCCTACACTCATGCCCAGGAAGTTGTACAGGCGACCGTTCAACTGCGCGTCACGACGGGCCAGGTAATCATTAACCGTTACCACATGCACACCTTTGCCACTTAAGGCATTCAGGTAAACGGGCAAAGTACTCATGAGGGTTTTACCCTCACCGGTACGCATTTCCGCGATTTTACCGTTATGCAGGGCAATACCCCCCAACAGCTGCACATCAAAGTGACGCATGCCCAAAATCCGGCGAGATGCCTCGCGGGTAACGGCAAAGGCCTCGGGAAGCAAGTCATTCAGACTTTCTCCCTTTTCGAGACGGGCACGAAATTCAGGTGTTTTGGCTGAAAGTTCTTCATCGGAAAGCGCCGAGACTGTTTTTTCCAGCGCATTGATTTTTGCCACTATTTTGCGATACTGTTTGAGTATGCGGTCGTTACGGCTGCCAACTAGTTTTTTAAGTATAGAAATCATTCTTATTTTGCAATATAAGCTTGGATTTTCGCAGGCGCTGCCCGCCAAACCGGTCCAATGTGGTTAGTCAAAATTTTTACTCTAAGCCAGTAGTTTAACGCATACCGGTTCCGCTTGTAACGCCAGAACGCAAACTGCCTCCAGCTTTTCCGCCAGAACCCAGTTGCGCCCCAATAACAGCCGCACTTGCCTTGCTGACCGTGTCAAGCAATGAATTCTCGGCAACCGCCGTTGCCGGAGCCGTTGAGGTTTGCTTCAGGAACATAAGCGGATCAACCGGATTGTCGTTGACACGGACCTCGAAATGCAAATGCGACCCCGTTGAGCGCCCTGTGGAACCTACCCGGCCAATAATTTGTTTTTTGGAAACCAGGTCACCTTTTTTCACCAACAGCTTGGACGCATGGGCATATCGGGTTACCACGCCATTGCCATGATCAATATCTATGGAGTTTCCATAAGCGCCGTTATAACCTGCTTCCACAACAAGGCCGGCCGAGGAGGCATAAATCGGGGTACCGGTGGGTGCCGCAAAGTCGGTGCCTGAATGTAAATGATATTTTTTTCTGATAGGATGGTGACGCCAGCCATAGGCGGATGAGATACGGGCTGCCGTCATGGAAACCGGTAAAGCGGAAGGAATACGACTACGATCGGCATTACGCGTATTAAGCAGCAGCTCCATGGTTCTGAAACCATCATTTTGCATTGAAATCTGTTGTTTGAGCATATCCAGCTCACGACCGATTTCCTCGGCTGACATGATCGTGTCATTGGTAATCAGATCATCTTCAAAAGAAAATGACTCATCCGACTCTTTTGCCGCGGGCAAAATGGCTGCCGCCTCGGGGGATTTGAGCAGACCTGCCGTACCGGCCACCCGGGTACCCAGTTTTTCCAGGCTTTCGACCCGGGCACGCAACTCACCCACCTGGGTGGCCATGAAGTTGACGCTATTACGGATAAGCGCCTCATCGCGGGCGGAAGGTTGCGTATTGGTGACCAAATGGCTATTATTTTCCTGGTTAAGAGATTGAGCGCCCCAATATCGCTCTAGCATTGCACCACTGGCTACTGCAACACCCAAAACCAGGACTGACATGCTGAATGTCCAGATTTTCCTGCTGGACTGCCTGTATCTATATGAACTTTCTGATAAAAAAAGATCTTTTCTACGCTTTCTAAACATTTTACCTATCTACTGTCTATGTCCCTGTTTCGTAAATATTATAAAAACAAAAACCATGCCACCCATCGCCAACAAAGCAATGGGGAAAAGACTGCCCTGGGCTGGCTTAAGGATGATGAGCAAAAGGCGAACATCCTTAAAACAGCCAGTTATTACCTGGACATACAAAATACAATCCTGGCCAGTTTACATGATCCGGTTACCCAGGCATGTAAAATCCTGAAGTTCGATAACGGAACCCTGGTCATTGCGGTACCCAGTGCCGCCTACGCGGCAAAGATACGCCAACTTACACCAAGAATCAGCCAGCTCCTGATGAATCAGGGCTTGAACGTCAATGAGGTTCGCATCAGAATACAGGCCAACCTGTACCAACCCGAACCGCAGGCCCGGGCTCATACTGAAAACAGGACTATTTTAAACCAATCTGCACTGGATGCCTTTGATAAATTGCATAAAACCCTGCCGGAAGGCGAATTTTCTGATACCATTGCCCGAATTTTAAAGCGAAGAAAAACCTAAGCCAGACGCCAGTCACGGCTAACAGCATCGGCTGCGGCCGCCTGTGAGTCATAAGTGACGATTTCCCAGGCATCTTCCTGGGCCAACAAAGCACGGCACAGCTTGTTATTCAGGCCATGACCCGATTTACAGGCCACATAACGGGCCAGCAAAGGTTTACCAATCAGATAAAGATCACCGATGGCATCAAGGATTTTATGCTTGACGAACTCATCATCATAACGCAGACCATCGCTGTTAAGAATTCGATAATCATCCATGACAATGGCGTTATCAAGACTGCCGCCACGGGCCAGACCCATAGAGCGCATGGCCTCGACATCGCTGGCAAAACCAAAGGTACGGGCGCGGGCGATTTCCTTCGTGTAAGAATCACGGGCGAAGTCCACTTCGGCAAAACTGGCCGTTGAATCAATGGCCGGATGTTGGAAATTGATTGAAAACGCCAGCGCAAAACCTTCATAAGGCTCAAGGCGGGCCCATTTGGCATTCTCACCCTCGCCTTCACTCACCTCTACCGTTTTCAATACTTTAAGAAAACGTTTGGGTGCATTTTGTTCAACAATACCGGCAGAGCGCAACAAATAAACAAAAGTCCCGGCGCTGCCATCCATGATAGGCACTTCTTCGGCATTCAGGTCTATATGGATATTATCTATTCCCAAGCCGGCCAGGGCTGACATTAAATGCTCTACGGTAGAGATACGGACGTTGCCATTTTGCAGAACTGAAGCCATACGGGTATCGCCCACCTTGTCTGCCAGGGCGGGAAAATCAATAACCTCAGGGGTATCAATACGATGAAAAACAATACCGGTGTTTGCCTCGGCAGGACGCAGGACGATTTCCACGCGTTCTCCGGAGTGGACACCGACACCCGTTGTTTTAACTAGATTCTGAATTGTTCTTTGTCTGAGCATAAGTGTAATATCGCAACAAGGCCAAAATTTACCTTTTATAAAAGGCCATTTTACCTTGAAATGACATGCCAAGTTATTGATTTGACAAAAAGGTGTTTCAATCGAAAACAAAAAAGAAACGGCTTGGGGAAACCGTTTCTTTTAATGGATGGAAACCACTAAGCTGATTTCCATCCGGAGTTGGTACTGCCTTTTTGTTGGTTCTGCTTTTTATTAATCGGCCTGTTTGCGTAAAAAGGCAGGAATATCGTAGCGTTCCATACCTGATGTTTCAAGCGCCCTTACCTGATCGGAGGCCGCCTGGCTGCGAGCACGAGGATTACGGAATACCGGTGGGGTATCCAGATTGAACGCTTCAGTCTGGTTCTCAACCGCATTCAAATTCAATACCAGATCATCGGTACCTGTACGCACATTCTGGTTTACATTATGCACCAATTCAGGCTGTTTGCGTCCGAGACCCGTGGCAACCACGGTAACACGCAGGCTGTCACCCATGGATTCATCAAAGGCACTACCAAAAATGAAGTGAGCATCTTTGGATGCATAGCTGCTAATGATTTCATTGATCAGCTTGGTTTCCGTCATTTTCAGGGAACGGCTGGCGGTTACATTAACCAGGATACCGCGCGCGCCATTCAGGTCAACACCTTCGAGCAGCGGGCAGGCAATGGCCTGCTCGGCAGCTACCCGGGCGCGATCCTGGCCGCTGGCGACTGCCGTACCCATCATGGCCTGGCCGTATTCGCCCATCACCGTCTTGACGTCTTCGAAGTCGACGTTGATATCGCCCTGGACATTAATGATTTCTGCAATACCTGCGCAGGCATTGTACAGAACATTGTCGGCCTCCTTGAAGCACTCATCCTGGGTCGCGTCTTCGCCCATCAACTCATACAATTTTTCGTTCAGGACCACAATCAGGGAATGTACATGCTTGGCCAGCTCGGCAATACCTTCTTCCGCCGACTTCATGCGACGGGTTCCTTCAAACGAAAACGGCTTGGTCACCACACCAACCGTCAAAATACCCAGCTCCTTGGCCACTTCCGCTACCACAGGACCAGCACCGGTTCCGGTACCACCACCCATGCCGGCAGTAATGAAAACCATATTTGCGCCATTCAGGGCGGCCCTGATTTCTTCACGCGCAAGCTCTGCAGCAGCACGACCCTGCTCTGGCTTGGCACCGGCACCCAGACCTGAATTACCCAAACGAATTTGCACGGGTGCCTCTGTAGCAGTGAGCGCCTGGATATCGGTGTTAGCGCAGATGAAATCCACACCCTTAATACCTGAACGCATCATATGCCGCACCGCGTTGCCACCTGCTCCACCTACACCAATCACCTTGATAACAGTACCGCTGCTATTGCTGTCATCTAATATTTGAAAACCCAAATCCATGTTAACCAACTCCTATAATCCAGATAAATATCGAAAATTCCCCAATTTTCGGAAATCATTTAAAAAACAAGGCCAAAGCAATTCCCGCATTTGTCTTTTAAATAACCCCTGGATGATGTTCATCACCCTTTTGCAGGGTTAACCCCTGCAAAAATACGTTTTAAGCATAAAAAAATCACGTAATCCTTTAATTATGCTTATATTTTAATTCATAAACCACTCTTTCATGCGTAAAAAGATCGATTTAAATCCTCCTTTTTGTTGCATGGTCTTGCTACCTCTGAGGCGTTGCACACGCGCTTCGGTCAACAAACCCATCACGGTTGAAAACCGTGGATTGCGAACCACATCGGCAAGGCTTCCCCGATACTCGGGAACCGCCACCCGAACCGGCTTGAGAAACACATCCTCGGCCAATTCAACAATTCCCGGCATCAGCGATGTTCCACCAGTCAGTACAATCCCTGACGCCACCAGATCCTCATAGCCGGAATCCCTGACCACCTGCTGCACCATCATGAACAGTTCCTCGATACGAGGTTCGATAACCGCCCCCAGCGTTTGCCGCTTGACCTTGCGTACATCGCGGTCACCCAGGCCTGGCACTTCGATCAATTCCTCAGGATTGGCAAGGGATTGTTTGGCAATGCCAAAACGCAACTTGATGTCTTCAGCATCGGGCGTGGGTGTCCTGAGCATGGCCGCGATATCACTGGTTACCTGGTCTCCGGCAACAGGCAAAACGGTGGTATGACGAATGGCGCCACCAGTAAAAATAGCCACATCGGTTGTACCACCGCCAATATCCACCATGACCACGCCCAACTCTTTTTCATCATTGGTCAGGGTAACCATGCTGGATGCCAGCGGTTGTAAAATGAGGTCCTGCACTTCCAGTCCGCAGCGTCGGACGCACTTGACAATATTCTGGGCGGCACTGACCGCACCTGTCACAATATGCACACGCACTTCCAGCCGTATACCGCTCATGCCAACCGGCTGCCTGATATCTTCCTGGTTATCAACAATGAATTGCTGGGTCAGGACATGCAGTACCTGATGATCAGTTGGAATATTAACCGCCTTTGCGGTTTCAATAACCCGTGCCACATCGGCCTCGGACACTTCCTTGTCTTTGATGGCCACCATGCCACTGGAGTTGAAACTGGTAATGTGATTGCCGGCAATGCCCGTATAAACTTCCCTGATTTTGCAATCAGCCATCAACTCGGCCTCTTCCAGAGCACGCTGGATGGAGTTCACGGTTGAATCAATACTGACAACAACCCCTTTACGCATTCCCTTGGACTCATGCTGCCCAAGCCCAATTACTTCAAATCGCCCGTCTTCAGGCAACGCTTCGGCAACTACCGCAACAACTTTGCTAGTACCGATATCCAACGCAACAATTAGGTCCTTAAGGTCACGACTCATTTTTTCTCTTTACTATCAACTGGTAGCGTATTATCCACTGGAGCATACGTTAAGGCAAAGCCCTTGGTATAACGAAGATCCACCTTGTTTATTTTCCTGCCTTCGATACGGTTTTGTAATACCGGCCATGCACGCACAAAACGTTCGATGGTCGATGCGAAAGAGACGGCCCCCTGCCCCCCGTGCGGATTGACGGCATCAGCACCCGGGTCCCTTCCCATTACCAATTCCATATCATTACTCAATTCTACACGCCATGCATAGCGATCGCTAAGCGTTATTTCATTAACACCCAATTTTAATGGCGCCAGCCAGCGAACCAGCTCGGCATACCGTTGCACCACCAGTCGCTCAGAACCATCTGGCCCATTGAATTGCGGCAACTCCGATTCGGAATTCAATTCAGCCTGGTTTGCTGAAAACAGCTCACCCCATGTATTGATCATCTGGTTTTCATTCCAGAAAGCAAAGGGCTCATGCTCTTCTATTTTAAGCGATAAGCCATCCGGCCAGACACGTCGCAGATGCGCCTGCCTGACCCAGGGAGAGGTCTCAAAAATCTTCTTGGTCTCACCAAGGTCAATCGTAATAAAATTGCCCTTGAGTTTGCCCGCAATGGTTGCCTGAATGCTGGCAGGCGACACGTAATTGAGCACCCTTCCGTTCACCGGCTCGATGGTGATGCGGGACAGATTGAACATGGGGCGATGCGCAAGCCAATAGATACCCCCCGCAATAAAAATGATAACGGCCATGACTGCAATAACGTTTGCAATGAGGTTGGTTGCACGGGCATTATTCAGCACTGTTTACATCCCTGTTATCCGTTTTCAGACACAGGCCTGTGTATTTTGCACGAGGCCTGCGACAGGATGAAGACACACAGATCGGCATAACTCATCCCTTCCGCTTTCGCTCCCATCGGCACCAGCGAATGAGTGGTCATGCCCGGTGAGGTGTTGATTTCAAGCAACCAGGGCTGGTTTTGGGCATCAAGCATAATATCGACCCGCGCCCATCCTTCACATCCAAGGGCCCGATAGGCCTGTACGGCAATGCCCTGGATCCGGCTGGCCAGCTCGGGGGCCAAATTGGCCGGACATTCATAACGCGTATCGTTTGAAATGTATTTATGCTCAAAATCATAATTGCCGTCTGGGGCAAAAATTTCAATCACCGGTAAGGCCCGGGCATCTTCCCCTTTACCCACCACGGGAATGGTCAGCTCACGGCCAACCACAAACTGCTCGGCCAATAGTTCATGATCAAAATTAATGACCTGCCTGAAAGCCTCATGCAACTCATCCGGTTCGCTGACTTTATACAGCCCCAGGGTCGAACCTTCATGCGGCGCCTTGAGGATCAGGGGTAGCCCCAGTTCGGCACAAGCGGCATCGGTATCGGCCAGGTTCCTGACCACTTTGTATCTGGGGGTTGGCAAGCCTTGCTCAAGCCAGACGCGCTTGGTCATGATTTTATTCATTGCCAGGCTTGAGGCCATCACACCGCTACCGGTATAAGGAATACCCAATAATTCGAGTGCCCCCTGCAGCGTGCCATCTTCTCCATAACGACCATGCAAGGCAATAAAAACACGATCAAAATTCTGTGCCGCCAATTCTGCCAGGCTTTGCTTACCGGTATCAAACAGATGGGCGTCTATCCCCTTGCTTTGCAAGGCCGACAAAACACCTTCACCCGATTGCAGGGAAACCGTTCTCTCGGCTGAGTGGCCACCATACAAAATGCCGACTTTGCCAAATTCGTGCGTCATACCAACTCTCCAATTTGCCCGGGAACCTTACTGATTGAACCCGCTCCCATGACCACTACCACATCGCCATCCCTGACAAAATCAATAATTGCCTGTGGCATTTCACTTACGTCTTCAATGAAAACCGGTTCCAGTTTCCCCGCCACACCAATTCCCCGTGCCAGGGCACGACCATTGGCAGCCACAATGGGCGTCTCACCGGCAGCATATACCTCTGTCAGCACAACCGCGTCAGCACTATTCAAGACTTTTACAAAATCCTCAAAACAATCGCGCGTACGGGTATAACGATGTGGCTGAAAGGCCAGAACCAGACGACGATCGGGCCAGGCGCCACGCGCTGCCGCGATAGTGGCAGCCATTTCCACCGGATGGTGTCCATAATCGTCGATGACCGTAAACTGACCGCCCCCATTTTTCTCGGGAATATTGAAGTCACCCGTATGGGAAAAGCGGCGTCCAACACCATTAAATCCTTTTAAGGCTGAAACAATAGCCTCATCAGGCAAATCCAGCTCGGTTGCCACGGCAATCGCGCCCAGGGCATTCAACACATTATGGCGGCCCGGCAGGTTCAGGGTGATGCTCAAGGTGGGCAACCACTCATCAACCCGGATACGGCGAATAACGTCAAAGCACATCATGGTACCTTCTGCACGCACATTGACTGCCTGAAAATGGGAATCATCGCTAAACCCGTAGGTGGTGACCGGACGGGAAATGAAGGGGATGATTTTACGAACATTGTCATCATCGTTACACAGAATTGCACTACCATAAAACGGCAGCCGCTGGGTGAACTCCACAAACGCGCTGCGCAAGCGGGCAATATCATGACTGTAAGTGTCCATGTGATCGGCATCAATATTGGTAATGATGGCCATGACCGGTAATAAATTCAAAAACGAAGCATCCGATTCATCCGCTTCCACCACAATATAGTCACCCTGCCCCAGACGCGCATTGGCACCGGCCGAATTCAGCCGCCCGCCAATCACAAAAGTCGGATCAAGACCGGCTGCCGCCAGCACACTGGCCACCAGACTGGTCGTGGTGGTTTTGCCATGGGTGCCGGCAATGGCGATCCCTCTTTTCAAACGCATTAATTCCGCCAGCATGATGGCCCGGGGTACCACTGGAATTTGTCGGGCCCGGGCAGCAAGCACCTCAGGGTTACTGTTGGCCACAGCGGTTGACGTCACAATCGCATCGGCATCCCGCACGTTCTCCGCCTGATGCCCAATATGAATGATGGCACCCAAATTGGCCAAACGGCGCGTGACGGCCGACTCCTGCAAATCGGAGCCGCTGATGCGATAGCCCAGATTGAGCAATACTTCGGCGATGCCGCTCATGCCAGAGCCACCAATGCCAACAAAATGGATATTTCTTATCCTGTGTTTCATTTTTTATCCTTAACTACACTGGCGCACACATCCGCGATCAGCTGTGTAGCGTCAGTTCGTGCACATTGCCTTGCCTTTTCGGCAACGGCCTGCAATTCATGACGTGTTTTATCCTGTAACCAGGATGACAGCCATTCGGCTGATAATTCTTTTTGCGCTTTGGACCACGCCGCATTTTCACGGACAAGCCACTGTGCATTGGCCGTTTGATGATCATCAATCGCATGTGGCAGGGGAATAAACAAGGCAGCCACCCCGATCGCAGCCACCTCGGCAACCGTCATGGCACCCGCACGGCAAATAAGCAAATCAGCGGCTGACATGGCTGCCGCCATATCGGAAATGAACGCCACGCACTCAGCTTCCACCCCCAGATCGGCGTAGGTTTTTTTCAGGGTATCAAGATGTTGGGCGCCAGACTGATGCACAACATGAGGGCGCGTCTGCGGCGCCATGCCGGCCAATGCCTGGGGCACAATAGTGTTCAGGGCATGCGCCCCCAAACTGCCCCCCACCACCAAAATATTCAGACGCCCCGAACGATTCCCGTAACGCTGGGCCGGAGTCGGTGTGGCAAGCAAATCCGTGCGTACCGGATTACCCACCATTTTCCCCTTGGGCAATACACCAGGAAACCCGGACAACACACGGGTGGCCACCTTGGCCAGCCATTTATTGGCGGTACCTGCCACGGCATTCTGCTCATGAACCACCAAAGGAATACCACGCAAAGCTGCCATCATACCACCCGGAAAAGCCACATAGCCGCCCATACCCAGGACAACCGAAGGTTTTTCCCTGGCCAGAATTTTCCAGGCCTGGGTGCTGGCCTGCAACAGGGTAAACGGCAATTTGACAATAGCCGCAATGCCCTTGCCCCGAACCCCTGAAAAAGTCATGGGTACCAAAGTAAAACCATGCGCAGGCACCAGCTTGCCTTCCATTTTGGAGGGATCGCCCAACCAGACGACACACCAACCGCGCGCCTGCATTTCATGTGCCACGGCCAGCCCTGGCATGATATGCCCGCCCGTTCCGCCTGCCATGACCAATAATGTTGGCTGTTTCATGAGTACGACCTTTTATTTTCTTTGTTGACAGGCCGGCCACGCATCATTTGACGGACCTCGTAATCAACGCGCATCAACATGGCAATCGCAATCAGATTCATGACGATAGAAGACCCCCCATAGCTGACCAGCGGCAAGGTCAGACCCTTGGTCGGCAACAGACCCAGGCAAACCCCCAGATTAATAAATGCCTGCACACCAAACCAGACACCAACCCCCTGGGCCACCAGGCCATTGAACTCGCGATCCATCGCAATGGCAGAACGGCCAATATCAAAGCTTTTTTTAACAATGATGAAAAACAGCACCACCACCAGGAAAATCCCGACAAAGCCCAGCTCTTCGCCCACCACTGCAATAATAAAATCAGTATGTGCCTCGGGCAAATAATGCAATTTTTCAATGCTTGAACCCAGACCAACCCCGAACCATTCTCCGCGCCCGATGGCAATCAGGGAGTGCACCAGCTGGTAAGCACTGGATTGCACGTTTGATTCATGAAACGGCTCAAGATAGGCCATGATTCGCTCCAGTCGCCAGGGAGCAAAAATAATCATCGATACAAACAAGACAACCAGTGCACCAATGGCAAAAACAAAAAGTCCAAGATTAATGCCCCCAAGAAACAGGATCCCAACAGCAATCGACACCGTTACCATTAAAGCCCCCAAATCGGGCTCAAGCAACAAGAGTGTGGCGACCGCTACCAATGCCAGGGCCATGGGAATAAAACCACGAATAAAATCCTGCATGTATTTCTGCTTACGCACCGTGTAATCGGCGGCAAAGAGCAACATGGCCACCTTCATGAGCTCGGATGGCTGAAAGTTGATGGGGCCAATGGGAAGCCAGCGTGAAGCGCCATTGACCTCTCTACCAATAAACGGCACCAGAACCAGAACCAGCAGCAGCATTGCAAACAGAAAAATCCGGAAAGCGTTTTTTTCCCAGAAGCTCATGGGTACAGTCAGCGTCAGAAAAAACAGAAACACGCCCACTGTAATATAAATCCCATGACGGAGGGCGAAGTAATACCGGCCCAAATTGGCATACTTGGGCCCATCGGCCAATGCAATAGAGGCGGAAAACACCATAATCAGACCAAACAACAACAAGGCAGAGACCGCAACGCCCAACAGCAAATCATAATTGCGCATGGTCGTACGACCCGGCTTGACCGCACTGACACTGGAACGCAGCTCTGCCAGCAAACTCATGCCACCTCTCCGTTTTCAAGGGCCAGCTCGTTGACAGCATCAATGAAGGCATTGCCACGATGATTGTAATTTTTGAACATATCCATACTGGCACAGGCGGGTGATAACAACACCACATCGGTTTCCTGCGCATGATCCAGCGCAATACTGACAGCCTCTTCAAGCGACACGGCATGAAGACATGGCACACCGGCAGGTGCCAAAGCCTGCTCAATAACACGGGCGTCCTGCCCGATCAGAACAACAGCACGGGCAAAGCGCGCCACCGGTGTGACCAACGGAGAAAAATCCTGTCCCTTGCCCAGTCCACCGGCAATCAAGACCACCTTGCGACCCATACCCTTGAGGGCCGCGACCGTAGAACCCACATTAGTGCCCTTACTGTCATTGATGAAGTCAACCCCCCGGATGCTTCGAACAAAATTGGTTCGGTGTGGCTCAGCCACGTAATTTCTTAACGCATTCAGCAATGGAGTCCAGCCGATACCCAGTACCCGGCACAGCGCCATGGCCGCCAATGCATTCAGGGCATTATGCCGACCTCGCACCAGTATGGCATCTGCCGGCATCAAGCGTTTGAGCACTCCCTGTTTTCTAACCGGGCGTTCCGTGCTTTTTTTTCTTCGGCCACCGGTTTCGGGCAGATCAAACTCATCGGCACTGCTCGCAGCCAGCCACAACATGCCATTACTGTCTTCCAGACCCATATCCCCGTCAAGGACAGGCTCGGTTTCACCGAAAGAGCGTACATTCAGGTCATCGGCAAACGCCACCATGGCACTGACCATTTCATCATCACGATTGATAACGGCCACCCGGCTCATTTTGAGCAGTTTTGCCTTGCAATCGGCATATTCCTGCAAATTGGCATGCCAGTCCAAATGATCCTGGGTAATGTTCAGCACAACCGATGCGTCAGGCTGCAAGGTTTTAACGGTTACCAACTGAAAACTGGATAACTCAAGCACCCAGACATCAGGCAAGGCGTTGGCATCAAGAGCCGCCATCAACGCGGTTAAGGCAGAAGGGCTGATATTGCCCGCTGCCACCGCGACCAGCCCGGCTTCCTGCAACATGTCACGGATCATGGTGGTTACTGTGGTTTTGCCGTTCGTACCGGTAATTCCCAGCACCTTGGGCTCATAAGCCTGTGTTTGCCTTAGCTGTAAAAGTGCGCGGGAAAACAGTTCTACTTCACCCAATATTTCAATATTGCGCTGTTCCGCACGGGCAAGAAAACCGGCCAGCTGTGGCTCGGATGGCACCAGACCCGGACTTAAAACAATTGCGTCAATCCCTTCCAGGGCCTCATCGTCAAAGCTGCGTTCACCCAGGAATTTTTCAAAGGGCAAACCTGTTGCATCCAGCTTGTCCAGGCCCGGCGGGTTGGTTCGGGTATCGGCAATGCGCAAGCGCGCCTGATTACGCAGGCACCATAAAGCGGCAGCAAGACCGGTTTCTCCCAGTCCCAGAACCAGGACCGAGGAAGGAAAAGACAAAACGTTATTTTCTGACTGTGTATTCATCGTAATTTCAATGTTGCCAAACCAAGTAACACCAGCATCATCGTGATAATCCAAAACCGCACCACCACCTGGGTCTCTTTCCAGCCACCCACTTCAAAGTGATGATGCAAAGGTGCCATTCGAAGTATGCGACGCCCTGTACCATATTTTTTCTTGGTGTATTTGAACCAGACAACCTGGAGCATGACCGACAGTGTTTCCACCACGAACACCCCTCCCATGATAAAGAGGACAATTTCCTGCCGGACAATGACAGCCACCGTGCCCAACATGCCCCCCAGCGCCAGCGCTCCCACATCGCCCATGAAAACCTGGGCAGGATATGCATTGAACCACAGGAATGCCAAGCCGGCACCAGCCAGGGCGGCACACAAAATCAACATTTCGGAGGCACCTGGAATATAAGGGAACAACAGGTATCGGGAATAGTCAACCCGTCCCACCACGTAGGCAAAAATACCCAAGGCACTGCCCACCATAACGGTGGGCATAATGGCCAGGCCATCTAGACCATCGGTCAGGTTAACCGCATTACTGGTACCCACAATGACCACCCAGGTCAATGCGGCGAAACCAAATACGCCCAGCGGATAACTGACGCTCTTGAAAAAAGGCACGATCAGGTCGGCACGGGATGGTAGCGGCATGCTGAAACCACTTAACACCCATTCCTTGAACAAAGGCCATAAATCGGCATTGGCCGGTGCGGAAACGGCAAATGTCAGATATACCGATGCAATCAGGCCAATCAATGACTGCCAGAAAAATTTTTCCCGCGAGGACATGCCTTCGGGATTGCGATAAACCACTTTGCGATAATCATCCACCCAGCCAATCGCGCCAAACCCGAAAGTCACCAGCATCACCACCCAGACAAACCGGTTGCTTAAGTCTGCCCACAATAAAGTACTGATACCAATCGCGATAAGAATGAGCACCCCCCCCATGGTGGGCGTGCCATTTTTGACCAGATGCGATTCGGGTCCATAAGCCCGGACCGCCTGGCCAATTTTAAGCGCCGTCAATCTCCGGATGACACGCGGGCCGGCCCACAAGCCAATAAACAATGCAGTAGCGCACGCCAGCATGGCTCGCAATGTAATGTATTCAAAAACACCGAAGCCACTTATACTTGTAGACAGCCACCCGAATAACTCATACAGCATCTTGTTCCCCTTCAATGGATGAAGCTTTTTGCAAGTCTGCAATCACACGCTCCATACGCATTGATCGTGATCCTTTCACTAAAATATTTAACGGTTTGAGAATTCTGATGTACGGTGCCATCTGATGAATGTCTTCAAAATGCGTTGCCTGTGAACCAAAGGCTTGTACAGTTTGCCTGGATGCCTTGCCATAAGCCAGCAAGTAATCAATACCTTTTTCTTTGGCATAGAGCCCCACTTCGGCATGCATTTGCGGACCATCATCACCCACTTCGGCCATATCTCCCAGCACCAGCACCCTGGACCCGGGCAATCGTGACAGGACATCGATGGCAGCACGAACAGAATCAGGGTTTGCATTATACGAGTCATCAAGCAATTTTGTGCCGTCAGAAAGCACAAATCCCTGCATTCGTCCCTTAACGGGGCTAAATTTTTGTAACCCAATGATAATCGTATCCACAGGTATACCGATCGCCAGCGCACAGGCAGTGGCTGCCAATGCATTGCGCACATTATGATGGCCCGGAATATTCAATGAAACCTGAGCGGAGGCACTTGGGGTCACCAGCAAAAAACGACTGCCATTGATATCGGCCACCAACTCTTCGGCAGTAACATCGGCCTGTTCACCAAAACCGAATAAAATCCGACGCCGCTCGCCGGCAATATCGTGCCACAAGGCGGTATAAGGCTCATCGGCAGGAAAAACAGCGACCCCATTGGCATCAAGACCGGCAATCACATCACCGTTTTCAATCGCAACGGCCTCTACCGTTTGCATGAACTCCTGGTGTTCCCTTTGCGCGTTGTTCACCAGTCCGACAGTAGGCCTGGCTAGATCGGTCAGGATGCGGATCTCACCCGGATGATTCATGCCCAATTCAAATACAGCGACCTGATGATTTTCATTCAAGCCCAATAAACTTAAGGGGACACCAATTTGATTATTCAGGTTGCCTTTCGTGGCAATACAATGTGCCGGCCCGACATGTACCTCCAAAATGGCGGCAATCATTTCCTTAGTGGTTGTTTTGCCATTACTGCCTGCCACCCCAATAACCGGGATATCAAACAGGGAGCGCCAGGCCTTGCCCATCAATTCAAGCGCCCTGCCCGTATCGGCCACCAGCACCTGGGGCAGATCGATATCCGGATTCTTGCGGCTGACAACCGCCAACCATGCGCCCGCTTGCTGAACCTGTCCCAGAAAATCATGGGCATCAAAATTTTCACCGACAAGGGCAATGAATATCTGCCCTTTGCCAATACTGCGTGAATCGGTGGAGACACCGCTTGCATGACGCAAGGCCAATGCCAGTACAGACCACTCACGATCATCAAAACAGGTTTTGACATGATTGACTTCCTGATAGGTTTCATGCCCTTTTCCTGCCACCAAAATGACATCTTCGGGCAAGGCATGTAATACCGCCTGTAAAATGGCATAGGCCCGATCAGGCTGAACATGAGGTGAAACAGGCATGCCGGCCAGGATGTCGGCCAGAATCCGCTCAGGATTTTCGGTACGGGGATTATCGCTGGTCACATAAACCAGATCGGCTTTTTGCGAAGCAATTTTACCCATGACAGGACGTTTGGTTTTATCCCGGTCACCACCGCAACCAAAAATGCAAACCAACCGTCCTTTCCGGGCCCGGGCGGTTGGCCTCAAGGCATCGAGCGCGCGCTCCAGCGAGTCGGGTGTATGCGAGTAATCCACCACCACCAAAGGCTGCATTCCCGCTTCCCCGGCTACCTCCAGGCCTTTCACAATCTGCAATCGACCAGGTACCGGCTCAAGCAACGAGATGGTTTTAACAACATCGGCCAGCGTCCAGCCCATAGCCTGCAACACACCTGCAACCAGTAATAAATTAGAGATATTGTGCTCACCCAGCAAACGGGTCAATACCTGCGCCTCGCCCTGCGGGCTGAACAAATCGAAAGCCAGTCCGTAATCATCAAAACGGTGCTCTTTGGCAAGAATCCTGGCATCTACATGATTTTTCAAGGAGTAACCAATCGTGTTTTCGGCACGGGAGTCTAGAAATATGCGCTCACCGGCCGGATCATCCAGGTTGATCACGGCATGCTGCAAGCCGGGCCAATGAAACAGACGCATTTTGGCCCGCTCGTATTCTGCCATGTCCTTGTGATAATCAAGGTGGTCAAGGGTCAGATTGGAAAAGGCGGCAATCCGGATACGCAATCCGTCCATACGCCCCTGATCCAGGCCGATGGAAGAGGCCTCGATAGACACCGCATTAATTTCCCTGTCTCGTAACTCTGCCAGCAAACGATGCAAGGTCAGCACATCAGGGGTCGTTAGTGAACCACCCAAATTGGTATTATCGGGCAATACCATGCCCAGTGTGCCAATGGTGGCACACGGCACGCCATTGGCGGTCAACGCTCTGGCCAACCAGGTGGCACAAGAGGTTTTTCCGTTCGTGCCGGTAACTGCAATCACAAAAACCTGTTCCGATGGATGTCCGTACCAGGTGTCACCCAACTCACCCAGCAATTGCCTTAAACCCGGCACGCCCAATACCGGCACCGGATAAGCGGTATTGACCGGCGGGCCACTGGATTGCTCAAGCAAAACAGCCGCGGCACCCTTTACGATTGCATCTTCAATGTACGCAGCGCCGTTTTGTGAGGTTCCGACACAGGCAACAAAGACATCCCCTTTACAGATGTCCCTGGAGTCAAGCCGAAGGTGCGCCGTGGATGCCACATGCTGTGTTAACCAATGTAATATGAATGGTATGGTCATCCGCGATTTCTCCTGCCTGTCGTGTTCTGACTTTTTGCTTCCAATGAGGGCTCTACCGGCAAATCTGGCGGAACCGTGAGATACTTCAAGGTTCCTTCAATGATTTCCGCCGCAACCGGCCCCGCATTGAGGGTACCGTAATAACCGGCTTTTTTCGGCCTGTTAACGGTTACGGCCACCACAATCCTGGGTTTTGAAATAGGCGCAACAGCAACAAATGAGCCCCGATAATCAGAGCGGCTATAACGCCCGTTGACAATCTGCCTTGCGGTTCCACTTTTTCCGCCAATACGATAGCCGTTAACCATTGCCTGGATTTTATTACCTTCCATACCCACCGACTCTTCGAGCATGGCCCTGACATCACGAGCCGTTTGCGGTTTATAAATCTGAATACTGGTGGGTTTCTTGTCATTTTTAATCAATGACAGGGAGATCATGTCTCCGTCACGGGCCAGTGTTGTAAATGCCTTGGCAATCTGCAACAGGGATACCGACAAACCATATCCATAGGACATGGTGGCCTTTTCAATCAGCTTCCAACGCTCCCATGGCCGGACACGTCCCGAAGCCGCACCGGGAAAAGCGATGTTGGGAACCTGTCCGAAACCCAGGGCATTGAATACGGTCCACATTTGTTCCGAACGCAAACGCTCGGAAATCATGGTCATGCCAATATTACTTGAGCGACGTAAAATACCTGACACATTCAGCGTGCCATTACGGGAACTGACATCGGTAATGGTGGCCCCCTGGTAGCGGTAAGAGCCGGTTCCTGTATTGAACAAGGTGTTTTTGGTAATGACACCGGCATCCAGCGCCAGAGCGGATACCAATGGCTTGATAATGGAGCCCGGCTCAAAGGTATCTGTAATGACCCGATTCCTGAGTGCGGAACCTTTACGCTCGGACTGCATATTGGGATCGTAAGACGGCACACTGACCATGGCCAATATTTCACCATTATTCGTGTCAATGACCACGGCTCCGGCCGATTCGGCCTCATGCTTTTTCATGGCTTTTTCCAGGGCTTGCATGGTCAGAAGTTGAATATGCCCGTCTATGGTCAGCGTGACATCCGCACCATCGGTGGCCGGCTCCACTTCCTGGACATCTTCGATAATACGTCCGATACGGTCGCGCAAGACCCGACGCAACCCCGGCTTGCCCCGCAATGATTCGTTCATTTGCAGCTCAATGCCTTCAATTCCCCGGTCTTCGATATTGGTAAATCCAACCACATGAGCGGTCAACGCACCCTGCGGATAAGACCGTTTGGACTCGGGTAAAGAATGAATCCCGGGAATGCCCAGCTCTTTAATCTGCTTGCCGATATCCGTCGGAATCTGCCGTTTCAGATAGACAAATGTTTTGTCCAGGTTCTTCAGTCTTTCCTGCAGGTCTTTCAAAGACATATCCAACAGTTTGGCCAAAGCGCCCAGCTGCTGGGGGCTTGCCTTGCTGGTTTCCTCGGGGATACTCCAGACGGCTACCGCGGGTGTGCTGGTTGCCAGAAACTCACCATTACGGTCGGTAATCAGTCCACGGGTGGCCGGCAGCTGCAGCGTACGCTCAAATCGTTTTTCGCCTTCCGCCTGCAAGAACTCGGTACTCATGATCTGGATATACAGCGCCTTGCCAATTACTGCCAAAAAACCCAGGGAAATCAGGAAAAAAAGAACGCGCGCGCGCCACCTGGGGATTTGCACATGCAAAACCGGACTGCTGTAATGGCGGGAATAGGCGTTTTCTCTGGATCGTTTGAACAACTCAGGGATTTTGTTTTTGCCGAATTTAAGCATTTGGCTTCCCTTTTATTGGTTACTCTGTTGCGTCGCAGGTGAGGCCGGACTATTCGCCAGCTCAGAATCTTTGATATAAATAATTTGACCGATATGCGGTATTTGCATGTTCAATTTTTGGGTTGTTACCTGTTGAATCCGTGCATTAGTCGTTAATTTTGCCCGCTCAAGCTGCAAGTAACGCCAATCTATACCCAGTTCATTTTCCACCGCCTGCGCTCGCCCCAGATCGACATACAGCAGACGTTGCTGATATCGAACCGACACCAGAGAAGCAGCACTGTAAACAAACCAACACACCAGCAGCAATAAACCTAACCGCGCCATGAACCCCTCCGTTTGCCAGACTGGTTACCCGGTGTGAGCGGCCTGCTGACAAAGGCATCAGCATCCGTCAATGCCGTTTCTGTTCTTTGCGCGACCCGCAACACTGCAGAGCGAGAACGGGGATTGGCCACCACCTCTTCCGAAGCCGCCAATACCTTACCCAGACTTTTAAGCACCGGTTGTGGCATTTCACTTTCTCGTAAAGGTAAACGTGCAAAATCGGCACCAGGCTTGGCCGCTGCCGCGATACACTGTTTAACCATGCGATCTTCAAGCGAGTGAAAACTGATCACCGACATCCTTCCACCTGGTGCCAACAATCTTAAAATTGACGCGAGGGTGTTCGCCAGCTCCTCGAGCTCTTGATTGATGTGAATCCGTATAGCCTGAAAGGTACGTGTGGCCGGATGTTGACCTTTTTCCCGCGTCCGGACGACGGTTGAGACGAGCTCGGCAAGTTCGAGCGTGGTGCACAAAGGGCTGGATTGGCGGCGATGATCAATCGCCTTTGCAATCTGGAAAGCAAACCGTTCTTCGCCATAGTGTTTTATAACCTCCTTCATTTCTTCAATACTGGCCTGTGCCAGCCATTCAGCCGCAGTTACGCCACGACTGGTATCCATTCGCATATCCAGCGGCCCTTCCCGCATGAAAGAAAAACCTCTGGATGCATCATCTATCTGTGGGGAAGAAACCCCCAAATCCAATAAAACACCCTGAACCTGGTCAATGCCACGCTGATGCAACTCTTCTTCCATTGAAGAAAAGCCGCCATGAATAATGTTCACCCGGGAATCTTCCTGTTGCAATTGACGTGCCGAGACCATGGCCAGGGGATCTTTGTCAAAAACAAACAGTTTTGCATTGGCTGAAAGCTGGGACAGCAGATAACGACTGTGCCCCCCCCTGCCAAACGTGCCATCCACGAAAACACCATCTTTATTGCCAGGAGGCAATAAATCGTGAATCCATTTGGCCTTTACATTGAATTCATCGTGAACCAGCGCATTGACAGTTGCTCCGAGCAACACGGTCTTATGTACGAAACTTTCTGAAATCACAATGAAAAATCATCCAAACTATCTGGTAAACCTTTGGCCAAATCAGCCGCCTGCATGTTCGCAAACATCTGGGCATCCCAAAGATCAAAATGCCTGCCCATGCCAACTAAAACAACTTCTTTAATCATTTCTGCAGCAGAGCGCAATTCGGGAGCAATGAGTACTCGCCCTGCTCCGTCTATTTCCACATCCTGGGCGTTACCCAATAACAGACGCTGGACATGACGGGCGGACATTGGCAATTGCATGATGACTTCACGCTTTTCTTCCCACACGGGGCGGGGGTAAACCAGCAAGCCACCATCAAAATTGCGGGTAATGGTCAGGGCACCTTGGGCGGATTCCATTAGGGCATCACGATACCGGGCAGGAATGGTCATCCTTCCCTTGGCATCTAAGGTGAGTGCACTATTTCCCTGGAAAACCAATTTTTCCCCACTTTTTTCCACATTTCCCTACTTTTCCCCACTTTAAGACAAGGCTGATATTTGGTCAAGCTTTATTTATTGACTTTTTCCAATAACTACAACGACTTAGCGTTACCTGACGAAAATGGAAAATAGAAAGACCTTTAGAAATCAAGCTCTTAAAATAGAAAGTGAAAGTAAGGCAAGAGATATCGTAAAAACTGTATATTAATTTTTATCATTTCTTAACAGTTCTTGAGAAATTACCATGAACCACCAGCCCTTCACCCGGTCATGGCGAGGGTTTACAACCTATAAGAAAAGAACTGACAAAGTGAGCCTATAAGCCGGATTCTGTAAACCAGTAAACTGGTTGGCAATCATTCCTCTGGACGCATCATTGCTGATGCGTTCTAGCCATCTACCCGCATGTTTGGACGAGCCGCCCTTCCTGGCAGAACCAGACACATGCCTATTTGATGTTGCTCCGGATAGAGGTTACCGCGTTTCACCCTGCGGCGTTATTGCCTTGCGGCAATGCCATACGGAAGTCGCCGTATCAGTGCACTTGCGTGCCCACGCTGCAGTCTCGTCTCTGTGGCCCTATTCCTCGGTTACTTGCGCAACCGGACGGCTGTTAGCCGCTATCCTGCCCTATGGAGTCCGGACGTTCCTCGAGGATAAAACCCCCGCGATTGCCCAGCCCACTTTGCCAGAAATGCATTTTAACCGACTTATTCCCGCCAAAGGTGTTAAAGTCCTTTTATCCCAAAAGAATAAAAAACCGTTTACCCAATATTTTAGATCTACTTTATGGCAGCACAAACTCTTATCACATTAATCAATGCTCATCTGGCATATGGCCACCACGCTCTGCTCGATAACGCCAACCTTACCATCCAGGAATCCGAAAGAATCGGTCTGATCGGCCGCAATGGCGCTGGCAAATCCTCATTACTGCGCATTCTTGACGGCCGTACCGAAGCCGATGACGGTGAAATCTCAAAGATGGGTTCATTGCGCGTCATTACCGTTGAGCAGGAACCCGTCCTTAACGATTATCAAACCGTTTATGAAAATATCTGTGGCAATATCCTTGACTCCGAAGACTGGGCCCGACCGGCCCGTGCCAGTGCAATCATCGAAAAACTGGGCCTGAATCCTGACACGCTGGTCAAGGGATTGTCGGGTGGCACCCGCAAACGCATAGCCCTGGCCCGCGCTTTTATCGAGGCCCCCGATTTACTGCTTCTTGACGAACCCACCAACCATCTGGACTTTGAGGGCATACTATGGCTGGAACAAATGATACAAAGCAGTCGTTCCGCCTGCGTGATCATTACCCACGACCGACGCTTCCTTGATGCCGTCACCACCCGCATCATAGAACTGGATCGCGGCCAGCTACACAGTTTCCCTGGCAATTTCAGCCAATGGCAGGCACGCAAAGCGGAGTGGCTTGAAGCCGAAAAACTGCAAAACGAACGTTTTGACAAATTCCTGGCCCAGGAAGAAGTCTGGATTCGCAAAGGGGTTGAAGCCCGACGCACTCGCAACGAAGGCCGGGTCAGACGCCTTGAAGCATTACGCCGCGAACGCAGTGAACGTCGTGAACGTGTTGGAAACGTCAACCTGGCTGTTTCCATGGGTGAAAAATCCGGTAAACTAGTGGCTGAACTGGAAAACGTCAGCCACACCTTCGGTGACAAAACCGTTATCAAAAACTACTCCACCACCATCATGCGTGGTGACCGGATTGGCTTAATTGGCCCCAACGGTGCCGGTAAAACCACACTGCTCAAAATCATTCTGGGCAAACTGTCCCCCACTGAGGGAAAAGTCAAGCTGGGCACCAACCTGTCGATTGCCTATTTTGACCAAATGCGTGAACAACTGGATGAAAATGCCGTTCTTACCGAAGTGATCAATCCAGGCAGTGAGTGGATTGAAATCGGTCAACAGCGCAAACACGTCATGAGTTATCTGGGTGATTTCCTGTTCTCACCGGCCCGTGCGCAATCCCCTGTTTCCAGCCTGTCGGGTGGTGAAAGGGCACGGCTGCTACTGGCTCGGCTGTTTGCCCGGCCTGCCAACGTTCTGGTCATGGACGAGCCAACCAACGACCTGGATATTGAAACCCTGGAACTGCTTGAGGAATTACTTCAGGACTTTAATGGCACGGTTCTACTGGTCAGCCACGACCGAACTTTCCTGAATAATGTGATCACACAAACCATTGCCTATGAAGGAGATGGGCAGTGGCGGGATTACGTGGGGGGTTATGATGACTGGCTTGAACAGCGGCCCGCAGACGTGGCGGACAAACTGGCAGGCAAGCCAGGCGGCACCGATAAAAAAGCTGAAACAACACCAGCCGTTAACACGCCTGCCCAGCCAAAATCACGCCCAAACCGTTCCCGCATTAGCAGCTGGGAGCTCAAGGAGCTGGAATCCCTGCCCGAGGAAATTTCCAAACTGGAAGCGGAACAGGCAGAGCTGACCGCCAAACTTTCCGACCCGGAACTCTACAAAGACGGCTCGGACACGGCTAACGGCATTAACCTTCGTCTGCAAGAGCTGGAAGAAGAGCTGCTTAAGCTTTTTGACCGCTGGGAACAGCTCGAAGCCAAGAAAGAAACCAGTTAGGCTATTGGCCTGGCCTGACGGTGTTATTGCTTGACAATAGCAATCGCCAGGCCATCCCAGCCTTTAGACCCCAGGGTCTGAAAAGCGGTCACGGTTAGACGAGGGTTGTCCACCATATCATCAAAAAACCGGCGCAGCCCCCGGATATTATCCGCCTTGCCACTATCATCCAGTATTTTGGCCTGTCGAACCACATTATCAGCCACAATGACTGTGCCCGGTCGTGACAGCTTCAGGGCATAATCCAGATAGACCGGATTATTTTCCTTGTCAGCATCGATAAAAATAAAATCAAACGGGGCTTGCTTTGCTTGCACCATTTGCTCAAGCGTTTCAGCCGCGACACCTTGTCTGATTTCAACCTTGTCCTGCAAACCGGCCATATTCAGGCTTTCACGGGCAATTCTGATATAACTCTCATCAAAATCCAACGTAACCAGGCGACCATCATCGGGCAAGGCCAACCCCATCCAAACGGTACTGTATCCACCCAGGGTACCAATTTCCAGGACGTGCCGGGCCGCATTCATCCTGATCAGCATATGAAGCAGCTTGCCTTGATTGGGTGCCACATTAATTGCGGGAATATTGTTTTTCTTGCAATGCTCAAGCACTTTTTCAGGAATCACATCTTCTTTCAGAAACAACTGATTGAAGTAGTCATCAACCTGTTTATAACGTTCTTCGGTAATTTGAATTTTATGTTTAGCCAAAGCGATGTCCATTAATGCTTATGGCCTGGTCGGGTTGAGTGTTTACCCCACCCGAAGCAGGCATTCATTCAAGAACCTTTCAATGTCAATCCCAAACGGAATGAAAACGCCAGGATTGCCGTATATGTATGTATCACTGAATTATTTCATTTTCCAGTTCAGGTTTTCACCAGCCGCCAAGGGAACCAGGGTGGTATTGTCAGCATAAGGCAACTCTGCCGGAATATTATATTCGATACGCTCCAGGGTAATGAAGTCCTGATTGCGTGGCAAACCATAAAAATCCGGTCCATTCAGACTTGCAAAAGCCTCAAGTTTATCCAGCTTGCCAGCCAGTTCAAAGGCAGTGGCATAAAGCTCCATGGCATGTATGGCAGTGTAACAGCCGGCACAGCCACAGGCATGCTCTTTAAGACCTTTGGCATGCGGAGCACTGTCTGTGCCCAGGAAAAAGCGTGTACTGTCACTGGTGGCTGCCTCAAGCAAGGCCAAGCGATGCTTTTCACGCTTTAATACGGGAAGACAGTAGTAATGTGGACGAATACCACCGGTAAAAATGGCATTCCGGTTATAAAGCAGATGGTGGGCGGTAATGGTTGCCGCCACAGGACCTTGTGCATCACGTACATAGTGTGCACCTTCCTGTGTGGTGATGTGCTCAAACACCACTTTCAGCTCAGGAAAATCACGACGCAAGGGAATCATGACTTGATCAATAAAAACCGCTTCGCGATCAAACAGGTCTATGTTTGGATCGGTGACCTCACCATGAACCAGCAAAGGCATGCCATGTTTTTGCAACGCCTCAAGTGCCGGACGACATTTACCCAATAAATCGGTCACGCCTGCATCCGAGTTGGTTGTGGCACCGGCAGGATATAATTTCACGGCATGAATAAAGCCCGATTCGGCTGCCTTTTGAATTTCCTCTGCCGAGGTATTATCGGTTAAATATAAGGTCATCAGCGGCTCGAATTTGCCTTCGTAGCCCGTTTTTTCCAATGCATTTTCAATTCTTGTTTTATAGGCCGTCGCCAGCGCCACAGTCGTCACGGGAGGGCGTAAATTCGGCATGACAATCGCACGGGCAAATTGCCGGGCACTATCGGCAATGACAGACTCAAGCGCCAGCCCGTCACGCAAGTGCAGGTGCCAGTCGTCGGGGCGTTTTAAGGTAATTGAATGATCGGTGATTTGCATGAGATTGAATATTAAAAGCAGAGTGTCGATGGAATAATCATGCACTATAACTAAAATATGTCTTCTTTACCCAATATTAATGTCCTGCTGCCAAATTTTACTGGTGGAAAGCGGGTATTAAATCGAATTTTCAAGGGGCATGAATATATACAATAATGGTTAATTATCGCTAATTTACCCAGGCAAAGGTCTCAAAAACCATTTGAAGCAAAATATACTTAAAAAATGCTAGGCAAGCTTCCTATTACACGTTATTCTCTAACACATACATGCTATATAACCCTGCCTTTAAGGAGAGCCCCAAAATGGCCACAACTAAATCGGAAAAACCTGCACGCAAACCAAACGCAGCGTTTATGAAACCCCTTACTCCAAGCACCGAATTGGCCGCCGTTGTAGGGAGCACACCACTGCCTCGTACAGAAGTTACCAAAAAAATCTGGGAATATATTAAAAAACACGATTTACAAGACCCGCAAAACCGTCGCAATATCAATGCCGACGATAAACTGCGCCCAATCTTTGGTAAAGAGCAGGTCAGCATGTTTGAAATGACCAAACTGGTTAGCACTCACCTTAAGTAAGAAGGTACCAGGCACACAAGCATAAGAAACGGGCACAGGCCCGTTTTTTTATGCCTGCCATTAGCGCCTTCCTCCTCGTTCCCATGCTCCGTGGTAACGCATGAGCCTATCCTTTGACGCGCTCCATGGCAGCAAAGCGGCCCACGAATCGAGCGGGCAATAAAAAAACCCCTTCAGTAGTGCTGAAGGGGTTTTTCGTAATAAAGAGCCTGACGATGACCTACTTTCACGGATGTCCATCCACTATCATCGGCGCGAAGGCGTTTCACTGTCCTGTTCGGG
>NZ_JAHSPR010000008.1 GCF_019132845.1 Advenella alkanexedens | reverse complement strand
ATCCACAAAGATCTGGGCGAGACCCTGCGTATTGCAGGCGGTCTGGACAATGCGGCCAGTGCTTCCGATGCCAATCTCCGTGTAGACAGTGAGAATGGTGAGCTGCGCATCAAGCTGGCCACCAGCCTGACGGATCTGGAAGAGATCCAGGTGGGCAAGGATGGCGTTGACGGTGTCGACGGCACGATTGGCGTGAACGGCAAAGACGGTGCGTCCGTGGTGCTCAATGGCAAGGACGGCTCGATTGGCCTGACCGGTCCAAGAGGCGCGGATGGCAGTGATGGTGCCAGCACCAACATTAGCGTTAAAGACGGTGCGCCCGGTGTGGATGGTGCCGATGGCACAACCACCACCCGTATCGTTTACACCGATCCTGAACTGGGTGAACAGGAAGTGGCCAACCTTAACGACGGTCTGAAGTTTGTGGGTGATGATGGTAACACTGTGACACGCAAGCTGAATCAGACTTTAGGTCTGACTGGTGGTGCGGCTGCGGCTGATTTGACAGGCGAAGGCAATATCGGTGTGATTCAGAAAGACGATGGTGCGCTAAGCATTCAGCTGGCCAAAGACATTGATCTGACGGCAGACGGCAGTCTGACAACGGGTGATACCGTGGTTAACGATAAAGGTCTTGTGGTGCATGACGTGACCGCCAATCCGACCGCAACGACCCGTGTGGAAGCCGGCAAGATTGAGCTGTTTGCCAATCCGCAAGGTGGTTCAGCCAATACTATCGTGTTGGATGCCGAGAAAGGCACGATCGAAGGCTTGAGTAATCGTGATCTGAACGCGGCTGATTTTGCAACAGCAGGTCGTGCGGCGACAGAAGAGCAGCTCAAGTTGGTAAATAGTAATCTGACCGATGCAGGCCTGAACTTTGCCGGTAATAGTGGTGATGAGATCCACAAAGACCTGGGCGAGACCCTGAATATTGTCGGTGGGCTGGACAATACGGCCAGTGCTTCCGATGCCAATCTCCGTGTTGATAGCGAAAATGGTGAGCTGCGCATCAAACTGGCCACCAGCCTGACGGATCTGGAAAACATCCAGGTGGGCAAGGATGGCGCTGACGGTGTTGATGGCACGATTGGCGTGAACGGCAAAGATGGTGCGTCCGTGGTGCTCAATGGCAAGGATGGTTCGATTGGCCTGACCGGTCCAGCGGGTGCTAATGGTGAACCGGGTGCCAGCGCTAACATTAGTGTTAAAGATGGTGCTCCAGGCCTTGATGGTAATGATGGTGTAAATGGTGAGAGTAAAACGCGCATTGTTTACGAGAAACCGGATGGCATAACCGAGGAAGTGGCTACGCTTAATGACGGCCTGAAGTTTGTGGGTGATGATGGCAATACCGTGACCCGTAAACTCAACGAGACCCTGGGTCTGACTGGTGGTGCCGATGTGACGAATCTGTCTGCGAACAACATTGGTGTGGTGCAGAAAGATGATGGCAGCCTGAGCATCCAGTTGGCTAAAGATCTGGCTGGTTTGAACAGTGCAACCTTCACGGACGGCACCAATACAACCATCATTAACAGTAGTGGTTTAGCCATTACAGACGGTCCAAGTGTAACGGTTGATGGTATTGATGGCGGCAATAAACAGATTACTGGCGTCGCCAGCGGTCTGGGTAGTATCGACCTGGCAGATGCCACGGGTGATACCTTGACCAATGCAGCCAATATTGGTGACCTGCAAACGGCAACCAATAGCCTGGCAGCCGCAGGCCTGAACTTTGCCGGTAATACCGGCGATGAAATCCACAAAGATCTGGGCGAGACCCTGCGTATTGCAGGCGGTCTGGACAATGCGGCCAGTGCTTCCGATGCCAATCTCCGTGTAGACAGTGAGAATGGTGAGCTGCGCATCAAGCTGGCCACCAGCCTGACGGATCTGGAAGAGATCCAGGTGGGCAAGGATGGCGTTGACGGTGTCGACGGCACGATTGGCGTGAACGGCAAAGACGGTGCGTCCGTGGTGCTCAATGGCAAGGACGGCTCGATTGGCCTGACCGGTCCAAGAGGCGCGGATGGCAGTGATGGTGCCAGCACCAACATTAGCGTTAAAGACGGTGCGCCCGGTGTGGATGGTGCCGATGGCACAACCACCACCCGTATCGTTTACACCGATCCTGAACTGGGTGAACAGGAAGTGGCCAACCTTAACGACGGTCTGAAGTTTGTGGGTGATGATGGTAACACTGTGACACGCAAGCTGAATCAGACTTTAGGTCTGACTGGTGGTGCGGCTGCGGCTGATTTGACAGGCGAAGGCAATATCGGTGTGATTCAGAAAGACGATGGTGCGCTAAGCATTCAGCTGGCCAAAGACATTGATCTGACGGCAGACGGCAGTCTGACAACGGGTGATACCGTGGTTAACGATAAAGGTCTTGTGGTGCATGACGTGACCGCCAATCCGACCGCAACGACCCGTGTGGAAGCCGGCAAGATTGAGCTGTTTGCCAATCCGCAAGGTGGTTCAGCCAATACTATCGTGTTGGATGCCGAGAAAGGCACGATCGAAGGCTTGAGTAATCGTGATCTGAACGCGGCTGATTTTGCAACAGCAGGTCGTGCAGCAACTGAAGAACAGTTGGCAATCGTGAACGAAACAGCGAATAAAGGCTGGAACGTAACCACTAATGCAGATGATGCGACCTCTGAAAATGTAGCACCAGGAGCAACCGTTGATTTTGACAATACCGATGACAACATCGTGATTGCACAAGACAAGACAAGTCTCACTTTTGATCTGGCAAAAAATATCAAGGTTGACAGCATTAATGCCGGTGGTACATTCCTTAACAGCAACGGCTTAAGCTTTGTTAATGGAAGTGGCGTTCAGTTGCCCAATACAGTGTTTATTAAACCGGATGGCATTGACATGGGCGGTAATAAAATCACCAAGCTGGCAAAAGGTGAAATTAGTGCAACCAGTACCGATGCTGTCAATGGTAGCCAGTTATCATTCCTGGCGGATTCGGTAAAGAATATTTTTGGTGGCGATGTAAGCTTTGACTTTGAAAATGGCACTTTCACAAGTCCGACTTACACCATTAATGGTAAAGATTATTCAACCGTCCAGGCGGCAATTGACGAGTTGGCTAAAGGCTGGAGCGTTACGGTCAGTGATCCAGGTGGTTCGAATCCTGGTACAGATACAGGAGGAAACCCTGGTGTTGGTACTCCAGAAACAGGTACTGGTGGACCCGCTGATATTCTGCCTGGTGACCAGTTAACCCTGGTGGCAGGTGATAATATCGATATCGTTCAGAAACCGAAAACCGATGGCAATGTTGGTATTGAAATTTCTGTTGATCCCAATCTGGTTGTCAACTCCGTTACGGCAGGAAAAACCGTCATGGATGACAGCGGTGTTAAGGTGGGCGACAACGTACATCTGGGTGATACCGGCCTGACTGTTAAAGGCGGGCCTACCGGTGACCTGGCATTTACGGCAGATAAAGTAGATGTTGGTGGCAATAAAATCCAGAATGTGGCTAATGGCAACATTGCCTCTGGAAGTAAAGATGCGGTGAACGGTGGCCAGATCAAGGATATCAGCCAATCTGTGGCTAATGCCTTGGGTGGTGGCTCGACAGTGAAGAATGATGGTACGGTTAGTGCACCAAGTTACACGGTCGGTAATAAAAACGAAGTGGTCAATAATGTTGGTGATGCCATTGATGTGTTGAACCAGGGATGGACCTTGAATGTCGGCGGTAATAATTCACAGGTTCAGGCTGGCGATAAAGTCAGCTTGTTGAGTAACGATGGCAATATTGTGATCACGCAAGTGCTTGGCAGTGCTGAGGTGAACTTTGCCTTGAATGATACGATTACTGTGACTGAAGTGAATGCCACTACTGTTAATGCAACAACCGTCAATGCGACAACCGTTAATGCCTCAACCTTCCAGGCGGGCAATACGATTGTTAACAATAATGGTTTGTCATTCGTTAACAATGCTGGTGAGCAGGTAGGTCCAAGCGTTTCTGTCACCGGTATTAATGCAGGCGGCTCAACCATTACCAACGTGGCTGCGGGTGTCAATGATACTGATGCGGTTAACGTGGGCCAGCTTAAAGGTGTTGCCAATAACCTGACTAATCAGATTAATTCTGTGCGTGGTGATCTGAAACGTGTTGATAGGGATGCCAGGGCAGGGACTGCCTCGGCTGCAGCCATGGCCAACTTGCCACAGGCTTACTTGCCAGGCAAGAGCATGTTTGCGGTATCAACAGCGGGACATCGTGGTGAGCAAGGCTTTGCGGCTGGTTTGTCAACCATTACGGATAACGGTAAATGGGTACTGAAAGGTTCAGTTTCCGGTAATAGTCGTGGTGATGTGACTTACGGTGCCGGTGTGGGTTATCAGTGGTAATTTTGCATTAGCTCCAAACCATGGCCCGGACTGCACACAATCATGGGTGGTCCGGGCAGAAAGCATGTAACGCTTAAAGACTATCAAGGAAATGTTAATGAAACTTTTTCAATACAAAACAGGTATCGTTGCGGTAGCAGCCGCCTTGGCCTTAACCGCCTGCGGCACCATGAGTAATGTCAGTAAAGACGGTACGGCCAGTAATCTGGTGTGGCCAAATGTGGATGGCGTCAAGTTTGATAATGACCAGGGTACTTTCCCGGTACTGGGGGCATTGGCACAGGTTCGTGACGGGGTGACCCGTGACCAGCTGTATTATTTGCTGGGTCGCCCTCATTTTGCGGAAGGTTTCCGGGTTAAAGAGTGGGATTACCTGTTTCACTTCAATACCCCCGGACAGGGCGTTAACAATATCAGCACCTGCCAGTATAAAGTGCTGTTTGATAACAATCTGATTGCCCGCAACTTTTACTGGAAACCGGTTACCGAAGGCTCGGTTTGCCCGGATGGCAAGCAGAATGAAAGTTATACCCTAAGTGCCGATGCGCTGTTTGCGTTTGATCGTTCAGACTTGAACAATGTGACAGCGGGTCGTACCGAGTTGAGTAATTTGGCCACCCATCTTAAAAGCCGCCAGAACCTGACATCGGTAACGGTGGTGGGGCATACCGATCGTTTGGGCTCAGAGGCCTATAACCAGAAGCTGTCGCAAGACAGGGCACAAACCATTGTCAATTATCTGGCGGCCCAGGGTGTACCGGCCAATTTGTTACAGGCACGTGGCGCTGGCAAGTCGCAGCCGGTGGTGCAGTGTGAGGGTAGTGGTGCCCAGTTGATTCAATGTCTGGCCCCCAACCGTCGCGTGGAAATTAATATCCAGTAAAAACAACGCTTGGGCAAGCGTTACCACGCGGGCGCGTGGGAACGAGTCCAACAGGCATAATGCCGGCCGGTTAAGTCCGATCGGTTAAGTCCTGCATAACAGTAAGCCGCTGCAAGCATGATGTTTGCAGCGGTTTTTTATGAGGGGCGCTTCTTACACTGGCTCCCACGCAGGAGCATGGGAGCCAGTAGGCGAGTAGCGGCAACGGAGTATGTTTGTTTCTCGCTCCCACGCTCCTGCGTGGTAGCGGGTATGTTTCCTGGCTCTGGCTTGGGCTTGCGTTCCCACGCGGAGCGTGGGAACGAGTACGATGCTCCTGCGTGGAAGCGGTCATGCCGTTTATTACTCTGTTTTTTTGTTTTTATCTTCCTGGGGCATTTCAATCTTAACTTCAAGTACTTCAAGGGTATCTTTGCGATCAAGATGAACCTTGATGTCATCAGCGTTGATTTTGATGTATTTGGAAATGACCTCAATGAGCTCTTTTTGCAGCGCGGGAAGGAAGTCGGGCTCGGTGCTGCCCGGACTGCGTTCACGCGCAAGGATGATTTGCAACCGGTCTTTGGCTACACTGGCCGAAGACTTTTTTTCTCCCAGAAAAAACTTGAGGAATGACATATTATTTTCCCCCGAAGAGTCGTTTCAGAAAGCCCGGTTTTTCATATTCGGTAAAGCGCAGAGGTCTTTCTTCGCCCAGGTAACGGGCGACGATATCCTGGTAGGCTTCGGCGACGTCGGTGTCTTTCAGGTGAATGGCGGGCATACCAGCGTTGGATGCCTGAAGTACGGCTTCGGATTCAGGAACAACGCCAATCAGTTTGATGCGCAGGATATCCTCAATGTCTTGCAGGGAAAGCATTTCGCCCTCTTCGACACGTTTGGGGTTGTAGCGGGTCAGTACCAGGAACTCCTTGACGGGTTCTTTTGACTCCTCGGCGCGTTTGGACTTGGAGGACAGAATACCCAGGATACGGTCGGAGTCCCGAACGGATGAAACTTCGGGGTTGGTTACAACCAGTGCATCATCGGCAAAATAGGCAGACATTAAAGCGCCGGTTTCAATACCGGCCGGAGAGTCGCACACAATGTATTCAAAGCCCATTTTTTTCAGGTCTTCAAGTACTTTGCCAACGCCTTCTTTGGTAAGCGCGTCTTTGTCACGGGTTTGTGATGCGGGAAGGATAAACAGGTTTTCAAGTTGTTTATCCTTGATGAGGGCCTGATTAAGGGTAGCTTCTTCCTGGATCACGTTGACGAAGTCATAAACAACGCGGCGTTCGCAACCCATGATAAGGTCCAGGTTGCGCAGACCGACGTCAAAATCGATCACAACGGTTTTGTGGCCACGCATGGCCAATCCTGCAGAAAAGCTGGCGCTGGTGGTGGTTTTGCCCACACCGCCCTTACCTGATGTAACGACAATAATACGTGCCATGAAAAGATATTCCTGTAATCTTTAAATGGTCATTATCTTACTGCATAATGACCCTGTTAAACTGTAAAAAAAAATTAAAAAAAGCCCATTGTTAATTATGCTCATTGTTGGCAATGAACGTGAGCGATTCATTTTCCAGTTCCACGATAACCGCCTGCTTGATGAGGTTCTGGTTAAAATCTGCGTCAATGAGGCGGTAAATACCTGCAATGGCCAGCAGCTCGGCATCCAGGTGAGTGGTAAAAATACGGGCTTGGGTATTACCTCTGGCACCGGCAATGGCCTTGCCCCGCAGGGGACCGTACACGTGGATGTTGCCATCAGCGATGATTTCGGCACCCCGGCCAACCGCACCAATAACGATCAGGTCACTGTTACGGGCATAAATACGCTGGCCTGAGCGAAGCTGACGTTTGATGACCAAGGAGGGTTCAAGCTGTGGTGTCTCGACCGGTTTGGCTTCCGGTTTTTCGGGTTTTGGCTGTGGTATGGGGGCAGCAGGTGGCTCGTGAGGCACACGCTCTGCATTGGACGGCGTGGAAAGGGTAACTGGCACCAGGCCGGCTTGACGCGCGCTGTCCAGAATACTTCCTTCGGCCATGACGCCAATCACCGGCAGGTGGTTGGCCTGCAGGTGACTGAGCAGCGCAGACCAGTCTGGCGCTTCATTAATCCGGGTTGCATCAAGCACAACAGCCTCATCCTTGAACAGGCTGCCGGCTTCCGTCATTTTACGGGTAATGGCTTCCTTAAGGGCAGCAAGATCGCTGCTATTGAGCACAATGCGTAATGCAAACAGGGAGGCACTTTTAAAGATGAGTGCGTTAGTTGTATTGGCTTTGCTTGTCACAGTAATGCCTGTTTCTGAAAAAAGTTAAATCCATTTAAATCCATGAATCACGCAGGGTCACGCTGCGGTTGATAACCGGTACCTCACCAGATTCCGGGTCTACGGTAAAGTAGCCCAGGCGCTCAAACTGCCAACGTGCACCGGGGGTGGTTTGGATGCCCGGCTCCAGCCAGCCCTGAACGGTTTGCATGGAGTTGGGGTTGATGCATGCCAGGAAGTCTTTGTCCTGGCCATCGGGATGGGCATCGGTAAACAGACGGTCGTAAATGCGGAATGTGGCCGATTGGGCATATTTGGCACTAACCCAGGTGATATTGCCCTTGACCTTGACGCTGTCTGCACCCGGTGTACCGCTTTTGGTGTCGGGCAGGTATTCGGCATGCACCTCGGTAATATTACCCTGTTCGTCTTTGATACAACCGGTACAGCGCACGACATAACCGTATTTCAGACGTACCTGGTTACCGGGGAACAGGCGGAAATATTTTTTCGGAGGCTCTTCCCTGAAATCATCGCGCTCGATCCAGAGTTCACGGGTAAACGGGAAAGTGCGACGGCCCTGGTCCGGATTATGCGGATTTTTTGGGGCGCTGCAGTCTTCCTGCTGGTTTTCAGGGTAATTGGTAATAACCAGTTTGAGGGGGTCAAGCACTGCCACGGCACGGTCTGCGATAGGGTCAAGGGTGTCGCGAAGGGATTGTTCAAGAATGCTGTAGTCAATCCGTGAGTCTGATTTTGAAACACCGATGCGCTCACAGAACAAACGCAGGGATTCGGGGGTGTAGCCTCGACGGCGCAATCCAGCCAGTGTGGGCAGGCGCGGGTCATCCCAGCCATTGACATGGTTTTCCTTGACCAGTTGCAGCAGCTTGCGTTTGCTGGTGACCACATGGTTAAGGTTAAGGCGGGCAAACTCATACTGTTTGGGCAGGGGCTCATTCAATTTGCCCAGGAAAACCAGTTTTTCAAGGACCCAGTCGTAAAAGGGGCGCTGGTCTTCAAATTCCAGAGTGCAAATGCTGTGGGTAATGGTTTCCAGCGCGTCTTCAATGGGATGGGCAAAGGTGTACATGGGGTAAATGGGCCACTGATTGCCGGTGCGGTGGTGCTCGGCATGGCGAATGCGGTAAATAACCGGGTCACGCATATTGATATTGGGTGAGGCCATGTCCACTTTTGCCCGTAGCGCCATACTGCCATTGGGGTGCTTGCCTTCACGCATTTCAATAAACAGCTGCAGTGATTCTTCAGCGGGGCGATCACGCCAGGGCGAATTGGTGCCTGGCGAAGTGAGCGTACCGCGGTTGGCCCGCATTTCATCGGGGCTTTGCATGTCTACATAAGCATACCCACCCATGATAAGGGCTTGGGCGAAGTCATACATGTAATCAAAATAGTCACTGGCGAAATACAGGTTTTCCTGGTCGTTGTTGCGCCAGGAAAAGCCCAGCCATTGGACGGTGTCCTTGATGGCATCAACATATTCCTGTTCTTCTTTTTCGGGGTTGGTGTCATCAAAGCGCAAGTGGCAAATGCCACCGTAATCCCGGGCCAATCCGAAATTAAGGAAGATACTTTTGGCGTGGCCGATGTGCAGATAGCCATTGGGCTCGGGCGGAAAGCGGGTACGGATTCTGGCGCTGTCTTTGGGTGCATTGGCCTGTACCGATGCAGGGCCGGGTACACCTGCCCATTTTTTGGATTGGTAGCGTCCTGCACTCAGGTCATTTTCAATAATGGTTCGCAAAAAATTGGAAACGGGTACATCAGTTGAGAAATCAGTCATACAGAAATTTATCAATAAATCATGAAATAGCATACATTCTGCCACGTTCAGGAGTTAGACTCACGGTGAATAATCATAGTTAAACAAAATAGTTTGCGAATTGTTGCTTATGCTTGAAATTTCCCCGCTTTTGCTCGCCGAATGGCAGTTTTTTGGCTCGTTAGGGTTTTTGTCAATATTTGTGTCCGTGTTGCTTACATCGGGCTGGATGCTGCTTTTTCTGAAGCTGGCCTGGCGCCGGACAGGGCAGGAAGCCTGGATTGGCGTTTATCGGTATTGGGTCAGGGTCTTTGCCCTTGCCATGATGGTTAGCATGGCCGTGATCGTGTCCCTGATGATACAGGTAGGCACTTTATGGCCGGCATTGCTGATGAAAATTGCAGGAGTGGCCGGGCCATTGGCCTGCTTGGCTGTTTTGCTGGCTTTTGCCTGTAAATTGATTTTCCTTAATGGCATGCTTTACCGTCAGGGAAAAATGAAAGAGGGGTGGCATACGGCCTCGGTCTTTATGTCGGCGTTGAGTGTAACCGCGATTGTTTACCTGGTACTGGCTTTGCAGTCATGGATGAACGCGCCGCAGGGAACCATCAAGACAGAGAGCAATATTGTTGTGTACGATTGGATGGCGATTGTGTTTCATCATGAAATTGTCTGGCGCCTGCTGCTGGTTTTTGCCGGCTCCAGCCTGTCCATGGGGTTCATGATGATGGGAGTCAGTGCATGGCAGGCACGGCAACGGCCGTTGAGCCGGGCTGAAAACCTGAGTTTCCGGATTGGTCTGGTCATGGCCTTGTATGGTTTTGTCGTTTTCATCGTTCCCGGTTTTTTTGCCCAGGATACCTTGTTCGTGGCTTTCTCCACCGATGGCTGGCGAAGTGTGTGGTGGGGTGTCATTCTATTGCTGGGTATGATGATGTCAGTATTGGCTGTTTCATGCTATTACCTGTTGGGCAAAAAAAGGGAAATAGGTAAAACACCGGTGTTTTTGCAAAAATGGTGTTCAGGCATGACATTTTCGGGGTGGTTGCTGGTTTTGCTAATGACGCTCTTGTCTTATGTTCGAAACTTGCCGTTCATTGTGCAGGGAGAAATTGCCCTGCAGGAAGTGTTTCGGCCCATTGGTACCCAGGCACTGGTGCTGTCTTCGGTGATGTATCTGGTGGTCTATCTGGTGATTGTGGCCAGTTTTATACAAATGTTTTACCAGGCAGCCCGCTATGGGGTGGTGCCGGTGCGTAAAACTGTAGGAGCAGCGGCATGACGGAACTGGCAAACTTGTTGGGTTTGAGTATTTATGATCCGGTGTTCTGGATGCCATTGGCCTGCATGGCGGCATTTTTCTTGCTGGTACTGATGGGTGCCATCCTGGATGGTTTTGATCTGGGGGTCGCCTTGTTGTTGCCATTTGCCGGTGAGCATCGTGACCGTATGGTGGGCCTGCTGGGACCATGGCGCAATGTCAATGAGTTTTGGTTGTTGTTGGGAGTTGTTTTTTTCATGGCTGTTTTTCCCAAGGCCTGGGCTTTTATTTTTGGAGTTCTGTATTGGCCCATGATTGCGATTGCCCTTGGGGTATTGCTGCGTAATATTGCTTATGAGTTTCGACTGAGGTCTGCCGGTTGGCTGCGTCGTTGCTGGACCACCCTGTTTTTTACCGGTTCTTTGTCTATGGTGTTGGGGCAGGGCTGGGTCTTGGGGAAATTCGCGGTTAATTTCCAGGATGAGCCTGGTTACGAATTGTTTGTCTTGTTCATTGCCCTGAGTGTTGTCGCCCTGTATGCCCTGTTGGGGGCACTTTGGCTGGTGATGCGTGTAAGTGCTTCACAAGGCTCCCTGCAGGAAATGGCGATTAAATGGGCACGTCGTACGACAAGACTGGGTGCAACGGGTTTGTTTGCTTTAATGGCTGCGCTTGGATTTAGCAATACGGGTATTTTTTATAAGTGGGCGCTGTTTGATACCTTGGGTATTGTTTTGCCTGGCTGGCTGTTGATGTTAAGTCTGTTTGTCATGATTGAAATTTTGCTCAGGCATGCGCATAAGAATGACTGGCTGGGGCGCTTGCCCTTTATTTTGTTGTTATTGGTCATTGTATTGGTGGTGGCCGGTTTTGCTTACAGTTATTTTCCGTTTCTGGTTTATGATGAATTAAGCCTGTGGGACAGTATCGATTCGGTGACTACGATGCGTTTGCTGGTGGGGTGCATGGCTTTTGTCTTGCCCGTCATGCTGGTGTATTTTAGCTGGGTCTACGGGGATATTTTCGATAAACTGCGTTAGCTTTCGGCCAGGGGCAGCGTGATGTCCACACGCAAGCCACCCGACTCACCGCTACCCAGCTCCAGAGAGCCATGATGTGCTTTGGCAATGGTGTCGGCCAGTGCCAGCCCCAGGCCCACACTACCGGTTTTGGTGCGTGCGGAGTCCAGTCGGGAGAATGCGCGCAGGGCTTCGGTACGACGTTCAAGCGGAATACCTTCACCATGATCACAGACAGAGATCACCACTTTTTTCCTGTCAGCGTGCACATGGACTTCAACCGGTGGCTGGCCGTGCTTCAGGGCGTTGCTAATCAGATTGTCCAAAAGCCGCCCCAATGCCAGGCCATCGGCATGGATATAAATTTTGTGTGTGGGCATGGATTTCAGGAAAACGGGGCTGCCCGCACCTTCCCAGGATGAAACCCGTTCATCGATCCAGGCATTGAGCTCCAGTTTGGTGAAGGTGTAGGTGCCTGGGTCTGAACCGCGGACATAGCCAATGAATTGATCGATCATGCGCTGCATATCTTGCACGTCGTTGCGCATGCCTTCTTTTAACGCCTGGTCATCGGTCATTTCCAGCCTGAGCCACATGCGGGCCAGCGGACTTTTGAGGTCGTGTGGCAGACCTGCCAGCAGGGTTTGCTGGACCAGCTTGGATTCCTCAAGGGCATCCAGCATGGCGTTGAAGCGTTCACCCAGCGAACGGGTTTCGGTGGGGCCTGCTGGCGTTACCCTTTCGGGGCGCCCTTGGGCAAGTTGGTCTGCCGCTCTGCTCAGGCGGGTAAGCGGGCGGGTGATATGCCAGGCAAAACCGGCCGCCATGGCAATCAGTAACAGGTTAATGCTTAGCCAGGCCATCATGATGGCCTGCATATTGGGTGGTTCTATCCGGTCAAGCGGAATTACCAGCCATTCCCGTATCACGGTATTGTCAAACTCGTTAAGCTGTGGCAAAAGGGAAATGTACATGCGTGGCTCTTCACCACGGGACAGTCCCACCCGGGTGCCGTCATTCAGGGCACGGTTCAGGTGATTGATAATGTCCTGCAGGTTGTTGCGCAGGTCACCCGTTGGGTATTCCGCCATTTTTTCGTGACGCGGGGCGTTTTCAGCACCCCTGCGCAGAGGTTGTGAAAAACGGGTGTCTTTGGGAAGCTGACGCGACCATAAACGCCATTTTTTTTGTGAGGCTTCTTCAATAAAGCTGGCCCTGTTTTCTGCCGGTATCTGGGCGACGGCCGCCCTTAAGGTGCGAATGGTGGTGGTCAGGTAATTAACCACCACGTCTTCCATATAACGTTCCCTAAGGTAATTGCCAACCGATAGGCTGCCAACCTGGACCAGAATGATTGTGCCCAGCATCATGAGGATCATTTGCAGGCGCAGGGAGCGGGGCCACAGCTTGAATTTTTTCATGCATCAGGGGAAAACCGGTAGCCGATTCCCCATACGGTTTGTATCCAACGCGGGTCTTTGGGATCGTCTTCGATTGCCCGGCGCAGGCGCAGAATGGCAATGTCGATGGCACGGTCGTTGCGTTCTCCTTCATCGTCATCGCGGGCCAGCGCCAGCAGACGTTCGCGGGACAGGGGTTTGCCCGGATTTTTGACCATGGCCTCGAGCAGGTTGATTTCACCGCCAGTAAGCTTAACGACAGTTTCACCCTTGAACAGTTGGCGACGTGCCGGGTCAAAGGTGAAGGGGCCAAAACTGATGGGGGTTTCCTTGACCAGTGCCGAAGGACCTTTTTTACGGCGCAAGACGGTTTCTATGCGGGCCAGCAATTCTCGCGGGTCAAAAGGTTTGCCCAGATAGTCGTCCGCCCCTGACTCAAGACCGATAATGCGATCAGCGGTTTCATCGCGGGCAGTCAGCAAAATAATGGGAATGTCTTCATTTTGGCTGCGTAGCTTGCGACAGGCTTCCAGGCCGTCTCCACCGGGTAACATGCGGTCAAGCACGATAAGGTCGGGTGAGAATTTGGTAATGCGCTGAGGCAGGTCTGTGGCATCCGGGGCCAGTAGCGTATCGTAACCGTGACGGTTAAGGTACTCGGCCAGCAGCTGCCTGAGTGCCGGGTCGTCATCCACAACGAGAATTTTAATAAGCTGTTTTTCCATAGTATTCACATCTTGCCAAAGTGTGTGTCATTAGGCAAGTGTTGGAAATGAATTGAAATTGAATGACGACTGAAAATCAGCCCTGCCTGTAAAAGGCAGGGCTGATAGAGATTACCGTATATTGAAAGTGCGGTTGGCCTGGGTTTTCTGGTCGTCGATACTGCGAACCCGAATCGTGACTTTTCTTGGAGTCAGGGTGGGGGGCAATGTCAGGCTTCCGCCGACTTGCTGGAAATTGGTGATGTTGATATCGGTAGGAGGTATTTCGGCATAGCCGGTTTTGCCATTACGGTATCTGCCCTCTACAATAAACTCAAGTTGAGCTTTGTAATCAGGTTGGGCATCATCGCTTTTCATGATGAGCAGTTTGTAATCAAGTTTACCCATCGAACCATCAAATTCGGCGGCACGGATGCCCAGTGGGTTGCCACTTGGGTCGGCAGGAATGGCTTTTTTGATAAGTTCCAGATCGGCCGTCAGTTGCTGGATACGTTCCTGGCTGCTTTTCAGGGTGTTGCCTTGGGCGGAATTGCTTTTTTTCAGGGCGTCAAGATCCAGGGTGGTTTTTTCCAGTTCGGCCTGAAGACGTTGTTTTTCCTGGGTCAGCATGCTGATCTCATTGGTCAGGCTGTTGGATTCCTCAACGCTAAGACGTTTGGGACCATAGTTGGTTTGCAAAAACCAGAATCCGCCTGCGCCCATGATGACACCAGTAAACAGGATCACGAGCCAGCGAGGCATGCGCTTGCCGCGACGGCTGCTACTGCTTTCATAAACGGAGGGTTTGAAAACGGCTCTTTTTGAAGATCCAAACATTACTGAACTATCCTTTGGTTACGAAATGAAGTGATTTCATCGGGGTTGAACGGAGGAGGCAAGGGCATTGCTGTCATATTGTAACTGCTGGTCAAGCAGTGTCAGCCTTTCAGGGGTGCCAACATCAATCCATTGTCCAGTATGAAGGCTGCCTGCCACGAGACGGCTTTGCATGGCCAAACGCAGCAGGGGGGCCAGTGGCTGCGACTGTTTTGGGTTGACGCCTCTGAAAAAGGAGGGATGATATACACCAATGCCGGCAAAAGTGTGATTAATGGTCTCTGCGGTTTTGTTGTGCAGGAACCCTTGACGATCCAGATGGAAATCCCCTTCGGGGTGGTGAGGGGGATTATCCACCATGAGCAGCCATGCTTGTGTTGATGCATGCTGCAAATGGTCAGTAATTGTAACGGCTTGCGTGGGGTTCCAGTCACACCAGATATCGCCATTGATGACCAGAAAAGGCTGTTCGCCCAGCAGGGGCAGTGCATTGGCAATGCCGCCCGCGGTTTCCAGGCCTTTGGGGGATTCGGCCGAGTATTTAATGGTAACGCCAAATTGGTGGCCATTGCCCAAGGTCTCTTCTATTTTGTGACCCAGCCAGGCATGGTTGATGACAATATTGCTTATTCCGGCACTGGCCAGACGTTCTATGTGCCACACAATAAGGGGTTTTCCACCTACGCACAGCAGTGGTTTGGGCAAGGTATCGGTGAGCGGGCGCATGCGTTCGCCACGGCCGGCAGCCAGAATCATGGCCTGAATCAAAACGTATACCCCACTTTGTGTTCGATGTTGTCCAGACGATCCAGCAGTCTTAACAGGGGTTTGAAAACAAGATAGCGGTTGGCAACCTGGCGCACATAGGCGTTGACACGGGGCATGTGCTGCAGGTAATGATCTTTGCCATCACGAATGGAAAGTCGCGCAAATACACCCAGGATGCGTAAATTCCGCTGTAATCCCATGAACTCGTAATCGGTGTGAAAATTGGCGAAGTCATCGGGGACCGCCAGTTTTGCATCCCGTGCCATTTGCCAGTAACGAATAGCCCAGTCCAGTTGCTGGGGCTCCTCCCAGGTGGTGCGGGCATCCATGATCAAAGAAGCCAGGTCATAGGAAATGGGGCCGTTGACCGCATCCTGGAAATCGATGATGCCGGGGTTGGGCCCATACATGTCCTGGTCACACACCAGCAGGTTGGGGGAATGGTAGTCGCGATGCACGAATACGCAGGGCTGTTTGGCATTGTGGGCCACCAGCAGGCTGAAGGTTTTTTCAAGTGCGTTTTTTTCATCATCGCTTAACTGGCTTTGGCAATGTTGATGAACGTACCATTCGGTAAACAGCTCAAGCTCATCGCGCAAACGTTGCGCATCATAGGCGGGTAATCCCTGGACACTGGCCTGCTGCATTTGTACCAAGGCCTGAAGGGCATCACGGTACAGGGATTGCAGGGTGGCGTCATCAATTCCTTGCTGAATGCGCTGGTAATAGGTGTCGTTGCCAAGGTCAGTGAGTAGCAGCCAGCCGTTTTCCAGATCTTTTTCAAGGATAGCCGGTACATTCAGTCCCGCTTTGGCCAGTTTGCCAGCGATATCAATAAAGGGCGTGCAGTTTTCGTGCTGTGGTGGAGCATCCATGATGATAAGGGGAGCCTGGTTGGTATCGACACGGAAATAACGCCTGAAACTGGCATCGCTGGATGCCGTGCGCAGGCTTGAGATTTGAATGTGATGGGTATTTGCAATGACAGTCAGCCATTGTTGCAAGGCATCTTTGCGGGGATCTGCGGAAACGTTTGAGGGCATAATTATAAAAAATGAGTATTTCGCGACAAGTGGGTGACGAAACCTGAGTCCTGAATGTAAAATCGGTTTAATTTCAGTGAAAGAATTAAAAAAGCCGCTTTAAATTAAAGAGCAACTACTATAATTGGTCGTTTCGACGTGGCAGTTACTCTGGGAAGACCTATTTTAAGCTTTTTAACCGGGTTTTGTCTTTGCTGCATCAATAAATAGTCTGCAGGAGTAATGTCATGGGTGGTCGTTTGCAACCGGGAATAAAATTGTTTGTGTTCCATATAAATAGAATCTTGAATGGATTTGTTTTTTGTGCGTAAAGTTTGTGCTCTTACTCTGCTGGCGCTTGCCGCATTTGCCAAGACTGGCTTTGTGCTGGCTGCCCCCGGGATTCGTATTGATGAATACCCGGCTTTGCAGGATTCATCTTTGTTGCAGGTTACCACCGGGAATAAAAACAATACCGTTACGTTTACTGATAGCGAAAAGGCGGGTTACGACAACAACAGCAGTGATATTACCCTGCATGGACTGGCGCAGGTGCGGCGTACGGATGCTATCCTGAAAAGTGATCAGATCCGTTATAACACGGATAGCGGAGAGATGACGGCAAGCGGCAATACCCGCTTTTTCAAGGATGGCACCCTGATTACCGGTACGGGGCTACATTACAATATCAATACGGACAGTGGCAAGTTTTATGAGCCTGTTTTTAATCTGGCTGGCGGTGGAAGCGGTACGGCCAGCGAGGCCGAAGCGCTTGATGAAAATCACACCCGGTTGCTGGATGTCATTTATTCAGGTTGCGATTGCCCTGAGAAGTTCTGGACAATCCAGTCGCCACAGGTTGATATTTACGAGGATGAAAACGAAGGGATTGCAAAAAACGGGGTACTGTATATCAAGGGGGTTCCTGTACTTTGGTCGCCCTACCTTACCTTCCCCGTCAGGGCAGAAAAGAAAACGGGTTTTCTGACACCTACTTATGGTTATACCTCAAGAGGTGGTTATGATCTGGCTGTTCCGTATTTTTTCAATCTGGCGCCCAATTATGATGCCACAATAACTCCCCGTTATTTAAGCAAGCGCGGATTACTGATGGGTGGGGAGTTCCGCTATTTAATGCCAGGTTATTCGGGTATTGTTTCGGGTACCTATATTAACAAGGATATGGATACCCGTGATAAACGCTGGTCGTATTCCATTTTGCATGACCAGCATCTGGGCCAGTTCCTGGGGCTGAAATTCAATCTGGATCTGGATTGGAATGGTGTGTCTGATGACAACTATTTTCGCGACTTTACCAGTATGGGTCTGAATGAGGCAGACCAGACCTATTTATCAAAACGGGCTAGCCTGAACTGGTCGGGGTACGACTATTGGAGCGGTTATTTAACGCTGCAAAAATACCAAACCCTGCAAGATGACACGCTGGGATACTTATATGGGCAATATGAAAAAGTACCCGAGTTCAAGGTGCGTGGCAGTCGATATGACTGGAACGGGTTTGATGTGGAAACCGACAATACCCTTACCCGTTTTGAGTTTCCCACCTACTTTGGGGATATCGCTGATTTTTCCAGAACCGATGGCCACCGGGCCCCTGATGGTACGCGTTTTTCATCCTATAACGCGATTAGTTATCCCATTGTCCGTCCTGGCTGGTATGTCACGCCCAAGGCGGCCTTGCATGCCTCTCATTATTCGACGAACTGGTATGAAGAGTTCGGTAAATATGGTTTCAGAAGCCAGGCGGGTACGCAAAAGGGGTCGATTAACCGGGTTTTGCCCATCTTTTCCCTTGATAGTGGCATGACGTTTGAGCGTAACACCACGTTGTTCGGCAAACCGTCCCTTCAAACGCTTGAGCCCCGTCTTTATTACTTGAATATCCCCTATAAAAACCAGGCGGATATTCCTGTTTATGATACCTCCATCAGTCAGTTCGGTTTTGGTTCGGCTTTTGCTGAAAACCGTTACAGTGGTGGCTGGGATCGCATTAACGATGCCAACTTGCTTACCTTGGGAATAACCAGTCGCTGGTTTGACGAGGATAGCGGTTTCGAGCGATTGGCTTTGCAACTGGCGCAACGGTTTTATTTTGAAGACCAGAAAGTAACCCTGCCGGGAGAAGAGGCCCGTAAACGCTCCAAATCGGATTATCTGGCGGGTTTAAGTGCCGCGCTGACCGATACCCTGAACACCGAACTGGCCGTGCAGGTGGATTCGGCTGACCAGAATGTGGTGCAGTCTTACGCCTCTTTACACTGGAAACCCAAGCGCCTGACCAGCGTTTCCATGTCTTACCGTTACCAGCAGGATCCTTTCCTTGATGAGACTGGCAATCCGTTACGTTATCAGTTAAAGGGTAAGGAAACCACCAGCCTGTCGGCACAGTGGCCATTTACAGAAAAAATATCCGGTGTTGGTCGTATCGATTATTCCATTCAGGATAAAAGGGTAACGCAATCCATTCTTGGGTTTGAATATAAAGGCAACTGTTGCTGGACCGGCCGGGTTGTCATGCAGCGTTATGCTGTTTCAAAAGAAAAAGCAAATTCTGCTATATTCTTACAATTGGAATTATCCGGTCTTGGATCTCTGGGTAGTGATCCAATGGGTTTGTTAAGAGAAAATGTGCGGGGCTATGAATCAACAACGGTCCCGGTTCCAGTAAAATCTACATTTGAAAGGTATGAATAATGCGTAGACTAAAACGCGTACGCCAACTCGCATTTGCAACCATTCCCGTTTTTTGCCTTGCTTTGCCAATGGTGGCGCAGGCAGCACCGGGTACAGCAGGCAAAACTGCGAAAACACAAGCTCAGTTTGGTGATGGCATAGCCGCGGTAGTCAATACTGAAATTATCACCATACGCGAGCTGGACAATCGAATGGCATCCCTGCGAATCAGCGGGCAGGGTGGTGCAGCCCGGGATCAAGTGCTGCAGTCCATGATTGATGAAAAACTGATGAAGCAGGATGCCGAACGGCTTGGCGTCAAAGTTACCGATGCCCAGTTAAATCAGGTGCTGGCAACGATCGCTCAGCGCAATAACATTCCTGTTGAACGTCTGAAAGAAGAAGTCAGCCGTTCTGGCATGAAATGGGATGAGTACCTGCAAAACCTGCGCAGTGAAGTGATGATGGATCAATTGCGCAACCGTATTATTCAAAGCCGTATCAGTGTGACCGAATCTGATGTGGATGCTTTTTTGAAGCAGCATCCCACCGGCGTGCTACCTAAAAAAGAGGTTGCTTATACGCCTCCTCCTCCCCAGAAACAGGTCGTGATTGAGCGTTCTTTTGAGCCTAAAGCCGTTGCCTTGCAGCATATCTTCATTCGTGTCCCCGATAACGCGTCTGCAGACGTTGTGGAGGCAGCCCGTAAAAAAGCCAATGAGGCAATGAGTAAACTCAGACGGGGTACCAGTTTTGCTGCGGTCGCCAAAGAATATTCCGATGCGCCGGAAGCGGCTAATGGTGGCCAACTGGGAATCCGGTTGTTTGAAGACTGGCCTTCCCTGTTTGTGAACGTGACCCGAAACGTGGCGGATGGACGTACGACCGGGGTTTTCAAGGCACCTAATGGTTTCCATATTTTGAAGGTGATCGAGCGTCGTGGCTTGATTAAAGAAAACAAGCGTGTCGTGAATGTCCAGCCACCACCACCGCCCAAGCCACAGCTTTCTCCCATGGAAATAGCTGCCAAACAGCAAGGGCCGGTTGAAGTGACTGAATCCAATGTCCGTCATATTCTTGTCAAGACCAGTCCTGTGGTGTCTGACAAGCAGGCTTATGAGCGGATCCAAAGCCTGCATAATCGTTTAAGCAATGGCGAGGCTTTTGAGGATGTGGCGCGCAAGTTTTCGCAAGATACCTCGGCGCCACTGGGGGGAGAAATTGGCTGGATAGCGCCAGGTACGGCCGATCCTGAATTTGAAAAAGCAGTGGCCAATTTGCAGCCGGGTCAAATCAGTAATCCAGTGCGCTCCGCTTTTGGCTGGCACATTATTGAAGTGCTTGATCGACGAACCGGAGACAAACAGCCTGAAATCCGTCGTATGTTGGCTCGCCAGACCCTGTATGAGCAACGGGCAGAACCTATTTTTGAAGACTGGTTGCAGCAATTGCGTTCACAGTCGTTTATCGATAATCGCCTGAGCGGCTCCATTTCTGCCAGAAACTGATTATGACAGCACATCAGGCAAGAAAGCGGTTTGGCCAGCATTTTCTGGTGGATGAAAGCGTAACTGAGGCGATTGTCCGTGCAGTCAATCCTGACCGTGGTGACAAGGTGGTGGAGATCGGGCCGGGGCTGTCAGCCCTGACGGCCCCATTGCTGGCTTGCCTTGATCACCTGACGGTGGTTGAAATTGACCGGGATCTGGCACAGCGGCTACGCAATACGTTTAGTCCCAAAAAAATAACGGTCCATGAGGCCGATGCCTTGACGGTGGACTTCAGTCAGTTTGGTTCTCCTTTAAGGGTAGTGGGAAATCTGCCTTACAATATTTCCAGTCCCTTGCTGTTTCATTTAATGGACTATGCCAGTCATGTGCAAGACCAGCATTTCATGCTGCAAAAAGAAGTGATTGACCGAATGGTGGCCAAGCCGGGTTCGTCCGATTATGGCCGTTTGTCTGTCATGTTGCAGTCACGCTATAAAATGCATTGGCTGTTTGATGTTCCCCCCGAAGCCTTTGATCCTCCCCCGAGGGTGATGTCGGCAGTGGTGCGAATGGTTCCATTGCCTGACTCACGTCCAGCGCCGAAACAATGGCAGGTGTTTGAACAGGTGGTTGCCCGTTCTTTTTCGCAACGCCGAAAAATGTTGCGTCGCTCTTTGGCTGACTGGGAAATAGACTGGGATGTAGTGGGTATTCAGGAAACGGCTCGGGCTGAAGCCTTGAGTGTGGCTGATTTTATCCGTCTTTCCGACTATTTGCTGGATAGCGGTAAATTCAACCGGGTTTGAAGTGTGAAATAGCACTCGTTCCCACGTGGGAACGAGTTTGAGTTGCCTGGTTTTTAATTGTCCAACATTGGGGACTAATTGTTTAAACTTATAGTTTTATCTCCCGTTTTTTATCTGCTTGGCCATGAAAACCCGCATAATATCCCGACTGCGATCCTGAAGCAGGCTCGAGGTATGTTGCATGGCGTCCTGTAACGTGATGGGACCGTTACACAGGCTGAAGGCCGCGGTCATTCCCTGGCTGTATAAAGCCTGGTAATTGCTACCAAGGGTACCGGCAATCACAATCATTGGAACCTGATGCATTTGTGCCAGGGCAGCTATGCCGGCCAGGGCTTTACCTTGCAGGGTTTGATCATCCAGCTTACCTTCTCCTGTAATAATCAGATCGGCATTTTCAATCAGATCGGCCAGGCCCGCAAATTCGGCCACTATTTCCACCCCTGGACGAAATCGTGCATTCAAGAAACTCAATCCGGCAAAACCAAGGCCACCTGCTGCACCTGCACCCTGTTCATGACGCCTGTCTCTGCCAAGCGTGATCGCAGTAATATCGGCATAATTCGCCATGATCTGGTCAAGGAGCCGAGCCTGTTCTGGCGTAGCTCCTTTTTGTGGACCAAAAATCGCAGCAGCGCCATGGGATCCACATAAGGGGTTGCTGACGTCAGAGGCCAGGGTAAATGCTGTTTGCGCCAGGCGTGGCTCCAGACCTGAAAGATCTATTTTTTCCAGTCTGGACAGCGCTTCGGGTACGGGTTCCAGCAAGGCATTGTTTTTATCCTTAAACTGAATGCCCAGGGCGGCAAGCATGCCAGCACCGCCATCGTTGGTGGCTGAACCGCCCAGCCCCAGAATGATGTGTTTGACATTTCTATTTAAAGCCTCAAGGATAAGTTGGCCAACGCCAAACGTATTGGCACGCAGTATATTTCTGTGCTGGGGCTGGATTTGCTCAAGACCGGCAGCACTGGCCATTTCTATAATGGCAGTGCCGGTGTCGTGCATGGCCCAGGTGGCTTGCACCGGGTGGCCCAAGGCATTGCGAACGGTGCTTTGCATGAGGGTGCACGGCGTGCTTTGGGCAATGGCCAGGACGGTACCTTCACCGCCATCGGCCATCGGGACGCAATGGATATTGGCATCGGGAGCTGCCTGCATTACGCCTTTGGCAATGGCTTTGGCCACGTCATGGGCTGGCAGGCTTTCTTTAAAAGAGTCGGGGGCGATGATGATTTTCATGGGATGTATGCATTCCCAACGCGGGAGCGTGGGAACGAGTATGCTCCTGGGCGGGAAAAAATCAAGTTTAAATTAATTGACACAGATCAGTTTCATGCTGTTGGTGCCGTTGCCGGGGGCTGACAGGTCTCCGTTGGTCACAATGATCCAGTCACCGCTGTTTAGCGTTTGGTGTTTTTTCAACTCATCAAGGGCGGCTTGCATAAGTATCGCAGGATCAAGATGGCTGTTGTCAAAATTTACCGGGTAAACGCCCCTGAAAAGGGCAACGCGGTTTTGAGTTTCTTTATGACGGGTAAAACAATAAATGGGAACGCCTGAACGGATGCGTGACATGATAAGTGGTGTATGGCCACTTTCGCTAAGGGAAATAATGGCTTTTACGCCAGGGAAGTGATTGGCGGCATACATGGCGGAAAGCGCGATGGTTTCATCACAGCGTGGAAAAACCTGCCCCAGTCGATGACCGGATTTATTTGACGTAGGATGTTTTTCGGCTCCCATGCAAATGCGTGACATGGCCGTGACGGCCTCAACCGGATAATTGCCCGATGCACTTTCGGCCGACAGCATGACCGCATCGGTATAGTCCAGAACAGCATTGGCGACATCAGACACTTCAGCGCGAGTGGGGATGGGGTTGGCAATCATGGACTCCATCATTTGCGTGGCCGTTATAACCACTTTATTCAGAGTGCGTGCATGCAGGATGATTTTTTTCTGTATGCCCACCAATTCCGCATCACCGACTTCAACGCCCAAGTCGCCACGGGCAACCATGACGGCATCACTGGCTGTAATCAACTCATCCAGGGCCTGGTCATCAACCACGGCTTCAGCGCGTTCAATTTTGGCCACAATCCAGGCGTGGCTACCGGCCTGGCGGGCAAGTTGCCTGGCATGCTCAATATCGCTGCCATAGCGGGGAAAAGAAACAGCGATATAGTCGGCATGAATGTCGGCAGCCAGTTTAATGTCTTCTTCGTCTTTAGCTGTAAGGCTGGGAGCGGAAAGACCGCCACCTTTGCGGTTGATGCCTTTGTTGTTGGAAAGCGATCCACCGCTCACGACTCGGGTATGCACTTCCTGGCCTTCAATGCCGGTAATTTCCAGCACGACCCGGCCATCATCAAGAAGCAGTTCATCTCCGGCCTGGCAGTCCGTCACCAGGGCTGGGTAGTCAATACCGACAATATGTGCCGTGCCTTCATTGTATGGATGGGTGTTGGATAGAACAAAGGGTTGTCCAGCCTGTAATGTAACCTGTCCGTTGATGAATCGGGCAATCCTGATTTTGGGGCCTTGCAAATCAACCATGATGGCAATATGTTTTTGCAGCTTGCGTGCGATTGCCCTGATGGTTTGGGCCTTATGGCGGTGTTCTTCGTGGTTGCCATGAGAAAAATTTAGCCTCGCTACGTTCATGCCAGCCAGAATCATCTTTTCAATTTGATCGGGCGTTTGGGTTGCCGGCCCTAATGTAGCCACAATTTTAGTGCGTCTCAGATTCATATTTTCTTTTTTCATAGAGTGATAGCATTTTTTATGTTACAAAAAAGTAAGGAAACATCAAATTAAGTGTTGAAAACTTTTTTGATTCATGTAGAATTAATTCCTATAAAAGCAGGTATGCAGCAAATAAATCAGGTTTCAGCAAGTACTGAACCATCATACATAAATTATTAACTACTATCAGTAATTCAAAATCCATATAGCAGTATAAGTTCTAGAAAAAATTATATAAGTTTCAACTTTTCACTGTTTCTGTGCTTTTATCAGAACTAATGCAGTAACCTCAGCTTTACTGTGGGTCAGTGTGGTTCGCTTCAAAAATGTAACAAATTAAGAATTCAGCAATTTGATGGTTCAAGTTGCTGAGATTGGTGGGATGATCTCCCTGTTCGATGTTGCATATATATGAGTAAATTGACTGGGTGGGATATTCCATTTTGCAGTAACCGTGCCGGACGGCATCCGGTTCGAAAAATGTATCCGTAAAGGAGCAGCAAAATGAAAAAACTACTACTTATCTCTGCGTTGACTTTGGCATCTGGTACGTTCATGGCTACCAGCGCACAGGCACAAACTTTTAGTATTGGGCTTGGCGGTTTTGGTGCAGGAGGAAGTGCAAGCAGTTCCACTAGTGGCGCATCTGGTACAGGAGGCACACAGGGCTCATTTGGTTTTGGGGCTGCCGGCAATCAATCCGGAGCCTTGACTCAGTCAAGCGGTACTGCTGCAGTTACCATGAGTCCTGTTGGAGTGGGTACATCTACAGGTGGACACTCTACTACTGAGCAATATGGTAACGGTTTCTCTTTAGGAGGAGCTGCCCAAGGTACATCTTCAAATGCCGGTAGTAGCTATAGTACCAACGCTGGCGGTTTTGGCGGTTTTGGTGGCTTTGGTCTGGTTGGTGGTCTCTGGCCATAACTCAGGGCTCAATCGCCTTAAAAATTATAATATGCATATTATTCTTGGAGGGGGTTTCCCCCTCCGAAAGGAATCGCCATGAAAAAAATATTCACTGCAATTGCACTATTATTTGCATCGGGTCAGGTGCTGGCACAGGTTAACGTGGGTGCCGGGGCAGAAGCTTCTGCGGGGTCATCTTCCGGAGCCTCTTCAAGTGCAAACGTCACTTCGGGAGGAGCGGCCATTATTGACCTTACCTTTGGTGGATCAGAACAAAGGAAATCCCAGCGTATACACACGACCCCTAACGTTTATGCACCTGCAAGCATGTTTGGCGGGGCCAATAATTGCGGTCAATCCAATACTATTGGCGTCGGTTTTACCGGTTTTGGAATAGGTGGTTCGATGGCAGGTGAATCAGATGCGTGTAACGCACGAGAGGATACCAGTATTGCCTATAAACTGGGTTATAAGGAAGTTGCGGATATGCGTTTTTTCTGTTTTGGTGAAGACGTGAACCGCATGGCTTATGAGGCTACCGGACGGCGTTGTCCAAGCACGGCGACCGCCAAGGGTTTGCCAGAAAATGAGGTGGTTGCCAATCGGGTATCAGCACCTCCTGCAGTTGTGGTGAACAATCCTGGCACCAATGCAGTTGTAGCTAATACTGCCCGTACAAATTCTCCCAGGCAGGTCAGGGCCATTGCCTCAGGCAATGAGCTTGACGAGCAACGCTTGCGGGCTTTTTATGGCAATAATTAAGGGTTTGTTTGGTAAAGATGATTTCTACCTGAAAGAGACGTTATTAACAGGTGATTTTGGGGTATCACCTGTTAATAAGCAAGAAGATCTGATCGCGCTCTGTTGCTAATTAATTCAAGTTTGTATTAATTGGCAGACGAACAGTGAGGTATTGTCGGGTCATTGCTGTTTCGCTTTCAAACTCATGCATTTATTCTGCAGGTTCGGTCTCAGTCTCAGTCTCAGTCTCGTTTTCAAGGGCTTGAAATAGCTCCTCTTCGTTTAGCAACGCAGGGGCAGCCGATGTACCTGCCAAGCCAAGCAGGGAGGATGCTCTCATGGCGAACTCATTCAAGCCCATTTTTTTGCCATTGAAGTCAATCTGACTGTCTTCGGGTTGATCGGCATCATAGGTGACTGAAGACGTGGTTTTGCCATCTTTGTAAATAGCCATGCCGGATTGTTCCGCGACAAGGTTTGCCATGGCAGCAAGGATTTGTGCTTGAGCATCAGCTTCGGCCTTGTCTGTACCTTCGGAGATCTGAATAATGCCTGAGCCATATTCTTTGATAAGATTGTCATCAATAGAAAAGGATAGATTGGCTTTGCGCAATGATTCAGCGGCAAATAATTCCGGAGACTCCCTTGATTCGGCAGAGGCTTTTTCTCCGTTAAAAGCAACTCCGAAATTCAGCGATGCTTCGCCGGTTGTCGCTTTTATACGGAAGGGATCAATATGGAACTCAAATTTGTCATCAGCCAGTTTGACAAACAGGGTTTCGAAATGATCGGCCAACTCTTCTTCCTCGAATGAAGCAGAACTCAGATCCAGGCTGGCTGTTGCGCGGCTAAACTCATTAAGCGCCTTCATGTCCAGGTTGTTCACGGTCATCTTCAGGGCTGTGGTGCCAAAATCAATTTTGTTGACGTTGATATTATTCACGGAATAGGTGATGTCACCATTGAGCAGGCCTGCGGAAGATTCAGTCGTGCTGGCATTGACGTCGACCGAGTCGATGGCAATGGATTGGTCCGAACTGGTAATATTGAATTTTCCAAATGTTAAGGAAGTATCACCAATATAATTTTTGTGGGCGGTTCGGGTTGTTTTATTGCTAAGCTTAAAGCCGTCCGTAGACAGACTGCTGGTGCTTTTTCCCGTTGCTTTCATCGCGCCACCCATGGCTTCTGTATTGAAAAAAGCGTAATCAAGATTCGTGTGCGTAATCGCCTGTATCGGTTCGACCATGATTTCAACATCCTGATCATCGAATTTCAGTGGTGCGGTTTCAATCGTATTGGCAATTTCCTTGGCAAAAGAAAGCACGCTGCTGGATGTAAACGGCTCCTGTCCATTGGCGGCATCAAACAGTATTTTTGTATTGTCATTGTTAATGAGCGTGGTTTTGCTAATGGCCAAGGCGGGCGTAAAACGACCTTCCTGAATTAATGGCAGGGGGCCGTGAAAAACCTGGTTCAGGAACGTAATATTGGAAAGTTCTTGGGGCAGATCAGGTACATCTATGTTGAGCTTATAAATCCCGGTAGAGGAAAGAAAGCCTTTTTCATAGCTGACCTCACTCAGACTGAGATAGGGAGAGGTGTGTGCCAGAAATTCATTGAGATTACTGATGGATTTATCGATCTCACCTTTGGCCTGTTGGCCAACGTACCAGGTAGAGCCTCCCCATACGACACCGGCAGCAACAAGCGCGCCAATAACAATATTTGTTGTTTTCATAATGTACCTTTTTAACTTTATGGTTGTTTAACAGGATTTATTCTGCATGCAAACCAGTGCCTGAAGCTTGCATGTTTTTGCGTTCGATCAGCTCGATCTTGTAGCCGTCGGGATCTTCAACAAAAGCAATAACGGTGGTGCCACCCTTAACCGGACCGGCCTCACGTGTCACTTTGCCTCCGGCAGCCTTGACGGCTTCACAGGCCTGGCCGGCATCTGGCACGCCAATGGCAATATGGCCATAGGCGGTACCTAGTTCATAGGAGTCAACACCATGGTTATAGGTCAGTTCCAGTTCGGCCTGATGGGGGTTGGCCTCAAAACCCAGGAAAGCCAGACTGTATTTGTATTCGGGGTTTTCCGAACGACGCAGCAGTTTCATGCCAATTACGTTTGTATAAAATTCGATGGAACGCTCAAGGTTGCCGACTCGAAGCATGGTATGTAGAAATTGCATGATGACTCCTGGTGGAAATGGTTACAAACGGACTATTTTAGCAAACCTGTCTTTACCCAATGATGGGTGCAGTATATTTAAATGACGGGTACTGTAAGAAAGATACAACAGCATTATATAGATGAAAACTGAAGGCGGGTGAGCGCTTTCATACCTATCTTAAAGGATGGGGAGCGTACGCAGGTTTTTTTGTTTCAGCCTGTTTTTGGCGGCTTCATAAGTGGGCAAAATGCGTTTGACTTCAGCCCAGAAGCGGGGACTGTGATTCATTTCTTTCAGGTGAGCAAGCTCATGGGCAATGACATAGTCAATCAGATCCGGGCACAGATGGATCAGGCGCCAGTTCAGGCGAATCTGCCCATTGGCGTTGCAGGAGCCCCAACGGGTTGTGGCACTGGACAGGCGCAGGCACTGGGGTTTTGTGCCGCTGCTTTGCTGGAAATGTCTCAGACGGGTTTCAAACCAGGCCAGGGCACGCCCCTGAAACCATTGGGTGCAAGCTGTTTTAATGGCCAGGGCATTGGCGGTGGATGGCAGGTTGAGATAGAGAAGATCGTTATCTTGTGCCAGATTGTAATTGCCCTCATAGCGGCATGAAGCCAGCTGCGGGTCAAGTTGAACAATAATTTGCCGGCCCATATACGGCAATTGCATGCCATTTTGCCAGCGGATGGGGGTGGGGGATTCTTGTTGCCACTGCAGCAACTTGCTTTGGATCCAGGTTCTTTTTGCCTGGATGGCCTGGTCGATGACGGTTTGCGAGACCCATTTTGGCGCGGTAATTTTCAGTCCTTCAGCGTTAACCGTAAAACCAATGCTTTGCCGATTGGAACGCTGAAGAGTGTAAGGAATTCTATCCATGGGTAGTGTTGATAAAGGATAGTTGATTCATGGATATTATTGCCTTTGTGGAGCGTCAGGTCTTGTCGGTGTAACGATGTGGACTCAGTACACGCATTTCCCCTTCAATCCATTCTTCAACTTTGCGGTTAAGTTGGTCGTGGGTAAGGCCTTCGGATGAAATGGGAGGGCCAAACGAGAAGGTCACCAGACCGGGTTTTTTGAGGAAGGAATTGCGCGGCCAGACTTCTCCGGCATTGTGCGCAACCGGAACGACCGAGGCACCGGCATGGACGGCAAGACGAGCCCCACCTGATTGGTAGCGGCCTTTTTGTCCGACGGGTATCCGGGTTCCTTCGGGGAACAGAACCGGGCTGTGGCCTTCGCGGATGCGCTTGCTGCCAATGTCCAATACCTGTTGCATGGCACCCTTGCGGTCGGAGCGGTTGATGGGAATATTGCGCAGGCTGGCCAGCCCCCAACCGAAAAACGGGATGTAGTTCAGTTCTTTTTTATAAATGAAACAGGCCGGCTTGGGTGAGAACCAGGGGAAAAGCAGGGTTTCATAGGCAGACTGGTGTTTGCTTAGAAATACCACCGGTGTAGTGGGAATATTTTCCCTTCCCTTGATTTTCCATTTGATGCCAAGAATATATTTGGCTCCCCACATAAGCAGATGGGGCCAGCCTACCGTGAAACGGTATCGCCATTTGAAGGGAAAAGGCAGCAGCAGGAAACACCCGAGTGCGAAGGGAATGAGAGTAACGGCTTGAAAAACCAGAAACAGCAGGGCACGTAAAAAAGACATGATGATTAATTTTCCCGCAACCATTCATTGACAATATCCGCCAGGCTGGCACGGATTTGCGTGCCGGGTGGCAGATTGGGGTCATTTTTTGTTTTAAGGCCATTGCCGGTTTCCACCAGCCAGGGCTTCATGCCTGCGATCTGTGCGGCTTGCAGGTCGCGCAGGGAATCACCAATCACTGGAACCTGTGCCGGATCTATCTCGTAGCGGCGAATAATATCGTGAAGCATGCCTGGCAAGGGTTTTCGGCAATTACAGCCATCTTCCGGCTTGTGCGGGCAAATGAAAATGGCATCCACCTGCCCGCCCAGCAAAGTGAGCTCCTGATTCATTTTGGCATGCATGGCATTCAGATCGCTCATGCTGAACAGGCCCCGGCCCAGGCCGGACTGGTTGCTGGCAATCACCACTTTCCAGCCTGCCCGGTACAGGCGGGCAATGGCTTCGAGACTGCCGGGCAGGGGAACCCATTCATCGGCCGATTTAACAAAATCGGTACGATCCTGGTTGATGACGCCGTCCCGATCAAGAATCACGAGTTTCATTGCGCCAGCCTGGAAATGTCGGCCACCAGGTTCATGGTGCCATGTAACTGTGAAAGCAAAGCCAGACGGTTATTGCGGATGTTCGGGTCTTCAGCCATGACCATGACATCGGTGAAGAAGGCATCAACCGCTTCACGTGTGCTGGCAATGCTGCGTAAGCTGGTCTCAAACTCACCTTTGTTAAAGTGATCCAGAGCAACCGGCTGGATGGTTTCAATCGTGCCTGCCAGGGCTTTTTCTGCCGGCTCAAGCAGAATGTCGGCATTAATCGCAGGCAGTGATCCGTCGACTTTTTTCAGCAGGTTGGCAATCCGTTTGTTGGCGGCAGCCAGACTCTCGGCTTCGGGTAATTGTGCAAAGGCGGTAACGGCCTTGACCCGGTCGATAATTTCATTCAGTGGCGGTGCCAAAGCAATAACAGCATCTACAACTGAGCGGTCATACTCGTTATTGAGCTGATTGCGGTAACGTTCGTAAATGAATTCCTGTACTTCGGTGACCGTGTTCGGGTTCAGGCTGATGTTTTCAAACGTGCCAGCGGCAAATTCAAGCAATTCATTCAGGGACAGCCTGGTTTGCAGGTTCAGGAACTGGCCGGCGGCCAATTGCTCAACCGCACTGATCAGGCCCAGCGCGGCACGGCGCAAGGCGTAAGGGTCACGCTCACCGGTGGGAACCAGACCAATCCCCCAAATGCCAACCAGGGTTTCGGCGCGTTCGGCAATAAACAAAATGGCCGAGGTCAAGGTTTCCTGGCTGACGGGCTTGTCGTAACGCACGCGGTACTGGTCTGCCAGGGCTGTCACGATTTCTTCGGGCTCGCCATCGGCCTTGGCATAGTAGGCGCCAATAATGCCCTGCAGTTCAGGGAATTCACCCACCATGTTGGAACTTAAATCGGCTTTGGCCAAGAGGGCGGCACGGTCGGCCAGCGCGACATTGGCGCCAAGCTGCTGGGCAATGTAAGCGGCAATTTTCCGGACCCGTTCGGAGCGGTCCAGCTGGGTGCCCAGTTTGTTGTGGTAAACAATGGTGGCCAGTTGCTCGACACGTGCGGCCAATGGCATTTTACGGTCGGTATCGAAGAAAAATTCGGCATCGGCCAGGCGCGGGCGCACGACCCGTTCGTTGCCCTCGATAATCTGTTGTGGGTTCTCGATGTCCATGTTGCTGACAATCAGGAAGCGGTGTGTCAGCTTGCCAGTGGCCGGGTCGAACAGGGGGAAATATTTCTGGTTCAGGCGCATGGTCAGGATCAGGCATTCTGGTGGTACGGCCAGGAATTTTTCCTCAAACTGACCGATATACACGGCTGGGTATTCCACCAGTGAAGTGACTTCGTCGAGTAGCGCGGTGACCTCGGGATCGTTGCCAATAGTGGCACCCAGTGAGGCCGCTTTTTCAGCCAGCAGGGCACTGATCATGTCGCGACGTTCTTCATACGAGGCAATGACCTTACCTTCTTCGCGCAGTTGCTGCTCGTAGGTGTTGGCATGGTTTAACTGAACCGGTGCCTGGCTAAGGAAGCGGTGTCCCCGGGTTACGTGGCTGGATGAAATGCCCAGCACGCTAACTGGCAGGACCTGGTCACCAAACAGGACAACCAGACCATGCACGGGGCGTACGAAGCGGACACTGGTTTGTCCGTCGGCCAGTTGATAGCGCATGACTTTGGGAATGGGCAGGTTGGCAATCGCCTCATCAATGGCGGTTTGCAGGAATGCGGCCAGTTGTGCGCCGGGGGCGGTGCCTTTGGCGATTAAATATTCCTGTTTGCCATCGGATTCGCGAGTCAGGTCAGCAACACTCAAGTGTTCCAGGCCTTTGGCGGCCAGTTTTTTTTGCAGGGCGGGGCTGGCATTGCCGTTTTCGTCAAGGCCGATTTTCACAGGCATGAGTTTTTCTGCAAAGGCCTGTTCGGGAGCCTGCGCCAATACCTGGCTTAAGCGGACACCAAGCCGGCGTGGTGTGGCAAAGGACTCAAGCGCGCACTGTTCACCCAGAAGGTGTTGTTTGTTCAGGGACTGGTAAACACCTTGGGCAAATGCCTTGCCCAGCTTTTGCAATGCCTTGGGGGGCAGTTCTTCGGTAAGTAATTCGATCAGTAAAGGATTCGTTGACATTTATGCAATCTCTTGTTTTTTCAGCATCGGGAAGCCAAGCTGTTCACGGGAGTCGTAATAGCACTGGGCAACTGCACGGGACAGGTTGCGGATACGGCCAATATAGCTGGCCCGTTCGGTAACGCTAATGGCGCCCCGGGCATCAAGCATATTGAAAGTATGGGCGGCTTTCAGGACGACCTCGTAGGCAGGCAGGGCCAATGGGATCTCGACCAGTTTTTTGGCTTCGGCTTCGTAGTCATTGAAATGCGCAAACAGCATTTCTGTTGAGGCGTATTCAAAGTTGTAGGTGGATTGTTCAACTTCATTCTGGTGAAACACGTCACGGTAATACACGGTATCGCCATTGGGACGACGGGTCCAGACAAGGTCATAAACACTTTCCACGTTTTGCAGATACATGGCCAGGCGTTCAAGACCGTAGGTGATTTCACCGGTGGTGGCCGGGCAGTCAAGGCCGCCTACCTGCTGGAAGTAAGTGAATTGCGTGACTTCCATGCCATTGAGCCAGACTTCCCAGCCCAGGCCCCAGGCACCCAGCGTGGGGTTTTCCCAGTCATCTTCAACGAAGCGGATATCGTGTTCCAGGGGGTTGATGCCCAGCGCTTGCAGCGAACCGATGTAAAGATCAAGAATGTCGGGTGGAGCCGGCTTGAGCACAACCTGGTACTGGTAATAGTGTTGCAGGCGGTTGGGATTTTCGCCATAGCGGCCATCTTTGGGGCGGCGTGATGGCTGCACATAAGCGGCATGCCAGGGCTCGGGACCGATGGCGCGCAGGAAAGTGGCTGTATGGGACGTACCCGCGCCCACTTCCATGTCGTAAGGCTGGAGCAACGCACAACCTTGTGCGTCCCAGTATTCCTGAAGTTTTAAGATAATTTGCTGAAAAGTAAGCATGAATTCGACTCTAGCATCGGATGAATAACCAAACCTTGGATTTTAGGGTATTTGTTGCGGTTCTAGGGATAATTTGTGGTTTGAAAGGGTAAAATGCCTCAATAACCCCGAACCTACAGGAGACAACTGTGACAGAATTGGTGAAATCAGAAATCATTGGCCGGGTATTGGTCATTACCATCAACCGACCTGAAGCCCGCAACGCCCTTACTTACGATACTTCTTTTGCGCTGGCTGCCGCGCTTGACCAGCTTGACGCCAATGATGACCTGACGGTGGGCATTCTTACCGGACAAGGCAATACGTTTTGTTCGGGCATGGATTTGAAAGAGTTCGCCAAAACCCAGCGCCGTGCCGTGGTGCCGGGCCGCGGTCTGGGTGGTTTGTGTGAGGCACCGCCTCAAAAACCCCTGATTGCCGCCATCGAGGGCTATGCGTTGGCCGGTGGCTGTGAATTGGCGCTGGCCTGCGATTTGATCGTGGCCGCTGAAAATGCCCAGTTTGGCTTGCCTGAAGTAAAACGTGGCCTGGTGCCCGGTTCGGGTGGCATGCTGCGCCTGCCGCAAAGGCTGCCGTACCACGTTGCCATGGAGATCTTATTAACCGGTGACATGATTCCCTCCACGCGTGCGCACCAGCTTGGTTTGGTCAATCAACTGACAGAACCGGGCAAAGCGCTGGAAGCTGCGCTAAAATTGGCTGAGAAGATTGCAGCGAATGGCCCTCTGGCCGTACGTACGGTCAAGCAGGTGGTGGTGCAGTCACAAGACTGGCGCCAGGAAGACATGTTTGCCCTGCAACAGCCACGCATGGCGCATATCTTTGTTTCAGAAGATGCCAAAGAAGGGGCTACCGCATTCGCCGAAAAACGGGCTCCGGTCTGGAAAGGCAAATAAACCGTAAAGTTGTTAACCGTTAGTTTTTTGAAAAAGTTGATTGAACAATGACTACCATTATCAAAGAAGAGGACCTGATCCAATCCATCGCGGATGCGATCCAGTTCATCAGTTTTTACCATCCTGCCGACTATATTCAGCATCTGGCTCGTGCCTATGAGCGCGAAGAAAGCCTGGCAGCTAAAGATGCGATTGCCCAAATTCTGACCAACTCCCGCATGTGCGCGGAAGGGCATCGCCCCATTTGTCAGGATACCGGCATTGTGAACGTTTTCCTGAAAGTGGGTATGGATGTCAAGTTTGATCTGAAAGGTACGCTGCAAGAGGCATGTGATGAAGGCGTTCGTCGCGGTTATCTGGATCCTGACAACAAGCTGCGTGCTTCCGTGCTGGCTGACCCCATTTTTGAGCGCAAGAATACCAAAGATAATACCCCCTGTATCCTGAGCGTTGAGCTGGTTCCTGGTGACAAGGTTGACGTTCAGGTTGCGGCCAAAGGCGGTGGTTCAGAAAACAAAACCAAGTTCGCCATGCTCAACCCCAGTGACTCGATCGTTGACTGGGTACTGAAAACCGTTCCGCAAATGGGGGCCGGCTGGTGTCCTCCAGGCATGTTGGGTATAGGGGTGGGTGGTACCGCTGAAAAAGCCATGTTAATGGCCAAGCAGTCACTGATGGAAGACATCGACATGTACGAGTTGCTGGCCCGTGGCCCGCAAAACAAACTCGAAGAGTTGCGTATCGAGCTGTATGAAAAAGTCAATGCCCTGGGAATTGGTGCCCAGGGTTTGGGTGGCCTGACAACCGTGCTGGATGTCAAAATCAATACTTACCCAACCCATGCCGCCTCTAAACCCATCGCCATGATTCCAAACTGTGCGGCAACCCGTCATGCCCACTTTGTACTGGATGGTTCAGGCGTTGCCGTGTTAACACCGCCTTCTTTGTCTGATTGGCCAGATGTGCAATGGGCACCCGATTACAACAAGTCCAAACAGGTGAATCTGGATACCCTGACCAAAGAAGAAGTGGCCAGCTGGAAACCCGGTCAAACCCTGTTGCTGTCCGGCAAAATGCTGACCGGTCGTGATGCCGCCCACAAGCGCATCCAGGACATGTTGGCCAAGGGCGAGTCATTGCCGGTTGATTTCACCAATCGTGTTATTTATTATGTTGGCCCGGTTGATCCGGTGCGTGATGAAGTGGTTGGCCCTGCAGGCCCCACCACGGCAACCCGTATGGACAAATTCACCGATATGATGCTGGAAAAAACCGGCCTGATTTCCATGATCGGCAAGGCCGAGCGCGGACCGGTCGCGATCGAGTCCATTCGCAAGCACAAATCGGCTTATTTAATGGCGGTGGGTGGTTCGGCTTACCTGGTGTCCAAAGCGATTCGTAGCGCTAAAGTCGTGGGCTTCGAGGACCTGGGCATGGAAGCCATTTACGAGTTTGAAGTGAAAGACATGCCGGTAACCGTGGCTGTTGATTCTGAAGGCACATCTGTCCATAAAACAGGCCCCAGAGAATGGCAAGCCAAAATCGGTAAAATTCCAGTAGCGGTAGAAGAGTTGTAAGCCGTTTCTGTTGTTGAAGACAAAAACACCGGTCGGGTTTTATTATCCGCCGGTGTTTTTTTATGTGCTTAATGTGGTGTTTTCACGTTTGCAACGGTTCGTATGCCTTGATAATGAAAGATATGTTGATTCAGGTTTAAAGCAGTTCAATGCCCTGGTCTTTACACTGCTCCAGCAGGGTGTCAAGGGTACCTTGAGCCAGAACAATGTCTGGTGCCAAGTCTTGCAGGGGCAATAACACAAAGGCCCGTTGGTGCATGCGCGGATGCGGCAGGGTCAGTTCAGCCGAATGATTGATTTCATCGTTGAATAGCAGGATGTCCAGATCCAGTGTGCGGGGCGCGTTTATATAGGGCCGTTCCCGGCCATAGCGGTTTTCAATTTCTTGCAGCAGATGCAGCAGCGCCAATGAGCTTAATGAGGTTTCAAGCCGGGCGACCGCGTTGACATAGTCGGGCCCTGATGAATCGACCGGGCTGCTGCGGTAAAAGCGGGAACACTCCAGCTGGTGAATGGACGGATGGTCGGCCAGATTGACCAGTGCCTGTTGCAGGATACTGCGACTTTCACCCAGATTGGAGCCAAGGCCGATATACGCGATGTTCATGAAATGTCCTGCTGTGGCAAAGCGGCTTTCTTGCGGGCAGGCGAACGACGCTTGCGACGTTTGCGTGCGGTACCCGCCGAACCGGGGGTGCCTTTCAGTTTTTGCGTCAGTTCTTCAATCATCCGGGTTTTGCCAGCCGCATCGGTATCTGCCAGATCCATCCACCATTGAGCCTGAACGCTATCGAATTCACCGCTGGCTGCACGCAATTGCAGAAAATCACAGGCGGCCCGAAAACGGGGCTGCTCGGTCATTTTCCAGATCTGGCGTGGAACGGGATGTTCAAAGCGGGGCTGCATGAACCAGATTTCACGCATATCGGTGGTGTGACGCCGCTGGATGGCCAGTTTGTGAACCTGGTCTTCAAGCACCTGGTCTGCCGCATGAATCAGTGCCTGCATGGGCGGTTCTTTTTGCGCAATATTACGTTTCCAGTACACATCCACCAGGCGCCATAACAGCGCGGCATAAAGGAAACTGGGGCTGACCGACTTGCCCTGACGGACCCGGTGATCGGTGCGGTCAAGAGTCAGTTCGACAAATTTCTGGCCACCTGGCTGCTTCAGGACCACATCCAGCAGGGGCAGGGTTCCTTCGTGCAGGCCTTCTTCGCGAAGCTGTTTCAGACAGGCCAGGGCATTGCCGCAGGTCATGAGTTTAAGGGTTTCATCAAACAGGCGCGAGTCGGGCACATTGGAAATGAGATCGGCCAGTCGTTTGATGGGTTCCTTGGTGTGGGGCTCGATAGTGCCATTCAGTTTGGCGGCAAAGCGTACCGCCCGCAACATGCGGACCGGATCTTCGCGGTAACGGGTTTCAGGGTCGCCAATAATGCGTACGATGTGCTTGCGAAGATCTGACAGGCCATTATGGTAGTCGATCACCTGCTCGGTAAGCGGGTCGTAATACAGGGCGTTAAGGGTGAAATCGCGTCGGGCGGCATCTTCTTCCTGGGTGCCGAAGACGTTGTCGTTGAGGATGCGGCCGTGTTCATCGGTTTTGTTCTGGCCATTGCTATTGGCCCTGAAAGTTGAGGTTTCAATGATTTCGGGGCCAAAAACCACGTGCACCAATTGAAAGCGCCGGCCAATAATGCGGGCTCGCCGGAAAGAGGCACGGACCTCTTCGGGGGTGGCATTGGTGGCCACATCAAAATCCTTGGGCTCCAGGCCCAGGATAAGATCGCGCACGGCACCTCCTACGATAAAGGCCTGGAACCCTTTCTGGTTTAATACCTCGCAGACCTTGATGGCGTTGCGCGAGACAAGCCGGCGATCAATGCCGTGTTGCTCCTGGTGGTAAATCCGGGCTTTGGTTTTTTTTGTGTCGCTGGCCGGGGAATTGAACAGGCGGCTGACGAAGCTTTTAATGGTGCTTTTGATCATAGGGACGAAATAAATGAAGATATTGTTATTTTAAAGCAAACAGATCAAGAACTGGCCAGCCGTTTTCATGTGCTGTTTTACGCAGGAACTCATTGGGGTTGGTGGCAACCGGGTTACTGACAACTTCAAGCAGGGGCAGGTCATTTTGCGAGTCGCTATAAAAATAGGACTCGGTAAAATCGTCCAGTTTTTTGCCCATGGACTCAAGCCACATGTTAACGCGGGTTACCTTGCCTTCCTTGTAACTGGGGACGCCTTGCACCCGGCCGGTAAAGCGGCCGTTGACATATTCGGGCAGGGTGCCGATTAAATGTTCGATACCAAACGCACGGGCTACCGGGGATGTGACGAAAGAGTTGGTGGCCGTCACAATGCAGCACAGATCACCGTTTTCCTGGTGCTGGCGAACCAGGTCGATGGCACTGGCCTGAATGGTGGGACGCACCACCTCACACATGAATTGCTCATGGAACCGGGCCAGGTCATAAGGGCTGTGCATTTTAAGAAAGCTCAGCATGAACTCGGCAGATTCCTCTATTTTCAGAATACCTGCCGTGTATTTTTCCATCAGTTCATGGTTTTTTTGCTGGATGGCGACAGGATCACCGGCCAGATTGTTGCGAGCTAAAAAATCAACCCATTCGCGATCAGTGTCAATGGGGAGCAGCGTATGGTCAAGATCGAAAAGGGCCAGATTGGTAGATGTCATGATTTTGTTTTAATGAAAAAAGCTTTAAGTAAAGGGACGGTAATAGGGCGTCTTGTAGACAGTGAATAGGTGTCCAGGGCATCGAGCAGGTTGAAAAGGGCGGCAATATCACGCGAATAATGGGTGAAAATCCAATGCGTGACTTCGTGGCTTAATTGCAAGCCTTTTTCGCGGGCACGATGTTGCAAAGCGGTAAGGCGTTGCTCGTCACTGAGTTGTTCGAGCCGATAGACCAGTTCCCAACCAAGTCGGGTTCGCAGATCTTCACGGATAGGCATGGCCAGCGGAGATACATTGCCGGAAACCAGCAGTATGAAGGCATCGGGCGTGTTCTTGCGCAGTTTCCATTCATTATACAGACTGAACAGTTCGGCCTGTTGGTCTTCGTTTAAGGATTCAATGTCATCAATGGCCACCAGGGGTGGGGTATTCTGGAAAGTAATGGATGCCAGAAAGGGGTGGCTTTCATGATTGAAATAAGTGCCCTGGTGGCAGGCAGCCATCGCTTTGAGTAAATGGGTTTTGCCACAGCCGTTGCTTCCCCAAAGATAGAGTGATTGCCCCGGCTGGAGGTGACGCAGCGTGGTAATGGCTTCAGCGTTTTGCCCCACGATGAAATTGTCAAGGGTGGGCTCGGGAACCGGAGAGACTTCAAGCGTTAATTGTTCATTCATTTTTATAAAAAGTACTATTCAGGTATTGACCATAAACGCGACGGACCAATACCGACAGGGCTGCACTGATCGGCAGGGCAAGCAGAACACCAAAAAAGCCAAAAATTTCGCCAAATACAAACAGGGCAAAAATGATGACCAGTGGATGCAAGCCAATTCGGTCACCCATAATCTTGGGGGTTAAATATAAGCTTTCGAAAACCTGACCTATGCCGAACACAATAGCAACGGCAATAAGACCGTAGTAACCCTCGAATTGTAATAGAGCCGAGAGGATTGCGAGCAATAATCCCAGTCCGAAGCCCAAATAAGGGATAAAAACCAGTAATCCGGTAATGACGCCAATGGGAATCGCACTGTCAAAATCGGCAATGGACAGGCCAACGCTGTAATAAACCGCCAGAATCAGCATGACCAGAATTTGTCCGCGCAGGAAACTGGACAGCAGTTTGTCTATTTCATTGCCGATATCAAGGGCGGTATTCAGAAAGCGGCGTGGAATGATTTCACTGAAACGGTGGAGGAAAGTGTTCCAGTCAAATAACAGGTAAACCAGCACAACCGGGGTGAGCATGCCACTGGCAATATAGAAAACCAGGGTGGAGCCACTGGCTTTCAGATAATTGAGTGCCGTCGTGAAAAGGCTGTCGGTGCCGGTGACGGCATCTTGCAGGAGCAGGCGGATGCGGGAGATATCCAGTTTGCTGTCTACGCCAAGCCATTCATCAATGTTGGGAGCCAGTTGGGTATTGTATTGATGAACCCATATTGGCAATTGCCCGATAACCAGATTGATTTCCCGACGTAACAGCGGAATAATGATCAACATGATGCCCAGAAGGACGGCAAACAGTAAAAACACCATGAAGAACACGGCCAGCCAGCGTGGCAGATGTAAACGGACCAGCAACTCTACACCGGGGGCCAGAATATAGGCCAGCGCCAGTGCCAGCATGAACGGAGTCAGCACCGGAGACAGGATATAAAGTAGAATTAGCAGGCATATTCCAACTCCTGACCACAAAAGTGTCTGATTTCTACGTAAATTTTTCTCATTCATCGTAAAATTGCGTTTACTCCATTTGATTTATGACATTTTTACATATTTAGGCTCGTTTCTCATGACAAATTCAACAAAATCCTCTTTGACCTATCGTGATGCAGGTGTGGATATTGATGCTGGCGACGCATTGGTTGATCGCATCAAGCCATTGGCTGCCAAAACCATGCGCGAAGGTGTGATGGCCGGGATCGGCGGTTTTGGGGCTTTGTTTGAAGTACCCAAAAAATACCAGGAACCCGTTCTTGTTTCCGGCACCGATGGTGTGGGTACCAAATTGCGTCTCGCGTTTGAGTGGAATCGCCACGATACGGTAGGTATCGACCTGGTAGCCATGAGTGTAAACGATATCCTGGTGCAAGGGGCCGAGCCATTGTTTTTCCTTGACTACTTTGCCTGCGGAAAACTGTCCGTGGATACCGCTGCCAGCGTGGTAGGAGGTATTGCCAAGGGTTGTGAGCTTTCCGGCTGCGCCCTGATTGGTGGTGAAACCGCGGAAATGCCCGGCATGTATCCGGACGGTGAATATGACCTGGCCGGTTTTGCCGTGGGTGCGGTTGAAAAATCCAGGATCATCAATGGCAAGTCCATTCAGGTCGGTGACCGTATTCTGGGCCTGGCATCCAGCGGTGCACACTCAAACGGTTTTTCCCTGATCCGTAAAATTATTGAACGTGCCGGCGCCCAGCCCAATGACGACTTCCACGGTCAACCCCTGGTTGATGTTGTCATGGCGCCGACCCGTATTTATGTTAAACAGGTGCTGGCTGCACTGGCCAAGCATGGTACCGATATCAAGGGCCTGGCCCACATTACCGGTGGTGGCCTGTTAGACAACGTACCCCGTATTTTGCAACCTGGTCTGTCCGCCCGTTTAAGCAAAGACGCCTGGGAATTGCCTGAACTGTTCAAGTGGCTGCAACAAGAGGGTAATGTTGAAGACACCGAAATGCATCGTGTATTCAACTGTGGTATTGGCATGGTGCTGGTGGTTTCCGCCAGCCAGGCCGCGGACATTACTGCCACCTTGCAGGAGCAGGGTGAAACCGTTTATCAGCTGGGTGAAATCGTTCCGCAGGAAGATGGCATGGAACAGACCGTCGTTGTTTAAGTTATAAAACAACGCAAAAAAGCAATAAGGGCTTGCCGTGGCAAGCCCTTGTTTTATTGTTGGAGGGAGGTCTCCAGGTCATGGGCAATGGCGTCTATGACCTGCACTGCCACGTTATGGGCCATGCAATCAATCCGGATTCGGTCGGGTTGGGCGCGCAACCAGGTAATTTGGCGTTTTGCCAGCTGGCGCGTGGCGGCAATGGCTTTTTCACGGGCCTCTGGCAAATCATAGTCGCCATTCAAGTGTGACCATATTTGCCGGTATCCCACGCAGCGAATGGATGGCAGGTCAGCGTGCAGCTCGGGGCGTTGTTTAAGCTGTTGGACTTCCTCAACAAACCCCTTTTCAAGCATCTGATCAAACCGGGCGGCGATGCGCTCGTGCAGATCCAGGCGGTTGGCTGGCTCAAGGCTGATGGTTTTGTACAGAAAATCACCGGCTTTTTCTGCCGGCTGCTCAAGCAGTACAGACATGGGCTTGCCGGAAATGCGATAAATTTCCATTGCACGTTGTACCCGCTGGCTGTCATTGGGAGCCAGGCGGGCAGCGGTAACGGGATCGACCTTGGCCAATTCAGCATGCAGGGCGGGCCAGCCGTGCTGACGGGAAAAATCCTCCAGCTCCTGGCGAATATCCTCATGGGCAGCCGGCAATTCATTAAGCCCTTCGCGCAGTGCCTTGTAATACATCATGGTGCCACCGGCCAGGATTGGAATCCGGCCCCGCGCCTGAATGGCGGAAATAAGTTCTGCGGCATCCCGGGTGAATTCGGCGGCACTGTAGGTTTGTGCCGGATCACGGATGTCCAGCAGGTGCTGGGGGGTTTGTGCCTGTTCTTCCCGGGATGGCTTGGCGGTGCCAATATCCATGCCTTTATAAATAGTGGCCGAGTCCACATTAATGATTTCAATGGGCCAGCGTTGGGCAATGGCCAGTACACTGGCGCTTTTACCGGATGCGGTGGGGCCTGCAATACAAATAATGGCTGGGTGCCTGGTGTCCTGAGTTGGCATGGTCTTGGATGGTAATGGGCTGTTATGAAAAAAACACAAAAAATAACAGGCAGTGAGTTTTCTGCCCGTTCAAGGGGTAGTTTAGCATTAGCCGAAGCCTGATTATTGGGAACCCCGATGCTTTTTGCTGCTTTATTGCCCGCGCATGAACAGTTTATCCAGGTCGTTCATGGTCCATTGGAACCAGGTGGGGCGGCCATGGTTGCACTGGTTGGCCCTTTCGGTCTGTTCCATTTGGCGCAGCAGGGCATTCATTTCTTCCAGGCTTAAACGGCGATTGGCCCTGACGGAGCCGTGGCAGGCCATGGTGGAGAGCAACTCATTGCGCTGTTCGGTCAGGTGTCTGGATACACCGGCCTGGCTCAAGTCTTTCAAAACATGCAGTACCAGGGATTCAATATCGCCATGGGCCAGCAAAGCGGGTACCGAGCGCACGGTAATGGCACGTGGGCCGGCAGCCGTCAGGTTAAGTCCCAGCGCATGCAAGGCTTCGTGGTGTTCCTCCAGCAAGGCCACTTCTTTTTCAGAGCAATGAAAAACAACCGGCACCAGCAGGTCTTGTCTGGGCATGCTGTGCGTGTCCAGGGCGGTTTTCAGCTTTTCATAAACCACCCTTTCGTGGGCGGCATGCATGTCTACCAGCACCAGTCCCCTGGAGTTTTGAGCCAGGATATAGATACCATGCAACTGGCCCAGTGCCATGCCCAGTGGAAATGTATCTTCTTCGGGCAGGGAAGCGGGAGGTGTTTTACCGGCTGTGCTGGCCGGGTAAGCAGGGGGATTGAAAACGGCTCCCACCGTGCCGGTTGTATTGTTTCCCGGTGCGTTTTCATTGAAGTGGCTGGCCGGCAGCTGGTCGGAAGATGCTAGTGGACGGTAAGCCTGGGTCCAGGCCTGTTGATGGTCCAGGCTCAAAGGTGTTTGCCGCTGATAGGGGTTGAAGCGGGAGGCTGGCTGGTTGGCAGGGGAAGCGCCACCACTGTCACTGGCAGTCACCGCTGTGTCTGGTAAGGCGGCAGGCGCAAGCCCGGCGGGCATTTGAGTGGGCAGCCGGTTCATGGCGTCTTGTTGACCGCCTGCACTGGCCAGTGCAGCGGCAACGGTTTGTGAAACAAAACGGTAAACCGCACCACCATCTCTAAACCGTACTTCATGTTTGGCGGGATGAACGTTGACATCGACCGTATTGGGATCTATATTCAGGAACAGGACATAGGCAGGCTGGCGGTCACCGTGCAAGACATCGGCATAAGCCGTTCGAATGGCATGGGACACGGTGCGGTCGCGAACATAACGGCCATTCACATACAGGTATTGTTTATCGGCACGGCTGCGGGCGGCATTGGGTTGGGTGATCAGACCATGCAGACTGGCCAGGCCAACTTCGGCATTTAAGGGAATGCCGGCATCGATAAACTCGGCGCCCAGTACATCACGGATGCGCTGAAACGAATCGGTGCTTACCCATTGCCGGTAGGCCTTGTCGTTATGAAAAAGGCGAAAAGCCACTTCTGGAAAAGCCATGGCAATTCTTTCCATGGCATCCAGGCAGTGTCCCAGTTCGGTGGTTTCCGATTTCAGGAATTTGCGGCGGGCCGGGATCTGGTCAAACAGCTGACGCATGTCTATGGTGGTGCCATAACTGCCAGACGCCGGTGTCACCTCATTGTTAGCCGCATCTATTTGCCAGGCGTGATCATCTGCCTGTGTACGTGATGTGATGACAAGCCGTGACACCGAGGCAATCGAGGCCAGTGCCTCGCCACGGAAACCCATGGAGTTGACCGATTCCAGTTCCTCAAGTGAGGTGATTTTGCTGGTGGCATGGCGCATGAGGGCCAGAGGTAATTCTTCTTTGGGTATGCCGGTACCGTCATCGGTAATGCAAATCCGCTTGATTCCTCCGCCTTCAAGGCGGATTTCAATGGCGCGAGCCTGAGCATCGATAGCGTTTTCAAGCAGTTCTTTAAGGACTGAAGCCGGGCGCTCGATGACTTCACCGGCTGCGATCTGGCTGATGAGTTGATCGGGAAGGGGGGAAATATGGCGTCTTGGCATTTTGCCTAAAGGAAAATTTCAGCTAAATAAAAAAGGGAGCCGTAAACGGCTCCGTAAAGGTACTGCAGCAAAATGCATGCGCTACTATCGCATGCATTTTCATTTTGCCTTAAAAGCAACAATGTGTCTACCCTATACGGGCAAGTGGGGGGTTTGTTGCAAAATAACCCTTGACCCCAGATAAAATCGCGCTGGCAATTTGTTGCTGGTTGTTAGTGTTTCTTAGGAAGCGTTCTTCTTGCGGATTGGAAATGAAGGCGGTTTCAACCAGGATGGAAGGGATGTCTGGCGCCCTTAAGACCGCAAAACCGGCCTGTTCAACGCGCCGGCTCTGGATGCCGTTAACCTTGGCCAAAGAGTTAAGCACGCGGTGACCGATATCCAGGGAGTCTTTGATTTGTGCCGTGGTTGACATATCCAGTAACACGCTGGCGGTGTTTCTGTCATGGTCACCAATGTCGATTCCGCCTATCAGGTCGGCTGCATTCTCTTTTTTGGCCAGCCAGCGGGCGGCGGCACTGGATGCGCCACCGCGGGAAAGCGCAAAAACTGATGTGCCTCGGGCTGATTTGTTGGTGAAGGCATCGGCGTGAATGGAAATGAAAAGGTCTGCCTTGACCCGGCGGGCTTTCTGGACACGAACATGCAATGGTACAAAAAAATCGGCATCGCGGGTCATGTAGGCACGCATATTGGGCTGTGCATTAATAAGATTGCGCAGGCGACGGCCAATAGCCAGGACAATATCTTTTTCTTTGGTGCCCATGCCGCCAATGGCGCCAGGATCTTCTCCACCATGCCCCGGATCAATGGCGATAAGAATCGGACGGTTGGCACCGCCACGATTTCCGGTATTAGCAGGCTGGCGCGGTTGTACCTGACCGTTGACGGAGGGTACAGGAGCGTTGTTGCGGTTTTGGGCAAGTTTATCCAGGACGCTGGCCAAGGGGTCGTCACCGGCCATGTTCGAGCTGAGCGCCAGCAAGGGGTCTTTGGCTACCTTGGGGTATAAATCCAGAACCAGACGGTATTGGTAATCGCCAATGGGTTTGAGGGTAAAGACCTGGGGGGCAATGGCTTGTTTTAAATCCAGGACGAGACGAACAACGTCGGCACGGTTTTGGGCGACCCGTACGGTAGAAATATAAGGGTCATTGGGTTTGATTTTGGAAATGAGCGAGTTAAGGGCTGTACTCATGGTGAGACCCTGCAAGTCAACCACCAGACGATTGGGGTTGGACAGGGTGAAATGCTCGGCCTTGAGAGGAGCGTTCAATTCCAGGGTAACTCGCGTGTATTCATCGGCCGGCCAAGTGCGCACGGCCAGAATCTGGCTGGTGGCTGCCTGGGCTACTTTGGAAATGACGGGAAGTGACAACAGAGTAGCAGCTGTTGCCAGAATACGACGACGCGTCATTGGACGAGTGTTTGTATATTCATTTGTTGTAGCTGTTTTATCCATGATTGACCCTTTTCCGAAAACGCTTGTATTTTTGCATCGCGACCTGAGGAAGCGTAATTGAGTGACAGTTCAATATCGGGGGGAGGCAGGCTTGAACCCGCTTTTTCGGCCCACTCGATGAGGACGATGGCATCTTCAAGCAAATTCTCACGGAACCCTGCGTCCTGCCATTCGTTTGTGTCACTAAATCTATAAAAATCAAAGTGATACAAGTATAAGCTAGAAACTTTATAGCTTTCAAGCAGGGTATACGTAGGGCTTTTGATGCGCCCGGTTACCCCCATTGCCCTTAAAAAAGCTCTTGCAAAACTTGTTTTTCCTGCTCCCAGATCTCCTTTCAAGTGGATGTGTCCCCCTTTTTTTAAGTGGGGATCATGGTGGCAACCATTTGATATTTCAGTGCTTATTAAGGTCGCGAGCTGTTGGGCCAGACGATCGGTAGCGCTTTCGTCTGGTAAATAAACAGTTATAAAATTGTTAAGTTCGCTGGACATAAGACCTGAAAATGTGGTTTTTTTAATACTTTTATTATAAATTCAGTTAAAGTAAATTCTGGAAAAAAACAAAAAATTGTCTAAAAACAACAGTTCATGGCTGTTTTTTCATGCATTTTCACGATTGGTTTTGCTGGTCGTGGTGTTTTTCAGGATTGACAGGCTGATTTCCGTCTTTCCAATGAGAAATGCGGGTTCTTGGGAAAAACGGAAATCATGGCAGTATCGCAGTTATGCGAAGCTTCCATTCAGGAAGTGTCTGGCCTTAAGTGAACAGTTGCTGGGTCACATAAACCCAGAATGGAATGGTCAGGACGCTCAGAATGGTGCCTGCTGAAATGGTAAAGGCCACCAGGCGGCCGTCACCCCCCATGCGGATTGCCAGAATATAGGCTGCGGAAGCGGTGGGAAGGGCGGCAAACAGTACAAACATTTGGGTATCAATAAAGCTAAAGCCCAGCGTCATCGCAATTATCATGGCAAATACGGGCATCAGGCCCAGACGGATGGCCAGGATCCAGCCCACCAGCCTGCCGTCATGGCTGCCACCCTGCAACGAAAGGCTGGCACCGACGCAAAGCAGTCCCAGCGGAATGGAGCTGTGACTTAGCTTGAGCAGTGTGGTGTCCAGGATAGTGGGCAGGGAAGAACCGCTAAAACTCAATAAAAGACCGGCAAAAGTGGCCAATACCAGTGGATTTTTAAGGATTTCCATGAACAGGTTGCTGCCCTGGTGACTGGCCAGGGATTTGACCGCCAGTAGATTAACAAAGGGAATGGCAAATCCCACAATCACGGCCATGCTGGCCAAACCTTCCTGGCCGGCCAGTGAGGGTGCTAAAGATAATCCGATATAGGTATTGAAGCGGTAAGCACATTGCCCCACCGATGCCAGGGCAATGGGACGGGGATTTAAAATCGGCTTGGCCAGCCACACGCATAAACTGGCTATCATGGCCAGGGCCGTGGTCGCCAGCAGGAAATTACCGGTGGTAGCCAGTGACATGGGCGTACTGGCAATAGAGCGAACCAGCAAGGCAGGGAAGAGAATGAAATAAACCAGTTTTTCAAGCCCTGAAAAAAACTCTTTGGAAAATTGTAGTTTGTTGTACAGTATCCAGCCTAAAATGACGATCAGACAATCGGGTAAAACAAGAAAGGCGATCTGCATATACTACACTTCAATAAAAAAGGTTAAGGGTTCTGTGCCAGTGGGCGCAACTGCCTATCATAGAACAAAATAGGCGGGTAACGCCTTTTGCATTGCAAACAGGTATGTTCAATAATCCTAAAGGCTGTATGAATAAAACATGAAACAGGCTGACATAGATGCATTTATCGATTCAATATGGCTGGAAGACGGGCTGTCGGACAATACCCTGGCGGCTTACCGGCAGGACCTGAACGGATTTGCGGATTTTCTGGGTAAGCAGGGTCCCGCCAAATCATTAATCGATGCCGGTAGCAATGATATTCAGGACTGGTTTGGCAGCAAACATGACAGCAGCAAGGCAAGTACGGCCAATCGGCGTCTGGCCTCGCTTAAACGGTATTTTGCCTGGGCCCTTGATGCGGGCTTGATACAAAAAGACCCATGCCTGGAACTGCAATCTGCCAAACAGCCCCCGCGTACCCCCAAAACCCTGACGGAGAGTCAGGTGATGGAATTGCTGGAATCCCCCGATATTGAAACCCCGGGTGGCCTGCGTGACAGGGCCATGCTGGAAACGCTTTATGCGACCGGGTTGAGGGTGACAGAGCTGGTTACGCTTAAAGTACTGCATTTAAGCCTGAATGAGGGCATCGTGCGGGTGGAAATGGGTAAGGGAGGCAAAGACCGTCTGGTGCCGCTGGGCGCGGAAGCCGTGCATTGGTTGGAGGCCTACCTGAAAAACAGCCGCAGCCTGTTATTGGGTAATCGGCCATCCGATGACCTGTTTGTAACCCGACGGGGTAGTGCCATGAGCCGTCAGGCGTTTTGGCAATTAATTAAAAAATATGCCCTGCTGGCGGATATCAATGCCCCGCTGTCCCCCCATGTATTACGTCATGCATTTGCCACGCACCTGTTGAATCATGGGGCCGACTTGCGGGTGGTGCAGCTGTTGCTGGGGCATTCCGATATTTCCACCACCCAAATTTACACGCATGTAGCCCGAGAACGGCTTAAAGCCCTGCATGCACAACATCACCCAAGAGCTTGATTAATTATGGCTAAAGCAAAACACGTATCTGAAACACCGGCAACCCAGTTCCTGAAAAAAACAAGATTCCCCACATTGGGCATGTTTATGAGTATGTGGATCATGGTGGCACGGCTGAGTCGGCCCGGCAATTGAAGGTGGCAGAGCATGCCGTCATCAAAACCCTGATTATGGAAGATGAGCAGGCTAAACCGCATATTGTGCTGATGCATGGGGACCGTGAAGTCTCGCTCAAAAACCTGGCGCGGCAAATCGGGACCAAAAAAATGCAACCCTGCCGGCCTGATGTAGCTTCGCGGCATTCGGGGTATCAGGTGGGGGGCACCTCACCCTTTGGTACCCGCAAGCAAATGCCCGTGTGGGTGGAAGCCAGTATTCTTGATTTGCCGCTTATTTATATTAATGGTGGAAGACGGGGTTATTTGGTGGAAATTGATCCGCAGGTACTGGTGAGCGTCCTTGGTGCGGTTGCGGTGAACGTGGGGAATGAGTGAGGTATTGCAAGGCTTTCAAAATTGTTACTTGTGTGTCTTGTTGCTTGCAATTTCGCTTTTTAGGCTTCTAAAAAACATGATGTTGCAAAAAAAACAATATGATCGCACGATTAAAAGTTCAGGTGAATAATAAATTCGTGGTTTTATCATCATAAAATATATAGATAATTCAATTGTTTATAAGGGTTTGCTTGTAATTTTCTAGGGTTTACCCTATAATGTACATATATTCCATAATATGAAAAGGGAGTTTGTGATGCGAAATTACAGTAATCAAATTGTATTGTCAGATGAAGTGAAACGTGAGTTGATGAAACAGGAAGCCCGTGAGGTTAGATTGGAAAGTATCGTTGCCCCCTTTGCCGCGGTGGCTGTTTCTGTTTATTCAGCGGTTCGTTTTTTTGTTGAAATGTTTGAAGACACCAAAGAAAACATTGCCGAAGTTGAAGAGTCCAGCCAGCATGTTGGCGGTTACTGGCTGTAAAGCGACTTATTTTTGACATCCTCCCATTCCTCTCGCTAACGCTCGGCCCCAAGGTGCCAGGGAAGGCGATTCCTGCCGTGTTTAGCCCACAGGGGCTAACTCGCCTCGGTGGGTTCCTGCTGCAAGTGCAATGCCTGGTTATACACATACCGACAGGAGCCGGCAAAGCTGCGCAGGGCGCGCTGCTGTTGGCCATTTGGTAAAAATGTGCAGTCTCAGGGTAACAGGTCACATAGAATGATCGTTATGCCTGTTTGTTGAACGGTAGATTGAGATCGCCTCAATCCCGCTGAAGCGGCGAAAGCCCGCTTAATAAACCGGTCACTGCCGGTGTTTTTCTCTCGCCCGGTCCGGACAGCACTGCTGGCGGAATATATATACTTCCCGATAGAATACACATTTTCCGATAAAACCGGATTCAGGAACCCGGTACAGTAAATCTGGCAAAATCATCATCTTCACCAAGCTGAAAAACACCAATTTTATTCAGCAGGCTCATTGATTTTCGTCATTGATAAAAAACAACTTGCTCCGTACACTGATAGTGAAGGGTTGGTCAAGGCTCCAGCCCCATAACCTGAAGTAAAAAAGGAACTATCTATGATCCGTGAAGTTGAAGGTGACATCCTGTTAAGCAAGGCACAGTTAATCGCTCATGGCATCGCGCCACAGGAGCATTTTGATACCGGTCTGGCTCGCAGTCTGCGCGAACGCTGGCCATCACTGGTTCGCGACTACCGCCAGTCGACGCATGTGCACCCGCTCAAACCCGGAGAAATATGGGCATGGGGAGGTGTTAATGAAGATGGCAGCGTTCGTCGTATTGTCAATCTGTTGACACAGGACATGCTGGGAGAAGGTCCTGCAGCGCGTCCAGGCAAGGCAAATACGGAAAACGTAAGCCGTGCCCTGAAAGAATTGGCGCGTTTTGTAGAGTCCGAAGGAATTGAAAGCCTGGCAATCCCACGTCTGGCCACTGGTGTGGGTGGTTTGGAGTGGTCTGAGGTCAAGCCATTGGTGGAAAAACACCTGGCTGACCTGAAGATCCCGGTGATTGTGTACGAAACCTATCGTCAGGGTGAAGCGGCGCAAGAAGGCCTGTAAAGTTCAGTGCTGGTGAAAGAGGGGTGGGTTACCACCCCTTTTTTATATTGACATTGCTGCGATATTTTTTATAATACGAACAAATGTTTGTTATTCGGACAAAATGGCCGGGCAATTAGTATTGTGGTCTTAATGCTGTAAAAACACTACCCGTGGTGGTTATATTGTGCAGGAGGGTGTCATTTTTGATACAAGTGGTTGCAAATTTCCTATAATTCACGCTTGCGTTATTTTTCTGTAGTGTGCTTCAAAAAATTGTCTCTGTGCAAATAATCGGGACAGCACTTTATATAATTTTTCAGGATTGGTATTTCAAATGAGTGAGCCGGACTTTGTTAATTCACTGGCACGGGGATTAAACGTACTGGGCTGTTTCGAAAAGGGTCACCAGAAAATGACCCTGACCCAGGTTGCAGCCAGAACAGACCTTACCCGGGGTACGGCACGAAGGTTTTTGCTTACATTGTGCACGTTGGGTTTTGTGGCCACGGATGGCAAGCTTTTCTGGCTCACACCAAAGGTACTAAAATTCAGCAGTGACTACCTGTCAACCTTTGGTCTGGGGGAAGCCGCTAACGCTATTATCCAGAAAGTCACCGATACGCTCAATGAGTCCTCCTCCATGGCCGTACTGGATGGCGATGAGATTGTCTATGTTGCCCGGGTGGAAAAACAAAGTGTTTATTCCAACAGCATTGAAGTGGGGACTCGTTTGCCGGTTCATACCACCTCAATGGGATTGGTGTTATTGGCGGGGTTAAGTGAAGATGAGTTTGAGCGCTGGCTTGAAAAATGCCACTTGACCAAATTCACCAAAAACTCCATCACCGATAAACGCAAGCTAAAGCGCCTGATTACCCAGATTCGTAAAGACGGCTATGCCATTAATGATGGCGGGCTGGAAATTGGTGTGCGCTCCATTTCTGTACCAATTCTGGACAGGGAGCAGAAAGTGATTGCCGCCATTAATGTGGCTACCCTGGCTGCCAGAACGTCACTTGAGCAAATGGAAAACCAGTTTCTTCCAGTGTTAAGAGATGCCGCCAGGAAAATCAGCATGGTGCTGGGGGTTGGTAATTAAAGTATGTAAAGTATGGCGTAGTGCACGCAGACCCGTCCAGGTGAATAGTCTGACAATGAGCAGTTCACCTGGACGGGAGTCAATCAATAAAAAATATCATTACCTGTCTGCGCTGGTTAAACCGTGGCAATGGGGGTAACGGGTGAGCCGACTGCGCCGGGCAATCGTAAAGGGGGCGCGGTTAGCATAAAACGTGAACGCTTGTTTTCCCGCAGCCATTTGGCCAGGTCGCTTAGATACCATAGCTCCGCCAAAGGCATGCCCAGCTTGAAAATGCAGTGATGATGCAATGGCAGCAGGGCGCAGCACCGGTCGGTTAAAGAGCCCCCCGGGTATTCAACCCCATAATTGTCTGCGGCAATCGCGGCAATGCCAGAATCACTGATCCATTGAAGCAGTTTTTCGTCCTGGCCATTCAGGGTCGTGCAGATATTATGTACGGTATGCGGATCAGGGTTTTTACCGGCTTCCAGCAGGTATTGGGCAAATTCCGTGTGCAGCACAAGAATATCGCCTTGCTCTACGACTACCTTGTCTTTTTCCATGACACGCATTAAATCATCGTAGCCAATGATTTTGGGTTCACGGCCATAATGGGCCGCCAAATCGACCATAACGCCCCGGCCCTGAATGCCTTTGACGGCAAAGTTGGCAATGTCCAGCGCCTTGGCTGAAGAGTGTTTCAGGCCGGTATCACTTTGGGCAAAGTTGTTTCTTTCATCGTAATCGGCAGGTCCCTGGATATCCTGGTTGGGCTTGAAGCCGTTGTAATAAACCCGTTCGGCGTGACCGTCACCGTCGGCATCAAAAAGGGCACCGACATGGCTAAGACTGTCCCACTGTGAAGAGTATTGCAGGCAAAGGGTGACTTTGTCGTCGCTAAGCACGTCGTGGGCACCTGGAATCAGCATTGCCATGGGGAAGTTGAAGTAGGGATGGCCTTCGCGCTCGGTGGGCTGAAGTTGTGGCGGAGTACGGCGGGGGTTAAGTATATTGCCACCCGGATAATCCAGCGGAAGGGAAAGGCAAAAGGTTTTGCCGGTTTTTATTTCGGCTGCCGCTTTCAGGACGACTTCTTCAGTGAGTAAATTTAATCTGCCCAGTTGGTCATCGGGCCCGTAATCGCCCCAATTGGATAAATGGGTGGGACACTGGAAAGCTGGACGCAGACAGTTTCATATTTTCCGGCATCGGCACAGGTATTACGATATGATCAGCGTGGGTTTGGCTTGTCTGAAAAGATAGTTGGTGAGGTCAGCATTGATCAGCATATTCAGGATCTGGCCATGCTGCTGGATAAGTTGGGTATAGCGCAACCAGTGGTGCTTGCAGGGGTAGCGGTAGGCGCGGGTATTGCGATCGGCTTTGCCGCGCGTTATCCCGAGCGGGTCAGCCACTTGGTGGCGTTTGCTCCGGCTTGTGGTATTGCCGCAGAAAAACGTGACAATGCGGTACTCAAAGCTAGCGAGATTGCCCAGAAAGGCATTCGTGCTGAAGGCCAGGCGATTTTTGATCTTGCTTTTCCTGAAAGCCTGCAAACAGACAAACAGAAATATCATGATTATCGTTGTGCCTGGCTGGCATCCGATTCAAGAAGTTTGGGGGCAATTTATAAAATGCTGGCGGGTCTGGATTTATCCGAAGCACTGGCTAAATTATCCGGCAACGTGGTGTTTATCGGGGGCGAGTTCGACGCGTTGCGTCCACCCGCCGAAATCAGAAGGCTGTCTGGCCTTTGTCCTGCTGCGCAAGCCCTGATTATTCCTTCAGGGCATTTCATGCAGGTGATCAGTCCGAAATACGTGGCCAATATGTTGTTGCGTATCGTGAATGATCAGGAAAGTGTCCAGCAACTTTCCGATGCGTTTTTAAATCATGAAGAAAACCGGGTGGGTGAAGTGCGGCATGCCGCTTGAAAGCGCTATCACGCTTTTGGGGTCGTAGAAAAAAAGGGCTATTGGCAAACGGTTTGAATGTGTTCGAGAACCGTTTGCCAAACCTGGTTTTTAGTGTTTTGCAATGGGTTTTTTGTATCAATAATGTTTTATCGGTCAGGCTGCCTTTTCAACGGCTTCATAACCATGGCTGGCCTGGATCAATTCCCTTGAATAGGGCGCTTTGGCTGATTTGGTAAATAGTACGTCGGGCGTCATTTCTTCTATGATGACACCCCGGTTCATGACTGCCAGCTTGTCACACATATGGGCAATGACCGCCAGATTATGACTGACCAGAATATAAGTAAGATTGCGTTCCTTGCGCAAATCGTCAAGCAGGTTCAATATTTCTGACTGCACGGACACATCAAGGGCTGAAGTTGGTTCATCCATGACCAGAATTTGCGGTTCGGTAATTAAGGCCCGGGCGATAGCAACACGCTGGCGTTGCCCTCCTGACAATTGATGAGGAAAACGGTAGCGAAAGCTCCGGTTCAGGCCGACTTCTTCAAGGCTTTTACATACTCTGGCTTCAATATCCGTGAATTTTTGAATGTATAGCGGTTCAGATAAAATCCGGTCGATGGAGTGTTTGGGGTGGATGGATCCATAAGGATCCTGGAATACCATTTGGACTTTACGATAAAAGGCTTTGTCACGTTTATGATTGACTAATGGGGTGTTTTCAATTTCAATTGTTCCCGTGTGCTTGTTCAGTCCCATAATGGCTTTCAGGATGGTGGATTTTCCTGAACCGGACTCTCCGACCAGACCGTAACATTCACCGGCAGCAACCTTGAAATTAATATTATGCAATACCTGATTGGCACCAAAAGACACATTCAGGTTTGACACATTAATCATTACCTGACTCATTCAAAACTCCTCAATTTTTCGCGATTAAGCACTTCAAGTCGTGGCTTCTTATGATCAAGGCTGGGTACGCAGTTAAGAAGACCTTGTGTATAAGGGTGTTTTGATGCATGCAATTCAGAAGCCAGGCATTCGTCTACAATGCGCCCGCGATACATGATAAGCACCCGGTCGCAAAATCGGGAAACCAGGTTCAGGTCGTGACTGATGAAAATCAATCCCATATTTCGCCGGGTGACCATTTCATTGATGAGTGACAGAATCTGGTTCTGTACCGATACATCCAGGGCAGAGGTCGGTTCATCGGCAATCAATAACTCCGGCTGAGGTATCAGCATCATGGCAATCATGATCCTTTGTCCCATGCCACCACTGATTTCATGTGGATAAGCATCAAAGACACGTTCGGGGTTATTGATTCTGACCAATTCCAGCATTTCCAGCGTTCTGGCCTTGGCTTCGGCTTTACTGACTTTATGATGAGTCAGGTAAGACTCCATAATCTGTTTGCCCACGCTCATGATCGGGTTAAGTGAGTAATGCGGGTCTTGCATGATCATGGATATTTTTCGGCCTCGGATTTTGCGCCATTGTTTGTTGTCCAGATTGCGCAAATCGATGTCATGAAATGATATTTCATCCGCTTCAACACGCGTGGGTTTTCTTAATAAACCAAGGACTGATTTGCTGGTAATGGATTTGCCTGACCCTGATTCTCCCACAACACCGACTTTTTCCACTCCCATGCTGAAATTGATGTCCTTGACAGCGTGGAAGGGACCTTTTGGGGTAGAAAAAGTCACATTAAGGTTTTTGATGGTTAAAATTTTTTTTTGCATGTTCTACCTCGTCTTGGGATCAAGGACATCCCTTAAACCGTCGCCCAGAATGTTGAAGCCCAGACTGACAATACATATTGCGATACCCGGTATCGTGGCTATCCACCAGTGATCAAGCAGATAATCCCTGCCGCTGGCAATCATGCTGCCCCATTCGGCCAATGGAGGTTGGGCGCCCAGTCCAAGAAAACCCAGACCGGCGGCAATAAGAATAATGCCGGCCATATCCAGTGTAAGACGGACAATGATGGAAGGTAAGCAAAGCGGCGCGATATGACCGTACAGAATGCGCAGGGTAGAGGCCCCCTGCAGCTTGATGGCCTGGATGAAGTCGGCGTTCTTGTGAATCATGGTTTCGGCACGTGCAAGCCTGGCATAAGCTGGCCAAGAGGTAATGGCAATGGCAATAATGGCACTGTACAGACCGGGTTCCAGCACGGCGGTAAAGGCAAGAGCAAGGATAAGACGGGGAAAGGCCAGAAAAATATCCGTTATGCGCATCAGGATACGGTCAATCAGGCCACCTGAAAAACCGGCCAGAATTCCGACGAGTAAACCGATAGGGCCAACAATAATGGCCACGGTAACAATAACTGTTAGGGTTGAACGAGAACCATATACAATTCTGCTCCAGATATCCCGTCCCAGATGGTCCGTACCCAGCCAGTGTTCGCTACTGGGCGCCAGCAGACGATCGTTAAGCGACTGCGTATAAGGATCATGAGTGGCAATGTAGGGGGCGGCGAATGCACATATAACCAGGGTCAAAACAATCAGCAGCCCAATGACAGCAAGTGGATTGCGGATGAATGACAGGAAAATCACATAGAGTTGCCCACATGTGGCCTGAAAGCGGGAAGCGGGTGTTTCGGATAAGAGCCATGAATTCATGTTGAGCCCCTGTTAAAGCGTGGATCAAAAAATCGTCCAAGTGCATCAGACGATATATTGATGACAACAAAACAAATGCCGATAACCGTCGTTCCTCCCAGTACCGCGTTCATGTCAGCAGAAAATAAAGAGTTGGTAATATAAAGACCAATACCGGGCCAGGCAAAAACGGTCTCTGTCAGGACAGCTCCCTCAAGCAGGTGTGCAAATGTCAGTGACACGACGGTCACTAATTGCGTCAATGTATTTTTGAAGGCATGATGAATGACCCTAAACTCGCTTAAGCCTTTAACGCGCGCGGTTGTAATATATTCCTGGCTTAACTGTTCCAGCATGAAAGAGCGGGTCATGCGTGCAATATATGCCATGGAGAGATAACCGAGCAGACTGGCGGGCAGGATCAGGTGTGACAGGAAATTGGCAAGAATATCCCACTGTCCGTGTATGATGGCATCCAACATGATAAAGCCGGTTTCCCGTTCAATGGTGTACTCATAGGCAACGTCCAGGCGTCCAACGCCGGCAACCCAACCCAGTTTGACATAAAAAATAAGCAGGCCAACCAGGCCTAGCCAGAAAATGGGGATTGAATAGCCGACCAGGGATATGACGCGGATGACCTGATCCAGCCAGCTGTTTTTATAAACGGCTGAAACAATACCCATCGGGATACCGAAAATGACACCAATAAAGGTGCCTGCTACTGCCAGCTCAATGGTGGCAGGAAAATAAATGGCAATGTCGTGCAGGACCGTTTGTGACGTCAGTACCGAGGTGCCAAAGTCGCCGTGCAGGACATTGCCTAGGTAATTGAGGAATTGCTGCCAAAGTGGCAGATCTAACCCCAATTCATCCCTGACTTTTGCATAAACTTCAGGACTGACCCGGTCTCCTGTGATCGCTAAAACCGGGTCAATCGGGATCACTCGTCCGATAAGGAAGGTGATGAGTAGCAGGCCAAGCACCGTAATCAGTAAAGTGAGTGTCTGGTCGCCTGCTATCCTGAAGTATGTACCAATGCGTTTTAAATTGAGTGTGTTAGACAAAATGCAATTCCTGTCAATTTAATTGGTTGGTTTATTGGGTTTTTTCGATTTTCCAGTAGAGGGCCGTATCAAAGCCGGGTCCTGAAATGAAATCATTCACATTTTTTTGTAAAACTGAACTTTCAATCAGTTGAAACATCATGATCATGGGAGAATTTTGCTGGACAACTCTTTGCTGTTCAAGATAAATGTTGCGGCGTTTTTCAGCATCCTGCTCCATCATCGCTTTTTCAGTCAGGACGGATAAATCGGGGATTTCCCAGCCATTACGCCATGCTGCAGTCTTGTTTTTGGAGTTGTCCGAGTTGTCGGTGTTTCTTACAAAAAACTCTGCCGTCGAGTGCGCATCAAGATAGTCGGGAGACCATGCAGCCAGCATGATGTCGTGTCCGCGTGAACGATACTTGGTCAAACCCTGTGCTTTATCACTTTGTGTCAGGTTAAGTTTGATGCCTGCTTGGGCAAAAGTGGATTGAATCGATTGGGCGATATCTGTTTGTGGAGCGGTATTGTACAAATCCATGGTGATGCTGAAACCATCTGGATAACCGGCTTCAGCCAATAAGGCCTTGCCTTTTTCCACATCCAGTTTGTAGGGGGTTTCCTGCAAACCGTCCTGACCGGTCAGGAAAGATTGGTGTACTTTGTAGTAACCATCCAGAAAGGTGTTGGCCATGGTTTGGTAGTCAATCAGCCAGCGCAAAGCTTCCCATACTTTTGGTTTTGCCAGAATTTCGTTTTTGGCCGAATTCAGCCCCAGATAATAGGTGCTCAGTTTCTCGGTAGTGGCAACTTTAACTTTATCATCAGAGCGGGCCTGCTTGATTTGGTCCGCGCTTAAATCCCTGGCAATATCAATATCACCCGCCGTGAGCAACAGTTTTTGTGCAGAAGACTCTGCAACATGGCGAATAATGAATCGTTTCGATTTGGGTGCGCCCAGATAAAAGTCGGGGTTGGCTTCCAAAACGACGGCATCCTTGGGTTTCCATACAACCAGTTTATAGGGACCGGAACCGGCTGAATTGGTTTTGAGCCAGTTGTAGCCGTAGTCATTGTCTTTGATGTGTTTGGATACTTCCACACTATCAACAATAGAGGCGACGCCGGCTGAAAGGATATTGATAACCAGCGAGTTGGCATAGGGTTGGGCAATTTTCAGGACCAAAGTTGAATCATCAACGGCCTTGACCATATCGTCAACGGTATCCGGTTTCCAGCCAAGCTGGTTGAAAATAAAGACCGGTGTCTTGCTGAGGTGGACAACACGTCTGAGTGAAAATTCGGCATCTTTTGCGGTAACCGGATTGCCGGAATGAAATTTCAGGCCTGGACGGATTTTAAATTCATAGGTCAGGCCATCATCCGAAACTTTCCAGCTTTCAGCAACGCCGCCGACTAATTTGGTAAAGTCATTGGGATCGAGCGTGACCAGACGGGTATAGAGATTGTTGATGATTTCTCCGCTGCCCCATTCAAATACTTCGGCGGGATCCAAGACTTTAATGTCATCAATTTTTCTCGCCATGATGATGGTATCTTTGGGTGTTGCACTTAAGGCTGGCAAGGCAAATCCCAGTGAAAAGCTGATGACCAGGGATTTGAAAATTCCCTTGATTTTAAGTTTATTCATTTTCTTTCCTTTAAAAATATAATTTTTAATTCAATGAATTCATATATGATTAAAATTTATATTTTTCTTTTGGTTTATTTTGGATCATGTTGGGATCATGCTTCTTAAGCAGATGCTTTGGACGCTTCAACGGTTTCCAGCGCTGCATTAAGGCCTGCTTCAACACCGTTAAACAGTTCGTCAATTTGTTCTTTTGTAATGATGAGTGGAGGGCAAAGGGCAATGGCATTACGGATGCCACGTACCAGAACCCCGTGTTTGGCCGCGTTTTCCTGAACCAGTTTTTCAATTTTCACTGAGGGGTCAAAAGGTTTTTTGCTGGCCTTGTCCTGTGTTAATTCAATGGCACCAATTAAGCCAATACCACGTGTTTCACCTACTAACGGATGCGCGCTCAGACTGTGCAGCTTACTCAGGAAATAAGGCGCTACCTCCTGCACATGGGAAACGATATTTTTATCCTGATAAATTTTCAGTGTTTCCAATGCGACGGCGGCACAAATCGGATGGCCAGAGTACGTGACGCCATGTGCAAAAACACCGACCTCATCACTTTGTTCCGCTATCTTTTCATAGATGGGCTGGCTAATCAGCGTGGCAGAAATGGGCAGATAGGAAGAAGACAGGGCTTTTGCCACTGACATGATATCCGGCTGCAGATTGAAGGTATCACTGCCGAACATGTTGCCTGTCCGGCCAAAGCCGCAAATAACCTCATCAACAATGAACAGGATGTTATATTTTTTCAGGATTTTTTGTACCCCCTCGAAGTATCCCTTGGGTGGCACAATAACCCCACCGGCTCCCATGACGGGCTCGGCAATAAATGCCCCAACGGTATCAGGGCCTTCTTTGAGAATAAGCTGCTCGAGATTGTTGATCAGGCGTTGTGTGAATGCCTCTTCTGACTCACCTGGATTGGCACCATGATAGTAACTGGGGCAGTCAGTGTGAAGAATGCGATCGATGGGGAGGTCAAAGAATTGATGATTGGCAGGCAATCCAGTCAGGCTGCCAGAGGCAACTGTGACACCATGATAGCCCCGCAAGCGGGAAATGATTTTCTTTTTCGCGGGTTTGCCAAGGGCGTTATGGTAAAACCAGACCAGTTTTACTGCTGCATCATTGGCTTCCGAGCCCGAATTGGCATACAGGACTTTAGCCAGACTTTTAGGGGCTATTTCCAGCAGTTTTTCAGAAAGCTCGATAGCCGGTGTATTGGAACGGGAGTTGAATAAATGGTAATAAGGCAGTTTTTTGAATTGCTCAATCGCTGCATTGACCAGGCGCTCTTCAGAAAAACCCAGTGAGGTGCACCATAGGCCGGACATGCCTTCAAGATAACGTTTGCCATGATTGTCATAAATATAAACGCCTTCCCCGCGCTCTATAATCATGGGACCTTTGTTAAGGTGGTCGCCCAAATTGGTGTAAGGGTGTACAAGATTTTTGACATCAGTGGCGGAACTTAAGGTTTCACTGCTCATTTAATCCTCCCGGGTGGATGGTATCCATCAATAAGTAGATGTTTGTTTGAATGGGGCAAAACACGTGAATGTGTTTTACCTGTTTCAGTACATTATGAATTTATTTTTTTTAAACAACAAAGTTTCCACATAATAGAACTTGTCTCTTGCTCATGGCCTGCACATTTGTTTTCCCTTGATACGAAAAAATCAGGGTTTTTACTTACCACAGGTGTGTGATTCTTTGTAAGTTCAAATGGCCGTTGCCCCCTCCCAAGGCAAATGTGATGGCCGAAGAAGCTTGTGTCAGCAATTGGGCAAATTCTTTTATTTTCTGGGGTTTGAACCGGTTGGCCGGTCCGGACAGTCCGATGGCGGCAATGACATTACCAGAACCATCGGAGATGGGTGTGGCGACGCCATAAACGCCTTCACGCCATTCACCTTTATTGACGGCATATCCCTGTTTGCGAATTTTCTCCACTTCCAACAGGAGTTTTTTGGGGTTCGTAATGGTGTTGGGTGTGTGTTGTTCCAGGTTTTTGGAAACCCGCTCGATGAATACATCTGATTGATAGGCCAGCATGATTTTTCCGGTTGCCACACAATACAAGGGCACTCTGCCACCGATTTGCGTATAGGCCCTGATAGGGCTTGAACTGTCTATTTTGTGGACATAGACGACCTGCATATTATCTATCACGGAAAGGTGTGAGCTTTCTGAAGTGAGTTGGGTCAGACTGTCCATCCATTTTTCTGAATATTTACGTAAATCCAGTTTGGAAAGTACGGCTGAGCCAAGCTCCCACAGCTTGATGGAGGCAGAGTATTCGCCGGTTCTTTCATCTTTAATAATGTAATTTTGTGCAACGAGGGCATGGAGTAAACGGTGCACGTTGCTTTTCATCAGTCCCAATTCATTGGCGATATCAGTCAAGCGTAACGGTCGGTCGCTGTGGCATAGCATCTCTAGGATTTGTATGCCTTTGATCAGTGTGTTGTTCATCCTTGAAGTTCCACAAAATAGAAAAGTAGGATCTTTAAATGGAAAGAGCTAGACTTTGCTCATGTCTTTCATGTGTCAGCTTATTATTATCGTCAGGAAAATATATGCCTATTTACCCTAATCTTCCTCTTTCCGGTGTCAAGGTGATTGAGTTTTGCAGTGTTGCGGCGGGGCCTTTTTGTGGCATGCTGTTGGCTGATATGGGCGCCGAGGTTATTAAAATAGAACCACCCGCCGGCGATACACTACGGCAATGGCCGCCTATCAATGAAGGGTTTAGCGAAAATTTTGCCTCACTGAACCGTAATAAACACTCTCTTGTGCTGGACTTGAAAAATGAGGCTGATCAGCAACTGGCGAGAAAGCTGGTATTGTCTGCGGATGTTCTGGTAGAGAATAACCGTCCCGGTGTGATGGATAGATTGAATTTGGGGGCGGAGTCTTTCAAGAAAGAGCATCCGGATCTGGTTTATTGCTCTATCTCGGCATTTGGCCAAGATGGCCCTCGGGCAAATGAGGGGGGATTTGATGTCACGATACAGGCGGCTTCGGGTGTGATGAGTGTCACCGGAGAAGCCGATGGGGGTCCGGTAAAGTGCGGTGTTCCAATTTCTGATTTTGCTTCAGGCTTATATGCGGCTTTTTCCATCAGTTCAGCGCTGATGAAGGTGAAAAACGGCCTGGGTGGCAGTCGGATCGATATTTCCATGCTTGGTTGCACATTGGGTATTGCCGCTTTGCAAACCAGCGAATTTTTCGGTACGGGTATTAATCCCATTAAATTGGGTGCGGCTCATCCACGAAATGCACCTTATGAGGCTTTCAAGTCGCGGGATGGTTATTTTGTAATCGCTGCCGGCAATCAGAAGTTATGGAAGTCTGTGTGTGATGTAACCGATCTGCCGGAACTGTTCAATGATCCGCGTTTTGCCACCACCCTGGACAGGGCAAAAAATCAGAAGATACTCAAGGTCTTGCTGGAAGAAAAGTTTGTTACTCAGGATACGGACTATTGGATCCGTGTCTTCAAGGAGGCAGCTGTACCGCATAGTCGGATTAATGATTACGAGACTGCCTTGAGTGATCCCCAGGTACAGCACATGGGATGGGTGCAGGAGATAACGTTGCCGAATGGGGCTCAAACCAAAACATTTATTTCACCTATTCGTATTGATAATAATAATTTACCTGTCCGCTTGCCTCCTCCTGAAAAGGGGGCGGATAATCACCGTTTTGTGAGTGGCTTATTGAAAGAGGAGGCTTAGTATGAGTCAGGCACGATTATTGGAAGCAGTACAGCGATTGATAAGGCTGGTGGAAAAAAAAGAATTGAAAGAGCCTGAAATTTTGTTACAGGCAAAAGAAATCATGCGCGATCTTGTCAGTCAGGATGATTGGCTTGATGAAACCTTTGCAAGACCGCATCCCGAATATTACCAGCAGTACTTGCTCTATGGAGATCCATTGGATCGTTTTTCACTGGTCAGTTTTGTCTGGGCAGGCGGGCAGAACACACCGGTTCATGATCATACGGTCTGGGGAGTAATTGGTATGCTCAGGGGGGCAGAAACCGAAAAACACTTTGCCTTCAATGAGGAGAATATTCTTCAGGAGACTGGCAAGGTTACCACCCTGTCTCAGGGAGATGTTGCTTGTGTGTCGCCTTCAATTGGGGATATTCATCAGGTCAGTAATGCGTTTCAGGACCAGACATCCATCAGTATTCATTTATATGGTGGCAATATAGGAAAAATCCAGCGGCATGTTTTTTATCCGGGAACCCCGGAAAGGAAATCGTTCATTTCCGGATATTCATCCAACGTGACAGCCAATCTATGGGTTAAATGAGGCAATGCAAAGAATGAGCCAGGAATTTGAATTAATTCAGCATGAAAATATCAGTACCATTGTCTTAAAGCGTGCACATAAAGGGAATTGTCTTTCCCGGGAACTGGTCAGGCAATTAAACGGGGTGTTGGATCAATGCCTGGAAAACAAAACAAAAGCATTGCTCATACGTGCTGAAGGCAAGCACTTTTGCACCGGGTTTGATTTGTCCAATCTTGAGTCGGAATCCGATGACAGTCTGTTGGCCAGATTTATTGAAATTGAAATGTTGCTGCAGAAAATTTACTGGGCACCTTTTGTCACTTTAGTCCTGGGACAGGGCAAAGTCATTGGCGCCGGTGCAGATATTTTTGCCTCCTGTACCTACCGCATTGCACTGGATACCTCTTCATTTACTTTTCCGGGGGCAAAATTTGGCCTGGTGCTGGGTAGCCGTAGACTGGCTGCGCGCGTAGGGACTTCAATGGCGAGGGACTGGATCAACGCCGGAAGAAAAATAAGTGCGGCCGATGCATTGTCCAGTGGGCTGGTTACTCATGTATGCCGTTTTGAAGAGCAGGAAAGTTTGATCACAGAACTGCTGCAGGCACAATGTTTGTCCCGGTATACCCAGCAACAGATTTATCGGGTAACGGCACTCGATGAGGGGCATCAGGCGGCCGATTTGCAGTCATTAATATTGTCCATCATGCCGGGCAGTATCAAACAACGGATAAGCGAATATATAAATCAATAAATGGAATTTGAGACATGACTTCTATCACTAATGCTGCCAGTCTGGCGGCACTTATGAACCCGCGTTCTGTGGCCGTTATTGGCGCATCCGAAGACCAGACAAAGTTTGGCGGACGTCTTTATAAAACACTCATCCGTCATGGTTACAAGGGAACTGTTTACCCCATCAATCCGGGGCGTGAGTCCTTGTTTGGCATAAAAACTTTTCCTGATATTACAGCAACGCCAGAGGCCCCTGACATGGTTGTCATGGCATTGCCTACTGCAAAAGTCAAAGAGGAAATTAGAAAATGTGCTGAGAAGGGGGTCAAATGCGCCATTATCATTACGTCCAAGTTTTCCGATGCAGGTCCGGAGGGAGCTGTCTTAGAGCGTGAAATCGTTGAAATAGCCAGGCAATACAATATGCGTCTTATTGGCCCCAATTGCCTGGGGTTGATCAGTCCAGCCAATGAGCTGGTTTTGTGCTCTTCACCGGCCCTGAATGTGGATGCCCTCATTAAAAGTCCGATTGGCTTTATCAGTCAGAGTGGTGCCCTGATGGGAACACTTTTCGACAAGGCGCACTCACAGGGTATTGGTTTCAGTCACTGTTTTTCAATTGGTAATCAGGCGGATCTTGAACTGTGTGACTTTCTTGAAATGCTGATTGATGATGATGAAACTTCTATTATTTGTGCCTATATTGAGGGCCTGAAATCACCCCGGCGTTTCATTGAATTGGCAAAACTGGCTCGTTTGAAAAACAAGCCGATTCTGGCCGTCAAGGCCGGGAAAACGGAAGCGGGCAGCAAGGCTGCGTTTTCCCATACAGCCAGTCTTGCCGGTGATTATGAGTCCTTAAAAGCCATTTGCAGAAGTCAGAATATTATTCTGATGGACGACCCGATGGCCATGTTCCTGTTGGCGTTGAGCATGGCCAAATTTCCTGGCCAGAAAGTGGGTAATGCGACTATTATCACCACCTCTGGCGGTGGTGGTGCACTGACTGCTGATGCGATGTCAGAACAGGACATCCCTTTTTCAGCGTTTGCTGAACAAACGAAGACATCTCTTGCCGAGTTGTTTACGCCCGGTCAGGCTTTCAATCCGATTGATCTGGGTGGACGCAGACATGATGTGCTGGATACCGACAGGATTTCAGCGTTGACAGCAGAAATTGTCATGAAAGATGCGTGTGTTGATGCCGGTTTGTTTGTGCTGACGACTGCGCCCTCTGTATTGAATACGACGACAAGCCTGGTCACAGGGGCGGAAAAAACGTCGAAACCGTTTATTGCGGTGATGTTGCCGGGTCAGGCGGCCAATGCGGCCAGAGAGTATTTGGTTGCCAATAATATTCCTTTTACTAATACTCTCAATGAAGCGGTAGCCGCACTGAAAAGCTGGAAAGCATGGTCTGATTTTACCGCTTCACCAGAGGTGGTTTTGCCGGATGGTTTGCCTGATGTTAGTCATGTAAAAGGCGTTCTTAATGAGTCTGAAACCAAGAAGTTAATGGCTTCGTTCGGGATTCCAGTGAATAAAGAGATCATTGCTGCCGATATTGCAGCTGCCATAAAGGCAGCGGGTGACATTGGTTTTCCTATGGTTGCCAAGGTGGTTTCCAGCCAGATCGTTCATAAATCCGATGTGGGCGGGGTGTTGCTTAATATCCAGTCGACCAAAGAACTGGAGCAGCGACTGACGGCTATGGTTAGTCATATCAACCAGGTTTTACCGTCTGCCCGGATTGAGGGATTCTCCTTGCAGAGTATGGAATCAGGGGAACTGGAGTTGATCGTGGGAGCCAGAAATGATGCCCAGTTTGGTCCGCAGGTCATTATAGGCAGTGGTGGCATTCTGGTTGAGCTATTGAAAGACACGCTGGTGCTGCCAGCGCCCGTGCATGTGGAAGCGGCCAAACAGGCGCTTGACGAACTGAAGATAGCCCCTTTGTTAAAAATCTATCGCGGCAGGCCTGCTCTGGATGTGGAAGCGGTGGCACAGACCATTCATCGTTTGAGTCTGCTTGCCTGCAGTCTTAAAGACAGTCCTTTTGAAATAGAGATTAATCCACTTAAAGTGAAACAACAGGGTAACGGGTGTGTGGCAGTGGATGCCAGGGCACAAATCAATTAAAGATAATTCAGGAGATCAAAATGAGTGTTGTAAAAATCGAGCAGTTTGAGAAAGTGACGCTGTTTACGATTAATCGTCCCGAAAAACATAATGCCATTTGTAAGGAGACGGCCCTGGCGCTTCAACAGGGCTTTGAGGAGTTTGATTTATCGGACCAGCGTGTTGCCGTTATCACCGGTGCAGGGGAAAAAGCATTTTCTGCTGGTGCTGACGTGACGAACCTGCCTGAGTTGTGGCGTTGCATTCCAACAGTAGGCATACAAACTGAAAAACCCATTATTGCAGCTACGGCAGGCTGGGTGGTAGGCGGTTCTATGGTCCTGCATATGATGTGCGATTTGGCGATTGCTGCTGACAATACCCGCTTCTCATATCCGGAAGCCAAATTGGGCTTTACCGGGGGCATGATTGCAGGATTGGCTGCCCGTATTCCGCATAAGGTGGCCATGGATGTGATTTTGTGCGGTGAGATACTGGATGCCCAGCGGGCTTATGAAGTTGGTTTGGTTAACCAGGTGGTGCCATTGGGGCAACAGGTGGAAATTGCACTTGAAAAAGCCCAAAAACTGTCAAAGGCTTCGCCTTTGGTATTAAAGACCCTCAAGCGTTTTATTACGCGTGATGTATTGCCGCAGGGCCCTTCTGAACTAATGGCCCGTACCATTAGGGAATTGAACGTTGTCCGGGAAAGTGATGATCAGAAGGAGGGTGTGCAGGCCTTCAGGGAAAAACGCGAGCCCGTTTACAGCGGCAAGTGAGCAATAGTATTCATAGATGTAATGGTGGGGTAAATCAATGAAGATTTCTGTAAAAAAAATAATAGACACTTTAAGTATATTTGGTGTTTTGGCTGTCATACCCTTATCCATGGCAGCGGATTTGCCGGATATTTCATCGGTGAAGCTGGTTGTTCCTTATCCTGCCGGTGGTAATGCGGATAGTTTGGCGCGTGTCTTTGCTGATGAAATGGGCAAAGAAATGAAAAAGAGTTTTGTTGTTGAGAATAAAGGTGGGGCAGCGGGTGCCATAGGTGCCCAGCAGGTAGCTCGCAGTAAGGCAGATGGCGCTACTTTGTTGTTGGCGCCGGCAGGTGTCATGACGATTACACCTTTCCTGCGTCAGGTTAATTACAACCCTTTTACGGATTTTGAACCAATTGCAAAATTATCTGAATCAATTGGCATTGTGGCTGTGCGTAAGGACTTTCCTGGCTCAACGTTGCAGGATTTGGTTGAGTATGGCAGGCAGAATCCCGGTAAAATAACTTACGGTTCTGCAGGGCAGGGAACATTAACGCATTTACAGGCGCTGATTCTGGCAAAAAAACTGGGTATAGGCGCTTTACATATTCCTTATAAAGGTTCAATTGAAGCACTTAACGATCTGTTAGGAGGAAGAATTGATTATCAATATGATAGCGTTGCCCTGTCGAATGTCGTCAATGGTAATCTGAAGGCGTTGGCCATTCCGGATTCACTAAAACTGCCTGAATTGAAAAATGTTCCCACATTTTCACAGCAGGGTATTGACTTGAAAACGTCCAGCTGGTTCGGTGTCTTTGCACCGGCAAATACGCCACAGAGCTTGATTGAAGAATATGAAAAGGCTGCACAAAAAGTCATGAGTAAACCAGGTATGAGTGAGCGTCTTTTGCAATTTGGTCAAATACCGGCATACTTGGGCACGAAAGACTTTATCAGTCAGAGTAATGATGATATTTTGCTTTATGAAAATATCATCAAGGAAAACAATATTGGCCTGAATTAAAAAAACAACCGCCTTCATTATGGCGGTTGTTTTGTCTTGACTTTATAACCTGCAATCCTGTTTTGCTGTGATATCGTTTTTACCAGGAAAGAATAAGTCGTTGCAGGTTTGCCGATTGATCATGCCCATTATGCAGGCCTGTAATACGTTGGGCAGCTTGCATGAGCAGGTCAGCATACTTGTTAATCGTTTTGGTCGTAAAACGCTTACTATCTCCGGAAAGTCCGATAGCCGCAATAATATTTCCCTTGTTGTCGATAATGGGAGCGGCAACGCCGTAAACCCCTGCTTTTAGTTCACCTTTATTAATGCTATACCCTCTTTCCTTGATTTCCTGAAGTTCCATTTCAAGTTGTTGGGAGTTGATAATGGTATTGTCGGTTCTGGGGTTCAGGTTTTGCTTTATTTTTTCAATAAAATAATCGTTTTTATAGGCAAGAAGGGCTTTGCCAGTGGCCACACAGTATAGGGGTGCCCGCCCACCGATATGGGTGTAAAAGGGGATAGGGGCAGGACCATCCACTTTGTGCAGATACACCACATCATGTTGATCCTGGATGGATAAATGAACACTTTCTTCTGTGTCGCGCATTAACTGTTGCATGACGCCTTCTGCCTGCTGTTTTAAGGCCAGGTGGGGAAGTACGGCAGAGCCAAGTTCAATGAGTTTACAGGTTGTGCTGTATTTGCCGGACTCTTTGTCCTGAACGACATATTTTGAGTCAACCAGTGCCTGAAGCAAGCGGTGGGTACCGCTTTTGAACAGGTTGAGGTTGTTGGCAATATCAGTCAGCCTCATGGGCTGACTGCTGTAAGCAAGCATTTCCAGTATTTGGAGACCCTTAAAAAGCGTATTGTTCATGGCGAATCATTTTCTGTATTAAGTACAAATCCGAAAAATGATTTAACCATATGAGACTTAAGGTTGATAGAAATATTTTGTTATATATATATGGTTGAAAGTCTCGATTGATTGTTGATCAATACCCTTCAGGATTCTTGCTTTGCCAGTTCCAGCCATCCCGGCACATGTCATCGATACTGCGGGTGGTTTTCCAGCCCAACAGTGATTCTGCCCGTTCGGGGTTGGCCCAGGCAGAGGCAATGTCTCCCTCCCTTCTGGCCTGAATAATATAGGGCACTTTAATATTGTTGACCCGTTCAAAAGCGCTAACCATTTGCAGGACACTGGTGCCGGTGCCGGTGCCCAGGTTAATGGCGGTAAAGCCGCTATGGGCGCTTTCATTAACGTAATTCACGGCTTTGACATGCCCCAGTGCCAGGTCACTCACGTGCAGGTAGTCACGTACACCGGTGCCATCGACCGTATCGTAATCGTCGCCGAAAACATTCAGTTTTTCTAAACGGCCAACGGCTACCTGGGTAATGAAGGGGAAAAGGTTGTTGGGAATATCTCGTGGGTTTTCACCGATCAGGCCACTTTCATGGGCGCCAATCGGGTTGAAATAGCGTAATGCAATGGCCGAAAATTCCTGATGGGCCACGCAGGTGTCTTTTAATATTTGTTCTACCTGAACCTTGGTCCAGCCGTAAGGGTTGGTGGCGCCAATTCGATGGGATTCGGTATAGGGCAGGAATTCGGGTTCGCCGTAAACAGTGGCGGATGAGCTGAAGACGATGCGGTTTACACCAGCGGCCAGCATGGCCTGTAGCAGGGTAACGGTACCGGCGACATTGTTTTCGTAATACTCAAGCGGGCGTTTGACTGAATCGCCCACGGCTTTCAGGGCCGCAAAATGAATTACCCCTTGGATGGGTGTATTCCGGGCGTCGTGTTCTGCAAAAATATCATCCAGCAGTTTACGGTCGCGGATGTCTCCATTGATGACTTTAATGCCTGTCCCGGTAATGGTTTTTAAACGATCAAAAACCTTGTTGCTGCTATTGGAAAAGTTATCCAGCACAACAGGTGTATAACCTGCCTGCAGCATTTCTATAAGCGTGTGGGAACCGATATATCCGGCACCGCCGGTGACGAGGTAATGAAGACTCATGCTGTTGAAAACCTTGTGGGATTGACTTGCCGTGATTGTACTATTGTGTTTTATAAAGGTAGTACATATTGGTTTAATTATTATTAAAAACAAGAAATTGAAAAAAAATGCAAATAACAGGTTGACCTCTTCAGACAGGTTTGTTGTTTACTTATGTGCTTATGTTTTTTACATATTGTTTCTTTTTGGTAATTTTAAGATACTTTAGGTATTATAATGCTGGAAAAACAGAAATTTTTACTGCGAATTTTAAAAAACGAGGGGAATCAAATGGTTTGCGCCGCGCAGTCCTCAACATTATAAATATATCTGCTAACTGAGGCTTGAGATGAGTACTTACATTTTTCTATTACTGGTAGCGGTGGTTGTGTACCTTGTCTGGAAGAGGCAGAAGCCTTCCGTTTCATATATTAACCTTAACAATCAGCGCGTATCCTTGTCAGAAGTAAAAAGTTTTTCAGAAGAAAAGATCGCGGCATTGGTTACCGATATTTTTCAATCCAAGGGGTATCAGGTACAAAAGGCAAGTGGTGAGTTGCAGGATATTGCCGATTTCATGATTGAAAAAGAAGGAAACCGTGGTTTTGTTTCCACACGTCACTGGAGAGCGGACAAGGTGGGGGTTAGCGATATTTCCCAGGAAGTGATTGGCATGAATCAGCATAACAGTCATTACAACTACATTTTTACAATGGGAAAGTTTGATAAAGAAGCGACTGAAATGGCAAAATATAACCGTAATCTGTTCATGGTTGACGGCCATCAGTTGAATGCCATGGTCGTTAATGTGCAACAGAATGCCATGATCGCCAATGCGCAATAAAATGCTTAATATACGGTTTGTGCCACTTTTTTTGTGCTTAAACCAAGCAACCCGTCATGAGCTTTTTTGCCAGCAAAATTATTTCTTCCACCCTGTTAATTCCCTTTAACTTTATTATTCTGTTTTTGATGGGCTGGGCCTTGCTGGAAAGCCGGTTCAAGAAGTGGGGGCGAGCCGTGTTGTTGTTTGGGATTGTGGCCCTGACAGTAGCCAGTATGCCAGTAGTTGCCACGGCACTGGTTAAATCCTTATACGATGAGCCTGTCTTGTCCCTGAGTCAGGCCATGCAGGCGCAGGCGATTGTTGTTCTGGGGGGTGGGGTTAACCACGATCAGCCAGAGTTTGGTGGCAGTTCCGCCGCATCTTCCACGCTGGAACGTATTCGCTATGCCGCTTACTTGCACCGGGAAACCGGCCTGCCTATTCAGGTTAGCGGGGGCGGGTGGCCGGGGGAAGAACCGGTTGCCCAGGTAATGCAAAGAGAGCTGGAAACCCTGTTTCATACACCGGTTAGATGGGTGTTGCCTGAACCGGCCACGACGGCTGAAGAAGCCCGATATTCAAGGGATTCACTGACCCGGGAAGGGATCAATACTATTTTGCTGGTGACCAATACCGTGCATATGAAACGCGCCAAAATAACGTTTGAACGGGCCGGTTTCAATGTGATTGCAGCCCCTACCGTCAGGCCCGATTATCCGCCTAATTTTCTTAAATATATTCCCCGGGCTGATGCCTTGCGTATTTCCGGTAGCGTACTGCATGAATGGATCGGGATGGCGTGGTATTGGCTACAAAGTCGTGTGGTTCCATGAATCCACCAAGGCCATAATGCGTTCCTGTAAGAAGTTCATTAACTGGTGCGTTGCGGTCGTTGTGAATTTATTGGGAATGGTCAGGAAATACATGGCATTGCCCACTCCTTCGGGCATGTAGTCCTCAAGCACTTCCACCAGTTTTCCTTGTTTCAGTTCCTGGTGAACCGCGTAACGGGGCAAGAGCGTAATTCCCACTCCTTTGAGGGCCGCATCCAGTAAAAAAGTATAGCTGCCCGATTGAAGACTGCAAGACACGCGCTGTCGAATCAGGCTTCGCTCATGAACCAGTTTCAGAAAAAAACGCTTGCCCATGGCTGCTGGCACGACCAACTTATGATGCAGCAAGTCTGAAGGCAGCAGAACAGGATTGTCTTTTAAGTAGTCAGGAGATGCCGACAAACACCACTGGACATCACATATTTTTTTTGCGACATATTCGTTATTGGGGTTTGAGGTGATTTTGATGGCGAAGTCCACCTCGGACTCAATCAGGTCATCCAGCCGGTCATTGATAAGAATTTTCAAGTCTATTTCAGGATACTCTCGAATAAAGTCAATAAAGATGTCTGATAAATACAAATGACCAAACCCGGTTGGAATACGAACGCGGATATAGCCTTTCATGCTTTTTGAAAGATGATGGATGTCCGAACTGACCGACGCTATTTCCTCCAGGATTTTCTGGCTTTTGTCATATAGCAACTCACCTTGCTGGGTCAGTTCAATACTTCGGGTGTTTCTTCTGAAAAGCTGGGTTTCAAGCGTTTTTTCCAGTTTTTTCAGCCGCATGGAAACATTGGATCGTGTCATGCCCGTTCGGCGGGCGGCCTCTGCCAAAGATTTGGCTTCCACAATTTCAACAAACAGCTTCAGAAGGTTTAGATCCAGATTATTGTTAATCATAATTGAACACTGAGGGGTAGTTTTAGCGTATTGTCGCACAATTCGCTTTGTCTTAGGATGGGGCTGTTGTGGATGGAAGACGAAATGATGAACGAAAAAAACTGCTTTGCCGATTTGAAAGTACTTGATATCAGCCAGGGTGTAGCCGGACCTTACTGTGCCAATATGCTTTGGCAATATGGTGCCGAGGTGATCAAGATTGAACCGCCAGCCGGGGATTGGGGGCGCCATGTGGGTACAACCGTTTTCGGACAAAGTGCGTTGTCTATCAGCTATAACGTGGGTAAACAGAGTGTATGCATTGATGCCAAGCAGGAGGCTGGGCGCGAGGCAATTCGAAAGATGGCCGCTGAATGTGATGTGTTCGTGCAAAACTTCAGGCCTGGAATCGTTGAAAAGCTGGGCCTGAGTTACGAGGATCTGAAAATAACAAATCCGGGAATTATTTATATTTCCATCAGTGGTTATGGACCTTCGGGACCTTACGCGTTTGCCCCTGCCACAGACTCCGTCATGCAGGCGGAAACCGGTATTATGTCGGCCAATTATGATCAGGAAGGTAATCCACAAAAAATCGGGATTCTGATGGTGGACGTTTTGTCAGGCATGTTTGCCGCCCAGCAGGCTTTGGCGGCGATTTACCGTCGTCAATGCTCTACTGCCAGGCAAGGAGAACATATTCAATTGAATCTGTTTGATGCCTGTGCCGCTTTCCAGCAATCGAACCTGATTGAGCACACGTTGAATCCAGTGAAAATCAAAACGGCAGTCAGCGCGCCCAATGGTGTTTTTGATACACAAAATGGCAAGTTGAATGTCCTGGCTTTGAATAACGATCAGTTTGAACGTTTGTGCAAGGCGTTGAGCAGGCAGGACTGGCTGGAAGATGCCCGTTTTGTTAATAATACGGAGCGCATGAAACATCGGGCTGTGCTACACGGTGAGCTGGACACGATGCTTGCAGCAAGAACGAGTGAAGAATGGCAGGATGTTTTTCGTCAATATGAAGTCTTGCACGCACCTGTGCGCAATTATGATCAGGTCATGCAACACCCTCAGGCGGAATTCAACCAGACGGTGGATTATTTTGAACAGTCTCCCGGGCTGTCGCTTCCCTATGTGTTCATACCCGGATTGTTACAGAAACCGATATTGAACAGGGCACCGGATATTGGGGAACACACGATTGAGGTACTGCAAAAATTCAATTTCAGCCAGGAACAGATTGATGCCTTGATCGCGGCACAGGCGATTCGACAAATCAAGAAGGAAGAAATATAAATGAAAGTATTGCATTGCAAAACGTTTGGGGCACCACGAGAGGTGCTTTCTGTTGAAGATGCACCCATGCCGGAAATAACCCGGCCCGATGAAGTTATTGTCAGGGTGCATTACGCCAGTGTCAGTCATGCTACCGGGTTGATGATTGAAGGAAAATATCAACGCAAACCCCCATTTCCTTTTTCTCCGGGAACCGAAGCAGTCGGGATTGTTGAGCAAAAAGGCAGTGCAGTCACCCATTTATCTGTTGGTCAAAGAGTGGCCTGCATTTGTGATTGGGGCGCCTATGCGGAATATCTGAAATTGCCGGCCTATACGGTTTATCCCATTCCGGATGGGATTGAATATTTGTCAGCCTTGCCCATTCCCATTTCATACGGTACGGCCTATTTGGGTCTGGTACAGCGTTGTCGACTTACACCGGATCAGACCGTTCTTGTTCTGGGGGCGGGCTCTGGTGTGGGGCTGGCCGCCGTTGAAATTGCCTCAAATATGGGGTGTCGGGTCATTGCCTGTGCCAGCACGGCGACAAAGTGTGAGGTGGCGCAAAAGGCGGGTGCCAGTGATACCTTGACAGGTAGTGATCAATTGGCTGCACAGGTCAAGCAGCTTACGGGAGGCAAGGGGGTTGATATTATTTTTGACCCGGTTGGCGGATCGCTTTTTGCTTCAGCGCTCAGGGCAGCCGCACAGAATGCCCAGTTAATCAGTATCGGCTTTGCCAGCGGTCAATTGCCCGAGGTAGCCATGAATATTGTGTTGGTTAAAAACCTGACTCTTCATGGTTTCTTTTTTGGCCAATATACCGGTTGGACACCAGCGGATGAACGCAGCATTCATGCAGGCATGATGTCCAGGGTTATGGCGGTTTTATTTAGATGGGTGAAGGAGAAAAAACTGAATCCGGATGTCCAGAAAGTATTTTCTTTGGATCAGGTGCCTGAAGCGATTGAAACCCTGCACGGTAGAAGTGTGACAGGGAAACTGGCAGTAAAAATAGATTAAAAAAATCAACTAGGAGATGAATATTATGAAACGAACGAATATTAGTAAATTTATTGGCATCGGTTTAGTGACCGCTTGCGGTATTTTCAATATGCAAGCCTTGGCCGCTTCAGACAAATTCCCCGACCATTCCCTGCAGATGGTGGTGGGCTATCCGCCCGGAGGGCCTACGGATATTGTGGCCCGGATTGCCGCTGCTGAAATGTCCAAAGTATTAAAACAATCCATTGTTGTTGATAACCGTTCTGGCGCAAGCGGCATGATTGCTGCGGAGTTTGTCAGTAAAGCCAAACCTGACGGGTATACTTATTTGGCCAATGCGTCTTTGCATGTGATTAATCCCAGTGTGTACCCAAGCATGAAATATGATGCCTTGAATGACTTTACACCCATCACCCAGCTGGTGTCAGTGCCTTTGGTGCTGGTCGTTCCCAAGGATTCTCCATTTAATAGCGTGCAGGATATTATTGATTTTGCGAAAAAGAACCCTGCAAAGCTGAATTTTGGTTCGGCCGGCAATGCCTCTTCCCAGCAATTATCGGGTGAATTATTGAAAATTCTGGCCGAAGTGGATATGCAGCATATTCCCTATCGTGGCAGCTCGCCTGCCCTGACCGATTTAATCGGAAATCAGCTGGATTTCATGTTTGACTCCATGCCTTCGGCCATGCCGTTTATTAAATCCGGGCAATTAAAAGCACTGGCCGTGACGGTAAAAAAACCGGTTGATGCCTTGCCTGGTGTTCCCACTGTGGCGGACTCGGCTAACCTGCCCGAGTTTGATGTGAGTACCTGGTATGGTTTGTGGGCACCCAAGAATACACCTGATGAGGTAGTGCAAACATTGTGGAAAGCAGCCAGCGAAGCGTTGAAAGAACCCAAGGTGATTGAGCAGTATGCGCAATTGGGTGCAGAGCCCGTTGCATCTGATCCGGCCACATTCAAAAAATTCAATGAAACCGAATTTGAAAAGTGGGGCAAGATTGTTAAGCTTTCAGGTGCGAAGGCAGACTAGAGAAATTAATAAAAAATTTCTTTCTTGTGGTAAGTGATAAATTTAGCTGTTTTTGAAAAGTAATGCCCTTAGTGAAATGGGCATTACTTTTATATTCGAGAGTGGGAAAAAACCGCTCACTTTCAGTTTTTCAGGGCTTTTTCCAGTAAGGCATTAACCACATCATTAGTATTGGTATTTTGCGCAATTGCCTGGGCACGAATTTCTTCTATCAATGTTTGTTTGATTTTTATCGGGAATGAGACCAAGCCTTGTGCCTGGTCCAGTTTGCGTTGCTCGCGTCGGTCAAGTTGTGCGCCTGAATCGGTTGAAAAACGGTTGGGGATACCTTCCTGTTTCATTTTTCCTACTGTTTTAAGGGCTTTTTGTTTTTCCAAATCAGTTTTTTTCATGCAGGTTCTTTGTTGAAGAGTTGTAATAGTAGATGAGTTTTAGCGCATGAATGACGATTTTAAATGAGGCCAGTATGCAAAAAAAGCTGAGCAGATAATATCACCATTTGAAAGTCACAAGGCACTTTTGTTTGAATGGCATATATTAATGGTTTTTATAAAAGACGCCACATGATTACAGTGGCGTCTTTGTTGATGCTGTTAAATAACAGGCATTAACTGGCGTTAATCGTTAATTAACAAATCTTCCAGTTGGTTGTTGGGGTTGGCGGCCAGATAGTTGGCAATAAATGCCGGTCTTTTGCCACGGCCAGACCAGGTTTCTTCCGGATTCTCTTTGCTGCGATATTTGGCTTTAACCGGTTTTGAGATTTTTGCCTGTTTGCCGGTTAAACCTTCAGCAATAATGGCAGGGTCTATACCCAGCGCCTGTGCCATTTTTTTGCCTTCCTGAATATAACGGTTCAGTTCTTCCGTACGGATTTCATTAACACGTTTTTCCAGCAGGTTTTGTACCGCTACGATGTCTGAGGCGGAAGGGAGGTTGGAAACGAGGGCTTCCAGAAACTGGCTGGTTGAAACATTGTGTTTATTGATTAATTCATTAAAAGAACCAATAAGTGCTTTGTGTTCTTCTTTAACGGATTCCAATGCTATAGAGCGAGACATGTTTTTATAGCCTTTAAAATTAACTTATGATAAATAATTGGTTTCTTGTGAATGATTAATAGAAAAACGATTAATCAAGCTAGAAAACTGGACTTAATTATAGATAAGGCAGCATTTATATGCTACTGTTTATTATAAAAATTATTTAAATGGCTGCCTGGCATAGGGTATTTAAGTTTTTATTTATTAAAAACAAAAATTTTCATTAATAAATATGGTTGATGGAACAATCATTAATTGTGAATGCAGTTATTAATTTTAGTGTAAGAGGCAGCCATCCAAAATTGGCAATTCAGTGATTAATGATAAATGAGCCATTCAGGCAAACAAGCAAAGCAAAAGGATGGTTTTGCAACACTTGGGGAGTAAATTTTTAAAAAGCCGAACAAAAACAAAACATGAATCAAAAAATAGGAGGATAATTCCGGTTGTTTATCAGCAGTAAGTACCGTTTTTATTGATCATTACCGGACCGACTATGTTTTATGTTTTCTCCAACCCCCAGGCAATTGCAGAACATGTAAGTGAATTGCTTATTGCACAAATCCAGAAGAAAAATGATTCGGTATTGGGGCTGGCCACAGGCAGTACCATGGAGCCTGTCTATGAAAAATTGTGTGAGCAGGTTGCACGGTTAAATGTGGATGTGTCGGGCTTAACCACCTTCAACCTGGATGAATATATCGGGTTGGGCAGCGAGCATCCACAAAGCTATCGTTACTATATGCGGCAGCATTTGTTCAATCGCCTGGCTTTTGCGCAGCATCGCACCTTCCTGCCAGACGGTTTGTGTGCGGATCCGGTAAAACAATGCGAACAATACTCAGGTCAAATCCAGCAGGCGGGCCACATCGACTTGCAATTGCTCGGTATTGGCAATAACGGTCATATCGGCTTTAACGAGCCGGGCACCTCATTTGGCAGCCGCACGCATGTAGTGCCACTTACTGAACAAACCCGAATTGATAACAGTCGTTTTTTTGATTCTTTGGATGAAGTTCCCACCCAGGCGATTACGCTGGGTTTACAGGATATTATGGAATCAAAACAAATTATTCTTATTGCCACAGGCACCAACAAGGCGCAAATCATGGCAAAGCTTTATGAAAGCCCTGTTACCGAGCAGCTGCCGGCTTCGGTGGTTAAGGCTCATCCGAATGCGATGATCTTGCTTGATGAACAGGCGGCGCAATTTTTACCTGCCGAATTGCGTGATGCGGTGGAGAGCTAAGAAACCAAGGCTTGTATGGGGTAATATGGCTGGCAGTTACACAACGTATTAACCCCTAAACATAAGTGCATCCCATGTTTCAGTCACTGCTTCGTTTTCTTAAAATTGACCGTTTCACTTTTTTGTTGGTGGTAGCTGTTTTGGTTGCCACGGTCTTGCCAGCCTCTGGCCGTGGGATGCCGGTGGCGCAAATGGTGACCAGCCTGGCCATTGCGCTGCTGTTTTTCCTGCATGGGGCTCGTTTGTCACGACAGGCCATCATTGCGGGTGCTACCCATTGGCGCCTGCATTTACTGATTTTTTCTTTTACATTCATTCTCTTTCCCGTGCTTGGCGTGATGTCCAGGCCCATTCTTGAACCCCTGTTTACGCCTGATTTGTACAAAGGAATCCTGTATTTGTGCGTGCTGCCTGCAACCGTGCAATCGGCTATTGCCTTTACGTCGGTTGCACGTGGAAATATTCCCGCTGCCATTTGCAGTGCTTCTTCATCCAGCATTTTGGGTATTTTCATTACGCCCATGCTGGTCAGCTTGCTGATAACCGATGGTGCGGCCGCCAGTGATTCGCAGTTGGCCCTTGAAGCAATCTGGGAAATTACCCAACAACTGCTGATTCCGTTTGCACTGGGGCATTTCAGCCGTCCTTTCACCGCCGGTTTTATAAGCCGTCATGGTTTTCTCATGAAGTTTGTGGATCAGGGGTCGATTCTGCTGGTGGTGTATGTGGCGTTTTCTGCAGCGGTAAATGAAGGCTTGTGGAGCCAGACGCCCTTGGTGGCTTTGTTGTTGCTTGTTCTGGTTAGTGTTGTGTTACTGGCTATTGTGCTGTTGTTGACGGCTTTGATTGGCAAGCTGATGGGGTTTTCTCTTGAAGACCGTATTACCCTGGTCTTTTGTGGATCGAAAAAAAGCCTGGCCAGTGGCTTACCTATGGCGCAGGTCCTGTTTGCTGGACAGGCAGTGGGGGCAATTGTGTTGCCCTTGATGATTTTTCACCAGATTCAGTTAATGGTATGCGCTTTTATTGCCGCCCGGCTGTCCGGGCGCAAGGAAGAGCTTGAATTTCTTGAGGAGGTTGAGGAGGTTGGGGAGGGCGCTGTTGTTTCATCGGCGGTGAAATAACGGGCTGTTTTTTTCTCTGGCTTCTGGCTCCTAAGCTGGAGTGAACTGACCCCAAAAAGTTGAATAGGTGTCCAACTTTTTGGGGTCAGTTCACATTCCCGTGATGGCCATACCGGTGACTTATGCAGGTTCGGAAATGACACAGATTTATGGCCTGACCGAAGCGGGTATCAAGACAACCGGGAAATCACCCGCCGTATTGCCCAAAGTGGTGATTTATGACCCTCTGCTAAGTCTTGATTTGCCGCTGGATTTGACGGTGGTGAGTGGGATCAATGCAATCGCACATGCGGTTGAAGGCTTGTATGCCCATGATCGCAGCCCAATTACCGAGTCATTCGCCATTCAGGGTGTAGTGGCCTTAATGAAGGCGATTCCGATTATTGAACAGTGTCTGTCAGAGGGAACCGTTTCCACCAAGGCTTATGTGGATGCGCGTTCCCAGGCCTTATATGGAGCCTGGATGTGTGGCGCGGTGTTGGGCAGTACCAGTATGGGGCTGCACCATAAATTATGTCATGTGCTGGGCGGCAGTTTCAACTTGCCGCATGCCCGGTTGCATACCGTCATATTGCCACATGCGATTGCCTATAATCAATTTGCGGCTTTTGGCCAGTTGCAAAAACTGAACGAGGCGTTGGGCGTGACGGATCTTGCGCAAACCATCCATGCGTTTTCGGCAAGGCATGGTGCAAGTGTTTCCTTGCGAGAACTGGGCATGCAGGAACAAGACCTGGATGTGGCCTGTGAACTGGCGTTGCAAAAAGAATATCCCAACCCCAGGAAGATTGAAAAGAACGCATTGCGGCAATTGCTTCAGAATGCTTACGAGGGCGTGCTTCCTGCATAAAGGAGAATTCTGGTTCTTCTGGACTTTTTCTGGCTCCCCCCCGCTCCTGCGTTTTTTTCTCTGGCTCCCACGCTCCCGCGTGGGAGCCGTTTTTGGTTTGTGTTGCTGGTTGGTGGGGGGAGGCGTTACCACGCGGGAGCGTGGGAACGAGTACTGCTTTCACACCGATATTATTTGCCAGTCTACAGGTAATCCCGTAGAAAATTTCATTTGACCAGTTGCTTGGATTGTTGATAAAGTGATAATGTCCGTACAAACTAATTTAAGAACTTATCGGAGGCACTGGATCAAATGGACAGAAGTATCGAGTTGGGTAAGGAGGCACAAAAAACGGATTTGATTAATGCAGATGTGCTTTTGCAATATTGTGCAAATAATGGTTTTTCAGCACCGGTAGCGGATATCCTGGATATCCGCCAGGCAGCGTTGGGATTATCCCGCTCCGTTTCCAAAGCGAGTGCCGGATTGGGGATAAATGAAATTGATGTGCCGTTTCAGGAAGTGTTGCTGAAGTATGCATCAGAACCCTTGGGCCCGACCAGTCAAACCTCCAGGCATGAGCGGCAATTGCCTGAGGGGATTGCGGGCAGCGAGCAGTGGGTCAGAGATTCCCTGGAAAAAATTGCCAATGTGGCACCCGGCAAGTTGGCCTGGCATGATATTTATGCCGATGAGGCCTTGCAGGATGCCATCAGGGCAGATAAGGAAACATCCGAAGGCAAATCGGCCAGTGCGTTGCACGGCATTCCTGTTGGCGTCAAAGACATGTTTGATCAGACAGGAAAACGGGCTGGCTGGGGCGGTACCCTAAGACAGTCAGAGGCCGTGGCCACGCAAGAGGCCACCATGATTACCCGCCTGAAGCAGGCCGGTGCCCTTATTCTGGGTACCCAGCATATGGCTGAATTTGCCATGTCGCCGACCGGCCTGAATGCAACTTACGGACCCGGTCAAAACCCCTGGAACACTGCCCATGTCAGTGGCGGAAGCTCCAGCGGAGCCGGTATGTCGGTGGGGGCAGGGCATGTGCCCTTGGCCTTGGGTTCTGATACGGGCGGATCAGTTCGTTTGCCGGCCGCCTTGTGTGGCGTGGTGGGTTTGAAAGCCACCCAGTACAGAACCAGCCTGCATGGTGTGATGCCATTGTCTCCCAATCTTGATGGTGTGGGTCCTCTGGCGCAAACGGTCCGGCTGGTGGGGGAGGCCTATGCAGCCATTGCCGGCCCGGACGGAGTTGATTTGTCTTGCCTGCCGGTCAAGCCAAACTTGCCTGACTGGGATACGCCCAATACCAACATGACCATCGCTTATCCGGTTCTTGAGGCTGGCAGCCTGTTAACTGAGGAAATGCTCAATGCCTTCAAGGCAACCCTGGCGACTTTCAAGGAAATGGGTTTTACGCTTGTTAAAACAAAACTGCCCGATCTGGACCTGCTGGGTCAACTGGCCTCGGTCATGCTCGCGGCAGAATCTGCCGCGGTTCACCGGCACTGGCTGATGACCCAGCCCGAGAAATACGGCCGTCAGGTAAGACGCCGTTTGTCACGCGGGTTCTTTGTTTCCGGCATGGATTATTACGATGTATTGCGTTTGCGTCCAGTATTCCTCAAGCGTTTTCTTGAAGAGTCCATGCCAGGCGCGGATGCGTTTTTATTGCCAACCACACCGGGTGAAGCGCCCAAAATCACAGATACGATTGGTTCAGATGAGACTATCCTTGAGAAAAGGTTTTCAGCCTTGTCGTACTGGACCAGAGGGATCAACTATCTGGGTGTGCCCGGCATCAGTTTCCCGGCAGGGAGGGGCGCGCAGGGCTTGCCTCTGGGCGTTCAATTAATTGGTCGTCCTTTGGGTGAAGACAGGATTCTGTCTATGGCCCATCAGTTTGAAATGCAGACAGGCTGGCCAAAGAAATAGCAGTACAAAAACAAAGCGGTACAGAAAGAAAAACAGTAAAGGAGGCCAAAACCGGATAAGCCGGAGTGCTGAACCGGTTTTGGAAAATTCAAGTCTTGCCTCGGCAACATCAACATTAACATCAACATCAATATTAATACTTCAGGAGACATTTAATGAAAGCGATTCAATTTACCGGACTGCTTGCCACCCTTTTGGCTGTTAACGCACACGCGGCAACAGAAATGATCATTACGGGTGAAATTCCCATTACCACCAACCCCAGCCCTTCCATCATGAAATTCATTGAAGAAGTGGAAAAACGAACCAATGGGGAGGTCAAGGGCAAGTATTTTCCTGCTTCACAACTGTATAACGATATTAACGGGATTGCCGCCATTGGTACCGGGTCGGTCCATATGGTCTGGCCGGTGACTTCGCGTCTGGAAGCGCTTGATCCCCGTATCGGCATTGTCAGCCTGCCATTTTCATTAACCACCCAGGAAATGACCAATAACTGTTTTGTTGAAGGACTGACCAAACAGGTTAACTCCTACATCGAGCCCAAGGGTGTGACGGTTTTAGGCTTTTTGCGTACCGCTGATTTGATGTTTTTAATGAAAGACAAGGATATCCAGAAACAGGAAGATGTTTCAGGCTTGAAGATCAGGGTGATTGGTGGACAGATCATGCTGGACCCGATGAAGTCGATAGGGGCAAGTCCGGTTTCCATGGCGGCTTCCGAAATGTCAGCGGCGTTGTCACAAGGTGCGATTGACGGGGTATTAAGCTCTCCGGCCGGATGGGCGGATGTGCTGGGCAGCACTGCCAAATTTGGTACTTCGGTGCCTGGCATGGCGCTTACCACCTCTGCCGTGGTGACCGATAAGGCCTGGCTGGACAGCTTGCCCAAAGAGCACAGTGACGTGATCAGAACGGTTCTTCAGGAAATCATTGTTGATCAGTGGAAGAGCTCTATTGTGAAAGATGAGGAGCTGATTCAGAAAATGGTTCAGCAAGGGGCGACATACCGTGAAATGGACCCGGCTGAAGTTGAAAAGCTGAAAGCCAGCTTTACCCGTGCCAACCAGAAGTTCGTGGAAAAAAATGCCAAGGCTGTCGAGGAGCTGGCCCAGGTGAAAAAGGAGTGCAAACTAAATGGATAACATTCTGGCTAAATCTGATGTTTTTATCGGCGAGCAAAAAATGATCAGGAAGCAGGCGGAAAAAAAATCCATTTCACACTTGAATGTCCTGGGCAAAATCATCTGGTCGGTGGCCACGCTGTTTTTATTGCTCTCTACATCCATCATGATTGTGGAAGGACTTAGCCGGTTTTTCTTCAACGTGAGTTATTTCTGGGCTGAAGAATTGGTGCGATTCCTGATGGTATGGGCGTTTTTCCTGACATTGGGCATTGCAGGCTTCCGGTTTTACCATATCCGTACTGAGCTGCTGGTGCAGCGACTTTCTGCAGGAGTGCAGAAAGTGACCTGGTTGCTTGCCGGTGTGGCCGGAATGACTTTTGCCGGCATTCTGTTTTACTCCTCAATTTTTCAGGTAATGCGTCTGCATAAGATGGGGATGGTTTCAGAGTCCAATCTGGAAATTCCTTTATGGATTGTTTCCCTGGCGGTTCCGGTCGGTGCCCTGGCGTTGTTCATGTATTACTTCATGGTGGCTGTCTATGCATTGAAAGGGATTGATCCTTTTGTTTCGGATGAACCAGAGGAAGGGATTGATGAGAACGTGCTGAATGCGGTTTCCAAAGGAGCACAATTATGACTTTGTTCGTCGCGCTTGCCGGTTTGCTGGGTATGCTGGCGCTGGGCTTTCATATTGCCGTCACGATGGGGCTGGTATCCAGTGCGCTGGTGCTGTCCATGCCCAGTGTGCCGGTGACTGTTATTGCCCAAACCGCTTTCCAATCCATCAACAGTTATCCCCTGATGGCGATTCCCATGTTTATCCTGATGGGTAATGTCATGACCCGGGGCAATATTGTGGGTGTTCTGATTGAGCTGATCGGCAGTATCGTCCGCTGTATTCGTGGCGGGCTGGCGATTACGGTGATGCTGTCGTGCATATTCTTTGCCGCGGTTTCAGGCTCCAGTGTGGGCTCTGCCGCTGCCATTGGTTCGGCAACCATCGAGGGCCTGAAGCGGGAAAAATATCCGGTAAAATTTTCTGCGGCATTGGTGGCCGTAGGCAGCACACTGGGCCTGATGATTCCGCCTTCCCTGGGATTCATTCTGATTGGCTCGATTGTGGGTATTCCGGTAGACAAGCTGTTTATTGCCGGCATCGTTCCTGGCCTGATGGAAGCAACCATGCTACTGCTGACCACCATTTTTGTCGTTAGAAAAAACGGTTACGGTGAAGTGGCCTCAAAAGCCGATCTTAAGGGGTTTGTGCGGAGTACGCCCAAAGCGGCCGGTGCCATTACAATGCCCGTGCTGGTCTTGGGTAGTATTTACCTGGGTATTTTTACACCGACCGAGGTGTCTGCCGTTGCTGCGGGTTATGCCATTGTCCTGTGTGTGTTTGTGTACCAGACCCTGAAGTGGAAAGACATCTGGAGCATTTCCAAAGATTCCCTGCTGCAGGCAACCATGATTTTTGCGGTTGTGTTGGGAGGCAGCCTGATTGGCTTTATCCTGGCCAGGATGGGGGCAACCGCGCAGCTGATTGGTTTTATGGAACGGCTGGATATGGAGCCCTGGCAGTTTCTGCTCCTGGCCAATGCCGTGCTGCTGGTGCTGGGTATGTTTCTGGATGGGGTGGCCATGATTGTATTGACGGCACCCTTGCTGTTTCCCATGGCAACGCATTTGGGAATTGACCCTATTCATTTTGCGGTTATTATGGTGGCCAACGTTGAAATAGCCACATTGACACCACCGATTGGCCTGAATTTGTTTGTCATGAGCGGTATAGCCAAGATTCCGGTTGAGTCGGTGGCAAAAGGGGTAATGCCCTATTACTTGACCAGGGTTGCTGCTCTGGGCCTGATTACCTTTGTGCCGGCAATTTCCTTAATCCTGCTTAAGTAACTTAATGTAAGTTTATAATGCGTACAACGCTTACCAAGACTGCAAAAATATGTATACAAATCATGAAATAGATAGAGATGCTTTTATCAGAGGCAATCAGCCACGGTATGTTCAATTGGCCAACACGCTCATCAATGAAATTACCGATGGCAAATATCAAATTGGTGATTTACTGCCTACCGAGCAGGATATGTGTGTGCAATTTGGTGTCAGTCGTTTTACGGTAAGGGAAGCCCTGAAAAAACTGGTGCAATCCGGGCTGGTTACCCGTCAGCCCGGCGTTGGCTCAAAAGTCATCTCAACCCAGATGACAACGGCCTATAGCCAGAATATCATGGATATTTCCGACTTTTATCGTTATGCCACCGATACTTCGCTGGTTATCCAAAGCAGCGAAATCATTACGATTACGGCTGAGCAGGCCGATATGCTAGAGGGTTCGGCCGGTGAAACCTGGTTGTTTTTAATCGGAAACCGTTTCTCGGAAAAAAGCGAACTGCCCATCAGCTATACCGAAATCTGGATCAATCCGGCTTTTCGCGCCATTAAGGGGATTATGGGTAAACGCAGTGAGGCCATTCATTCGGAAATTGAAAAGCAGTTTGGAGAAACCGTGGTTAAAGTCGAGCAAACCATTACGGCAACTTCGCTGACTAAAAAACAGGCCAATGCCTTACAGGTTAAAAGCGGCAGTCCAAGCCTGTGTATTGCCCGCAAATACCGCAATCGCAAGGGTGAACTGATCGAACTGTCCATCAGCCATCATCCCGAGACTCGGTTCAGTTATAACTCGGTCTTTGTGAAAAACAATATTCCAGCATAGTATCTGTATTAAAAGCCTCTGGCAGGACTGGTTTATCAGGTTGATGCCAGCCCGGCTTTATTTCAGACCTCAAATTTCTGTCCCATGCCAAGCATTTGCCGGCCGTTGAAACGGCTGGCATGACGGTTGTCTTCAGCGTTCCTCCCATTGTAAATCCCGTTCATCACAACACCGTGCCGCACCCGGGTGGACGGTATTTTATTTTCCGGATATTGCCCTATTTTTTGCTTGACAGTCTCTCAATTACTATTTATCATTTTCTTTAATTTGTACGGACAAACAAACAAATGGGCGTACAAATAGACAAACAAGTAAATACAAGGAGATAGAAAATGTTATTCCCTCAAAAAGTGGGTGAAAACCGTTACCGTGCCCGTTACGGCCGTTACTTCGAAGAGTTCAATATTGGCGATATTTATGAGCACCGTCCTGGCCGAACTATTACCGATGCGGATAACATTCAGTTTTCATTAATGACCATGAATTACCATCCCATGCACTGCGACAAGGCGCATGCGGAAAAAAGTGAATTTGGCAAACTGCTGGTCAATAGCGGGCTGACACTGGCTGTTGTGCTGGGTATGACCGTCAATGATGTCAGTGGCCAGGCGATTGCCAACCTGGGCTGGAAAGACATTGCGTTGACCAACCCGGTTTTTGCGGGTGATACCTTGTATGCCGAGTCTGAAGTGCTGGACAAGCGTGAATCCAAATCACGGCCAACGCAAGGTATTGTGACCGTCAGAACCAAAGCCTTCAACCAAAAAAATGAGCAGATCATGGTGTTTGAGCGTACCTTCCTGGTAGCCAAAGAGGGGCACGGTGTGGGTGATAAATAAATAATCGGTGCAAGAAATGCCCGTATAAGTCGCCACCAAGAGCGATGAAGCATCAAAGATATCAATAATTTAAAAATGACGATAATTAAAGGAGTACAGGAGTGAGACATACCATTCGTAGACATATTATCAGCGCCTGCACATTGGGAATGATGGCTTTCTCATTTTGTGCACAGGCGGCTTATCCGGAAAAACCCATCAGAATCGTAGTGGGTTTTCCTCCGGGGCAGGCAACGGACATTATTGCGCGTCTGGCCGCCAAGAAACTGGAAGAAGGTCTTAATCAGCCGGTTATTGTTGAAAACAAACCGGGTGCAGCTGGCATTATTGGCACCATGGATGTGGTAAGGGCCAAGCCAGACGGTTATACCCTGCTGGTCGGTTCAAGCGGCACGCTTTCCATTAATCCCAGCCTGTATGGCGATTTGGCCTATGACCCCCTGAAAGACTTGAGCCCAATTGCCGAGCTTTCTGAAGTGCCGCTGTTTCTGGCGGTGAATGCCAACGTACCCGTGAATAACGCCAAAGAATTTGTTGAAATGGTGAAAGCCGATCCCACAAAATACAACTATGGTTCTGCAGGCAGTGGTGTGACCAGCCATTTGGCCATGGAGCTTCTGAAGCATGATCTTGGCCTGGAAATGGATCATATTCCCTACAAGGGAAGTCCGGCTGCCGTGACGGATTTGGTAGGGGGCAGGGTGACAGCCATGGTGGATACCGGGCCCGCACTGATTCCGATGGCCCAGAAAGGACATATCAAAATATTGGCCGTGTTAAGTGATAAGCGGGTGCCCGCACAGCCTGACGTACCCACATTGAAGGAAGCTGGCTTGGGTGATGTGCTGGCGACTGCCTGGGTTGGATTGGCCGCTCCCAAAGGCACACCCGATGAGGTGCTTCAAACGTTGTACCAGTCGTTGCAAAATAACTGGCAAAGTGAAGACGTGGATAAAGTCCTGAATGGTCTTGGATCGTTGTCTGTCCTGAACAGTCCAGAGGAATTCACCCGTTATATCGAATCTGAAATTAAAAAGTGGAAAGTTGCCGTAGAACTATCCGGCGCTAAAGTCAATTAAGTAAAGGTGTAGAGACAATGAACCAAACCATTTCCTCGCTCATCAGCGATAAAATTTCAAGCATCAACTTTAATGCCATTCCTGAACAGGTCAGGGAAAGGGCAAAGTATCTGATTATGGATGCGCTGGGTATTGCGTATGCGTCAACCCAGTACGACTTTGCTGAAAAAACCCTGGCGGGCATCCTGGCCATTTCTGAACCCACGCCCAATGGCGTACCGGTGATTGGCATGAATGTGTCTTTGCCTGCCCGTGATGCGGCGATTGTGAATGGTTTGCTGATTCATGGACTGGATTATGATGATACACACCCTAAAGGCGTGATTCATGCAACGGCACCAGTGCTGGCTGCCGTCCTGTCCCAGTCGCACCGCCTGCAAAAATCGGGTGAAGACTTGTTGACCGCTTATATTGTGGGTATTGAAGTGGCCACCCGTTTGGGGGCGGCTGCCAAGGGTGGTTTCCATCAAGTGGGTTTTCATCCAACCGGTTTGATTGGCGCGTTTGGGGCGACCCTGGCCGCTGCATGGCTGGATAAGCTGGATGCAGGTCAAATGACCCATGCCCAGGGTATTACCCTGTCACTGGCTTCGGGCAGCCTTGAGTTCTTGCAAGATGGCGCCTGGACCAAGCGTGTGCATCCTGGCTGGGCGGCCAATGCCGCCATTACCTCTGCTTCCCTGGCCAAACATGGCTTCCTTGGGCCCAAAGAAACCTATGAGGGCCGTTTCGGTTTATACGCCAGCCACCTGGGCGCCGACTTCAAACTGGAAGGTCTGGAAGAAAGCATCAGCACGATTGGTCAGGAATGGGAGCTGATGAATATTGCGGTTAAACCGATTCCGGCCTGCCACTTCACGCATGCATGTACCGATGCAGCTGCGATTATTGCCAAACAGTTCAATCTTGAAGATATTCTCAAGATTGAAGCCAAAGTGCCAGCGGGTGTCATGAAAACCGTTTGCGAACCTGCTGAAAACAAGCAAAAACCGGCCAATTCCTATGAAGCCCAGTTCAGTATTCCTTACTCTGTTGCCACCGGTTTGCGGTTTGGCCGCTTCTCTTTGGATGCCCTGGATGAGAAAGCTTATACCGACCCCGAAACCCTGGCGCTGGCAGCCAAAGTTATTAGCGTGCCCGATCCCGATGCCGACTTCCCCAGATATTATTCGGGCGAAGTCGTGGTGACACTGAACGACGGCAAGGTCATTTCCCATCGTGAGGCCATCAACCGTGGCGCCGATGTCCGCCCGATTACCAATGGCGAGGTGGAGGCCAAATACGTGGAAAACACCGGTAATCTGCTGGATGCCGGAAAAATTGCACAAATTTCTTCAGCCCTTAAAGGTCTTGAGAATCAAAGTGCCAGCCAATTGATGAATTTATTAAGTACCCAATAAGCAAGTGAGAATAAGATGAGTAAAGATAGCAATAACTACGATGTTGAACAGGAAACGCTGATTCTGGATATGCTGGATAAATTTCTGGCCTCTGAGGTTGCCCCGCATGTGCACCAGCTGGAGCATGATGATATTTATCCGGAAGAAATTGTTGAGAAAATGAAAGAGATGGGGCTGTTTGGCTGCATCATTGACCAGGAATATGGTGGCCTGGGTTTGTCGACCCAGACCTACGCCAAGATCATTGAGCGAATGTCCAAGGTGTGGATGTCCATTTCAGGCATTATCAACTCGCACCTGATCATGGCCATGGCCGTGCAGAAAAACGGGACCGAAGAACAAAAGCGTAAATACCTGCCGCGCTTTGCCACCGGTGAGTTGCGTGGGGGTGTTGGCTTGACCGAGCCGGATTGCGGTACCGATTTGCAGGCCATTCGTACGGTTGCACGCAAACAGGGCAATAAATATATTATTAACGGTTCAAAAATGTGGATCACCAACAGCATGTATGGCAACTGCCTGGCATTGCTGGTTAAAACCGATCCGGATGCCACCCCAAGGCATAAAGGCATGAGCCTTTTCATTGCCGAGAAGGGCAAAGGCTTTATTGTTAACCGGAAACTGCCCAAACTGGGCTACAAGGGTATTGATACCTGTTCGCTGAATTTTGACGACTATGAAGTGGATGAGTCATGCCTGATTGGCGGTGTGGAGGGTAAGGGATTGCAGTATGTCCTGAACGGGCTGGAGCTGGGTCGCATTAACGTGGCTGCCCGTGGATTGGGCGTGGCACAGGCGGCACTGGAAGAAGCGTTGCAGTATTCACAAATTCGTAAAACATTCGGCAAGCCCATTTGTGAGCACCAGGCTATCCAGCTGAAGCTGGGCGAGATGGCCACACGTACCGAAGCCGCCCGTTTGCTGGTGTATGCCGCTGCCGCCGCTTATGACCGTGGCGAACGCTGTGATGCCGAAGCCGGAATGGCCAAGTACTTTGCCACCGAGGCCGGCATGGAGAACTCGCTGGAAGCCATGCGTATTTTTGGCGGTTACGGTTATTCCAAAGAATATAACGTTGAGCGCCTGTATCGGGATGCGCCTTTGTTGCTGATTGGTGAAGGCACCAATGAAATGCAGCGCATTATTATCGCCAAACAAATGATAGAGAGAAACAAGGTATGAACCAGAACGCATTAAACAGTTTGCCCCTGAAGGGCGTGCGCATTATTGCGGTCGAGCAATACGGGGCAGGTCCATTCGGTACCCAGCACTTGGCGGATCTGGGCGCCGAAGTCATCAAGATCGAAAACCAGGCGGATGGCGGTGATGTTGGCCGTCATGTCGGCCCCTATTATTTTGGGGAAAATGACAGTCATTTTTACCAGGCCTTCAACCGGAACAAAAAAAGCATTACGCTTAATTTGAAGTCTGAACAAGGTAAGGAAATTTTTCATCGTTTGCTGAAAAATGCCGATATCGTGTTCAATAACCTGCGTGGTGATTTGCCCGAAAAACTGGGTCTCACCTACGAAGACCTGAAACAATACAATGAAAAAATCGTGTGTGCACACTTGTCCGCATACGGACGTGAGGGTTCCAGGAAATCCTGGCCTGGCTACGATTATCTGATGCAGGCCGAGGCGGGCTATCTGTCCCTGACCGGAGAGCCAGACGGGCCGCCCAGCCGCATGGGCCTGTCTATTATTGACCTGATGACGGGCACAACCGCTGCCATGGGTATGCTGGCAGGTTTGGTGGGTGCCCGTGCAACCGGCATAGGGCGTGATGTTGATGTCAGCCTGTATGATGTCGCCATTCATAACCTTGCCTATGTGGGTGTCTGGTACCTGAATGAGGGATTCTCCCTGAAACGTGAACCTTTCTCAAGCCATCCGTCCTTAACACCTAGCCAGTTGTACCGGACACAGGATGGCTGGGTGTTCCTGATGTGTAACAAGGAAAAGTTCTGGGGTACGCTTTGCATGGCCATTGAGCGTCCCGAGTGGATTAACCGCCCCGAGTACCAGCGTTTTCCGGATCGTCTTGAAAACAGGGATAGGCTGAAAGAAGAACTGGAGTCGGTTCTGGCGACACGTAGCACCGAAGAATGGATGAAGGCATTTGCCGGTAAAGTCCCTGCCGCCCCCGTTTACGATGTGGCTCAGGCGCTGGATAATGACTTCATTCAGGAGCAGGAACGCATTATCGAATTTGAACATGCCGGCAGGAATGTACGCACGATTGCATCTCCTGTCCGGGTGGGGGTACATCCTGCCCAAGCGGCACCGGCCATGGGAGAGCATAATCATGAGCTGCTGGGCGAGGTGGGCTATAGTGAAGAGGAAATCCGGTCGTTTAAAGACGAACATGTGATTTAGGCAGGAACAGGAGAAAAAAATGCCGACTGCAAAAAGCTACTTATTCGTGCCGGGTGACCGCCCGGAGCGCTTTGAAAAGGCACTGAACAGTCATGCAGGGATGGTGATTCTGGATCTTGAGGATGCGGTGGCTCCCGATGCCAAAGACAGTGCCCGGGAAGGCATCCGTCAGTGGCTTGAAACCAGTCAGGCCAGTCAATTCACGGAGCGGCTCATGCTGCGTGTGAATGATATGGATACCAGTTGGTATGCCAGCGATGTGGCCTTGTTGGGGTCGGGTAAATTCCAGGGGGTCATGCTGCCCAAGGCACAAAACCCAAAGGCGCTTGAAGCGCTGGCCGCAACCCTGCACGGCCAGCAGGAAATCATCCCCTTGATTGAAACCGTCCAGGGCTGGAACAACGCCCGTCAGCTGGGAGAGGCCACGCGCGTTTCCCGGCTGGCTTTCGGTTCAGTCGATTTTGCCATTGATGCCGGGATAGAGGGAGATCAGGAAGAACTTGATTATGTGCGTTCTTCCCTGGTTTTGCAGTCCCGTCTGGCAGGCAGGGCCAAACCGGTGGATGGCGTGACCGTTGATTTCAGGAACCAGGATGTTCTGAAGGCTGATGTGGCGCGTTCCCGTCGTTACGGTTTTGGGGCAAAACTGTGTATTCATCCTGCCCAGGTTGATGTCGTGAATGAAGGCTATGCGCCTTCTGCCAAAGAAATTGATTGGGCTCACAGGGTACTTGAAGGCGTGGAGAAATTCGGACTGGGTGCTTTTGCCCTGGAAGGAAAACTGCTGGATAAACCCTTGTTTATACGGGCACAGCGTATTCTTGCAGCGGCGTAAAAGGCCAGGCCGATAGGCAAAAAAAACAGGGGGCCTGGCCTCCTGTTTTTTTGCCTGCGTTTCTGTTCAGGTTTCAGTCGGCATATTTTTTCTCAAATTCCCAAATTTCCGGGAAACCAATCAGCTTATTGAAATCGGAAAAATTGTAAAGCATGGGTTCAAGCCCGACTGATGTGTGGTGGGTGGCCAAATGCTGGTAGGCATTTTGCAGTGCTTGGCCAGCGGCCAGAAACCCCAGGGCAGGATAGATCGCAATGGCATAGCCCATTTCCTGCAACGTGGCAGGGGGCAGAATGGGTGTGCGGCCGGTTTCCACCAGATTGATCAGCAGGGGCTTTTCAATCGTTTTGGCAATTTTCCACATCTCCTCTTCATTTTCAGGCGATTCGATAAAAATGATGTCTGCACCAGCCCGGGCATATTGTTCGCCCCGGCGCAAGGCTTCATCCAGTCCAAGACTGGTTCGGGCATCGGTGCGGGCAATAATCAGAAAATCGGGGTTTGAGCGGGTATCGACGGCCACCCTGATTTTCTTGACCATGTCAGCGGCAGGAGTCACCCGGCGTCCTGGCGTATGGCCGCATTTTTTAGGAAACGCCTGGTCTTCAAGCTGGATAGCCGCCGCGCCCGATTTTTCATAGGCGCGAACGGTATGGGCCACGTTCAGCAAGCCGCCATAACCGGTGTCTCCATCACAAATCACCGGTTTGCCGGTGGCATTGCAAAAGGCGGCTACCCGGTTGTTCATGTCGGTCATGGTGGCAAGGCCGGCATCCGGTAAGCCCAGATAAGAAGCCACGGTTCCGTAACCTGTCATGTAAAGGCAGTCAAAGTTCATTTGGCTGGCGATCTTGACGGAAATCAGGTCATACACACCGGGGGCGATCACCAGTTTGCCCGGGGAAATTATTTGTTTCAGCTTATGTTTTTCGTTGTTCATGGCAATCCGTCAGGCCTTGTATGCGGTTCAAGGCCTGTGTATTCAGGGTTAAGCGGGAATGAATCAAACGGGTTTCAAATCAATGGCCACCGCCAGGTTGCGCCATAGTTCAAAATCTTTTTTGACCTGTTCATTGAATTTTTCAACCGAATCACCCACCGGTTCGGCAGCCTGTTTTTGCAGGATTTCTTTCATGTCGGGCTGGTTAATGACCTGAGCCACGGCTTGTTGCATGCTGTCCAGCAAAGGTTTGGGTGTTTTGGCGGGTGCAAAAATGCTGTAAGTCACGTAGACGTTATCAAATTCTTTAAAGCCCAGTTCTGCCATGGTGGGTACATCTGGCCACATTTGGGTTCTGGACTGGCCGGTTACCGCCAACGGGGTAATTTTGCCAGACTGCACATAAGCACTGGAAGACAGCAAACTGCCTGTGGCCATGGTGGTCACGCCACCCGCAACATCAGCCATGAGCGGTGCCCCGCCTTTATAGGGAACGCTGATCATGTTCAGTTTATTGTAGTGATTGAACATATCTCCAACCAGACGGGTCATGTTTTCGGAGCTGCCATAGGCAAATTTGTTACCGGGTTTTTTGGCCAGCGCAAGGAAGTCTTTAATGTTTTTGGCATCCAGTGTAGAACTGCTTAAAAATGCCAGGGGAGAACGGGCCACCATGGTGACCCCAATGAAATCCTTGAATGTATCGTAAGGAATGTCTTTGGTGACCAGGGGATTGATCAGGTGGCTGTTGACCACCAGGGCGTAGGTGTAGCCGTCCGGTTTTGACGTGGCGACTGAACGGGTCCCGATAATGCCATTGGCGCCAGGTTTGTTTTCAACAATGACGGGTTGCTTGAATACCTTGGAAAGCCGGTCGCTAAGATGCCTGGCAATAATATCGGTGCCGCCACCGGCAGAGTAGGGGACGACCAGGGTAATGGGTTGTGTGGGGTAAGGGTCTGCGGCCAGGGCTGGTGTGGCAACAGCGATGCTGGTACCCATAAGAATCAAAGAAAATAGCCGTGTATGAGCTTGCTTCATTTTGTCTCCTGAAGAAAATTTTTGTTTTGTCGTATTGGAATCACCCGTGATGGGTGGCAATACATAGGGTTGGGCATCCTTTGGGAGTGCTGCTTTGTTGGATGTCTTATAAGAATTATTATATTTGTACGTATGTTTGTAATGTACGGACAAATTTAAGGGAGAATGCATTGGCTGTCAAGAAATAATTATTTACGCGTGATGTAGATCAAGGTGGGCTTTTTAATGGCTGGGAGGCGGGCTTTCCAACGCAGAGCATGGGAACGAGTATTGCGTAGCTTGCAAAAGATGATTAATGTGTTATTTGCACGCATTATAGCGTGAAAATTGCTCACATTAAAAAATAAATAAATAACACTGGATTCATTAACTCATTGATATTAAACGATTTTTTTATTAATGAAAATTGGCATGTATTTTGCTGTATGTAGTGTGGATTACGCGAATGCGTAAATTTTTAATGCCATACAAGAGAGTAGAAACATGAAATCGATGAAGATTATTTGTCCTAACGGTCATTTGGGTTTTGCCCCGTTGAGAACCGAAAGTTTTCATATTGGAGTTCAGGCGGCACCGGATTTTATTGCAGCGGATTCCGGCAGTGATGATGTCGGCCCCGTGCCTTTGGGTTCAGATACCTCCACCAGTCCGCAAGCATGGCAGATGCATGACCTGGAAGAAATGCTATTGGCTTCGCGCCGGCTGGGCGTACCCATGATTATTGGTTCGGCGGGTGATACCGGTTCCAATAGCCGGGTTGATATGTATGTCCGCATTATTCAGGAACTGGCGGAAAAACATAATTTGCCCAAATTCAAGCTGGGTTATTTTTATTCCGAAGTGGATAAGGAAACGGTTCGCATGAAAATCCGTAATGGGGACAGTGTGACCGGCCTGGATGGTTTTGATGACCTGACAGAAGCCGAACTGGATGCCACTGACCGTATTGTGGCCGTCGCGGGGGTACATCCTTATATCAAGCTTCTGGAGCAGGGGGCTGATGTTATTATTGGCGGAAGAAGTTCCGATGCGGCCGTATTTGCGGCACCGGCGATTTTCAAGGGCTTTCCAGAGGACAAAGCCTACTATCTTGGTAAGGTTCTGGAGTGCGCATCGTTTTGTGCCGAACCGTATGGTGGCAAGGAAACGGTGATGGGGGAAATCTCTCATGATGATGTCCAGGTGACCGCCATGCACCCGGAGCAGCGTTGCACGATTGCTTCGGTAGCCGGTCATGCCATGTATGAGCGTTCAAACCCCTTCGAAGAATTTTTTGCGGGCGGTAGACTGGATATGACTGATTGTCATTATGAACAGCTTACAGAGAAAACCACCCGAATTACGGGTTCACGTTTTCATCCTGCACAGCAGATTCGCGTAAAACTGGAAGGTTCAGGAAAAGTGGGGGAGCGGTTCATCGGGTTTTGTGGCGTCCGTGACCCTTATACCATTGCAAATATAGACCGGGTCATTGGCTGGGCCAGAGAAAAAGTACAAGAGCGGTTTGGTGATGAGGGTTATCAGCTGCATTACAGCGTATATGGCCGTGACGGTGTGATGGGAGCGCTGGAACCATTACGGCATCAGACAGGACATGAAGTGGGTGTCCTGGTACAGGGCGTTGCACCAACGCGTGAAATGGCGGAAGAGCTGACATTGATCGGTCTGCGCCAGATGTTTTATGCCCGCTTGCCTGATGTTAAAGGCACCGCAGGCTCGGTATCCTTCCCGTTGGATGAGGTGGTTGAAGCCAGTGCCGCCTATCGCTGGACACTTAACCACACCATGCCTGTTGATGATGTGTTTGAACTTTTCCCAACCAATATGATTACCGCTGGCGTATAACAAGGAGCCTTATCATGACAAGCTATAAACTGAACCAATTAGCCAAAACCATTCGCAGCAAAAATGCCGGTGTCAATAAAATCACGTTTGATATCATTTTCAGGGATCAGGAAACCTATCAGGCAGTTAAAAAATCAGGAGCGCTTTCCAGACAGACAGTATGTGATTTGTACAATATTTCTGATGAGCGTATTTCGGATTTTGTTGAATACGATCCGGGTCTGGCGATCAAATTCACAATATACCGTCAAAGACCCAGTGGTTCGGCCGGTGATGGCGATATTTTTGGCGCACAACAATACGCGCCATTGCTGGAGCTGCCTGTCGATCTTTAATGAATGAAATTTCATTCAAATAACGTAACCTATAATTAGCTAATATAAAGAGACAATCATGAAATACTTCATCAGCAAAGCAACACTTATCTTAAGCTCTGTATTATTGCTGGCTTCCCAGGCTAATGCAGCCTCACCCATCACGCTTGTGGTGCCTTTTTCCACCGGGGCCAGCAATGATTCAATTGCCCGTGTTATTGCTCCGTTACTTTCTGACAAACTCAAGCGCCCTGTGATTGTTGAAAACAGGGCGGGTGCGGCAGGGGTCATTGGATCAAATTATGTGGCAAAGGCGCCCAATGACGGTTCCACTTTGCTACTCACCTCGTCTACATTTGTAACAACCGCGGCCACGCAACCGTCTTTGCCCTATGACCCCATCAAGAGCTTTACGCCCGTTGCCATGATCGGGCAGGGACCACTGGTGATCGCGGTTCCCGCGCAGAAGCCCTATGCCTCATTGCCGGATGTCATGAACAAAGCCCGCATGAGTCCTGGTGCCGTCAATTATGGATCATCGGGAATTGGCTCACTGGCGCACTTGGCCACAACATTAATGGAAGATTCGGCCGATGTGAAAATGACGCATGTGCCATATAAAGGAGCGGCCAATGCGGCTGCCGACCTTGCCGGTGAACGGCTGGACATTATGCTGGCCAACTACAGTTCTTTGGCGCCATTGTTGCCCACCGGCAAGGTAAAATTGCTGGCAACAACGGCACCGGGCGTACATCCTGCATTTCCTGACTTGCCGCCCGCTTCACAAACCCTGCCGGGCTATGACGTGGATATTTGGGTGGGGATTTTTGCACCTGCGGGCACATCGCCCGAATTCATTGAAACCCTGAATGAGGCACTGAATGAAATCAGTCAGTCCAAACAGCTGGCACGTTTGCTCGAGATGGATGGGACGGTTCCCTCTGCCATGAGCAGTGAGGAGTTTGCCCAGCGCGTTTCGGGTGATCTTGAGCGATGGAAAAAGCTGGCGGACCAACACCAGATCCAGGCCAACTGATGTCGGTTTCTGTGGGCTCAGGGCGTTATTCCAAGCCTGGACAGTTGGTGACGCAAGGCATGACGGGATATGCCCAGGATGCTGGCAGCCAGAGTCTGGTTGCCGGCACTGCGTTTTAGGGCCTGCAAAATGAGTGACTTCTGGAAGCGTGCCGTCTGTTCGAAATAATCACTGGCTGATAGGGCGTCATCATGACCGGTGCTGCCTGCCGTATTATCCGGGATCATGGCGCTTTGTCCGTTTGCCTCGCGGATAATACGAGATGGCAAGTGTTTTTCAGTAATGACTTCCCCTTCCTCCAGAATACAAATCCGCTCCAGTAAATTGCCAAGCTCACGGACATTGCCTGGCCAACGGTATTGTTGAAAAATTTCCTTGACGGCTGTGCTTATTTCCGTGAAATGAGCATCATGCAGGGCATTGTATTTTTTCAGGAAACGGTCTACCAGTACAAAAACATCGTCTCCGCGCTCCCGTAAAGGAGGAATGTTGATGGAAACCACCTGGAGCCGATAATAAAGATCGTCCCGAAACTTGCCGGCCGACACCTCATTCAGCAGTATCTTATTGGTGGCGGCAATAAAGCGCAGGTCGGTAGACTGCTCCTGCACCGAGCCAATGCGCCGGAAACGGCGGCTGTCCAGTAAGGTCAGGATTTTGGCCTGCATAATAGGGTCAAGTTCACGTATCTCATCCAGAAACACGGTGCCACCGTTGGAGACTTCCAATAACCCCATTTTTTTATCGACCGCACCGGTGAATGAGCCCCGCTCGTGTCCGAACAGTTCAGACTCGAGCAGGTTGCCAGGAATGGCGGCGCAATTGATTTCCGTAAAGAGGTGACTGGCGCGGCTGGATTGTTCATGGAGCGTGCGTGCAACCAGCCCCTTGCCGGTGCCGGTTTCGCCGTAGATCAGGACCGTGCTGACTTTGCTGCGGGCCACCTTGGTGATCAGGTTTTTCAATTCAACCATGGAAGGATGGTTGCCAATTATCTCATTAACCGGTGTGGGGTTTGACATGCCGAAATCTTCAAATGAGCGTGAGACGGAGAAATGACATTATAGTCTCAAGTCTTTGGATAGCAATCACCAGGCTGGCCGCATAAGTGCCGTCAATTAACCGTGATACCACTTTTCCTGATGATTTCCCCTGCCTGTTTGGCCCGCTCATCAACATAAGACTTGAAGGCTTCCGGTGTGGATGCTACAGGATACATGCCCAGAACCTCCAGTTTTTCACGGACGGCAGGTATTTCAAGTGCTTTGGTTATTTCCGCGTTCCAGCGATTGACAATCTCTTTGGGTACGCCTGCCGGCATGATAATACCCTGTTCCGCGCTCCCCCTGAAGTCTTTTACGCCCAGTTCTTCGAACGTTGGCACATTGGGCGTGCTGCTTAAACGTGACGGCCAGGTAACCGCCAGAAAGCGCACACGAGGGTCGTTCTGGTATTGCCGGGCATTGGCAACGCCAACCAGGGCAGTTTGGATTTGGCCACCAACAAGATCAGTCATAGCGGCCGCATCACCCCGGTAGGGAACGTGAACCATGTTGATTTTTTCCCGGTCACTTAAGGTTTCCATGGCGATATGATGGGGTGATCCGATGCCCGGAGAGGCATAACTGATTTTGTTCGGGCTTTGTTTGACCCATTCCAGCCATTCCTGATAATTGGTGACATTGCTTTCTGTATTGACGATCAACAGCAAAGGCAGATGTACGGTTGTTGCCACATACTCAAAATCATTCTGCCTGTAATTCAAGTTATTGAAAAGATGCCAGTTATTGAACAGGGTGCTGTTATCGGCGGTTGCCAATGTGTACCCATCGGCAGGGGCTTTGGCCAGGGCGGCCGTCCCGATCGTGCCACCGGCACCGGGGCGGTTTTCAATGATGATCTGTTGTTTCAGTTCGGCACCAATTTGCTCACCAAGCAGTCGGGCCAGAATATCAGAGGCACCACCTGCTCCGTATGGGACAATCCATTTGATGGTTTTTTTCGGATACTCCTGGGCAATGGCTGGCTGCGCGAGCAGAAGGGCCATGCCTGCGGACAGGCCCAGAAAAAATGAGCCAAAGCGGGAACTGCGATATTGTATTGAGTTCAACATGTTGATTGTCTCCGGTTTATTTTAAAATAGTGTGCAGCTTATGGTCTGTTTACCAGTTATGTTTCTGGGTCCAGTCGGTAATTAAGGCAATGGCCTGGGCCAGTTCCTCTGCCTGTCCCTTGAAGTAATGATTCGCACCTTTGATGCAATGCATTTGCTTGTCGGTACTGTTATAGGCCTGGTACATTAAACCGATATCGCGTTGGGGCACGGCATCATCTGCACTGTGTTCGATGGCCAGCAAGGGAACCGTAATATGTCTGGCACAAGACTCACCGTCTGCTCTTGAGTGGTCTATGGACCATTGCGATAACCAGGAGCGTAAAGTGGAAAAGCGGGCAAGACCAACCGGACCGGTATTAACGGTTTCGGGAATACCCATGTAACAATGTCCGATTTTTCTGTCATTCGGGTCGATGCTGCCGTCCAGGAAACGCGGTTCCGCCATGGTGCGATGGGTGACGAAACAGCGCTCTATTTCAGCCGTATTGCGTTTTTTCAGGGTTTCCAGGGTTTCCTGCACCCAATCAGTGATACGCCGTACGCGCGCCAGTTGTGCCTGGCGATAAGCCTGCAGCCATTGCTGCGGGTAGGGCGGCTGAACAGAAAGGGAAGGTGAATACAGGTCAAATTCGGGGTTTCTTCTGTCCGGGTTGAGTTCATCAATGACCGACGGGTCTATCCATTCGCTTAAGCAGCGTGCCCGCGAGCGGTGAGCCGCTTCAAGAACGATGCCGTCAGCAGGTGTCAGACCGGACTCTTTGATATCCACCATATCACCGGCGGGCGTATGGGTAATGGTGGGATTTTGGGCCTGAGACTGGTAGAACAGGGCCAATGAACCCCCCCCCGACCAACCCAGCAGAATCACATTTTCATAGCCCAGTTGGCCTTTGGCATAACGAACGCAAGCGCCAAGATCAAGAAGGATTTTTTCATAGATGAGGGCTGAATCATTTTTGACATAGCGGCTTCCCATGCACAAAACCGGATACCCGTTTGCGGCCATTGCATTTGGAAGCGGCAGCAATTGCAAGGTGGAACTGGGGTGCATCATGAGAAAGACGGTTTTTCTATCGTGTTTTTTGGGCTTGATCAGTACGCCTTCGAGATTGACGGTTCCCTGACTGCCCACAAAACCATAGGTTTCGGTGAACTTGCTGGTTTCCTTATAGCTGACATGTACCCATTGCTGTTCAATTTCGTGTTTCATAAAATATTCAATACCTGTTAAATCCTGGGTTTTCTGACAAAAATTTATTGCTTCAGTATGGACAAGCGGGCTTGTGCTTTTTCACGGGTCCAGCTTGCCAGTTTGTCATGCGCCAGCTGAATGCTTTCTTCGGACAAGTTTTCGGGAAACATGTCGACCGTTAATTCAAGCCGGATACCGTTAGGGTCAAAAAAATAGATGGATCTTACAAAACCGTGATCGGTAATACCCAGAACCTGAATGCCGGCGGCTTCCAGTTTCGTTTTTGCACGCTCCAATGCCGCCAAAGAGTCAACTTTGAGTGCCAGATGGTTGACCCAGGCGGGCGTATTGGGTGAGGGTAATGCGGTCTGGTCATCTCCCAGGTCAAAAAAGGCGATGGAAGAGCCATCTTGCAGGCGAAAGAAAAGATGGACGTAAGGGCAGTGCTCTCCGGTACTGGGGACATTATCCGCACGAATAATATGGATGAGGGGTAATCCCAGAATGTCTTCATAAAAAGCGCGCGTTTGCTCGCCGTCTTTACAGCGCCATGCGAAGTGGTGCAAACGCTGTATGGGTTCAAAGTGGTTTAAAGGCATCTCATTCTCCTGGACCAGGAATTGTTTTATAAAAGTTTCAATTATTGATACTTTATATTATTTTTAAATAAATTAAATAGAGAAAACCCTAGTTAATTTGAAAAAATTTATAAGTATGGGTGATTTTTAACTAAGTAAAGAAAAAAAATTGTTTTTATGTGCATGAAAACCCTAATTATTTTTTTGTAATTGTAATTTATATTGTAAAAGTATCAGCTTTTGATATTATTTAAAAAATATTTTGAGGAGACACCATGCATTTACCATCTACCGAACCTCGGTTTTCACTTTATTACGACTATAAAATTCATCAACCCTGGCTTGCTTCGCAACATGCCCCTCAGGATCGCAAGCAGGTTGTCATTGTTGGTGCCGGTCCGTCTGGTCTGGTAACCGCACTGGAACTGGCACGATTGGGCGTGTCTTGTGTGGTCGTGACGGCAGAGTTGCAGGTTTCCCAGGGTAGTCGTGCTTTGGCATTTACCCGACGCTCAATGGAAATTCTGCAACAGGTTGGCATTGATGAGCGTATGACAGAGGCCGGCCTGCCCTGGCGTTTTGGCAATTCTTATTATCGTGGCAAGCGGGTATTCCGCATGGAGGCCCCCTACGATGTGAATGACCGCTTTTACCCCTTAATCAATGTGCAACAGCAATATATGGAAGAGTTTTTGCATGATGCATGCAAGGCGAATCCATTGATTGATTTTCGCTGGGGCAATAAAGTGGTTCAGGTGGAGCAGAAAGAGGGATATGTTGAGCTGGTCGTTGATACACCAGAGGGAACTTATTCACTTGAAACACAATGGCTGGTTGCTGCCGACGGGGGACGTTCCGGTATCCGCGCAGCACTGGGCCTGGAAATGGAGGGGACTTCTTATGAAGGCAAGTTCGTTATTGCGGATATCAAAATTGATTTGCCGCTACCCACTGAAAGAATGGCCTTTTTCGCACCCGAGTGGAATCCTGGCAATACCATCCTGATGCATCGTGAACCACATGGCATCTGGCGGCTGGATTATCAACTTCCTGAGGGAGAGGACCCGGACGAAGCGCTCAAGCCGGAATCAATCAAGGCCCGTATTGATGCCCAGCTGGCCATGATTGGATATGCGGATAAAACCTGGGAGCTGGATTGGTGTTCGGTGTATTCGGCACGCACGCTGACATTGCCGGATTATGTCCATGACAATATTCTTTTTACGGGTGATGCCGCACACTTGCTTCCTATTTTCGGTGTCCGGGGGGCCAATACCGGCTTTCAGGATGGTCAGTCACTGGCCTGGCACTTGGCCTTTGTGGTCAAGGGACTGGCCAGCAGAAAACTGCTGGAAAATTACAGTGCCGAACGAGTGACCGCAGCCAGGGAAATTATTGAGGAGGCCGGTAAAAGCACCCGTTTCATGACCCCTCCCAGTCGTGGCTTTCATTTGCTGCGTGATGCCGTGCTTTCACTTTCACTGACGCAGGCGTTCGTGCGGCCACTATATCATTGGCGTACTTCGCGACCGCATGAGTACACGCACTCTGCCCTGAATAGCATGGGGGATGACAATGCGCTTTTTCAGGCAGGCCCGGCACATGGTGCTCCGCCTAAAAATGTTCGTTTGGGCGCCGATAATTATCTGCTTGATTATCTTGGCGGAGGTTTTGACTTGCTGTATTTTACGCAAAATCAAACCGTCCCTGAATCAATAATGACGGTGGTTCGGCAAGCAAGAGCCAAAGGCATTCCCCTGAATGTGGTTGGGATTGGGCCCGGCTTGGAGATTGCCGGGGCCGATAAAACCATTAATGATGCATCGGGCGCCATCCGTGGCTGCTACGGCGTCAATAACCATGGTGCCGCTTATTTGCTACGCCCCGACCAGCATATCTGTGCCCGCTGGATTAACCTTGATGCCATGCGTCTTCAAATGGCATTGAATACCGCATTACCGCAATAAGGAGTTTTTATGTCTGAACAAAATAATACTTTGCCAGTAGATGCGCTGGAAATGATTTATGATGAGTTGGCAAGTGCCATTGATGAGGTGGACAAGGAGGCAACAGCGCTGTTCCTGGTAAAACTGGTGTTGCTGAATGCCAAAACCATTGGGAGTGCCGAAACACTGCGTGAGCATATCCGTATTGCAAAACAGGACTTTTGACATCCTCCCCTCCCTCTCGCTAACGCTCGGCCCCAAGGGGCCAGGGAAGGGGATTCCTGCCGTGTTTAGCCCACAGAGGCTAACTCACCTCGGTGGGTTCCTGCTGCTGGCGACCTGACTGCATCGCTCACTTCACAGGCGAACCGGGCGTGTCCCGCCCTTAAAATATTAATCGCACCGACGACATCGGCATGATTTTCAAATCCGCACTCAACGCAATGAAACCGGGCCTGGGTCTGGCGATTGTCTTTCGATACATGCCCACAAGCCGGGCAAGTCTGGCTGGTATGCTGCGGTGGTACCGCAATCAGCCAGCCCCCATTCCATGCGGTTTTATATTCAAGCTGTCGCCTGAACTCACCCCACCCTTGATCCAGGATGGAACGGCTCAGGCCCGACTTGGCCTTTACGTTGTTACCGGGCCGCTCACGGGTGCCGGATGCCGACCTGGACATATTCCGTATCGGCAAATCTTCAATCACGATCATGGCGTGGTTTTGGCTGATCTGGCTTGAAGCCTTATGCAGAAAGTCCTTGCGCGCGTTGGCAATGGCAGTGGTCGCTTTAGGCAGGGGCTGGTCTACTTCCCGCTCCGTCTGGATACTCACAAACCATTTACCTGCCGACTGGCTGACGGTGACATTTTTAACCTGACCCTGAACGTTCCGGCTGTTGCGATAACGTACCCAGCCCAGTTTGGGCAGGAAGATGCGGTTATTGCCTTGCTCCAGCTGAATACCTTGCGGATAACGGAAACTGTCAGCACGGCCTTTTTTCCTGAAGCGCGGAAATTCGGCCCGCTTTTCAAAGAAATTTTTGTAGGCCCGTTCCAGGTCCTTCAAGGCCTGTTGCAACGCCTGGCTGGGGGTGTTATTCAACCAATCGGTTTCCGCTTGTTTTTTCCATGCAGTCAGTACCTTGCACAACCCGGCATAACCCAGTTTCTTTTCTCCCGCTTTATACCGTTCCTGCTGCAAGTGCAATGCCTGGTTATACACATACCGACAGGAACCGGCAAAGCTGCGCATGGCGCGCTGCTGTTGGCCATTGGGCATCAGTTCGAATCGGTAGGCTTGAAGGCGTTGCATAGGGTTTAGTATAACCCCGTGCTATCCATCCCCACCATGAATGATGGGGCTTTCCGCACTTAGTGGTAAACCATCTTGAACGGGTATTAACGGTCAAGTTGTACCAGACGGTCGCCGAATTCGGCGGCCCTTTGTTTTAACACGGCAACCACACCATCGGGGTTGATCATTTGCAGGCGTTCTTCAGTCATGACCAGTGAAATGGCGCCTACGATGCCAATACCGCTTGTGTAAACCGGGACGGCAATACCAATGACACCGCTATCGATTTCATGCATTGAGATATAAAATCCTGCCTTGCGTATGGCGGTAAAGTGTTGTTTGAAATCGGGCCATTCGGTGGCGATTTCCCGGACGTCGGGTAAATGCCTGTTTTTTTCATACAGTTTTTGCAATTTGGCCGAAGGCAATAAGGCCAGCATGACTTTACTGGCAGAGCCCTTGAATAAGGGTAACGGGCGACCACGACCGAATGACACACCCACAGGGTTGTTGCTGGCCTGATGGTGCACGTTAATGATTTCATCGTTATACATGCGACAAAAAATGGAATCGCATCCGGTTTCATCGGAAATCTGACGCAGTATTTGTTCAGCTCTTTTCAGGACGGGATCGGATTGACGGATCCGGTAATCGAGTGTGATGATACGGGCACCCAGTGAGTAACGTCCCGAGTAGTTGGCCAGAAAACCGGCCGCATTGAGCTCTTTTGCATAACGGAACGCCGTGGGTCTTGAAACTTGCAGTTTTTCAGCGATTTCTTCTGCCGTCAAAAGAGTATCGGTTTCTGAAAACAGATCGAGGACATCGACAATACGGGAAAATTTCGTCATAAAAGAGTAAACGGTCTTATCTTGGTGCCCGGCAAGGAGTGGAACAGGCGCAAAGACAAACTATACCGTGATTGGAAGAATTTTGAAACTGAACTAATGAAGGCAGATATGGAATAACTCGTTTTGTGAGTTGATGTTGAGTTTTGTGTATGCCCTTTTGCGATAGGTCAGTATGGTATTGATGGATAAGTCCAGTTTCAGGCTGATGGATTCGGAGCTGTGACCAAGCATAATGAGCTTGCATACTTCGGCCTCTCTGGCAGATAAATTGTTAGCCCTGTCATGCAGCTTGCGTAGAATATCGTCCGAAACGGATTGGTTAAAAATGGCAGGCGAAAGATTGGATACATTGAGATGTTTCAGAACAAGGCTTGACAGTATTTCAGACAGCGATGAAAGGGCATTCACCTCGTTTCTGAAAAACAGGCCGGAGTGATAGGTCCGGTAAAAACTCATTGCATAACAAGACCGGTCATCCTTGAACAGGATGGAAAGACGCTCCAGCGTTCCGGTCAGGTTAAAACACAACTCACGATAGGGCGCGTAGCTGATACGCTCCTTGAATAAATGAAAGACGCCTATTGAATTGCTTGCAAGTACATTGTTTATTTCCAGTCGCATCGGGTCATGCAAACCCAATCCTGATGCGTAACGTTCTGCGGTCAGCCGGGTGATTTCATTCGAAACACGACTTGCCGTTCCAAAGTTACTGGGATTGCTGGCATTGTCGTAGTGGAATAAAGAGCAGACATCCACCGGTGTCACAGAGCGGCTGATGGCACCCATAATGGCAGAAATAAAATGCTTGCTTCCGATTTGGCCGATCAGGCCGGGGAGTTCATATTTTGAAAAACGCAACCATGTTGAGTCTGTATGTTCACTTGTTGACGGATTGGTTTGAAATACAGGTTTGGCTAACATGAAATATTCCTTGAATATATTTATTATTAATGGCTTATTTTTTTATGGGGCCTAAATTCTGGTGTCACATACAGTAGAGCCTTACAGGTCTTCCTGTCAATTATAAGAATTACTGATTGTCATAAAAAAGTACCGGATTTTGTCTTCAGCAGGAAATTTGTCACAAAGCCATGTGACAGGATAAAAGCAAAAAATAAACCATACTTTCTCCCATCTACCAACCAGAGGAGGAATTGGAAATGACCGTTGCATTTGCATCAACAGCAGACCATCAGGATCAGCAATTATATTTTGAAGCGATCGCCCCGAACATTTATGCCGCGACAGCGGAAGGGGACCCGAATGTGCTGGTGATTATTGGCAAAAGCGGTATTATGGTGGTCGATACGACCGCAACACCAGCGATGGCACAGCCCGTGATAGAAAAAATCAGGGAGATTTCAGATGCGCCCTTCAAATATGTGGTGTTGTCCCATTATCATGCCGTACGTACTTTGGGGGCTTCCGCTTATGATGCCCAGGCGATTATTGCCAGCAGAGGTACCTTTGATCTGATCAAGGAACGGGGGCAGCAGGATTACGACAGTGAGTTCGAGCGTTTCCCGCGCTTGTTCAGAGGAGTGGACTCTATCCCGGGCCTGACCTGGCCAACCATTGTGTTCGAGCAAAAACTGCAAATATTTATCGATGATCTTGAGGTACGGATTTTGCATCTTGGAAAAGGGCATACCAAGGGTGATACCGTGGTTTGGATTCCCAAGTACAGGATCATGTTTGGTGGGGATGCCATTGATTACCGTTCAACACCGTATTGTGGCGATGCTTATTTGAAAGAATGGCGAGAGTCGCTGCGTGCAATTCGCAGTCTTGAACCGGCCATACTTGTGCCAGGGCGTGGCTCGGCGTTATTGGGCAAGGAAAACTGTTCGGCAGCATTTGATGAAATGGATGAGTATCTGGCTGATGTGTATGAAATTACCCGCCAGGGGACGACGCTTGGTGGCTTGAAAGAAGCCTTTGATTATGCGTATCCGCGCTTAAAAGAAAAATATGGCAATTGGTTCATATTTGAACATTGTATTCCGTTCAGTATATCAAGGGCATTTGATGAAAGCCAGGGCATAACAGAGCCGCGTATCTGGACGGCGGAGCGTGATAAGGAACTTTGGCGTGAAGTGCACCGGGCAACAGAAAAAAATACCTGATAAAAGTTGTCAAAGTGAACATATTCAAATTAAAAGGAGACAAAAGAGATGATTGAGGAAAACGTATCGGGTTATAAACTGCCCCGATTTGAATATCGCAAACCCGCTGATTTTGATAAAACGGTGCAACGATATCCGGTTGTGATTGTGGGGGGAGGTCTGGCAGGATTAACCCTGGCGGCAGATTTGTCAACTCGGGGTATTGCGTTTGTTTTGCTGGATGAGGACGATACGGTTGGCGTTAAAGGGGCCTCCAGCAGAGGTATTGTCTATGCGCAAAAATCGTTGGAAATTTTTGATCGTTTGGGTATATATGAAAAGATAGCCCAGAAAGGGGTGGCCTGGTCAGTAGGAAAATCTCTGGTTGGGCAAAATGATATTATTTATGAGTTTGATGCGGCAAAAAGTTCGCAATCACTTCAGCCGCCTTTTCTGAATATCCAACAGTTTTATATAGAGTGGTTTCTGGTTGAAAGAATCAATGAACTGAAAACGGGAGAAATTCGCTGGAAAAGTCGTGTCATTGACGTTGAGGCGGCGCAAACGCATTCCCGCATTAAAGTGGAAACGCCGGATGGCACCTATTGGCTGGAAGCAGAGTGGCTGGTGGATTGTTGTGGTTTGGCCAGTGGCGTGCGTGAAAAGCTTGGTTTGGAAACTTTTCCTGAAAAAGGGACCGAGCGCTGGTGTATTTCAGACATCCGGTTTAAAAAAGAGCTGCCCCTGGAGCGCTGGACCTGGGTTGAATCACCGGTCAATGACGGGCGTGCGGTTTGGCAACATCCCATGGCCGATGGCGTCTGGCGCATAGATTTTCAAATGAAAATTGATTCGGATGTCGAGTACATAAGCCGACCCGATGTGTGTGAAGAAAGGGTGAGAAAATTATTGGGTCATAACGAGCCATTCGAACTTGTCTGGGTAGGTCCCTGGGCAAGCCGGACTCACCTTCTGGATAACTTCAAGTATCGCCGGGTTTTGTTTGCCGGCGATTCCGCCCATGTCTTTCCCCCATTAGGTGCACGTGGCGGTAATAGCGGTATTCAGGATGCCGATAATCTGGGCTGGAAACTGGCATTGGTACTTAAAGGGCAGGCGCAAGAGACGCTTTTGAATACCTACTCCCAGGAACGAAGGCCTGCCGCGATTCATAATATGGATCTGGCCACCAGAAGTGTGCGGTTCCTGTCACCACAGGGTGAAGGGCAGCGGATATTACGTAACGCCGTTATTGCATTGGCCAAAAAATGTGATTTTGCCCAGGCAATGGTCAATACAGGAAGGCTTTCAACTGCGTTTAGTTATCAGGATTCTGATTTAAGTATCGGTGCAGGGGAGTCGATTCCCAATCTTGCGCTTGAATTGAAAAATGGACAAAAACGAAAACTGGTTGATTACGCGACAGACAGCCAAATAATGCTCATATCCAGGTCCAGGGAAGTATTGCAGCCATTACAAAACAAGGCCATTTTTAAAATCTTGATAATTGGGCAACAGGAACCTGATGATATTCTGGATGTGGATGAAAAAATAGCCGATGCGCTTGGTATTCGGGACGGTTCAATCGTGATATTAAGACCCGATTTGCATGTCCTTGCCAGGTTTAAAGAGTTTGGGCATGCACAAATCAATGAGCTCATGCATCGCATTAATTATGTGGAACGGGAGGAGTAATAAATGAAAACAGTTAACCAACTTGAACAGCCAGACCAGTTTTATGATGAGTTGGCCAATGCACACAAGGATCTTGATCTGCCGGCAAGTGCCGACCTGAATGCACGTCTTGTTTTAATACTGGCCAATCAGATCGGCAGTCAGAAAGTGTTGTCTGAATGTATCGCACTTGCGCTTTGCGTGCCAGAGTCTTCAGTTTGAACCATAAGGAGGGGAGAAAATGGAAGGTAGTAAAAAAATACAGAATATGAGAAGGTTGCTGAGCTGTTTTTTATCGGCTTGCTGCTTTTTGCCAACTGGCTTGCAGGCAAAAAGCGCCTATCCTGATCAGGCAATAAAGTTGGTGGTGCCTTTTGCACCGGGCGGAGGCAATGATGTCTTTGCCAGAACCATTGCGCAGCCAATGGGTAAGCTCCTGGGGCAATCGATAGTGGTTGAGAACCGGCCCGGCGCATCCGGTGCCATTGGAGCTGCGGCGGTTGGCAGAACAATGCCGGCAGACGGTTATACCGTTTTACTGTCGGAAGTCAGTATTCATTCGGTTAATGGCCATCTTCGCAGCAATCTTACCTATGATCCGGAAAAAGATTTGTCTCCGGTGACTAAAGCGGGTACCTATGATTATATGCTGGTTATTAATCCCAAAAAGGTCAAGGCGCAAAACCTGGATGAACTTGTCAGTTATATAAAGGAATCACCCGGGAAAATGGCCTATGGGGTGCCAGGTGTTGGAACACCGCATCATTTGGGAATGGAACTGTTTGCCATGAAAGCAGGGCTTGAAATGACGCCGATTGCCTACAGGGGCGCTTCTCCTGCGGTACAGGATTTATTGTCCGGTGAAATAGATCTCATGCTTTCGGACAGGGCGGCAGTAAGAAGTCACATCAAGGCAGGAACCTTAAAAGCCCTTGCGGTTGCCGGCCGAGAGCGGGTAAAAGAATTTCCGGAAATCCCGACGATTGCCGAGTCGGGCATCAAGGATTTTGAAATGGAGTCATGGTTTGGTTTGTCAGTCAGAAATGGAACACCGGATACCATTATCGAAAAGCTTGCCGATACCTATGCACAAGTCATTAAGGATCCTGAAATTGTCGCCAAGTTAAGTGAGGCAGGGATCAATGTGACCTTTTCCTCACCCAAGGAATTTTCAGCTTTTATTAATGATGAAACCAAACGCTGGGGGGATTTGATACAGGAGCGGAATATAAAGATAGAGTAGGGGTAGGTGTTCCCACGCGGGAGCGTGGGAACCAGTAATCCTCTTCCCTGGCCCCCTTGGGGCCGAGCGTTAGCGAGAGGAAGGGGAGGATGTCAATTTATTTTATGTTTTTCAGGCCTTCCAGTACTAACGTGGTGGCCACGTCGGCATACTCTTCGCGTGTAATGGGCCCGTTGGGCTTGAACCACATGTAAACCCAGTTGAGCATGCCAAACAGGGACATGGTTACCGGTTTAAGTAAAGGACGTTTCTTATTGATTTCAGGGTTAATGTCGTGAAGGGCATCGGCAATCCGCATCACGATGCGCCTTTCAAGTTCATTGATTTCGTTGGTTTCTTCTTCCGCCAGCAAGCCGCGACAATTTAATTGAACAATATGCTTGTCATCGGCATCACGGTAGCATTCCAGTATTTGACGGACCAGTTTACGCAGGCGCAGTTCAGGCAAGTCGTTGTGCGACTCATCGGCAACGGCTTGCAATGCCTGATCCAGCTCTTCCAGATGTGAGCGGATAATATCAAAGATCAAAGCACTTTTACTGGGGTAATAGTGGTAAAGAAGTGCTTTGGAAACCTTACTGCGGGCAGCAATTTGTGACATGGAAGCTTTTTCCATGCCCAATTCTGCAAAAACTGCGGCAGCATTAACCAGGATGTGAAGTTGTTTTTCCTCGAAATCTGCTGCGCGGACGCGTGCCATACTGATTTACTGTCCTATAAAAATAAAAACCAAAAACGCTATTCTAGCTTACTTCTGATTGGGGATTATACCTAGACCCTACTCAGAACAACAGTATTTAGCGTTTTGGACGATTATCAATGACCCGTTTGGCTTTTCCTTCGGAACGCAAGAGCGTGCCGGGCAACGTAACATTAACGATTGTGCTGATCCCGACAATGCTTTTTATATGATGCGCCAGTTCTTTGGCCGAAAAATTCCGGGCATTTTCATCTTCGGCACCGGGCTGGCATTCCACATTGATCGTCATGCTATCCATACGCGAGCTGCTTCTGTTCAGTTCAATCTGGAAATGGGGAGCCAGGCCATGGCATTTCAGAATCTGTTCTTCGATCTGGGTAGGAAAGACATTGACCCCGCGCAGAATAATCATGTCATCACTGCGACCGGTAATTTTTTCCATACGGCGCATAGTACGTGCCGTACCGGGCAGAAGGCGGGTCAGGTCGCGGGTGCGGTAGCGTATAATTGGCAAACCTTCTTTGGTCAGGGTCGTAAAGACCAGTTCTCCTTCTTCCCCATCGGGTAAAACCTCACCGGTTTCAGGATTAATGATTTCAGGATAAAAATGGTCTTCCCAGATATGCAGGCCATCTTTGGTTTCCACGCATTCATTGGCAACACCGGGACCCATGACTTCAGACAGGCCGTAAATATCAACAGCATGCATATCAAAGGCCTGTTCAATTTCCTGGCGCATGGCATTGGTCCAGGGTTCTGCGCCGAAAATACCAATGGCCAGTGATGATTCGCGTGGATCCAGCCCCTGACGATGGAATTCATCAAGAATGGAAAGCATGTATGACGGCGTGACCATAATGATGCGGGGTTTGAAGTCTTGAATGAGTGACACCTGGCGTTCGGTCATGCCACCGGAAATAGGTACTACCGTACACCCCAGTTTTTCGGCACCATAATGCGCCCCCAGGCCTCCGGTGAACAGGCCATAGCCGTAGGCATTATGCAGGACATCACCAGACCGGCCACCGGCAGCGCGAATGGAGCGGGCCACCAGGGTTGCCCAAACCTCAATATCATTTTTGGTGTATCCCACAACCACCGGTTTGCCAGTGGTGCCGGAAGAGGCGTGAATGCGTGTCAATTTTTCGCGTGGCACGGAAAACATGCCGAAAGGATAGGTATCACGAAGATCTGTTTTTTGGGTAAAAGGGAATTTGGCCAGATCTGACAGGGTTTTCAGATCGGATGGATGAACCCCGGCTTTATCAAAATGCGCTTTGTAAAAAGGTGAATTTTCATAAGCATGATTAAGTGTCCATTGCATGCGTTGCAATTGCAGGGCGGACAGCTCATCACGGGATGCAATTTCGATGGGGTCCAGGTCTTCTTTTCTGGGGGTCAGGTTTTCCATTTTGTTTCCTCTAGCTTTATGTTTCTTTATTGTGTTTTTGACGATGGATCAGTCAAGATTGTGTGGTGGGCAATAAGGTGCCTTTAATCGTGCGGGCATGACCGCGAAATTCGGCGATATGTTTACCGTTCTGGTTGCGAATAACAACGTCATAGAGCCCGCTGCGGCCCTGTTTGCTGATTTCACGGGCATATGCCGTCAATTCGTCGTTTTCAAATGCCGGTTCCAGGTAGGTGATTGAGCAATGCTGGGCAACGGTGCGTTGATTATAAGTATTGCAGGCAAAAGCAAAACAGGTATCCGCAAGGGTAAAAATATAGCCGCCATGGCATGTGCCGTGGCCATTAAGCATGTGGGGCGTGATGCGCATTCGCATGCAGGCCTTGCCGGTTTCAACTTCAAGCAGTTGCATGCCCAAGTGCTGGGCGGCAAGATCGTCTTGCCACATGGCGTCAGCGCAGTCCTGGGCCAGGGTGGGGGAAAGGGTGTGATCGGACATGTTTATTTTCCTTTGAAAGCGGCTGGACGTTTTTCCAGAAAAGCGCTGACGCCCTCGGCATAATCTTCGCTGCATCCGGCCTGGCGTTGCAGCTTGCGTTCCAGCTCCAGTTGCTGGTCCAGTGTGCTGCTTGCCGCAGTCTGGATGGCCTGTTTGATCAGGCCCAGGCCGAAAGTGGGACCTTTAGCCAGTTCCCGGGCAAGTTCAGTTGCCCGGATTTGCAATTGATCATCTTCAATGACTTGCCAAATCATGCCCCAGTTGGCCGCAGTGCTCGCATCAAGTGGGGCCGCGGTTAATGCCAGCGCTTTGGCACGGGCCTCTCCGATAAGGTGGGGAAGTGTCCAGGTGCCGCCTGAATCGGGAATCAGGCCGATTTTGGAAAAAGCCTGGATGAAACGGGCGGAACGGGCAGCCAGCACAATATCGCAAGCCAGAGCCAGGTTGGCACCGGCACCGGCTGCCACCCCGTTGACAGCGCAAATGACCGGCTTGTCCAGTTCGCGGATTTGCCGTACCAGAGGGTTGTAATACTGCTCAATGGTTTCACCCAGGTCTGGTGCGGTATGGCCGTTTGCAGGGTTTCGCTCGGACAGATCCTGGCCGGCACAAAACCCCCGGCCGGCACCTGTCAGCAAAACAGCCCGCACAGCAGGGTCTTCTGCCGCCTGTGTGAGGCCTGCCCGTAATGCCAGATGCATATCGACATTGAACGAATTTAATTTGTCAGGACGGTTCAGGGTTAGATGCAAAACATGCTCTTCAAGTTTTATTGCAACACTTTCATGTGACTGAAGTCCCATGTTGTCTCCTTTAATTCGGTTTATTCAGTTGGGATTTATGGCTTTCCCGGATTTTTTTTGTATTTGATGTTCGATACTATTGCATAAACCGGCCGGTTGGTCAATAATGTGTTGAAAATAATTTCATACAGGAAAATCAGGAATGTCTAGTTTATTTGAAAAGCATGGTTCTACGCTGGAAACGGCACTTGAGGTTATCAGGCATCGCGGGTTCTGGTCTGCCTATCCGGAAATGCCCAGTACCCGTTTCTATGGGGAACATGCCAAAGAAGAGGGGCAGCAGGCCTATGATGCCCTTTTGAACAGGGATTTCAGCTTGCCCGGTCATCCCGAGCAGGGCCGGGCCGGCAATGAGCAATCCCCTTATGGTGTGGCATTGGGCATACGTTATCCGGTTGCCAGTGTGGAAACGCTGGTGAAGCAATCACGGGAAGCCGGTAATGTCTGGGCCGATACGCCCCTGGACGTGCGTATGGGGATTTGTCTGGAAATTCTTGCTCGTCTTAACAGCATGAGCTTTGAAATAGCCAATGCCGTGATGCATACTTCCGGGCAGGCTTTCCCAATGGCATTTCAGGCCGGTGGTCCGAATGCACAGGACAGGGCCCTGGAAGCACTGGCTTACGCCTGGGCGGAAATGAGTCAGATTCCCAGCCAGACCGATTGGGTCAAGCCACAGGGCAAGGCAGGTGATCTGGTCCTGGAAAAACACTGGCGCATTATTCCACGCGGCGTTTCGTTGCTGATCGGATGCCAGACATTTCCAACCTGGAACAGCTACTCGGCATTTTTTGCCAATCTGGTGACCGGCAACACGGTTATTGCCAAGCCGCACCCATCGGCCATTCTGCCTATGGCCTTAACAGTACGGGTGGCCCGCGAAGTGCTGTCAGAACAGGGCCTGCCTGCAGATGTCGTGTTATTGGCGGCTGAAGAGGATGGCATGGGCATGGCAAAACAACTGGCTTTGCATCCTGACGTGGCGCTGATTGATTACACGGGGTCAAGCGCTTTTGGACAGTGGCTGCGTACACAGGCGGCGACCCCGCTGGTGTATACCGAAGAGGCCGGTGTGAACAGTATTGTGCTGGGCTCTACCGATAACTTTGATGCCATGTGCCAGAACATTGCTTTTTCCCTGACCCTGTACAGCGGACAAATGTGTACAACACCGCAAAACCTGTTTGTGCCGCGTGACGGGATCTTGGTCAATGGCGAGCGCAAAACGTTTGATGAAGTGACCGCCGGTATCGCCAGTGCCGTGGATGCCCTGCTGGTTGATCCTGCGCGGGCGGTCATGGTTACGGGAGCCATTGCCAATCAGGCTACGCTGGAACGCGTTGCCACCATGCGGGGAGCCGGGCGCCTGATCCGTGATTCGGCTGCCTTGCCTGGCATGGAACAGGTACGTACGGCAACACCATTGATTCAGGCTTTGGATGCCAGTGATGAAAACGTTTACGGTACCGAGTGCTTTGGCCCGGTTTCTTTTGTGATTGCCGTGGACGATGTGGAAGACGGCATACGTCGTGCCACGCAGCTGGCACGTACCAAAGGAGCGATTACAGGGGCTATTTATGAAACCGATGAAAAGCGTCTGGCTCAGGCGGTTGATGCATTTGCCCGAGCGGGTGTGAACCTGTCCGTTAATTTGGTGGGTGGGATTTTTGTCAATCAAAGTGCCGCTTTCAGTGATTTCCATGGTACGGGAGCCAATCCGGCGGGTAACTGCTGTTATGCGGACTCCGCTTTTGTGGCCAATCGGTTCAGGGTGGCGATGTGGCGTCGCCTGAAAAATAATTAAGCTGTGTTTGTTTCCGGCCGGTGTCGTCAGGTACAGGCCGGAAAGTATTTAAATGTCTGAAAATAAACAGGAGACAAAAAATGAGTCATAACAAAACAGGAAAAACAGGACGTAAATGGGCAGGGTTGCTTGCCGCTTTATGCTTTGCAACAGGCGTACAGGCAGAAATCCGCATCGGTTCCACGGTTTCGGCTACGGGGTTTGCCTCTTATCTCGGAGAGCCCGAAGCGCAAACCCTGAAAATGCTGGTGGATGACATTAATGCCAAAGGCGGTGTGCTTGGCAAGCAGCTTAAGCTGATCGCCTATGATGATGCCGGTGATGCCAACAAAGCACGTACCTTTGCCACCCGTTTGGTGGAAGATGACGAAGTGGTTGCCATTATAGGAGGCACCACAACCGGTGCAACAATGGCGATTATACCCACCGTGCAGGAAGAGGGGATACCTTTTGTGTCTCTGGCCGGTGCGATTGAAGTTATCAAGCCGGTACGCTCCCATACCTTCAAGACGCCACATACGGACCGCATGGCCTGCGCCAAGATTTTTGAGGATATGAAAAAGCGGAATCTGTTAACGGTGGGCCTGATATCGGGTTCAGACAGTTTTGGTGCATCCATGCGCAAGCAATGTCTGGATATCGTGGGTGATTATGGTATTACCGTAGTGGGCGATGAAGTCTTTGGCCCCACTGATGCGGACATGACCCCACAGTTGACCAATTTACGCAATAAAGAGGGCGTTCAGGCAATCCTGAGCCTGGGACTGGGGTCGGGACCTGCCATTATTACCCGGAATTATGCACAACTGGCCATTGATTTGCCGCTGTACCAGTCGCATGGGGTGGCCTCGGATGCCTTTATTAAACTGGCGGGCAAAAAAGAGGCGGAAGGCGTGCGTTTGCCGGGAACCCCCTTATTGGTTGCCGAGTTGCTGGCAGAAGACGATCCGCAGCGGGAAGTGGCCTTGCGCTATAAACAACAATACGAAAGCATGGCTGGCAAGCCGGTTTCCACCTTTGGCGGATATGCGCATGATGCCTTATATCTGGTGGTGGATGCCATAGAGCGTGCCGGAAAAGCAGAACCTGCCGCCATTCGTGATGCGTTGGAAAACACAAAGGGTCTGGTAGGCACCACCGGTACTTATACCATGTCGGCTGCAGATCATCTGGGTTTGGATCTTAGTGCTTTCCGGATGCTGGAAATCCAGGATGGTAAATGGAAGCTCATCGAGTAACGCCATTTTTGTGGAGGCGCATGCCTCCATTCATCATTACGATCAGATGAAATTCCGGAGACGTACATGTCTGAGTTCATGCAGTTTTTGCTGTCCGGGCTAACCGTTGGCGCCGTCTATGCGCTGGTGGCCCTGGGTTTTACCATTATTTATAACGCGTCGGACGTGGCCAACTTTGCCCAAGGTGAGTTTGTCATGCTGGGAGGCATGATTACGGCTGCCGCCTATGCGGCGGGTGCCCCCTTGTTATTGGCGGCAACCCTGGCGATTGTGCTGACGGCAGCCATTGGCATCCTTTTGAACAAGCTGGCCATTGAACCGGCCCGTGGTGCACCCGTGGCCAGCCTGATTATTATTACCATCGGGGCATCCATTTTTATTCGCGGGTTAACGCAGATATTGCTGGATAAAGAGCTCCATCGCTTTCCCGCTTTTTCTGGCGATGATCCCATTCATGTACTGGGGGCGACCATTCTGCCACAGAGTTTATGGGTGATTGCCGGGGCATTGCTGGTGTTTGTGGCGTTATGGCTGTTTTTTACCCGGACGTTAACGGGGCGGGCAGTGCTGGCAACCGCCAATAACCGTATCGCCGCTTTGCTGGTGGGAATTAATACACGTTATATCATGGCCTTGTCCTTTGCCTTATCTGCCGCCATTGGTGCCCTGGCCGGGATATTGATTACACCCATTACCCTGACAAGTTACGACATTGGCATGACGATGGCGCTGAAAGGTTTTGCCGCAGCCATGCTTGGCGGCATGGGAAATCCCAAAGGCGCCCTGGCAGGCGGCCTGGTGCTGGGTTTGCTTGAGGCCTTGACAGCGGGCTATCTCAGTTCGCAGTATAAGGACGCTGCTGCATTTGTGGTGATTCTGGCGGTGCTGTTTTTCATGCCCCAGGGTATGTTTGGCCGTAAAGTTGCCGAGAGGGTTTAAGCAATGAAAAGACTTTCTTCCAAACAGGTAACCTTGCTGGTATTGCTGGCGTTGATTGCGCTGGCCCCTTTGTTTTTCCCTTCCTCTTATTATTTGCGCATAGGCTCCCTGGTGTTTGTCAATAGTCTGTCGGTGATCAGTATTGTGATCCTGACGGGGTATGTCGGGCAGATCAGCCTGGGACATGCCGGCTTTATCGGGATAGGGGCCTATGCCTGTGCCCTGGCCCCGGTTCATTTCAATGTTTCGGTGTTAACCGCTTCCGTTCTGGGGGCCGTTGTTTCCGGTGTTGTGGCCTGGGTGGTGGGGCGGCCCATCCTGCGACTGCGGGGTTACTACCTGTCTGTCGCCACATTGGGATTTGGCATGCTGATCTTTATGGTGCTGAACAACGAGGCCTGGCTCACCGGAGGACCTGATGGCATGGTGGTTGCCGATCCCGGGATCAGGGCTTTGCTCAAAAGCTGGGGAATCTCGCTCAACAATGCCGAGTTCTGGTATGCCTTCAATGGGTTTGTTCTGCTGATCGGCGTCTGGATAGCCCTGAACTTAAAGCATAGCGCGACCGGTCGTGCCTTGCATGCCTTGCATGGTTCAGAGGTGGCGGCACGTACTGTTGGTATCGATGTGGCCCGGTTCAAATTGCGCGGCTTTGTTATTTCCGCCGTTTATGCATCGATCGCCGGTTCTTTACTGGCCATGCAAAACCGCTTTGTCACCCCCGATGTGGCGGGTTTCATGCATTCGGTTGAAATCGTTACCATGGCGGTACTGGGTGGCGCGGCGTCAGTGGTCGGGGCGATTCTGGGAGCGACCCTGTTGACGGCATTGCCACAGATACTGACCTTTTTACAGGAATATGAACAGATTGTTCTGGGCTTGATCATGATGCTGGTGATGATTTTTCTGCGCGGTGGCGTGTTACCCAGTCTGGTACGTATGGTACGGGGGAGAGGTTGATGAGTCTGCTTGACGTAAAAGGAGTGAGCATTTCATTTGGTGGCGTGCGGGCTGTGCAGGATGTCAGCTTTTCGATTGATAAGGGACAGATTGTTTCGGTCATCGGACCCAATGGCGCAGGTAAGACCACTTTATTCAATATGTTGTCGGGGGTTTATAGTCCACAACAGGGTGAAGTTCGCCTGGCGGGAGAGCTGGTGACGGGGATGCCCGCACATTTGCTGGCCCGTCGTGGCCTGTCCAGGACGTTTCAGAACCTGCAGATATTTTCAGCAATGACCGTACTGGAAAATGTCGCGACAGGATTCCACCTGCAGGAAAATGGGTCGTTATTGGCGGATTTGCTGGGCTTGCCGTCTGCACGGCGTCGTATGAAGCGTTCAGAAGAACAGTCGATGGAGCTGCTTAAAACGGTGGGGCTTGAGCGGGCGGCCGGTTTTGAAGCCGGCTCCCTGTCTTATGGTGCATTAAAGCGCCTGGAAATTGCCAGGGCGCTGGCTTTGCAACCGCAGCTTTTACTTCTGGATGAACCGGCTGCCGGCTGCAATGCGGTGGAAACCGAAGAAATTGAAAAACTGGTGGCGCAAGTGGCCAAGAGCGGAACCGCCATTTTACTGGTTGAGCACGATATGAAAATGGTGATGCGTATTTCCAATCATATTGTCGTGCTGGATCATGGTGAGAAAATTGCGGAAGGCACACCCGCCGAGGTCGTCAGTCATCCGCGGGTTATCGAGGCTTATCTGGGGGTAGCCGCTACAGAGGAGGCAACACGTTATGCTGAGTGTTAGTCAGTTACGCTCAAGTTATGGGCGGATAGAAGTGTTACATGGCGTGAGTCTGGAGATCAGTGCTGGAGAAATTGTGGTGGTGATTGGCGCCAATGGAGCGGGCAAAACAACATTATTGCACTGTCTGTCAGGCATCCAGCCCATACAGGACGGCAATATTGTTTTTCGGGGGGAAAGTTTCAATACCGTACCTGCTTATCGTCGAGTCAAACACGGCCTGGCACAGGTGCCTGAAGGCCGGCAGATTTTCACCAGCCTGAGTGTTGAGGAAAACCTGCGTCTGGGGGCTTACCTGTACACGGATGACAAGGTGGATCGTGATATGGAGGATGCCTTTAACATGTTTCCCATATTACGGGAAAAACGTAACCTGCCGGCAGGCGGTTTGTCGGGTGGGCAGCAACAGATGCTGGCTATTGCCAGGGCTTTGTTAAGCCGGCCGTCATGCCTGTTGCTTGATGAGCCCAGCATGGGGCTGGCACCCATTCTGGTGGCGCAGATTTTTGATGTGGTCAAAAACCTGAAAAGCCTGGATGTCACGGTCTTGCTGGTTGAACAGAATGCCTTTGGTGCTTTGTCGATTGCCGATCGTGGTTATGTCATGGAAACCGGGCACATCACACTGTCAGGAGAGGCGCAGGCGTTGATTGTCGACCCCCGTATCCGTTCGGCGTATTTGGGCTTGTAAATAAGCCGTGCCTCATGCCTGAATGCAGGAAGAAAACGGTGTGAGGCATACTTGAAAACCGGTCTGAAAACATATTGCTGCCAGTAATCGGTGGCAAAAGCTGGTACATTTTGAGTTTCTGGTTTTTATTGGTGTAAATATTTAATGTCCAAATCTGTTTCCCGTTCTGTCAATGAAGTTGATATGCTGACCAGGCAATTGTTGCATGCCGTCCCGCTGAAGGCGGCTGCGTTTATTGTCACGCTGTATGGAGATGTGGTGGAGCCGCGCGGGGGCGTATTGTGGATGGGCAATGTCATAGAAACCTGTGCCATGGCAGGCATCAGTGAAAATCTGGTGCGTACGGCCGTGTCGCGCCTGGTGGCTGCCGGGCAGCTGACTGGCGAGCGTATCGGGCGGCGCAGTTTTTATCGTCTTACGCCTGCCGCTCGAGCCGAATTTGCTTATGCGGCCAGGGTGCTGTATGCCTCCCGGGTTGCCCAGCAATGGCATCTGGTTTATTTGGATGGAGAAAATGCGGATGTGTCAATGCGCGGCCTGAAAAGACTGGGTTATGCGGCCTTGAATCCCAGGCTGGCCTTTGGTCCCGATGACGTGCCTTTGTCACCCGAAGCGCTTGTTTGGAAAGCCGGGGTCATTCAAGGGCAAGACCAAATGCGCAGTTTTGCGGCAGCTCACTGGGATCTGGCTGTTTATGCCGAAGCCTACCGGACGTTTATCAGGAATTTTCAGCCGGTAGAGGGCCTGTTGGGAAAACTGGGCGATGAGGAAGCGCTAACTCTTCGTTTATTAATGGTGCACCAATATCGTTATGTTGCATTGCGGGCTCCCCATTTGCCCCGCGAAGCTTTGCCGGAAAACTGGGAAGGGCATATGGCCAGATCTTTGTTTGCCCGCTTGTATCTGACATTGTCCAATAAGGCAGATGCTTATGTGTCCGGTAAGTTTGTTGATAACAATGGCGTTTTAATCGAGCAGGGGCAATCTTTGCAGCAGCGCTTGGTGTGTTTGTCGCAACTGGATTGATTTTTTTTATCTTCAAACATTACATTTTAATGGTAAATACTTATTGAATTGTAATGTTTTGAATGGCTTAATATAGCCTTATAAGTGACCGTCCGGTCGGTTTGTTAATTTAGGGTGTAGCGTTTAAAGCAGAGGTGAAATTTATGTATGCACAGGTAATTGATACGGGTAGTGATCGTGTACGTGCAATCGGAGAAATGTCCGAGGAAGAAAAAACCTTTATGGCACGTATTGAAAAAGGGGAAAAAATAGAGCCCAAAGACTGGATGCCAGAGGGTTATCGTAAAACGCTGATCCGCCAGATTGGCCAGCATGCCCATTCAGAGGTGGTGGGGCAATTACCGGAAGGGAACTGGATTACCCGTGCCCCCACGCTGGAACGCAAGGCAATTTTGCTGGCCAAGGTCCAGGATGAGGCCGGTCATGGCCTGTATCTGTATAGCGCGGCCGAAACATTGGGTATCAGCCGGGATGAAATGACAGAACTGCTGCATGCCGGAAAAATGAAATACTCGTCTATTTTCAATTATCCGACCCTGAACTGGGCGGATATTGGTGCCGTGGGCTGGCTGGTGGATGGTGCCGCCATTATGAACCAGGTGGCTTTGCAGCGTACGTCTTATGGTCCTTACAGTCGCGCGATGATCCGTATCTGCAAGGAAGAAAGCTTTCACCAGCGTCAGGGTTATGACCTGCTTATCAAAATGTGCCAGGGCAGTCCCGAGCAAAAAGCAATGGCTCAAGATGCCATGAACCGGTTCTGGTATCCGGCATTGATGATGTTTGGCCCGTCTGATAAAGATTCGGTGCATTCAGAGCAGTCCATGGCCTGGAAAATCAAGATTAATACGAACGATGAATTGCGTCAGAAGTTTGTGGATCAGACTGTGCCTCAGGCGGAATATCTGGGTCTGACCATTCCTGACGAGAATCTGGTGTGGAACGAAGAACGCGGTTCCTATGATTTTACCCAACCCGACTGGAATGAGTTTTTTGACGTGATTGCCGGTAATGGTCCTTGTAATAAAGACCGCATGGCAGCCCGGATCAATGCCTGGAAAGATGGGGAGTGGTTTCGCGAAGGCCTGGCGGCTTATGCGAAAAAATTGCCTTTGCGTAAACAGGCTGTCTAAAACGGTAATGGGCAAAGACCGCTTTGCAAAGCGGGTCAAATTTGGATATTTAGTCACAATCAATGAGAAAAGGAGGACATATCATGTCTCAAGAATGGCCTTTATGGGAAATATTTATTCGTGGTCAGCATGGTTTAAGTCATCGTCATGTGGGCAGCCTGCATGCGCCTGATGCAGAAATGGCCATTAATAATGCCCGTGATGTATATACCCGCCGCAATGAAGGGGTCAGTATTTGGGCTGTCAGGTCTGAAGAAGTGGTGGCCAGCGCACCATCCAAACGTGGTCCCTTGTTTGAACCTTCAAATTCCAAGGTTTACCGACACCCTACTTTTTTTAAAATTCCCAAGGAAGTGGGGAGTATGTAATGAAAACAGCACATTCAGATACTTCAACGGCCTTGCAGCAGATGCTATTGAGAATGGGCGACAGCACCTTGGTGCTGGGACACCGTATTTCAGAATGGTGCGGTCACGCACCGGTCCTGGAAGAAGATATTGCCATGGCCAATATTGCCCTGGATTTTATCGGTCAAACCCAATTTTGGCTGGGGATGGCGGCAGAGCTTGAGGCCGAGGGAAAAACGGCCGATCAACTGGCCTATTTACGGGACTGTGCGCAATTTCGTAATTTGCTTTTGGCAGAGCAGCCCAATGGTGATTATGCCCATACTATCGTCAGGCAGTTTTTATTTGATGCCTGGCATTTTCTGCAATTACAGGCCTTGATGAAGTCAACCAATGCCAGCGTTGCCGAAATTGCCGCCAAAGCGATTAAAGAGGTGAATTATCATCTTGAACGAAGCAGTGATTTGCTCATCCGCCTGGGTGATGGCACTCCTGAAAGCCATACCCGCATGCAGGCGGCGCTTGATGATTTGTGGGCCTATACAGGGGAAATGTTTATGGGTGACGAGCATGACATTGCGCTGGCCAAGGCCGGTATCGCCCCCTTGCCGGAAAGTTTGCGTGATGACTGGCTGGCATGTGTGCAGGAAGTCATGCAGCAGGCCACCCTTACTTTACCTGATAATCCTTTCATGCATAAAGGTGGCAAACAGGGTCGGCATACCGAGTACCTGGGACACCTTCTGGCGCAAATGCAATTCTTGCAGCGCGCCTACCCGGGCTGTGCATGGTGATAAGCATGAATACTTTATCCCGACCAGAGCTGGAACAGGTCTGGCAATGGCTGGACGCCGTGCCAGATCCGGAAATTCCAGTTATTTCATTGGTGGATCTGGGCATTATCCGCGAGCTGTATTACGAGGGTGAAACACTGGTGGTTGTGGTAACACCCACTTATTCAGGTTGTCCGGCCACCTCAGTCATAAACGCGGATATTGAAGCGGCCTTACGTTCGCATGGCATAGAAAACCTGCGTCTGGAACGCCAGCTGTCTCCTCCCTGGAGTACTGACTGGATCAGTGAGCAGGGGCGGGAAAAGTTGCGCGATTACGGTATTGCGCCGCCGGTTACACAGGAAAGCACCGATACGGGTACCCGTATCTGGTTGCGGACAGAAAACAACCTTACGGTTGCCTGCCCGCGCTGTGGCTCCCGTCACACCACACGAGTCAGTCAGTTTGGTTCCACACCTTGCAAAGCCAATTATCGCTGCCAGGATTGTCTGGAACCATTTGATTATTTTAAATGTATTTAATCATTAGCGGAGGAGCTCATGACACGCTTTCACCCTTTGCAAGTTCTGGATGTGCATCACGACACCCGTGATGCCGTTGTTGTCACATTAAAACCGCGTCAGGAAGATGACGCATTGTTCAAGTTTATTCCCGGCCAGTATCTGACCTTCCGGCACGGGGTGGATGGTGATGAGCTGCGTCGTTCATACTCTATCTGCTCGGCCCCTGATGAGGGAGTTATACGGGTGGGCATTAAACGGGTGGATGGCGGTGCCTTTTCCACCTGGGCCAACGAAAACCTGAGTGCCGGTACTGTCCTGGAAGCAATGCCGCCCATGGGCAGCTTCCATATACCGCTGGCGTCTGATAACAAGCGACATTATTTGGGGTTTGCCGGTGGCAGCGGAATTACGCCATTACTTTCCATCATCAAAAGCACCCTGGCACAAGAGCCATTGAGCAGTTTTACACTGGTTTACGCCAATCGCCAGGTGGGTTCCATTATGTTTCGCGAAGAGCTGGAAGACCTGAAAAACGAGTATATGGGACGTTTTTCGATTATCCATTTTCTTGAAAGCGAAGGGCAGGAAAACGAGATGTTTTCAGGCCGCATCAACACTGAAAAATGCAATGCGCTGTTTAACAGCTGGATTAATCTGAAGCAAGTCCATACTGCCTTTATCTGCGGTCCTGAAGCCATGATGCTGACGATTGCCGATGCCCTGAAAGCGCATGGGATGGCCAAAGAAAATATCAAGTTTGAACTTTTTGCTTCGTCCCAGCCCGGCCGCTTAAGCCGACCGGTTGTGAAATCGGCCACCCGCACTACCGCCGACCAATGCGTGGCAACCGTCACTCTGGATGGCGTGGCCCATAAGTTTGAATTCCCCAAAGAAGGACAAAGTTTGCTGGATGCCGCACTGGAAAACAATATGGATGCCCCTTATGCCTGTAAAGCGGGTATTTGTTCCACTTGTAAAGCCAAGGTGCTGGAAGGTGAAGTTGAAATGGCTGTTAACCATGCACTGGAAGATTATGAAGTGGAACAGGGGTATGTGCTGACATGTCAGTGTTATCCCCAGAGTGATCGGGTTACCGTCAGTTTTGACGAATAAGGAGCTGCAGGATGTTTGATAACATGAAAGTTGAAGAGTATCTGGCCCAGGGGGGCGTTTTCAGTTCTCCTGAAAATGCACCGGCCCGTTACCGTGCCGAACTGATGCGCATGATGTTTGTGTTTGTGGATAGCGAATTGGCTGCTTCGGCTGGTTTTGCCTCATCCATTAATTTTGCACCGGATATTAAAGCACGCATTGCGGCCAGTCGTATTACACTGGAAAAAGCCGATCATGCCCAGCGGGTATTACGGATTTTAAGTGGATTTGGTACTGATGCCGAGCGCTATGAAAAACAGCATGAGTGGGCATTCCGCCTTCACCGTGACAGTGATGTGCCTAAAGAGCGCCAGGCGGCGGATATGCGTTTGCCCGTGTTTTATTTCCCGCTGCTTAACTGGGCTGATGCGCTGGTGATGACTGCGATGCAAGGCTTGGCAGCACAAGTCCAGCTTGAAGAGTTGGGTCGTGTTTCGTATGATCCATTGGCCGTGGCTTTCCGGGAAATCGCGCCACGCGAGCATGAACACACCCAATTGTCACAGGACGGTTTGGCGTTGCTGCTTAAAACCGGTGAACATCAACAGTCCTTGCAGCAAAGCGTGGATTATTGGTACCCCAGGGTTGCGGCCGGTTTCGGTCAGCAGAATGCCGAACGATATGAGATGTTGCGCAAGCTGGGATTGCGTCATGAAAGCACTGAAAACCAATTGAAGCGCTGGGAGTCGTTGGTTAAAAACAGTTTCCAGGCGCTGGGATTACGTGTTCAGTAATATAAAACAGTGTTTTGATTATGCTTGCCAATCATTGGAGGTATTTGTTTAATGGCTCAGATTTTTTCTTTTGATGGTGTGATTCCTGTTGTTGATCCTTCTGCTTATGTCCATCCTGCAGCCACGTTGATTGGTGATGTACTGATTGGTCCGGCCTGCTATGTGGGGCCGGGCGCCGTATTGCGTGGTGATTTTGGCCGTATCCAGTTGCTGGCGGGCGCAAATTTTCAGGATAACTGCGTGGCACACAGTTTTCCTGATGCTGAAGTGCTTGTGGAAGAAGAAGGCCATATTGGTCATGGCACGATATTGCATGGCTGTCGGGTAGGTAAAAATGCAATGGTAGGCATGAACTCCGTGGTCATGGACAGGGTGGTGATTGGTGAAAACGCCATCATTGGTGCCATGTCTTTTTTAAAGGCTTCCATGGAAATTCCAGCCGGCCATTTGGCACTGGGCTCTCCTGCCAGTGTCGTGCGACCATTAAAACCGGAAGAAATAGCCTGGAAGCGTGAAGGCACCCTGGTTTACCAGCGGCTTGCGCTGGAATCCAGGAACAGTACGAAGCAGGTGGCCGAACCATTAACCCGGCCGGAAGCCAACCGGAAGCGGGTTCGTGCACCCAAATATGACCCTTTGTTTATTGCCCGCTTGAAGCAGGATGCGGGCGTGTCTGCGGGTATGCATTCCCACGCGGAGTGAACTCATCCCCGCAAAACCTCAATCAGCCCCCGGGTGGAGGCATCCAGGCTGTCCAGGTTGTCGCCTTCACCATTAAGCAAGGGTTCTGGTTCCCACGCTCTGTGCGTGGGAACCGTTTCACTCACCAGGTCATTCCTTGGCAATATATTCGTATTTTTCAGTATTGACATAGGATTGTCGCAACTCTACCGGTTTTTCATTATACGTATAGGCAATACGGTTAATTTGCAGCAGGGCGGTATTTTCGGGTACTTGCAGCCAGGCGGCAATGTCTTTGTTGGCTTGGCAAGTGATTAATTTTTCTTTGGTATCAATCACATTCACACCAAAATTATTCTGATAAAAATTATAAAGCGTGCTTGAGCGCTCGGCTAAACTTTTCTCTGTCAGAGAGGAAAACAGATTCTCGGGAACCTGGATTTCATCAATCATGACCAGGTCATCATTCAGACTCAGTAAATTGAAAAACTCAAAAATATAGGCATCTTTGGCTAATTGAAGCTGCTCCCTGATTTCTTTGGACGCCTTTTTTTTCTGGAATTTCAGAAGCTGTGTAACAGGATAGGACTTGAGGCCGTCCCGGCGCTGGATGCGGAAAAACCTGAAAAAATGCTGGTCACTTTCTTGCGTGGCCACAAATGTGCCGCGTCCCTGGTGACGGACCAGAATATGTTCCTTGACCAGTTCATCAACGGCTTTGCGCAGTGTGCCGATAGAGACACCAAATTTCTTTGCAAGCTGGTTTTCTGGAGGAATGGCTTCGCCCCTGACCCACTCTCCACTTGCCAGTGATGCCAGTAATGATTGCTTGACAGCAAAGTATAGCGGTGTTCCCGGAACGAAATAATTTTTTTTATTCATATAGATCAAAATGTAACTTGTTTAAGCGATGGTATCACGGACGGAATGTTGGTTCCATGGGCAGATGCGTAATTCTAACACTAAAAAATTCATATAGATGATTTAGTTGACTTATATGATTAATATGATTAATATTATTTCAACAGTAGATAAAAAATTCAGAAAAATGTTTTATCTATCCTAAAGGTAAGTCGATTCAAGCACTGCTTATTCAATTGAAATTAAAGGAGAAGACAATGATCCATGCCGTATTGCATGATTCAAAAGATACCGTAGCGGTTGCCGTGGTAGAGGGGATAACGGCGGGTACGGAACTTAGCTGCTGGAATATGGAAGAAGACAAAATCATTTCCGTCAAGGCCACACAGGATATTCCTATTGGTCATAAAGTGGCTTTGGTAGACATGAAAGAAGGTGACACGGTGTTCAAGTACAGCGTGGACATTGGCAAGGTGGTGGCGCCCATCAGGGCGGGCGACCACGCTCATGTGCATAACATCAAAACCAAGCGTTGGTAATCAATCCCGACTGACTTCGCTGTTCATCTCATTCTATTTTTTATAGACATATTTACCAGGAATTTACAATGGCTATTATTGATTCAAATACCACTTTTTATGGTTACAGAAGAGACAACGGACGGGTAGGGGTCCGTAACCACGTCATCATTCTTCCCGTGGATGATATTTCCAATGCGGCAGTTGAGGCGGTTGCCAACAATATCAAAGGAACCCTTGCCTTGCCTCACCCTTATGGCCGCCTTCAGTTTGGTGCCGATCTGGATTTGCATTTCCGTACCCTGATTGGCACGGGCTGTAACCCGAACGTGGCAGCGGTTATCGTGATTGGTATTGAAGAAGGCTGGACCAAGAAAATTGTGGATGCCATAGCCGTCACCGGTAAGCCGGTCGCCGGATTCAGCATTGAAATGCATGGCGATCATGACACCATCATGCGTGCATCCAAAAAGGCTAAAGAATTTGTGCACTATGCCACCAGCCTGAGAAGAGAAGAATGCCCGGTTTCCGAATTGTGGGTATCCACCAAATGCGGTGAGTCAGACACGACGTCAGGATGCGGGGCAAATCCGACGGTAGGCGATGCGTTTGACAAGCTCTATGCCAATGGCAATACGCTGGTGTTTGGCGAAACCTCTGAATTAACGGGCGGTGAACAAATCGTTGCGGCACGATGTGCCAATGATAAAGTGCGTGAAGACTTCATGTTCATGTTTAACCGTTACCAGGACATGATCAACCGCTGGAAAACCTCGGATCTGTCCGAGTCTCAGCCAACGAAGGGCAATATTGCCGGCGGTTTGACCACCATTGAAGAAAAAGCGCTGGGCAATATTCAGAAGATTGGTAAAAAATGTATTGTGGATGGCGTTCTGGACAAGGCGGAAATGCCCACCGGTAAAGGACTCTGGTTTATGGACTCCTCCTCAGCCGCTGCTGAAATGGTCACATTATGTGCCGCCTCAGGCTATGTGGTGCATTTCTTCCCGACAGGGCAAGGTAACGTGATTGGCAACCCCATTGTGCCGGTTATTAAAATTTGTGCGAACCCCCGCACAGTCAGAACCATGTCTGAACATATAGATGTGGATACATCAGGACTTTTGCAACGTGAAATCAATTTGGATCAGGCGGGCGATAAATTGCTTGAGTGCATGCTGGAAACGGCGAATGGCCGTTGGACAGCGGCTGAAGCGCTTGGCCATCGTGAATTCGTATTGACTCGCTTATTCGAAAGTGCCTGATTTTCAGGGCCGGTTCATAAAAAAACAAACCGGCCATTAATCCTACTCGTGGAGGAGACACCCCATGAAGCATTGTTTTAATGTAACAAAAAGAAGGATGTTGAAGTTTGGAGTATTATCAGTTTTCTGTGCCGCCAGTCCGCTGCTGGCACCCGTGGCACACGCCGATTGGAAGCCGACCCAGTATATTACGTATATTGTTCCCTTTGCGCCGGGTGGTTTGACCGATGTTGCCGCGCGCATGATGGCCAAGGGGATTGGCGATAAAACGGGCTGGAATATTGTTGTCAGCAATAAAGCCGGCGCCAATGCCAACCTGGGTGCCGCCGAGGCGGCGCGTGCAAAACCGGATGGTACAACCTGGTTGGCCATTACCATGACACATGCTGTTAATAAAACCCTGTTTGGGGAAAAGGCCGGCTATGATGTTGAAGAAGACTTTGTCCCCGTTGCAAAAATTGCGTCTTCGGCAATTATGGTGGTCGTGCCGGAAAATAGCCCTATCAAAACCCTGCAGGACCTGATTGATACGGCCCAAAAGAAAACCCTGAATGTGGGCAGCAGCGGTACCGGAACACCTCCCCATATTGCCATGGCCTTGTTTCAGGACCTGACTGGCACGAAAATGACGCATGTTCCTTATAAAGGCGGTGCGCCATCCATGGTGGATTTAATTGGTGGTCAGCTGGATGTGGTCTTCTCTAATTACCCGGAATCCCTGCCATACGTGCAACAGGGTAAATTGCGGGCGATTGCCGTGACATCAGACCAGCGGGCACCGGCCGTTCCGGATGTGCCCACGACGGCAGAGGCGGGCTTGCCTGGATTAAAGGTGGACAACTTTACCGGCTTGCTGGCACCCAAAGGCACTGATCCCGCTTTGGTCAGGGAAATCAGTGATCGTGTTGTCAAGGTTGTGGGTGACAAGGCAATCGGTGAGCAGCTGGTCAAGCTGGGCTTTATTCCCGACCCAATGGGGTCCGATCAGTTCAAAACGTATTTGAATGAACAGATCCAGGCCTTGTCCAAAACCATTAAAGATGCCGATATTAAAGTTAATTAACGACTGCATATAATTATTATGAGCCACCTTATTGTTATTTCTGAATTTATGGACGATACCGCCGTGGATTGCCTGCGCGAGAAGGCACAGGTTGATTACCGCCCGGATCTTGTCGATAAACGTGAAACCCTTTTTCAGTCTTTGACCAATGCCCGTGTCCTTATCGTACGTAACAGGACGCAGGTCAACCGGGAATTGCTGGAGCATGCCCCGCAACTGAAGGTGGTGGGAAGGTTGGGGGTGGGCCTGGATAATATTGATCTTCAGTTGTGTGAAGAAAAAGGTATTACCGTTTATCCGGCTTACGGGGCCAATGCCCAAGCGGTGGCTGAGTATGTGATTGCCAGCGCTTTCATATTGCTACGGGGCGCTTATCATTCCAGCGAGCAAATAGTGGAAGGTAAGTGGCCTCGTACGCGGTTGAGCAATGGCCTGGAATGTGCGGGCCGAACCATGGGATTGGTGGGCTTTGGCAGCATAGGAAGGTTAACCGCCAGTCTTGCCAGGGCGCTGGGTATGAGAATTATTGCCTATGATCCTTTGATCGGGGTGGACAGTCCTGTCTGGCGTGAAACCGGGGCAACACGCATGTCATTGGATGAGTTGCTGCAGCACAGTGATGTGGTGAGCCTGCATACACCATTAACATCCGAAACACGTCATTTAATCAATGAAAAACGAATCTCACTAATGAAACCGCAAGCTGTATTAATTAATAGTTCCAGGGGCGGGATTGTTGATGAGCAAGCCTTGGTAGAGGCGCTGAAGCTTGGTAAACTGCGTGGTGCCGCACTGGATGTTTTTGAGGATGAACCGGTAAAGCCAGGTAACTGTCTGCCGGTGATACCCAATTTATTATTAACCCCACATATTGCAGGCTTAACCGAGGAAGCCAACAAGCGGGTTTCAGACGTTATTGCACAGAAAGTGATTGGGCATTTTGCTTAATAAGCCTGATAAGGATGAATGGTATGACAACAGTTTCACTGTCTGAATTAACCCAATTGGCACGGGATACCCTGGCTGCTTCAGGGGCGAATGCTTCAATGGCAACCTTAACGGCCAATGCTTTGGTATTTGCGGATGCCCAGGGCATTGCCACCCATGGCGTATCGCGGGTGCCCAGTTATGCGCAGCATTTGTCTTCAGGCCGTGCCGACGGTAATGCAGAACCCAATATTGTGCAAGAAAAGGCTTCCGCCATTCTGGTTGATGCGGGTACCGGGTTGGCATTCCCCGCCTGTGAGTTGGCGATTGCTTCGGCAATAAAAAAAGCGAAACAAACCGGTATTTGTATTGCGGGCGTCACCAACAGCCATCATTTCGGTATGGCTGCCTATCATCTTGAACCGGTCGCACAGGAAAACCTGATTGGACTGGCTTTCAGCAATTCTCCATCCGCCATTCCGGCATGGGGCGGTAAACGGCCATTGTTTGGTACCAACCCCATTGCAGCCGCTTTTCCACGCATTCAATCTGCGCCGGTCATGATAGACCTTTCTTTATCGCAGGTGGCACGCGGCAAAGTTATTTTGGCGGCCAGGGACAATAAACCCATTCCTGATGGCTGGGCCCTGGATAGCGAGGGCAAACCCACCAATGATGCCAAGGCCGCACTTAAAGGCAGCATGCAGGCGGTTGGCGGTGTAAAGGGCGCCATGTTGGCCATGATGGTTGAAGTGTTGTGTGTTGCCTTAACCGGTGCAAGCTTTGGTTTTGAAGCCGACCCTCTTTACGATGATGTGGGGAATAAACCAAGGCTGGGGCAGGTGTTTATCTTGATCGACCCTGAAGCACTGGCCGGGCAGCAGACCTACTTTGACCGTTTTGAAAGCCTGATTGAGGCGATGCTGGAAGATAATGGCGTACGCCTTCCTGGCGCCCGCCGTCATGACCTGGCAAAGATCGCCACCAGTGAAGGGGTGGATGTTCCGGATAGTTTATTGATGCAGATGGGGTATCAGGCCGCTTGAGGTATCATTCCCACGCGGGAGCGTGGGAACGAGTCTGAAGAACCTCAATCAGCCCCCGGGTGGAGGCATCCAGGCCGTCCAGGCTGCCGCCTTCACCATTCAGCAAGGGTAGCAGCTGGTTGGCAATTTCCTTGCCTTTTTCCACGCCCCATTGGTCAAACGGGTTGATGTTCCACAGGACTGATTGTACAAACACCTTATGCTCATACATCGCGATCAGCATGCCCAAGCTGTACGGACTGAGTTCGTTGAGCAAAATCGTGCTGCTGGGCTGGTTGCCTTCATATTGCTTGTAAGCGGGCAATGATTCAAGGGCATCAGCCCCCAGCGCCTGGTTGCCAAATGCCAGTAATCGGGACTGGGCCAGGCAGTTGGACAGGGCCAGGTGGTGCTGCGCCACCAGGGCCTCGGCATTTTCGGCATAGGTAAACTGGTTGGCGTTATAGCGTTTAACCGGGGCAATGAAATCGCAGCTGACGGCATGCGTACCCTGGTGCAGCAACTGGTAAAACGCATGCTGGGCATTGGGGCCGACTTCGCCCCATATAATCGGGCAGGTGTCAAGGTTGACCGCTTTGCCGTTGCGCTGAACGGATTTGCCATTCGACTCCATTTCCAGCTGCTGCAAATAAGAAGAAAAATACTTCAGCCGGCCATCATAAGGCAGCATGGCATGGGTCTGGATATCCAGGAAATTATTATTCCATGCGCCAATCAGTCCCATTAATACAGGAATGTTTTGTGCAAAAGGCGCGGTTTGGAAATGCCGGTCAATAGCATGTGCGCCCGCCAGAAACTGCCGGAAACCTTCCACTCCAATGGTCAGGGCAATCGGCAAGCCAATGCAAGACCATAAAGAATAACGTCCACCCACCCAATCCCAAAGCAGGAACTGGTTTTCGGGGGCGATGCCCCAGGCCGTCATCTTTTCAGGTTTGGTGGAAACACCCACAAAATGGTGTCGCAACACCTGCGCGTATTGCCCCAGGGCTTTTTCCAGCCACAAACGCACGGTTTGCGCATTGGACAGTGTGTCGATGGTGCTGAACGACTTGGAGGAAATAATGAACAGGGTGGTTTCCGGGCGCAGCCGGTGCAGCAGTTCAGACAGCTGGCTGCCGTCCATGGTGGATACGAAATGCATGTTGAGCGGTTTGACCGTTGCCTGCCTGAAATCGGCCAGGGCATGTGAGGCCATCAAAGGCCCCAGGTCTGAGCCGCCCACGCCGATATTCACCACATCCTGGATTACCTCGCCGGTCGCACCCCGGTATTGGCCCGCATGAATCTTTTCAACCAGGGCAAACATGCGCTGCAATTGCGCATGAACCTGCCGGGCCAGCACAGGATGGCGGGTATCATTTTGGGGCAGGCGCAAGGCCCAGTGCATCACGCTGCGCTGCTCGGTGTAATTAATGGCTTCTTCAGAAAACAGCCGCTTGATCCAGCCCGATAAATCCTGGGCATTTGCAAAATCAATCAAACGGTTCAGCACTTTCCGGTCAAGGCGGTGTTTGCTGAAATCATACACAACCTCATCAAACCGCACATGAAAACGTGTGAAACGTTCTGCATCTTGGGCGAACAAATCCTTCAAATGAACCGACTGGAACTGTTGGCCGGCTTCGGTTAAACCGGCCAGCACGGATTGGGTATCGTTAAGTGGCAAACGTTGAATACGGTGACTCATTATCTTCCTACCCCCATATAGGCAAAGCCCTGCGCCTTGACATACTCGGGGTCATAAATATTGCGACCATCCAGCACCAGGGGATGCTGCATATGCTGAAGCAAATACTTGTAATTGGGGCTCCAGTACTGTTTCCAGGCGGTCAGCAAACACAGGGCATGCGCATTCTGCACGGCCTCGTATTGGTCGTTGCACAACACCAAATCATCACGCTGCCCGTAAATGGCCGCGATTTCAGGCAAGGCCTGCGGGTCGTGCAGTTTTACCGTCACACCCTGGGCCCATAAGGCCTTTAACATGACATGAACCGGTGACTGCTGCACATTGGATGTATTTTCTTTAAATGAGGCGCCCCAAATGGCCACTGTTTTACCCGCCAGTTCACCGTGATAATAATTCCACAGTTTTCTGAACAGCAATTCTTTTTGCTGCTCGTTAATCTCCCACACCTGCGCCAGCAGTCGGCTTTTTACCCCGGTATCAGACACGGCATCGGACAGGGTTAAAATATCATGAGAGAAATTATCCCCCCCAAACCCGGCACCGGGGTACAAATAAGCGGCGCCAATGCGGCTGTCTGCCGCCATGCCCTGGCGCACATGGGAAATATCGATGCCCAGCTTTTCAGCGACAACGGCCAGGTCATTCATATAGCTAATGCGGGTAGCCAGCATGCCTGAAATGCTTAACTTGGTGAATTCGGCATCCAGCACGGGCATGAACAAATACTGCTGCTCGCGGGGGAACAGCGGACGTAAAAATTCACGCACTTTTTTTTGTACGGTTGCCTCGGTACAGCCCACAATCAGCTGCGTTACCTGCGAGAAACTGTTCAGCGCCTGGCCTTCCTGAATAATATCGGGCAGATAAATCCAGTCATCGCCGGGCAATACCTGCCTGAGCCGGCTGGTGCCATGAAGACCCAGGGTAGAAGCATTAATCATGAGCTTGGGGTGAATGATCGTTCGCTGCGCCAGCTGATGCAACAGTGCCAGGCCGGCGGCTTCTTCCGCAGGACTGAAACTGAAAAAATACACGTCGATATCCAGCGGCAGGGTGGAAATATCGCTACACGCCAGAAAACCGCTGGCAAACTGCTTTTCCAGCAAGCGGTTAACGCTTTCATCAGGGAAATGCTGCCTGAACAGCTCATATTGCCTGGCATCACACCAAAACACCTGATGCCCGCACTCGGCAAGCAGGGCCGCCATCACCCCGGCGTAAAGCGTTTTTCCGAAAATGGCCACTTTCATTGGTTCTTCCTGTTCCAGTCCTGTCAGGGATTAAGCGCCTAGATTGCCAGCGCTTTAATCAGGCTTTTGAAGTCTTCACCCAAAGCAGGGTGTTCCACCCCGTAATGCAGCACCGCTTTCAAATAGCCCAGCTTGCTGCCGCAATCAAAGGTTTGCCCCTTCATGCGATAGGCTTCAACGGTTTCTTCTTTTTGCAACAGGGCAATCGCGTCAGTCAGCTGGATTTCATTGCCGGCCCCTTTTGGGGTAACCGCCAGCAATTGCATGATGCGCGCCGGCAATACATAGCGCCCCACCACTGACAGGTTGGAAGGGGCTGTACCCACAGGAGGTTTTTCGACAATACCTTGCATTTCAATGCTTTCACCTTCGGCAGGGGAACTGGCAACATCCACAATCCCGTACTGGTCCACCATATCCTGGGGCACCGACTCGACCATAATCTGCGCAGTCGCAGATTGGCCAAAGCGTTGAATCATCAAGGCCAGGTCATTCTTGCCAGACGCGTTTTTAACCAGTACATCGGGCAACAGCACGGCAAACGGCTCATTGCCGGTAACCGCCCGGGCGCATAAAACCGCATGTCCCAGGCCCAGAGGCTGGGGCTGGCGCACGCTGATCACGCTGACATTGGGAGGCAGGATATCGGTGATCTCCTTCAGGATATCAAATTTTTTCTTCTGTTCCAGCGTGGTTTCAAGCTCGAAATTGCGGTCGAAATAATTTTCAATAGAGGCTTTGGCCGAATGGGTGACCAGAATAATCTGTTCAATCCCCGCTTCAACCGCTTCCTTGACCACATATTCAATGGCAGGGCGGTCTACCACCGTTACCATTTCCTTGGGAATGGATTTACTGGCAGGAAGAAAACGGGTACCTAAACCGGCAACGGGAAGAATGGCTTTTTTAATCATGAAGGTTTTTATTGGGTTGAATTTGACTATGTTGTTGGTATGCGTTTGCTTATGTTTTTAGTATGCGTAAATGGTTTTGGTATTGGGCTATAGGTTGTTTGTTGTTGTATCAATGATAATACCGTGTCTTTACAGACGTTTGTCAGAGTTTGTTTGATTTTAACTGGATTTTTGCGCTTCATTGGGTAAAACAACAAATGGGAAGCTTCTGTTGGTTTTTTTCTGGCTCCCATGCTCCTGCGTGGGAGCCTTAATCTGCGTGGGAACTTCCTGGTTCCCATGCTCCTGCGTGGGAACTGGTATGAGTGTGCAGTAGTTCCTGGTTCTCATGCAGAGCGTCGAAGGTTGCTACGGGGTGACAACTATCTTATCAAGGGAGGTTAGTGTTAACCCTGTATTCAAAATCCAACTATCAATATAAATACTTGATTTTTATGCTGAATAGTTAACTTATATCTTAAAGGTATGGATTCGGATCTTTATGGTATTAGACGTGTTTGGGAAAACACTACTAAGCTTGTCCCTCAGTTTTAAATCAAAAACATTTCTCATGGAAATAAACATAAGTATTAAGGATTAAAGGTGAGTAATGAGATTCGCTAATAAGGTAGTGATTGTAACTGGTGCTGCTCAGGGTATTGGTGAAGGTGTAGCAACAAGAGTTTCGCAAGAAGGTGGCACAACGGTGCTGGTAGACCGCTCACCTCTTGTCAAGGACGTCGCTGAAAGAATCAAGAGTAATGATGGCAATGCAAAGGTTTCCTGGGTCGAAGCCGATCTGGAGACCTACGAAGGGGCAGAAAAGATGGCGGCTCATGCGATTGAGCATTATGGCCAAATCGATATTCTTTTCAATAACGTTGGCGGAACAATCTGGACAAGACCCTTCGAAAAATATGAGCCTTCGCACATTGTGGATGAAGTAAACCGGTCTTTATTTCCAACGCTCTGGTGCTGCCGTGCGGTACTGCCTTACATGGTGGAAAAAAAGCGCGGGGTTATTGTGAACGTTTCTTCTATCGCCACCCGAAGTATCTATCGTGTTCCTTATGCGGCGGCCAAAGGTGGCGTGAATGCTTTAACAGCATCCCTGGCCATGGAGGTTGCCCCTAAAGGCGTTCGTGTGGTGGCTGTTGCTGTTGGCGGCACAGAGGCGCCTGCACGTCGCATACCAAGGAATCCATTGGGTAATCCATCAGATCTTGCCGAGCAGGATCAGATTTGGTATCAGGAAATCATAGAACAAACAAAAGACAGTACCTATTTTGGCCGTTACGGAACCATCGATGAGATGGTTGCCCCGCTGTTATTTATGGCTTCAGATGAGGCTTCATACATTACAGGATCGGTGCTGCCTTCTGGTGGTGGCGATCAAGGCTAAAAAATCACCAGGCATATTCATTAGACATATCAATATTTAAAATAAACACAAAAGGCTAGACAATATGGAAAATTACACAAGTTTTGACAGGGTTCTGCTTAAGGTTTTAAAAATACCTGGTGCATTGATGATTGTGCCTTTATTTCTTGGCGTCATATTCAATACTTTCGCACCTGAAGTATTGAATATTGGCAGCTTTACAACCGCGCTGTTCAAAAATGGACTGGCTGTTTTAATCGGGCTTTTCTTTCTGTCCGTAGGTTCTCAAATCAGTTTTCGCTCGGCGCTGCCCTCTGTGGAAAAGGGAGTTGTTTTACTTGTGGCAAAATTTGGCATAGCTCTTATTTTCGGGCTTGGCGTTGCTTTTTTTGCTCCGGATGGCGTGCTGTTTGGACTGCTTCCACTGGCTATTATTGCCGGTATGTCCAATTCAAACGGTTCATTGTATGTAGCGCTTACCAGCCAGTTTGGTAACAAGACAGATAAGGGTGCGATCTCCATTCTTTCAATTAATGATGGCCCGTTTCTTACCCTGGTCGCATTGGGCGTTGCCGGACTTGCCGCTTTTCCCCTGCTTGCTCTTTTTGCCGCTATTTTTCCAATGCTCTTTGGATTCATTCTTGGAAACAGCAGTACGATAGCACGTAATTTTTTAGCTCCCGGTGAAAAACTCATTATTCCTTTTGCCGCTTTTGCGATTGGAGCAGGTATTAATCTGGAGGTGTTGCTGGGCCAAGGAGCCATTGGGGTTTTATTGGGCATTGCAACGGCAGTGATCTCGGGTGGTGCCGCGATTATTTCCCTGTATATCTGGCATGTGGTTCGCCGTCACCCCAAACCCACCAGAAACATGGTTTCTGCCGCCTCTGAAGCAAGTGTTGCGGGTAATGCGATTGCAACGCCTGCTGTTGTTGCCTCTTTGGATCCCACTTACTTGGCAGTGCAAGATGCCGCAACAGCACAGATTGCCGCAGCCGTAGTGACTACCGCCTTCGTTCTTCCGTTTTTTGTAGCCTGGTTTGCGGGCTGGCAAAAACGCAATGGCATTACGCCGGAAAATGAAGAAGCGCTGTATGAGGTGGAACAGACGAATGAGGAAGTTGGCTACGAGATAAAACCAGCTACCAAGTAATTGTGTGAGGTTGTTGCTTGTTCCCATGCGGGTGCATGGGAACAAGTATGTTGTCATGGCTAATTGCGGGTTTCGTGTCATGCCACCCGGCACCTTATTTGACCGTTCATGCTTATACGTTCAGGGGCAGTGAGGTGCGAAATTTTGGCCTTTTTTTATGCCCGGATGTAAGTCCAGCCGGATTGCTGCATGAGAACCAGTTCAAGAATTGCAGGGTTTTGCAATAAAGTAAGGGGGTTGCGTAATTCCCTGTTTAACTTTGCCAGTGTATTTGGACAGACCCAAGTCATCATGTCTGTATCGGCTTCTACAGTATCCAAAGCGGTGGTGACAGCTTCGGCATTAACAATAATGCGTATTTCAGCATCAGGCGTTGCTTTTTTCAGGTTACGGGCATTATTGCGCGCACGTTGCAACGCATTGCCTGTTGGCGCGTGCAAAATGACTTTCAATTTATGGGCCGGTTGATTATTAAGCATTGAACTATTTACCTCTTGGTTTTTTATACATTTCATTTGGAACAGATATAAAAAACATGATTTTCCACAAAGTGTTGATTGCTGAACAGTTATGTTTTAATTGACCATGGTTTGGAACTTATTTTACAGTTTCCTGGTTCCCATGCTCCTGCGCGGGAGCCCTCTCTGGCAGGATAGTTGACATACATGAAGTCTCGGACAACTATCCTGCCAGAGGGGGCAGTAAAAAACCAACATCAAGGAGACAGTTGAACTTTCATAAACGACAGAAAAATATTGTTTTTAAATGGATTTTCCTTAACTAAATGACAAGTGATGCTCCGTGTGGGAACAAGTAGGACTCACCCTCAAAGGGTGAGTTGAAATATAAGTGTTGGTTCAGATTTCAAAGCCGATCAAAGATTGATCCCTTTTGAGGATGGTAAATTTTCTCGTACATGCGTGTTGCGTAGTCATCCGTCATGCCTGCAACATAATCGCAAATTACCCGAATTTTTCCGGCATCGGTACTAGCTTGCTGATGTTTGTGTTTAGTTGAAAGAGGTAATAAACGCTCAGGATCAGATGCCAAGGCTTCGAACAGTTCTATGATTAATTTTTGACCTTTGAATTCCAATTGCTGTACATTTGGGCTTTTAATAACCTTATCAAGTACCAGCTTGGTAATGCTATCCATCATGGCTTTTGGGGCTTGATCCATCACTGCATTCCACTTTAGTAAATGAGTGGTTGCTTGGGCCAAGCCTGAGTTTTTAACAGAAATGCTAATGATCAGCTTGTGTACCAGGCTGCCAATACATTTTTTGCGGCTATGGCTTTCGCCTGAAAATAACTTATTTCTTATATCAGTAGCTTTCAGTCCACAGTCAGAAAACAATGTGTTGTCTTCTACTGGTCCGAAGTGGGCGTCCCAATCTTCACGAGTTACCATGCCTAGAGCAATAGCATCCTCCAAGTCATGCAAACTATACGAGATATCGTCTGCAAGTTCCATAATAGAGGTATCAAGGGCTTTGTATATGGGTTTCAGATGGCCTGATTTTTTATTAGGCTGAAGCTTAATAAATGCCTTTTTTTCTGCTTCAGTCAGGGGATTGAATATCCAGGAAACTACAGCTTGTTCATCATCCAAATAGCATTTTGGGGGGAGTTGTTTATTTGCTTTACACAACCAGCGTTGATTAGGTAGTTCACCATAGGCACTATCCTGGACTGTATCGTTGTAGGACGCTGGATATTTAAGAACCCCAAGAAGGGTTCGACGAGTTGGATTCATGCCGTTTTTTTCGGTGTACTTATCCAGCTTGGAAAGAATTCTCAAGGTTTGACCATTTCCTTCAAAACCACCATAATCTCGCATACAAATGTTTAGTGCGACCTCACCGCCATGACCGAATGGCGGGTGGCCAATATCATGAGCCAGGCAAATAGTGTTCATTAGTGCTGAGCAGGGCAGCGCAGTAGAAATTTCCGTATCATCTTTATGTTTTTCTTTTAGCCAATGAACAATACCAGTGCCAATTTGTGCCACCTCCATGGAGTGAGTCAGACGGGTTCGATAGAAGTCACTTTCTCCCAGGCCTAATACCTGGGTTTTTGACTGTAAACGACGAAATGCTGATGAATGAACTAATCGAGCGTAATCTCGTTCCCATTCACTACGTATATCAGTCTTAGCACGAGTATCATTTGGCTCAAATCGCTCTTCCCAAATATCAACGGTCATATTGTAGGTCTCCTTGTTTTAGTTAATTTTATTGGTTAAAAATTACCGCATTACTTTCCTAGTGTCGTCAACCGCTGTACAAGTACGTGTATATCGGTGAAAGGTTCTGGATTAGTATAAGCCGTAAATTTTTTGGTTAAAGTTTGTGCTCGTAAAATTGCCAATTCCAAATGCTGTTTTGTGTTGGCAAAGGCGTTATTTGTACCTTTTTCATAGTTGGGTAGATAGTGTTTTAAACGTTGAAGAACCTCAGTTCGATGAATAGGAGCCTGTATATCTTCATAATGAAGTAATAACCAAAGTTCAAAACATGGTATTGAAGGAATGGCATTAAAGCTGATTAATTGGTTATTATCATTTTTGAGCTTTTTATCCAGAGACTTGGCCAGACTTAAGGCTTGGTTATAACTATCGTGCTCATCGCGATCGAATACAGCATAAACACGTTCAAATGCTCTTTTTTGCAGGCGTTTATGTGAGTCACCATTTTCAAATAATGACTGGGCATACTGTACTACCTGAATTGGTGCCGTACCAAGGTCGCTTGCACGAACTTCTATGTTGGCCGTTTGCAAGCGGTAGGCAGAACGGATTTCTTTGAAATAGTTTGGTTCGGTTTTACTGCCTTCCGATACAATTAATATTCGGTCATAAGAAGCACGACTAGTGCGTTTCCTTGCAAGTTGCCGTTTGTTGCGTACTTTTGGAGAATTGTCGCGAACCATCAGGAGTTTAGCCCCAGGGAATGATTTAGAAACGGTATGCCACCATATCTTCCCATCAAATAACCACGTTCCAATGCTTCATTTTTACGTGGGCTGAATTCGGACAGGCTGACGAGTGTAGAGGCCTGGTCTTGATCTTTCTCTACAAACCATATTTGATCACGTCGGAATAAATCCGGTGCATCCAGCAATGACGTGTCGTGCGTTGTGAAAACTAACTGGGCACCTCCTGTATTGATGTCGGGCTGGTGGAATAAATGTACCAGCTCTCGAACCAGCAACGTATGCAAGCTGGTGTCCAGTTCATCAATAACAAGCGTTAATCCTTTTTGCAAAATTTCCAATACCGGGCCAGCCAGGAACAGCAAATTCCGCGTGCCACCAGATTCATCCATCAAGTCAAAGACTGCTTTCCCATGAGGCGTCACATGGGAAAAACGTAATTGCTGTTTTTCAACTTCTTCGTTGCGGATTTCTGTTTTACCCGCAGTCAGATCAAAGTGAACGGTTTGGCCAGGTACTTTTTGGGTAACCAGTTCTATATCTGAGATGCTAATGTCGGCAGCACTTAGAAAATCGCAAATCTGCTTGCGGCCACCTGAATTTTTGAGCATTTGAAGTGAAGTTTGCGGGTTGAGTTTATTATGTTCATTGAAAATAACCAGACTGCTTGAAAACCAGTCAAAAACGGGGCGTAAGCTGTCGCTGTTGAGTTGTACTGCCATTGACAGGAACAGGGAGTTGGAACGGGTGGCGCCTTCCCATAAGGCTTTGGAACCTTTCATGCCAGGGCCAAACTCATAAACATCTTTACCTGTTTCGGAGTCGTACCACCGTTCAAACCAGCGCTGGGGTTTGGCTGATTTGTATACCAGCAAATATTCGTTGATTATCCGTTGGGCTGTCATGGTAAAACCGTATTGGTAACGAACCGATCCAAGCGCAAAAGTGACTTCGAATTCGCTTGGTTGACTGGCTGAAACGGTATCCAGGCGGAACGGTTGTATGGAATATACTTGATCGGGCTGGATGACAGTGGCAGATTCCAGCACCACACCACGCATGTATTGCAGGGCCTTCAGCAGATTGGATTTTCCGCTTGCATTGGCACCGTAGATAACCGCACTGCGCAAGAGCCTGGGTACAGTGTTCAGGTCGGAAGCCAATGTGTGGGTATCTTGCAGTGTGTTGTCTTTTGAGGCAACCAGGCTGAGTACCTGTTCATCCCGCAGACTACGAAAGTTTTTGACCCGAAACTCGATGAGCATTTTATTTTTACCAGATAATCAAAAATATATGATGATTATGCATTTTTTATGCAAAAAATCAACTTATTTTATTATTAATGTGGGTTTTGATTGTGAATTTCTTGTTCTCCCCCTCTGGCAGGATAGTTGTCACCCTCCCATTTCAACCAGACAGGCGGTAAAGGACATCCATCATGGTCCGTTATTCCCATGAACGTAAACAAGCCGTGCCAGGATCTAAAGCCAAATCAGAACAATGGTCAGCCCAAGCCAAGCTTGCGACCGTCATTGAAACTGCAGCGTGAATTACGGTACAAGGAGAAGGCGCTGCCTGTTGCGCGAACAATGCCTGCATCTGCCGCTGGTTCTGCATTCCGATAATGGTGCGCCAATGAAAGCGCAGACCATGAAGGCCAAGCTGGAAGAGTTGGGGGTATTGCCCTCCTACAGCCGTCCCCGGGTCAGTAATGACAATGCATTTATCGAGTCCCTGTTCAGAGTGTTGAAATACCGCCCGCAGTGGCCTTCGTCCGGCTTTGCTTCGCTCACTGAGGCACGGCAATGGGTTGAACGGTTTGTACGTTGGTACAACACCGAGCACCGCCACAGTAAACTCAACTTCGTTACCCCCCAGCAACGCCATGACGGTGAAGACCCAGCGCTGCTGGCCCAACGTAAAGCAGTGCTGGAACAGGCCAAGCAGAACAATCCGTCACGCTGGGGATCACGTCCAGTCAGGAACTGTGAACCGACAGGGCCAGTGAGCCTGAACCCTGAAAAAGAGATAACCATGCAACAAGCTGCTTAAGACAAAAATAGTGACAACTACCTTGACAAACACCGATGGTGGTACAGTATTAGGTAGCATTGTATTGGTTAATGCTGGCAGAGACAAAAGTTTTGAGCCACTTAAAAAACACATAAAACTTCTGGAGCAAAGATATGATGACAAAATCAGACAACAGTTTGGTATCCAAACAAAAGCCCTTACAGCAAATGAGGCGAACTACCTTATTGGCTTCAGGGACTTTGACGAGATTAGAAATAGATGCCTTAAGGCAGAAAAAGAAACATATCTCAGACTACTATCAAAAGGAATTAAGTAAAACGCTTTTGAGAAAGTGATTTTTGCTGAATTTAATATGTACTGGTGTTCACAATATTGAAGCCCTCTCCAGAGAAATAATGAACCAGGACGTTCTTATTACTTATCAATGCGTGCTGCCTTTTAATTTACTGTAATCGTATTCATAAACGCGGTATTTGATAAAGTATTTTTTTGAACTGCGCTCCGAATGTTAGACACTAGCTGGACTAACCAAGGAGCGCAAACAAGCAAGTTTTCAAGTATTTGGCTGTTTGCAAGCGATAGGCAGAACGGATGATCTTCTGATTGGGCTGAATGACAGCCGCAGATGCAGCCACCACACTGGGTTAACCAGGATAAAGGCCAGTTGACCAATCACTTTTCAATCTTTGAATATTACCTTTTGTTGGCAGGATTCCATGGCGACACTACAAAACGACGCCTGGTAACAGCGGGGGCGATCGTCAAGGGACTTGACCTGAATTTTATAGAAAAATTCAGTCTGAAATGGATTGATTGGCCGAATAAGGCGCACGGGATGCGGATGTCCATCTTCCGGGATATTTGGTGGCGTGCAAATTAAGTGCCTTGGTTGATACCGCGGGTAATAATAAAATTAGACTACTGAATTTTATTAACAAAATGAAGCGTGACATGCAGCAACTATATGTGAAATGTGGTTTGATATATTGACATCAGGACAGACCAGTATATAGATTAACCTGGATCAAAACAAATCACTTTTCAGCCTATAAATATTACCCATTGTTTGTAGGAGGTAATGGCTTGCATATGTTTGGATTGATGCTATGGTGGCAGCCCTTGTTGATGGCCCTATCGGGGGCCTGTCAATATTAACCCCGCATATTGCCGGATTAACTGAAGAGGCCAATAAAAGGGTGTTAGACGTGATTGCACAAACAGTGATTGGATATTTTTCTTAAAATAATGATAGTAAGGATCAATGGTATGACAACAGTTTCACTTTCTGAGTTAACGAAATTGGCACAGGAAGCCCTGGCTGCTGCAGGCGCGAATGCCTCAATGGCGACATCCACGGCCAATGCCTTGGTATTTGCCGATGCGCATGGTATTGCAACGCATGGCGTATCGCGTGTTCCCTGTTATGCACAGCATTTATCTTCGGGACGTGCCGATGGAGCTGCAGAACCCCGCATTGTACGAGAAAAAGCATCTGCGGTATTGGTTGATGCGGGTACAGGACTGGCATTCCCTGCTTGTGAATTGGCCATTTCTTCTGCCATACAAAAGGCAAAACAAACCGGTATTTGCATAGCAGGAGTAACCAATAGCCACCACTTTGGAGTGGCCGCTTATCATCTTGAGCCGGTTGCGCAAGAGAATCTGATTGGACTGGCATTTAGTAACTCTCCGGCTGCAATTCCTGCATGGGGTGGTAAACGGCCGTTGTTTGGTACGAACCCCATTGCCGCTGCTTTTCCGCGTATGCAATCTGCCCCGGTCATGATAGACCTTTCTTTATCACAGGTAGCGCGCGGCAAAGTCATACTGGCCGCCCGAGACAACAAACCCATACCTGATGGTTGGGCCCTGGATAGCGAAGGGCAACCCACCAATGATGCCAAGGCCGCCCTTAAAGGTAGCATGCAGGCAGCAGGCGGTGTAAAGGGCGCCATGCTGGCCATGATGGTAGAGGTGCTTTGCGTAGCGTTAACCGGCGCAAAATTTGGCTTTGAGGCCGATCCTATTTATGATGAGGTTGGGAACAAGCCGATGTTGGGTCAAGTATTTATATTGATAGATCCGCAAGCACTGGCTGGAGAGCAAGTTTACTTTGATCGCTTTGAAAGTTTGATTCTTGCGATGTTGGAAGAGAATGGCGTACGTCTTCCTGGCGCCCGCCGTCATGACTTGGCAAATACAGCAAAAGATGAAGGGGTGGAAATTCCAGACAGTTTGCTGATGGAGATGGGCTATCAAGCAGCGGAGAAGGTTTGATTTTCTGGACACGAAGTTAAGATAACTACAATGGCTCCAATGTATCCAGTTTTTCCGCAACAATTTCTTTCTTGTCAGGAGGCTCTGCCCGTAATGGCTTGCCAGGGCCAGACAGGTTCTCAAATGCCAAGGTCACTGCTTTCTCCTATGATCCAGATTTTTGGCTGTTCCAGTATTCGTGTTAAGAAAGATTCTTGATCTTCAAGGCGTTTATGGAATTCTTCCTGGCAACAGAACCATAGACGAAGGCAGCCGTTATTTCGGAAGCCAAGCTCGTTGAACAGCACCCGAACCGCTGGAAACCAAATTGATTAATTCGTTGGAGTAAAAGCTGCGATCAGGTTGGCCGAACAAAATCCCCAGCCCCCGTTGTTTGGTACCGGAGAAGAGGGCGTCGGAAAGACTCGTAGTAAACGGTCGGCAAACTACACCCTGATCCCCATTGACACCGGAAGATTTTTATTTTTAGGCCACAATTGGGCATCCGTTGTATACGAGTAAAAAATATAATGACCGCTAGTACGGTCATGTCAACGTGTGTTTACTGGATGCTTACGAAAAATTAGCAATTTGCCAAAAAATGGCAAAAAGCTATACCATAGATTTTTAAAAAGTTTGTTATCCTTTTTTTGCCAACGATTCATCCACTAAAACTGCATTAAACAACCTCATTCAGCTCACGCAACACTTCAGGGTGCCGGCCAGCGATCTTCAGTAGCGTTTGTGCGGCACCACTGGGGTTGCGTCTACCTTGCTCCCATTCTTGCAGGGTACGCACGGAAACCCCCATCAGTTTAGCGAAAGAGTCCTGGGAGAAGCCGGCATTAATACGGGTTTTTGCCATTTCGGTTACATTGACCTTGGTTGCCCTTGCAAACTGCCGGTTTTTCATTTCTCGCACGGATTGAAGAAGCTCATCTTCAAACTGTTTCATTTCTTTATCATTCATTTTGACACCTCATTTTTCAGCTTAAGCAAAAACTCGGTAGAAAGATTATCGAATTTCGCTTTTGTATATGCTATTAGCAAGGATATTTCACCGACAGAGAGCGTATTGAAATAGATGATTCGCACACCCCCTCGTTTACCAATACCTTGTTTGCCCCAGCGTACCTTACGCAAACCACCTGAACCTGGTATGACATCGCCCGCTTCGGGGTTACAGGCAATCCACTTGATAAACTCATGCCGCTCATCATTGGACCATATGCCAGCTATTGTTTTTATAAATATGGAAGTTTCGTAAACAGTGTAAATCATGGTTTTATTATACGTCAATGACGTATGTTTTTCAATTTTTTTAAGAGAACTCACCTGAAGGTTTGTCGCACAGGCCAAAGGCCTGTCAACGGCACAACGCTTGCACATTGAGTATCTTTTCGCAAGCTCTAAAAATACGAGAATTTTACAATAAACCCACTCACACAAAACTTCGGGGCTTGCCTGGGCCTGACAGGTTCTTAAATGCCAAGGTCACTGCTTTCCCCCATGATCCAGATTTTTGGCTGTTCCAGTATTCGTGTTAAGAAAGACTCTTGATTTTCAAGGCGTTTATTGAATTCTTCCTGGCTTAGAATAGTGGGGTTTACCGAACGCCCCAGTAATTGACTGGTTTCCTCCAATAAGGAAAAAAGCGTTCCATAACTGATTTCATTACTGATTAGCATCAAGTCAATATCACTGTTGGCGGTATCGGTTTTTTTGGCAACAGAACCATAAACAAAGGCAGCGATTATTTGAGCAGCCAAGGGTTGAAGGGCATTACGAAGTGGGTCAGCCAAGCCAATGGTTTTTTGAACGATTGAACATAGTTCTTCAAAGATGGGGGAGTCATGGTTCGCTTGGTAATGTTTTTGATTGCCAACCATTTTTACCGTAATCAGGCCACTATTTGCCAATGAGGCTAATTCTCGTTGAACGGCACCTGAACCGCTGGAAGCCAAATTGATTAATTCGTTTGAGTAAAAGCTACGATTGGGTTGACCAAATAAAACCCCCAGTACCCTTTGTTTGGTACCGGAGAATAGAGCGTCGGAAAAGCTCGTATGCGATGATTGTGAATTAATTTTCAAACCCATATTGGGTTTTATCATACCCAATATGGGTTTGATTGGCAAGGAGTGATTGTACGTTACGGCCGGGCCTTGTCACCCGAGTTCGACAGTTAAAATTTTAAGTTATTGATTTATAAAGGATTATGTTATAAACGCTCCATTACAAATTCACATATTCAACATCAGTGGTCGGTTTTTTAACCTTCAGGCTGGCTAACACAGCCGCTTGTTCCGCATCAATGGCGGAGATGCCGGTAACGGGTGCCTGAGCATCGAAGGTGACTTTATGCGTCTGAATCCGGCGCAATACTGACAAGGCCCGTTCCGGTGAACACACGTCGGGCACCGGATTCTGGTACAGCCGTTCGCGCATGACACGCGCGAGTACCAACGCGATAAAACAGATATACGCATGCGCCCGGATACGATCGGGCAAGCGATGATAGACTGGTCCGATTTCGATATCTGACTTGAGCATCTTGAATCCGCGTTCGATATCGGCCAGGGATTTATAACGGGCGATGACTTCGCTCGCCTTCAGATCCTGCGTATTGGTGACCAGTAGTAGTTTGCCATCCATGGCACGGGCCAGCGCTAATGCCTTTTCGTCAATATCATAGGTGAACAGTTCACTTTTCAGATCCACCCGGATAATGCGCCGTAGCCGTTGCTCACATACTTCGTGGTAAAACCGGGCGCGAACGCCACCGTCCGATAACCCACGACCCCGGCTTCGTTGGCCTTCGTCCTGCGAGTCAAGTTTTCCTACCCACTGTGCCGCTTGGGCTTCCAATTGGGCGATGGTGGCATCACGTTGCGCGGTTTGCTCAGCGGCTCGGTGCCGGTCGTGCGCGACGACCAACCGCAGGTTGTTCCACTGTTCCTCACCCACGATCTCGGATTCGTCAGCGGTTTGCGCACGCTGATTAAATGGTGCCAGCAGATCGGCAAATTCGTTGTAACGGCGGCCTGGTACCGCCAGAATAAATTCCAGCGGTGCGCCCGATGGCAGCACGATTTTTTGCAACGTTTCCAGGTTATCTAACGACAGCAAGCCCCGGTCGGCAACGGCAATGACCCGTTTGATCGGGAAGCGTTCCAGTACCTTGAGTAAAGAAGATTTCAAGGTACCCACTTCGGCCGTATTGCCCGGGAAGACCTCGTGATAAAGGGGAATGCCTTCAGCGGTTTGCACCAGCCCCAGCATGAATTGACGGGCCAGGCCACCTTCCTTGGACTTACCAAACTGGCGGATCTCTTCGTCTGCTTCAGACAGGCCCTCGGCCCGTATAGTGGTCATATCGTAGAAGACAACGGAGAGATCTTCACTGACGAGTGGCCGTACGGCATCGGCCAAGATCTTGTCAATGACGTCCTGGTGTTCAAGCAGTGCGTCCATGGTGCGCAACAGTTGTTGGTGATTGACGGACTCCAGGCTCGTATCAGGCAGGCTGACGGTCTTGAGCCATCGTAAGGTGCCTGGCTTGGAATCTGCATCGCATAAACGATTGATGACCATTACACGCAACAACGCTTCCAGATCAATGCGATGACGCGTTCGTTGCTTCAAGGCCTGACGCAAACGGTCCAGCCCCAGTTGCTTCCAGATTTGGGTAAGGACCCAGACATCGCCCAACGCACGGGATGATTCAAACTGCGGTGTGCCGCTACCCGCGGCAGACGCGCCGTCCACACCGAGAATACGAGACAATCCCTCATGCATGGATTTGATTGAGTCACCCAGTTGATCCAACCGCCCAAGCGTCGCCACCGTGCGCTGCTTGGGGCGCCCAGTGTCGTCGCGGTAGGCCTCGACCAGCTGTACATAGCGCCTGGGGCCCGATTTGGTGACTTTGATAAACATGCCACTACTATATCACTATTTTAATATTTAATACAATGTTTTTTTATTAAAACGTGCCATTACAAATAATTGCATTAAATTAGGGCGTGTTAACACTAATAGACAATCGGCCGCAATATTGCCTATCCTACAGGAATGGAAATCACACCTGAACAATTTACGCATATCGAAAGCTGCCTTCCCCGGCAACGAGGCAATGTCAAGCTAACGAATTTGCAGGTAGTCAATGCCATTCTTTATGTGGCCGAGCATGGCTGCAAGTGGCGCGGTCTGCCCGAGCGATTCGGGAACTGGCACACCGTTTACACGCGCATGAACCGCTGGGCAAAGGCTGGTGTTCTTGATCGGATGTTTGCTGAGCTTCAGAAGCATCAGATCGTGCGTATAAAGATCGAAGCGGTCTCATTGGACAGCACCAGCATAAAGGTGCATCCCGATGGCACGGGTGCTTTAAAAAAAACGGCCCCCAATCCATTGGAAAGTCGAGAGGGGGCTGGAACACCAAGATTCATATGGTTGCCGCGGATGATCGAACTGCCGTAGCGTTTTCACTTTCTCCCGGACAGGCCCATGATGCGCCTGCTGGACGTGTCTTGCTCGAACGGCTCGGCGCGCTCACTCGGCCCGTCCATTTGCTGATGGATCGCGCTTATGAGGGCAATAAAACCCGGCAGCTTGCGCTCGATCTTGGCTATATCCCCGTCGTACCCCCGTCCTCCAGGCGGTTGGATCCATGGGAGTATGACCGCGCGATGTATCGACGGCGAAACGAGGTGGAGCGATTGTTTCGTCGCCTCAAAGGCTACCGAAGAATCTTCTCCCGCTTTGAGAAGCTCGATCTCATGTTCATTGGATTCGTCAATTTCGTACTCGTGATGGACGGACTGCGTTTGTGTTAACACGCCCTAATTAAAAACCCGCATGAATAAAGGCGTTCGTGTCAAAAGCACAGGATTAAAGTGTCGAACTCAGGTTACCCGAGCGTGCGCCAGCGCCTTTGGCGGTGCCTGCGGAATCGAATTACAGTTGGTCTTTTGATTTTATGAGCGATGCACTTTACAACGGTACGCGCTTTCGTGTGCTCAATATCATTGACGAAGGCGTCAGGGAAGCCTTGGATATCGTGATTGATACCTCATTACCTGCCACCAGAGTGGTGAGAACGCTGGAGCAACTTAAAGCAGAAAGAGGCCTGCCTAAAATGATTCGCGTGGATAATGGTAGTGAAATGACGTCGCTTGCTTTTACACAGTGGTGTGAAGCACATGGCATCAAGATTTGTTATATTGAGCCAGGCAAGCCAAACCAAAATGCTTATATAGAGCGATTTAATCGCAGTTATCGCACCGAAGTCCTGGACCCGCATTTGTTCTCATCGCTGGATCAGGTGCGAGACCTCAGTTGGGCCTGGATGTTAAGTTATAACGAGGAACGACCCCATGAGTCATTGGGTAACTTACCACCCAGTGAATTTAAACGACAGTTAGCAGCAGAAGTCTCTAGTTATGAACTGTGCGCTTGACGGTAAGCTTACGGTGTGTCGGTTGGACGCAAGAATTACTTATTCCTGGGTTCGGATGCCGGTGGTGAACGGGCGGCGACGCTTTACAGTTTGTTGGGCACGGCCAAACTGAACGGGATTAATCCTGAGGCGTACCTGCGTCATGTGCTGTCGGTGATTGCCGACTATCCGGTGAATCGCGTCGACGAGTTATTGCCCTGGCGAGTACAACTGTAAAAAAAGCTTTAAGCTGTCAATACGGTATGGGGCGGATGCTTACTATTTAGCGATAATTGGTAGTGACGTTTTTGTTCTAGTTGTTCGGTAAGAAACCTTTCTCACAGAACCACTTACTCTGGCTCCAAGCATGATAGGCTGCTGTTTTCCAGCCATTTACTCGCGCTGCAGCACAGCTTTCAGCGCGTCGTTTGAGTTCAGTGCGGACACCGTTTTTCGGATCAGCAGCACTCAGAATTTGAAGCTGATGACGAATATTTAGCAATTCTTCTGCTGCTTCGGATGCGAAGAGTGCGGCTAGGCCTAGGGAGCGGAAATGATGGTTTACTCTAGCATAAAGCGTATCGTCCCATGTTTTCGATCGTGTAACCGTGAAACGTAATGCGGTTGGCCACCGTTCAAGCACGATTGCAGTCAACCAGATATCATCCCCAAGATTGTCATAATAAGGATGGAGAGGTACATCTTTGGCAGTCTTCGGTATGACGTCTCGCTTTGCCTTGTTGCAGTCAAAGCAGGTTGGGATTAGATTGTACGGCGCAACAGCAAGAGCTGGGTAATGTGCCTTGGGTAAATAATGATCGAGTGTTGTCACGGAACGTTGCATACACAGTGGACAGCGCCCGCGTGGTGCTGATGAAAAAATTTTGTCGTAAATATTTCTCCCTGGTGTGTTGTTCTTTGCCATGCGTTGAGTATAGACTTTCTCCATCTCATTCACTGTTACATCGGGTGCGACTACATCATGGACTGCGATGTTATGCAGTTGATGACGACGTGCGGCTTGGTCGAATTGTATAGATGCAGTCGTAATCGTTGGTGTGGCGGCAGCTAAACGTTTTGCAAGTTCTTTATTTCGCACCCTGCTTATGCAGTAAGCGTTCGGCCATCTCATCTTGACAGCGGTTTTCTTTAACCTGTTTTTTTTACATCGCTGTCTGTGGTTGCCAATTATGCGGCAACAGTTCAGCAATACGGCTGGCGGGCTGAGTGGGCAAGCGTGTGAGTACATCCTTCAAATAGGCATACGGATCATGCCCATTGAGCT
>NZ_JAHSPR010000007.1 GCF_019132845.1 Advenella alkanexedens | reverse complement strand
ATGTTGTCGTTAATGTTGTGGGCGCGGGCAATGGCCGCTACCGATACGGCGGAGTTTTTGCACAAGGCAACCAGATGGGATTTAAAGGCCGGGCTGTGCGTCCGCCGACGGGGTAACGGGGTTGGTTGCGGGCTGATTTCTTCTAGATAGTCCATACGTGTCCATTTGCGATAGTGGACAAGTATGTTCATATTTTATTAGCGACTTGAAAAGATGACTTTACCGGACAGTTACGTAAGGGATGAGTTACAAGCGATGCTAATCAACTCACATGAAAGAGTCAACTACAACTGCATTCCCACGCGGAGCATGGGAACGAGCACGAGCGATGCTAATCAACTCACATTTTTCTAGCTCCCATGCTCCAGCGTGGGAGCTAGAAGTATTTGCACCATCACAGATTATTCAAGAACAATCTGATTCTTCTCAATGACCGACTTCCAGCGAGCTCTGTCATCATTTACAAATTGAGCCAGCTCTTCACTTGATTTTGGTTCCTGAATATATAAACCCAATGATTCAAATTTTTTCTGGAACGCTTCATCCTTCAGGGTTTTATCAATAGCCTCCCGTAATTTATCAACCGCTTCACTTGGGGTACCTTTGGGCGCTGCAACACCAAACCATGTAGATGCCTGGTAATCTGAGTTGCCAAGCTCTGCGACAGTAGGTACATCAGGCAAGACACCCAGACGCTTTGAGGTTGTAACCGCCAAAGCCTTTACCCGATTATCTTTGATCAATGGCAACGAGGTACTGATACCATCAATCATTAATTGGGTATCATTTGCCATCAGGGAAGTAAGGGCCGGTGAACTGCCGTTATAGGGGATATGAGTTACTTTAATATCATACTCACTCAAAAGCATCTCAGTCGCCAGTTGCAGCGGGTTTCCCGTACCTATCGACGCATAATTCAACTTCTCTGTGTTTTTCCTGGCCTCTTCCACAAACTTATCAAGGGTATTCAAGCCTGTTTTATCATTGGTAATTACAATAAGCGGCATTTCCGCCACGACTGAAACCATTTCAAAATCACGTTCAGGATCATAAGGAAAATCCTTGTACAACATGGGATTCAAAACCATACTGGAATTACTTGCAAGGAAAAGCGTATAACCATCCGCCTTTGAACGCGCAACAAACGAAGCGCCAATACGAGTACTGGCACCTGGTTTGTTTTCAACCACAATGGCTTGATTGAGATGTTTTCCTACACTGTCAGCCAATGCCCTGGCCAGTTGATCTGCCGCCCCCGCCGGTGTATAAGGCACCACCAGCTTCACCGGCATTTCAGGATAGGCAGCCTGTACCGCTGCACTACTGACACACAAGCCAAGGGTGAGCATTATTTTTTTCATAAACGTCATTTTCATTAATATGTCTCCTGATTTTATTATTTAATATAAATACTTAAAATAATTGAAAATTAAACTTTTCTGCTTCTTCCCTCCCAGTATTTTTCACGCAAAAACCGCTTATAAATTTTTCCATTATCATCCCTGGGTAAATCATGTTTGATCAACAATTGCTTCGGTACTTTATATCTGGCTACTTTTTCTGAAAGCCATTCCCGTAAATTTTCCACTTTTATATCTGCGTTTTCATGGGGCTGAATGCACGCCAGCAAGCTTTCACCAAATTCATCATCGGGCACCCCAAACACGGCACAATCCGCCACACCCTGATACTGTAAAATTTGAGCCTCAATTTCCGCCGGATATATATTCACACCACCCGAAATCACCATATCCGATTGACGATCACATACAAACAAATAACCGTCTTCATCAAGATAGCCCATATCACCCAGATTGATTAAACCATCCCTGTCAACTTTCTGCCTTGCTGCAGGATTATTGCGGTACTCAAAATCGGTATAGGCATATTGGCGCACATAGATATAACCAATTTGGCCCGGTTCACACTCAGCACCATTTTCATCATAAATCCTGATTATGGCCCTTCCTACCGGAAGCCCTGCTGTACCTGGCTTTTTCAATGCCTGTTCCGAATCAACCAGCGTAATCAAACCCACCTCACTGGAGGCATAAGTTTCATAAACAATAGGACCAAACCAGTCAATAATGGCTTTTTTTACATCAGGCGCACAAGGTGCACCTGTAGACGCAATAAAACGCAAGGAAGAAACATCATATTTCCTGCGAATTTTCTCATCGAGCTTTAACAACCTGACATACATAATCGGGACCATATACACAATCTCAATTTTGTACTTTTCAATCAGACTCAATAATTCAACGGGATCAAACCTTTCCGTCAGCACAAACAACTCGCTTTCTTGCAGGGCAAACTGTGCAAAAAGACTGGGAGCACTATGATATAAAGGCGCGGGTAACAAAACACGGCTATCAGGTAGCAGCCCCAGTGTTTGCTGGACCATAAGCCGCATTTCATCTTGTTTTTCCAGTCTTTCTTCAGGATTGAATGGAATCCTGACCACCCCCTTGGGCTTACCGGTCGTTCCCGATGTATAAGCCATATGCCCCCGTGGAGTCCGGGAGTAAGCGGTGCGCTCTTTAAATCCGTCTCGCCATGAGGCATAATTTTTAAGATGACGCGTCTGAGTTTGACTGGTATCTGCCTTATCACCAACAAGAATGACTGTCATATCAGCAGGAATGACCGTACTAAGGCTATCCCAGAACTCTTCCTGCATAATCAGGATTTTTGTCCCGCTATCAAGCAGGATATGCTTTACCTCTTCCGCCTTGAAGTGCCAGTTGATTGGGCAATAATACGAGCCAACCTGCCTGTTTGCATGAATCACCTCCAGATAAGCCTGGCAATTCCTGAGCATAACGGCAATAACATCACCTTCCTGCACGCCCAAAGCATCAAATCCGGCAGCCAGTTTCCTGGCATTGGATTCAATAATTCCAGCCTCAACTTCCCTTTTTTCAACAATGACTTTTCTGGACATTTTTTCCTCGTTATGCATTTTTTGTTTTTTCTTTAATAACATTCCGTGCATGCTCCCAATCCGCTTTTGTCCATTCAAAATACTGTTTGAAATAGGCACCGTTGGCCAACCAGTCCCCACCATCCAATGCGATGGTCTGGCCGTTAATCCAGTCATTCTGGGGGCAAAGCAAAAACGCGGCCAATTGCGCGATATCACTCATTTTGCCAAGTCTTTGCATAGGGTTCTGCTTAACCAGGTTTTCGGTATTGTCGTCAGTTGGACGCAAACGTGCTGAAGCCCCTTCAGTTGGAATTACCCCGGGTGCAATGGCATTAAACCGTATACCATGTCTGCCCCACTCTATTGCCAGGGATTTGGTCATCGTATCAACGGCAGATTTTGACATGGCAGATGGCACCACAAAAGGTGAACCTGTCCATACCCAGGTTACGACAATTGAAAGAACAGATCCTGAACGCTTGCTTTCGATCCAGCGTTTGCCAACAGACTGGGTCACATAGAAAGTTCCGTTCAGTACAGTTTCCGTAATTGCCTTAAAACCATTAACCGTCAAATCTTCGGTTGGGCAAATAAAATTTCCGGCGGCATTATTGATAAGTGCATCAACGCCCCCGTGTTTATCCCAAATTTCCTGAATTAAGGCATCTACCTTTGCAGCATCACGAATATCGACAGCGTGCGTAAATACTTCCGCTCCGGGATATTTTTCATGAAGTAATTTTGCTGCCTCATCCACCACTTCTTTTCTGCGACCACATAGATGCAGTGTCGCTCCCAGGCTGGCCAGTTTTTCTGCCATGCCATACCCCAGCCCCGTACCTCCGCCAGTAATCAATACGCTCTGGCCCTTGAATAATCCGGGTGAAAATATTTCGTTTTTCATTTGTTTGTCTCCTTTTTAATTTAGTGTATCAACACCATATTATGGAAACAATGCCTTAAAATCGATAATATATGTTTCTTTACAGGAAACAATAAAATAATAAGGAGAAGAGGAGCTTATGATTAATACATCTGATTTTGATATAAACCTGGTCCGGCTTTTTGTAAGCATTATTGACACGGGTACCTTAAGCGCTGCAGCCAAACGTCACGGAACCACCAAGTCCCAAGTCAGCAAGAACCTGAAAAAGCTGGAAAGCCTGCTTCAAACCCAGCTGATCCGACGTTCCACAAGACGACTGGAACTCACCCAGCAAGGTGAAGTGCTTTACCAGCATGGGGTTGGCATGCTGAATGAAATTGAAGCTGCCCACCAGGAAATACAGCGTTTAGGATCTGAGCCTATGGGCAATGTCAGATTAAGTGTTCCAACCGGGTTGGGCGAACTGATTCTGCAACCCATACTGATTGAATTCAAGAAAAAATACCCTCAATTGAATTTACAGATCATGTTTTCCAATCGGGTCAATGATTTAATTGAATCCCAGATTGATGTCGCTGTCCGTGTTGTTTCCGAGCCTCCCAAAGACTATGTCGCCAAAAAAGTAAGTGATATTACCTGGCGTCTATGTGCTTCTCCGTATTACATAAGAAAAAACAAAGTCAATACAGAGAATATTAAAGGGCTGGTCAATCTGGGTTATTTATGTCCATCCAATAAACTGTATGAAACACTGAACTTATCTTCAGATAATGATAATTTTAAAATAAAAATGAATCCCAAACTGCAATCGGAAAATTTCCGTTTTCTGCTTGAAGCGGCAAGAAATGATTTGGGTGTTGTGCTACTGCCAAGTTATGTCGTTGAACAAGATGTCGTGAAAGGAACCCTGAAGGTATTGTTCCCCGAATTCAGCATCAAGGAAATTGATGCCACCCTGTATATTTTAACAACCCCCAAACCTCACCTGTCCTCGGCAGCCATCAAAACCCTCACACTTTTTTTACAGGAGCAGCTGAGTTTTTTATTCAGGCATTAGGGTTCACTCAAATAGAGAAAATGCAATTTGTATTCCCACGCGAAGCATGGAACAAGCATAAACAACGAGTATGTGTAAAATAAAAAAACCGCCAGTCCCGAAGGAAAGGCGGTTTCGTAGTTCCATTTGGGGACGGTTGCCCGTCCCCAATACTGCCTGGAATTAACGCAGCAGCGACAGCACAGTCTGGGGAACCTGGTTGGCTTGTGCCAGAACCGAGGTGCCGGCCTGCTGCAGGATCTGCGCACGAGTCATGTTGGAGACTTCGACTGCGTAGTCGGCGTCTTCGATGCGCGAACGGGATGCAGACAAATTAGTAATGGTGTTATTCAGGTTAGAGATGGTCGATTCAAACCGATTTTGCACCGCACCAAGATCACTACGCATAGTGTCCACATTCTTGATCGCCGCATCAATTTGCGCCAACACGTCAGCAGCGACCTCTGCCGGATCTGCCGTAGTTAGTATGCCGTCGTCTTTGGTGATGGTGAAAGTCGGCGCGCCGGTATCAGTAGAAGCGAAAATTGCATCCACTTGCGCATCCATGCCGGTGATGGTGATAGTATCGTCATCCCGTGCGCCAACTTGGATGTCAAGATCAGCGTCATCCTTCAAAATGAACGTACCATTAAATTCAGTTTTGTTGGCTACTCGGTCAATTTCTTCCAGACGCAGCTTTACTTCTGAGTTAATAGAGGCGAGGTCGTCTGCCGAATTGGTCTCATTCAGTGCTTGTACTGCAAGCTCACGGACACGCTGCAGGTTGCTGTTGATTTCGTTCAACGATCCTTCAGCAGTCTGAGAGATAGAAATACCATCATTGGCGTTACGTGCAGCTTGCGTTAAGCCGCGCACTTGCGCAGTCATGCGGTTAGCAATCGCTTGACCAGCAGCGTCGTCCTTGGCGCTGTTGATAACGCTCTCCGTAAGCCGCTGATAATAATGTGAAAAACAAGGGTTTTATTCCGATTTCCAGAAATTACTACTCTGTGACTACGGCTTGTCGATAAAAACCGGGAATTCCGACCGTACGGATTTGACGCAGGCACGATAAGAATCAATGACTTATTGGCCGTCTTTGTCGGCAAGTTTTCTACGGGCTGTCTACGTTGCCCAGCCATCACGATATCCAAGGTGCCCGTTTGGGGACGGGCTATTTCTTCCGATCAGGCCGTCTTAGGTCGGCGTCTTGCAACCTGCCTTCCAGGACTGCGATGGCCCGCTCATCAAAATGCAGGCTCACCCCGTCCTGATTGGAATCAATCTTGATACCGAATTCTTCGAGCCGTTCGACCATACGGGCGTAAAGCTCATCCTTCATCGGTATTTCAAGAGTTTCAATTCGAGCAATCGTGGGCTTGGAGCTGCCGATCAATTCGGCAAACTGGATTTGGTTGTATCCAATGGCCGAACGAATCGACCGCATTACCATGGCAATCCGTGTTTGCGTTTTATTATCTGTGGTCGTCATAGCAATCGAGAATCGCGTCCTATACTGAACAAGCATTAAATGATACTATTAGTATCGTTATTGGTTCTGTGTGATTCTGCCTCTGCCTCGTACATTACTGACCCAACAAGTTGTCGACTCCATGCTCTGCCCGACAGGTAAGCGCAGGATCGATTATTTTGACACACGGCTTCCTGGGCTACTCATCAAGGCTTCGGACAGTGGGCGTCGTTCCTACTACATCCGGTATGTGGATACGCATGGCCGTACGAAGGAAAAGAGATTTGCCGATGCAGGAATCATGTCATTGGCAGACGCGAGGAACAAAGCAAAGGAACTGCTGGCTCGCCTGAGTCTGGGCGACGATCCTTTCGTTGAAAAGAACCAGCGCAGAACCGTCCCGACCTATCGCGATTTCATCCTGAAGCGCTATCTGCCTTACATGAAGACCCACAAACGTAGTTGGCGGGTTGATGAGGCGCAATTGCGGCTGCATATCCTGCCTGTCTTGGGCGGGCTGTACATGGACGAGATCAAGAAGCAGCACGCTATCGAATTGTTGCGGCAGCATCGGGAAGAGAAGCGCTTCAAACCATCGTCCACCAATCGAATGCTGAACGTCGCTCACAGAACTTTCAGCTGTGCTCTGGAGTGGGAGATTCAGGGGGTGGCATCCAATCCGATTTCAGCAGTTCGCAAGCTCCGTGAGAACAATTTGCGAGACCGGTATCTGAGCAATGAAGAACTACGCAGACTGATTGCCGAACTGGATGGGTCTGACCATCCCAGGATCAAGGAAATCATTATCATGCTGATCCTCACTGGCGCACGACGCAATGAAGTGTTGGGCGCGAAGTGGTGCGATATCGATTTTCAGAACCGAATCTGGCGCATTGAATTCAACAAGAGCGGTATCACGCGATACGTTCCGTTATCCACTGGCGCAATTCAACTGCTTCGCAATGTTGATCGGGTTCCAGGTGTGGACTACATCTTCTTCAACCCCGCCACGATGCAGCCATACGTCAATATCTTTCATGCATGGAATCGAGTCCGGAAGGATGCAGGTATTAAGGATGTTCGGCTGCATGACCTACGTCACAGCTACGCGAGCTTTCTGGTAAACCAGGGAAGATCCATTTATGAAGTTCAGAAAATACTGGGCCACTCGAACGTGAAGACCACCCAGCGGTACGCGCATTTGAGCAACGACACTCTGTTGGCAGCCACCAATTCCGTGTCCGATTATGTGTCGAATGTTTCTGGCCGAGTGTTGGACAGCAGAATGAAGAATATTGCCGCGACATTCTCTTCAGTGGAAATGAGAAATGCGGGCTTTCTGCCGTAAAGGGATTTTGAACAGGAAGGGGGAGTGAATGCCGGACAAAAACCTTGTCGCGCTCTACAAGCAGGCTGTGGACCGGTTCGTAAATGCCATCCACAGGCAGTTCAAAACGTCGAATCGGCTTGCAGATCACTGGGTGCAGTTCGCATCCCATTTTCGGGAAATTGCCGAGCAGAACCGTGTGGAAATTATCTCCGAACTAAACCTGTATGATCGTCACTCGAAGCTTCGGGTGACGATCACCGAGCGGCTTTCTGAGCTGTTGGAAGATGATGGTTTTTATCAGGTCTTAATGGCCGTGGAGAAGCGCAAAGAGCGGCTTTCTGACATCATTGCAAAGCTGGATTACGACATCTGGTATGTTGGCTTCTTCCGGCTGCGTGCGCTGATCATCATTTACCTGCTGGAAGCCGAGCAGGATGACTTCCTGAAAGAGGAGGATCGCCACATGTATGAACGCTTCCGAAATCGTCAGAGAGCGCAGCGCAACCCCATCTATTGGCGTGGTGCCGGTACCGTCATCATGGAGCCCACGGAAGATGTCGTGGCCTTACGGTACCTGCGGGATTCCGACACGGCGATCATGACGCGTCACGCAGGTGCCCTGCATGCGACCTTCGAGCGACTGAAGCATGATGCCCATGGGATTCTGAATTACTTCAATAAACTGGAATTCTTCGGGTGTCTTGGAACATCCGTGAAGGATGTGATCGACAGGAATCCCGAAGCAGATGAGCAAGAGCTTGTTCTGGCTGCGCTAAGGGGCATCAAGCAGCTTCTGTCCGAGTGGTCCCGCCGATACCTTCACTCGGGTACTCTGAATGTCGTGGACGAAGAAAAGCTGATGAAACTGACGGCTGAAGCCAGATACCCATGAAGGAAAAGAGGCCCATAGAACGGGCCTCGCAGAATGTTGTGTAAAGTCGAAGATTGGCTTTTAAACAACTTTCCGCCCGGTAAGGCAACACAGGTCATAGATGATTGTGTCGTCGTACCGATAGCAGTCCTTGGTGATATATTGGCCCACCTGGAAGAGTTCAGTTGGATTGATAGGCCGGAACCAATATCTCTCCAAGTCATTTCCCGACGAAGACACATCTAAATTGGTGCTGGCCACGTCGTACCAGTTCCGCTTAATCAGGTCTTGCATTTCCATGGCCCCAATCGGGTTATCAGGCTTGGGTTGTTTTATCAAGGCATGGATGTGAAGTGACCCGTCCTTATGTCGCTCAATGGCGGAGAAGTGGATGATTCGCTTCTTTGATCTTCTGCCATATAGATCCGCACTCAATAAGTCGAAGAGCTTCGTTCCGAGCGAAACGACTTTGTCGTGATCGGTCTTCTTGTACTTGAATGTTAATGTGACGAGCCAGTCGAATCCTTGCTGAGTGATGTCATAGATATGCTGTTCCCTTTGTCTTTGCCGGAATTGCTCTCGATCTGTGAGAGATGTGTTGCAATGGAATTCATTCATAAGGGCAGATCTGATGTCATCAAGTGTGATGGCTTTGTTGCCGTTATGGCTGTTTCCCTGTAGGGATTGGGTGTTGTGATGCGTGGTCATGTATGTCCTTTATTTGTGTCGTTGTTCCCTTTACGGGCGGACTGATGTGAGATATGTGGTGTAGGTCGGTCATTTGATCAACATCCATTCAATGAAGTGGTTAGAGGGAAATGTTGATTAAAGGGATATTTTGTCTTTTCTTTGGTGTTTTGCCTGTCTGGTGATTCCGTGTATGTGGTTCACTTCACCATCTCCATTACAGATATTTTGGGCATAGTTTCACCAAGGGCATTTCCAAATGCCCGACGAATATCCTGAACGACTGACCCCACGTTCCTGATCACAAAGTCGCCTTCGCGTGAAATTGAGACCCCATTGGCATATGCCGATGAGTTCGTAATGATGAGATGAGGCCACTCGGTATCACCGGCAAAAGCCGTAGGAAACCAAGTGGCCGGGTATTTATCGAATGCAGTCGGAAAAACAGGAATCAAGGCTGCTGTTTGTCTCATATGTGTTATAGTTTTTTGATGAGTAAGCAGCTATCTCAGGAAGAGAAAACGCAACTGGTACAAGCCGTCCATAGCGCCGTCAACCACTACGACAAGAGCAAGCGAAAGACGATCACACAGGCGTGTAAGGATGTGGGACTGGCCCGCAGCACTTACAATCGCTGGCGGGATTCCGTGCAGGAGAATATCAACGAGACCGGAGTGGCCGTCGTGCCGCCACCTAAAAGCCGTGCACCCAAGCGGAATGGAATGTCGCTTCCGGCCGAATTGCAGAAACGGATTGCCGATATGGCTCGATCTGGCCTGTATGCCAATCCTAGTCAGATCGGTAAGGCATTGAGAGAAGAAGGCGTCAGCGTCAGCGACAATACCGTTCGAAATAAATTGGAATCGGCTGGCCTCTATGGATACCGGACCGTCGTGGGAAGCGATGGAACGCCGATCAAGAAGAAAGTGATTTTGCGATGAGAGCTGATTTCATCCGCCCCAACAGCCGCCTATAGAAAAACCGCCAGTCCCGAAGGAAAGGCGGCTTCTTGGTTCTGTATGGGGACGGTTGCCCGTCCCCAATACTGCTTGGAATTAACGCAGCAGGCTCAAGACACCTTGCGGCACTTGGTTGGCTTGGGCCAGAACTGAGGTACCAGCCTGTTGCAGAATCTGCGCGCGAGTCATGTTGGAGACTTCGACTGCATAGTCGGCGTCTTCAATGCGCGAACGAGCTGCGGACAGGTTGGTGATGGTGTTGTTCAGGTTAGCGATTGTAGACTGGAAACGGTTCTGAATTGCACCAAGATTACTACGTTGCTCATCAACTGCTTTCAAAGCTTTGTCCAATGTGGATAAAGCGTTGGAACTACCCCCAGCAATACTTACCCCAGTGGCATTATTAGCAATAGTATCCGTCGATGCTAGTGCTGCTTCAGCGGCAGTTCCACTAAGTTTATTGCCCAAAGCCACTTTACCATCTGCGTCAATAGAGGCGGAATAAGCAACCTCTGAGCCACTAGTGGTATCGATTATGGCAAAGCTCTTGTCGTCGTTATAACTGACGAGGCTAGTATTGTCGTTATTAGCAAGGCTTTCGGCAGTAGTAAACTGAGCGATCGCGTAATTATAGGAGTCAGTATCGATATCAGCCGTACTTGCTGCTGCTGACAATACGTCAAAGCCTTTTGCGGCAACTTGACGAGCCTCACCATTTACAGCTGTGCTAGGGACGGTGCCGCTAGCATCCCACTTATTCCAAGTGCCATTACCCTTAATTGCTATATCAATGGTCTCATTATCTTTAGCACCTACTTGAATGGAGAAAGTCTCATCCGAAGAGCTTTTCAGAACCTCGATACCATTAAAGTTGGTTTGTTCAGCAACACGGTTAATTTCTTCGAGGCGCTGATTGACTTCTTCTTGAATGGAGTCAATGTCAGACGCGGAGTTGGAGCCGTTTTGAGCCTGAACCGTTAGTTCACGGATACGTTGCAAGTTATTGTTGATCTCGTTCAACGCGCCTTCAGTCGTCTGAGCGATGGAGATACCATCGTTGGCGTTACGAGCAGCCTGGGTCAGACCCTTGATGTTGGAAGTGAAGCGGTTAGCAATAGCTTGACCAGCAGCGTCGTCCTTGGCGCTGTTAATGCGCAAGCCGGAAGACAGACGCTCAATCGCAGAACCCAAAGCATTTTGGGATTTTGTCAGGTTATTCTGGGAAACAAGAGCCAGATAGTTTGTATTAATTACAGACATGGAACACTCCAAAAAAATAAGATCACTTCAAGAAAAACCAAGTCATAACACCTTTGTCTTGAAGGCTTACTACCGGTTTATGTTCTTATTAACGGCCCCGGTTTTTATTTCTTTAATATTTTTTAATTATTTTTTATTTTTTTATTAAAAATTTTCCGGCAACTGGTCCCAATACGCTTCTTTCAGCATCCCACGCAGCCTCAAAACAGCCTGCGAGCGCAATTGCGATACCCTGCCCTCGGTCAGATCCAGCACGGCGGCTATTTCTTTCAGGTTCAAGGCCTGTTCAAATATTAAAGACAGTACCAGCTGTTCCCTTTCAGGCAGTTTGCCAATGCATTCGGCCAGGGTGTGTTTGAATTCTTCATTCAGCAGGGCCGCTTGCGGGCTGTATTCATCGCTGCCCCCCATCAATCTGTCCAGCTGGTTGTTTTCCCGTTCGCCTTCGTCGCTATCAAATCTGAAGTCTTCGTAATGCACCACATGCACGGTACCCACATCGTGCAGTTGTTCGCGGTAGGCGTCTACGGTAATACCCAGCTCTTCGGCAATTTCTTCATCACCAGGTTCATAGCCCAGTTTTTTTTGGGCCTGGGCCATGGCTTTCTGGATTTTGCTGTTTTTGCTACGCAGGGTGCGGGGCAGCCAGTCTTGCCGGCGCAGCTCATCGGTAATGGCACCCCGTATTCTTGTATTGGCATAGCTGGTAAATTGCGCGGCACCGGTGTTTTCAAAACGCTGGGCGGCGTCCAGCAGGCCAATCATGCCGGCCTGGATCAGGTCATCCAGTTCTATATTGGCGGGCAGCCGGGCCATCATTTTAAGGGCAATGCTACGCACCAAGGGTGCGTGTTCGCGCAATATCTGCTCTATAGAGGGTCTTGGTAACGTAGCCTTGCTCATGCACAATGAATGTGGTTGGTATACATTTTGTCATTATTAACGATTTTGCTTGCGTTCAATAGGCAGAACTAGGCCGGGTTTCACGGGTAATTGGTGCTTTGGAAAGCGGGTTTATCTGTCATTATGACAGGCAGTCTTGTAATTGTTGTCATAATCCAGCGGTTTCTGTTCACCGGTTCTCTTTCTTTAGTTCTGCTGGTCTGGTTTTTAATGTTTATTTAGTAGTAATATTAATTAAAGATTCGCAAAAGTCTGCCGTTAATCTCAATATCCGAAAACAATCCCCCAACACAAAGACACAGTTTATATTATGGCTAACATTTCCAGCATTGGCGTTGGTTCAGGTTTAGATTTATCCAGTTTGCTAGATGGCCTGCGCACCAGCGAAGAATCCGTATTAACAACCATCACCCAGCGTAAAAGCACAGAAAACGCACGCCTGTCTGCTTATGGCCAACTGTCCAGCGCGGTAGAAAAACTGCAAACCGCCGCCAAGGCGTTTGAAGGTGATACGACTTTTGGGCAGTACACGGCCAGCCAAACCGGTGAGAGCTTTAGCGCCAGTGCCAGCAGCTCTGCGGTGGCGGGCAGTTACCGCATTAAAGTGGAATCCCTGGCGTCCACCCAAACGCTTATTGCCAATGGCGTGGCTGACAAGGCCGCAGCGAACGGCACGGGTGGCGTGGTTAAATTTACACTGAAAAATGGCGAAGTAAAAACCCTGGACCTGACCGGCAAAGGCACTTCTCTTGAAGAGATTGCCAAAGCCATTAATGCCGACAAAGAACTGGGGCTGAGCGCCAGTATCATGAACGATGGCTCTGACACCCCTTACCGCTTAATGATTAGCACTACCGCTACCGGAACACAAGCATCCATTAGTGAAATTACCGTGGAGGGTAACGATGGTGCGCTGGGCACGTTGCTAAACAAAGCCAGCATGACCGAGCAGGCTGCGTCTGATGCAATTGTTAAAGTAAACGGGATTAAAGTGACCCAGGCCACTAACAAGCTGGAAGATGTGATCCAGGGCGTAACCCTGAACGTAAGCAAGGTAGATACCGAAGCGCAAACGCTAACAGTTACGCGCAATGATGACAAAACCAAGTCAGCCATTAATGAATTCATTAACGCTTATAACAATGTCCAGAAGTTCATTAAAAGCAGCACGGCCTATACCGAAGGGGCTGGCGGCAGCATATTGAACGGTGACAACACAGCCCGTACGGTGCAGACCCGTTTAAGCGGCATCATGAGTTTCCAAAGCAGCAATGGCGGTGCGTTTAAAACACTGTCCGACCTGGGCATCCGTACCCAGGCCGATGGCACTATTAAGCTGGACGATGCTAAATTCAGCAAAGCCCTGGCAGAAAACCGTGACGACATTGCCAAGCTGTTCCAGGACAAAACCAACGGTATTGCCACGTATACACAAGATATTACCAAGGGTCTGATTAACAGTACCAGCGGTATTGTGACCACGGCCAGCAATGGCGCCAAGACACGCATCGAAGACCTGGATTCGCAATATGAGCGCAAACAGGCGCAAATTGAAGCCACGATGGAACGCTACCGGGCCCAATTTACCGCGCTGGATTCACTGGTTGCAAAAATGAATGGGACATCGGCCTATTTAAGCCAGCAATTGTCCATGTGGAATACCAGTAGCAGTAAATAATGATTGATTTTTAAGGGTTTATTTCATATTATGATGAACACAACTAACGTGGCTTATGGCCAGAACCCTGTTAAGGCTTATGCAAAAACAGGTCTTGAAACACAGGTACTTGCCGCCTCTCCCGAAGAGCTGATCACCATCATGCTGGAAGCCGTTCAGTCTTGCGTTGTAAAAGCCAGGCTGTATTTCCAGAATGGCGATATTGCCAAACGCGGTGAAAATATTTCAAAAGCCATCAGTATTATCGATTCAGGCCTTATTCCCGGCATTGACGAATCTTCCGGCGAGGCGGCTAGGAATATGATTCTCAGTTTCAGGTTGATGTCGCAGCACTTGTTGTTAGCCAGTGTGAACCAGCAGGAATCGCATCTGGATGTTGTTGAAAAAATGCTTGATGATATTACCGGTGCCTGGAAAACAGCCACCGCTAATAAGCCCCGTAAATAGGGTTGGTTTACTTTTACCAAACCAGAAGATATTGAAATGACTTTTTATCCTTCAGAATGCAATAAGGCTAACCCAGCCAATGCCACGGGACCTTTCCCCCCCGAGTGCAATAGCTGCGTTATAGAAGCCTACCAGCAGCTGGTGAACATTACCCGGCAAATGGAAGAGGCAGCCCGGCAGGAAAACTGGGAAGCCACGCTTTCGCTGGGTCAAAGTTATGTACATGAGGTGGAAGTGCTTCGCAACAAGGCCAATCTTCAGCCCAACAACAAGGCAGAAAAGGAAATCTGCTCGCATTTGTTGCGCCAGGTGCTAATGCATGACGCTGCCGTGCGTGATGCGGTTTCTCCTGAAATGAAACGGCTGTCGCAATTGCTGCACACACGCAGCCAGCAAAAGAAAATGGTCAAGGCTTATTCTGGTATGAAGCTGGCGGGGTAGGCATGGCTTATGTCATCAAGCAGCATAAGCACTCTTCTTGTACAACGACTGGAAACCGCGCTCGGTGTGACGTTATCCGCGCAGGGACAGCTGCAATCGGCCCGTAGCCGGCAATTGGTCCTGCCCACCAGCTCGGCCGCTCGGCCCGAGGCACTGGAAAGCGCCACCAAGGCACGTTTGCAAACCGGCAATTTCCAGGCGATGGCACAAAATGTGCAGGCAACGCTGGGACAGCGTACCGCTTTACAGGGCGCCCAAGTTGGCAATGCAAACAATACAGGCAGTCAGCAGGCAATTGGCCAGGCAGGCAGTAATGCAGCAGATGCCGCAGCCCGCCCCCCACTGAAGTCCACCTCCACCCGCTGGAGCAATGCCGCAAAAAGCGTTCTTGCCCTGCTTGAGCATATGCCTAAACAGGCTGCGCCATTAAGCAACCCCAACCAGGCACCCATCATCCCCAAAAATCCCAAAGAGTTATTATCTTATCTGTCGCGCCCGGCTGACAGCGCAGCCACGGGTGGAGCGGGTTTGCAGACAAGCGGCGGGGCTTCGTCAGGCGCTGCGGGTGCAGCAGGTGCCCAGGCAACAAGTGCTGGCACGCCGTTAAAAGAAGAAGCAATACGGGCGCTAGGTTCCAGCCTTTTTGCATCCATCATCCGCGAAACCTTAACCCGTGAAATTACCCGGCCAGGTCTGTCGTATGAGGCCACTATATGGCGCCTTTTACGCAGCAACGGTAATTTAAAAGAGCTGGCCAATCACCCCAAGGCGCTGTTGCTAAAAGAACAACAGGCAGAGCAGCAAATCAACCGGCATATCTCCCTGTTCCCGGCCCTTACCCAGGGCAAGGCAGAAGCCGCCCCTCCTGCGCTATCCGGTCCTTTGGCCAGCCTGGTCCAGCAGCAGCTGGAAATGCACCATCAACAACGTATTGTATGGCAGGGTGAAGCCTGGCAAGGGGCTGCCATGAGCTGGGAAATCCAGAAAGACAACCCACAAGCCTTTGCCGCCCAGCAACCGGCCAACCGGCCCGAAGAAGAAAAAAATGATGCCGGTAGTGAAGCGACACACCAGGATAAGGGCGAAGCCCATACCCCTTGGTCAACCACCTTAACGTTAAGTTTGCCCCAGCTTGGAAAAATCCGCATCATGGTGCAGATTATTGACAATCACGTGCAGGCGCAATATCAGGTTATTGACAACCCCAAACTGAAAGACAATCAAAGTACCACATCCCTGCTGTTGCAGCACATGCCCGAATTTACCCGCCGTTTGCAGGCACTGGGCCTGGAAACCCATTCATTTGAGGTATTCACCGACCCGAGTCAATCTCAGTCTGTGATTGAGCAAAAAGAGGAAGCGTGATGAATAAGCCAGGCATACCTGAAACACGTAAAACGGCCGTCACCCTGGCTTACCATGCCACCGACCCGGCACCCAAGGTGGTTGCCAAGGGCATGGGGAATATTGCACAAAGCATTATCGAGCTGGCCAAACAGCACAATATACCCGTACATGAATCACCGGAACTGGTGGCCATGCTGATGCAAGTGGACCTGGACCAGCAAATCCCGCCCGAGCTGTATACCGTCGTGGCTGAGTTGTTGGCATGGATTTATTCACTGGAAGCGGCGCAGGAAAGGTAAATCCACCCCGGTGCTTCACCCCCCCTTGCGCAGGAGGAGCATTGAATTATATCGCCATGCTGGCAATGGTCTGGTAAGCCTGAACCAGTTTATTCCTGACCTGGATCGCACTTTGGAAGCCAATGCTGGCCTTTTGCATGTCTATCATGACATCGTTCAACGATATCCCCGGTTTACCCAGGATAAATTGTTCGGCCTGGGTGTTGGCGGCTTGTTGCGTTGCCGAGATGCTTTTGATGGCGGCATCCAGTTCACTGGCAAAAGAGGCTTTGGTAACACCTGCGGCGGGTGCGTTTAAGGGCTGCATGCTGCCCAATTGCAGGGAAACCTTACCGGCTTTTGCGTCATTGGCCATTGCTTTCATTTGTTGCTGCAATGAATTCATGCCTGAAATGGCTAATGGCGAGATGGCTTGCATAGAAATATCCTGACGTAACACTAAGTGGCAAATAAAACGAATATGCCACATATTACCCCCAGCCCTTTTGTTTCAATAGCCCGAATAAGCCAAAAAACCCCGCTTTAACGCCTGATTGCTTTACACCCGGACAGGTGATAATACCTGTCTGAAAAAGTTTAACTGGATAATTGTCTTTTGTTGTTTCCCATGGTCATTATTGAATTCACAGCATTAACTGCCTTACGGTTTACAGGAAGACCGGCATGAGCGGACTGGATAAGCTTGCTGCCCGCTTCCCTATTGTGGAACGCCTGCTGGTGTTACCGCGCCCGGTATTAATGGGTGCTGCCGCTGGCCTGGTGGCGTTAATCATTGTCAGCCTGCTGTGGATGCGTGGGCCCGACTACAAGGTACTGTTTTCCAACCTGCAAGACAAGGACGGTGGCGCGATTGTATCCGCGCTTGAAAAACTGAACGTACCTTACCAGTTCAATGAAAACGGTTCTGCCATTCTGATACCCGCCGACAAAGTGCATGAAACCCGCATGATGCTGGCCGAACAGGGCCTGCCGCAAGGCGGTGGCGTTGGTTTTGAACTCATGGACAACCCCCAGTTCGGGGCCAGCCAGTTTGCCGAACAGGTTACCTACCAGCGCGCGGTTGAAGGCGAGCTGGCCCGTTCTATTGAAGCCATGAATTCGGTGGAAACCGCCCGGGTTCACCTGGCCATTCCCAAGCAAACCCTGTTTGTCCGTGACCGGAAACTGCCCACCGCCTCGGTCCTGGTCACCCTTAGCCCCGGTCGCAGCCTGGGTGACGGGCAAATTGCCGCCATTGCCTGGCTGGTGGCCTCCAGCGTTCCGGGCCTGACGGCCGAAAATGTTTCCATTGTTGACCAAGGTGGCCGCCTGCTGTCTTCCAGTGCCGGCCTTGAAGGCTTTGGGGCCAACCAGACACATCTTAAATTTACCGATGAACTGGAACAGCGCTTGACGGCACGCATTATTTCCATCTTGGTACCGGTAGTGGGCCGTGGCAATGTGCATGCCCAGGTAAGTGCCAGCCTGGATTTTGCCCAGCGCGAACAAACCTCCGAGGTGTTTCGCCCCAACCAGAAACCCGATGAAGCTGCCATTCGCAGCGAGCAAACCAACCGCACGGCCCAGTCCGGCATTGGCCAGCCCATGGGCATTCCGGGTGCCCTGTCCAACGAGCCCCCTGCACCACCGGTTGCCCCCATTGAAAACCCGCCAGGCACCAATGCCACGGCAGCTACCGCCACCACGGTGCAGAACCCGGCCAGCCAAACCAATAACGCCACCATCAACTACGAAGTTGACCGCACCATCAGTCACGTCAAGGATTCAGTCGGCACCATTAAACGGCTTTCCGTTGCCGTGGTGGTTAATTTCCGCGAAAACGAAAACGGTGAAGCCACTCCCCTGCCCGAAGACACCATGCAGCAAATCAATGCCCTGGTCAGGGAAGCCGTGGGCTTTTCCGAAGCGCGCGGTGACAGCCTGAATGTGGTCAATAGCGAGTTCACGACCTCAGAACCGCACATGCCGGTGTGGCAAGACCCGCAAATACATGCCCTGGCCAAAACCCTGGGACAATACCTGTTGCTGTTTATCGCCGTCATGCTGATCTGGCTGAAGGCATTCAAACCGCTTATCCGCTCATTGGAAGAACGTAAAAACATGGAGCTGGCTGAGAAAAAACAGGCTGCCTTGCAACAGGCTGAAGCCGAACGCAAAGCCCAGTCCGAAATCCCTGTCAAGCATGATCACTACGAAGACAATCTTAAAGTGGTCATGAAAATTGCAACCGAAGACCCACGTGCCGTGGCAATGGTACTTAGATCCTGGATAAATCAAAACGATGATGACAGCAGAAAATAAAATGGAACGTTGTGCGATCCTGTTGATGTCCATTGGCGAAGAAGCCGCGGCTGAGGTACTGCGCCACATGGGTGCCCACGAGGTTCAGGAGCTGGGCGCCGCCATGATTGGCATGAGAAACATGACGCGCAACAGCGTGAATCAGGTGCTGGAACAGTTCCGCAAGGATGCCGACCAGTTCTTGTCGGTCAACCTGGGCTCCGAGGAATATATCCGCGCCATTCTGAACAAGGCCCTGGGTGCCGATCGGGCCGCAGGCATTCTGGAAGACATTCTTGACCTGACCAAGCAGGAAAACGGCATTGAAGCCCTTAACCAGCTTGAACCGACCAATATTGCCGAACTGATTGCCGGTGAACACCCGCAGATTATCGCCACGATTCTGGTTCACCTGGATCGCGATTTGGCGGCCGATACCCTGGCACTGCTGACCGAACGGGTACGCAACGATGTGATTGTCCGTATCGCCACCTTTGGCGGGGTACAGCCAACCGCGCTGCGCGAACTGACCGATGTACTCAACAGCGTGCTTTCCGGTCAAACCGCCAAACGCAGCAAAATGGGTGGTGTTCGTGCTGCGGCCGAGATCCTCAACACCATGAATGCCGGCCTGGAAACCTCCATGATTACGCACTTGCAAGAGCGTGACGCCGAGCTGGCACAACGCGTTCAGGAAGAAATGTTCACCTTCGAGAACCTGGCCGATCTGGATGATATTACCCTGCAAACCATTATGGCCGAAATTACCGACAATAATATGCTGGTACTGGCCCTGAAAGGCGCCAGTGAGGAAGTTCGTGAGTGCTTCTTCAAGAATATGTCCAACCGTGCGGCACAAATGCTGCGTGACGAGATACAGGATATGAACCGCGTCCGTGCATCGGTGGTTCAGGCCGAACAGCGTGCGATTATCGGTATTGCCCGCCGTCTTGCCGACACGGGCCAGATTTCACTAAGCAAAACCTCTGACGATGATTACGTCTAAGCCCAAACACCTTTCTGATACCCTGGTGCTTGCCGATCCGGTTTTCAAGAAAAATGCGGAACAGCCGCCTATGGACGGCAGCGGCTGGTCACCCTGGAAAATGGAGACGATTGTTGACCCTGAAACGCTTAGAAAGCAGCAGGCGCAACAACAGGCCGAGCCCGACCCGGAACTGGTACGCCAGCAGCAGCTTGAACAAGAGCGCAGAAACACCCTGCAAAAAGCCCAGGAACAGGGCTATGCCACCGGTCACACCGAAGGATTGGCCGCCGGCAACAAGGAAGGTTACGATGCCGGCTATGAACAGGGCTATACCGAAGGACTGGCAGCGGCCGCCAAATTGACCGCTTTCCAGCAGGCCCGTTTGCTGGCCCTGGCCGAACAGGCCCAACAGCAATATGCCAGCCTGGATGCCAGCATGGGCCAGGCGCTTATTGAACTGGCCACCACCATTGCCCGCCATGTGATTGGGCAAGAGCTGAAACAGCACCCCGAACATTTAATCCCCTTGATCAGGCAAGCCATTACCCAGCCACCGGGCGTGACCCAGGCCATGGAAGTGCAGCTTAACCCCGAGGATTACGAACTGATTGAAAAAAGCGGTCAGCTGCCCCTGCCCGACCATATTCGCCTGAAAGCAGACCCCGGCATTGAACCGGGCGGCTGGTATGTGCAAACCGCCTACGGCGAGATTGATGCCACCTTGCAAACCCGCTGGACACAGGCACTGGCCAGCCTTGGCCTGCCTGCCAACCCGGAAAAACAGGAGTAAGCCGTGAACACGCCCACCCCTGCCAAAGCCCCCGTCATTTCTGGTGTTGCCGCCTGGCAAGACCAGCTTAAGCGTGCCGCCAGCCGGGTTGAGGTCAGTCCGCTCCAAACCAGTTCCGGACGCATTATCCGTGCCACCGGCATGGTGCTGGAAGCCAGTGGGCTGGCCTTGCCATTGGGGGCCGCCTGCCGTATTCAAATGGTGGGCAACCAATGGGTCGAGGCCGAAGTGGTGGGTTTTCAGGGGCACACCCTGTTTTTGATGCCTTATGGCAATATTTCCGGCCTGCCGCCCAATGCCCGGGTGGAAGCCGCTGAAGCCCCGTTACCTCCGCGGGTTCCCTTGCAGGCGGATGATGATGCCTATGCCAATTTAAGCAACCAGGGCGGTCACATCCTGCCGGTCGGTTTTTCTTTGCTGGGCCGGGTGGTGGATGGCGCCGGCAAACCGCTGGACGGCCTTGGCCCATTTGAAAATGCCTGGTCGGCACCATTGGCCGCCACGTATATTAATCCACTTGACCGGGCGCCCATTGACACCCCGCTGGACGTCGGCGTGCGCGCCATTAACAGCATGCTAACCGTTGGCCGAGGCCAACGTATGGGGCTGTTTGCCGGCTCCGGGGTAGGTAAATCGGTTTTGCTGGGCATGATGGCCCGCTACACCAAGGCCGATGTGATTGTGGTGGGCCTGATTGGTGAACGTGGCCGGGAAGTGAAAGAATTTATTGAACAAAACCTGGGTGCCGACGGCATGCACCGCTCGGTGGTGGTCGCGGCACCAGCAGATGTATCACCCTTATTGCGCATCCAGGGGTGTGTGTATGCCACCCGGCTGGCTGAGTTTTTCCGGGATCAGGGCAAACATGTCTTGCTGATTATGGATTCCTTAACCCGTTATGCCATGGCCTTGCGTGAAATTGCCCTGGCCATTGGCGAGCCCCCGGCCACCAAAGGTTATCCGCCATCGGTTTTTGCCCGCCTGCCAGCCCTGGTGGAACGGGCCGGCAATGGTAAAAATGTGAATGGAAAAACCACAGGCTCAATTACCGCCTTTTATACCGTCCTTACCGAAGGCGATGACCAGCAGGATCCGATTGCCGACTCTTCACGCGCCATTCTGGACGGCCATGTGGTGCTGTCCCGTTCGCTGGCCGAAACCGGGCATTATCCGGCCATTGATATTGAAGCCTCCATTTCCCGGGTAATGACGGCCGTGGTCAGCAAGGAACATATGCTAATGGCCCGCAAGTTCAAGCAAATGTATTCCATGTACCAGCGCAACCGGGACTTGCTGGCCGTGGGCGCCTATAAAAAAGGCAATGACCCTGAAATTGACACCGCCATCGACCGCTACCCTTTCCTGCGCAAGTTCCTGATGCAGGATATTGATGAAAAGGTTGATATGGAACAAGCGACACGGGAACTTGGCCGTCTGTTTGCAGGACTGACCTTATGAGCCATAATAGCGATTCTTTTGAGACCCTGCATGGACTGGCCGTTCAGAAAATGGACGATCGGGCGCGTGTGGTGGCACAAACCGAAGCCAATATTACCCAGTCCACCAAACAGCTTGAAATGCTTGAGCAATACCGGCTGGATTATATTGCCCGGCTTCAGAACCGCCTGCAGGAAGGCATGAGCTCGGCTCAATGCGTGAATTTCCAGAAGTTCATTTCAACCCTGGAAGAAGCGCTGGGGCAACAACGGGTCATTATTGCGCAGCTTGAAAAACAGGTTGAAAAAGAACGGGAAGCCTGGTTTGAGGCCCGTCGTGAGGTAAACTCCATGCAGGCACTGATAGACCGCAAAAAACAGGAACAGTTGAAAATTGCCAACCGGCAAGAACAGAAAATGAACGACGAGTTTGCCGCACGTGCTTATTTAGCCAGCAGGCGGCAACAGTCAGGTGGTTAACATTTATGGGTATGAGAATGACAACAATCAGTAATAGCCTGAGCACCGGCAAGCTCCTGAAAACGGAAGGGGCTGACAACCATCAGGCGTCCGGCGCCAATAATACCTTTTCAGGCATTCTGGCCATGCAGGCCCCTGCCGCGTCGCAAAGCAAGCCCGCTTCCCCACCGGCAAACACGCAAGGCAATACCCAAAACAGCCAAAGCATCAACCGTACCGCCAGTCAAAACAAGCCGGCTTCAGGCAAGGCCGACAATGGCAAGGCCACCAATCACACGGAAAACACAAGTTCACCCGATAACGAGACAAGCCAGACAGATCAGGTAGCCGCCAGCGACAATACCGCCGATACGGAAAACCGGACAAGGCCGGAACAGGCCCCGGATGCCGCGCCAATCACGAATGAAGTATTGCCAGTCAATGTGCTGGCGGAACACGCCTTTTTTCAGCAAGGCTCCCCTGGGGCAGATGCCCTGACAGGCGACAAGGGCGGCATGCCATCGCTTGAAAATACCCTGTTAAGCCAGCTGATCGAACCTCAAAGAAACCTGGCCAGTCGCCTGTCCGGTAAAAATCCGTTTAACGCCCCCCTGGAAACACAAGCCACCTCGGGCGCTTTGGCACAGTTTGTTAAAAACAAGCTGGCCGGTTCCGGGCAAGAGCAGGCCGATACCTTGCGCAATACTGAAAATACCCGGCTTGACGCTGAACAGCTGGCTGCGCTCGACAAACACAATCTGGCTGGCCGGGCCGTCAACCTGAATGCCACCAAAGAGGCCACCGATCAAGTGCGCGATACCCTGTTTGGCCGCCTGTCCCCCGATACCGTCACCGCCGACCCAACCGACCCTCGAAACCCGGGTTTTAAAACCACCCCCCAACCATTGCTCAACCAGGCTGTAAATACCCTGTCTGAAGCTGCTGCCGCCAATATCAACGCCAATGCAAGCCAGGCCATTAGCGCCACGGCGGCCAACACGCCGGCGCAGGCTCCCGCCAGCCCGCTTATTTCCATTGGCACCTCTTTTTACCATCCGGGCTGGTCTCAGGCCATGGCCCAGCAACTGGCTACCCAGGCCAGCCTGTTTTTCAGGCAGCAGGCCAATGGTACGCACATTGCCCAAATGCGACTGGATCCACCCGAGCTGGGCCCTATTAAAGTGTCCATCAGCATCCAGGATGGCGTGGCCCAGGCCGCTTTTGTGGCCAGCAACGCCGCGGTTCGCCAGGCACTGGAAAATTCACTGGCCGATTTGCACCAGGCCCTGCAGGAAAAAGGGCTTTCCCTGGGACAGGCCCATGTCGACCAGCAAGACCGGCAGGACAGTTTCTTCATGGAAGACAATAAGACGGCAGGTGCCACCAGGCACCTTGAAGGCGGCACCGGCATCCTGTCTGATGCTGGCGAATCCGTAACCACGCAACCACGCCAACATGACGGACTGATCAAGACATTTGCCTGATTGGTTCATTTGCCTGGTAAAATCTGACGGCCAAGCCTTGGCCCGATTTTGGCATAATCCGTCAAATGGTCTATAAAGGGAGAAAACCCCCTTTATTCCAGGCAATGGCTTGATGATTTATGGGCGATAATATACGCTGATCCTGGTGTTATTTTAGATTTGGTAATGGCCTTTCATGAGCAAAGAGACAAATAATTCAAGCCCGAAGTCGGGTTCTTTTTTCAAGACATTCATCATCATCATTCTATGCCTTGGCATAGGGGGTGCAGCCATGTGGTATTACATGGGCAAAATGATGCCCGTCCAGCCAACACAAGGCCAGCAGGTTGCTCAGCCTGTTGCCGCCCCGCACGTTCCCATGGTTAGTAGCAGCCCCATTTTCCTGGAACTGGATCCATTTACCGTCACCCTTAACCGCAACGGGTTTTCACGGGTGCTGTATGTGGGCTTTACCCTGCGCTTTGAAGACCAGGCCAGCATGGAGCGGGTAACCAAGTATCTGCCTGAAGCCCGCAGTCGCATCCTCATCGAGCTGTCTTCCCTGAACCCTGAAACCATTCATGACAAAGCAACTCCCGACCAGATTAAAGAGGCGGTCAAACGTGTATTGCTGCCCGCCTTCTATCCAGAGGCGTATACTCAGCACATTACCGATGTATTGTTTACCAATTTTGTTGTGCAATAAAAATGGCTTATGATACGTTTTTATCTCAAAACGAGGTAGATTCCCTTTTTGCAGAAATAGAAGGTACACCAACGCCCAAGATCGAGGTTGAAGAGCCGGTGTACCCCGATGGCGTTCGCCCTTATGACCTGTCGTCACCTGAACGGGTCATTCGCAAGCGAATGCAAACCTTCGAGCTGATTAATGAACGATTTGCCCGCAACCTGCGGGCCGTTTTGCTTAGTTTCATGCGACGCAATGCCGATATTTCGGTTTTGCCCATTAAAATCCAGACATTTGCCGAATTTGAACGCAATCTGCCCGTGCCCAGCAACCTGAACATGGTCAGGCTCGAACCCCTGCGCGGCCTGTCCCTGTTCTGCTTTGACCCCACCCTGGTTTTCCTGATTATCGAAACCCTGTTTGGTGGACAGATAAAACAAAACACCCGGGTGGAAGGCCGCGACTTCACCGCGACCGAACAACGCATCATTCATCGTCTGCTCATGCATACCCTGGAAAGCTATGTGCATGCATGGAAGCCGGTTTATCCCATCAAATACCACTACTTGCGCTCTGAAATGCACACCAAGTTTGCCAATATTGCCAGTGGCAACGAAGTCGTGGTGGTTACCCCCATTCGCATCGAATTTGGCACCATTGGTGGTTTGCTGAATGTCTGCCTGCCCTATTCCATGATCGAACCCCTGAAGGACTTGTTAACCGAGCCTTTTCAGGATGAGAGCGTCAAGGGTAATGAAAACAAATGGCTGCGCCAGCTGTCGGGCCAGGTACCCGAGACCGAAGTAGAGCTGGTGGCCAACTTCACCACTGCCGAATGTACGCTGGAACAATTAATGGCACTGAAAGAAGGCAGCGTTTTGCCCATCAGGTTGCCCACCGAGATAGAAGCCACTGTTGATGGCATTCCGGTTATCAGTGCCAAATACGGCACCTATAACAAACACTATGCACTAAGCGTGATCAAGCGTCTTGAACTGCCAACTTTTGACACACCCGAAGAACCCAAAGTGGTAATTGAAGACACGACCACCATTGATGATGAAATTTTACTTGATGATCATGAGCTGAGCGCTGCTCCTCTTAACGCTGAAAAACCTATTTAAACTGAAAAAACCATGAGCAATACTACTCCACCTGATGATATTAACCAGGACGACCTGGCCAGTGAATGGGAAAAAGCCATGGCCGAACAGGCCAGTGCAACGGCAAGCCAAACACACGACTCCATTTTCGAGTCGTTTGATCCTGCCCCACCAGCCGAAGAAATCCACCCCGATTTTTCATTTATCAAGGATATTCCGGTTCAGCTTAGCGTTGAATTGGGCCGTGCCCGTTTGCCCATCAAGGACATTCTGAAACTGGGACAGGGTTCGGTGGTTGAGCTTAGCGCCCAGGCCGGCGAACCCATGGACGTCCTGATCAACGGCATGCTTATTGCCCAAGGTGAAATTGTAAGCGTGAACGGCAATTATGGCGTTCGTCTAACCGATATCATCACTCCGGCAGAACGTCTGAACCGCCTGAACCGCCCTTTCAACCGCCGTTAAACTGCGGTTAGCCAGAATTAAGGGATAACGATGGATCAACTGGCCATTATCCGGGTTTTTGCCGCGCTTGGGCTGGTACTGTTCTGTATTATCCTGTTTGGCATGGTGGCCCGCAAAACCGGGCTCTTGGGAAAAATAAGACGAAATTCCGCCTTGCCGGTTATTTCCCGCACACCGTTGGGACCACGAACAGAGGTGGTGGTGGTGCAAGCCGGTAACGAGCAACTGGTGCTGGGTGTGACTGCCCAGCAAATCAATCTGTTGCATAAGATGCCAGCCCCTGAAACCCCACCTGAAAACGAGACGCATGACAGCGATACGACTGGCCATTCATCATCCGCCAAAGTGCCAGCCACGTCCGCTTCCCCTGAAGGAAAAATGACTTTTCGTGATACCCTGAAGCGGCATTTACCCATTAAAATGCTGCTGGTTTGCCTGTTGCCCGCCTTATTGTTAATGGCCGATCCGGCATTTGCCCAGGTGGCCATGCCGGCCTTAACCAGCGCCAGCAACCCCGACGGCTCGCAAACCTATTCACTTAGCATGCAAACCCTGCTTTTGCTAACCGGCTTAAGCTTTTTGCCTGCCGTCATTTTAATGATGACCGGTTTTACCCGCATCGTGATTGTGCTGGGTTTGTTGCGCAATGCACTGGGCACCGGTGCTTCCCCGCCCAATAGTGTGATTATCGGGCTGTCCCTGTTCCTGACTTTTTTTGTGATGTCACCGGTGCTGGACCAGATTGCCGAAGATGCCTATGCTCCCCTGAATGCCGGCCAGATTACCTTTGAGCAGGCTGTTGAACGGGCCTCCCGCCCCATCCATGCCTTCATGATTGGACAAACCCGGGAAAGCGATCTGGCGCTGTTTGCCGATATGGCCAATATTAATGAATTTGAAAGTCCCGAAGCCGTACCGATGCGTATTTTAATTCCGGCCTTCGTGACCAGTGAACTGAAAACCGCTTTCCAGATCGGATTTACGATTTTCATCCCGTTTTTGATTATCGACCTGGTGATTGCCAGCGTCTTGATGTCTTTGGGTATGATGATGGTGCCACCGGTTACTATTTCCCTGCCGTTCAAACTCATGCTGTTTGTATTGGCTGATGGCTGGCATTTGCTGTTGGGCTCCCTGGCGCGCAGCTTTTACCAATAATCACGGCCCGTACCTGTTTACAAGGAATTTGCATGACTTCAGAATCCATCATGTCAATGACGTATATCGCCTTACGTCTGGCTTTTTCGCTGGCAGCCCCCCTGCTGATTACCACGCTGGTGGTGGGTCTGGTTATTGCCATTTTCCAGGCGGCAACGCAAATCAACGAAATGACGCTGTCTTTCATTCCCAAAATTCTGGCCGTAGGTGCTGTCCTGGTGCTATTGGGGCCCTGGATGATCGGTTCGCTTACTGATTACATTCGCGAACTGTTTGTGTCCATCCCCAACCTGGCACAATAAACCGGCCTGGCTTGCCAAAAGCGGTTTGCCTGTTTCTTTATGATTACCTTCACACTGGATCAACTGTACACCTGGATTGGCCTGTTCCTGTGGCCCATGTGTCGCATTGCGGCCTTTGTGGGCAGCTCGCCCGTACTGGGTGAATCTACCGTTCCCGTGATGGTCAAAATTGGCATTTCGGTTATTTTAACGGTGGCCATTTCACCGTTTATCGGCCCTTTTGAAACCATCCCGCCCGATTCCTGGGCTGCCATGATCATGATGGCCAAACAAATTGTGATTGGCATGGCCATGGGTTTTAGCATGCGTATTGTATTTGCCGCGGTGAATATGGCCGGTGAATTGATCGGCCTGCAAATGGGCCTTTCTTTTGCGTCATTTTTTGATCCGGCCAACGGTGGCAATACCAGCGTCATGTCACGTCTGCTCAATGCCCTGGCCATGCTTATTTTTATTGCCGGCAACGGGCATCTTATTTTAATTTCAGGCCTGGCACGGTCTTTTGAAATTCTTCCCATCAGCGATGCCACCCTTCAATTGAATGGTATTGGTTTGCTGATCGAATGGAGCGCACAAATTTTTATTGCAGGAATGCTGATTGCCATCCCCCTGATTATTTCCCTGCTCACGATTAACCTGGCCATGGGTATTCTTAACCGAACCGCGCAACAGTTCTCAGTGTTTGCCGTGGGTTTTCCCATCACGCTCACTTTCAGCATGATGCTGTTAATGACCGTTTTACCCTATCTGAATCAATTCCTTGAAGTGTTTTTCTTCAATGGGTTTGAACAGATGGGGCGTATCATGAATGGGTTTTAATTAAAAAGAAACCCAGTCATCTTCTTTTTTATGGAGCTTGAACGGTGAACGCAAGTTTTTATCGGGCCTTTCGGTCAACAAAGGCACGTCTTGCTCACCAAATTCCATACGCTGGTTCCAGGCCTCCTGCAATGACAACGATGGCGTCTCTTTATTGACGGCAATCCGTGCAGGAGATGAGTTTTTAACACTGGTTTTCTGGGACTGATAAATTGCCCCATCCACAAATGAGCGATGTCCTTTGGTCACAAACAGCGACATCGTATTCATGGCCTCATCAATTTTCTCATTAAGGAATTGCGTTGAGGCAGCCAGGCGATCAACCAGTTGCGAGTTCTGATGAGTAACGTTATCCATCTGGATCACGGCACGGTTGATCTGGTCAATCCCACTGGCCTGTTCTTCGGTCGCGGAAGAGATCTCTCCCATGATGGTGGTGACTTCCGAAATGGATGTCACGATATTTCTCATGGTTTCACCGGCCTGGCCAACCAGTTTGGCACCATCGCCGACTTTGTCTACCGACGCATCAATCAACAGCTTGATTTCCTTGGCGGCTTCGGCACTGCGCTGGGAAAGCGCACGCACTTCAGACGCAACCACGGCAAAGCCATTGCCCTGCTCACCGGCACGTGCCGCCTCAACCGCGGCATTAATGGCCAGAATGTTGGTTTGAAAAGCAATGCTGTCAATCATGCTGACAATATCGGCAATCTTGTTGGAACCCACGGAGATTTCTTCCATGGTGCTAACCACTTTTCGCATGACTTCGCCTCCCTCTTCCGCCACATGCGAAGCCTGAACCGCCAGTTGATTGGCCTGACGGGCGTTTTCAGCATTCTGCTTAACGGTACTGGAAAGCTCTTCCATGCTGGCTGCGGTTTCTTGCAAAGCAGCCGATTGCTGCTCGGTACGCGCACTTAAATTCAGATTGTCCTCACCCAGCTTGTCACCGTTTTCATTAATGACATTCAGGTTATCACGCACTTGGTCGACAATACTGCCCAGTTTGTCCTGCATGTCCACCAGACCACGCATGATGCGAGCCACTTCATTGTTGCCAACCACCTGGATGTTCTGGTTAAGTTCACCCCTGGCCATGCGGCTGAAGTAATCTTCCACACGGGCAAACGGCTTGACAATCACCGCGGTTAACAGGCGATGCACGAAGAAAGCAAATAACAGGGTCAGCAAGGCAATCACCGCGGATGTCAATATCACATAGCGGGTATTGTCTTCGGATTGCTCAAGCAGCTTTGTGTTTTTCAGGGCCACATCGGCCGGGGCATACTCTGCAAGCGCCTGGCTTAATGTCTGGATAGAAGTGGTGCTTTGGAAATTGCTGACAACAGCCATTGCCAGCACGGCAAAAGTACCCAAAATAATAATGGCCACCAAAATGCGCAGGCTTGATTTAATTTGTATTGCAGAAAAATTCATGGTACCAACTCCAATATCAACCTAAAGTCTTGAACAGACTAAGACCCTGAATTTTCTTGAACGCCAGGGATGCAGCCTCAAGCGCCATACCACGCATGGCCAGTTCGGTACTTGCTTCATAAAAGTCAACATCTTCAATGGCTGAAATTTCAGCTCTGAAATCAAGTCTGCGCTGTTCACCGCTGATGTTCAGCGACTCGATTTCATTCATTCGTGTACCAATTGAGGCACGGGTGGTCAGCACCGTATTGTAGTTGGCCTCAATTTTTTGAATGGCCGACGACATCACATTGCTCAACCGGGCGGCCGCTTGCGGATCGGTGCTGGTCGGTGTGTTAAGGGCGGCAGCCAGCTCATCAAGGGTGTTGAAGATATTGATATCTTCATTCTGGGCATAATTGACGCTGAATGTATCACCTTCGGCAGGCGTGCCGGAAAAGACAACATCCACACCGCCGGGCAATACCAGTCGTGCCTGGCTGGCATCATAAACATTTGGCCCATCCGTACCCAGTACCACGCCATCGGCATTACGCGTTTCAACCGTATAGCTTAGCGGTGTGCCACCGAAAACAATACTGAAATTGTTGCCGACATTGGCGCCCTTCGGATCGTTGATATTGGGCGCACTGATATGCCCGGTACCGGTATTGGTGCGGGCGGCCGATGTCAAATAGCTGTTCTCGCCGGAAACGGCCCGGGTAAATACCGCATAGCCGGTATCGGCCGAACTCAACTGACGCGAAGTACTGACCTGGATCGCCCGGTTGCCCAGATCACCCTGCCAGTTGATTTTGCCGTTGGCATCAGGTGCAAAAGCGGCACGGTCCGACTGGTTGCCGGAAAAAATATATTGTCCGTTACCATCGGTGCTATTGGCCAGACCCAGCACCTGGTTGCGCAGGCTGTTCACCACCTCGGACAGCGTGGCCCGATCGGCATCGGCCATGGTGCCATTGCCCGCTTCCACAATTCTTGTCTTGATGGCAACCAATGTGGTGGCGACTTCGCTCAGGATACTTTCTTCAAAAGCCAGGTTCTGGGTGGCAATGCTGCGGTTCTCGGCAAAACGGTCATTAATGGCCATATTGTTGGACAAGTTCAATGCTCGGGCCGCTCCCAGAGGATCATCTTTGGGAGAAACAATTTTCTTGCCGGTTCCGATTTGCGTAAAAATATCCAGTTGCCGGGCTTGCTGGGCATTGATGGTGCTTAATCCTGTTTTATAAAACTGGCTGGTACTTATGCGCATGCCTAAACCCCTACTTCAAAGATAAAATGGTGTCCATCAGCACTGTGCTGACTTCGATGATACGCGAAGCGGCCAGGAACATTTCCTGGGCAGCTTCAAGATTGATGTACTCTTCATTCAGGTTAACCCCTGACAAAGCCTGTTGTGCCGCATAGCTTTGTTTGGTCAGGGCATTCTGGGAGGCAATCATGAATTCGTTTTGCTGGGCCTGAACGCCGACCCGGTTGACGATTTGTGAAAAACTTTCATTAAAGGTTTTCGTGCCACCCAACACTTTTTTGCTTTGCAGCTTTGCCATCTCCAGGGCATTATTGCCGTTGGCCACGCCACCTTCGGCATCGGCGGCGGCAAACTGGTCACCATTGGTAATGGCCACACTGATTTGTACCGAACTGTTGGCAACCGCAGACAAGGTCCAGCGATCACCGGCCGACGGAACACCACCTTCCATTTTCAATTGCATGCCGTCAACCGCAACGCCCTCAAGCGTGGCACCGGTATGAATAATGTGGTTGTCGCTTTCGCGGGTAACCGTGTAAGTATTGCCATCAAAATAAATGGCGTAATCGGAAGCCTGTATTTTACCTGCGGCATCAGGTTGGAAAGTGGCCGTGAGTTTTACATTACCCACGTTTTGGGAATTGGCGATGGCCACCGGAGCCGGTACATTGAAAATTGCCTGACCGGGCTCACCTTTCAAGTCCAGGCCCTTGGCATTGGCCTCGTTCATGGACAGGGCAAACGCAGTGGCAAGCTGGCCTACTTCACGCTGTTCAACTTCCAGGCTTTCGCGACGGTATTTCAATAGACCACCCAGCGAACCGCCGGTTACTTTGGTTTCGTCCAACTCAACCTTAACGACTTCACCCTGTTTACCCACCGGAATGGTGGCATACACCACGGTATTTTTGGGGTTTTCTGCCGATGGTCCGGTTGTTAAGGGATAAATTTTATTTTGACTCAGCAACTGCTGGCCATTTCCCACTGAAATACTGACCTGGTTGTCGTGCTCAACCACGTTGACATTCACAATCTGGTTGAGTTGTGCTATTTCATAATCACGCTGGTCGAGCAGGTCATTGGGTTCATGATGAGGATTCGCCCCCTTGGCCTGCACAATTTGCTGGTTCAATTCGGAAATGCGGCTAAGGTGGGCATTAATGGAAATAACCGAGTTGTCAATCTGATTATTGATTTCACCACGCTGCTGATCAAGGAACTGCCCCAGTTCATTGAATTGGGTTACGACGGTTTGGGTACGGCCCAACAGTTCCTGGCGGGAAGCCGGATCGGCCGGGTTACTGGCCACGGCATTGACACCGTCAAAAAACGACTGGATGGCTGGCCCGATACCCACCGTGCGATCTGCCAGCACATTATTGAGTTGCGCAATCTGGCCACCATAGGCGGCCAGCAATGCCCCCTTGCTTTCATTGTTAACAAGTTGACTGTTCAGAAAAGAGTCATAAGCACGACGAACGGTATCCACCGCAACACCACGGCCCAAAAAACCGTTACCCGTTGAGGAAGCGCCTGCCGTTGAGATCAGGGTTTCCTGCCGGACATAACCGGGGGTATCATAGTTGCTGATATTATGGCTGGTTGTTGTCAGGCGAGCCTGCGCCGTATTCAGGGCGGTTAACCCAAGTTTGGCCAAATTCATAATTTTCCGTCAATAAATATTACTTGTCTTTCTGTTGGTTAACGGCAGAAAAATCCAATTGTTTAGCCAAGGCACCAAAAAAAGCGCGCTGACCAGCTTAAATGGTGGAAATCCGGTTTTTATCAAGGGACGCGGTATTGGACGCCAACGAACGGTCTTCAAAATACCCCATAATATTGATCAGTTTGCTGGCATATTTGGGGTCTGTGGCATAACCGGCTTTCTGGATCTGCCGGGCCGCTTCATGGGCATTTTCTGCCGTCAATACATGCTTATAGCGCTCGTTCTGGCTAATCAGGCGGGCATAATCGGCAAACGACTCTTCATAAGAATCATAGGCCCTGAAAGGCTGTTTCATTTTTTTTGCCATCCCATTGACATATTCGGTAGTCATTACATTAACCACTTTACCCTTCCAGCCTCCGGTTGCCTTGATCCCAAACAGGTTATAACTGGTCTGTCCATTTTCATGCAGAATTTCGCGGCGTCCCCAACCTGACTCAAGCGCGGCCTGACTTAAAATCAGTGAAGCGGGAATCCCGGTACTGGCCGATGCCGCACTGGCAGCAGGACCCATTTTCTCAACAAAGCTGCTGATGCGTTCCGGTGCATCATCCGCGACACCAATCACCGAAGCCACGTTTTTTGCAAAAATGCGCACCCGATTACCCAAAGAAGAAATCAGTTCGCCAATCGCATCCTTGTGTTCTACTGGCATCGACATCAACGTTGCCTTATCAACACTGGTGAAATCACCCGCATCCATTGACTTGCCTGCATTGAGCAAGGCTGCCGAACCACTTTCCCTGATTTGTTCCAGCAAGGACTGGGCCAGGCCAATGCCTTTGCCCGAAGCCATATTGAGCGCCATTTGCTCATCGGCCATGGATTGCACCAAACGGGTCTGGTCGCTGTCAAACATCCCTTCCCCCAGACGCGTGGCACGTGCCTGCTTTAACAGCGTCTGGATAAACAGGGCCTCAAATTGCTGGGCAACTTCTTTTTCGCCTTTTTCAATATCTTCCAGCGAGGTATTCATTTGCCCGGCCACCTGGCGCTTGAGCTGGTGCAGCGAATTCATGTCCATGACAAACTGTGGAGCAGAACGGCTCACGCCGGGACGGGGGATATAACTGGTAATTGTCATGGCGACTCCTGTTAACTAAATAATTTCCAGATCGGCCCTGAGGGCACCGGCACTTTTTAATGCCTGGAGAATAGAAATCAGGTCTTGCGGACTGGCACCCAGGGCATTTAAGGCACGCACCACATCTGTCAGACGCACGCCTCGATTCACCATTTGCAATTTGCCCTGTTGCTGCTGAACCTGGATATTGGTATTGGGTGTAACAACAGTTTGCCCGCCACCAAAAGGGGTATTGGGCTGGTTCACATCAACACTTTGGTCAATGACCACGGCCAGACTGCCAAAAGCCACGGCAGCCTGATCAATGGTGACCGACTGATTCATGACCACGGTACCGGTACGCGCATTCACGATAACCTTGGCGCGTGCCGCTGCACGCGTGACATTAATAGCCTGCAAACGGGCCAGAAAAGCGGCTTGCGCCGATTCAACCATGGGGCCACGCACCTCAATGACGCGTCCGTTCACGGATCTTGCCGCGCCTGCGCCCATAACCTTGTTAATGGCTGCCACGGCATTTTCAGTGGTACCAAAATCGGTATCATGCATTTCTATCCGGATAATACCGTCTTTGCTGAAACGTGTCGGCACCGTGCGCTCCACCAGAGCACCACCGGTAATCATGCCGCCATTTAACTGGTTAACCTGGACCTGGCTGCCACCAGACTGGGCCCCCGCCCCACCCACCACGATATTTCCCTGCGCCAGGGCATATACCTGGTTATCGGCCCCCTTAAGAGGGGTCATTAACAAGGTGCCGCCCCGCAGGCTTTTGGCATTACCCATGGAAGAGACGTTCACGTCAATGGATTGACCAGGCTGGGCAAACGAAGGCAGGGTTGCCGTTACCATGACTGCCGCCACGTTTTTAACCTGCATATTGACCCCTGCAGGCACCGTAACACCCAGCTGGGCCAGCATATTGGTCAGGCTTTGTTGGGTAAAGGGCGACTGACGCACCTGGTCACCACTGCCATCCAGACCTACCACCAGACCATAACCAATCAACTGGTTGTCGCGCACCCCCTGGATGGAGGCCAGGTCTCGCAACGGTTCAGCCAGGGCAAAACCCTGAGCCACACCGACCCATAAGACCAATGCCATGAGGTGTTTCAGGATTCCGGATTTCATTGTCAAACTGCAACTCCAATTATGAGTATTAAACACTTAGAACGGTGCAATGTTCAGGAAAAACCGCTGCAACCAGCCCATGGTTTGCACCTCGTCCATCACACCCTTGCTACGAAACTCGATGCGGGCATCGGCCACCTGAGTGGAAGACACGGTATTGGTGCCGGTAATGGAACGCGGGTCAACCACCCCTGAAAAACGCAGGTGCTCACTGCCCTGGTTAATCGCAATGGCTTTTTCCCCGGCAATTTTCAGGTTGCCATTGGCCAACACGCCAATCACGGTCGTGGTAATGTTACCGGTGAACATGTTATTGGCCGTACTGCTACCCTTGCCTTCCATATCGTTGCTACCGTCTGCAGAAAAACGCTCATCGGCAGACAATGCGCTTGGCATCCAGTCAGGCGCAGCGGTTACACCAAAATCCATGCCGCTGTTACGATTGGTGGTGGTTGCCACACGCTTGGAGGCATTGGTTTTCTCTTCAATCACCACAGTCACGATATCGCCGACATTGCGTGGCCGACGGTCTTCAAACAAGGGAAAAACGCCTGCCTGTCCACCCCGGTAAATAGAACCGTCCGGCTCTTGCCGGACCTCGGGCATGGGCTGCATGGGCTCGGCTGTCAGGGGACCATCCACGATTTTGGGATGAGGCACCATGGCACAACCACTGGCCAGGGCAATAATCAGACCAACCGTAAACAGACGAATCGAACGAAAAGACATAGACATAAGGCGGTATCGCAAAGTGAGTGAGTCAATCAGATCTGGGTCAGGCGGGCAAGCATCTGGTCGGAAGTGGTAATGGCCTTGCTGTTCATTTCATAGGCCCGCTGGGTGGCAATCATGTTAACCAGCTCTTCAGCCACGTTCACGTTAGAGGTTTCGGTATATTTATGCAAAATTCTGCCGGTGCCATCCAAACCTGGTGTGGATACGGTTTCGGCGCCCGATGCATCGGTTTGGGCATACAGGTTTTCACCCAGGCTGAGCAAACCGGCCGGATTGACAAAAGTGGTCAACTCCAGCTGGCCCACCTGGATGCTCGTGCCGGTTGCACCGGGCTGGGTGACCGACACCGTACCATCCCGGCCAATTTCAATGGTTAAGGCATTATCGGGAATGGTAATGGCCGGCTGTATGGGGTAACCACCTGCAGTAACCAGCTGGCCGTTCTGGTCCAGCTGCAGGGAACCATTGCGGGTATAGGCAAAGGTGCCATCGGGCATTTCAACCTGCAGGAAACCCCTGCCATCGATGGCAATATCAAGACTGTTGCCGGTATTTTTCAGATTGCCCTGGGTATGGATACGCTCGGTGGCTACGGTACGCACCCCCATACCCACCTGCAGGCCGGTAGGCAACTGGTTGGCATCGCCCACCTGGGCGCCGGGCTGGCGTACGGTCTGGTACATCAGGTCCTCAAAAATGGCACGGTTGCGCTTGAAGCCATCGGTGTTGACGTTGGCAATATTATTGGAAATCACATCCATATTGGTTTGCTGGGCCTCAAGGCCTGTCTTGGCAATCCATAGCGAGCGTATCATATTGGTTCCTGATTAAATCAATGATAAATTAAGTACAAAATCATGCAAAATGCGTTTACCCGGCCGATGAAAGCAGACTGTTCGCATTTTGCTCTTTGCTGCTCAGTTCCTGGATAACTTTCATTTGCATTTCAAAACGACGGGCATTCTGGATAAGCCCCACCATATTGCCGGCGGCACTGACATTGCTGCCTTCCAGGATGCCGCTTACAACGGTTACCTGTGTGGTATCAGGCAGTTCAACCTGCTGCCCCTGGGCGTTGACGGCACGGAACAGACCATCATCACCACGCACCATGCGGGCATTGCCTGGATCACCAATCTTTAATTTGACCACCCGCTGCACTTCGGTGGGCGCATCACCTGCGGCCAAGACGTTAATACCGCCAGAACGCTCAATACCAATCGCGGCCGCATCGGGAATTTCAATGGGCTGGCCATCTTCAGACAACACCATCAGGCCTCCCCCCGTCACCAGCAGACCATCAGCGTTACGCTGCAGGTTTCCGCCACGCGTATACGCCTCGGAGCCATCAAGGGCCCGCACCGCAAACCAGCCCTCACCCTGAATGGCAACATCCAGGTCACGGCCGGTGGTCATAAACGCCCCCTGCTCCATATCGCTATCCGAGGTGGTGGCCACCGTTAGCACCCGGGTGGTTTCAGCACTGCCAATTAAGGGACTGACCACCGGTGTGGAACGGTATTGCGAAAGCTGGGCCCGAAAGCCCGGCGTGTTCACGTTCGCCAGATTATTGGACAGAACCGCCTGCTGCTCCAGGATTCTGGCTGCCCCGTTGCTGGCTGTATATATGGCACGATCCATTTATTTCACTCCTGCCGGTTAACGCAGGGAGATCAGGGTCTGCAAGATCTGATCCTGGGTTTTAATGGTTTGGGCATTGGCCTGATAATTGCGCTGGGCAATAATCATGTTCACCAATTCGGAACTCATATCCACGTTGGACTCTTCAACCGCCTGCCCTTTAAGACGAGCCAGGCTGTTGGTACCCGGTTTACCAAAAACCGGTGGGCCTGAGTCACGGGTTTCCTGCCAGGCATTGCCACCGATGGGCTGCAGGCCATTCAGGTTGTTAAAATTGGCCAGCGCCACGTAACCCATGACCTGTGATTCACCGTTGGTGTAATTGGCCACAATGGCACCATCCGCAGAAACGGACAAACCGTTATATTCACCCGTTGCATAGCCGTCCTGGACAAAGTTGGGCGTAAAAGCACCGGCAAACTGCGTGGTACCAGTGTAATCCATTCTAATAACCAATGGTTCTGCCGGGGCGGCTGCGGTACCGGGCTGGTTAACCGTGACCATTAAAGTATTGCTGCTGGTTAAACGGCCAATACTGTCGAAGGTCATGGGTAACGGGCCACCACCGGCAGGCGCATCCACCGGGACCCCGTCCATATAGTAATAAACATCCCATTCGCTTTCGGTACCAGTGGTACCGGCACGTTTGACAAAGTATTGGGTCAGCTCATGGGCATTGCCCAAAGAGTCATACACATTCATGTTCAGCGAATGGGTAAAGCTGGCCGGATCAGCCGGTGAAAATGGTCTTGCCTGCTGTGCGGGCTGATAAGCCACTGTGGGGTCCAGGCCCCCGCTAACCACCTGCCCGCCTGACAGGGTGACGGTTGAGGTGCCACTGGTGTAAGTGCCATCTGGCGGTGCCGGTACAGTGGCACCGGCCGCATCGGTCCAGGTCAGGCCACCGGTACTGCTTACCCGAAAATTATAGGTCGTGGTAACGCCACCAGACTCCAGCGCAACTTCGCCCAACACTTCAGGAGAACCGGTAATGGAGATAATGGACGCATTGGCATCCAGGTTGGTGATCAAGCCTGTATTTTGCGTTGCTTTGGGAGGAATATTGCCAACCGGGATTTTCAGTTCCTGCAGCAAGGTGCTGTTTTCACCAATGTAACCGGTAAGACGCTGCCCGCTGCTATTGACAATGTAATTGTTACGGTCTGCCTGGAACTGACCATTACGTGTATAAGACACGTTTCCACTGGTGTCCACCAAACGGAACAGGCCTTTTTCACCATCAATGGCCAAATCAAGCGAATTACCCGTTGAAGAGATATTACCCAAGGTAAAGCGCTGGTTAATGGCCGCAACCTGCACGCCCATACCCACCCGTGATGAAGCATATACATCGGCAAATGCTACTGACGATGCCTTGAAACCCACCGTGGCCGAGTTGGCAATATTGTTTCCAATCACGTCCAGATTCTGTGCCGAGGCGTTCAAGCCTGATAAACCTTGTCCAAATGCCATGATAAAAAATCACTTATAAAAAATTAATCTTCAGTTCATTACTTTACGCAGATCAGTCAGCGCGTAACGACCGGTCAGCCCCAAGTCCATTTTCATGCCTTCGGTGCTGTAAGAAACACTTTGTACCTGCCCATATTGCAATGCCTCGGCAGGAACGGAACTATTGGCCGCATCAAGAGCCGTTACACGAACCGTGTATTTGCCCGCCGGTGCCTGCGTACCATTATCGCCCAGACCATCCCACTGCATGGAAATGACATCCACATTCTGGGGCCCCAAATCGAAGGTGCGTACCGGATTGCCGGCGGCATCCACAATTTCCACTTTCAGGCTGGCGGCTGCACCCATCAGGTCAACCCCAAAAGGGGTGGCCACACCACTTTCACCCAGCTTGATGGCTTCACCGGGCACCAATACATGGCGGCCGATCAGGTTTGAAGCCTGCATTGACTGCGACACATCCAGCTGGCCGGTAAGGGCCAGAACGGTCTGGTTAAGCTTTTCTATACCACTTACGGTAGACAGCTGGGCCAGCTGCGACGTAATGCCGGCATTGTCCATGGGGTTCAGGGGATCCTGGTTACGCAACTGAGTTACCAGCAAGGTCAGGAACTGCTCTTGTGTTTCTGCGATACTGCTTGTGCCCAGGCTGCTTGCGCCACCGCTCAGGGAACTGGCACCGCTGGTTGGATTGATGATAGTCATAAGTTGCCTTTTTCCTTTTACTGACCAAGAGTCAGTGTTTTCATCATGATCGTCTTGGCCGTATTGATCACTTCCACATTGGCCTGGTAAGAACGGGCTGCCGCAATCATGTTGACCGTTTCACCCACAACATCAACATTGGGTAGCGTGACATAACCATTATTGTCTGCATAAGGGCTTTGCGGATCATATTGCAAGCGCATGGGCGCCTGGCTTTCAACCACATTACTGACCTGCACGCCCCCAATCGGATACTGACTGAAAGCATTGCCCAGCGGCTGCATTTTAAAAACCACCTGCTTGGCTTTGTAAGGCTGCCCATTGGGCCCAGCCACGCTATCGGCATTCGCAATATTGCTGGCCGTCACGTTCATGCGCTGCGAACCCGCATTCAGTGCCGAACCCGCAATGCTGAAAATACTCATCATGTCAGACATTCTATTTCCTTCCCATTAATTAGGCTGCAAAGCGGACAACATGGATTTAATCTTGCCGTTCAAAAGCGTCAGGGTGGCCTGGTATTGCATGGTATTATCCGCAAAAGCCACGCGTTCCATATCCATTTCAACCGTATTGCCATCCAGGCTGTTTTGCGTTGGCAGACGATATTGGGGCGAGAACTGCAAAGGCCCCATTGCCGCTGCCGGAATATGACGTGCCGAGGTCAGGGTAAGCTGCGTGTCACCCAGGCCTTTTTGCGCTTCGCTTGCCTGTGCAAGCACTTCCTTGAAACTGAAGTCGCGCGCCTTGTAATTGGGCGTATCCGCGTTGGCAATGTTGGTGGAAAGCAATTCCATCCGCTGCTGGCGCAAACCGACTGCGGTCTGCAAAAATTTGAATTCGTTACCAATCCTGTCCATAGTGCCTGTTCCTGCTGCTAACGCAACATACAATTAAGCCATTACAGTCAATATGTTAAGCCATCCGAAGGCAATACAAAGGAAAGGTAAACAGGGGTTTTCCTGCTTAATTCAGGCTAATCAAAAATACGGCCCCAAGATAGAATTCAACTTATGAACAAGATAATGACTTTGGTTCGCACAAAATTATTTGGATCCGGCCTTAAAACACTCGGCCTGGTCCTGTTTTGCCTGGCTGCCTTGTGCAGCGCTTCTCATGCCAATGAGATATCCGGGCTGCAGCAGGCCATCATGCAGGAAACGGAAGACTATCTTGCCGAACAGGCTTCCACACTTGATGGCATCCCCACTATCAATGTCAGCGTACCAAAGGCCCAATCATTTGAAAGCTGCCATGACCGGGTGTATTTCCTGCCCAACAAAGGCACCTTACGCTCCTCAATGTCCGTAGGCATTCGCTGCATGGATTCAGGAAAAACCGAATACTTGCGTGCCTCGCTTTCAATTGAAGGCAATTATTACGTTGCCGCCCAAAACATCGATATCGGGCAAACCCTCATGCCCAACCATATTGAAGAAAAACAGGGTGATCTGCTGAAGTTGCAGGCAAGCTCCCGCACAAGCCCCGAACAATTACTGGGGCATATTGCCACTACACGTATTCCGGCCGGTCGCCCCATTAAGCTAAACATGCTTCGCAGCCCGCAATCCATCAGCAAAGGACAGCCAGTGCGACTTCAGGTAAGGCAAGGCGCCCTTACCGTTACCCAGCAGGGAGAGGCCCTTACCACGGCAGACGTGGGTGGCAGCATCCAGGTTAAAACCAGTTCCGGCAAGGTCATCATGGGAACGGTTATTAATGCCAACACGGTTAATGTGCTTTTTTAGGCAGCATGATGGCAACCCTGGCTTATAATCAACGCATTAACGGCAGAAAAAATTGCTCTTTGGCTAAAGTTTTCAAAAATCCATCCGTTAATACCGATAAGCCAACTGTTTTAGTGCTGTCATGGTGGTTTTTACCCTCTTGGCAGACCCGAAGATCATGACCATGAAAATTTCTCCCGCTTCGCTATATCATACAACGGCGGTTTCTACCAAACCCGCTTCCCGTCAAGGTACGCCCGCGTCCGCCAGTACACCGGCCGCCGTACAACCCGACAGCAGCACCAAGGTGGATTTAAGCCCGGTTGCCCGTGACCTTACCAGCCCGGAAAATGATGTCGACCTTGAGCGCGTGCAGGCTATTCGCCAGGCATTGGCCAATGGCACGCTTAATATCAACCCCACACGTATTGCCGAAGGCATTTTACAAGATGCCATTGACATACTGAGTTAATCACTTTTTGCCCATGACCGTCCATAACAATTCATCTACCCTGTCCCGCCAAATCCTGGAACAGCTTGTGCTGGAAACAGAAATTGCAAAACAGTTTTTGCAAGTCCTGAATGATGAATGCGCAGCGCTCATGGCATTCAGCTCGCCCGAACCCTTGCGTGAGCTGGCACAAAAAAAATGGCAAATTGGCCAACAACTGGAAGCTTCCTACAAAGTAAGGATGCAGTTGGTTCAGTCCCGCTTTCCAGTTTCAGATACACAAAATAGCCTGTCAGCTGTCATTGACAAGCTTGACCCGCAACAACAGGGCGATCTGGCCAAACAATGGAACAACTATAACGAGCTTGTTTCACAGGCAAAAAGCCTGAATGAAAGCAATGCCATCATGATTCACAGCTACCTGAAATACAACCAGGATGCCCTTGACTCCCTTAACCGTGCCGCAGGCGTGCAACACACCTATGATGACAAGGGCATGCGCAAGCCGGTCAGTACCGGCAAACCTCTGGCAAGCGCTTAAATCCATAGGCCTGAACCTGGCCCATATCAGCCACCAATTACCGACGTCACTTTCAGGTACCGTTCTTCGGGAATTTCCGTATTTGAGAGCACGGTCAACTGCGGAAATCCATACCTGAACAACTTGGCCAGTGAAGCACGCAATACCGGTGGCACCACCAGGACCGGTGGCAAGTTGTGAACGGTTTGCTTTTGCAGGGCCAGTTCAGTTTCCGTATGCAGGTTATCGGCCAGACCCGGCTCCAGTGAACCACTCGTGGTCAGGGCCTGCGTCAGGACCTGTGTCAACTGGGGTGCCAGACCAATCACATTACACTCGACCGCATCCCCAAAACACTGCTGAGTAATGGCCCTGCCCAGTGCCGTGCGCACCCGCGCAATCAATTCCTCTATATTTATCATCATACCTGGCTGGGTCTGCCCACTCAAAATAGGCCCCCACTCGGTCAGCACTTCAACAATGGTACGCATGTCCCGGATAGACACCCCTTCGCTCAACAGACCTCGCAATACATTATGCAAGGTCGTCAGGGACACCGCCTTGGGCACAAAATCCTCAACCAGCTTGGGCTCTTCCTTACCAATATGCTCAAGCAATTGCTGCACTTCCTGACGGCCCAGCAAATGTGCCGCGTGCCGTGTCAGCAACTGGTTAATATGGGTCGCAATCACCGTACTGGCATCTACCACGGTATAGCCCATTACCTGAGCCCGCTCACGCACATCCTCGCTCACCCAGTACGCGGTCAGTCCAAAGGTGGGGTCAGTGGTTTTTTCACCTTCGGTCAGCTCAAACTCCACCCCACCCGGATCAATCGCCAGCCATTTACCGGGCTGAACCTGACCTTTACCAATTTCAACGCCAGACAGCAAAATACGGTACTCACTGGGGTGCAACTCCAGATTGTCCCGAATGTGTACGACAGGTGGCAGAAAACCCATATTCTGGGCAAACTGTTTACGCAAACTACGGATACGGGAAATCAATTCTCCCCCCTGCTCCTGGTCAACCAGACTAATCAGGCGATAACCCACTTCCATGGCAAAGGGCTCCACCAGGGTCACATCATCCCAGCGGGCTTCCTTGGCAGCGGTATCCGCAGGCGTGGCCTCGACTTCCTGGACAGGTCCCTGCATGGCAAGTGCCTCATTCTTTTTCTGTATCCGATAGCCCAAATAAGCAAAGAAACCGGCCAGTGACAAAAAGGCAACATGCGGCATATTGGGAATCATGCCCATAATGCCAATAATGCCTGCCGTAATATAAAGCACCATCGGGTTGGAAAACAGCTGGCCCATCATTTGCTGGCCAACGTCCTGGTTATTCGCCACACGCGACACCACCACACCCGCCGCGGTTGAAATGATGAGTGCGGGAATTTGTCCAACCAGACCATCTCCAATCGTCAGCAAGGTATACACCTGACCGGCTTCACTAAAACTGAGATCGTGCTGCATAACACCTACCAGCAGCCCGCCCACAATACTGACCACCATAATAATCAGGCCGGCAATGGCATCACCACGCACAAATTTACTGGCACCATCCATGGCACCGTAAAACTCCGCTTCCTGTGCCACTTCCGCCCTTCTTCGGCGCGCATCATCCTCGGCAATCAGGCCGGCATTCAGGTCGGCATCAATCGCCATTTGCTTACCGGGCATGGCATCCAGCGTAAAACGGGCACCCACTTCGGCAATCCGGCCCGCACCCTTGGTAATGACCACAAAGTTGATCAGGACCAGAATGGCAAAAACAACAATACCAACAGCAAAGTTTCCACCCACCAGAAAGTGACCAAATGCCTCAATAACCTGACCGGCGGCATCGGGCCCGGTATGCCCATGCAACAAAACTACACGGGTGGACGCCACGTTCAGTGACAGACGCAGTAGCGTAGCAAATAACAGGACCGATGGAAATGCGGCAAAATCCAGCGGTTTTTTGGTAAACATGGCCACCAGAAGAATCATGATGGACAAGGCAATGTTAAAAGTAAAAAACAGATCCAGTAAAAACGGCGGCAAAGGCAGGACCATCATGGCAAGCACCATGACAATCAGCACCGGACCGGCCAGCATTCTGGAGTCTGCCGCATGCAATTTCAGTGAGGAAAAAAAACTGTTCATATACTCAATAATTTAGGTCATTCAGGGTTTTGCAGGATCAAGAGGCATTTTACCGCGCAGTTGTCTGCGTTTGCCCGGACTGCGGGTCAAGCTCGGGCGGCACCGGTAAATTCACGGGCCGATCCGGCTCCTCAGCCATTCCCTGCCGGTACTGCTGTAATTGATAAACCCAGGCCAGCACTTGGGCAACGGCAGCAAACAGCGCTTCCGGAATGGGCTGTTCCAGCTCGACATTGGCATACAGGGCGCGGGCCAATGCCGGCGCCTCCAGCTGCACCACATTATTTTCTGCGGCAATTTCACGGATTTTACGGGCAATTTCTCCGGTACCCTTGGCAATCACCAGTGGCGCGCGGTCTCCGTCCTGCTCATATTTAAGTGCCACAGCATAATGGGTCGGGTTGGTAACCACCACATCCGCATCGGGAATACTGCTCATCATGCGATGACGTGCCATTTCACGCTGTTGCTGGCGAATTCGGCCCTTGATATGCGGATCACCCTCGTTTTCCTTATGTTCACGCTTGACTTCTTCTTTACTCATGCGCAGTTTTTTGGCATGTGAATACATTTGCCAGGGCACATCTATAAGTGCAATCAGCAACAAGGAGCCAATAATGGTAGCGCAGCAAAACAAAACCATCCCCAGCCCTTTGGCCAATGCCATTGGCAGGGACAAATGAGACAGGGCGAGCATTTGTGGCAAATACGATTTGATAACCATTATCCCAACGCCACCGATCAAGGCCGCTTTCAGCAGGGTTTTCAGCAACTCAATCCAAGTTGAGGCACTCACCATGCGCCCCAGTCCCTTAAACAGATTCATGCGCCCAAAATTGGGGGTAAGGGCCTTGCTTGAAAAAACCAGCCCCCCCAGCGCCACCGACGAGCCGATGGCAACCACCACCAAGATCACAAACAAGGGAAACAAACCTGTCAGGGCATGTAAAAAGCTGTCCAGCATGGTTGGCGCAAGGCTTTCTACCGCACTTTTGAGCGTCCAATCAAAGTGCATGGTGGTTCGCATAATATAAACCAGCCGCCCATACAAAAAACCGCCACTGACCCAAAGTGTCATGGCACCCGCCAGCAAAATAAGGCAGGTATTGAGCTCTCGCGAGCGCGCAACCTGGCCCTCTTCCCGCGCTTTGTTTAATCGTTGCGGGGAAGCGGCTTCGGTTTTTTCAAGGTCGCTATCTTCTGCCATGCTGGTAGGTACGGTTAAATGGCGCTATCCGGAATGAGCGCATTCTAAACTGCCACTAGTGTAACGGGTTTGACCGCACGGCAATTGGAAGAGTAAGGGAAGAAAAACCCGCCTTAATGCCTGTTATGGCCAGGATAAGGCAGGTAAAAAAGCATAATGGTCTTCAAAAACCCAGCTGGGCCAGCAAATCATCCACCTGCTGCTGGTTTTGCACGGTTCCACCGTTTTCTTTATGCTCGACAACAGGACCATTCAGCAAGGCGTTTTCCGCCTGGGCTTCTTTATCCATTTCCTGACTGTATTTTTCGGGCATGTACTCAATCAGGACCTGCACCAGCTCCTGCTCGATGCGATCAAGCAGCACCGTCAACTTGCTGGCCACCTGGCCGGTCAAATCCTGAAAAGCCTGAGCCGTAATGATGTCAATCAAGGCGGTATCAACCGGCCGGATTTCCTCTTTCACACCCGACAGGAAGGCCTGGATATTTTTGGCCAGCTCCACAGGCAACTGGACCTGTGGCTGCTCAACAGGCTGCATGGCCTGCACCAGTTCCTCAGACAGGCTGACGGCACTCGCTTTCAGGTGCCCCAGTTGGGATTGGGCCAATTCCGCGCTATTCAACACATCATTGGCGGCCTTTTCGGTCAGGGACGTAATATATCGAATACGGGACTGGGCATCAGGCATGGCCTTGGCAGCCGCCTGAACACTAGGTTCAAGACCCAGTTCACGCAGGCTGTCACGCAACAAACGGGTAACATGGGCAATCCGGTCATACACCGGTGCTTCATCCACCGTATTTCCGTTTTCCGGTAAGGCTTGTTTTGAATCGGTCATTGTTTTAATCCTTTTCAGACTGTATTACGATCCATCCGGTGTTTGGCATTTTCAGGCGCCCATGCGACGCTTGGCTTTCTCAAACACCTTATTCAGGTTTTCTTCCAGTGTCGCTGCGGTAAAGGGTTTGACGACATAACCGTCTGCACCCGCCTTGGCGGCGCTCACAATGTTTTCACTTTTAGCTTCTGCTGTCACCATCAGGACGGCAATCTGTTTGAGTTTTTCATCGGCCCGGATTTCCTTGAGCATGGTCAACCCATCCATGACAGGCATATTCCAGTCGGAAACCACCAAATCATAACCGGATACGCCATTACGTAATTTACCCAGCGCCTGCGCACCATCCTCAGCCTCATCAACGCTTTCAAACCCCAAGTCTTTCAAGAGGTTTTTAACAATACGACGCATGGTCGGAAAATCATCAACAATCAGAATCCTGATATCTTTATTCATACTGCATTTATCCTATTTTTAGTATTCAACATTGCATATTATCGCTTAAGCGGCAACTGCACTTTGGCCAGCCCCTTGAAAAGCCGTTCGCCAATTTTCTCAAGCGGCACCGCTTCATCGGTAGCACCAATATTCATCGCCTCACCGGGCATGCCATATACCACACAAGTGGCTTCATTTTGCACAAAGGTATCGGCACCGGCTTTGCGCATTTCCAACAAACCTTGGGCACCATCCTTACCCATACCGGTCAATATGATACCAGTTGCTTTTTTTCCTGCTTCTTTAGCCACACTGGAAAACAGGACATCCACCGATGGGCGGTGACGGTTGACAGGTTCGGACTCGATCAACACGGTCCGGTAAACACTGCCAGACTTGCGAATGGCCAGGTGAGCCACACTGCCGGGGGCCAGATACACATGGCCACTTTCCAGCATCTCGTCACCTTTTGCCTCATGAACGGTTAACGCACATGTGCGATCAAGCCTTTGCACAAAGGAAGCGGTAAATCCTGCCGGCATATGCTGGGTAATCACTATAGGTGGGCATTCCCGTGGCAAACCCGTCAAAACCCTGGACAATGCTTCGGTTCCACCGGTGGATGAACCGATTGCCACCACCCAGTCATTCCTGACATTACTGACATTGCCCGCTGTTTTAATGACCGGCACTTCCTGACCGGGCATTACATATTGCTTCAAACGGGCCCGACTGGCCGCCCGGATTTTTTCAGCGACTTCATGCTGGTAAGCCTCCAGGGTTTTGCCTGACTGCGCATTGGGTTTGGAAACGATTTCAACAGCACCCAATTCAAGCGCCCGCAAAGAGATGGCAGAATGTTTCTGGGTTAAGGAAGAAACCATGACTACAGGCATCGGACGCAGGCGCATCAAGCGCTCCAGAAAATCCAACCCGTCCATTTTGGGCATTTCCACATCCAGCGTAATCACATCGGGATTCAATTGTTTGATCATATCCCGTGCCACCAGCGGATCAGGGGCTGTACCCACTACCTCCATATCCGGTTCGGCATTAATTACCTCTGTCATAATCCGACGCATCAGTGCCGAATCATCAACACACAATACCCGGATCAACCCTTTTTTCAACTCAGTCATATTTCTTCTTGCTTTAAAACTAACGATTATTGCGCTGGTATACAGTTTGTCCCAACAGGGTGAACTGATCTGTGGTCGATGCCAGGGTTTCTGAATGGCCAATAAACAATAAGCCACCCGGCTTCATTGAACGCGCAAAATTTGCCACCAGACGCACCTGTGTCTCGTGATCAAAATAAATCATGGTATTGCGACAGAAAACCACATCAAACATGGCAGGCTTTGGCCATGAAAACGACATCAGGTTCAATTCGGAAAACTCTATTCTGTCGCATAAGGCCGGTTTGACTTTAGCCTTGCCTTCAAATTTATTATTGCCTTTGAGAAAATGCCTGCGCAGGCGTTCTTCGGAAATTCCCGTTAATTTGTCAATACTGTAAATGCCTGCCTTGGCCCTTTGAATTGCCTGACCATCAATGTCTGTGGCCACAATCCTGGGGCAAGGCGTCTGCTCACCCACTATTTCATTTAACACCATGGCAATGGAATAGGGTTCTTCTCCGGTAGAGCAGGAAGCACACCATATGGCACAATTGGTGCGGTGTTTTTCTATGTACTTGGCCAGAATTTCAAAATGATGCGGCTCCCGGAAAAACGCAGTATGGTTAATGGTAAAGCAATTGATAAACGCTGGCCAACCGGAATGATCCTTGTTGTTCCCCAGGGAATCCAGAAAATCGTCAATGGTCACAAAACCATACTCTTTGCGCAAACCCTCAAGCAACCTTTCGCTTGATTTCATCTTGTGCTCGCCCACGATGATACCGCTTCTGTCATGAAGCATTTTCAAGGCACGCTTATAACTAGTCTCTGTCCAGGCCGATCGAGTCAGGGCATCCATGGTTACGTCTCATGGTTAAGGTCACTTAAGGTCCAGTGTTCATGATCAATCAGTTTTTCAACATCCACGATTTGCAATAACTGGTCTTTGTAAGTGGTCAAACCAATTAAATAAGGGGCAGGATTATTCACACTGGGAGGTGGCTCGATCGTGTTTTTGGCTATCAGCTCCACATTTGACACACTGTCCACCACAATACCCACAATACGGTCAGACAATCCCAGAATAATCACCACGGTTTGCGGAGTGTACTCGACTTCGCGGACTTTCAGTTTGATACGAAGATCTATGATGGGAATAATTTGCCCACGCAAGTTGATCAAGCCCTGTATATACGAAGGCATATGTGCCACGCGTGTCACATTTACCGGCTGATACTCTCTGATTTCCTGGACTTTCAGAATATCAATGGCAAACTCCTGGCCATCGACACAAAACACCAGACAGTGATAATTCAGCTCATCTTTTTTTTCCTGGCTCATGCTTAAACTCTCTCTTGTTGTAGTACGGGGCTATTGAATCCCGCACCGTAAGGCATCAATCCAAACTTGTTTTGCTCAAGAATGGCAGCCGCATCCAGAATCAGGGCAACACTGCCATCGCCCAAAATGGTGGCCCCGGACACACCCGGTACCCGTTTGAAATGCGTTTCAAGGTTTTTGACCACGATTTGATGCTGGCCCAGCAACTGGTCAACCGCCAGCGCATACCGGCTTTTGCCCACCTGCAAAACAGCAATAATGGATTTTTGCAAATCACGCTCTGTATGTGGAATCGAAAACACTTCCCACAAATTAATAATGGGCAAATGCTCTCCCCGCAATAACAGCAAGGCCTTGTTTTCCTCAAGAATACGGATCTGGTCGCTGGCAGGTTGCAGACATTCAACAATATGGCTCAGAGGAAGCACAAATCGCTCTTTACCTGATTGCACGGTCATGCCATCCATAATGGCCAGCGTCAGGGGCAGCGAAATCCGGATGGTTGTGCCCTTGCCCTTTTCGGACTCGATCTGCGTCAGGCCACCCAGTTCCTGGATATTACGCTTGACGACATCCATACCGACTCCACGACCGGACACATCCGTCACTTTTTCCGCAGTAGAAAACCCGGCTTCGAAAATAAGCATGAAGGCCTGATCATCGGTCATGTTATGCGAGGCGGGCAGACCTTTTTCAATCGCTTTGTTAATTAACTTTTCACGATCCATGCCTGCGCCATCATCGATTACCTCGATGATGATGCGGCCACCCTGGTGTTGCGCACTGATGGTAATTTTCCCCACGGGGTCTTTATCGCACGCAATCCGTTTTTCAGGCATTTCAATGCCATGGTCAAGACTGTTGCGAATCAAGTGGGTCAAGGGATCGATCATGCGCTCGATCAGGCCTTTGTCCAGCTCGGTGCCACCGCCCTTGGTAATCAGTTCGATTTGCTTGCCCAGTTTGCTCGCGGTCTCCCGCACCAGCCGTGGGAAACGTCCGAACGCATAATCCATGGGCATCATACGCAAAGCCATGATTGCTTCCTGAAGGGTCCTCAAGGCACTGCCCATATGCTCGATATCCTGTATCAGGGAAGCATGTGCAATCGGATCCAGTGACTGGTTGGCCTGCATCAGAATGGATTGGTTAATTACCATTTCACCCACCTGATTGACCAGCTGATCCACTTTCTGGATGGGTACACGAATCGTGCCGCTTTCTTTGCTGGCCGCTGCGGCTTTGGGCACCGCCTGTTTTACCGGTGCCTCACTAACGGTTTTTGCCGTCAGGATGGGTGCCGGAGCAGTCGTGGACACCGCGACAGGCGAAGACGACGAAGTTGCCGTGGCCAGTGCTGGAGCGGGTGCTGGAGTTACCGCCAGCTGTTCCGGAGCCTTTATGGAAGGCTGTTGTGCAACAGGCTTGTCTTCTTCCACTTTAATTTGTGACTCATCAATCACAAAGCAACATACGGCAATAATGTCCTCGGGCGGCAAGGCAGAACTTAACCAGTAATAATGCTCATTGCCCGAACTGGATTGCCGGATATGGGTTCCCATGATGCCCAATTCATTATGCAAGGACAAACGGTCTTTTTCCGACACATCCATCAAGGTGACCTTAAGCAGTTTTTCCCCTTCAGGGATGACAACTTCCGGCGTGGCTTCCGATGTCGTTTCAGGCTCTGCCACCGGTGTTTTTGACTGCGTACTCTTTTCAATACCCGACTCAGCCTGCTCTGGCACAGACGAAGTATCAGTTTGTGCCAGGACCGGTTTTGCCTCGGCAGACTTGCCTTCGCCCAGTTGCTGCAACATGACCAGCAATTCATGTGCGCTTTCGCTGCTAGGTTCACGTTGTTCCCGATAAGCCTGCACCAGGTCCCACAACACATCTTTGGCTTTTAGAAAAACACTGATCGCCTCATGCGTCAGGGGCATTTTCCCGTTGCGCACCAGGTCAAGGATATTTTCCAGCTTGTGCGTTGTGCTGACCAGATCATCAAAAACCCCAAAAGCGGCAGCCCCCCCCTTGATGGAATGGGCACAACGAAAAATCGCATTCAGTGATTCGTGATCAGGGGATTCTGGATCCAGGGACAGCAGGGTCTGCTCCATACCCTGGAGAAGCTCTTGGGCCTCATCAAAAAACGTATCATGAAACTCACTTAAATCTGGGCTGCTCATATACCTGTCTGTCACTGATAAAAATTGTTGTGAAGAATACTCCTGAGATCAATTTCCGTCTCAACCGCTTTGGTCGATGGACCTGGTTTGGCCGTGTCGGAGGAATTCCCGGAGCCGCTTTTACTCACAGACGAAACCTTGTTACCCGGGTTTACCTTTGCTGGAGGCATTCCCTGCTTTGCGATGATTCCCACCTTACCGACACCATCATCGACTTCCTGATTGACGCTTTTGACAGGAGCCGCTTTTTTTGCCGGTGCGGCTTTCTTGGCTGGTACGGCTTTCTTCACCGATTCTGCTTTCTTCACCGGCTCTGTTTTTTTAGCCGGGGCCGCTTTCATGGCGGGCTCTACTTTCTGCGTTGAAGCCGATTTCTTCCCGGAAGCCGCTGTCTTGTCAGAAGCATTGTTGGTTGAAGGAGTTGTCTTCGCTGGCACTGCTGGTTTATCTGAAGCGGGCGAATTTTCAAATGCCTTGTCTACATTAACGGCAGGATTTTCAATTTCCTTGGCTTCCCGGGAAAAATTCCGGTTTTTATTTTGTGACACCGGCGATGTGGTTGAAACCTGCTCTGGCAGCGATGAAGGAGGAATGGCTGCCGTTGCGGTTCCCACTAAAGACCCGACAACCGTATCTGCCGTCTGCCACAAAAGACTGTCCTGTTTACTGGCAGGAGATGGCATGATTTTTTCAATATCATAACCACTGTCACCCAAGCCCTGAACCAGCTGAACCACTGTCTCAGGCTGAGGTTGAGGTTGAGGTTGAAGTTGAAGTTTAGGCTGATCGACCTCTGTCTGACTGGGCCCTGACTGAGCAGCAACCAACGGCATAGCAGCCTCCTCCTGGCGCACTGACACCACGCTTTGAGGCGGCACGGGCAGATGACGGGGCGATAATTCAGGGGTCTTTTCTGGTGCCGTGACCAGGGTGGCGGAATTAACCGAAGGAGAAAGACTTTGCACGTTACCCAGGGACGATTTCTCAGGAATGCTGGTATTTTCTTTTTCCTGTTTCAGCCTGGCATCCAGATCTTCCTGCTTCAGAGCCGGCGATGCATTCATTTTATCAAGCACCTGCTCTGCCCTATGATTGAGCACCACAATGCTGATACGCCGGTTGATGGGTGAATACGGATCATCCTTGACCAGGTTGATGGTTGAAGACAGGCCCAATATCCGTCTGATCTTGCTTTCAGACAGACCATTATTCACCAGTGCCTGCCGGGCAGAGTTCGCCCTGTCGGCAGACAGCTCCCAATTACTATAGGCATGTTCACCAGTGACATATTGCGTGGCATCGGTATGACCGCTGATGGATATCCCATTAGGCATATCATTAAGCAATGGAGCCAGCTCTTTAAGGATATAAACCATTTCGGGGTTAAGCCGTGCACTGCCGGTGGCAAACATGGGCTGTTGCTGGTTGTCCAGAATTTGAATACGCAAACCCTCTGGCGTCATGTCCATAAGCATCTGCGGCTTGAAATTTTTCAGGGTCGGATTATTCTCAATTTGCAAATCGACACTGCGTTTCAGGTTTTCCAGACGTTCGCTATCTTCACTTTGCTCACTACGGTTAACCTGCGGAATCAAGGCCCCAATATCCGGCAAATTGCTTTGGTTGGGAATGGGAGATGCTGTACCCCCGCCTGGAATCACGTTTCTGCTGGCTTGCTTATGAGGATCACCCGTGACAGCTGAAATCAGCGGCCGCCTGAAATAATCGGCCAGATCTTTAAGTTCGCTTTTGGGCACCAGCGACAGAATCCACATCACCAGAAAAAAAGCCATCATGGCAGTCATGAAGTCTGCGTAAGCAATCTTCCATGATCCACCCGAATGCCCTTCATCATGTGAAGGGCGTTTTTTCCGGACGACTATACGTGGGGCATTACCTGACATACTGTATGTTTACTTGGCTGACTTGGATAATTGAACCTGTTCATCAAGCTCCGCAAATGAGGGACGAACGGAAGAGAACAGGACTTTACGGCCAAACTCGACCGCGACAGCCGGCAAATAGCCGTGCATATAGGCAAGCAACGTCACCTTGATACACTCTAATGTCTTGACGCTTTCATTGTTACGGCGCTCAATCGCATCAGCCACCGGGTAAACAAAGCCATAAGCCATCAAAATACCCAAAAAGGTACCCACCATTGCCTTGGAGATCAGGTCACCCAAAATGGCGGGGGGCTGGTCAATGGAGGCCAGTGCTTTAACAACGCCCAAAACGGCAGCCACAATCCCAAATGCAGGAAGAGCGTCCCCTACGGCTTTGAGACCTTTGACCGGGACGTTCATTTCATGGCGACACGTGTCAATTTCTTCATCCATGAGCTGCTCAAGCTCAAAGGCACTCATGTTACTGCTAATAATCATCCTGAAATAGTCACAGATGAAATTCAGCACCCTTTTATCTTCAAGCACCATGGGAAACTGACTGAAAATATCACTTTCCTCGGGTGCCTCGATATGAGATTCAATGACGTTTTTACCTTCGCTTTTAGCTTTTCGGGTAATGACAAAAAGGCATGCAAGAATTTCCAGATACAACGCCTTGTCATATTTGTTTTTTCTGAAAAGCCGCACCAGGCTATTACCCAATTGCTTGATGGAGCGCATGTTGTTGGCCGCCACATAAGCACCCAGTGCCGCACCACCAATCAGAACCAGCTCGAGCGGCTGAAAAAGGGCGCTAAGGTGCCCCCCCATTCCGACATAGGCCCCAAACACACAAATTAATACAATACCGTATCCAATGACGACTAACACGCTAGCCCCTTACCCGTATCCGAAGACACCAAAACTGACCAAAATACCATTTTACGGGCAGGGCGTACAGGCCATTGAATAGAACAGCCCGCAAAAACCGGCTTACTTCTGCATTTAGCCGCTCTTAACCCTGCATATTGTTGAGCACGCCAATGGACTGCTTCAGTTCCTGTGCCTGCTGACCCAACTCAACGGAGGTCTGCGACAGGACCTGAACCATGGCCGAATTCTGGTGTACGGCATGATCCATCTGATTGACGGCCAGGTTGATTTGTTGCAGCCCGCTGGACTGTTCAACCGAAGCAGTGGAAATTTCAGCCATGATATTGACCATCCCCTGCACCGAATCCATGATTTCCTTCATCACACTGCCCGCCTCTTCTGCCAGACGGGAGCTTTGTGTGACATCCTCTACCGAAGCCAGAACCAGTGCCTTGATTTCCTTGGCGGCATCTGAGCTTTTTTGCGATAAATTACGCACCTCGGCAGCCACCACCCCAAACCCGCGTCCAGCCTCACCGGCACGCGCAGATTCGACACTGGCATTAATCGCCAGGAGATTGGTCTGAAATGCGATATCTTCAATAATTTTGACAATGCTTTCAATTTTTCTTGAGCTGTCGTTCATTTCTTCCATTGAACGCACGACCTGATTGACTTTGTCACTACCATTTTCCGCCACCCGCAAGCCTTCCAGGGCAATCGAGTTGGCCGAACGCGCATTCTCGGCATTCTGCTTGACAGTGACCGTCAGCTCTTCAAGGCTGGCTGCGGTTTCCTGCAACGAGGCCGCCTGATCTTCCGTTTGCATGGCCAGCGTCTGGCTGTTTTTCTGCAATGCAGTCACAATTCTTGAGTTTGCATCCGCCCCAACCATGACCTCACCACTGATGCCAATAAGCGCCTTGCGCATCATATCCAGGTAGTAATACAGCTCACCCATCTCGTTTTTGGGAATGGAATTGACGTTATTGTTCAGGTTGCCAGCAGAAATCTGGCGGATAATATCGGCAGCACCATCAATGGGCTGTTTGATATCCCTGGCCATTTTCAGAGACAGCAACACAATGGATAAAACAAACAAGGCCATGATTCCGAAGAGGGTCGGGTTACCACCCGGCAATTGGGTTTGGGTGGCAACCAGCCATGTCGGGAACAACATGCCTATGACAGACAACATGGCTGCCCGCATCAGGCCAGGTGCAAATCCTTTCTGTAAAATGCGGCCTGCCCCGGCAAAGATACGACGGATTCCCAAGGGCACTTTGCGCCCCTGTTTGATCGTATAGGGTATTTTCTCGCCATTGTTGATCTGCCTGTACAGGGCTTCGGCCTTGGCAATACTCTCGGGATCCGCCTTGACCCTGACCGAAGCATAGCCTGTTACCTCACTACCCTGAAAAATAGGCGTCACGTTGGCCAGAACCCAGTAAAAGCCACCATCCTTGCGACGGTTTTTAACCAGCCCCGTCCAGGGCTTTTTGCTTTGCACGCTTTCCCACAAATCCTGGAATGCCAGCTCGGGCATATCCGGGTGACGAATAATATTATGCGGCTTGCCTATCAACTCTTCCCGGGTAAAGCCACTTATTTCAACAAAAGCCGGATTACAGTAAGTGATACGCCCTTTTAAATCGGTTTTGGAAATGAGGTACTGGTCATCCTGGACTAAAGTTTCAATATCGTTAACAGGCAAATTCTTACGCATGATTTGGGCAATCCATTCAGGCTGTTTATGTCAGCCAACAATTGTTAATAGTTTTCGGTGCTGCATGTTCATTAACGTCAATAAATGACATTAATTTAATTTTTTTAAAAAACAGGGCCGCACCCCTGCCCCCTTGAACGACACTGCAACCAAGGCAAAGGCAAGCCACCAAGACGGGGCCGACAGACAGAAGATCGACTAAAACTTGCCGTAATAAGAAGCGGTTGCCTGTTTGTTAAGCATGCCCACAATTCTGGCTGGCGGCTTGCACATGACACAGACAAAACCACTTTCCAACTCATGCTTGTGGGTAACAAAAGCCGTACTGCACTGTGAGCAGGTGGACATTTGCATTAAATCGCTTTTAAAGAATCGAACCAGCATCCAGGCGCGGGTAAAACTCAACACCGGCTCGTTGCTTTGTTCATCCCAAGATCGTTGTACCTCATCATGTTCAAGATAAAGCGTATAGGCTTCAATAATCGCCTGTATCCCCTGGGTATCAGTATGACTGACCAGATTAAGATAAATGCTGTAAAACAGGGTTGCATGAATATTCTGGTAAAAAGACATGAACCAGTCGGTGGAGTATGGCAACATACCCTTGGGCGGAGAGCGGTGATGAATCTCATGATAGAGCCGGGACAGCCGATCACTGCTTAAATCGGTTTCCGCCTCGAGCACTTGCAAGCGAGCACCCAGCTGTATCATCTGGCTGGCCAGCGAGATATCCATGCCATCTTTAAGAACACTTTTTGGTTTTGCCTTGGGTTTTGCCTTGGCTTTCACCTTTTCGCTCACCGAGATGCCTCCTGCATAACACGATCAGGCTCCTGCTGTGCCAGCATCATGGAGGCCTGTACCTGCTTAAGGGTACCGTTCATACCATCTTTAGTAAGAGCTCCCAGCAATGCAATATCATTCAGGCGGAACCCGCAAATAAGGGAGTTTGAAGATGCCAACGACAATACCTGCGAAGTGCTTAAATCCATCAACAACTCGGCGACCTCCCTGCCAAGTCCCAAACGGTACATTCCTTTGGAAAAATCATCTCGCAACATGCGTTGAGCCAACAGTAAATAAGACAAGTTAACTTCTCTTAACTCATTCACCAGGTTGGTGTCCTGCATAAAGGGAGACTGGCCAATACTCATCATTCGTAGTCACTTATTAAATTTATTCGGAAACACAAGCAAAGTCATAACCGCATCGTTGATTATAGTCTTGCCAATTTACAAATTACTTGCACGCTTCTGAACTCATTGTTAACAAACCAGATAAACAAAAAGTTAATTAACAAAGCTTCCATCATAAAAAAGAATTGTTATTTTTTTATGAATCCTGCGGTAAACCCTAGATGACAAAATAATAAATTTGTGTTTTATTAATTGTCTTGACCACCGAATTATGCCTGCTTAATACAAAAAAACAAGAATGGCTTTATAAAAATCGTGTTGTTATAGTCAATTAAGTAACGTTTCTCGCCCTCAAAAAACACCCTAATTAATAATAATTACTCCAATAATGAAAATTTGAGATTATTTAAAAATCTGTGTTTTTAGGATCCAGATCTTTAGCAAATGAAAAAATGAATTATATGAAAATATTTTTTACAAAAATAAAAACATCAAAATTTACATTTCCTGAAATTCAAGTGAATTATTATGTTACAAATTTGAGCACTATTTTGTTGTTTTAAAAATAAATATCTTTTATTCAAATCATTTGATTAGAATGTTTTTTGATAAAAATCCCATGATTTCTATTACCATCAATCACAATAGCCACATTCCCCACACGCCTACATCCTTCTAAATTCCACATTGTGAAATTATGACCAGTTATTTCAGCACCATACAAAATGGCACTTTCTTGATATAGATCAATGCAAAATAATTGTAAGTAAAATAGCACACAAAATGTAAATTCACATCAAGTTCAAAACACGATTATCAAGAACATTATTTTGAGTGTCATCTGGCATTCCCACGCAGAGCATGGCAATGCATACGCACAATTTAAAAAGCATAAAATTTGCATTTAAATATGGGCACTTACACTTAGTCCATAGATCTTGACAATGAATAATAGAGTGCGTATAAATTTAGTTGGAGTCGCAGTCTGTAGCACAACAAACATAATCACTATCAGGTATCACCAGTTGTATCAGCCACATAGGAGACAAACCATGGCTAATAACAGTCCTGCAAAAAAACCTTCCGCACCCCCACCACAAACCGAATCACGCCGTAAATTCCTGGGCACGGCGGCAGCCGGTACGGCCGCTGCCGTAGGCATGGGTTTCCCGGCCATTGTCAGTGCACAAACCCCCACCAGTTTCCGCTTTCAAAGCACTTGGCCAACTGTGGATATTTTCCACGAATACGCCCTTGATTTTGCAAAAAAAATCAATGACATGACAGGTGGAGAGCTTAGAATCGAAGTCCTTCCGGCCGGTGCGGTTGTACCCGCCTTTGCCTTGCTGGACGCCGTTTCAAAAGGGACCCTGGATGGCGGCCATGGCGTTCTTGGTTATAGTTATGGAAAACAAAATGCGCTTGCCCTGTTTTCTTCCGGACCCGCCTATGGCATGGATGCCAATATGTTGCTTGCCTGGTTTAAATATGGTGGCGGTAAAGAATTACTGGTCAAGCTGTATGACTCTATTGGTGGCAATGTCGTTTCCTTCCTGAGCGGCCCAATGCCAACACAGCCACTGGGCTGGTTCAAAAAGCCCATTGCCAAAGCAGAAGACCTGAAAGGTCTGAAATTCCGCACCAACGGTCTGGCCATTGACCTGTTTACCGCCATGGGAGCTGCCGTTAATGCCCTGCCGGGTGGTGAAATCGTACCCGCCCTTGATCGCGGGCTGTTGGATGGCGCTGAATTCAACAACGCTTCTTCCGACCGTTTGCTTGGCTTCCCCGATGTTTCAAAGGTATGTATGCTGCAAAGCTTTCACCAGCCCTCCGAAACCTTTGAGATCACCTTCAATAAAGATAAATATAATGCACTGCCAGACAAAATGAAGGCCATTATAGAAAACGCGGTAGAAGCCGCTTCGGCCGATATGTCCTGGAAAGCCATAGACCGTTATTCACAAGATTACGTCAAACTGAAAGCCGAAGACAATGTCAAGTTCTACAAAACGCCAGACGCCATTCTTCAGCAGCAATTAACCACCTGGGACGATATTGTCGCCAAAAAAGCGGAAAGCAATCCCCTGTTCAAGGAAATTGAGGAATCACAACGGGCATTTGCTGAGCGGGCGGTCAGTTGGGACATGGACACCAACAATAACCGACGCATGGCCTATAACCATTATTTTGCCCGGCCTGCCGCCAAGAAATCTTAAAGCCGGGGCTTACGCACTTTTTTGTAAACGTCTTACCCGTTTACAGCCCTTCGTGTCACTTTCATTCTTGTCAAGAGTGAAAGTGACATCCATGGATCAATACTGCCAGGCGAATTCGTATGCGAAAAATATTGCGCTTTATTGATAAAGTCAACACATTAATTGGCCAACTATTCAGTTGGTGCGCCCTTATCCTCACGCTTTTTGTTACCTACGAAGTTTTTTCACGCTATGCATTGCATCAACCCCATGCCTGGGCATTTGATGTCATGAACATGCTATACGGTGCACTATTCATGATGGCCGGTGCTTATACGCTAGGCAAAAACGGACATGTGCGCGGTGACGTACTGTATGGTTTTTTTCCGGTTCGTTTGCAGGCCAGCCTGGATCTTATCCTTTATTTTCTTTTTTTCTTTCCCGGCATTATTGCCCTGGTTTGGGCAGGTTACAACTACGCCTCCGAATCGTGGGTGATCAATGAACACTCCACCATTACGGCCGATGGCCCTCCTATCTATCCATTCAAGGCCATTATTCCCATTGCCGGTTTTGCCTTGTTTTTGCAAGGATTTGTGGAAGTCGTCAGATGCATCATGTGCCTGAAAAAGGGGCAATGGCCATCACGGAACATTGATGTGGAAGAGGTTGATGTTGATAAGCTGAAAAACATGGTTCATGTTTCAACGCAAGACATTATTCAAGCAGATGAATACATAACAGATAAAAACAGGAATCAACCATGAAAAAAGAAGCCTGGTTCGGACTTACCATATTATTTGGCATTATTATCACCTTGGTTATTTTCATGCCCGCCCCGGCGGATATCACTAATGGGCATATGGGCTTGCTCATGCTGGCCCTGATTGTTGTGGCCATTATGCTGGGGTTCCCCACTGCTTTCACCCTGATGGGCATGGGTGTTGGCTTTACCCTGTATGCTTATCAGGATATGGGCACGCGTCTTGCCGTGGAACAAACGCTGGACCTGATGGTTCTGCGTACTTACGCCGTTATGACCAATGATGTCCTCATTGCCGTGCCTTTATTCATTTTCATGGGGTACCTGGTTGAACGCGCCAACCTGATTGAAAAACTTTTCAAAAGCATGCATCTGGTCATGGCTCGCATACCCGGCTCTTTGGCGGTTGCCACCATTATTACCTGTGCGGTTTTTGCCACGGCCACCGGCATTGTTGGCGCAGTGGTAACTTTAATGGGTTTGCTAGCCTTGCCGGCCATGCTGAAATCCGGTTATGACGTTAAACTTTCTGCCGGTGCCATTACCGCTGGCGGATGCCTGGGCATCATGATTCCGCCTTCGGTACTGTTAATTGTGTATGGCGCTGTTGCGGGCGTATCAGTAGTCAAGCTGTATGCCGCCGCCTTTTTTCCTGGCATTATGCTGGCCGTGCTTTATGTTGTTTACGTCATCATCATGGCCAAACTCAACCCCAAGCTGGCTCCTCCTTTGTCCGAGGAAGAAAGACGCGTTTCCCTGCCCGATTTTGCCGAAAACATTAAAAATTCCATCAGCAACAAAGCCCTGCCGGGCCTGTTAAGTGCCCTTAAGGGCAAGCGCAATGTTGACATACCGGCAAAGTCCCTGCTGTATCAGCTTTTCATCACTTTATTGCCCGCCATCGTTTTCTTTGGTGCCATGGGTATCACCTATACAATAGTCACCGCCTCTGCACCACAACAAACCAATGAATTGCAAGAAATGGGATTTGGCTCCTTTGATACCCTGTCTGACAGTTACGGCAGTGGCCTGGCTGAGCCCCCTGGCGCGGGTGGGCTGGCTGAGCCACCCGGTGCCCTGAATGAGCCCCCCGGGGCAGAGCCAATGGCACAAGCCACCGCAGAAGAGGTTACCACCACTGAAACCTTAATCGCTGACGAACTGGGCAGAACCAGCGCCCCCATGACTTTCTGGATTATTTTCTTTGCCGCTCTGGTCATGCTGTTTATCTTTTATGCATTTTTTACCTTTGCCCGGCTGGAAATTTTCAAAATGCTCCTGGCCTCCTTCTTCCCACTGGCCATTCTTATCCTGGCTGTCTTGGGCAGCATTGTGTTTGGCTTTGCCACACCATCCGAAGCGGCTGCCATGGGGGCATTTGGCGGGTTATTGCTGGCCTTTGCCTACCGGCGACTGAATATGTCCATGCTCAAGGAGTCCATGTACCTGACGGCAAAAACCAGCGCAATGGTATGCTGGCTCTTTGTGGGTTCCAGTATTTTCTCTGCCGCTTTTGCCCTGCTCGGTGGCCAGGAAATTATCAACGCCTGGGTATTGTCAATGGATTTAACCCCCATTGAGTTCATGATCATGGCGCAAATTGTCATTTTCCTGCTGGGCTGGCCACTTGAGTGGACGGAGATTATTGTGATCTTCATGCCCATCTTCCTGCCTTTGCTGGCTCATTACAATATCGATCCACTGTTTTTTGGCATTCTGGTTGCCCTCAACCTGCAAACCGCTTTCCTTTCACCCCCAGTGGCCATGTCCGCCTTTTACCTGAAAGGCGTGGCGCCACCACATGTGACCCTGAACCAGATATTTCTTGGCATGCTACCGTTTATGGGAATTCAGATTTTTGCACTCATTCTGCTTTATGTATTCCCGCAAATTGGTTTGTGGCTGCCCGAGGTTTTATACAAATAAACCGTCCTACTCCCAAACTGCCTTGATACCGCCTTTACGGCGGTATTTATTTTTTTGTACACCATCAACTCACGACTTAAATATCCGCAATTGCCCGCAGGAATCCTGAAACAGGTATATCCATCTGCCGCATAACTTGTATAATTGCCGCATTAACAGAAAGGATACTGATGAAGCAAACCATCACAGAAGTTGACAACATGGAAAACGAAGCGTTATTTTGTCCGGTAGCCACCACTACCTTCATTAAAAACATTAGTGATGACATTTATCCTTTGCTGGAGCTCGCCTCCAATGAACCGGATAGCGCTGCAACCCCTTTGCTCAAATCCATTACGGTTTTACTTTGTAACTACTGGAAAGCCTTTTATTTCAACCTGGGCCAGGAAGCACTTGTCCAGCTGGTCGATACCATCCCTTCATCCGCACACCTGCCCCTGCCCATAAAGCAAGCTATTGCCCGAGACATTCTGGACAACAAAGATAAACTGGCGATTTGGTCACTGGCCGATGATCAATGGCGTGATCATGTTGCCAATTACTTCAATTACGAAGTATCCAATAGAATATTCAACACCTATCCAGCTGGCACCCGACAACTGGATCATTACTTTCAACAATTAACCGGGATCGAACAGATTTCCAGTTTCTGGCACTGGGAAAAAGATGAATATCCCTTTCTCCATTCTGCCTGTTCAGTTGAACAAGCCTGTGACATTCATGAACAACTCATGCTATTGCCCGAAGAAATAAGCAATCAGGAAGACCTTGCTTACCTAAACTACCATACCGTATGCGAATATTACGCCCACACTCTGGGTCTTGCCATCAAAACCCAAACAGCCATCAAAGCACTGCTTGACGTCCATCACTCTGACAGACCGGATACCTGATCATCCTCAGCGGGCTTTACCGGATCAATGAGAGTGACCCCGACTTGGTTACTCCTGAGCCGGAATGGCATAAGTACCCACCGCATGCGCCACAGCCTGCTCACCCCCTTCTGAGTAAATAAAAACATCACCCATCGCCAGCGTTCTGCCCAACTTGATAAGTCGGCACTCGGCAATCAGGTCTTTATCGGGTGCCGGCTTTCTTAGAAAAGACATATTCAGATTAGTGGTAACGGCCAACGGAACAATCCCGATTTCACCCAAAATGGCAACATACAAGGCAACATCGGCCACGGTCATTAACGAAGGCCCTGATACGGTGCCACCTGGCCGCAGATCTTCATAACTGACCGGCCATTTTATCCTGGAAAATCGTTCACCAACGCTTTCCACAATGCATTTATTCTGTGGAAAATCATTTTTCAGGAAAGTGATAATTTCTTCTTTTGAAGCCACGCTGTTATCTCCTGTATTTTTATATCCATTCAAGCACATGAATACCAAGGGTTTCCGGACTTTCAGATGAAAATGTCAAATATCATTAATATTAATGACATCAATAATGAATACCCGGAAATTTGATTTACATTCTTGCTTATTGACTTAAGCTCGGATTTGAGGTTTTCACAAATCATATCAAGGCCTCATATTTCATTGATGCAACGCGAAACCCCCCCCCAAGAAAATGACATTTACACCCAAAGAAAACATCATCACATATTTTAATTTCAAGATAAATGTTCCAGAGGGCTACAAATATTTGGCCATTGATAAAAATGGTACCTTGTTTGCTTATCTTAATAAGCCCACCTGGAATAAAGCAACCACTTCCTGGGTGCCCAACCTGCTCAGCAACCAGCTGATGGAGTTTCTGGAAGTTGGTATTTTTCAATCCAGTCGCATCGCGCCCGAATACAGTTTGGTGAAAATTGCCTAAACGCCTGCCCTGTCTTTCCATTTACGCCCGGTACATGAGCTCTTTCTTTATCTTGAAAAAAATATCAAGACACTCGATTATTCATTATCAAAATCATCATTGAAATCTTCCTGCCGGGCTTGATTTCTGATGCCTTGCACTTCATCCCGTTTCTTTTTTATGTGATACACCGACAGGACTGCATGGGCAACCATATCCAGAACAGGCCTGGGACCATCCTGAGAATCCCATACCCGTGGTGTTAGAGAACCAGCCACCGAAACGCTGTCCCCATCCTGCAAGGCCAGCAACTGCGTGCAGGCTTGCTGGTTAAAACAAATAATATTTACAAATATTGTGTCCTGTTCAGTGGTCGCCCGTACCTTGGCCGTCACATATGAACCATTCTTACCCTGCCCCTGCCTGGGCTGCCCGAATATTTTTCCGGTGATCAATCCATCAATCATTTTCTGATTCCATCTTGCTGAATAAATTTATCATTATCACAAAAAGTGCTTATGCGATCATTGTGAAACTTGTGCATTGATCATACCTGTTTATTCACTTGTGTTTTCTGTCTTACCTGAAATAAAAAGATATAAACCCCAATCATTTCAAAATAAAACAACTCCCAAATAAAACTTTAAATTTCGATGCTTTTTCTTGTTTAATACCTCTATGAGCTTGATTTATATCAATATAAAAAACACATAAACACACTTAGAATAGAGGCTACACCGTAGTCGGCTAACACCGATATTTTTAAGCGGACCATGATTTTTCATGTGTCCGTTCTTTTTATCCTGGCTTACCTCTTCATTCCACCTCCTGAAATCTTTACTTACCATTAAAACTTCCCTATTATTTCCATATATCGGTTCCTCTTCCTGGTCATCCCGTTTTTCTTCACCAGGATTTTTCGAAACAGTGCGGTATCTGACCATGCATCGGGCGGGCCTGCACCAAGAAATACATTATGAAAATCACACGATATCTTGTTTTAGGTGTACTGACGCTTTCCGCCTGTGCCTCCAGCCTACCCGTTGAAATGGCTAACCCCGCTTCAATGTTGTGCCAACAAAAAGGTGGCAAAGTAATTATCAAACAAGGAACAAATGCCCAATACGGAATCTGTCAATTTCCAGACGGGACAGAAGTTGACGAATGGGAGTTTTACCGTCAACACTACCAGGTTACCAAAACCCCCTGAAGCATAATAAACACCCCCATCAAGTGGCCTCCGGTCACACTTGATATACACTGCTTATTAACCTGCCGTTATATGGCAGATTTCACACTTTTATGAGGCAATACTCTATGACACGTTATATCTCCTACGAAAACATGGACGGCATGACTGAAAAACTGACACTGGATCCAAGTGATCCTGTGCCGCAAAATATTCTTGAAATCAAAAAACTGCTAATAAAAAAGCTCGAAATTGATCCCACCGACCAAACCGCGGCGTCCCCCAAAACCCCTGAAGAACTAATTGATGAAGTCTTGGATAACGCCAATATTCCAGTATCAACCATCAAACTGGTTATTAATTGAATAAGTCCTGCCACATTCCCCCTCTAAGCCTTACAGATTAGGTGGTGGTTCCTCCTGACAAAAGCCTTACTTCGCGCCAGTTGTCTTACTGGCGCACTAAGCTCTCTTCCTTTACCCAGCCAGCCTTTCATGCGTATTTTTTCGGCATAAAAAACAACAATCGGCAACCTTGAATCAGCCCCCTTGTCCATCTGCCGAATCCCCCGCCCTGTCGCAAAGCCCGTTAATTCTTATTTATAGCAAACAAGTCTTTCTTTATGATTTATTTTTATATAAAGACTATAGAGAAAGTCAGAAAAAGCGTATAGAGTATAAATAAAATTTTTATCCTTTATTAGATAGTATGAATTTTAATTATATGCATAACAATTATTTATATATAACTGTTTCTTATAACATTAAAGTTCATCACACCTTTCAACGATCGGACTGATGCCTCCCATTTTCCTTTATACATTGAACACAAACGAAAACTGAACATCTTCCCGTGGTTTTTATGATGAATATGGGTATTGCAATAATATGTAGTGCTCAAGGAGTTTATAAATGAGCAATACGGCTGAATTGACACTTTTCTCGGCAAACCGCCTGCATGATGGAATTGTTGTCTGGCTGGGACAAAACAATGAGTGGGTGCAGGATTTGCAGTCAGCCTCATTATTCAATCAGGAAAACATAGCGGCCGCGCGCGATGCCGCACAACAGGCCAGCGACCATAATTTCATTGTTGGTGTGCAGGAGTTACCCGCCACCCGCGAAAACGATATCCCCGTACCCTGTGATTACAAAGAACGTATCCGCAGCAAAGGCCCCTCCGTTCGGCCCGATCTGGGCAAGCAGTCCGGCAATGGCGAAAACGGTAACCCTGCCTTCAGCCAAACCCTTCAACCGCGTCAGGCCAACAGCAAGGCGGGCATTTACCAATATGATGACAATGAACATGCCTTCCTGAAAAACCGTGCCCGTTTTTTTAGTGAGCAAGTTCAACGCCGTTTAAGCGGTGAGCTGAACGAAGATGAATTCAAAACCTACCGTTTGATGAACGGTCTGTATTTGCAGCTTCATGCCTACATGCTCCGGGTAGCCATCCCTTATGGCACACTAAGTGCCGAACAATTAAAACAACTGGCTTATGTGGCTCGCACCTACGACAAGGGTTATGGCCATTTCACCACTCGTCAGAACATACAGCTTAACTGGATACGGCTGGATCAGGCGGCCGATGCCTTATCCGCCCTGGCCGATGTCGACTTGCATGCCATCCAGACCAGCGGCAATTGCATCCGCAACGTCACCACCGACCAGTTTGCCGGTGCGGCTTTTGATGAAGATATCGATCCTCGTGTGTATGCGGAAATCCTGCGCCAGTGGTCTACCGATCATCCTGAATTCACCTATTTGCCCCGCAAGTTCAAGATTGCCATCACTGGCAGTGCCAATGACAGAGCCGCTATCCGGCTGCATGACATTGGCTTGCGTGTCCTGAAAAACGAGGCTGGCGAAATCGGTTTTGAAGTCCACGCCGGTGGCGGCCTGGGCAGAACACCTATTGTGGCCACCAAGGTAAGATCATGGTTACCACAGCAAGATCTGATTAAATATGTTGAAGCGATTGTCCGTGTTTACAATGCCCTGGGACGTCGTGACAACCTGTACAAGGCACGCATCAAAATCCTGATCCGGGAACTGAAGCCAGAAAACTTCATCCGCATGATCGAAGAGGAATTTGAGGCCCTGCCTGATGACCGGCCATTGGTCAGCGATGAGCTGGTTGCGCATTTCAATGCCCGCTTTGTGGTGCCGTCCTTCGAAACAGGCAGCAACAGTTTCCCCGTATTCGAGGCATCACTGGCCAACAATCCGGCCTTTGCCCGCTGGGTTAAACAAAACACCCATCCGCACAAGCAATCCGCCTATCTCAGCGCGGTGATCTCCCTGAAACCACAGGGCGGTATCCCTGGCGATCTGACGGCTGATGAAATGGACCTGGTTGCCAATCTGGCTGAAAAATATTCACTGAATGAAATCAGGGTAACGCACGAACAAAATCTGGTTCTGCCACATGTAAAAAAAGAAGATCTTTTTGAAGTTTGGCAAACACTGCTCAGTGCCAATCTGGCCACCGACAATATCGGCCTGATTACCGACATGATTGCCTGCCCGGGCATGGACTACTGCAGCCTGGCCAACGCCCGCTCTATTCCAGTTGCCCAGGAAATTGCGATCATGGTTCATAAAAAGAAAATTGAACACGATCTGGGCGAACTTACCCTTAATATCTCTGGTTGTATCAATGCATGCGCCCACCATCATATTGCCAATATTGGCATTTTGGGTGTGGACAAAAACGGCCAGGAATTCTACCAAATCACGTTAGGTGGCTCTGCCGATGAAAATGCAGTGGTTGGCAAAATCCTGGGCTCTTCCGTCACTTTTGAAGACGTTCCTGTGGTTATCGAAGAAATCATGAATATTTATCTGCGTGAACGCCGCAACAACGATGAAACTTTCCTGCAGACCTATCACCGTATTGGCGCTGCACCCTTTAAGGAGGCACTAAATGTTGCTGGTAAATAAATTTGGAAAACACACCCAGGACGAATGGCAATATATCGGTGCTGAAGATGCGCTTCCCACCGAGGGCAGTATTGTCATTACACTGGACAGATGGGCTGAAATTGCAAACCAGCCGGTTCGCAAAGGAATTTGGTTAAACCCCGGCAATAATGCGGCCGACATTGCTGCGCTCTTGCCACAGGTGGAACTGGTTCTGATTGATTTTCCTAAATTCAGGGATGGTCGCGGCTTTACACAAGCCAAACTGATTCGCGAACGCTATCAATTTAAAGGTGATATACGAGCCGGTGGCCATGTTTTGCCTGACCAGTTTACCGCCATGCTTACCTGCGGATTCAGTAGCGCCAAAGTGGCAAAAACCTTCCCTGAAGCGCGCTGGGTGCAAGCCGCTCAGCTGGCGGAATCGCGTAAAGCCAGCACGGCACCAGGCAACCTGTTGAACAGGTTGGTTGGCGCTTATGGCTCATAGGATAAAACTGCGCCAGGGAAATTTTTATTAAACAGGCAGCGGTTGGGTTCAATTACCTTCCGTCCCGCCTAAATCAAAGAAGGCTTGCACATTGCTGCAAGCCTTTTTACTGCCGGTGTTTGTCAAGGTAGTTGTCACTGTTTTTTGTCTTAAGCAGCTTGTTGCATCTTCATCTCTTTTTCAGGGTTCAACGTGACAGGTCCAATCGGCTCACAATTTCTGACTGGGCGTGTTCCCCAGCGTGAGGGGTTACGCAGCTTGGCCTGCTCCAGTATTGCCTGGCGTTGAGCCAGTAATGCAGTGTCTTTACCGTTATGCCGTTGCTGGGGCGTCACGAAGTTGAGTTTGCTATGACGATGCTCGGTGTTGTACCAGCTGACAAAGCGCTCAACCCATTGCCGTGCCTCATGCAGCGAAGCAAACCCAGATGATGGCCACTGTGGACGGTATTTCAGCACCCTGAACAGGGACTCCACAAATGCATTGTCATTACTGACACGGGGACGACTGTAGGAAGGCAAGACGCCAGTCGTATCATTGCTGACTGGATTTTATTCTATAACACTCAGCGCCCACATCAGGCGTTGAAAATGAAAACACCTGCTGAAGCTTATGCATTAGCAGCCTAATTTGAGCAGAAACTGCTGGGTCATTACAGTTCTTCCAAATGCAGGATAAACACCAACCGCTAAAGTTTTACGCTTTCCTAAAAAACGATAATCAAAGCGCCAATATTTTGAGCCACTGGGATTAACCAGTAAGTAAAGGCCACCGGCATCACCCATCTTGTAAGGCTTTTCTTCGGGCTTTGCATTCTTTATTTTGGTATCAGTCAGTGCCATTGGGGATATCTCCATCAGGGGGTATCAGATCATGCCCCCAAATGTACCCCCATAAGGGGGTATCTTCAAGTACCTTTTTGTCTTAACTTATACCCCGTCCAGACAACAAAAAACCCCGTAAATGCTTGATTTATCGGGGTCTTGTCTTATGTTTTCCTCGCTTGTCTTTAAGCATTTGGTAGGCGGTACTGGAGTCGAACCAGCGACCTCTACGATGTCAACGTAGCGCTCTAACCAACTGAGCTAACCGCCTGCAAGAAAGAATATAATTATAGGTATCAACCAAAATTCTGTCAAGTCCCAGCGACAGAGCAATTAATCACCCAGTCATTTATTTGGAAATTGTTGTTTTTTGGCTGCTATACCCCACACCAACATCCATGACTCCGTACACCTCTACTTTGGAGCGATTTAATGAGGTGTCTCCGGAACCAGAGGCACAACCTGCCAAAAGCCCTAATAAACAACATGATAGCAATAGGGTTCTCTTCATTTTCCACCTTCGTTTGATGAAGGGGTCTATAAAAACCCCTGTAAATTTTGACATATCGATCAGGCAATAATTTCCAACTTGGCAATACCCAATGCCAGGGTTTTGGCCCCCGCGTTCTGGAAAATGATTTGAGCCTGGGCATCACTACCTTGACCACTCAAGTTAATAATGGTTCCATCACCAAACTTGGCGTGACGCACACCTTGGCCAACCTTGAATTGTTGTTGTCCAACCTGCACCCCACTGCTTACGGCGCGCGGTGCACGAGGTGACAGAATCCCGCTTTCCGGACGCCCAAAAGCATCACGCTGGCGGGATTGCCCACCTGCCCAGCCATTCTGGCTTGCAGCGTAAGTGGCAACCTTGGGGGTTAACCATTTAATGCAGGCTTCAGGCAGTTCATCCAGAAAACGGGAGCGGATGGAATAACGGGTTTGTCCATGCAGCATTCGACTTTGCGCCATACTGATATACAAGCGTTCCCGGGCACGGGTGATGGCCACATACATCAGACGACGCTCTTCCTCAAGCCCGCCATCGGCCAGCAGGCTGTTTTCATGGGGAAACAGCCCTTCTTCCACACCGGTAATAAACACCACATCAAACTCAAGGCCTTTGGCAGCATGAATCGTCATGAGCTGGATGGCATCTTCCCCGGCCTTGGCCTGGTTATCGCCGGCTTCCAGGGAAGCATGGGACAAAAACGCCGCCAACGGAGAAATGGCTTCCTGGAACATGATGTCCGGATCAACGGAAGCCGGAGGCTCTACCGCCTTGCCGGCCGGCATGCCTTCGTAATTTTCTTCAAGCGAAAATACGGTTGCCGCATTGATCAATTCACTCAGGTTTTCCAGGCGTTCCGCCCCCTCACGCTCTTTTTCGTAGTGCTGTTTTAATCCTGAGGTTTCAATAACGTGCTGCACCAGTTCGGGTAAGGTGACGGTTTTCCCTACCTCTGCCATTTGCTTGATCAGCTGCACAAACGAGGCAAGATTGCTTCCGCCTTTTCCGGAAACTGCGCCAATGGCATGTGCCATGCTGCAACCAATCTGACGTGCCGCATCAGTCAGGTTTTCAAGGGTACGGGCACCAATACCGCGCGTGGGAAAGTTGACGACCCGCATGAAAGACGTATCGTCACCCAAATTGGACACCAGGCGCAGGTAGGCCAGCACATGCTTGATTTCCTGACGCTCGAAAAAACGCAAGCCACCATAAACTTTATAGGGAATACGGGCAGAAAACAGCGCATGCTCTATGGTACGCGACTGGGCATTGCTGCGATACAGAATGGCAATATCACTTCTGGCCCGCCCTTCGTTAAGCAGCGCCTTGATCTCTTCCAGCAGCCATTGCGATTCTTGCAAATCGGTTGGCTGCTCTATGATGCGCAAGGGCTCACCGGCACCGCGATCGGTCCACAGGTTTTTACCCATGCGATCATTATTGTGTTCAATCAAGGCATTGGCCGCATCCAGGATGTTGCCATAAGAGCGGTAATTTTGCTCTAAGCGGATAATATTGCCTTTGGCGTAATCACGCTCAAAGGCGGCCATATTGCCCACATTGGCCCCCCGAAATGCGTAGATTGACTGATCATCATCACCCACGGCAAACAGGGAAGCCTGCTGGCCGGCAAGCAGACACAGCCACTTGTACTGCAAATCATTGGTGTCCTGGAATTCGTCCACCAGAATATGTCTGAAGCGACGCTGGTAATGCTCGCGAACGAGCGCATTTCTGCTTAGCAATTCGTAGGCACGCAACAGCAATTCGGCAAAATCAACAACACCTTCACGCTGGCACTGTTCCTGGTACAACTGGTAAATATCCACCATCCGCTGGCGATGTGCATCCCATACCTCCATGGTTTCAGGACGTTCGCCCTTTTCTTTGGCGCCGTTAATGAAACGCTGCACGTCTTTGGCCGGAAATTTTTCGTCATCAATGTTGGCGGTTTTTATAAGGCGCTTGATGGCCGACAGCTGATCGGCCATATCAAGGATCTGGAAACCCTGGGGCAGACCCGCATCACGGTAATGGGCACGCAAAAGACGATTGCACAGACCATGAAAAGTCCCAATCCACATGCCACGGGCATCGATGGGCAACATGCCCGTTAAACGGGCAAGCATTTCCTTGGCGGCTTTATTGGTAAAGGTAACCGCCAGCAAACCATAAGGCGAAACCTGTCCCGTTTGAATGAGCCAGGCCATACGTGTGGTCAGAACCTTGGTTTTACCACTTCCTGCACCCGCCAGAACCAGCGCGTACTGCGCTGAAGAGGTGACCGCAGTACGCTGTTCGGGGTTGAGCTGATCGATCATGCCGCGTAACGTTGCAGGCGCAAGGCAAATTGCTCAAGACTCTTGATGCCACTTTGCCGGGCCTGCTGACACCAGACCTGCAGGTCTTGCAACAGTTGTTCACTGCTTGCCGTAGAGCTTGCCCAGACACGGGTAAGTTCATCACGCATATTAACCAGGGTTGCCAGGACTTTATTTTGGGACAGTGCCTGCTCAAGCTCTTCTTTTTCGGTTGGTTTCAGGGACTGCTCTGCCTGCGTAATGCGATCGGCCACCGTTTTCAGCAACGCTGCCTGCTGGGCACTAAGGCTATCCTTGACGCCTTTCAGACGATCAATTTCAGCCTGAGCCGTTTTCTTGAGTAAATCGGCATAGCGGGTCATGATTTCATAACGATGTGTAATGACACCCTGCAAGGTTTTTTCAGTGACCTGAGTGGATTTCTCAAGTTTGAGTTTGGGGGCCACTTTACGCACCTTGGCCAGGCCCAGATAAGTCATTAATTTGATATAAAGCCAGCCAACATCAAACTCATACCACTTGCTGGAGAACTTGGCTGATGTGCCATAAGCGTGGTGATTATTATGCAGTTCTTCGCCCCCGATCAGAATACCAATCGGGAACAGATTTGTACTGGTGTCGGGACTGGAGAAATTCCGATAGCCGATATAATGCCCCAAACCGTTTACCACACCGGCCGCCCAGAACGGGATCCAAGCCATTTGCACGGCCCAGACCGTTAAACCGGCGGCACCGAACAGCAGCACATCAACAATCAGGGTCAACATAATGCCCAGCCCAGGATGACGGGAGTAAACATTACGCTCCAGCCAGTCATTGGGGGTTCCATGACCATAACGTTTCAGGGTTTCCTGGTTGGCGGCTTCCTCGCGATACAATTCCGCGCCTTTCCACATGACCTTTTCTATGCCATAAACCATAGGTGAATGCGGATCACCTTCTTTTTCACACTTTGCATGGTGTTTGCGGTGAATGGCCACCCACTCTTTGGTTACCATGCCAGTAGTTAGCCATAGCCAAAGGCGGAAGAAATGGGCAATGGCCGGGTGAAGATCCAGACCGCGGTGAGCCTGGCTGCGATGCAGGAAAACGGTTACCGACACAATAGTAATGTGCGTAAGAACCAGTGTCACAAGAACAAGTTGCCACCAGGACAACTGCAACAAGCCACCCGCCACAAAATCAAGAATACTATCCATAAACCTTATCAGGTCTCCTAAAAAAACAATTATTTCACTGCTTCGGGTTGGAGTGACAAACAAAATAAAAGTTCGGCTCCAGCCCTGTTTACTTGCTTCAACAGATTACCATTGACAGTGAAAACAATATAAACATTTAAATCTATCCAATCAATTGAGAAATTAAATAACAGATTGATTTGATTAACGAATCATTATGGCATGTTTACCTGCGCAACGCAAAATGAATGGCCGGTTTTTCCTGCTTAAAATAAAAAACCAGCCATTTAATTCTACCTGCCAATACTACGCTTTTTCCGGGCTTTACTCACTAACAACCACGGATGAGTCTGCTTCGGCAGCCTCTTGTACCGCTGAGTCTGGCGCTTGGGCATCAGGGGTAATTTCAGCTGCCTCTTTTTTTACGGCCATTTCCTCTTTTTTACGACGCTCAAGCACTGCCGCAAAAAAGCCATCGGTACCGTGAACATCCGGACGCAGGCGAAGATACTCATTTTCCATAACCAGATCAGGACAACGATCACCCAACACCTGATTCACATGCAACAATGTAAAATCCGGATGATTTTGCAGGAAGCGCTCAATCTGTTGCTCATTTTCTTCAGGAAGAACGCTGCAGGTTGAATAAACCAAACGCCCCCCGGGTGCAACACAGCGCGAGGCACTGGCCAGAATGCTGGCCTGCAGGGCTGTCAATTCAGCCACATCCTTGGGTGTCTGGCGCCATTTAAGATCGGGATTGCGACGCAAGGTGCCCATGCCTGTACAAGGCGCATCCACCAGCACGCGGTGTGCCTTACCGGCCAAACGTTTCACACGCGCATCATTTTCATTGGCAATCACAACCGGCGTCACATTGGACAGACCACTGCGGGCAATGCGCGGCTTGGCTTTTGCCAAACGGGCCGCAGACACATCAAAAGCGTAAAGACGGCCGGTTGAACGCATAAGCGCTCCCAGCAACAGGGTTTTCCCACCAGCACCGGCGCAAAAATCAATGACCATATCGCCACGACGCGGACTCACCAGCATGCCAAGTATCTGACTGCCCTCATCCTGCACTTCCAGGGAACCGTTTTCAAACAAAGGCCAGCGGTTAATGGCCGGCTTGCCATTAAGACGGATTCCCCAAGGTGAATAGGGCGTGGGCTGTGGGTTGAACGACTCTGCCGGCGAGTCTTTGAAAGCGGCCAGAACAGTGTCTCGGTCGGTTTTGAAAGTGTTGACGCGCAAATCAAGAGGAGCCTTTTCATTCATCGCTGACATTAAGGACTCTGCATTATCAAGCATGCTGAAGTGCTCATACAGCCAATCGGGCAGGCTACCCCGCACGGCGGGTGACAAGGCATTCAGATCAATGGTTTGCAAATGCTCAAGCCAGGCATTTTCCTCATCGGTCAGCACAGCGCGGATGGCATCATGCCCCAGGGTTGAAGAAAGGCCCAGAATCGCCAGGCGCTGCAATGATGAACCAACGCCACTTTCGGCAAATTGCCGGTAACGGCGCAAGTTACGCAAAATATCAAAAACAGCCTCGGCCACTTCGGCACGATCACGACTGCCCAATGACTTGTTCATCCGGAACCAGGCAGACAATACCGCATCAGCCGGAAATTTCCATTTTTGCACTTCGGCAAAAACGGTTTTAACCTGCTCTATGCGTACGGCATAAACCGGGGCTTTGACAACAGGCTTTTCAGGGCCTTTTCTTCTGCCGGCAGAACCCTGCCGGCTGCGTGAGGTGGCACTTGATCTCATTTTAATTATCCTTTTTCTGAAAACATGAACAGTGAAGGCACTTCACGTTTATAAACAACCTTGCCATTATCGCCCAGTTTTACAATATCTTCTGCCAAATAGCCCACAACGGCTGGAAACATTATGTGTTCCATACCCAGTACCCGTTGCGCCAGCGCATCGGCGGTATCGGTTTTAAGCACGGGCACGGCCGCCTGTGCAATGATGGGACCATGATCCAGCACCGGTGTGACAAAATGAATGGTGCAGCCATGCAGCATCACACCTGCATCCAGCGCCTGCTGGTGCGTATCCAATCCGGGAAAGGCTGGCAACAGGGAAGGATGAATATTAATAAGCCGACCATGGTAATGATGCACGAATTTTTCGGTCAGAATGCGCATGAAACCGGCCAGCAATACATAGTCGGGACGATGGGCATCAATAACTTCCTGCAGGGCTTGATCGAATGCATCGCGCGAATCATAATCCTTGTTCAGGATTTCGTGTACATTAATACCCTGCTCTTTAGCCCATTCAAGACCCTTGCTATTCCTTGAGTGGGAAATAACAGCCGCAACATGGATGTCTGGCCGGTTTTTGGCCATATTAACAATAGCCTGCATATTCGAGCCCCGGCCCGAAATCAGCAGAACAAAACGTTTGGGTGATTGATTTACAACAGTCACAGCATAACTTCCTTCTTAATGAAGCGTAAAATTGTAAACTGTTATTCGTGAAAAATACTATTAATCTTTATCGTAATGCTTTCCCCGCTTCCCAACAACGGGCAAGCGCATTAACTATCGGCAACTTCGATGGGGTCCATTTAGGACACCAGCGTCTGCTCGCGCGCGTTGTCCAGGTGGCAAAAGAAAAAAATCTGGCCCCATCGGTCATGACATTTTTACCACACCCCAGGGAATATTTTGCCTTCCTTGAACAGCGCCCCGAACTGGCACCCACCCGGATTTCATCACTGCGTGACAAAATGGCCGCCCTGGCCAATGCCGGTATAGAGCAGGTTTTCCTGAACCGATTCAATCAGCAATTTGCCACCCTTGGTGCAGAGCAATTCATTGAGGATATCCTGGTACGTCGACTGAAAACCAAATGGTTGTATGTCGGTGTCGATTTTCGTTTTGGCAAGAAACGCGTCGGTGATATTGCACTTTTGCGCGATGCCGCCTCACACTTTGGTTTTGAAGTGGAAACACTTGAAGACGTCCTGGACAAGAACAACCAGCGCTATTCAAGTACCGAACTGCGCAATGCACTTGCCTTTGGCGATCTTGATCGCGCCAACAGTTATCTGGGACGGCCCTACGAAATCAGTGGCCATGTGATTCACGGAAAAAAATTGGGCCGCACGATTGGTTACCCAACCCTGAACCTGCGTGCCATGCCACGTTGCGCCTTGCGTTCGGGCATTTACGTTGTTGCTGTCAAAGGTCTGGACGGGCAAACCCTTCCGGGCATTGCCAGCCTGGGCGTACGACCCACCGTTGAATCCGATGGCAAAGTATTGCTCGAAGTACATATTCTGGATAAAACCGTAGCCGCATACGGTAAACTTATTACTGTCGCATTCCTGCACTACGTGCGGGATGAAGAAAAATTTCCCAATTTACCCACAATGATCGATGCCATCCGCAACGATGAGCGCATCGCTCGTAACTATTTTGCTGTCCATGGACTATAAAAACACTTTAAATTTGCCCGAAACTCCTTTCCCTATGCGTGGCAACCTGCCCAAACGCGAACCTGAATGGGTTAAACAATGGGAAGAAAATAAAGTTTACGAAGCTATTCGCAAAGCCAGCAAAGGCCGGCCAACGTTTATTTTGCATGATGGCCCGCCGTATGCAAACGGTGACATTCACATTGGCCACGCGGTTAATAAAATCCTCAAGGACATCATTCTCAAAAGCCGCAACATGGCCGGTTTCGATGCCCCCTACGTCCCGGGCTGGGACTGCCATGGCATGCCCATCGAGATCCAGATCGAGAAAAAATTCGGCAAACACCTGCCCGTGGCCGAAGTGCAAGCCAAGGCCCGTGCCTATGCGTACGAGCAAATAGATCGCCAGCGTAAAGACTTCAAACGCCTGGGCGTGCTGGGCGAGTGGGACAACCCTTACCTCACCATGAATTTTGCCAACGAGGCCAATGAAATCCGTGCCCTGGCTGACATTCTGGACAAAGGTTATATTTTCCGCGGACTCAAACCGGTCAACTGGTGTTTTGACTGCGGTTCGGCCCTGGCCGAGGCCGAGGTTGAATACCAGGATCGCAAAGACCCGGCCATTGATGTCGCTTTCCCATTTGCTGAAAAAGACAAACTGGCCAAAGCCTTCAATCTTGACCATATCGACGATGGCGCCGTGGTCATCTGGACCACCACGCCCTGGACCATTCCGTCCAACATGGCGCTTAACATCCACCCCGAGCTTGAATACTCGCTGGTGCGTGTCACCCCTTCCCTGCCTACCGGCCCTTTGTTGCTGCTGGCCACGGAACGGGTGCAAGCCTGCCTTGCCGCCTGGAATCTGGAAGGCACCATTGAGGCCCGCTGTACTGGTGCAGCCCTTGACCACATCGCTTTCCACCACCCGCTTTACCGGACCGATGCCGGTTATGACCGTTTGTCCCCCATGTATCTGGGTGACTACGTCACGGTAGATGCCGGTACCGGTATTGTTCACTCGGCTCCCGCTTACGGTATTGAAGACTTCATTTCCTGCAAGGCCAATGGCATTAAAGACGACGCCATCATCAGCCCTGTCATGGCCGATGGCAAATATGCCAGCAGTCTGCCCCTGTTTGGCGGTCTCTCCATTTGGGATGCCAACCCCAAAATTGTGGAAACCATGAAAGAGGCTGGCACACTTATTAAAGTCGAGTCCCTGAAACACAGTTACATGCACTGCTGGCGCCACAAAACCCCGATTATTTACCGCGCCACCAGCCAATGGTTTGCCGGCATGGACCGCCAGCCCAAAGACGGCTCGGCCACGCTGCGTGAAAAAGCCTTGGCTGGCGTCGAGGCCACCAGTTTTTATCCTGCCTGGGGTCGCGCCCGCCTGCATGCCATGATTGCCAACCGTCCCGACTGGACCTTGTCACGTCAACGCCAGTGGGGCGTTCCCATGGCATTCTTCGTTCACAAGGAAACCGGTGAGCTCCACCCACGCAGCGTTGAGTTGCTGGAACTGGTTGCCCAACGGGTTGAAAAAGAAGGCATCGAGGCCTGGCAGTCGTTGGACCCCAAAGAATTGCTGGGTGAAGAGGCCGATCAATACGAGAAAAACCGTGACACCCTGGATGTCTGGTTTGATTCGGGCACCACACACTTTACAGTAATGGGTGGCAAAGACCATGTTTGCAATGGCTCCCACGCCGACACCCTGCGCTGGCCCGCCGACCTGTACCTGGAAGGCTCCGACCAGCACCGTGGCTGGTTCCACTCTTCCCTGCTCACCTCTTCCATGATGTTTGGCCAGCCCCCCTACAAGGGCTTGCTGACCCATGGCTTTGTGGTTGACGGCCAGGGCCGGAAAATGAGCAAATCAGTCGGTAACGTGATTGCTCCGCAAAAAGTCTCCGACTCTTTGGGTGCTGAAATCATCCGCTTGTGGACAGCTGCCACCGACTACTCCGGTGAACTGTCCATTTCCGACCAGATCCTGAAGCGTGTAGTTGAAAGTTACCGCCGTATTCGCAATACCCTGTGCTTCCTGCTGGGTAACCTGAATGATTTTGATGCTGCCAAAGACCAGGTCAACCTTGAACAAATGTTTGAAGTGGACCGCTATGCACTGGCGTTTACCAAAGCCATGCAAGACGAAGTGCTGGCGAATTATGAAGAGCTGAACTTCCACCCCGCCGTGGCAAGGTTGCAGATTTTCTGCTCGGAAGACCTGGGTGCATTTTACCTGGATACCCTGAAAGACCGTTTGTATACCAGCGGCAAAGACAGCCTGGCTCGTCGCTCTGCCCAAACCGCCCTGCTGCACATTACGTTCAGCCTGCTTAAATTGCTGGCTCCCATCCTGTCATTTACGGCAGAAGAAGCCTGGGCTGTCCTGCGTGAATCCACCCTGAAAAATACCGAACTAGCCGACCGTATAACCATTTTCACCGAGGTCTACCATGATGTGCCTGTTCCTCAGGATAGCGAAGCATTAATTGCCAAATGGACACGCCTGCTTGAAATCAGGGCAGAACTGAACAAGCAGCTTGAAGACCTGCGCAGTGCCGGCCAGATTGGCTCCGCCCTGCAGGCTGAAGTGGACATTTACGCAAGTGAACAGGACCTGGCCTGGCTGCAAAGCCTGAACGATGACCTGCGCTTCATTTTCATTGTGTCGCGCGCAACCGTACATGCCTCAAACGGAGAGCTCCGTTTCGAAATCGCACCCTCCGGACATGAAAAATGTGAGCGTTGCTGGCATTATCGCGAAGACGTCAACAGCCACCCGGAACATCCCGGCATTTGCTCCCGTTGCGTAGACAACCTGTACGGAGACGGCGAGGCGCGTGAATATGCCTGACCAGCATAACGGCAAACGACCCGTAGCCTATGGCATATGGGTTGCCTGCACGCTTTTCCTGATTGCCCTGGACCAGGCCAGCAAACTGTATTTTGAACACAATTTTGACTATCTGGAAAGGCTGAATATCCTACCTTTCTTTGATTTCATTCTGGTTTACAATCAGGGAGCTGCCTTTAGCCTGCTGGCCGATGGGAGCGGCTGGCAACGCTGGTTTTTCCTGGTTCTTGGCCTGGGGGCCACCGGGTTTATCCTGCATTTGTTAAAAAAACACAAAACGCAAACGTTTTTTTGTTTTTCCCTTACCCTTATTATGGCCGGCGCGCTCGGTAACGTCATCGATCGCCTGGTTTATGGCCATGTCGTTGATTTTCTTCTATTTTATTGGGGGAATGCTTATTTCCCGGCCTTCAATGTCGCAGACATTTGTATTACCATAGGGGCTGTCTTTCTCATTCTTGATGAGATCCTTCGTATACGTCGTACCAAACAAGAGCAAGCATGAATCCTGACCTTTCCGGCAAACGCATCGTTTTGGGTATTACCGGTGGCATTGCCTGCTATAAAGCGGCAGAGCTTACCCGCCGACTCATGGATCACGGTGCCACGATTACCGTGGTCATGACCGATGCCGCCACCCAGTTCGTCACGCCCACCACCTTCCAGGCCCTGTCCGGCAACCCGGTTTATACCGAAACACTGGATGCCCGCATGGCCAACAGCATGGCACACATCAATTTAAGCCGCCAGGCCGATGCCATCATTATCGTACCAGCCAGTGCCGATTTCATCGCGAAACTCAGCCATGGCCTGGCCGATGACCTGCTTTCCACCCTGTGCCTGGCCAAAGGCAACTGCCCGCTTATCGTGGTTCCTGCCATGAACCGGGAAATGTGGGCACACCCGGCTACCCAACGCAACATACTGCAATTACTGCACGACAACACTGCTGTCTGGGGGCCTGGCAGTGGTTCGCAGGCCTGCGGCGAAACCGGTAGCGGACGCATGCTCGAACCTCATGAAATCGTGAATGAAACCATTGCATTTTTCCAGGAAAAGCTTCTGCATGGCAAACACGTGCTCATTACCGCAGGCCCCACGGCCGAACCCATCGATCCGGTTCGCATGATCACCAACCGTTCATCCGGCAAGATGGGTTATGCCATTGCCCGCGCTGCCCGCGAAGCCGGCGCCCGGGTTACCCTGGTTTCCGGCCCCACTGCGCTTGACGCCCCTTATGATGTACAACGCATATCCGTCATGACTGCCAGACAAATGTACGATCAGGTCATGCAACACGCCCATGAGGCTGATATTTTCATTTCGGTCGCTGCGGTTGCCGACTGGCATGTCAGCAATTTCCAGCAAAACAAAATCAAAAAAACCGAAAACACGGGTATGGACCTTCAATTTTCCCCCAATCCGGACATTCTTGCCTCGGTGGCTGCGCTTGAAAATGGCCCCTGGTGTGTCGGTTTTGCGGCTGAAACCGAAAACCTGCTGGAATATGCCGAAAGCAAACGCCAACGTAAAAATATTCCCTTGCTGGTCGGCAATCTGGCCCAAGACGTGATGGACGCCGACTCCACCACCATGGTTTTGTTTGAAGAAAACGGTCACCAACAACTGCCTACCCTACCCAAACTGGCCGCCTCACGCCAATTGATTAAACATATTGCCTTGAAACTGTCGGCATAAAAGCCCTTTTTCAGGATTAACCGGTATATTTTCATGGATCAGCTGCTTCAACAGATCATTACATTCATCCAGGATAACCAGCTCTGGGCAGGCCCCATTATTGCCTTGCTTACCTTTGGCGAATCCATGCTTATTATTGGTCTTGCCATCCCCGCAACGGCTATTTTGCTGGCAGCCGGTACCTTAATCGGCTCAGGGGTTTTATCTCCCTGGCCCATTATTATTTGGGGAATAGCAGGTGCCATATTGGGTGACGCCCTTTCGTACTGGATCGGGCGCTGGTTTGGCATGGATATCACCCGTAAATGGCCCCTGAACCAGCACCGGAAAATGGTTGCGCGAACAAGGCTGTTCTTTTATAAATATGGTGTCCTGTCGGTTTTTCTGGGTCGTTTTATGGGCCCCATCCGCTCCACAATTCCTGCCGTTGCCGGCATCATGAACATGTCCCACCTGCGGTTTCAAATCGCCAATGTGACCTCTGCCATCATCTGGATGCCCGTCATGATTATGCCTGGCTATCTGGGTGCCAAAGGTGCCGAAGCCATTTCAGATTCTCATGGAGCAGGGGGTGGAAGCACATTGCTGATTGGTACCATTCTGTCAGTGGTCGCTGGCGTATGGCTGATATACTCACTCATGAAAAAAACACCAGAGAAAAACAAAACCAGCAAGGAAAGGATCAAGGCCGGCAACCGTCACTAACACGATAAGGGATGTATCATGTTGAAGAGTCACGAAAGCCCTAAAAATGGGGATTATGTTTCATATATCGATGAACTTCTAAAACAGTCATCCTTATCTTCCCCCGCGCAAAATCCGGACAATGATTTTACCCAGGACTTGCCTGAGAGTTTCTCCAGCCATGAAGATTTCTCGTCCGCCGTACCCGCAAAGTCCACCTCGTATTCTTTGCCACAGCCCCCAAAAACCAATACAAACAAGCCCACGACTTACACAGCCTCCACGTTCAACAAAAACGTCAGAAGATTTTTCTTCCTGATTTTTCTACTGGTGTTTCTCGGCTCCATTATTGCCGAGTCAGACGGGCAAGGGGCAATTGTCTTGATTATCATTGTTGTCATTGCCATAATCCGGTTCATGGCAACAATTTTCAATTCCACGAAATCAAATAGGAAAAAATGAAAATAGACCTGAAAATCCTTGATGAACGCATGCGCTCACACTTGCCAACCTACGCAACAGGTGGATCTGCCGGCCTTGATCTGCGGGCCTGTCTTGATGAAGCCGTCACACTGAAACCAGGCCAGACCACTTTGATTCCCACCGGTTTATCCATATTCATCAAAAACCCGAACTATGCCGCCATAATCCTGCCACGCTCGGGGCTGGGCCATAAGCACGGTATCGTACTGGGTAATCTGGTTGGCCTGATCGATTCCGACTATCAGGGGCAGCTCATGGTATCAACCTGGAATCGTGGCCAGACCGATTTTGTCATTTCCCCCATGGAACGCATTGCCCAATTGGTGGTGGTTCCCGTACAGCAAGTAGAATTCAATCTTGTCGATGAATTTGAAGACAGTGATCGCGGCGCCGACGGTTTTGGCAGTACCGGTCGCCATTAATTTTTTTACAAGGACATGATAATGACACTGACACGCAGAATGATTTTAAAAAGTGCCGGCGCCCTGCTGGCCTCTGGTATCCTGGGTTCCAATATGGCAATGGCGCAGGATACCGCTACAGCCTGGCCTGAAAAACCCATCAATTTTGTAGTTCCTTATGCAGCCGGTGGCCCGCTTGACACCATTGCCCGCCTCTTGGGTGAAAAAGTGCAGCAAGAACTCAAACAAACCGTGATTGTCGAGAACAAAGCCGGTGCCGGTGGCAATATTGGTGCCGCCTCAGTGGCCAAGGCCCAGCCCGATGGCTACACGCTGGTAATGGGTGCGGTTGCCATCCAGGCCATTAACCCCTGGTTATATAAAAACATTACGTTTGATCCCATCAAGGATTTCGCACCGGTTATTATGGTTTCATCGGTACCCAATGTTTTAATCGTCAATAAAGATTTCGCCGAAACCAACAATATCAACAGCCTGCAAGATTTGATTGATTATGCCAAAAACAATGTTGGCAAGCTTAACTATGCGTCTGGCGGCAGTGGCAGTGCCGGCCACCTGGCTGGTGAGCTCATGAAAGCCCGTACCGGCATCGATGCCGTCCACGTACCTTATGGCGGTGCCAATCCGGCAAAACTGTCTTTGTTGTCCAACCAGACCCAGTTCATGTTTGACAATCTGGCCTCCTCACTGCCCCTGATCAATGACGGTCAGGTTAAAGCATTGGCCGTTACCACCAAAGAGGCCACCCCTTTTCTGCCCGACACGCCCACCATGGAAGCGGCTGGCATTAAAGACTTTGATATTGGTACCTGGTTTGGCGTATTTGCCACCGGTGGCACTCCCGAATCAATTATTAACAAACTAAACCAGGCCTACAGCAATGCCATGAACGATCCGGCCGTGCAAAAGCAGCTTAAAACCATGGGCTCCGACACCAAACCCGGCACTGCGCAGGAATTTGCCGAGTTCGTCAATGCCGAGCACAAAAAGTACAAGGAAATTGTAGAAATTTCAGGGGCTACCATTAACTAATCGGCCAAAATCTGGCTCACTGACAAGCAGCCAAAGCTGTTTTAATCATTGAGCCATACAGCCCGTTTTATTGCTCACCGGCATACACAAATTTGCCATCTTTGATCGTGCCCATAACAGCAGCACGGGCATCAAAACCCTGATGATCAGCCGGCGTAATATTTAGCACGCCATTGGGAACAATCAGGTCTTTGGTGTTTTCAATTTCATCACGCAGGGCATTCCTGAATTCGACCGTTCCCGGCTTGATACCCTTTTTAATCACCCGTGACACGGCTTTGTCAGCCACAATCCAGGCACCCCAGGCATCACCGGCAAACTGGGTAGCCGTATTCGGGCCATATTTGTCTTCATAGCGTTCGGTAAAGTCCATGGCGACCGCTTTAACCGGATTACTGTCTGGCAAGCCACGGGCCACCACACCGGGACCGGTTGGAAAAAGCGTTCCCTCTACAGATTTACCACCCACCTGCAAAAACTCAAGCGTGCCGATACCATGGGTTTGGTAAATCGGATTCTTGTAACCACGGTCCTTCAGGGTTTTTTCAGGCAATACGGCCGGTGTGCCGGCACCCGCTACCAAAATGGCATCGGGTTTGGCTGAAATCAATTTCAGTGCCTGACCGACAACTGATGAGTCGGTACGCTGAAAAGACTCACGGGCAACCACTTCAAGCCTGCCATCCAGGCGCGAGGTGAACTCTTTCCACCAGTTTTCTCCATAGGAGTCGGCAAATCCGATAAAACCAATGGTTTTATGTCCTTTTTTGACCATTTCATCAATCAGGACATCAGCCATCAATCCGTCATTCTGGGGCATTTTAAAAACCCAGCGACGACCTGGATCATCAGCCGGCTCGACAATAGAACTGGAGGCGGCCAATGCAATCAAAGGGGTTTGGGTTTCTTTCAGGACATCCAGTAAAGCCAAAGTAGCCGCCGTTGTATTGGGGCCGATAATAATATCCACTTTATCTTCCGAAGTCAGCTTTCGTACGTTTCTGACTGCCTTGCTTACATCGGTACCATCATCAAGAATAATATATTTGGCCTTTTCTCCACCCAGTGTCTCTGGCCATAAACTCATGGCATTTTGAGACTGTATGCCAATGGCGGCAGCAGGGCCGGTAGCCGATACGTTCACACCCACCACGACATCAGCCTGACTGACCGATGTAAAGGCAAATGCAGCCATGATTCCAGAGAACAGAATTTTCTTTTTCATTGCAAATATTATCCTAAGTTTTACAAATTGCTTGAGTGCGGGGCTTTCACACCCCTGCTTTACGATTCACGACAGGCACGAGTTTGTACCGAAGCCTGCATCGCATTATCAGCCGCCACGACACCGGGATTGATTTTCCGGGCCATTTCATTGGCCAGCAAACGAATGGCCTGCTGTTGCCCATCCACGACGGAAGCTGCATCTTTTTGCGTAACCGGAACACTGATCCGTGTTTGGCAAATCCATGAGGCACGGGTGCCAGATGGTGGCTTAAGCGTCCATACTACATCAAGAAGTGCACTATGGCCGGGCATCAGCTCAAATTGCTGCACATTGCTCTGAACCGTCCAGACCGGCAACGACCCTGGCACAACCGGCAGGTTCTGCACATTAATGGCCCCCAGCTGACCAGCCAGGTAAAATGACAGGGACTGGCCAATTTCATCTGCGACAGATCCGGCCCAACGATCCGCATTCAGCGCATACATAAGCTGTGGCTCGGCCGGATCACGCACCATCAGCTGTGGCCTGTCAACGGACTCGGGAATCTGCGGCAAAGCAATTTGCAGCCCTATAGGCGCATCGCCCGTAACAGTGGAAGACTGCAGCTGGGGTTGCAGTGAATAATACCTGACAGGCGGGGCTGAGGCGCATCCCACTGCTAAGCCAATCATGTTGGCAAGGCACAAGGCATAAGCCACTCTTTTCAAAATGCCAGATTGTTGGTGTATCAGTTTCATGATGCGCTATTCCATAAACGGTACTTTATCTTTCTGCCTGCCCCTGATGACCGAAGAAGGCTCTGCCTGTAAAAAGTCACTGATGGCACGGAATGAACGCATGGTACGGGTCAGCTCTCTGAGCATGGTACGTACCTCGGACATTAAAGCACCATCCGGCCGTATAGTGTCATCCAGGCTGTTGACCAGTTTATCAGTCCCGTTCAGTGAACGGGTTGCCTGACGCAGGGCTTTATTCATTTCAGGCATGGTTTTGCTATCCAGGTTGGATACCAGTTTTGCCACCCCTTGCAAGGCGCTGTCCAGTGATTGGCCGATTGAATCCAGAGGTAGATCCTTAAGTTTACGGATAATCTGATTCAGGTTGTCCTGAATTTCGTCAAAACTGCCCCCCACTGTGGGAATGATGAATGGGTCTTGCGACAAATCCGGTGCAGGCAAAGGCGGTTCATCAGGAAAGTAATCAAGCCCGACATACAGTTGCCCGGTAAAAAGATTGGCAAAACGCAATTGCCCCCTTAATCCACTGGCAAAAAAGGCTTTTATTTCATTAATGCCAATTTCTTTTGCTTTACTGTCAGGCTTTTTATTACTGTTTAGCACAACACTTAAGCGGTTTTCATAAACAATGGCATCCACCACCGCAAAGCTTTCATGGTTTTTCGCATCATACTCAAGGCTAATGGCACGCACCTCACCCAAATTAATCCCTTTAAAATCAAGGGGAGCACCGGCCTGCAAACCACGTACCGAATTGCTGAACTTCATGCGAACCGGATAAACCTGGCCATGCGGCTCAGCCATGGCCCGCTCCTCGGTCGTTTCCAGGATAAAAACAGAATTCGCCTCAGCCAGCCTGATATTCTGCCCCTGCCTGGGGGGGGGATCGGCAAAAGCCACACCCCCTGTCAATAATGAAACCAGGGATTGCGTCCTGAAATTCAAACCATTGGCTCCCAGTGACAGATCCAGGCCACTGGCATTCCAGAAGCGGCTGTTTTCCGTCACGAACTGGTCATAAGGAGAATCAATAAAAACAATGATATCCACAGCTTTGCCATCTTTGGCAAGCTGGTAATTGATGACCTGTCCCACGGGAATGCGTCGATAATATACGGGAGAGCCCAGATCCAGCGATCCCAGATTGCTCGCATTCAACACAAATTTTTTACCCGGACGATTGCTTGAAATCTCGGGAGGATGTTCCAGACCAACAAATTCATCGGTGTAAACAGATATCTTCCCATCATTATCGGGCACATCAACCCCAATATACGAGCCCGACACCAGTGTCCCCAAACCGGATACTCCGCTAATGGTAAGGCGGGGCCTGACCACCCAGAACATGGTTCCTTCCCGCATCAGGAACTCACTTTCCTTGGAAAGACTGACATTAACCTCTACTTCGTTCCTATCCGGTGTCAGGCTGATTTTATTGACATGCCCGATCACCACATCCCTGTAGCGAACCTGTGTTTTTCCAACCTCCAGCCCTTCAGCCGTTTTGAAGATGATGCTGGCTTCCGGCCCCTGATCCATATAGTCCCTGACCAACAGGGACAAGCCAACGATGGCTGCAATAAAGGGAACCAGCCAGATCCATGAAATGTTTTTCCCTTTTTTTTGACTGACTACCGGCTCTTTGACGACAGGCGGTCTGATCCCGTTTTCCGCCGAGGATCTATTATTCACCAGAGACTCATTTGTCTGTGATGAGGGCGATTGTTTGTCTTCAGACTCGGACATTTTTGGTTTTCCGCATAATTAACGCCATGAATAGGCCAGTCTTTGCATACACACTGCTTCATTGGAAAGTGGGTGCTGTCTCTACCGGCTCAAAATCTTCTTTTTCAATTCCGTCATCCACATAGCTCCACCCTTCCCGAATGTCAAAACTATGCGCAGACAGCATCGTGAAAACCACAACCAGGCCGAAGGCAGAAGCACCATGCCCTGGCATGACACTCATGAGACTGCCAAAATTGGCCAGCGCTGCCAGCAATATCACCACAAAGACGTCCAGCATGGACCATTGCCCAATAAACTCAACAATCTGGTAAAGACGAGTGTGCTGTCGCTGAACGGCATAACTGCCTGATTTATCATTGAAGTATAAAACCAGCATAATAACAATTTTACTAATGGGAACCACGATACTGGCCACAAAAACAATTAATGCCAGATCCCATGAGCCCAATTGCCAAAGCTGAAGCACCCCACCCAAAATAGTATGCCCGCTGGCACCCAGAAAGGTGTCAATAAACATGACTGGAAACAGGTTGGCAGGTACATAAAACACAATGGCTGCTGCCAGCAGGGCAAGGGTTCGGGACTTATATTTGGGTTTACGATAATGCACGCTGGCATGACAACGCTTGCAATCTCCGCTTGTGTGGTCGCTCAGTGCCACCTGCGAACAAACCTCACAGGCAAGCACATAATTTCCTGCTTGCGGATTAACCGGCAAATCATTGGCCACACCTTGCTCTTGTGCCAGTTGCCAGATTTTTCGGGAATTGAGTTTATTGAGGAAAGTCAGCAAAAAGGTCAGGACGGCAAATGCCCATAAACCGGTCTCAGGGTCAAGTGACGCCATATTGGCCAGTTTGACAACCGCTACCAGGACACCCAACATGAAAACCGGAATCATGGACCATGGTTTGCACAGCGCTAGCAAACGGGATAAGCTGCGCAAACCAGGCGGGTATTTCTTCCTGTTTAAAAAAAACAGAATCCACGTCAGCTGGCTTAACTGAAGCAGCGGGATCACAAAACCCACCATCAAACACATGCTGGCGACCAATGGAAAACCCTGCCCCCAGGTCACCGTGATTGCTTGAAGAAAGGTGGCACTGCGAGACATGCCGGCTGAGGAAAGCGTGGCAACCGGCATAAGATTGGCAATCAGAAAAACCCATAAGGCCGCAATTGACAAAGCCAGCCAGGCACTAACATTGAGTTTTCCCTTTTGAAGCAAGACAGTACCGCAGCGTACACATGAAGCGCGTTGGCGCTCATGGAGCTGCGGTTTGACATGAAGCTGCCCGCAGTTATGGCATGCCAGCCTGATTGCCACATCCTGCATCAAGAAACAAGCACCTCTTCCTTGTTCGCTTGGTCATCGGTTTTTGAGCCGGGCTCTTCAAAAAACAGGGAGACCTGTTCATCCTTGATGTCAACACGTACCGCCCCCCCATTGGCAAGTTTGCCAAATAGCAACTCATCGGCCAGGGCACGACGAATGACATCCTGGATAAGCCGTTGCATTGGTCTTGCGCCCATGAGCGGATCAAAACCTTTATCGGCCAGATAAGCACGCAGCGCATCGGTAAAGGTGACCTCTACCCGTTTCGCATGCAGCTGTTCCTCAAGCTCGATCAGGAATTTATCCACGACACGCAGAATAATTTCTTTATTCAGTGGTGCAAAAGGAATAATCGCATCGAGACGATTACGGAACTCAGGGGTAAAGACCCGCTTGATTTCAGCCATTTCATCACCTGCCTCACGCGAAACGGCAAACCCGATTGTGGGTTTGTTCAGCATTTCTGCGCCTGCATTGGTGGTCATGATAAGAATGACATTCCTGAAATCGGCCTTGCGACCATTGTTATCGGTCAGTGTGCCGTGGTCCATGACCTGCAACAGGATATTGAAGATATCCGGATGGGCTTTTTCTATTTCATCAAGCAGCAATACGCAATGGGGCTGTTTAGTAATGGCTTCGGTTAAAAGCCCCCCTTGATCAAAACCAACATAACCGGGTGGCGCACCAATAAGGCGGGAAACCGCATGACGCTCCATGTATTCGGACATGTCAAAACGAACCAGGTCAATACCCAGCGTAAAGGCCAGCTGTTTGGCGACTTCGGTTTTGCCAACCCCGGTAGGGCCGGAAAACAGGAATGAACCAATGGGTTTATCGGGCTTGCCCAAACCGGAGCGCGACATTTTAATGGCGGCAGCCAAAGCCGTAATGGCTTCGTTTTGCCCAAACACCACCGTTTTCAAATCCCGTTCAAGGGTAGCCAGCTTGTTCCGGTCATCGGTAGAAACACTTTGTGGCGGAATACGTGCCATTTTTGCAACAATGGCTTCCACCTCTGCTTTGCCAATCACTTTTTTCTGGCGTGATTTGGGTAGCAATCGTTGTGCCGCACCGGCTTCGTCAATCACATCAATGGCCTTGTCGGGCAAGTGCCGGTCATTAATATGACGGGCAGACAGCTCTGCTGCGGCAACCAGGGCGGGAGATGAATAACGTACGCCATGATGCGCTTCAAACTTGGACTTCAGGCCACGCAAAATCTGAATAGTTTGCTCTACCGTAGGTTCAACAACATCCACTTTCTGGAAACGGCGTGACAGGGCATGGTCTTTTTCAAAAATACCCCGATATTCTTTATAGGTTGTCGCACCCATACAACGCAATTTCCCGGAAGACAAGGCCGGTTTAAGCAGGTTGGAGGCATCCATGGTGCCGCCCGAGGCCGAACCGGCACCAATAAGCGTATGGATTTCGTCAATGAAGAGCACGGCATTTTCGTGCTCTTCAAGTTGCTTGAGTACCGCTTTCAGGCGCTGTTCAAAGTCGCCGCGGTATTTGGTACCCGCCAGCAATGCGCCCATATCCAGCGCATAAACACGGGCAGATGAAAGAATATCCGGCACTTCACTGTTTTCAATTCTTAATGCCAGGCCTTCGGCAATGGCTGTTTTACCAACACCGGCTTCACCCACCAGCAAGGGATTGTTCTTGCGGCGACGGCATAAAATCTGGATGACCCGTTCAACTTCCTGGTCACGTCCGACAAGCGGATCGATTTTGCCTTCTTGCGCATTGGCATTCAAATCCTGGGCATACAGAGCCAATGGAGATTTATCAAAGTCGCTGGGTTCACGCGAACTTGCCATCGACTCTTCAGGACGTTCTTCCTTGGGTGGCGGCAGTTTGGAAATGCCATGCGAAATATAATTGACCACATCGAGGCGGCTGATATTTTCCTCCTGCAGGAAAAAAACCGCATGGGAATCTTTTTCACTGAAGATAGCCACCAGCACATTGGCACCCGTAGCCGGATTTTTATTGTTTCCGTTGGATGACACATGCATGATAGCGCGCTGGATCACCCGCTGGAAACCCAATGTCGGCTGGGTGTCCACCTCTTCTTCTCCGGGTACGACTGGCGTATTTTCGTTAACGAATTTACGCAGTTTTCCCCGCAAGGATTCAATATCGGCATCACAAGCCTTAAGCACATCCAGTGCTGCGGCATTGTCCAGCAGGGCAAGCAATAAATGCTCAACCGTAATGAACTCGTGACGTGATGACCTGGCATCAACAAATGCCATATGTAAGCTTACTTCCAGTTCTTGAGAAATCACATCATCCTCCGATACTTCCTTAAACTGCCAAACATTACCAGCTGTAGACCCATTATGTCTCGAGAGGTTCCATTATGCACTGCAAAGGGTGCTGATTGGAACGGGCATACTGGGCCACCATGGCCACTTTGGTTGCCGCAACATCTTTGGGATAAACACCGCAAACCGCTTTTCCTTCATGATGCACTTTCAACATGATCAAAGTAGCATCTTCTTCAGATTTTGCAAAAAATTTTTGTAAAACCACAACGACAAAATCCATTGGCGTGTAATCATCATTAAGCAATAACACCTGATAAAAAGGTGGTGGCGCGAGTTTTGCCTTTTGCTTCTCGGTCACAAGTCCAGATTGTTGCCCCATTATCCACTCTTGAAAAAACATGTACAAATAAATTTACATTGTAAGCATGATTCTGCCTGTTATTTCACTTATATACAAATAACGGACTTAATCGGTAATTTCCACTATTGACGAGCCGGTGCTTTAAACGCATCATTTAGATACACTTTAGCGCAAATGGTTCGCCAACCTGGGTTTAAGTGTACAAAGGATAAGGTTATTCCTTTATTATTAGGACACACCTTTATCCGATTATGTTTCATTTTTATTCAAAGGCAGTGCATATGTCAGAAACAACCGAATCAAACGTTCACGTCGACGGACAAAAACAAACAGGAACCGTCAAGTGGTTCAATGATGCCAAAGGTTTCGGGTTCATTACCCCAGACGGTGGTGGAGAAGATCTCTTTGCCCATTTTTCATCCATTCAAATGAATGGATTTAAAACCCTTAAAGAAGGCCAAAAAGTTTCCTTTGAAATTGCCCAGGGTCCAAAAGGCAAACAGGCATTAAGTATTACTGAAGCCTGACTGGACAAGCATAATGCAACGCATCAAGTTAATGGGGCAGCAATGTCCCATTGGGCCTTTTTTTTTCATCATTCTCGCTCTATGCGTTTTTCTGCTGTGCATGTCATCCAGTCGTGCTGAAAACACAGCACCCCTGAAAACACGCAGCCTTTCCATCAATAACATCAACATTACCGCTGAAATCGCCGATACACACGAAACACGCATGAAAGGCTTGATGTTTCGCCGGCAAATGCCAACCAATCACGGCATGCTGTTTGTCTTCGAAGAAAGCCAGCCTCTGTGCTTCTGGATGCGCAACACCTATATTCCGCTGGCCATTGCTTTTATGGATGAGCAGGGAAGAATCCTGAACTTTCATGAGATGCTGCCACTGCGCGATGACACTTACTGCTCATCAGCCCCGGCAAAGTACGCGCTGGAAATGAACCAGCACTGGTTCAGGGACAACAATGTCAAGGAACAGGATATCATACGGTTCTTGCCCCATTAATACCCCGTTTTTTGCCTAGCATTAAGGACGCCCATGAAAAAGGTTTATGCAGCTATATTGACTGGCATTTTTATCAGTGCCTGCTCCTCCTCCAGCAACCCTTACCCCCTTAAACCGACTGAAATCAACAACAGTTCCGGAAAATTACCGGCCCAGGCAGCACATTGCATTAACAACGCATGGAAAGCCCAGTACCCGGCCACAAAAATCCAAAGACAAACCACTGATTTTTATCTTGTCACGATTCCTGGCCCCGATGCCGATATCGCCCAGGCAATTATAGACACCGGCGTTCTGCTAACGGCAAAGGTCAGGCTCCTTGCCATACCCGGCGCCGACCCACAAATCACGCAAATGGTCAAAGACTGTCTTTGAATATATATAAAAACCCCCAGCCATTATGTTACTTCAATGGCCGGGGGTTCCTGACCGGCTTTTATGGCCGGTTTTTCATCGCTGTGCGGGATTTAGGCCAGGTTGGCTGCCGCGAATTCCCAATTCACAATATTCCAGAATGTTTCCAGATATTTAGGACGTGCATTGCGGTAATCGATGTAGTAGGCATGCTCCCATACGTCACAGGTCAACAAAGGTTTGTCGTTACCGGTCAATGGGGTTGCTGCGTTACTGGTATTAACGATATCCAGTGTACCGTCTTCTTTTTTAACCAGCCATGTCCAGCCTGAACCAAAGTTGCCAGCGGCTGATTTGTTAAAGGCATCTTTAAATGCGGCAACACTGCCCCATTTTGCATTGATGGCTTCCAGCAATGCACCTGTTGGCTCACCACCACCGTTGGGAGACAAGCTGTTCCAGTAGAAGGTGTGATTCCAGACTTGTGCCGCGTTGTTAAATACACCACCTGAAGATTTCTTGATGATTTCTTCCAGGCTTGCGTTTTCAAACTCGGTACCAGCAATTAAATTATTCAGGTTGGTAACGTATGTCTGATGGTGTTTGCCGTAATGAAACTCGAGTGTTTCCTGGGAGATATGTGGAGCCAGTGCATCTAGTGCGTACGGCAAAGCGGGTAACGTATGTGCCATTTCTTTTCCTTCCTTTTTGTAAAAAACATATGATCTTAAAACAATTCCTGAGGATTGTCTTTAATGACCACAACATTCTGGATACCTTTTTCCAATTCCAGGCGCAACCTCTGGTTGGCACCAAGCTTGGCAGGATCTCTCACTATATTACCAAATTCATCATAGGTAATCGAGAAACCGCGACCCAAAATTGCACGCGGGTTCATATTGCGTAAATTGCTGTCCAGCTTTTCCAGGCTGGCAACGCGTTTACTTATCTGAAACGACCAGAGCTGCTCGAGTCGTTTTGTATATTGATTGACCCTGAGCCTTTCTTTGGCAATATCGGGCTTATTGTATTGCAGGCTGTTGTTCAGTAATGTGACACGGGTTTGCAAGGCATCTTTTTTCCTGCGAAAAGACTTTTCAAGCGACTGTAGCAAATGACTGTTTTTTTGCCCGTATCGAAGCAACAACTGTGCCGGAGAAACCAACCGGGCAGCCGCCTTGTCCATCCTCATACCGGCCATTTCAAGCTGACGCTGCTGTATCCGGTTCAGCACATTAACAGCATGATGAATGCGTCTGGACAGCTCCTGCCCTGAAACACAAGCCAACTCTGCTGCTGCGGTGGGTGTTGGCGCCCGCAAGTCAGCAACAAAATCGGCAACTGTAAAGTCGGTTTCGTGACCGACACCACTGATGACGGGAATGCTGCACCTGGCAACAAGCCGGGCCAGCTGTTCATCGTTAAAGCTCCATAGGTCTTCTATGCTGCCTCCACCACGCACCAGTAAAAGTACGTCCACCTCCTGACGCTGCTCAGCCTGTTCAAGCGCGCTCATCAAAGAGGCCACCGCCTCCTGCCCCTGTACAAGACTGGGATAAATAATGACCGGCACATAAGGGGCCCGACGGGCCAATGCCGTTAGCACATCCCGCAACGCAGCGGCAGACAATGAGGTCACCACCCCAATTGCCCTGGGAAACTGGGGAATGGTTTTTTTGCGGGCGGAATCAAATAAGCCCTCTGACTCCAGCTTTTGCTTGATGCGCAAAAAAGCCTCATGCAAATCACCCTGGCCCGCCCTGCGCATCATTTCCACCTGAAGCTGAAAATCTCCGCGTGGCTCGTATAAAGAAACCCTTGCCCGAACCTCCACCTTGTCTCCACTGCGAGGCATAAAACCGGTTGAGGCGGCCTTACCCCGGAACATGACGCCTTTGACAGCCGCCCGCTCATCTTTTAACGTAAAGTACCAATGCCCGGATGCTGCCTGCACAAAATTGGAGATCTCCCCCCGAATCCACATCAAAGACAATTCCCGCTCAAAAAGCATGCCAACCATGCGATTCAACTGGGAAACACTCAGTATTTCGGAGACGGATTTGTTTAAATTTTCTGAAAAACTCATATTTCTCGCATGGTTCAGATGGAATCTTTCCACAAAATTTGAAAATCAATAACTTAGCCCATTATTCTGCCTTTTAGCACCGACATGTAAAGCAAAATATCACGAAAATGTCATAACTTATTGATATTAAATGGTTTTAAATATTTCAATTAAATTGCACAATGATTAAGCAAAGCCACGCACAACACGTATAAACACGACATTCCTTATGTTATCAACAGAATTATCCACAGATTTTGTGAGTAGTTACAATTGCCTTCCTAAAAAAGGGATTATAAACTGTCAGATTTTCCTGAAAACCGGGTTGGTTTGCCATCGGTTTTTTTTCGATAACCTGCACAACACCTTTATATAAACCAACCTCAGTCAGGCAACCCAGACATGAAAAAATCCAGCACCCGAACATTTAGCCAATACTTGCAGCAACAATGGTCTCAGGGGGGACTTGTATCCACCTTGCTCACCCCTTTTTCCTGGCTGGTATATTTGCTGGTTGCCATAAAGTCCTGTTTATACCGCAATAAGCTGAAAACCGCTTATCGTGCTCCCTGCCCGGTTATCATTGTAGGCAATATTTATGTGGGGGGTACCGGAAAAACGCCACTTGTTATTGCTTTGGTACAGGCATTAAGAAAAAAAGGCTTTACACCCGGTGTCATCAGCCGTGGTTACGGGGTGAATATCGGACCTGAGGCACGCACGGCCTTTGGAGTCAATGCCAACGCCAGCCAAATTGGCGATGAACCCAGTCTGATAGCAAGGCACGCCCCCATCAGCGTTCACCCAAACAGGCAACAGGCCGTTGAGAAACTGCTAGCCACCTGGCCATCAACCAATATCATTATTTCTGATGATGGACTCCAGCACTTGAAACTGCAACGGGATATTGAAATTGTCGTGCAAGACAACCGCCGGACCGGCAATGGCAAACTGTTACCCGCAGGCCCGCTGCGTGAACCCGCATCCCGGCTGAAGGAGGTTGATTTTATTGTCACCAATCTAAAATCCACACCGTTAAGCCATTTCCAGGCTGAGTTCGACCATGAAATTGCCATGATACTGGAACCGGTGTCCTTTATACACCTTGCAACCGGCAAAGTTATTTCCCCTCAGCAGTTTTTCGACGAACACAAAAACCAACGCATTACCGCCATTGCCGGCATCGGCCAGCCCGATCGTTTTTTTGCCACACTGGCACAACTTCAATTACCGGTTTCACAAACCATCCCTTTTCCCGACCATTACACCTACACAGCCGATGATTTCAAGACCATCAACACGGATATCATCCTGATGACCAGCAAGGATGCCAGCAAATGCAATACCTTTTCAGAAGAGCGATTATGGTCTGTGAATGTGGAACCGAATTTTTCGAATACACATTTTTTTGATCTAATTGAAGAAAAAATCCGTCAGTTGCCGTTATACTCTTCGAATTAACCAATAATTCAAGCAATAAAATGAAAACATCTCCATTAGATAAACTGGTTTGTCCCGTTTGCAAGGGGCCTCTCAAGTACGACCCCAAAGCGCAGGAACTCATCTGCGAAAACGATAAACAGGCGTACCCGATTCGTGATGGCATCCCCATTATGTTACCCGGCGAAGCCCGCTCCCTCTCAGAACCCGACCAACCCGCTTCAGCATGAGCCACTTTATCACTGTCATACCCGCCCGGGCAGCCTCTACCCGCCTGCCCGGCAAAATGCTGGCCGATATTGCCGGCAAACCCCTTGTCATCCATGCAGCAGAACGGGCCCGGGCCTCCGAGGCCAGCAGGGTCATTATTGCAACCGATGACCGGCAAATTGAAAACTGCGCCCGTCAACATGGCTTTGAAACCCTGCTTACCCGGGAAAACCACCCTTCGGGCACCGACCGGCTGGCAGAAGTGGCCAGCACCCTGGGCTTTGACGATACACAAATTATTGTCAATGTACAGGGTGACGAACCCCTGATTGATCCCGAACTGATCAATCAGACGGCCCATGCCCTGGCCGCTCACCCCGATGCATCCATTGCCACCTGCGCTTACCCCATCAGCAGCAGCGAACAGTTTTTCAATCCAAATGTGGTCAAGGTGGTGTGCGATACCCAGGGTTTTGCCATCTACTTTTCAAGGGCTCCCATTCCCTGGGCCCGGGACGCTTTCAACCGCGACCGCTCACAGTTACCCGCATCTTTTTCCGCATTGCACCATATTGGCATGTATGCCTACCGTTCATTTTTCCTGAAGCAATTTCCATTACTTCCCCAAGGCATGCTTGAAACAACCGAAGCCCTGGAACAGCTCAGGGCGCTTGAGCATGGACACAAAATTTACGTGCTGCAAACACGGCAGGCCCCTTTGGCCGGTGTTGACACCCCGGAAGATCTGGAAAGAGTTAGAAATTTTCTGGAAAACCGGTAACTTTTTGCAATGCATCATATAAAATACTCTCATTTATTTATAAACTGATATATTTTTACCTAGGAGGGATTCATGCGTTTAATACTGTTAGGGCCACCTGGTGCCGGCAAAGGCACTCAAGCCAGCTTTATCACTCAGGAATATTCCATTCCCCAAATTTCCACCGGTGACATGCTGCGTGCCGCGGTCAAGGCCCAAACACCCGTTGGCCTGGAAGCCAAACAAATCATGGATAATGGCGGCCTGGTTTCCGATGACATCATCATCCGGCTGGTCAAAGATCGCCTTCAGTCTCCAGACTGTGAAAAAGGTTATCTGTTTGACGGGTTTCCCCGCACCATTCCTCAGGCCGATGCCCTGAAATCCGCCAATATCAGCCTGGACTACGTGATTGAAATCGATGTCCCCGAAGAAGACATCATCGAGCGCATGAGCGGTCGTCGCATCCACCCGGCCAGTGGTCGTTCATACCATACCAAATTCAACCCACCCAAAGTTGAAGGTAAAGACGACATCACCGGTGAACCCCTGGTTCAGCGTGATGACGACCAAGAGGAAACCGTCAGAAAACGCCTTGAGGTCTATCGAAATCAAACGCGCCCCCTGGTGGACTACTACTCAAGCTGGGCAGCCCAGAATGACCCTAAAGCGCCTAAATACGTCAAAGTATCCGGCCTGGGTAAAGTAGAAGAAATCACAAAACGCATACAAGAAGCATTGTCCAAATAACCAATCAGGAGAAGACATGGATATTCAAGGAAAAGTTTTCGTTGTTACCGGTGGAGCCTCTGGCCTGGGTGCCGGCACTGCCAGAATGCTGGTTAAAAATGGCGCCAAGGTTGTCATTGCCGACCTGCAAGACGAAGCAGGTCATCAAATTGCAACTGAACTGAACCAAAAATATGTTCACTGCGATGTCACCAACGAAGCCGATGCACAAGCAGCTATCGATGCAGCTACCGAACTGGGTCCCTTGTTTGGTCTGGTCAACTGTGCTGGCATTGCACCGGCTGCCCGTACCGTTGGCAAACAAGGCCCACATCCTCTTGAATTGTTCCAGAAAGTCGTCTCCATCAACTTGATTGGTTCATTCAATATGCTGCGTCTGGCTGCCGCTGCCATGGAAAAAAACACGCCTGAAGCTACTGGTGAACGGGGTGTAATCATCAACACGGCATCGGTGGCTGCCTACGAAGGCCAAATTGGTCAGGCCGCGTACTCCGCATCCAAAGGGGGTGTGGTGGGCATGACACTGCCCATCGCCCGTGATCTGGCCCGCTCTGGCATTCGTTGCAACACCATTGCTCCTGGCATTTTCGGCACGCCCATGATGTTTGGCATGCCACAGGAAGTCCAGGATTCCCTGGCTGCGAACATTCCATTCCCTTCACGCCTGGGTACTCCCGAAGACTACGCCAAACTGGTGTACAGTATCATTACCAATGAAATGATTAACGGTGAAACCATTCGCCTTGACGGGGCCATTCGCCTGCAGCCCAAATAATCATTTTCAATCCAGTACAATTAGCGCCCATCACCATGTCCCATCATGGGTTTTACGGGCGCTAATTTTTTAACTTTTCATTTAATTTCATCATGAGCTTACTCCGTTCTGCGGCAACCATCAGCGGCCTTACCCTTTTATCCCGAATTACCGGGCTGGCCAGAGATATCCTGATTGCAAGAACATTTGGAGCAAGTCCCCTGACTGACGCATTCTGGGTGGCCTTCCGTATTCCCAACCTCCTGCGTCGCCTGTTTGCCGAAGGCGCTTTTGCCCAGGCTTTTGTTCCCATCCTTGGTGAAGCACGCAACAATCATTCGGAAGAAAAAGTAAAAACCCTGCTGGATCATGTTGCCTCATTGCTAACCGTTACCCTGATGCTGGTAACCCTGCTGGGCATTATTGCCACACCCTGGATTGTCACGATAATGGCCTCTGGCATGACACGCCCCGAAAACCAGACGGCCTTTGAAGCCGCCACCTGGATGACCCGTGTCATGTTTCCCTATATTTTGTGTATGTCACTGGTGGCCTTTGCTTCGGGCGTACTCAATACCTGGCGCAAGTTTGCCATCCCGGCCTTTACCCCTGTATTGCTGAATATCTCGATGATACTGGGCAGCCTTTTTTTAACCGGTTATTTTTCAACCCCCATCTATGCCCTGGCAGCAGGCGTCATGCTAGGCGGCATTGCCCAACTTACCATACAATGGCTGGCCCTGGCAAAGCTGGGGTTGGTGCCACGCCTGTCACTCAAGGTTGGTCAAGCCTGGCAAGATCCGGTCGTTCGGCGTATCGTCAAACAAATGGGTCCGGCAACCCTGGGGGTGTCCGTGGCGCAAATCTCCATCCTCATCAACACCAACATTGCCACCTGGCTGGCAGCGGGCAGTGTCACATGGCTTTCATTTGCCGACCGCTTAATGGAGTTCCCTACTGCCCTGCTGGGTGTTGCCCTGGGGACCGTATTATTGCCCAGTCTGTCTGCCGCCCATGCCAAAGAAGACACCCGGGCCTACAGCCAGCTCATGGATTGGGGTTTAAAACTGGTTTTCATGCTTGGCATGCCTGCCGCACTGGGCATGGCTTTCCTGGCTGATGGCCTGGTCGCCACCCTGTTCAATTATGGCGCCTTCGGCAGCGATGATGTGTTTTCCACCCGTAGCGCAGTCATGGCCTATGCTGTTGGACTAATTGGCATACTCAGCGTCAAGATTCTGGCCCCCGGCTTTTATGCCAAACAGGATATACGTACACCAGTAAAAATTGCCATATTTGTTTTAATCAGCACCCAAATACTAAATCTTATTTTTGTACCGTTTCTGAGTCATGCCGGGCTTGCCCTGTCCATTGGATTAGGCGCAACCCTTAATGCGCTTTGCCTTTATATTGGCCTGCGCAGAAAAAAAATCTATACCCCCCAGGGCAACTGGCTTACCTTTTTCATTCGCCTGACACCGGCCCTGTTATGCATGACAGGCTGGCTCTTATTCATCCAGCAATATATCAATTGGACAGAAGCCAGTCCAAATACGCTTATCCACGTTATTGGCGGCTTTATTTCTGGTATTATTGGCGAGTCTGCTTTTGTATTTCCCGTTTCAAGACTTATTACTCTTGCACTGGTTCTGATTGGATGCGGTATTATTTATTTTGGTGTACTGCTGGCCTGTGGCTTCAGAAAGCATGATTTCACCCGCCGCAAATAAAATCAAATGTTGTTCCAGGCAAACGCAATAATGGCAGACTTCACGTAAATTCGTGTAATTAAAAAGAAATCTTGCAAAAAGTGAAGTTTATGATAAAATAACGAACTTTGCTGAATTAACTTAATAGAAGAATCTGATCATGGCCAATACTGCCCAAGCTCGTAAACGTGCACGTCAATCTGTAGCACGCAATAAACACAACTCCAGCCTGCGTTCTTTGCTGCGCACAAACATCAAGCACGTTCGCAAAGCCATTGAAGCCGGTGACCAAGCCAAGGCAAATGAAATTTTTGTCAAGGCAACCAGCGTAATCGATCGCGTGGCTGATAAAAACATCATCCACAAAAACAAAGCAGCACGTCAAAAAAGCCGTTTGGCAGCTGCCATCAAAGCAATCGCTTAAGTTTGCTTCACTCTGACAGCTTTTACAAGCTGTCGAGTTTTTCAGCAAAAATAAAAGGACGCTATTGCGTCCTTTTATTTTTTTCGGCCTCTATTTCCTCAATCTTCTTCATTGACGTGGTCAGGTTATTATCGTTTGCAAAATCAACGACAAATTTCCAAGCCTTCGGCTCCAATTCGCGCAAGCGCGTATCTACAATCACACATTTAACCCCATTAAGAACATTTGGCACGACATAAGGCGAATAAGTTAGATGGCTGCCCGCAAACCCGGCAGGACGAAATTGTGACATTACACCAGCTAAACGTTCGGCCCAGTCACTGGGACGAAAACGATGACCTTGCTGTGTTACACCGTGAATAATTAGTTGTTGCACTTAATCAGACTTTACGAGAACCCTGTACTTTTTTAAAAACAAATACAGGAAGATGGACATACTAAACCCAGAATTGTATATGATAAAGAAATATACAAATACAGCTATCGTTCTATTTTAAACCATATTCAATTTTCTTTCTCACTTTGTACCCATGACAAGCTCTCATATTACCGGCCCCATGCGGCACTTTTTGCAATTCCAGGATTTTACATCTGAAGAAATCCTGTACGTTCTCAAACGCGCCCTGCTTATTAAAGAAAAATTCAAGCGCTACGAACCTCATATGCCCCTGCATGACCGAACGCTTGCCATGGTATTTGAAAAAGCCAGCACCCGTACCCGGGTTTCTTTTGAAGCGGGTATGTATCAGCTGGGCGGCTCTGTCATCAACCTCACCTCGGGCGATTCCCAGCTGGGCCGCTCCGAACCGATTGAAGACACCGCCCGCGTCATCTCCCGTATGGTTGATATCGTCATGATCCGCACCTTTGAGCAAACACGGCTTGAACGCTTTGCCGCCCACTCACGGGTTCCGGTCATCAATGGCCTTACCAATGAATTCCATCCCTGCCAAATCCTGGCCGATTTACTTACTTTTTTTGAGCACCGTGGCCCCATCGAAGGCAAGACCGTTGCCTGGATAGGCGATGCCAACAATATGGCCTATACCTGGATCCAGGCCGCCCAAATGCTTAACTTCACCCTACATGTATCCGCCCCCAAAGGCTATCAACTGGATCACAAACGGATTGGCAACATCAGTGAAAATACCCTGAAAGAATTTGATGACCCCATCGAGGCCTGCAAAGGCGCCCATCTTATTACTACTGATGTCTGGACCAGCATGGGCTTTGAAGATGAAAACGAAAAGCGTCGTATTGCCTTTGCCGATTGGTGCGTAGACGAAGATATGATGAAAGTCGCTTCTGAAGATGCCATTTTCATGCACTGCCTGCCCGCCCACCGGGGCGAGGAAGTTACCGCTGAAGTGATTGATGGCCCCCAAAGCGTGGTTTGGGATGAAGCGGAAAACCGTTTGCACGCACAAAAAGCCTTGATGGAGTTCCTGTTACTGGGTAAAGACCCCAAACAGTAAGTAAACAACACACAAATGGGTTAAAATTTTGCATCTTTATTGGAGCACTAAATAATATGAGTACAATTTTGCAACACCTGCCCATCGGGCAGCGTGTGGGTATTGCGTTTTCCGGCGGTCTGGACACCAGCGTCGCTGTTCACTGGATGAAAGCAAAAGGTGCATTCCCCTGCGCTTACACCGCCAATCTGGGTCAACCTGACGAAGACAACTACGACGATATTCCCCGCAAGGCAATGGAATATGGCGCCGAAAAAGCCCGTCTGATTGACTGCCGCAAACAGTTGGTTGAGGAAGGCATTGCCGCTATCCAATGCGGTGCTTTCCACATCACGACCGCTGGTGCCACTTACTTCAACACCACCCCTCTGGGTCGTGCCGTTACCGGCACCATGCTGGTGACCGCCATGCGTGAAGACAACGTCAATATCTGGGGCGACGGCAGTACCTATAAAGGCAACGATATCGAGCGTTTCTACCGCTACGGCCTGCTTGCCAATCCAAACCTGCAAATTTACAAACCCTGGCTGGATCAGAACTTCATCGATGAACTGGGCGGACGCAAGGAAATGTCAGAGTACCTGAATGCCAACGGCTTCAGCTACAAAATGAACGTCGAAAAAGCTTACTCCACCGACTCCAATATCCTTGGTGCCACACACGAAGCCAAAGACCTTGAGTTCCTGAACAAAGGCATTCGCATTGTCGAGCCAATCATGGGTGTTGCATTCTGGAAAGATGATGTCAAGGTTGATGCAGAAGAAGTCACCATTCGCTTCGAGGCAGGTCGTCCCGTAGCCATCAATGGCAAAGAATTCGACAATATCGTTGACCTCTTCTATTACGCCAATGAAGTCGGTGGGCGTCACGGTCTGGGCATGTCCGACCAGATTGAAAACCGCATCATCGAAGCAAAAAGCCGCGGCATCTATGAAGCCCCCGGAATGGCCCTGCTGCATATTGCCTATGAACGACTGCTAAGCGGCATTCACAACGAAGGCACCATTGAGCAATACCGTACCAATGGCCGTCGTCTGGGCCGCCTGCTTTATGAAGGCCGCTGGTTCGACACACAATCCATGATGTTGCGTGACACCACCCAACGCTGGGTAGCCAGTGCCATTACCGGTGAAGTCGCCCTTGAACTGCGCCGTGGCAACGACTATTCCCTGTTAGACATGACCAGCCCCAACCTGACTTACCATCCAGAGCGTCTCACCATGGAAAAAGAAGGCGAGGATTCATTCACGCCACTGGACCGGATCGGTCAGTTAACCATGCGCAACATGGATATCCGTGACACCCGTGACAAGCTTCATATTTACAGCAATATTGGTCTGCTCAGCACCAATAAAGAAGGCGAAGTCACCCCCTTCATTGGTCACAACAAAGAAGGCTGATGCCCCATCGGGGATGGCGCTGCCCAGGCATTGCAAGCGCAGCGCTTCCCCGTCAGGTCGGCATTGAAACACTCTTTTCCTGGCGTGACAGCTGTGTCCCAATCCTGGGACCAGGAAAAACAATCGTAATGCGCGTACCTTTGATGGCCGGCTTGCTGACCAGACTCCAGCCGGCTCCATGCGCCCTGGCAATTTCCTGCACTACCTGAAGCCCAAGACCCGAGCCACTGCTTCCCACCCCAGAGGCACGATAAAACGCCTCAAAAACATGTTGTCGATCTTCCGGCTCTATACCGCAACCATCATCTTCAACCGACAGGGAAGGCGGATTCTGACCCACTGTCAGCACAATGTGTTTCGCACCTTTGGCATATTTCAGGGCGTTATCAATCAGGTTGCCCAGCAACTCCTCCAGCAATAAAGGGTCACCATCAATCCAGACGGCGGAAGAAGGCGCCTCCAGCAAGAGATCAATATGTTGCTGGCGGGTTTTAGGGACCCATTCTGAGCCGCTGGTTTGCACCCACTCACACAAATCTATCCGGATAAAGCTGTTTTGCGGCCGTATCCCGGGGTCGGCCCGGGCCAGCACCAACAACTGCTGTCCCAAGTGAATCATCCGGTTACTGATGGATTTAATCCTTTCGGCTCTTTTTCTGACATCGTCGGGCAAAGGCTGCGCCAGCATGAGTTCGGACTCAAGCCGCAAACCCGACAGGGGTGTCCTGAGCTGATGGGCTGCATGACCAATAAAGCGCCTTTGCGCCGCCATCGACTCATCAAGCCTTCTGAACAGTTCATTAATCCGCGACACCAACGGAGCAAGTTCGGTAGGCACATTAGTCATATCAATGGCCTGCAGATCTTCTTCATTGCGCTGTGCGATCTGGGTGGAAATAAGATTCACCGAATGCAGGCCGGAACGAATCCCGTACACCACCAGCCAGGCAAACAAAACAACCAGAATGACCTGACCTGCCAGGATTAACAGCAGGATATCCTGCAAATCCCAGTAGGCCACCGAAAACTCATGGGTAATAAACCAGGTCACGCTAAAATCCAGCAGGAACAAAACCAGCAGAGCAGGCATCAAGCGGATAATCAGATATCGCGAAAGGGAACCTTTTGACAAAATCCGGGTATTCTTTTTCAATATTTTCAGGGAATTGAGATTATGCATGGATAACCTTTCGCAAAACAAAGCACCACAAGCCGGCACCTTGGCTCGCCAGCCGCACCGGGTCAGGCCTCGGCATCAATTTCAAGCAGATAACCAAAACCACGTACCGTCTGGATACTGACCCCCAGCCCTTCAAGCCGCTTGCGTAAACGATACACATACACTTCAACGGCATTTTCGCTGAAATCGGCATCCCAGGCGGACAGGGAATTCACGATCTGACGCTTGGTTACCACCCTGCCCGCCCTGACCATAAGCATCTCCAGCACCGATAACTCGCGAACCGATAAATTCAGGCGCTCGCTCCCGGCCCTGACCTCTCTGCCCACCATATCAAAGGCCAGAGGGCCCACCTCAAGGATCGGACTGGGCTGACCCGACTGCCTGCGGGCAAACACACGAACGCGGGCGGCAAGTTCGGCCAACTCAAAGGGTTTGGTCACATAATCATCCGCCCCGGCATCCAGACCCGCCACACGATCCTCCACCCCATCGCGAGCAGTTAAAATCAGGGTAGGTGCTTGCTGCCCCTGCTTTCTTGACTGTCTCAGGACATCCAGCCCGCTCATGTCCGGCAAATTCAGGTCCAGCACCAGCAAATCATAAGTTTGTGCCGATACCGCCCCCAATGCCTGACTGCCGGTACTGACCCAGTCCACCGCATACCCCTGCGCCCGCAGGAATTCCTGCAAGGCAGAACCCAGGATACTGTCATCTTCAATTACCAATATTCTCATTTTGAGCTATCTTGTTGAATTAATCGCTTTAGAATAATGAATGGTATCTCAATTTAAGCAAAATTTAATCTTCAGGCGGAATATGATGAAACTCTATATGTCCAGCATGGACTCCCCGCTGGGAACAATCATCCTGATGACCGATGACGAAAACAGGCTCAGGGTGCTTGATTTTGCCGATCATGAACAACGGATGCTTGACTTGCTGCATCGGCAATACAAACACACGGAAATCATTCCAGCCAGCACGCCCTGCCCCTATGAAAAGAACTTGCACGATTATTTCAATGGCGACCTCGATGCCCTAAACACCATTCCGGTCGCAACCGGTGGCACCCCATTCCAGCGGGCGGTATGGCAGGCCCTGCAGGAAATCCCCCATAGCCAAACCATGAGTTACGGAGAGCTGGCGGCCAAGGTTGGCAACCCGAATGCATCGCGGGCCATTGGCCTGGCCAACGGTGCCAACCCCATTTCAATTGTTATTCCCTGCCACCGGGTGATTGGCAAAGACGGCAGCATGACCGGCTATGGCGGTGGCCTGGAGCGCAAAATATGGCTGTTGCGCCATGAAGCCCCTTTCTCTGGTATGATGCCCAGCCATCCACCCATGAGTTAACAGGAGCCGACATGAGCAAGATAACGATTTACCATAATCCACGTTGTGGCACTTCACGCAACACGCTGGCACTTATCCGCAATACCGGTATTGAACCTGAGGTGATTGAATACCTCAAGAACACGCCCAGCAAACAGGCACTGGCCGACATTGTCGCAAAATCCACCCATACCGTCAGGGACATCATTCGCGCCAAAGAAGCCATTTATCAGGAACTGGATCTGGCCAACCCCAAATGGACCGACGATGAACTATTGGATTTCATGGTCAAACACCCCATTTTAATCAACCGACCCATTGTGGTGGTTGACAATGAAACCGCCAGGCTGTGCCGCCCCTGTGAGGAAGTGCTTGACATCCTGCCCTTGCCCCAGCTGAAGGCATTCAACAAAGAAAATGGCGAAGCGGTTATTGATGAGAACGGCAAGCGCATCGTATAAAGCGCCTGCCCAGGCAAACGGTTTTCTTCAAACGCCATGAACCTGAATACGGCTGCCCCGTGCCGAGGGCAGCACATCAATACGCAGCGCCATTTGCTCTTTCAACTCGGTCACATGGGAAATAATCCCGATAGTACGGCCGCTGGCCTGCAAATCCAGCAAGGTACGAATGGCCAATTCCAAAGAATCCATATCCAGGCTACCAAACCCTTCATCAATAAACAGGGTATCCAACCTGATGCCACCGGCATAGGCCTGAACCACATCCGACAAGCCCAGCGCCAGCGACAGCGCCGCCATGAACGATTCGCCCCCCGACAAGGTGGCTACCGGCCGGGCAATGCCCGTGTATTCATCCATGACTTCCAGGTCCAGCCCCGAGCGGCTATTGCCCTTGGCACGGTCCTCTTTCCGGATCAATTGATAACGCCCCTTGCTCATCAAACGCAGGCGCACCGTAGCATCGGCCAGCACATCATCCAGCAAAACACTTAACACAAACCGCTGCAGACTGATCCGGCTGTCTGCGCGCCCATTGGCAACATGGCTGAGCGTGCCATAAATGGCATACTCCCGTTCAAGCTCGGCATTTTGCTCATGCATGCGGTCAATTTTTGCCGCCACCGATTTCAATTGATTCAATGTCTCGTTATGCTGCTGCCAGGCAGATTGGGCCTGGTCACGCAATTGCTTCATCTGTTCATGCCTGGTTTCCATTTGCGTCAAATCAGGCGGGGTTTTACCCTCAAGCTGAGCACAAATATTCTTACACTGCCCTTCAAGCTCATACTGTTGACGGTTAAATTGCGCCACATACTGCTCAAGCGCTTGCCTTTCATGCGCACTCAGCACCGCCAGCCTGCATGCCTGTTCACTATCAAAAGCATGCTGCCCAAGCTGATCCTGGCAGGTCTGCCGCGCCTGTTGCAGGGCAACGATTGCCTGCTCCTGCCGGCTTTCCAGGCCAGCCTTGCGTTCCTGCAACTGAACATGTTCCTGGCTGGCCAACTCAAATGCCTGCCGGGACATTTCATATTCTTTTTGCAGCAAAGCCAGACGTTGCCTGACATCGAGCAACGTTTGCGCCAGCACGTTGGCATCACGAAACGACTCGGGCAATTCGGCCAGCCGAAGCTTGAGCTCATTCTCCAGGGAAGCCAGGGAAAGCCTGATGGTCTGCTGCTTTTCCCGGGTCTGCTGCAAGGTTTCGTCCAGCTGCGACAGCGCCTTTTCAAATACAGCCAGCTGCTCTTGCAACAAAGACTGCGACTGTCTGGCCTGGGTGCATTGCTTAACCCGTTTGCGGGCCTGCTCACACACGTCCAGCAAAGTGGGAGCGGGTACGCTGGCACTGTCACCCAGCGCTGCCAGCTGCTCATTAATTTGCCCCGCCAATGCCTCTTGCAAGGTACGAACCTGAACCAGGGTGTTTTCCATGTTTTGCAGCTGCTGACGTGCTTTTTCAAGTCTTTGTGCAGACTGTTCTAGATCTGCCTTCTCCAGCAAGGCCTGTTGTGCCTGTGCCGGTTGCGGATGCATGGTGCTGCCACAAACCGGGCAAGGTTCATTCAACTGCAAACGACTGGCCAATTGTGCCGCCTGCTCCTGGTGCCACTGAATTTGCAGCCGGGTATCTTCTTCGTGCAGGGCCTGCCAGCTTTGCCGCGTTTCCTCCACCGAGGCGATGCCCGCCATCGCCCGCGCTTGCAAGGCCTGACTTTTATCCAGCAGCGCATCGTACTGTTTTTTTAATTGCAGAACATGTTCCGCCTGATCCAGTTGCTGCACAGCTTCAGGCAGCGCCTCAACAAAAACCCGCAACTCGACAATTTTTTCCCTGGCCTGCTCCAGTTGTTGCTGTTTATGTTGCCGGGCAAGCAACTGCTCATCATGCGTCTGGTTAATTTGACGCCATACTGCCTGCAGGCGCTCATTTTCCACTTGCTTTTCCTGAAGCAGGCGCATTTTTTCACGATAACGCTCAAGTTCATGGATTTGAACATTCAAATCATCTTTTTGCCGGTACTGGCTTGTGGCCAGCTCAAATTGCTGGCGGGTTTGCTCAAGCTTTTTCCCGGCACCAACCATTTGCAGCGCCAGCGCCTGCAATGCCTGCTGCAGACTTTCGCTGTATTTTTCCGCTTCTTCACGTGCCTGGATCAATGGCATCAACAAAGTGGCCTGGCTGGAGCGCGCAAGCTTATGTTCGGTTTGCCGCAATTGCCCGCGTGATTGCTCAAGTGTGGCCAGCGAATGCAGGCAACTTTCTTTCTGCCTGAACAATTCCTGCAAAGCCATTGCAGCGGAACGCTCTTTTTCAAACAACATGAATTGTTCAAAGGCGAGGTTTTTTTTCGTTTCAAGTTCCTCAACCAGTGGCGCAAGTTGACTGATTTTTTCTTTCAGGGCCGCTTCCGAGCTGCAATCGGCCGACTCCAGCAAACCGGCAATTTTCTGGTCATGTTTTTTTTTGCTTTCTTCGATATCCGCAGCCCGCTGCTTGAGTTTTTCTTCTATTTTACGGTAAATGGAGGTTTGGAACAGCTGACTGAAAATACTTTCTCTTTGTTGGGAGTTGGCCAATAACAACTCCCTGAACTTACCCTGAGGCAAGACCATGACCTGCCTGAACTGCTCAGCGGTAAGACCGGTCAGCTCAACCACCCTTTCCGTTACCTCGGTGGCCTTTTTGGGAATCAGCAAAATCTCATTGCCATCCGCCTGTATTTCCCACAATTTGGCCTCGGTCGCTTGCATGGTAAAACCTTCACCCCGCTGCTTGGGCCTGTCCTGGGCCGGCATCCTGAAAATCCGGTATTGCTTTTCACCCAAAGCAAACAAGAACTCAACTTCGGTTAAGGAATGAGAAGCCGCCATATCCGAGCGCAGGGCAGCCGGATCCCGATCATCATCGGCCGCCTGACCATACAGGGCAAAACAGATGGCATCCAGCAAAGTACTTTTACCGGCACCGGTTGGCCCATTAATCAGGAACAGGGGGTTTTCACCCAAGCGGGTGAAATCAACCTCTTCTTTTCCCGCGAAAGGCCCAAAAGCCTGCATGCTTAAATAAACGGGTTTCATGCCTGCTCCTCTTTGCGCACTTCAAGAATCACTTCCTTGACTGCCTGCTTCTGGGGTTCACTCAGAGGCTGTCCGGCCACCTGCTCAAAAAAGTCACAAAACAGATCGTACTCATCACGCTTCAGGGCCTGCCCCGGTGCCAGCACCTCTGCTTCGGCACGATACAGACCAGGTTTTTCCAGTTGCAATACATTAGGATATACCTCGCGGATTTTCCCTATCGGATCCAGCACGGCATGGGTATCCGCAAGCTTTACCAACACGTAATCGTGCGCATTGGGGTCTTGCCGGCCCATTTCAACAATATCTGCCAATGTCCCTTCCAGGGTCCGCACATCGCGCAAGGGTTTCAGGGGCAAGTTTTGCATGCTTGCCTTGCCATTTGTATCCAGCTCCACCAGGGTAACGCCCTTGTTGTGAAACTGCTCGGAAAAACTGTATTTAAGAATAGAACCCGAATAACGGATATGCTCTGCCCCTTTATACTGGGGCGCATGCAAATGGCCCAGCGCCACATAATCAAAACCATCAAAAACCGTATGAGGCACTACATCAGACCCGCCAATTGACAAAGGCCGCTCAGACTCGGAGTTAACCGCCCCTTCCAGAAAACAGTGAGCCAGCAATACATTGACCCGCTCCGCGTCCATCACCTGTCTGATTTTTTCTGCCAGCAGGCGATGCGCCGCTTCATAAGTGCTGACCGGCGCCTGAAAATAATTGCGTACCAGCTCGGGATCATTAAAAGGTATGCCATAAAAATCAACCCGCTCACCCTTGTCATCAATCACAACCGGCTTGATCATCTGATCAAAATCGGCAATGATATGCACACCGGACGCCCTTAACTGTTGAGCGGCAAACCCCAAACGCTGCGCACTGTCGTGATTGCCAGGAATCATGATGACCGGAATATTCAGTTGCCCTATCCGGTTTAAGGTTTTATCCAGCAAAGCCACCGCTGACACCGGTGGCACCGAACGATCATAGATGTCGCCGCTAATCAGCAAAGCCTGCACCTGATGCTGCTCAAGGTAAGCAATGATCTGGTCCAGCACATACTCCTGGTCTTCAATCAGAATACGGCTGGCAAACTGACGGCCCAAGTGCCAGTCAGAGGTATGAATGAATTTCATGTAAGCGTCGTAATTTTTTTCTATTTGCATTGACGGTCAACAATGACCGCAAGAGCATTTTAACATCCTGTCAGCACCAGGAATATTTTCCCCAATCCCTTACTCATCTTGTGCCGACATATCGGCGTTGACCACATCAACCGCCCACACACCAATCACATTGACACAAAAGACTAAGCAGCCATAAACACGCTTGACAAATATTCTCATTGCTCCCCCCTGTAGAAAACAATAGAATTATGATATGCCTTTGCGACATCCACGTGACATCCCATCTATTCTGCTTTACAGGAGACGAATATGTATAAGTTAAATGAAAAGGGCAGATACGCACTTGAAACTTTTCTGGATGCTATTGCCAAGCCAGGCTTTGAACTGGAACCCATTTACGAGATGGCCACCCGGATTGCCAACGAATACTTCCCGGTTGATCAGGATGCCATTCTGGAACTCGATCCCAGCCAAACCCAATCGGGCAACCCCGAAATAATCCAGTTATTCAAAAGCTGGTTCGACCATTCATAACCCGGCCTCTGTTTTCCGGTTAAATTGTTTAACCGGAAAACAACGCCAGGATTATCAAGCAACGCTTTTGAAACCCACCACTTTTGAGACCCATTTAACCGCGCACCTGACAAGGTGTTATTTAAACAGGCAAAAAATAAACAGGCATAAAAAAAGCACTTACCAATGTAAGTGCCTGATTTGCCAATTTTGCAATGGTGGGTGCTACAGGGGTCGAACCTGTGACCTACGCCTTGTAAGGGCGCCGCTCTACCAACTGAGCTAAGCACCCATTGCTTAACTGAAGAATTAAATTATATAGAGCCTTTCATAGGCTGACAAGCTTTTATTGAAAATATATTCAAATTACACAAAAAAACATGACCAATTTACAACAAACATAAAAAAACAATGTTTCCCCATACAAAATTCACCCACATGCCCACAAAGCTCACAATAAGGCAACTCCACCAACTTTGGTTATAATGCCCTGTCTACCATCATAACCATGGCATTACATCCTATGTTAAAAATCATCTATATGGCAAAACTAAAAGAACAATTGTCCATTGCCGAAGAAACCATTGAGTGGCCTGGCGGCACCCGCGATGAACTGATCCAGTTATTACGCAGCCGCAATCAACTGTGGCACGAAACCCTGGCCCCCGAAAACGTATACAAAATAGCCATCAACAATAGCATTGTTCATCAAAATGCCCACATACCGGAAAACGCTGAAGTCGCCCTGCTTCCCCCGGTTACCGGAGGCTGAAACCATGTATGCCATCAGTATCCAATCCACAGACTTCAACCTTGAAACCGAAGAACAATTGGCCGAACAGTCCTCAAGCAACTGTGGTGCGCTTGTAAGCTTCGTTGGAAAGGTTCGCGGCAAAGACCACGAGCAATTGCTCAGTCATTTGTACCTGGAGCACTTTCCCGGGGTCACCGAACAGGAAATTGAAAAAATCATTCTGACGGCACAACAGAAATGGCCTTTACAGTACGTAAAAGTCATCCATCGTATTGGCGAAATCAAAACCGGTGAAAAAATTGTGCTGGTCCTGACCGCCAGCGAACATCGCAAAGACGCCTACCAGGCCAACGAATTTATTATGGATTACCTGAAAACAGAAGCGCCTTTCTGGAAAAAAGAATGCTTTGCCAACGGAGACGCTCATTGGGTGGATATGAAAAAGTCCGATCTGGATCACACACAGCGATGGAACCAGGCATGATATCCAATACAGCCGGACTTATTCTTGCCGGTGGCCTTGGCAGCAGAATGAACCACCTGGACAAAGGAATGGTTCTGTTCAAGCATAAACCACTGGTTGAATACCCGCTGGCGCTTTTGCAAAGAACACTGGATTGCATTGTCATTAGTGCAAACCGCAATCTGGATCAATATGCCGCTTATGGACACCCTGTCATCCAGGACCAGCCCCAATACACGGGGATGGGTCCGCTGGGCGGCATTTACAGCGCCAGCATGCAGCTGCCTGAAAACATTACATTCATCCAGGTCGTTCCCTGTGATACGCCTTTCCTGCCTGACCACCTGGTGGAACAGCTGCATACGGCCCTGTTGCAAACCAATACCGATATTGCCATGGCAATCAGTGGCAGCAACCAGCACCCCAGCATTATCCAATTCAGACGCTCGCTACTGCCCGACCTGAAACGACGACTTGATCAACACGTGGACAAATTACGCCTGCGCTCCTTTGTTTTGGACAACGCCCATACATTGGTCAATTTTGAGCAGGAAGATTTTTTCATCAATTTTAACAATCCAGAATCACTCAAGCTCTGGGATTCATTACAAGGTAATGCATAATGCGTGATTACTACGAAGCTCTTGAAGAACTGCTTTCCAAAACCCAAACAACCCACCAAACAGAAGACCGCTCCCTGGAAGAGGCTGAAGGCTATATCCTGGCCGAAGCATTAACGGTGAATTATGATGCCCCCATGTTTGACAACAGTGCCATGGACGGCTACGCAGTTTGCGACCTGAACCGGACCGAATGGGAAATTATTGGCGTGGTTGCCGCGGGTGATGACGTTACCGCAACCCGCCTTGAGCCCGGACAGGCCGTTCGCATTTTTACCGGCGCAGGCATACCGGCCAATACCGACAGCGTGGTTCCACAAGAAAACACCACCGTCACCGACAGCCGTGTGTCGGTTGAGCAAGCACTGAAACCCAGCGCCAATATCCGCCGCCAAGGTGAAGAATTGAAAAAAGGAGATGTACTGGTTTCATCTCATACCGTTATTTCACCCGCCGCCATCGGGCTGTTGGCCAGTCAGGGCTATGCCAGTGTCAGCTGCTTCAAGCCACTCACCCTTACCCTGTTCTCTACCGGTGATGAACTGCTTTCCCTTACCGAACCACTGGCACCCGGTAAAATTTATGATTCAAACCGCCCCATGCTGCTTGGCTGGCTTAAGCATTATGCCTACCTGAAGGTGGTCAATGGCGGTGTTTTACCTGATGACTATGACACCATCAAGCAGGCTTTGCATCAGGCCGCCGCCAACGCGGACATCATCATCTGCTCTGGCGGGGCATCGGTGGGGGACAAAGACTATGTCAAACAGGTTCTGGACGAATTGGGTACCCTTGAACACTGGAAACTGGCCATCAAGCCCGGCAAACCCTTTGCCTGGGGAAACATCAACAATCGCTGCAAAGTATTTCTGCTACCCGGCAACCCGGTGGCCAGTTATGCCACCACCCTGCTCATGACCCTACCGGCCATTAAATATCTTGCCGGACTTTCAATTGAAAAAGCCCGTCCCCAAAAATGGAAAGCCCAGGCGGATTTTTCAATTCCCAACAACAAACAAGGTCGCCGTGATTTCTGGCGTGGTGCGCTTACCATGACAGACACCGGTGTCTGGGCAGCGCCCGTCAAAGGCCAGGGCTCGCATATGCTTTCCGGCTGTGTCAATGCGGATGTCTTAATCGAGGTTCCTGCGCACACCAATGTCGAACACGGCCAATGGATTGATGTTTATCCGTTGTCACACTCGTTTTAAGCCCACCTCATTTCCACAAAAAAGCCCGATAACACAACCGTTACCGGGCAAGCAAACAACATGAACCACGGTGCGTTATCACAGCCGTCTGGTTCGGCAAGCAGCCGCACCAGCTTTGGGCATGATTAATGTGGCACTTCTTTTTCCATCATCAGGAAAGGATTGGCACCACCCCGGGAATAGCCTTTTTCACCCAGCATCATATCCAGAGCCAACGACCCCAGGTCATCGGCAACCGGATCGGCATGCTGCTCTTTGCTGAGGCTGAACATTTTACGGTAACCCTGGCAAACATCACAGGTTTCACCGCTGGCTCCATGCAAAGCGCCTTCGGTGACACCCTCCACCGACTGCAAGGTCATGTCTTTCGTATTACCACAGAAAGTACACTTTGCCCTTAAGGCATTCCAGCGACTGTTGCATAAATTGCAATGCAGGTAACGCAGGTTTTCCTGCTCACCGCTTTTCAAAACAATACTGGCAACCGCATCACTGCCACAGCAGGGACACTGTACACGCTCATCACGTGAAGGCACATCAGTTTCCTGCAATTGCATCGCCCAGTAAGTCCAGATCACTTGCAAAACGGCATGCACCCAAATACTGTATTCCTGGTCAGTTACGTCGGCTTCGTGTTGCAGCAGGCGCCGGGCCAGCGCTTCCTGATCAGGCACCGGCATGGCCAGCAGGCGTTGCCAGGTTTGTTCCATATGATCAGACAATTCACCCTTGATACGCTCGTACAAGGCATGCAACATGGGCGTAAAGCAGGACGGAATCGGGGTATTGTGAACATTTAACATGGAAGCCGTCTCATTACGCTTGAGCTCCGGGACAACGGCATCTGCGTCAGCCAGCAAACCATGCTGAACCCGAGACAAGCCAGCCAACAGCTGCAAATACAATTTCCAGTCGGATTTCTCCAGTTTGGCCAATTTTGTGAAACGCTCACTGCGGGACAAAAACAGATGTTTATCTGGCGCGATCCAAAATGGAATATGAAAAAAAGATTTTTCAATTTCTTCTTTTGGTTTTAATTTAATGTGATCCATTTAAACCCTTTAATCTGCCAAAGTAATGTATTCATGACCGGTGTAAATCACCTGCTGACCTGGCCTGGCAAAGCCTATCAACGTCATATTGGCCTCTTGCGCCAATTGAACCGCCAGTGCAGTGGGGGCTGAAACGGCGACCAGGCACCCAACCCCCAAAACAGCAGACTTGACCACCATTTCGTAGCTGGCACGACTGGATACCAGCACAAAACCCTCTGACCAGTTCCAGCCAGCCCTGGCACCAAACCCCAGCAATTTATCCAGGGCATTATGTCGCCCCACATCTTCAAACAGGGCTTGTATATGACCGCTGCCATTTACCCAGGCAACCCCGTGCACAGACCCGGTTTGCGCACGCAATGGCTGCAACGAGGCAAACGCATCAAGCGCATCTGAAATATGCGCTGCAGATACCTTGGGCCTTACCTTAACAGGAGTGATAACCGGTTTGACCACATCCAGGCTTTCTATGCCACATAAGCCACACCCGGTACGACCGCTTAAATTACGCCGCCGTCCCTTCAGTTGCAAAAACGCTGCCGAGGCAATGTCCATATTAACCAGCATGCCTGCTGGGGTTTGCAACACTTCCACATCATAAAGTTGGGATGCCGAGGATAAAATCCCTTCAGTCAGGCTAAATCCCAAAGCGAGCTCTGGCAAGTCTTGCGGGGTTGCCATTAAAACCACATGTGAAATGCCGTTGTAAACAAGGGCTACCGGCACTTCATTGCTCAGGCAATCATCGGTCTCGTCAATCCGGCCTTGCTTCAGGCGCCAGACGGTTAAAGTTTTAAGTGGTGTTGCGGTCATACTATAAACGCCCGGCAGCCTCATCCTTGGCTTTCTTTTTTGCCATAATTTCACGATACCAGCGGGGGTGATGCGCCTTGGCCCACGCTTGGGTGACCACACCTTCCACCATTGCACGAATGGTGCCTTTAATCCAGATTGCCGCATAGACATGCACAATAATTCCGGCAATCAGCACCAGGGCTGACACGGCATGCAGCAACAAAGCAATCCGAATAAGCGGAATCGGGAACATGTCGGCAAAATAAGGGCGCCAGGCAATAAACCCGGTTGCCAGCAAAGTCAACATACAAACAGTCATTAGCCAGAACATTATTTTCTGGCCAGCATTATACTTGCCAGTATCACCCACTTCTTCGCCTTTCAGGATTTGACCAACTGATGTAAGCCACTTAACATCTTCTTTTTCCATTAAGTTGTATTTCCAATAGCGGAAAAACTGGATAAAAAAGCCAAGAAACATAACCACCCCAACAAAAGGGTGAATAATGCGGGCCAGCTGCGGCGTTCCAAACACGCCGGTCAGCCAGAAAAAAGCCGGATAGAAAAAAGCCAGGCCGGAAATCGCCAGCAACACAAAGCAGCCGGCCACAATCCAGTGATTGACCCGTTCGGCTTTGTTATAGCGCTGAATCAGTTTCTCTTTCATTATGCATCCCCCTCGTTTTTAAGCGTATCTCCGTCTTTGCCAATGATTTCGGGCTTTTCCTCTACGGTCCGGTTTGGACCGATGGTGATGTAGTGCAACCAGCCTACGACACCCGCCAGGGCAATACCAACCGTCGCCAACGGCTTGAGAAGACCCTTCCATAAACTGACTGTAGTACTGATTTCAGGATCTTTGGGAAGATCATTATAGAGCTGGGGCTTGTCGGCATGATGTAAAACATACATGACGTGAGTACCACCAACCCCTTCGGGATCATACAAACCGGCATTTTGATAGCCACGATTTTGCAAATCCTCAATCCTTTTTTCGGCAACCAATTTCATGTCATCTTTGGTGCCAAACTGAATGGCTCCGGTAGGACAGGTTTTTACACAAGCCGGCTCTTGTCCAACCGCCACGCGGTCTGAACACAAACTGCATTTATAAGCACGGTTATCCTTTTTGGAAATCCGTGGAATATTGAATGGGCAGCCCGCGATACAGTAACCGCAACCGATACAGTTTTCCTGGTGGAAATCGACAATACCATTTTCATACTGAATAATGGCACCGGGTGAAGGGCAGGCTTTCAGACAGCCCGGATCGGTGCAATGCATGCAGCCATCCTTGCGGATCAACCATTCAAGCTTGCCGTTTTCCTCGGTTTCGGCAAAACGCATAACGGTCCAGCTGTCTGCCGTCAAATCTATCGGGTTGTCATACACACCATGGTTGATCCCGATATCATCTCGCAAATCGTTCCATTCGGAACAGGCTACCTGACAGGCTTTGCAGCCAATACAGGTTGTCACGTCAATTAATTTTGCCACTTCTTCCGGTTGACGAACGCCGGGAGGTGGTGTCATTTCAGCTGTCGCGGAACGACGACGGATATCTAAAGATTGCAATGCCATTTTCTAACTCCTTAAGCCTTTTCCACGTTCACTAAAAATGTTTTGTATTCGGGTGTCTGTGCATTACAGTCACCCACAAAAGGCGTCAAGGTATTTACTAAATACTGTTTTCTGTCCGATACATTCACCCATCCACCATGCAAGGGAATACCGACCTGGTGCAGGGTTTCTCCATTAACCAGCAAAGGCCGGATCCGTTTCGTGACAACCGCCCTGGCCTTAATAGAGCCCCGGATCGTGCTAACGGTTACCCAATCGCCTTTTTCAATTCCCTTCTCTTTGGCCAGCTCTTCGCTAATTTCAACAAATTGCTCGGGTTGGGCAATCATCAGCAGCTTGACAGACTTGGTCCAGAACTGGAAGTGTTCGGTGAGGCGGTAAGTAGTACCCACATAGGGATACTTGTCTTTCTTGCCAAAACGGTTTCTGGCACTGTCAAACATGCGCACGGCCGGTGAGTGCACTACGCCGGGGTGCAGCAGATTGGTGCCCAATGGCGTTTCCATAGGCTCATAAGACTCGGGGAAAGGACCATCCACCAATTTTCTGGCACAGAACAAACGGCCAACACCCTCTTCGTTCATGATAAACGGATTCATGTCCGTACCAGGTGCCTCATCCGCCTTGAAGTCAGGTATATCGGCACCCACCCATTTTCGGCCATCCCACTCGATCAATGTACGGTTTTTATCCCATGGATTGCCACTGGGGTCGCACGATGCACGGTTATACAGAATGCGGCGGTTAGCCGGCCAGGCCCAGGCCCATCCGGGCGTATTGCCTAAACCGGAATCGGTATTGTCGCGACGGGCCATCTGGTTGCCGTTTTTAGTCCAGCTACCTGAAAAAACCCAGCAGGCACACGAGGTGCTTCCATCATCGCGCAGCTGATGGAAACCATCCAGCAACTGGCCTTTGGGTATGACGATATTGCCCATCTCGTCTTTGATGTCCTCAAGGGCACGACCATTAAACTCCTTGGCCATCTCATGCGGCAAGGGGCTAAGCGGATTCTGGTACTGCCAATCAAGATTAACAATTGGCTCTGGTACCGTACCACCCTCTTCCAGATATAACTTTTTAAGCCGTTGATGGATTTCAGCCAGAATTTCCAGGTCAGGCTTGGCATCGCCCGGAGGATGTGCCCCGGCCCAGTGCCACTGCAACCAGCGTGATGAGTTGACGATGGAGCCTTCTTCTTCTGCAAAACAGGGCGTTGGCAAACGGAAAACCGTCGTCTGGATACTGGCAGGATCAACATCGTGATGTTCACCATGATTTTCCCAGAAAGTGGCTGTTTCAGTATTCAAGGGGTCCATCACCACCAGGAATTTCAACTTCGAGAAAGCCTCGGTGACCCGTTTTGAGTCGGGGAATGAACTGGTAATGTTGAAACCCTGCACCAACAGGCCGTGCATTTGTCCCTGATAAATCATGTCGGTCATTTGCAGGCTATCGTACATCTTGTCCCATTTAGGCAACCAGTCATAACCCCAGTCATTTTCTTTAGTGGCCTTTTCACCAAAGAACCATTTAAGCAGGCTAACCATGAACTTGGGTGTATTGCTCCAGTAATTCAGCTGGCCTGGACGGAAGGGTTTGGGTGTTTGTTTTTGCAGGTAATCATCAAAAGTGGGATGCTGATTTTCATTGGGCAGCACCAGATAGCCTGGCAAGCTCGTGGACAGCACGCCCAGATCAGACAAACCCTGAATATTGGAATGCCCACGCAAGGCGTTGACGCCACCGCCAGCCATACCGATATTACCCAGCATAAGCTGGATCATGGCCATCGTACGGATATTCTGGGTTCCATAAGTATGCTGCGTCCAACCCAGGGCGTAAAGAATCGTTCCGGTCTTGTCAGGCACACTGGTTTCACCCAAAGCCTGGCACACCAACAGGAAGTCCTCAATCGGTGTTCCCGTGATTTTTGTCATCATCTCGGCCGTGTAGCGGGAATAATGTTCTTTCATTAAATTCCATACACAGCGCGGATGTGTCAGTGTTGGGTCAACCTTGGCATAACCGTTTTCATCAAGCTCGTAAGTCCATGAGCTCGTATCGTAAGTGGTGTTTTCGGGCGCATGCGTATCAGCCAGCGGATCTGCATTGGCTGCCGTGGCATCACTGGTCTCGGAGTAATCGGGATGACCTGTAAACAGGCCCTCATGGAAGCCATATCTTTCATCAACAATGAAACTGGCATTGGTATAAGCTTTTACATATTCCCACTGAATCTTATCGTTTTCAATCAGCCAGTTAATGACCGCCCCCAAAAAGGCAATATCACTTCCTGAACGAATCGGCAGGTAATGGTCTGCCACCGCAGCGGTTCGGTTAAAACGCGGATCACAAACAATGAGTTTGGTACCCTTTTTCTTCTTCGCCTCAATGACCCATTTGAAACCAACCGGATGCGCTTCTGCCGGATTGCCGCCCATGACCAGAATAAAATCGGCATTCTGCATGTCACAGAAAGTATTGGTCATTGCCCCCCGGCCAAATGTAGAGGCCAGTGCAGACACAGTGGGCGCATGGCAAACACGTGCCTGCGAGTCTGCCGCCACGATACCCAAAGAGCGAATGAATTTTTGGGTCAGAATACCGGCTTCGTTAGAACCGGCGGACGTACAGGCCATTCCTACTGCCTCAAGACGGTTAACCGTGACGCCTTTGTCGTTTTTTACAACAAAATGTTCATCACGCTCCTCTTTAATCAGGCGGGCAATACGATCAAAAGCATCATCCCATGAGATTCGCTTCCATTCATTGGTACCGGCTTCACGAACTTCCGGGTAGTGCAAACGTTTGGGGCTGTTAATGTAATCAATCAGGCCAGCCCCTTTCGGGCAAAGACTGCCCCTGCTGACCGGATGGTCGGGATCACCCTCAATATGAAATATTTTCTTGGTGACGTTCTTGGCACCATCTCCCAGGCTATACAGCAAGGTTCCACATCCAACCGAACAATAAGTACAGTTATTTCGTGTTTCAACCGCCCTTAACAATTTGTACTGGCGAACTTCAGCCCACGCGTTGGTTGGCGCGGCCCCCATTACGGCAAGACTTGTCGCACCAACACCGCCTGCCGTAACTTTAAAAAACTGTCGTCTGGTCATCTTCATTGCGATGATGCTCCTATCGTGTATGTATTTAAGACCCTATGATCAATGGGGGCTATTATAAGTAACAATTTAGTTGGAAAAAATTATCACTTTAAATATTTACAAATTAACAAACATGAGCATAAAAATCACATGCTTATTTCAACAACAATTCAAGCCGGTCATTTCAAGAATACAAGAAAACCCGCCAAGCCAATTGACTACATTCAATTTTTTTAGAAAGGAAAATATGACTGGGCGCGCATGTATTTTATTTAATGCTCTCAAGGTTTTAATTCAATCAACTCTGCCGAAAACGCTTGTATATCTTCCTCGTCATGAGTAATCAGCATAAGAGGAATTCTCAACTCTTCCAGCAACTCTTTTACTTCTTCACGCATATGTCTGCGCAATTTTTTATCAAGTGCGGAAAACGGCTCATCAAGAAGCAGCAATTCAGGTTCTATGATAAGCGCCCTGGCAAGGGCAACCCGCTGCTGCTGGCCACCGGACAATTGGTCTGGATACTGACGGGCCAGATCGGCAATCTGAAACCGGCTCAACCAGTGGTGGATTTTCTCAAGGTTATCAGGTGAAATCCTGTTAAACCAGCCCTTACGGTTTAGCCCGAAGCCCACATTTTGCTCTATAGTCAAATGAGGAAACAAGGCATAGTTTTGCAGGATATAACCGACATTACGCGCCTGCGGTGCAATATTTATATTATTCTGTTTATCAAACAGCACGCTGTTTTTAATTTTTATGGTACCACTGTCAGGTGTCAATAAGCCCGCTATGCATTTTACCGTCAGGGATTTACCAACCCCGGAAGGGCCAAATAAAATCACCTGTTCCCGGTGACTGCGTACTTGAATATCCAGCATGAATGTTCTTGAAGCTGAAAGCATTTTTTTCCGGATAGCGATATCAAAAATCATTTCAGGCACGCTTTGGAGATAGATAATAAGCCAACGACAAAACTGCAATACACACAACCGATATCAGCAAAACCAATTGATTGACTTCAGCATCCTGTCCGGCCTGAACCGCATCATAAATGGCAATTGAAAGTGTTTGGGTTTTGCCGGGAATGCTGCCAGCCACCATTAAGGTCGCCCCAAACTCGCCCAATGCGCGAACAAAGCCCAGTAACAAACCTGCAAGAATTCCTCGCCAGGCCAAAGGCAGAAAAACCCGAAAAAAAACAGCGCTTTTGGAAACACCCAATACCCAGCCAACCTGCTGCAATTGCTCATCAACCGACTCAAAAGCGGCCCGTGCCGGTTTGAAAACAAGCGGAAAAGTGACGATTGCCGCGGCAATAATGGCACCATTAAGGGAAAAAACAAGACCAAACCCAAAGTTGGCTTCAAGCCACTTGCTTAAACCGGTTTTGTTACCAAACAAAACCAGCAAATAATATCCCAATACCGTTGGTGGCAATACCATTGGCAAAGTGGCCATCACATCAAGCACCTGTCTGCAAAAACTACGCTTCCGTGACAGATACCAGCCAAAAGCAATACCCAGTACAAGATTGATCATCGTAGCCCAGACAGCCACTTTGACAGACAAAAATAAAGGTATCATGATCGACTGCATTAACTGATTCCCTTGCTGTTATGGACGCACAAAACCGTATTGATCAAAAATAGCCCGGCTTTCTTCCGATAATACGTAATCAACAAATTGCCGGGCAAGATCGGGCTCTTGGCTGTCTTTTAACACGGCAATCGGATATACAACCGGTTGTTCCAGCTCAACACTAAACGCAACCTTGACCTTGTCTGGCAGGATTTTGGCATCGGTGCCATAAACAAAACCGGCCTCCACGTTCGCACTGGCCACGTACTCCAGGGCCTGTCGGACATTTTGCGTAAAAACTGTTTTGTCTTTCAGTGTTTCATCAAGACCGGCCTTTTTAAGCGCCCCTGCCGTATAGCGTCCGGCCGGCACACTGGACGGGTTGCCAATGGCAATACGATTGACGGCATCGTTTTGCAAATCATTCAGGGTTTCCAGTTTTAAATCGCTGTCTGCCGGCACAATCAACACCAGTTCGTTTTTGACGAAATGGGTATGCCGGTTATTTTGCAAAATCCCGCCCTCATTGGCAGCCTGCATATTGGCAAGGTCGGCACTGGCCAAAACATCGACAGGAGCACCATGACGGATTTGCTGAAGCAGACTGCCTGAACCGCCAAAATTGAAATCAATGGTGTGACCTTGATGCACCTGTTCAAATTTCCGGCCAATTTCCTGAAACACGTCTTTCAGGCTGGACGCAGCGGAAACCGTTATGGTTGCTGCCGAGACACTGCCCGTCATTGTCACACATGCCAAAAACAGCCATACTCGTCTGAACATCAACCTACCTCTTTGAAATACCTGAAGATGATAAAAAAACGTCATAAAAAACACAAGGTCACAGCCACGTCAAGCCTCTTGCCGGGCACGCCAATCACCTGACTTGCCCCCCTTTTTCTCAAGCAAATGAATATGGCTTATTTGCATTCCCTTATCAACCGCTTTTAACATATCGTAAATAGTCAGCAAACCGGTTGAGACCGCTGTCAGGGCTTCCATTTCAACGCCCGTTTTACCGGTGGTTTCAGTCGTTGCCACCACTTCCACGGATCGCGTCTGTTCGGCCAGATTGAACTCAATGCTCACGTGCGTAAGACTTAAAGGATGGCACAAGGGAATCAGCAAACTGGTATGCTTGGAACCCTGGATGGCGGCAATGCGTGCAATACCCAGCACATCCCCTTTTTTGCTTTCACCGGAAACCAGCAAACGGTAAGCCACTTCGTTCATGCTTATTTTCCCACTGGCGCGGGCAACCCGCCTTGTTTCTTTTTTTTCTGAAATATCAACCATATGGGCCTGGCCCTGACTGTCAAAATGCGTTAATTGTTGATCTGTCACGTTTTATATCCTTAATACTGTCTAGAACAGGGGGAATAAGATAATTTTAATGTTATAGAATACAATTCTTTTGATGGTAAAAATTTAGGCCATGTATTCTGGCATAAATTAGGCCAGTGCCTGGCAAAAGCACATCTTTATCTTTATAAACAATCTCCGCTATTCATCAAAAGCAAATGCAGTCAAAGGAATCAGTATGGAAACACTACGCATTGGTATCGTCTCTATCAGCGATCGGGCCTTCAACAAAACCTATGAAGATCAGGGCTTGCCTGCATTGAAATCCTGGTTAGGCGCTGCAGTCCTGAACCCGCTGGAATTTGTAGCGCATTTAATTCCCGATGAACAGCCCATGATTGAACAAACCCTAATTGAGTTGTCCGACATTCAAAAATGCCCCTTGATTTTAACTACCGGGGGTACAGGCCCTTATTTGCGTGATGTAACCCCTGAGGCCACCCTGGCTGTTGCTGATCGCATCATCCCCGGGTTTGGCGAACAAATGCGACAAATCAGCCTTCACTTCACGCCTACCGCCATTTTATCCCGCCAAGTGGGTGTTATCCGCGGCAACAGTCTGATTCTGAATTTGCCAGGCCGTCCAAATGCAATCGCCGAAACGCTCGGTGGCGTCAAAGATGAACAAGGCAAACAAATCATTCATGGTATTTTTGCATCGGTACCTATTTGTGTGGATGCCGTTGGCGGCCCGTTGGTTGAAACCAACCCGGACATCTGCAAATCGGTACGTCCGAAATAAGCTTTTCTACCCTATAAGCAAAGCGGCTCACAGGCCGCTTTTTTTATTAATGAAAGCTTCACTTAAAAAATTTAACCACCCGTCATCGACATAATACGGATGATTTTCTCTGGCCGGCTATTGAATTCATGCCGTTCGGGTTTCAGCTCTATCGCTTCGCGAATGGCCTGTTCAAGCTCGGCATCGCTGCAATTATCACGCAAATATGGCAACAGGTTAAATTTGTCTTCCTGCCCTAAACACAAGTACAAATGCCCGTCAACCGCAAGCCGGACCCGATTGCAGGTTTCACAGAAATGCTGGGATTTGGGCGTTATAAAGCCAAGCGTAAAATCACTGTTGGGTGTTTCCCAATAACGGGCTGGCCCCCCACCCCATACCTTGTTGGATTCTTGCAAACCAAACTTGTCTTTGACCTGTTCAATAATTTCCTGCAAATTAACCGGTACCTGTTTTTGCCCGGTTACGCCCATGGGCATCACTTCAATAAGGCGCAGTACAAACTGATTCTGGATACAGTACTGAATCATATCTTCGATATCAGAGATATTAATACCGGCCAGCGGGACCATATTGATTTTAATTCTCGTAAAACCGGCCTGCCTGGCTGCCTCCAGTCCTGCCATGACTTTAGACAAACTGTCGCTGCCCGAAATTTCCTCAACACATTCACGACGCAAGGAATCCAGACTGACGTTCAAACGGTGCAAACCGGCATCACGCAAGGGTTGTGCATATTTTTTCAATTGTGTGCCATTGGTGGACATAGACAGGTCTTCCACTCCTTCCAACGCCGACAGGCGGGCAACCAGCTCGGGCAGGTCTTTGCGCAGCAGCGGCTCTCCGCCTGTTAACCTGAAACGACGGGTTCCCATGCGGGAAAAGGCAGCGACCACACGCACTATCTCATCAAAAGACAACCAATTCGCAGGACGTTCAAACTCTTTGAATCCCTTGGGAATACAGTAAGAACATCGCAAATCACACTTATCTATCAATGAGAGGCGTAAATAATCAATTTTTCGACCAAACCTGTCAATCAGCATTCTGCGCTTATATCCATTGTATTAATTAATTAAATGCAGTCTACCATAGAAAAACCCCACAAATCATATAAAAATCTGATTGGTGGGGTGCTGTTTGCCCAACAGGGTTTATCTACACTTTCAAATGCGTCACTTATAAAAAAACAAAATAAATGACCTCATGTATGACAAACCGTGTTTGCCATTTGGCATTTAGTTTACCGCGTCTTTCAGTGCTTTACCTGGACGGAATTTAGGTACTTTGGCTTTTTTGATTTTGATGGCTTCGCCTGTGCGTGGGTTACGACCAGTACGGGCTGCACGAGTAGAAACGGCAAATGTACCAAAACCAACCAAGGTTACCGTCTCGCCTTTTTTCAGTGTTGCTTTCACTGCAGCGATCATTGCATCCAGAGAGCGGCCAGCCGCTGCTTTGGAAATATCTGCCTTAGATGCAATGTATTCAACCAATTCTGTCTTATTCATTCAGGAAAACCCCTTTTCTAAATTAACTCTGATGTAAATCATCACGCGTATCTTCCCTTTAATCTTATTGGCTGTCAAGAAAAAAACACAGCAAACCCCGCATATTTACTAGTCTTGCGGCCATTATCAATGGAAAGCAATTAATTTGTATGATTTTTTATACACCCGTACAAGGTCGATCAAAACCACGCTCTACCTTAATGACGCGTCATTCATGCATTGTGCAAGTGCCTGCCTGAAATCATTGATCAGGTCTTCCTCATCTTCAATACCGACAGAAACACGCAGCAAATTATCACCAATACCCATCTCAGCCCTTCGGGCAGGCCCCATCTCGTAATAAATGGTATGCGCCACAGGTAAAGCCAGCGTCCTGGCATCGCCCAAATGCGTGGCCAGCACAACCACATTCAACCTATTCAAAAATTCAAAGCAATCAATGCCATCGACAAGCTCGACGCCCAGCAACGCACCAAAACGATTGTTAAACAGGATAGCCGCACGTTCATGCTGCGGATGCTGGATTAAGCCGGGATAACGCACACTGGCGATTCCAGGATGGGTTTCAAGAAAACGGGCAAGCGCCAATGCATTTGAACAGGACTGCTTCAGCCTTAAAGCAAGTGTTTCAGCGCCCACGGCAATACGGTGGGCCGCATCGGACGAAAGCGTTGCTCCCATGTCACGCAAACCTTTTTTCTTGATTTGGGTCAGGCCCCAGGTGTTTGCAGGACCGGTTTTATAGCTATCATAAATATTGGCATAACCAGACCAGTCGTATAAACCTGTATTGGTAACGGCACCACCCAATGCATTGCCATGACCACAGATATATTTGGACAATGAATTCATGACCAGGGAGGCCTTGACGCTTTTTCCCTGCAACAACCACGGTGAGGTTAAGGTATTGTCTATCACATACACCAGCTTATGCGTTTCACAAATATCACCAATGGCCGACAAATCGGCAATTTGCGTTCCCGGATTGGCAATGGTTTCGGTAAACACCATTTTTGTTTCGGGACGAATGGCATCTTTGACCTGTTGCGCATCGGTAGGATCCACAAAAGTCACTGTTACGCCAAGCCGGTCAAGCGTTCCCAGCAGGCTGTTGGTATTGCCAAAAACAAACTGACTGGAAACCAGATGATCTCCCTGTTTTAACAGCGTCATGAAAATGGAAGACAAGGCCGCCATACCCGTCGCAAAAGTGACTGAACCAATACCCCCTTCCATCAAGGTGATTTTGTCTTCAAGCGCGGCTGTAGTCGGGGTTCCCTGTCGGGCATAGGTATAGCCCGACTTACCCTGAAAAACCGCCGCCAGCTCTCTGGCATCGGCAAAAGCGTATTCGGTTGAGGTATGCAATGGCTTGTGAATGGCACCGTGCTCGACCGCTTTACGACGGTCCGCGTGAAGGATGGAGGTGGTAAACCCGCTATGTTCGTTTTTTGACATGATATGACTGTGAAAGATTGAATTTTAATTTATTTTACCTGGCGCTGACGGACAGTTTCAAACAGACAAACCGCACTGGCTACACTGACGTTAAGGCTTTCAACCGACCCCTGCATGGGAATACGCACCAGCTCATCACAGGTTTCCCGTGTCAGACGTCGCATTCCCTCGCCCTCCGCCCCCATGACCCAGGCAATGGAACGGGTGGCATCCACCTCATGAAAGGTGCCGCTGGCCTGGTCATCGGTGCCTATCAGCCAGACATCCCGCTCTTTGAGCTGACGCATGGTTCGGGCAAGATTGGTTACCATGATGTAAGGAACGGTATCGGCGGCACCACAGGCCACACGCTGAACGGTGGCATTAATGCCCACCGCCTTGTCCTTGGGCGCAATCACGGCATGAACCCCGGCAGCATCGGCCGTACGCAGGCACGCGCCCAGGTTATGAGGATCGGTCACACCGTCCAGAATCAACAAATGAGCAGGCCCCTCGATCACATCCAGGACGTCATCAATATTGACCGCCAGCTGCTTATGTTTGGCCAACGCCACCACACCTTGGTGACGAACACCTTTGGCCAGACCATCAAGACGCTCCACAGGAACCGGATGAATGCGGATTTTGTTTTTTTCCGCCTGATCAACCAGGCTTTGCATGCGCTTGTCTTTGCGTGATGCTTCGATATATATTTCCCGGATTGAATCGGGTGCATGGCGCATGCGGGCAACTACCGCATGAAATCCTGCCAGAATTTGACTGCTTGACATATAAATTGATTACCTTTGTATTTACCTTCGCTTACGCGTTGATTTTTTGTTTTTTTGCACGGTAGCGGGTCGAGTTGACTTTTTCAGCTCTGCCCGTCTTTGATGTGCGTTTTGCCCCTTCAGGGCTTCGGGTTTGGGCTTGGCCGGGCGCTTTAACTGCCGCGGCGCGGACTCAGCACGCTGGGCATCTTTACGCAATGACTCGAAAGTGGTGCCCTTGACCAGCGAAAACTCAATTCGCCGGGCCTCCAGATCCACCCGTGTCACCTGCACCTGCACCGGATCCGTCAAGCGGTAACGCATACCCGTGCGCTCTCCGCGCAATTCGTGCAAGCCTTCATTGTATTGGAAATAGTCGGTACCCAATTCCGAAACATGCACCAACCCCTCAACAAACAGGGTTTCAAGTGTGACGAACAAGCCAAAAGGCGCAACACCGCTTACCCGTCCACTGAAAACTTCACCCACATGCTCACGCACATACCAGCATTTAAGCCAGGCCTCCACATCGCGTGAGGCATCATCAGCCCGACGCTCGTACGCAGACAGCATCATTCCCAGACTATCCCAGACAGCATGTTCATGCTCTTTATGGGTTTCACCCGGCTCTTTGGGTACACCCGACAACTCGGGGGTATAGTGCCGGTGAGCAAGAATAGACTTGATAACCCGATGCGTGAGCAAGTCAGGATAACGGCGAATGGGTGAAGTGAAATGCGTATATTGTTCATACGCCAGACCAAAGTGCCCTACGTTGTCAGGACTGTACATGGCCTGCTGCATGGATCTTAGACACATGGTCTGAATAATCTGGAAGTCGGGGCGTGAACGCCCGGCATCAAGCACAGCGGCATAGTCCTTGCCGGAAGGATCGTCGCCCCCGCCCAGCGTCAATCCAATGGTACGCAAGAACTCACGCAAGGCCTCGAGTTTTTCAGGCGTTGGGCCCTCATGAATACGGTACAGTCCCTGCCGTTTGTTTCTTAATACGAAATCGGCTGCACAGGTGTTAGCCGCCAACATGCATTCTTCAATCAACTTATGCGCATTATTCCTGATAAACGGAACAATTTGCTCTATCTTGCCCATTTCATTGCAGAGAATCCGGGTTTCGATGGTGTCAAAATCCATCGCTCCACGCTGTTCGCGTTTTTTCTCAAGCGCCTCATATAAAGCATATAAATCCTGGACATGTGGCAGCAAATCGCCCAATTCGGTACCCGCGGGGCCCGTTGGCTGCTGCAAGGCATTCCAGATTTGCGTATAAGTGGTACGCGCATGTGAGTTGATAACCGCATTGTAAAACTGGTATGCCGTCACTGTTCCCGCTTTGGCCCCCGTCATGGGAATAACCATATCGCACACCAGAACCAGACGGTCGACCTCCGGATTCAGGGAGCACAGACCATTGGAAAGCTTTTCGGGCAACATGGGAATGACCCGGCGCGGGAAATACACACTGGTTCCGCGCTCTATGGCATCCCGGTCAATGGCATCGCCAGGTTTGACATAATGGGAAACATCGGCAATGGCCACTAAAAGCCGCCATGCCATTTTTCGGCGTTTCTCAGTACCGATGTTTACCACCTCGGCATATACGGCATCATCAAAGTCACGAGCATCCTCACCGTCAATCGTGATGAATGGTACATCCCGCAAATCGATACGGCCTTTAAGATCCTGGGGCTGCACCTCATCGGGCAGGCTTTCCGCCTGTATGAGGGTGGTATCGGAAAACTCAACCGGGACATCAAATTTGCGCACCGCAATTTCAATTTCCATACCCGGGTCATCAATTTCACCCAGCACTTCAATGATTTTCCCCAAGGGCTGGGTATGGCGGGTTGGCTGCTGAATAATCTCAACCGTCACCACCTGCCCGTGCCGGGCCCCGCCCAGGTCTGCATTCTGTACAATGATGTCGTGCTTGATACGCTGGTCTTCGGGCACCACGACATAAAGACCCTGCTCATGCAGCAAACGACCTACCAGCCGTGTTGTGCCGCGCTCCAGAACTTCTACAATGGTGCCTTCAAGCTTGCCTTTATATTCACCCGTGGGTTTTACCTGGACCCGGTCGCCGTGCAAGACCTTCAGCATTTCACGGGGTGACAGGAACAAATCCTGTGAACCGTCTTCTGGAATCAGAAAACCGAATCCATCCCGATGCCCCTGGACTTTACCGATTACAAAATTTTTCTGTTGGGACAGCTGCCAACCACTTGGCGTTTGCTCAAGCTGACCATCTCTTTGCATGGCACCCAAACGTCTTTCAAGCCCCACAATGCTGGCGTCTCGAGACAGCCCGAATGCGCCAATCAGGGCATTCACGTTCAGGGGAAGTTTTGAATCCCGGAACACCTGAAGAATATTTTCACGGCTTGGAACATCGGGATCAAAGTCTGGCGTGCTGTCCGTAAGAGAACTGTTTGCCTGGGCAGGCCTGTTTGTCGGGTTTTTTGTGGTGGTTCGATTTGCCAATACAGTCACTTCCTGGTTATTTCAATTTATGATTTATGATGCAATAAATGCTTATAAAACCATACTATCCTATTACGGCTTTATGATACTTACATGACGGCCCTGCCATTTGAAAAATCAGCGGCCAACCACCTGCTGTTTTCTAAAGTTTTTCAAGCAGGTAACGGGTGACCATGACAAAACAGACCAGCACAATAAGCGGACGAATAAACTTGCTGCCATGACTGATGACCATTAAAGAACCGGCATAAGCACCAATTATTTGCCCAACAATCATGATACCACCGATCAGCCACAAGACTTTGCCACCCAGCACAAAAAGTGCTACTGAAGCGACATTGCTGGCAAAATTAAACACCTTGGCATTGGCCGTTGCCTTGATGATTTGCTGTCCCCGTAACGCCACATTGGCCAGGGAAAAGAAGGAACCGGTTCCCGGACCAAAAACACCATCATAAAAAGCAATAAGTGGCACAACGGTACAATTGAAAAGCCTGGCGTTCATGCGTGGCGACCGCTCCAGCTTGCCGGCAGACGGTGTAAATAAGAAATACAGCCCGATCATTATCAGCACGACAGGAATCACAATATCCAGCACCGAGACATCAACCAGCTGAATGATAAAAGTACCCAATGCTGCCCCTGCAAAAGCCAAAAGCGCCGGTTTCCAAACATCCTCAAAGCGCACGACTCTTTTTCTGAGCATGGTCAGCGAGGAAGTCAGTGTCCCAAAACTGCCTTGCAACTTATTGGTGGCCAAGGCATTAATGGGAGGAACCTGGGCCAGCAATAACACCGGAATAGTGATCAGGCCACCGCCACCGGCGATGGTATCGACAAAACCGGCCAGCATGGCAACCAGGAAAAGAATCAGTAAAACATCAGGCCCAACAACAAAATCCATGCTGCATCCGGATAAAAAAGACTTGAATATCAGAAAAACGCCAATCCGAACGCATTAAGCCGATAAACCGTAGGGTAAAAAATCAAAAACAATATCCATCAGTTAAAATATTCAACTTCCAGTATTTGACTTTTTTAAAATCGAGATTATGGCTGATTATTATCTACCCATCAAGCACCTGCACATGACCTGTGCCTATCTGAGCATCACTTTTTTCCTGATTCGCGCCTTTTGGTCAATTACAGGCTCACGCATGCTGCACATCGGCTTTGTCAAGGTGGCTCCGCATGTGATTGATTCCGTCCTGCTCATATGCGGTTTTATCCTGGCAGCCATGATCGGGCCCAACCAACCCTTTATTCTTGCCAAAATAGTGGCGCTGATTGCCTATATTGGCGTGGGCACAATAGCCATCAAACGAGGAAAAACGCCTGTGCAAAAATTAATTGCCACCGTTATTGCCGGCCTGATTTTCCTGTATATCATTGGTGCCGCCATTAACAAAAGCGCCCTGTCCTGGTTCGTTTAAACGAAAGATCTGGCACAATAACAACAAAACCGCCTTTATCGCATTTGGATATCATCCGGTTTGCGGCGAAGACGGTTTTTTTAAACGGTTGATTTTTCAGCTGTTTTCCAAAGCCGGCAAAAGAACGCTAAAACAGGCGGCCCAACCCGGAAAACAGCGCCTTGGGCCTTAAGCCGTTGCCTCAGCCTGCAAAGGCTTGAAGTCCCAGATGCCCTCTCCACGCAAATACAGTAAATGCGTATGATGTGCGTACAGGGTGCTGCGATGCCCCACACTAATCAGACGCAATTCAGGCAGTCGTTCGGCAATCAGCCGGTACATGGCATCTTCAAGACCCTCATCCATCGCTGAGGTGGCTTCGTCTATGAATGCGGCAACCGGTTTGGCCAGCAGCAAACGGCCAAACGCAATTCTTTGCTGCTCGCCCAAGGAAAGAATATTGGTCCAGCTCACCACTTCATCCAAACGATTGACCAAGTGCCCCAGATTCACATCCTGCAAGACTTTGCGGGCCTGCTCATGACCATCCTCAGGTACTTCGTTGGGATAGTACAGCACATCCAGCAATGAACCTTCTGGCAAATAAGGTTTTTGCGACAAAAACAATACCTGATTATCAGGCCGCACCACCTGCCCTTTCGAATAAGGCCACAAACCGGCAATCGTTCGCAGAATGGTGGTTTTACCCGACCCCGAAGGACCTTGCAGCAACAAAGAGTGACCAGGCTCCACCACAAAAGACAAGTCCTTTACCAGGCATTTGCCCGATGGTGTGGTAATGCTGACATTACGCAGCGCAACCGTATCCTGCTCTACCTTGACCTCAGGAACCGGCAATTTATCAGCGGCACGGGAATTTTGCACAAAACCGCTTAAACGATCCAGAACCGCCCGGTAACCGGCAAACGTATCATAGGCATCACGGAAAAATGACAGGTTGTCGTGCAAAGTACCGAAGGCTTGCGCCGTTTGGATCATCGCACCCAGCGTAATTTGCTGGGAAAAAAACCTTTTTGCCTGAATAATGAAAGGGAAAATAACCGCGGTTTGCGACACCAGCAAGTTGAACCCCTGGAGTTTGACTGAACGAAAAACAATGGCCCATACATTACCAATCACTCGGGCAAAACGGTTGCGCAGTTTCTGCCCTTCAATCGCTTCACCCTTATAAAAAGCAATGCTTTCGGCATATTCACGCACACGCACGAGTGAATAACGGTAATCCGCATTAAAACGTTCATCAAGAAAGCTCAGGCGAATAAGCGGACGCCCGATCTTGAAGGCAAAGACCGTGGCAATCAGGATATAAATAAACAGGGCAAAGACCATCCCTTTTGACAGGGTGAATCCCAAAACGGTTAAATCACCGGACAGCCCCCAAAGAATAATGGTAAAGGCAACGGCTGAAACCAGGGAGCTGACCAAACCCAGCAAAAGCGTCAGGGACGTGGTTACAAAACTGGACACGTCCTGCTGGATACGTTGATCGGGGTTATCGGCCGGTGTTTCAAGATAATGAGAGCGATAATAGCTGCTTTTTTCCAGCCATTGCGAAAGCAGGGATTCATTCAGGGACTCACGCCACCTGATGGTGAAGCTCTGTTGCAAATAATAAGACACCAGCACCCGGGAGATATGGATCGCGGCCAGTATGGCAAACACCCCCATCTGGATCCAGAATCCGTCTTCATTCAGTTCTTGCAACGCGGTATACATCGTGTTGTACCAGTTCGAGAACAGCACGCTGACCCGCACACCGAACAGGCTTAAAAACAGAATCACCCCAAATGTCAATAAAGGACGCAGGCTGTTTTTGGGATTGAAGTAATCACCCGCCAACAACCAGAACTGGCCTGCCCATTTGGTTGTTTTAACCAGAATGAAACCCACCAGTCCCAGCATGACTGATGAGATTACAAAAGCCTGCAAGATCCAAAGCGCACTGTCTTGTAATTCTTGGCCCCAATTCATTGATACTCCTTATCATTTTTTTCTCATGGGCAAATAGAGTCTGCCATCGGCAATAAAGTTCATCACTTTACCTGAAGTAGGCATTAAATAGTAGTTAAAAAAATAATGCCTATTCAAATGCCAACTATTTTAATCGGCACCAGCTTCTGTTTCGCTTATAGCCGTTAAGCATATAAATATCAATTTTTTTTCGTTCTGATTTTATGCCGCTGTCTCTACACTTGCATTAACACGACATTAAGCCATACCTCACACTGCATAAAACAGAAGGATTGATATGACCTACGGATTTAAAAAAACGAAATTGACCGCCCTTGCCATTATGTTGGGACTAAGTTCTGCTTATGCGTGCGCGAAAGATATAACGCTGCTTAATGTCTCTTATGATCCAACCCGTGAGTTATATCAGGAACTGGATAATATTTTTGCCAAACAATGGACAGAAAAAACCGGTGATACCCTGACGATCAAGCAATCCCATGGCGGTTCAGGTTCACAGGCCCGTTCTGTTGCCAACGGACTGGACGCAGACGTGGTGACCCTTGCCCTGGCAATTGATATCGATTCGATTGCCAAAACCGGCAATCGCCTTAATCCCGACTGGGAAAAGAACTTTGCCCATAACAGCACCCCCTTCACCTCTACCATTGTTTTCCTGGTGCGTAAAGGCAACCCGAAAAACATTAAGGACTGGGGTGATCTGGCCCAGCCCGGCGTGCAGGTCATTACGCCCAACCCCAAAACCTCAGGAGGCGCACGCTGGAACTACCTGGCAGCCTGGTCATGGGCCTTGCGCCAGCCTGGTGCCACCGAAGAAAGCGCCAAAGACTATCTGAACAAACTGTATGCAAATGTACCCGTTCTTGATTCCGGTGCACGGGGTTCAACCCTGACATTTGTACAGCGCCAGATTGGAGATGTTTTACTGGCCTGGGAAAACGAAGCGTTTCTGGCCCAGAAAGAACTGGGCACCGGCCAGTTTGATATTGTGGTGCCCAGCCTGTCCATTTTGGCTGAACCACCCGTAGCCCTGGTGGATTCCGTGGTGGACAAACGGGGCACCCGTGAAGTGGCAACCGCTTACCTGAACTTCCTTTATACCCCAGAGGCTCAAAAAGTGGGAATTAAACATTTTTATCGTCCAACCGATAAATCCCTGGAAGAAGAAGCCGCCAAACAGTTTCCAAAACTGGAAACCGTATCCATCAAGGAGCTGGGTGGCTGGGATGCGGTCAATAACAAGCATTTTGCCGATAACGCCATATTTGACCAGATTTACATCAAAAAATAAGCACCGCTTATATTGAGTTTAGATGAATATTTTACAAAAACAATATTCGGTCCTGCCCGGTTTTGGTCTGACGTTTGGCATTTCTTTATTATGGTTATGCCTGATTGTTCTGATTCCCTTCGCGGTTCTTTTCGGGCAGGCCGGGCAACTTGGCTTGGGCAATTTTCTGGAAGTCGTGGGTTCCGAACGGGTGCTTCATGCCCTGAAAATCACTTTTGGCACCTCACTGGCCGCCGTACTGGTTAATCTGGTATTTGGACTGATTACCGCCTGGGTACTGGTTCGTTACACATTCCCGGGCAAAAAAATTGTGGATGCCTTTATTGACCTGCCATTTGCCCTGCCCACGGCGGTTGCCGGTATTGCGCTTACCACCCTTTACGCCCCCAATGGTCTGATTGGCCAGGTTTTGCAAAAATTGGATATCAAAGTAGCCTTTACGCCCGCTGGTATTACGGTAGCGCTTATTTTTATCAGCCTGCCTTTTATTGTGCGTACCGTACAACCCGTGCTGGAAGACCTTGAGGTTGAACTGGAGGATGCCGCGACCTGCCTGGGGGCCAGCCGCTGGCAGATTTTCAGCAAAGTAATTTTTCCGGCCATTACACCTGCCCTGCTGACCGGGGCTGCCATGGCATTTGCCCGAGCAGCAGGTGAATACGGTTCGGTGATTTTTATTGCCGGCAATATTCCCATGGTATCTGAAATTGCCCCTTTACTGATTACCGCCAAACTTGAACAGTTTGACTACAACGGGGCAACCGCGATTGCCGTTACCATGCTTTTTATTTCCTTTCTTGTCCTGCTTCTGATTAACCTCATCCAGCGCTGGAGCAACCGCCGTTATGGCATGAATTAAAGAAAACCATGAGCCACTCCTCTACGCCCGATTTCCGGACAGAACAGCCCTTGACGCGATGGATATTAACCACCATCGCGCTGGCTTTTGTCTTCATATTTATTGCACTGCCCCTTTTCCTGATTTTCAGCGAAGCCATTTCCAAAGGATTTGAATTTTACCTGACGACGATCCAGCATAGTGATGCGATGGCCGCCATCTCATTAACATTGCTCACTGCCGCCATTGCCGTCCCCCTGAATGTGGTTTTTGGGGCCTGTGCGGCATGGGCGATTGCCCACTTCAACTTCCGTGGCAAAAGCTTTTTAATTACCCTCATCGACTTGCCTTTCTCGGTCTCACCGGTCGTGGCCGGTCTCATGTACCTGTTACTGTTTGGCAGCCAATCCACCCTGGGTACCTGGCTGATTGAGCATGATTTTAAAATAATTTTTGCCGTCCCCGGTATTGTGATTGCCACCACATTTGTGACCTTTCCCTTTGTGGCCCGTGAACTGATTCCCTTAATGCAGGCACAGGGCTCGGACGAGGAACATGCGGCCATGGTATTGGGCGCCAACGGTTTACAGGCTTTTCTGAAAGTCACCCTTCCCAAGATCAAGTGGGGACTGCTGTATGGCGTTATTTTGACCAATGCCCGTGCCATGGGTGAATTTGGTGCCGTCAGTGTTATTTCCGGTCATATTCGCGGCGCCACCAATACCATCCCACTTCATGTCGAGATTCTTTATAATGAATTCAATATCGCCGGGGCATTTGTATGTGCTTCCGTACTGGCTTTGCTGGCTATTGCCACCTTGGTTATCAAAACAATTATCGAGTGGCGACAAAATACACTGGTCGCGCGCTCCCTGGCACGCACAAAGTCTGCCAAAACCGCATTTGCCATGCCTGCCCGGCAGGTTGCAACCGCATCATAAACAGGAATTATCGTGAGTATAGAAGTTCAAAACATCTCAAAAAAGTTTGCCGGGTTTACGGCGCTTGACAACATCAACCTGGACATCCACAGCGGTGAACTGCTTGCCCTGCTGGGCCCTTCAGGTTGCGGTAAAACCACCCTGCTGCGCATCATTGCCGGTCTTGAAAAGGCCGATTCGGGCAAAATCATTTTTAACGGGCAAGACAGTACCGATACCCATGTCTCCAAACGCCAGATCGGTTTTGTTTTCCAGCATTATGCCCTGTTCCGGCACATGACCGTGTTCGACAACATCGCCTTTGGCCTGAATGTTAAGCCACGCAAAGAGCGTCCTTCCCAAGAGGTGATCCGGGAAAAGGTTATGGCTTTGCTAAAAATGGTGCAACTGGACTGGCTGGCCAATGCCTACCCCTCACAATTGTCTGGTGGCCAACGCCAGCGGATTGCCCTGGCGCGTTCTTTGGCAGTTGAACCCCAGGTATTATTGCTGGACGAACCTTTCGGCGCTTTGGATGCCAAGGTACGCAAAGACCTGCGCCGCTGGTTACGTGACCTGCATGATGAGATCAATTTAACCAGCATTTTCGTCACTCACGACCAGGAAGAGGCCCTGGAGGTATCCGACCGGGTGGTGGTGATGAATCACGGTCATATCGAACAAGTCGGCAGCCCCGATGAGATTTATGACACTCCGGCCAGCCCATTCGTGACCCAGTTCCTGGGTGATGTGAACCTGTTTCATGGCCGAATCCAGGACAAACACTTCACCAGCGGTGACTTCCGCCATGAGATCAGCCAGCACAGCGTACATTTCACCGGCACTGAAGCCATTGCCTACATCCGGCCGCATGATATTGAAATCAGCCTTGATGCCACCAATGCCCTGGGCCATGGCCAAATAGAGCATATCCATTCGATTGGCCCGATTGTCCGGGTTGAAATTGCCCGCGACGGCCGGGACGAGAATATTGAAGTGGTCCTCACCAAAGAACGCTACCGTAGCCTGGGCTTAATGCCGGGTGATAATGTGTATGTGAAAGCCAGGAAAGTGGCTGTGTTTGACCCGGCCAGTGTTTGAGTGATTCAGATTCCCATACTCAAGGTGTGAGAGTCTGGACACAAATACGAAAATGGACAAAGGTTCCCACGCAGGAGCATGGGAACCAGTACAGCCTGGGCTTAATGCCGGGCGATAATGTGTATGTGAAAGCCAGGAAAGTGGCTGTGTTTAAGACTCGTCCCCATGCTCCTGCGTGGGGACGCCTACAGCTTAATTAATAATACCCGCCGCCACCGTGTTATTGCTGGCTTCATCAATTAGGATAAACGAACCCATAATCTGGTTTTGTGCGTAAGCATCCACCACCAGCGGTTTTTGCAAAGACAGGCCCACCTTGCCAATATCATTCAGGCCCAGCTGTTCTTTGTCAGCCGTGTCCAGCAGGGTTTGTACATCCAGCACATGATGGATCTGGTTAACACGTACCGGCACGGTGGCTGAGGTATGTTTCAGCAGATACTTTCTTTTCAGGTTCAAGGGGAATTCATCAAACCAGCAGATATTGGCAGACAGCGTATTGCTAGAATCAACCTCGGCCTGTGCATCCACCAGCATGTCGCCACGGGAAATATCAATATCCACATCAAGGCGGATGGTAACCGTACCATCTTTCAATGCCTGTTGCACGTTACCGTCGGGGGTGATAATTTCTGTGACAGTTGCTGTCTGGTTGGCGGGCAATACCCTGATCTGCTGGCCCACATACACGCTGCCCTGGGCCACCTTGCCCATATAACCTCTGAAGTCATCCGCCTGTGAGCCATCCTGGCGAATCACCAGTTGCACCGGCAGGCGCAGGGCCTCAGGCGTATTCAGCTCATCTTCCTCCCCATTATCCAGCGACTCCAGAATAGATAACAATGGCTCACCATCATACCAAGGGGTTTGCGCGCTCTTGAAAACGATATTGTCGCCCCCCAGGGCCGATACGGGAATGAAGTGAATCTGGCTTGCATCCAGCCCAAGCTGCTGAGCCAATGCCAGATAAGCGGTTTTTACCTGATTGAAGCGCCCTTCATCAAACCCCACCAAGTCCATTTTATTGACTGCCACCAATACGTGACGGATACCCAGCAGTTTAATCAAGGCAGTATGACGCTTGGTTTGCGCCAGCAATTCAAACTCACCATTTTCTTTAATGGCCCGCACAATATCAATTAACACAATCGCGGCATCGGCGGTAGAAGCGCCTGTCACCATATTACGGGTGTACTGTTCATGCCCGGGGGTATCCGCAATAATGAACTTGCGGTTTGCTGTTGAAAAATAACGGTAAGCGACGTCAATCGTAATGCCCTGCTCACGTTCAGCCTCCAGGCCGTCAGTCAGCAAAGAAAAATCAATCTGTTCGCCGGCTGTTCTTTTATGGCGGGCTTTCTGGATCGCTTGCAACTGGTCTGTCAGTACCGATTTGCTGTCATATAACAAACGGCCAATCAGTGTGCTTTTACCATCATCCACCGAGCCAGCGGTAATGAAACGCAACAAGCCCCGGGTATTTGTTCTTTCTGTCATATCTTTCTCACTATCCAATCTTTATCAGAAGTAGCCTTCTTTTTTGCGTTTTTCCATTGACGCTTCACTGGTCTGGTCATCCATGCGAGTGGCACCGCGCTCGGTAATTTCCGTAATCGCGGTTTCCTCGATAATGGCTTGCGGTGAAGCCGCTGTACTTAAGACCGGGCAGGTGCAACTGATATCGCCCACGGTACGGAAGCGTACGGTCAGCACTTCGCTTTGCTCATCGTCTTTTTTAGGCGTTAAGGACGTTACCGGCACCAGCAAATTATTACGACGCACCACTTCACGCTCATGGGCATAGTAAATGGAAGGCAGGCTCAAGTTTTCCTGTTCAATGTATTGCCAGATATCCAGCTCGGTCCAGTTTGAAATCGGGAAAACGCGGATTTGCTCACCGGGATGAATCCGGGCGTTATACAAGTCCCACAACTCAGGGCGCTGGTTCTTCGGATCCCACTGACCAAACTCGTCACGGAAAGAAAAAATACGCTCTTTGGCACGCGCTTTTTCTTCATCGCGGCGGGCACCCCCCATCAAGGCATCAAAGCCGTTTTCCTCCACGGTTTCCAGCAAGGTCACGGCCTGTGCGGCATTACGCGAATCATTCTCACGGCGCAAGCGTACGGTACCCTTGCGAATGGAGTCTTCCACATGCCCCACCACCAGGTTCAAACCATATTTTTTAACCAGCTCATCGCGAAAGGCGATCACTTCAGGGTAATTATGTCCGGTATCAATATGCACCAGCGGGAATGGCAGGTTCAGCTTGCGATTTCCCAGCCGGAATGCCTTCATGGCCAGATGCAACAAGACCACGGAATCCTTACCGCCCGAAAACAGCAAAGCCGGTGAACGGCACTCGGCCACCACCTCACGAATAATATAAATCGATTCGGTTTCCAGCCGTTTCAGATGTTCGGTATGCAATTGTGCTTTCTCAAAATGCACGGTCTCAGTTATGCTATTCATTACTCATCCTGGTGTTCTTAAAATTTCCATGGTTACTGCTTACGCTGTGGGGGCCGGGCTGACGTGCAGGCCACATTCCTTGCTGTCCCGCGATTCCCACCACCAGCGTCCGGCACGAGGGTCTTCACCGGCACGAACCGCCTTGGTACAGGGTTCACAGCCAATACTCGGGTAACCCTTGTCGTGCAACACATTAACCGGCAAATCGTAAAAATCGACATAAGCCCAAAGCTCTGCCTCTGTCCAGTCAAACAAGGGGTTATATTTAAGGATATTTCTGGCCGTATCCTGCTCTTGCAAAGCAAGCTCAGTGCGAGTTACCGATTGCTCACGGCGTTGTCCCGTAATCCAGGCATCAGCCTGTGCCAGCGCCTGGTCAAGCGGAACGATTTTTCTTATCTGACAGCATTTTTTACGGGCTTCAAGACTATCGTAAAACCCGTTAAGGCCATAAGTATTCACATATTCGGCCAGCGCCCCGGTTTCAGGACGGTACAGTTTGATTTCATAGCCATAACGCTGTTTTACCTGCTCAAGCAAAGCCAGGGTTTCCTGGTGCAGACGTCCGGTTTCCAGCGTAAAAATATCAATGCCCTGATTCACGGTATTTTTCAGGTCTGTCAAAATAATATCGGCCAACACTTGGTCTTCTGCCGATAAACTGGAAGCCAACCTCACGCGGGAATGACTGCCGGCAATGAAACGAAGCCGCTCTGTCAGCACCGCCCTTTTATCCTGTAATAATGTAGCGCTGACACGACCTTTGGGGGGTGACCATAACAGGGGCTGCTCAAACCCTCCTGCAAAATCACTGACTGTTTGTAAAGACATGGTTAACCTAAATTTAAAAACCAAACCTCTTGCATATTGCAATTTATATTCTGGTTCGGTATAACAAATCAGGTTTTTATAATATAGAGTTAGCGCTCGAACGCAAACTAACTAATACTTCTTTGCATATTCAAACAGGCTATATCCATGGCATTTTCATGAAGCCTGAAATAATCAGGCCAAAATCAAATAAAAGAATAGACTAACGTGATGCCAGGATCATTCTGGCTCCTTTTTCGGCAATCATCATGACAGGTGCATTGGTATTGCCCGATGTAATCCGGGGCATGATAGAGGCATCAATCACCCTCAATCCGCTCAGACCCTTAACCCTGAGTTCCGGATCCACCACGGCTTTATCATCGACCCCCATACGACATGTTCCTACCGGATGAAAAATGGTGGTGCCAATTTCACTGGCAGCCCTGACCAGATCTTCTTCTGTTTGATAGATGGTGCCCGGTTTATATTCGATGGGATCATATTTTGCCAGAGCATCCTGAAACACTATTCTTCGGGTCAGTTTCAGACTATGCACGGCGATCCGTATATCTTCATCGGTACTTAAGTAGTTGCATATGATATCGGGCTTGTCGTGACAGGCAGGCGAAACGATATTCACCTCACCCCGGCTGGTAGGCCTTAAATTGCACACCGAAGCCGTAAAGGCAGAAAAAGTATGCAAAGGCTCGCCAAACTTTTCCAGGGACAGGGGTTGCACATGGTATTCAAGATTGGCACTGCCCTGCTCATCAGAGGAGCGGGCAAAAACCCCCAATTGGGAAGGCGCCATGGTTAAAGGCCCCTTGCGGAACAAAGCATATTGCAGGCCCATCCAGGCCTTTTGCAGGGGGGATTGCATCATTTTATTCAGCGTCTTTACCCCAGACACTTTATAAATCATGCGCAATTGCAAATGGTCCTGAAGGTTTTTACCAACCCCCGGAGCATGATGCACGACCGGAATCTGCAGTTTATTCAGGTAAGAAGCCGGGCCAACCCCCGAGCGTTGCAATATTTGCACTGAACCAATGGCACCGGCTGACAAGACCAGTTCTGCCGCTGCGTTGGCCTGATACAGTTTGCCATTAATATAATACTGAATACCCCGTGCCCGCTTACCCTCAAAGACGATACGATCACAGATGGCATGCGTAAGAACCGTCAGGTTTTTCCGCGACTTGACCGGATGCAGAAAAGCCTTTGCCGCACTGAAACGCAAGCCTTTTTTTTGAGTCACCTCAAAATAAGCACTGCCTTCATTATCACCACGATTGAAATCATCAATGGGTGCAATACCGGCCTGGGCAGCAGCAGCCCTGAAGGCATCCAGGATGTCCCAACGCAGGCGTTGGCTTTCCACCCGCAATTCCCCATTGGCACCATGCCAGTCATTACTGCCTAAATGATGGTTTTCAAACGCTTTGAACAAAGGCAGCACATCATCCCAGGCCCAGCCGGCATTACCCAGACTGGCCCAATAGTCGTAATCCTGCTTTTGTCCGCGCATATAAATCATGCCATTAATGGCCGAACTGCCCCCCAGCACCCGCCCACGTGGGTAAGCAATACTGCGATCATGCAGTCCCGCATCAGCTCTTGTATTAAAACACCAGTCGGCTCGCGGATTGCCGATACAATACAAGTATCCCACCGGAATATGCAGCCAATGCCAGGAATCCGATCCTCCCGCTTCTAACAATAAAACCCTGTTTTCGGGGTTTGCAGATAAACGGTTGGCAAGCAGGCACCCGGCCGAACCAGCCCCTACGATAATGTAATCAAACTCTCCAAATAAAACCGGTTTCTGATTTTGCATATCCGCCTCTGAGACGCTGTTTTTTACTTCAAAGAAAGCGAAACCAGCATAGAACTTTACAATTTTTGACACAACAAGGGCAAACACCTATCCATCATCACCGGCAACATGATTACGAGAACACCTGATTGCGAATTTCTCCCCGCACAAAAGAATTAATGTTATTAATCAACTGGTCAGCCAATGCCTGGATGGCTTCTTCACTGGCCCATGCCACATGTGGTGTCAAAATAAAATTGGGATAATCCATCAATGCCATAAACGGATGTGAATCGGGCATGGGTTCAGTGGTCACCACATCAAATGCCGCACCACCAATCTTCCCGTCTTTAATAGCCCGCACCAGTGCCTCCTCATCAACCAGACCGCCTCTGGCGGTATTCACCAGCAAGGCAGAGGGTTTCATTCTGTCAAACTCAGGGTCTGAAATCATATTCCGGGTCTCTGGTGTCAATGGCAGATGCAGGCTCAGAATGTCTGACGTTTCAAGTACTTCATCAAAAGGGCGATAGTTCTCATCACGTGGTGCCTGCCCTTTACGTGAGGCAAAAACGGTTTTCATGCCCAAGCCCCTGGCCAGACTGGCCAGGGAGGAGCCTAAGGCCCCCGAACCAAAAATACCCAGGGTACTATTGGCCAAGTCCTTGATAGGATAATCAAAATAACAAAACTGACCGCTTTGTTGCCAACGTCCGGCCTTGACAGAAGCATGATAGGGAATAAGACTTCTGCGCAAGGCAAAAATAAGCGCCAAAACATGCTCTGGCACACTATTGACCGCATAATTTCGAATATTGCTGACCACACACCCCTTGACTTCACAGGCTCTAAGATCGACGACATTCGTGCCGGTTGCAGAAATCGCAATCAGTTTCAGGCTGGCCGCACGAGACAGGCTGTCATTATCAATCATGACCTTGTTGGTAATCACAATGTCGGCATTTTCAATACGTTCGGCCACCAGATGGGGCTGCGTATTGTCATGCATATCCACCCTACACTCAAAAGCAAAGGGTTTTAACCGGATAAAATCCGGAATGGTGGCTCGATCCAGAAATACAATATGGGGAACACGACTCATGATAATAATCCACAACACTAAAACCATTCACTATATCATCAGCCTTATTTAGCTAAAATAGGGTCAATACCAACCATCTCCAAGAATGATTGTTTTATGTCCTCCCCCCTTTCCCTTCGTGAAAGTGCCCTTCAGGCGCTGATCATTTCAGATCCTGATGAGAAAATTGCGGCTGTCCAAAAAATTTCATTTGATACCCTCCTTCACACACAGGTAATAACACCACCAAGCCAGACTATTCCGGGCCGCCCCTTGCGCCCCGAATTGGTTCCGCCACAAAAAGTCACCTATCGTTCCGTGCATAGTGAACAGGGCAAAGCGGCACTTATTCATGCGATTGCCCACATCGAATTCAATGCCATTAATCTGGCGCTGGATATTATCTGGCGTTTTGCCGATTTGCCTGATGATTTTTACCGCGACTGGCTGCGGGTTGCCAAGGAAGAAGCCTATCATTTCTCGCTGGTTCGGGATCATTTACGCAATCTGGGGTACGAGTACGGTGATTTCACGGCTCATAACGGTTTATGGGAAATATGTGAAAAAACCGCCAACGATCTCATGGCCCGGCTTGCCCTGGTTCCCAGAACCCTTGAGGCACGTGGCCTGGATGTTTCACCGGTCATACAAAACAAGCTGGCCAGCATCAATGACCACGAAGGCGTCAAAATCCTGGATATTATTTTGCGTGATGAAGTGGGACATGTGGAATTAGGCAACAAATGGTATCTTTACATGTGCCAGCAAACCGGAAAAGACCCCATTGCCACTTATGCCAACATGGTACACACTTACCATGTGGCAAAACCCAAAGGCCCCCTTAACGTAAAGGCCAGAAAACAGGCGGGCTTTACCGATGAGGAACTGGCCTGGCTCAGCTCGGATTAATCGTTTCATACATAGGAATAACCATGGAAATACTTATTTTAGGTGCAGGTGTAATCGGTTTGACAACAGCATACTACCTTACTGAACAAGGTCATAAAGTAAGTATTCTTGATAAAAACCCCGATGTCGGTCTTGAAACCAGCTATGCCAACGGTGCCCAGCTTTCTTACAGCTATGTTGCCCCGCTGGCGGGTCCGGGCATCATTGGCAAAGTCCCCAAATGGCTGCTTGACCCCAACTCTCCATTGCGCTTCCGGCCCAGCCTGGATCCGGCCGATATCTGCTGGAACCTGCGCTTCATGAAAGCCTGCAACGCCACCCAAAGTGATAAAACCACCCGTGAGCTGCTGCAACTTTCCTTTCTTAGTCGTGATCTGTTGCATCAGTTAATGCAAACCGAAAAACTGGACATGGATTTTCAGGCTTCAGGCAAAATGGTGCTGCACCGCAGTAAAGAATCCTTCAACAGCGCAGTCCAATTGCTTGATTTCCAACGCCAGCTGGGTTGCGAACAATTTGCCCTGAACACCGATGAATGCATCGAAAAAGAGCCTTCTCTTGCCCCCTTAAAAAACCTGATTACCGGTGGCATTTATACCCCCAGTGAAGAGGCCGCCGATTGCTTTAAATTTTGCCAAAGCCTGAAAACGGTGTTATTAAGCCGGGGGGTTGAATTTATTTTCAACCAGGAAATTGCCCTTTTGCAAAAAAACGCTTCATCACACGTCAGCGTCATGCTTAAAAACCGGCAAACGCTTTCAGCCGATCATATCGTGGTGGCACTCGGTTGCGAAAGTACCGCCTTGCTTAAACCTCTTCATATAGATGTGCCTGTACGCCCGCTTAAAGGCTACAGTCTTACCCTGCCTATCCAGAACGATAGCCAGGCACCGCGTATCAACATTACCGATTTTGAACGTAAGGTGGTTTATGCCCGTATTGGCAAACGCCTGCGTATTGCAGGCATGGCTGACCTGGTTGGCATGAATAAAAATATTGATCCCAGCCGCATTAAAACCCTGATCAACGAAGCCAGGGCAGTTTTCCCCGAGGCCGGCAATTACGCCCAGGCAGAACAATGGGCCGGCTTACGTCCCGCCACCCCCAAGGGCAAACCCATTATTGATGGCACCCAATACAAAAACCTGTGGCTGAATATTGGCCAGGGTGCACTGGGCTTTACCCTGGCGACCGGCTCGGGCAAATTGCTGGCAGAGAAAATCAGCGAAAAAACGCCTTCGATTCCCGAGGCAATGTTCAATCTGAGCAATGCGTAATCTGGCCAAGATCCTCCAATATCGGGCAATTGGGACGCTGGTCACCCGAGCAATGCCGATTCAGGTGCTGCAAGGTATCCACCATGGCCTGTAATTGCCGAATCTTGGTCTGCAATGCCTTTATATGCTGCTGGGTTATTTGCTTGACATCGGCACTGGCACGCCTCTGGTCATTCCACAAGGCCAGCAACTCCTGGATCTGTGCAATTGAAAACCCCAGATCCCGTGAGCGGCGTATAAAATGCAAGGCATGCAAATCTTTTTCCGCATATTGCCGGTAGCCCGAATCACTACGATGGACCGGATGGATTAAACCAATATCCTCGTAATAACGGATCATTTTTGCCGAGATGCCTGTTTGCCTGGCTGCTTCTCCAATATTCATGGACGTTTTCCTGCCGGGTTATTTCACCGAGAACCTGCGTAATCTTAATGCATTACTCACAACAAATACACTGGACAAGGCCATGGCAGCCGCAGCAAACACCGGTGACAGCCCCAGGCCATAGGCCGGATACAGCACACCAGCGGCAATAGGAATAAGCGCCACATTGTAGGAAAATGCCCAGAACAGATTCTGGTAAATGTTCCTGAACGTTGCCTTTGACAATGAAACCGCATGTGCCACATTCTGGATGTTTTTGCCCATGAGCACGACATCGGCCGATTCAATGGCAATGTCCGTACCGGTACCAATGGCCACACCCACATCGGCGTTGGCCAGAGCCGGTGCATCATTAATGCCATCCCCCACAAAAACCAAGGTGCCCATTTCCTGTTTAATCTGATTTACATATTTGACTTTATCATCCGGCAAGGCCTGGGCATACACCTTATCAATCTTCAACTGACGGGCAATGGCCTGTGCTGTTTGCGTGTTATCGCCTGTTAACATCACGGTTTTAATATTCATATTGTGCAAATGTGCGATGACACTTGCCGCATCTTTTTTAACGGTATCGGCAATCACAAACAGGCCGACTGCCCGGGTATTGACCGCCACAAAAATGGGTGTTTTGCCGGCATGTGAAAACTCCGTGCCTTTTTCAGCCAGATCCCTTATATCCACCCCCTGGCTGGCCAGGAATGTTTCCGATCCAATCAAGTAAGCATCATGACCAATACGGGCCTGAATGCCGGCCCCCAGAATATTGCGAAAGTCATCCACCTGTGGTAAATGCAGCGCCTGTTCTTGTGACGCTTTCACAATCGCCAGGGCAATCGGGTGTTCGGATTGCTGCTCAATAGCGGCGACATGAGCCAATAGCTGTGCCTGCTCAAAACCCTCCACCACATATAAATCGGTCAATTCGGGACAGCCATGCGTCAAAGTACCCGTTTTATCAAATACGACCACTTTGGTGTCTTTTAATAGCTGCAGGGCACTGGCTTTGCGAAACAGGATATTCAGCTGTGCCGCACGACCTGTTGCCACCATAATGGAAACCGGCACGGCCAGACCCATGGCGCATGGGCATGCAATAATCAACACAGCTACAGTAGCAGTCAAGGCATGCGGCAGCAAAGGTTCAGGGCCCCAAATCATCCAGGCCATAAACGTGAAGACGGCCACCAGCAGCACCGCCGGCACAAAGCGGCTGGTTACCACATCCAGAATATTTTGGATCGGCAATTTATCGGCCTGGGCCTGCTGCACCATCCTGATGATATTGGCCAAGACCGTGTTTTCACCCACCTGCTCCACTTTGACTGTTAAGCTGCCATTGGTGCTGACCGTGCTGCCCACCACTTTATCACCGCTTGTCTTGCTAACCGGCAAGGGTTCACCGGTCATCATGGATTCATTAATATGCGCCTGGCCACTGATCACGACCCCATCGGCCGGCACGGTTTCCCCAGGCCGGACCAGCACCGTATCGTTCACCTTTAATTCGTCCAGCGGGATATCGCGCACCTGGCCGTTTTCGATCAGGTGCGCTGTTTTAGCCTGTAAACCAATCAGACGGGCAATCGCCTGACCGGTTTGTCCCTTGCTGCGGGCTTCCAGGTAACGGCCCAACAAGATCAGGGTGCTAACCACTGCAGCCGCCTCAAAATACACAAAACGGGAATTTTCAGGGATCAACCCGGGCATGACCGTCACAATGGCTGAATAAACATACGCACTACCGGCACCAATGGCCACCAGGGCATTCATGTCCGGCGATTTTTGCATGAAGCTTTTTACCCCTAGTGTAAAAAAGCGCCGCCCAGGAAAAGCCAGTACAATCGTGGTCAGAACCCATTGAATGATCCAGCTGGTTTGCATGGGCAGAAAAGCATGCAACCAATGATGAAAACCGGGAATGACATGCCCGCCCATTTCAAGAATAAAGACAGGAATCGTAAAAACAGCTGCGACCATCAAGTCCCGTTTCAGGTCTGCAATCTCACGTTGACGATGTTCTATTTGCTCCTGGGTCTGCTTGTCTGCCCGTTCAACAAGCGCGGCTTCGTAACCGGCCTTGCCAATAACGGCGATAATCTGCCCGGCCTGGACCGCGGGATTGCTCAATTCAACATGGGCGGTTTCCGAGGCCAGGTTAACATTAACTTTCTCAACACCCTCGATTTTGGCAATCGATCTTTCAACTCGCCTTACACAAGAGGCGCACGTCATGCCATGAACCACGAACTCGTAATGGGGAGAAACATCTAAGGACTTTGAATTTGTCATGATAATCACAAAAATAAAGGATAATCCATATTAACTGATTTATTATCAACCCTCACACTATGGGAAGGTCAAGCTGTTTTGCGCCCGACTCATACGGAGAAACTGTTAATGCTGCAAAAACTTTTGCTACCGGTGATTGTATTTATCATCGTGCTCATCGGCCTGACCTTCGGAGAAGGTGTGTTTACAGCCCTGGCACAATGGTTAAGTCAAATTACCGGTATCGTTATTTATAATTTCCAGGATCTTTACTGGACAATTTCACTTTATGTTTCGAGACATCCGGTGAAAATTGTGGTTGCCATTGTCATTACCGCCATTGTTTGTATCTGGATTTACAAAAACAAGGGTGAGGAAATGAACAACCAGGCCAACTCACGAAAAATAGGCATTTTTCTGGCTGTTTTTCTGGGCTGGCTGGGTGCGCACCGTTTCTATGCCGGTCATATAGGTATGGGTTTGTTGTACCTGCTACTCAGTTTTATTTGGCTGCCATTATCGGTATTTCTGGGCCTGATTGATGCTGTCAGATACATTTTCATGAATGATGAAGAATACAAAGCCAATATTAAGGCATAATCTTAACTATCCTTAATCCATTATTACAACCGGGCACAAGCCCGGTTTTTCATACCATGCAATTAAATATCAAAGACCTGGTGATTGACACTTCCACCATTGACAGCAAAAAGCTGCTGAAAGCCTGGGAATGGCTCATTCCTTTTGAAACGGAAATCATCATGATTACCCAAACCGGTGATGCATTCCTGATCGAAAAAGATAACGGTGCCATCCTTTTCCTGGATACCCTGGACGGCGAACTTGAAGTACTGGCCGACTCCCTTGAGTCCTTCCAGCAGTTACTCGAAGATGAAGCCTTTGTGATTGATTATTTTTCCTGTGAACTGATCGCCCCATTATTGCATCATCAATTGCCACCGAATACCGTTTACGGCCTCAAAACACCACCGGTACTGGGCGGCCAATACCACAGCGACAATCTGGAAATATTTGATGTTGAACATCACTTTTCAGACATGGGTATGCTATGGGAGGAAATTGGCAAGATAGACATGGATGAAGAAGGTACTGAAAACCGTGAAGAATAGCCATCTTCATACGCTTTTTTGATCCAATGCCTGCCAGGCTTTTGCCTGGCCCCCTCTTATAGCAATGAAGGGCTGATATCCCGTTGATAGCGCAGGAATCTTCCCGAATAGGATTCGGGCACATTATCAATCTTAAAAGCGTAAGGACGGTGGATTTTTTTATCTTCCGCCAATTCAAAGCCATACGCTGACATTTCTCTTGTGAAGCGGTTTCTATACCCCCTGTTTGGATCCATCACCCAAACTTCCGAGCAGGCCTGCGCATGCTCATGGATATATTTCGCCACCTGCCCCGGACTGCTGGGCTCATAAAGCAAATCACTACCCATGATCAGGTCATAGCGGCCAGATAACACCGGCGCGCCCGTATCTGCCAAAGAAACCGGCCTATTAGGGCCCCACTGGCCATAACGGTAGTTGATGGGCGGTAAATCATTGTTTTTAAGATTTTTATATAAAAAATGCTTTGCCAATGGATGCCGGTCACTCGCGGTTACATTTCGACCCAAGCGATGAGCCGTCATGCTGGCCAGCCCCAAACCGCACCCTATTTCCAAAATACGCTGTTCAGGGTCTATCGGCTCTTTAGTCACTTTAATGGCCAGCTGCAAACCTGAGGGCCATAACATGCCAAACAGTGGCCAGGCGGCTGAACAAATTCCCAAACGCTGGGCAGCCCCATTGGGATCGTAATATTGCTGTTTATCCAATAAAGTGAAAATTTCCAAGGGTGCTTGCCCTGGAATATGAATAGTACGTAATTTGGTTTTATATGGTATGGATGTAAGCATAGCCCCCTGCAATTCAATATACACATTGGTTACTATACCCCATATTTTCATAAATAAATCTTATTTAGCAAAAACCAAAAAGATAGCCGCAATTTAATGGATTTTTTCGGATATTTAATTAAAAATAAATGCAATTTAACGGATTTTTAATTAAAATGGTTTTTCTTATTCCCTATATCAAAGGCCTGTAATGATATGGAAAACAAATTAAAACCAAAAAGATTGAAGAGCTCCCCAAATCATTTGCAAGCTTAACAATACCATTGTTACCCTGAAACCCAATCGGAAGATTTTATCGGGTAAATTATCAAGTAAACGGGTACCCACATAGGTTCCCACCAAACCACTGACAATCATGGCAATAAGCATGGGCACCCATTGGGCGAATGCGAAGCCCAAGGCACCAAAGGCCAAAATTTTCAGTCCATGCTGAAAAACCATGCAAGTCGCATGTGTTGCCACCAAAGGCTGTTTAATATATCCCTTGGAGGCGATCAAGGCCGCCACCATAGGCCCTGCAGCGCCAACAATCATGGCAGCAAAACTGGTTAATGCTCCCCCCAGAATAAAATATGTTTTGCTAATAGATGAAGCCTGTTTAATTTTGGCACCAAAAACAGACCATAAAATAAAAGCCGCTAATAAGAGTTTGGCAAAGGTATCCGGAATATACATGACAACCGGCCCACCCATTGCCACGCCAACGATACTGCCAACCACAAACCATAAGACCAATGGCCAGACAATATATTTGAACTGAATAACGGTTCGTCCCAGGTTTGAACCCAATTGCACAATAGCATGAACTGGAAGCACACTAGCCACTGGCATACCAGTCCCCATCAAGGCCAATAAGGCAACCCCACCGCCAAGTCCCATGGCTGCTGTTAAAGCAGATGTTAAAAAACTGGCAAAAATCAGTACAATTGCAAAAGTTCTGCTTATTTCTTCAGGTAAAAACAGCCATTCAAACATTTATTTTCATCCTTTTAGCAAGTTTGACCGGCAATAAAAAAACCCCTTCAGTAGTGCTGAAGGGGTTTTTCGTAATAAAGAGCCTGACGATGACCTACTTTCACGGATGTCCATCCACTATCATCGGCGCGAAGGCGTTTCACTGTCCTGTTCGGG
>NZ_JAHSPR010000006.1 GCF_019132845.1 Advenella alkanexedens | reverse complement strand
CCCGAACAGGACAGTGAAACGCCTTCGCGCCGATGATAGTGGATGGACATCCGTGAAAGTAGGTCATCGTCAGGCTCTTTATTACGAAAAACCCCTTCAGCACTACTGAAGGGGTTTTTTTATTGCCCGCTCGATTCGTGGGCCGCTTTGCTGCCATGGAGCGCGTCAAAGGATAGGCCCATGCGTTACCACGGAGCATGGGAACGAGGAGGAAGGCGCTAATGGCAGGCATAAAAATTGTGGAGGGGTGGCAGGCAAAGCCTGACGGGGTGGTTTACCCCACCGTAACTTTGAAGGTTTGCTGTTTGCTGTTTGCTGGCAATGATAATAAACGAAAAGTATCTCTTTCTTCTTCATCAATTTGCAATACAAGATTGGTTTCCCATTCCAGATATTTTCTGGCAGCCTCTTTGTTGCCGTGATGTCTGTCATGTACAAAAAACAGGAAATCAATACATTCCGCATCGGGTGGGTTGTTGCTTTGTTTTTCCAGGCTTAGGCCAGCCACCTCAAAAACAGAAGGGTCAAATATTGTCTGCTGAATATTCTGATACCCTGCATTGACCATATCAGTGGCCAATAATGCCGTTATATCATCGCCCGTACCCAGTAACAGGACAGGCGTTTGTTTATCAAGCGGAACATGTTTGAACAAGGTGGGACGAATGACCCACTGCGCTTGCTTTAAATGAACAGAACGGAACTGCATACTGGATCTGCTGTCCAGGATACTTGCTTGAGGATACTGTTTGATGAAGTTAATGGTTTCCTGGGGAGAAAGTGTTTGGGGATGTACCAAGGCAAGGGCTTCATCCATTGGTACCGCTAATGTTGCCAATTTATCGGTTTCTGGCAATAGATAGACCTCCCAGCCCAGCTGTTTGAGCCAGCTGGCGATAACAGGTGCCCTGACCTGGTCAAAATCGGCTAAAACGATGCGGGCCTTCCTGACGCCAATATATTCGTCGGTTGCCTGAATCAACTGCCCTCCTGGGGCATGCCGTATAGCGGATGATAACCGGCTTTCCTCAAATTCCTGGGCGGTACGCACATCAAACAGGTATGTTGTGCGATTTGTTTCTTCTTGCCAGATTTTTAATTGCTGGCATGAAATGCTTTGTAGCTCGAATTGTTGGATCAGATGATGTGCGCTTTGTCTGGCTTCGGCAAGTAATTCCGGGTTGATTTTTTCCGGATAAAGCCTGTTTGACTGGTGCTCCAGTTCATAGCCTGACAAATACCACCCCTGGGTGCCGTTTTCAAGTGCATAAATGGGGTTGGGAATGCCAAGATTGATCAGGGTCTGGGCACCGATAATGCTGCGTGTACGCCCCGCACAATTGATGATGATGGTTGTTGAGGGATCAGGGGCGATTTGACGGGCGCGCAGGGCAAGCTCTCCGTTAGGACAGCAGATGGATCCCGGTATGTTCATTTTCCGGTATTCCGGTATGGGTCGGCCATCCAGGATTACCAGGCTTGCCGGTGCGGATTGTATCCGTTCATGCAATTGCCTGGCGCTGATATGCGGCGTTTGGTAAATGTGTTCTGCCAGTTCTCCAAACGTTTTACTGGGTAAATTGACCCCGGCAAAGGTGGCGTATCCAGCTGCTTGCCAAGCCTGGATGCCTCCTTGCAGGATATGAACATGCGTATAGCCCAGTCGTTGTAAAGCCCTGGCAGCAGCCTTCACGACTGCTTCACCGGTATGGTCTGCGTAAATAACAATACGCGTGTTTTTACGAGGGACAAGTCTCCCGACGCGAAGTTCAAGCACACTATAGGGTAAAGAAACAGCAAAGAAAAGGTGGTTCTCGCCGTATTGGCCGTGTTCACGGATATCCAGTACGGCGATTTCATGTTCATCATGAATCCAGCTTTTCAGCAGTTTGGCATCGATTGTTTTCATTGTTTAAATAGCGGTGAGGCTGGACGTGAATGGAGCTGTCGGGTTCAGTTGCCCTGACGGGTTTTGACACCGATATCCATGATTTTGCAGGTATTGTTTTCCACATCAAAGGCCAGTCTTTCGGTAAGTGTTTCCAGTGCCTTGCCATACATATGCAGGTGGCGGATCTGGCTGTCTTCAATGCGAACGGCATGAATGTCGTCAGGCATTAAGGCGATTCCTTCACCGGGACCTATGCTTTTAATGGCAGTTTGAACGAGCGTTGCTTTTCCGCTAATGCTGCCATCATCGGTACGGTCGTACAAATAGTTGCTTTCGGTGCCTTCTACGGCAGCAATACAGGCCCACGTTGTATGGTTATGCGGCACGATTTTTTTGCCAGGCTTCATCACATTTAGATACAGGGCAAAGCTGTTGTCAGGTTCTGAATGAATTAAATAGCGGGCTTGCAACTCTTCGCCTTCGGGTGCGGGATAGTCTGCTTCTGACCACCAGTCTTTATGGGCGGCCAGTTTGATCAGGCCTTCACGCACGGATTCCAGGCCTTGACGATTGGGTTCCGGTGTTGTTTGCTGTTTGGCCAGTGTGATAAAAGCGTTGATGGCATTTTGTTTGCCATTGTTGTTGTTCATGAGCGGTTCTCCTGTGATTTTTATAAAGTATAGTAATTTCCCCGTACATTGACTAATTAAAATTCTTGGTTAATATATTAGCTATCCTAATGGATACAATCCTGTATTTTCTTTTATTAATGATTTTTCATATTACTATTCCCTATGAATAACCTGGATCTGGGTTTATTGCGCACGCTGGTTACTGTCGAAAAAACTAATACATTTTCCGGTGCGGCAGCCGTATTGTTCAAGACACAATCGGCCATCAGCCAGCAAATGCAAAGACTGGAATCCCAGATCGGGTATCCGTTATTTGAGAAACGGGGCAGGCACCGGGAACTGACGGCTCAAGGCAAACAACTGGCCATGTATGCGCGGCGTTTACTGGCGATCAATGATGAGGTCTTGCGCACACTGGGGCAGCAGCAAGTGGAAGGGCATATCCGTTTTGGCGCGACCTTTGATGTGGCGGATACGATTTTGCCAATCGTGCTTACCCATATAGCGCGTCATGCACCTAAAGTGAAGCTGGATATCCAGGTTGACCGCAGTCCCGCCTTGATGGACTTGCTGGCCTCCGGTGATATAGACATGACCATTTCCACACGCGATGCACCGGGATTGAGCAGTTTTGTGGTGCGTACCTCTCCAACGGTGTGGATATGCGCGGCGGATTTTCCTTTTAGCCGGGGCGCTACTTTGCCTTTGATTCTGGCGGATGAACCCAGTATTTTCCGGCGACTTGCATTAACTGCACTTGCGCAAAGCCAGACGCAATGGCGTATTAACTATCTGGCCCCCTCTTTGGCGGGGATCAAGGCGGCTGTTCGGGCCGGGTTGGGTGTAACGGCCCGCAGTGTCGAGTTTCTGGGGCCTGATATGAGGGTTTTGGCCGAGTCGGAGGGTTTGCCGGCATTACCTTTGGTGACGTACCGTTTGTTGACGCGCAAAGACACGATCAATCCATTGGTTTTGCATATTTTTGAAATGTTGCGGACCCAGTTTGAAAATACAGTCTGAGTCCGGTCGCGTTGTGGCGGGTCTGAACAAGTCATCTGCCACCGTCATCAGGTCAAGGGCAAGATAACTTCAGGACATTTGGCTAAGCATTTTCCGGAAATGGTTAAGCGAGAACAGGAACAGGACCAGACCAATAATAAACAATGACAGGAATTGGGGCCATACGACCTGAAAGTCTGCACCACGATAAAGAATGGCCTGACCCAGTGAGACAAAGTGCGTGGTAGGCGCCAGTAGCATGATGTCCTGGACAAACTGCGGCATGCTTTCCCGGGGTGTACTGGCACCTGAAAGCATTTGTAAGGGCAGCAGTACCAGCACCATTAATAGCCCGAACTGCGGCATATTGCGAGAGAGTGTGGCCATGAATATGCCCATTGAGGTGGTGGCAAACAGGTGCAGGGAGGCACCGGCAAGAAACAGCAGGATTGAGCCCTCAATGGGGACGCTGAGCCAGTCCTGGACAACGATCTGAAGTGAAAAGGCGGATGCGACCAGTACAACCAGGCCCATTGACCAGATTTTGGAGAGCATGATTTCGGCTGGTGTCACAGGCATGACCAGAAGGTGTTCGATGGTGCCATGTTCACGTTCACGGATAAGTGCGGCACCGGTCAGGATGATGGAAAGCATGGTGATGCTGTTGATGATTTCCATTAAAGAACCAAACCAGGAGCGCTCAAGCGTTGGATTAAAACGCATCCGTATGGCCAAATCAACCATGGGAGTTTCAGTGGCTTTATAGCCTTGGACAAATTCGTTGACTTCGCTGTTGACAATTTGCTGGATATAACTGCTCCCGGTAAAGGCTTGTGACATTCGGGTGGCATCCACATTCAACTGGATTTCCGGTTGTTTACCGGCCAGCACGTCTTTTTGGAAATCAGGGGGGATATTAAGGGCGAAGGTAAACCGGCCTTCATCCATGCCAGAGTCCATTTCATTGATGGAGATCATTTCTGGGTGCGTAAACCGCGGCGGGAAAAAGGCACTGACAATGCGGCCAGACAAGGGGGAGCGGTCCTCATCAACAATGGCTATCGGTGCACCATGCAGGGTTTCCGGCATGGCTGTGGCTGCGGTGTAAACTGAAACGGTAAAGGTGTAGATAATCAGGAATAGCATGATCGGGTCTCTGATGAGACTCCAGAACTCCTTGATACCCAGCCGATAAATATTTTTAAAATTGGCCATGCTCAGGTGTCCTGTTTCTTTAGCAAGATAATGGACAGCAGTAGAATCACGATGGCACCGGCCAGCATGGGCCAGTAATACGTGATCAGATCCTGGAAGCCGAGTGCCTTGTTAAAGATCCCCCGGCTGATCATGAGAAAATAGGTGGTTGGGAAAATGTTGCCAATGAATGCGGCAAACCCTTCCAGGGCAGAAACCGGATTCAGCAGTCCCGAAAACTGGATGGCAGGCAGTAAGGTGCCGACCATGGTGAAGAACATGGCGGCAATCTGGCTTTTCGTGAATGTGGAGGCAAACAGGCCCACGCCGGTTGCGAACAGGACATACAGGAAAGCGGCCAGCAAAAGCGCCAGGAAATTACCCTTGATGGGGACATCGAAAACAGTAATGGCCAGAAAAGCCATGAGCAGGAAGTTCATCATGCCCAGAATAATGTAAGGAACCTGTTTGCCCAGCAGGAATTCACTGCGGGTAACGGGTGTTACGTAAAGATTGATAATTGATCCCAGTTCTTTTTCTCTTACCACCGAGAGGGCGGAAAGCATGGCCGGAATCATGAGCAGCAAGAGGGGAATAACGGCCGGTACCATGGCAGGCAGGCTTTTTACATCGGGGTTATAGCGGAAACGGGTTTGGATGGAGGCCGGTACTGTACTGGCGGGGTCGATGCCCAGTCGCTCGGTAGCCATGGTAGACAACCAGCCCTGATGCATGCCAAGCACATAACCTTGAACGGTTTCCGCCCGCTGCGGATTGGCGCCATCTATCCAGGCGCCAATCTGTACGTTTTTCCCCTGTTTGAGATCACGGGCGAAACCAGGTGGAATTTCCAGGGCCAGCACCACTTCGTTACTGCGCATGCGCCGGTCAAGATCGGCATAGTCCTTGATGGGCGGCTTTTCAATGAAGTAACGAGAACCTGCCAGGTTCAACGTATAGTTTTGGCTTAGGGTGGTTTGGTCACGGTCCAGGACGGCAAAGGTCAGATCCTCGACATCCATGCTGATGCCATAACCCATAATGAACATGAGGATGGCAGTACCAAGCAGGGCAAGGGTTCTGCGCACGGGATCACGTTGCAACTGAAGGGTTTCCAGCAGGGTATAGCTGAAGGCCCTTGAAAAACTGAAGCCATTTGTTCTGGTTGGTTCCGGGTTGGTGGTCTGGGCCGGTGTTTCGGGTTCTGGTGCAGGGGACGGGCTTTTGCCTGTTTCGGTCTCACGAACCGCATCTTCCAGGTAAGCAATAAATGCGTCTTCCAGCGTCTGGGTGCCGCGTTGGCGCACCAGTTCTGCCGGTGTACCGCTAACCAGAACCTTGCCCGCATGCATGAAAGAGATCCGGTCGCATCGTTCGGCCTCATTCATGAAGTGGGTGGAAATAAAAATAGTGACCCCGTCCTTGCGGGCCAGGTCTATCATGAGTTGCCAGAAAAGGTCCCGTGCAACGGGATCCACGCCCGAGGTAGGTTCATCAAGGATCAATAATTCGGGGCCGTGAACCACAGCAACGGCCAGCGACAGGCGCTGACGTACCCCCATGGGCAGGTTGTCTGGCAGTGCATCAATGGCATCGCCCAGATCAAAGCGCTGAATCATGGCCTCAACACGTGCCGGGATTTGTGCCTCGGGAACCTTGAACAAGCGGGCATGCAACACCAGGTTTTGTTTTACCGTGAGTTCCGTGTAAAGGGAAAATGCCTGCGACATATAGCCGACCCGACGTCGGGTGTCGATATCCTTGGGGTTGACTTCTTGTCCAAACAGCCATGCCTTGCCTTCAGAGGCCTCAAGCAGGCCGGTGAGCATTTTCATGGTGGTTGACTTGCCACAGCCGTTGGAACCCAGGAAGCCAAAAATTTCACCCTGCCTGATGCGGAAATTGACATGGTCAACCGCCACAAAATCGCCAAAGCGCATGGTTAAGTCTTGCGCTTCAATGGCAATATTCGCATTGTCATTATTGAAGGGTGGAATGACGATGTCATGATGTTCGGCCCGTTTTTCTTCGGGAAGCAGTTTGATGAAAGCTTGCTCAAGAGAACGGGAGTCGGTTTTTTCATGCAATTCATGGGGCGTACCGGTGGCCAGTACCTTGCCATCGTCCATGGCAATCAGCCAGTCGAAGCGATCGGCCTCTTCCATATAGGCGGTGGCAACAATCACACTCATTTGCGGCCGGTTTTGCCGGATGCGATTGATGAGGTCCCAGAATTGTTTGCGGGCAAGTGGGTCCACACCGGTCGTGGGCTCGTCAAGAATCAATAAATTGGGGTCGTGAATGAGCGCACAGCATAAACCCAGTTTTTGTTTCATGCCTCCGGAAAGTTTGCCGGCCGGCCGGGATAAAAACGGATACAGGCCGGTGCTGCGGGTAAGGTCATCAATTCGCCTGCGTCGTTCTTGCTCATTGTGACCGAACAGGCGGGCGAAAAACTGCAGGTTTTCTTCAATGGAAAGGGTGGGATAGAGGTTTTTGCCCAGTCCCTGCGGCATGTAGGCGATATGGGGACAGACTTGGGTGCGGTGTGCCGCTTCGGCCATGCTGCCCTGTAATACCTCAACACGGCCTGACTGAATGGCGCGGGCACCGGCAATCAGGGATAAAAGACTGGATTTGCCCACTCCATCGGGGCCAATCAGTCCCACCATGATGCCTGCGGGGATATCCAGGCAGATATTGTCCAGGGCCAGCTTTTTGCCATAACGCAGGCTGACCGATTGCAGTCTGGCGACCGGTGCGTTCATGACGGGTTTACTCCGGCAGCTTGATAGTTAAGTGCTCTGGCCATTCCTTGTTGGCGTCAAGCTTTATCCAAGCCATACCTGGCAGGCCGGTCTTGACCTGTTCAAGATGCTTTTGCAGCAGCTCGGGTGAAATGCGCGCCTTGACACGGAACATGAGTTTTTGGCGCTCACTGGCCGTTTCAACGGTTTTGGGCGTGAATTGGGCCGAGCTGGCAACAAAAGAAACCTTGGCTGGTATGACATATTCGGATGCCGCATCCAGGACAATATGCACATCAGTATCCAGGGCAATGCGGCCAGCCACGGTTTCAGGCAGGAAGAAGGTCATGTAGACATCGTTAAGGTCGATGACATTCAGGATTTTGCCACCGCCACCAACCACTTCACCCGGCTGGGCAATACGAAATTGAACGCGTCCGTCGCGCGGGGATTTCAGGATGCTGTCATCAATATCGGCCTGAATGCGCTTGATGGCCGCTTCTGCCGCAATAACGGCTGATTCTGCCCCGCTTACCTGTGCTTTGGCTGCCTTGATAGCGGCCTGTGCCGCATTGACCTGGGCTTTGGCGGCATTCAGACCGGCTTCGGTACTGCGAGCAGCGGCACGGTCATCGTCAAGGGTTTGTTTGGGGGTGGCACCACGGGCAGCCAGGGTTTCGGTTCTGCTCAGGCGTTGTTTGGCCAGGGTAAATTCGCTTTCCCGCTGTGCCATGAGTGCCTGACTGGCAAGCAATTCGCTTTCTCGGGCATCGACCTGGACCTTGGCGATATTGACATTATTCAGTGCCTGCTGGTGTTCTGCCTGTGCCTGTTCAAGCTGGGCTTTCAGGACATCTATTTGCATATGGGCAAGGGGTTGATCTGCCTTGATAAAGTCACCTTCATTGACAAGTATGTCCTGGATGCGTCCGGCAAGCTTGCTGGAAATATCCAGTTCGGTGGCTTCTATGCGGCCATTGCTGCTGATAAAACCATCGAGCTGGTTGTTGGACTCGGCCTGTTTCCAGTAATAGACACCAATCGCAATGGCAGCCAGGATAATGATGATGAGGAGGAACGGTTTTTTGTTTGATGCGCTCATGTGGTACTCTGATGGCAGGAAAACCCGGGTTGCCACTATAAAACCAGACAGGCCCGGAAGTATGATGACAGGTGATTTATGCGCTTTGCTTTAATAACCGAAAACTTCGATGGCTTTCCGAAGGATAACGAAAATCATGATAATCAGCCCCAGTCCCATGACCACAATGCCGGGATTATGGTCTTTCAGTCCGATACCGATAAAAACGATAATAATGCCGATGACAAAAACAAGGTGTAAAGGTACATCACTGAAATCCATGGTGAATCCTATTTTGAATGACCGTTATGGGGGCTGTGGTCAGCTGTTGATCACTGCCCGACCCCATTTTTATCCCTTAAGTATATCAAATGCCCATCTGGCAATTATTAAAAAAAATTTCAAGGCTAAAAAGAAACAAAAAGTAAATATCGGTTTGCGCAGACTTTGGCGCAGAGGCAAGCTGGCAAGTCAAAGAACAGCGTGACCGAGATACGCCAGCCATTTGGCCAGCGTACTTACTGTTTTTTATTGGCGGGCCTGGCGGGAGGGAGGGAGGTCATGGATGGGTGATGTGCTGCGCCAGGGGTTGATATCCAGCCCGCCCCGACGGGTATAGCGTGCATAAACAAACAGTTTGGCGGGTTGGCAGTGTTTCATGATGTCGCAGAAAATCTGTTCCACACATTGTTCATGAAAACCGTCATGATTGCGGTAAGAAATAATGTATTCCAGCAGGCTGGCATGGTTGATGGCAGGACCTTCATAACTGATTTGCAGACTGCCCCAGTCGGGCTGCCGGGTAACAGGGCAGTTGGATTTCAGCAGGTTGGAAACCAGGGTTTCATGCACGATGGTGTCGGTATCGCATTGCAACAGGCTGGCATCGGGTTCATATTTTTCGGGAGTGACATCCAGTTCGTCAATTAGTATCCCGTCCAGGTTTTCTATGGTTTGTTGAGAAAAATCGGTGGGCTCGATAAGCTGGATTGAAACCGGTGCTCCGCTGGCCACGGACAAGTCTGTCTGCAGGCAGGCCAACAGGTTTTCGCTTGTGTTCAGCCGGGTCTGGTTGAATGAATTCAAATAAAGTTTAAAAGATTTTGATTCAATGATGTTGGGGGCGGCCGCATCAAAACTGAAGCGGGCCATGGCCACCTGCGGCTTGCCCTTTGGATTAAGCCAGGAAAGCTCATAGGCATTCCAGATGTCGGCCCCGTACCAGGCAGGGTGTGGCTGCAAGGACAGTTGAGATCGGCCAATGGTGCGGGCAATGGGGAAAAGGAGGGACGGATCGTATTGATCCGGGTATTGCGTTTCTTTTCCCAAAGGGGCCTGATTAAGTTCACGGTTGATCATGGCAGGCGAACAATTAAGATTGAGGTTGCATGAAAATGGTTTTATGGCGCGAGACCGACTGGATTGGGTCATCAGGCAATTCGGTTGCGGGCTCAAGATCCGGGAAAATTTCCGCATCAAAGGCCTTGTCGCCGTTTTCATCGGCCAGTCCGCTTGGCTTGAGACCAACAAAATCAAACAGCTGGCGGTCCATTAAATGCGAGGGTGCCACCGCAGACAGGGATTTGAAGATATTCCATACTTTTTTGGGGCTTTCTTTTTCCCAGGCACGGATCATCCGGTTGATTTCCTGGCGTTTCAGGTTTTCCTGGGAACCGCACAGATTACATGGAATGATGGGGAATTGCTTCATCTCGGCATAGGCAATCAGGTCTTTTTCCGCAATATAGGCAAGTGGCCTGATAACCGTATGCCTGCCATCGTCTGACACCAGTTTGGGGGGCATGGTTTTAAGTTTTGCCGCATAAAACAGGTTCAGGAAGAAGGTGGCCAGAATATCGTCCCGATGGTGACCCAAGGCAATTTTTGTTGCACCCAGTTCATCGGCAACACGATATAAAATACCGCGCCGCAGGCGTGAACAAAGTGAGCAGGTTGTTTTTCCTTCAGGAATAAGACGTTTGACGATGGAATAGGTATCCTGATTTTCAATATGAAAGGGAACACCTATCTTTGTCAGGTATTCGGGCAAAATATGTTCGGGAAAGCCGGGCTGTTTCTGGTCCAGGTTGACGGCCACAATGTCGAACTTGACCGGTGCGCGCTTTTGCAAGGTCATGAGAATATCCAGCATGCCGTATGAGTCTTTGCCTCCTGAAAGGCAAACCATGACTTTGTCGCCATCTTCAATCATGTTGTAATCAACAATAGCGGTACCGGCTTCACGGATAACACGTTTGCTCAGCTTATTGTTTTCAATGCGGATTTTTTCGGCCGCAGCGCTACGATGCTCGTTACTCATGTTTATCGTCCAGTAACAACTTCAATGCCAACCGCATCACAATCGGCGAAAGCCATGGGTTTGCTGATCCTGAGCCTGACTTTTTGAACCTCGGGGAAATCTTTCAGCAAACGATTGGCAATCATTTCGCCCAGTGACTCCACCAGGTGCACGTGGGCACGGGTACATTCTTCAATAATGGCTTCCCGCAGCTTGCGATAGTCAAGAACACTGCTGATATCGTTGTCATTCAGTTGTCTGGGTACATGAATGTCTATTTCTGCATCAATATGCAGGGGCTGGGTGGCACGCAGCTCATGTTCAAGAATGCCAATGCGGGCATCAAGGGCAAGACGGGAGAAGAATATACGACGAGTTGACATAGAATTAAGGTTAATATGTAGAGACAAAGAAGAAAGCGTTTTCTTTGCAATTTATCAAGGGCTTAATTGTAGTGGTTATCTCATTTGAAGAGGCTGCAATAAGGTTTTCAAGGTAAAGAAAATCATTGATTTTTCATGGAAAAAAGGATTTGGCTGCATGCAACCGGTTGTTTATGATGCGATTGTGATTGGTGCAGGCCCGGCAGGTGCTTCATGTGCTGTCTGGCTTGCCCATTTGGGCTTTTCTCCGTTAATTCTTGATGCCTCTGAACAGGTTGGGGGGCTGACGGCGCATAACCCCTTTGAGGATGCCTGGAATGTCACCGCTCCTGGCCTGACCGGCGAAGAAGTGGCGGTGCAGATCAAGCGCAGTCTGGATGGCGCCAGGGTCCCTGTGCTTTTGAAAATGCGGGTCGACAGGGTAGAGATCATTGATGCCCCTGATCAGATTAATGCCTTGCTCAAAAAGGAGGGCAAGCACGATAAGCCGGTCTGTCCAAGACTGTTTCGCGTGTTCTTTGACGGGCATTCCCTGGTGTCGCGTTTTGTGGTGGTGGCCAGTGGCGTTACCTCCCGCTTTCCGCAAGAGCTGGCCAATCAAAAATATGACCATGTCCTGGTGGGGCCTGGCAGGCACATTTCCAACTATGAGTTTGCCAACAAGCGGGTGGCCGTCTTGGGAGGCGGTGATAACGCTTTTGAAAACGCCATTTTTGCACAAAAAAGAGGAGCTTTGTCGGTGGATATTTATGCCCGTCATATCCGGGCGCAAAGACAATGGTTTGAATCCCTGTCACGAAAGCGGATTCATACCGGTGAGTATGTGTTTGATCCGCTGACCCGAACCGTTAACGGACACAGGTATGATGTGGTGATGGTTTTTTATGGCTGGCAGGCTCAGCTCAATGGCCTGGAAAGCCTGGGTCTTTCGTGCAGTGAAAAAGGCTATGTCAACACCCATGTGCATACTGCAGAAACCAATGTGTCCGGGGTGTATGCCATTGGTGAAGTCGCCAACCGGCACCATCCCTGCATTATCACCTCCATGGCTGATGGGGTGGTGGCGGCCAAGGCCATCCAGTACAGGCTGGAACAGGAAGGGCTTGAACTGGTGAGTTAGGGCTGCAGACGGGAGCGGGCCTGGTCGATGGCCTGGCAAAGTCCGGGCAGGGCACGAATCAGGCGATCTGTCGGACGAAATAAAATATCCGGATGTTGGGTAACGATTGCCTGACGGGCAAATGAAAACCCTTTGTCATTGAAAAAGTCCCGTATTTCGTCGGCTGTTTTTTCATGTGAAGCGCCAGCCAGTATCAGTTTGGGTTGGCGTTGCATAATGCTTTCCAGGCTGACAATAGGCGAAGGGCTGTTCAGGTCGTTAAAAATATTGTAGGCACCACATAACTGCAACATTTCATTCTGGATAGGGCCACCCCCCAGCGTGTATAGCGGGGAATTGCCCAGAAAAATGAAAACGGGTACCGGGGTACGGGCGCTGTACTCATCGCGGGTTTGTTGGATGATGGCTTCCAGCTCATGGGCCTGGTGGCGGGTTTGTTCCAGCGTTCCGGTCAGCCCGGCAATTTGTAACAGGTCTGCCGTAATATCCGCCAGTTTTATTGGTTGAAGAGACAGTATCGGCACCATGCGTTCAGTCTGTTTGAGTCCTGTCACGGGCAGGCCACCTGAAGACCAGGTCACAATCAGGTCGGGTTTCAGGCTTAGCAATAATTCGGCATTTGGACGCAGGCCGTCGCCCACGTTAGTCATGTTTTTGACTTCAGGGGGATAGTTGCTGCTTTTGGCAACCCCAATCAGCTGTTTGCCTGCCCCGGCCGCAAATATCAGTTCCGTGGCATGGGGCGACAGGCTGATAATGCGTTTTGCCGTTTCGTGCACGGGGGCGCTTAAGGTGCCTGCCTGGGCAGGCAGGCAGGCATTCAATGAACCGGCAAGAAGGCAGAGCCCGGCAAACAGCTTATGATGAAGCTTCATGTTGATGATCCCGAGATTCCTGGTTGCAGACAGCTTACTGGTTTGGTAAAAGCCATAACAACCACGGAAGGCCTGTTACATGCGCCAGGCAAGGTTTAGAAATACATTCGAGCCTTGGCTATTGTAGCCGTAGGCGGTATTGTATTTTTTGTCTGTCACATTATTCCAGTAGACCTGGCCCTGCAGGTTTTTGTTGAACTGATAGCTTGCATGCAGGTTAAGCAGGCCGTAACTGCCCAGTTTTCTGGCGGCGGTGTTGTCCTTGTCATCATAGCGCTTGCCAACAAATTGATAGCTGGCACCCAGTTCGGCATTGTCCAGTTTATGGCTGACCGAGAGACGATAAACCTGTTTGGCCCGGCGGACCAGGGTTTTGCCGTTGGTGTCGTCCTTGGGGTTCAGGAAGTCGGCACCGGCACTGAACAGGGTATTGCCAAACTGGTGGGAGGCCTCCAGCGACAGGCCGCGAATGGTGGCTTTGTCGGTATTTTCAGCAGTGCAGTTGAACAGGGCATCGCACACATAAGGATTGATCAAGTCCCTGAATTTGTTCTGGAACACCACCAGGCTTAATTGGGTGTCTTCTGCCTGATAGCGCAGGCTGGCTTCGATGTTTTTGGATTTTTCCGGTTTCAGATTGGGGTTGCCCTGATAACCCCAGCTTAATGGATAATACAGGTCGGTAAAGGTGGGGGCCCGAAAACCGGTGCTGGCCGCCATACCCAATTTGAGCGAGTCGCTTAAATCGTAGTCATAAGCCAGACTGCCGGTGGTTTTACTGCCAATGCCGGATATATTGTCATGGCGGACACTGGCCTGTACGTGGTGACGGTTAAAATCACTCCGGTAGATCAGGGCCGCTGCATTAGTGTCACGGTGCTGGCGGCTTAACAGGGAAGAACCGGTTGCGCGTTCGTCAAGGTGTTCCAGCACCAGGGACAGTGTGTTGTTCTGATCTAGCGTAAGGTTGTTTTGCCAGCTGTACTGACGCTGGATGGTACCTATTTCCGTGCGGCCGGAAGCGTCATTGGAGGTTTGTAAGTCATGGTTGCTTTTACTGTAGCCAAAAGCCAGGATGCTTTCCCAATTGTCGGTTATTTGATTGGTGCTGCCAAGGGTATAGGCCTGCTGGCGGGTAATGTCATAGGTATTTTGGTAGTATTCACCGGAATCAAAATCACCATGGTTGTAACCATTCAGGAAGGTCAGGTCGAACCGCTGTCCCGGGTTCCATTCATAACCCAGGGAACCGCTCAGGCTGGTTTGGATGTAGCCATCATCGTCCGCGTTGTAAACATAGGGGCCGGCATCAGGGTTGGTGGCATTAAAGCCATCGCTGGAGGCATAGCTGGCAGCCAGGCTGTAGTTCCAGTTGTTGTGTGCCCCTGAAAAACCAAAGCCGGTCTTGAAAGTGCTGTCCGAGCCAACCCCGAAATTGCCAAAGGCGCTGAACGGGCGGTCTTGCCCGTCGGACTTGGTAATAATGTTAATCACACCCCCCATGGCGCTGGAACCATACAGGCTGCTGGCCGGGCCGCGGATAATTTCGATGCGTTCAATCGTCGAAGGGTCTACGGCTGCCCAGTTGGTGCTGCCACTGTTGGTATCGCTAATGCGCATGCCATTGACCAGCACCAGGGATTGTGCCGGACTGGCCCCACGCACAAATATTCCTGAGATGGTTTGCGGGCCGCCCTGGCTATATAGCTGGATGCCAGGCTGGCGAGCCAAAATGGTGGGCAGGGATTCTGCCCCGGCATTTTTCAGGCTGACACCGGAAATAACGCTCACGTCACCCATGACCTTATCCAGCGGCTGTGCCATGCGGGCAGGGGTGGCAACAATGGTGTCCAGGGTGGTGACATTGGGAGCAGGGGTGGAGGGAGTTTGGGCAAAAAGCAACGAAGGTGCGAAACAGGCAGCCAGTGCCAGCGCACGAGGGTGGAACGTAAAATACATATAAATGGCCTTCACAATATGTGCGACCCCGCACATAGGAATTAGGGAATGTTTATTGTTTGGCTGGTGTCGGGCTTGTTGCTGGCAGTTGAATACCGGGCAGCTTACCGTTGCGGGGGCAGCACAGACTGAACAGGACGGTGTGGAAAAGGACCGGCTGTTTTCTGTTTCCCATTTAACTTTCACCGCTCGAATGAGCTGAAAGCACCTTGCAATAAGGGTAATATTGTAACACAGCCATAATATTTAGTACACTAGGGCCACGACAATTCTATTTTCAGGTTCAACGTGTCTTATCCTAAACTTCCATATCCGCTTTCCGCCTATACAAAGGGTGCCGAATTTGTACGCCAGCTGGGTTCCGGCCGCATTCTTGTCCTAGATGGCGCAATGGGGACCATGATCCAGCAATATAAACTCACCGAGTCTGATTTTCGCGGTGAACGTTTTGCAGAGCATGGCAAGGATGTGAAGGGCAATAACGAGCTGTTGTCATTGGTGCGCCCCGATCTTATCGTGGATATTCATCGCCAATATCTGGCCGCCGGCGCTGATGTGATTGAAACCAATACCTTTGGCGCCACAGCGGTTGCCCAAGGGGATTATGATCTGGCCGGTCTGGCCTACGAACTGAACCTGGAATCGGCCAAACTGGCGCGCCAGGCCTGTGATGAATTCAGCACGGCCGAACATCCCCGTTTTGTGGCCGGTGCCCTGGGCCCGCAGCCCAAAACGGCCTCCATTTCCCCTGATGTGAATGATCCAGGGGCACGCAATATTACTTTCGAAGAGTTGGCCAAGGCCTACACCGAGCAATTGAACGGCCTGCTTGACGGTGATATTGATATTGTCCTGATTGAAACCATTTTCGACACCCTGAATGCCAAGGCGGCCATTTTTGCGGTGGAAAGCGTCTTTGAAGCGCGTGGTGTGCGCCTGCCCGTCATGATTTCCGGTACCGTCACCGATGCTTCCGGGCGTATTCTTTCGGGGCAAACCGTCGAAGCGTTCTGGAACTCCATCCGCCATGCCCGTCCCGTTACCATCGGTTTGAACTGTGCGCTGGGGGCAGCCCTCATGCGCCCTTATGTGGCCGAGCTGTCAAAAATCTGTGATACCTATACCTGTGTGTATCCCAATGCCGGCCTGCCCAATCCCATGAGTGACACGGGTTTTGATGAAACCCCTGAAGACACATCTTCTTTGCTGGCAGAGTTTGCCCAAGCCGGTTTTGTGAATATGGTGGGTGGTTGTTGCGGCACTACGCCCGGGCATATCCAGGCCATTGTGCAAAGCGTCAAGAACCTGCCGGCCCGTGAGGTACCAGAGGTGCCGGTAAAAACCCGCCTGTCCGGCCTTGAGGCCCTGAATATTGATGACGAATCCCTGTTCGTGAACGTTGGCGAGCGTACCAACGTGACAGGCAGCAAGGCATTTTTGCGCCTGATCCGTGAAGAAAAATTCGATGAGGCGCTCTCGGTGGCCCGTCAGCAGGTGGAAAACGGGGCGCAAATTATTGACATCAATATGGATGAAGCCATGTTGGATTCCAAAGCCAATATGCGCCGCTTCCTGAATCTGATTGCTTCAGAACCGGATATTGCCCGGGTGCCCATCATGATTGACAGCTCCAAATGGGAAGTGATTGAAGAAGGCCTGAAATGTGTGCAGGGCAAGCCGGTGGTGAACTCAATCTCCATGAAAGAAGGCGAGCAAGCGTTCCTGGAACATGCACGCCTGTGCCGTAAATACGGTGCAGCTGTTGTGGTGATGGCTTTTGACGAGCAGGGTCAGGCCGATACCCTGCAACGGCGCAAGGAGATTTGTGGCAAAGCTTATCGTTTGCTGACTGAGGAAGTGGATTTCCCGCCTGAAGACATTATTTTTGACCCCAATGTTTTTGCTGTTGCCACCGGACTGGATGAGCATAATCACTATGGTGTCGATTTTATTGAGTCCGTCAAGTGGATTCATGAGAACCTGCCGCATGCCCGGACGTCGGGCGGTATTTCCAACGTGAGTTTTTCGTTCCGTGGCAATGAAGCCATGCGTGAAGCCATTCATACCGTCTTCCTTTATTACGCCATTAATGAAGGGCTGACCATGGGGATTGTGAATGCCGGCATGCTGGGTGTTTATGCCGACCTTGACCCTAAAATCAAGGATCTGGTTGAAGACGTGATCCTTGACCGTGACCCGCCTTTGGGCAAAACCGATCCGGCCGATGAGCGCACGCCGACTGAAAGGTTGGTCGAGTTTGCTGAAACCGTTAAAGGTGAAGGCGGGGCCAAAAAACAGGAAGACTTGACATGGCGTGAGCAGGAGGTTGAAAAACGCCTTGCCCATTCCCTGGTGCATGGCATTACTTCGTTTATTATTGAAGATACCGAAGAAATCCGCCAGCAAATTGCCGCGCGTGGCGGCCGTCCCATCGAGGTGATTGAAGGCCCGCTAATGGATGGCATGAATATTGTGGGCGACCTGTTTGGTGCCGGCAAGATGTTTCTGCCCCAGGTGGTCAAGTCGGCCCGGGTCATGAAGCAGGCCGTGGCTCATTTGGTGCCTTACATTGAAGAAGAAAAGCGGCAGATTGAAGCCCAAGGCGGTGATGTGCGTGCCAAAGGGAAAATGGTGATTGCAACGGTAAAAGGCGATGTGCACGATATCGGCAAAAACATTGTGGCCGTGGTCATGCAGTGCAATAACTTTGAAGTCGTGAACATGGGCGTGATGGTGCCTTGTGCCGAGATTTTGGCCAAAGCCAAGGAAGAAAAGGCAGACATCATTGGCCTGTCAGGCTTGATTACCCCCAGCCTTGAAGAAATGGCTTATGTGGCCTCTGAAATGCAGCGTGACCCGTATTTTCGCGAGAATAATATTCCCCTCATGATTGGCGGTGCCACCACCAGCCGGGTACATACCGCTGTCAAGATCGCGCCCCATTATGATGGTCCGGTTGTTTACACGGCCGATGCCAGCCGGGCGGTTGGTGTCGCCACACAGCTGGTTTCCGATCAGGCCGAGGCTTTTATTCGTGAAACGGCCGAGGAGTACGAAAAAGTGCGTGAGCGGCATGCCAATCGCAAGTCCACGCCGATTATTCCTCTGGAGGAAGCCCGCAAGGCCAAGCCTCAGATTGACTGGGCCAACTATACGCCGCCCAAACCCAAATTCATTGGTCGTCGTACGTTCAAGCAGTATGATTTAAGTGAAATAGAAAAATTCATAGACTGGACACCGTTTTTCCAGACCTGGGGATTGTTTGGTCAGTTCCCGGCCATTCTGGAAGACAAGGTGGTGGGTGAACAGGCCAGAAAACTGTATGAAGATGGCAAAGCCATGCTGAAAAAAGTCATTGAAGGCCGCTGGTTGACGGCCAGCGGCGTGGTGGCTTTTTATCCGGCCAATACGGTCAATCACGAAGATATTGAAGTTTATAAAGACGAGTCCCGCAGCGAAGTCCTGTTTACCTGGCGTAACCTGCGCCAGCAAACCGCCAAACGCGAAGGGGTGGATAATAAATGTCTGGCCGACTACATTGCCCCTAAAGAAAGTGGCGTCAAAGACTACATCGGCTTTTTCGCCGTTACCGGCGGTCTGGGTATCGAAGCCCATGAAAAGCGCTTCGAGCAGGAAATGGATGATTATTCCAGCATTATGCTCAAGGCACTGGGAGATCGCCTGGCAGAGGGCCTGGCCGAATGCCTGCATGCACGGGTACGCAAGGATTTGTGGGGTTATGTACCCGATGAGGTGCTTGATAATGAGGCGGTGATTGCTGAAAAATACCAAGGGATTCGCCCGGCACCGGGCTATCCGGCTTGCCCCGAGCATACCGTCAAACGGGCCATGTTTGATGTTCTGCAACCCGAGGAAATTGGCATGCAGCTTACCGAAAGCCTGGCCATGTACCCCGCCTCCAGTGTTTCCGGTTTCTATTTGAGCCATCCGCAGTCTTCCTACTTTAACGTCGGTAATATCGGAGAGGACCAGTTGCAGGACTATGTTCAGCGTAGCGGGCTTGATGAAGAGGAAGTTCGCAAGGCTTTAATGAGCAGTCTTGGGTAAGTCGGGCCATGGGTATCAAGTCAGGGGGATCGGCACATAAACAGGTGTTGGGCGAATTTGTGCGCAATGCCCGATCCAGGGTAACCCCCCAAATGGCCGGGCTCAGCCACGGCCAGCGTCGCCGGACCCCGGGCTTGCGTCGTGAAGAGGTGGCGCAGTTATGTGACATTAGCGTCACCTGGTATACCTGGATCGAACAGGGCCGCGATGTGTCCGTTTCCAGTACGGTATGGTCCCGTTTGGCCGATGTCCTGCATATGAACAAGGCGGAACGGGCGTACCTGTTCGAGTTGGCGGAAATGACCGATCCGGATCATGGCAAGTCCCAGTATGGGAGTCTTCCCTCTTCCTTGCAGGCCTGTGTCAATAACTGCACCGGACCGGCCTATATCCTTGATCGTTGCTGGAATATCCTGTTTTTCAATCAGGCACTGGACACGGTTTTCAATCATTGGCCCAGTCGCCAGCAAGCGCCCAATTTGCTCAGGTTCATTTTTCAAAATCCCGAGGCGCCCAAAGTGGTGGTCAATTGGGAGCAGCGGGCACGCCGCTCGGTGGCCGAGTTCAGGGCCGACATTGGGGCTCATCTTGATGAGCAGGATATCAGCCAGATTATTGAAGAGTTGCTGGCTTCCAGTGAACTGTTCCAGCATTGGTGGTCAAGACAGGCGGTCGTGGAGCGTGAAGGGGGAATACGCGAATTCATGCATCCGGAAAAGGGATATCTGGAGTTTGAGCAGATCACTTTCCGCTTGGCCACTCACCTTGACTATAAGCTGGTGATGTTATTGGTAAGACCCGATTGACTACACGATTGAATTTTCTACAAAACATTGCGGATTGTTATTAAAATATAAGAAATGTCAATCCTTAATGATATAAAAAAACATTTTAAACCAATGGCATAGCTGATGATTTGGGTTTTCTGGCCACAAAAAAGGAGATCTTGCTAGTACTTGTGTCTGACGTAGTATGTTAGTATTCCAGCGGAAAGCATCTTCATTTAATATATGGTTTGTTTAACCATCTATTATTTTGACCATACTTGCCGTGGTTCATCATCAAGAACACAGATTCTAATAGGAGAAGTACATGAATTATCGTTTAACTCGTCTTGCCGGTGTTCTGGTCGCCGGGTCCATTTTGGCCGGTTGCGCAACACAAGGTGGTAATACCGCTGCCGGTGGCGGTATCGGTGCGGTAGTGGGGGCAGGCCTGGGTGCGTTGATTGGTGACAGTTCTAAAGCGGCCGGTATCGGTGCTGGTATTGGTGCGGTCACTGGTGCGATTGTTGGTTATAACTGGGATCGTATTGTTGGCAAGGTTGACCAGGCCGGTGGCAAGCAATTGGGTGTTTCAACTACCCAAATGCCTGATGGCAGCCTGAAAGTCAATATTCCCGAGGGTGCCACTTTCGATATCAGCCAGGCCACGCTTAAACCAGCCATTTATCCTGTCCTGAATGCACTGGGCACATCCATGGTTGAAGATCCTTCGTTGCGTCTGAAAGCCGTGGGTCATACCGACAGTACCGGTTCGGCCGCCTTTAACCAGACCCTGTCTGTTAACCGTGCCTCAAGTGTGGTCAACTACCTGGTTTCCCAAGGGGTTCCCGCCAGTCATATGACTGCAGAAGGCCGTGGTCCCAATGACCCTATAGCCAGCAACAGCACGGCAAGCGGACGTGCCATGAACCGTCGCGTAGAGCTTTATTTGTATGCCGTTCGCTAACGTGCGCTTGTAAGGCTGGCGTTGTTGTCCAGGCTTTATAAAAGACCCTTGTTGCATGATGCGCAAGGGTCTTTTTTGTGTCTTTTTTATTTGGCTGTTGGCATGGCAAATTCTGCACCTTTGCTCATGCTTTCAGGCCAGCGCTGCATGATGGATTTTTGGCGGGTGTAAAAACGTACGCCTTCTTCGCCGTAGGCATGCGTATCGCCAAAGAGGCTTCTTTTCCAGCCGCCAAATCCGTGCCAGGCCATGGGGACCGGAATGGGAACGTTAATGCCCACCATGCCAACCAGAATGCGGCGGGCAAATTCGCGTGCGGTATGGCCATCACTGGTAAAGCACGATACGCCATTGCCAAATTCATGGTTGTTGATCAGTTCAATCGCCTCACCCAGATCGGCAACCCTGACGCAGGACAGGACAGGACCAAATATTTCCTCTTTGTAAATACGCATCTCGGGTGTGACGTGGTCAAACAGGGTGCCACCGGTGAAAAAGCCGTTTTCGTGTCCTGGTACAGTATAACCGCGGCCATCAACAACCAGGCTGGCCCCTTCCTGGACGCCTGACTCAATATAGGATTCGATTTTTTCCAGTGACTGGCGTGTAACGATGGGGCCCATTTCGGCTTCCAGGTTCATGCCGTCCATGATTTTCAGGTTGCGGGTGCGTTCTGCCAGCATTGGAATCAGTTTATCTCCCACATCGCCCACCAGCAAGGCCACGGAAATGGCCATGCAGCGTTCACCGGCAGAGCCGTAACCGGCACCTACCAGAGCGTCAACGGCAAGCTCCAGATTGGCATCGGGCATGACAATCAGATGGTTTTTGGCACCGCCCAGGGCCTGCACCCGTTTTCCGAAATGGGCAGCGCGTTCACTGATATAGTGGGCAATTGGGGTAGAACCAACAAAACTGATGGCAGAGACATCCGGGTGTTCCAGCAAGGCATCAACAGCCGGTTTGCCTCCTTGCACCACGTTGAAAACACCATCAGGCAGCCCGGCCTGCTTCAACAGGTCGGCCATGAACAGGGAAGCACTGGGGTCCCGCTCACTGGGTTTGAGAATAAAAGTATTGCCTGCAGCGATGGCAATCGGAAACATCCAGCAGGGAACCATGACCGGGAAATTGAAGGGCGTAATGCCGGCGACCACGCCCAAAGGCTGACGCATGGTCCAGTTGTCAATGTCGGTGGATACCTGATCGGTGTAATCGCCCTTGAGTAATTGGGGAATGCCGCAGGCAAATTCGATAATATCAATGCCTCTGGCCACTTCGCCCTGGGCATCGGTAAAGACTTTGCCATGCTCGGCGGTAATGATGGCGGCCAGAGTATCGGTATGCGCCTGCATCAGCCCCAGGAATTTGTTGATAATGCGAGCCCGGCGGATGGGTGGGGTATTGGCCCAGCTTTTGGCTGCGGCTTTGGCGGCTGCTACAGCATCGTTGATTTCCTGTGCGCCTGATAGCACCACATGACGGGTGATTTCACCCGTGGCGGGGTTGTAGACTGGCTGTTTTTCTGTTTGGGAAGGTGTGGTTCTTGCGCCATTAATATAATTGACAATATCCTCACTGCAGGCATAAGCCGGGACTGGATTCATAATGCTGTTCTCCTGTTTTGAAATGATGTTTTAAAGCAGTATAGAGAGCAGCCTTGTGATGATCAATACTTGAAAACTGGATTTATTGTTCATAATATTGGACAATCCCTAAATGGATATCCGAAAAATAGAACCCCTTTGGTCACACATTTACTGGCTTGGCATTCTTGATGATACGGGCAGTTATACGGCAGCGGCACAGCGGTTGGGCGTTAGCAAGGCGGCCATGAGCCAGCGCATCCAGGAGCTTGAAAAAGCGCTGGGCATCATGTTGGTGCAGCGTACTACCCGTAGCGTGCGTTTAACCGAGGCCGGGCAGGCCATGGTGGCCTTAACGCGTCCTGCTTTTGCCGAGATAGAAACCGGTTGTGAAAAAATCCAGGAATTGGCCGAACAGCCAAAGGGGGTCATCAGGGTAACTGCACCGGTTGCACTGGCCCGTCAGCAGATCGTGCCGCGTTTGGCTGATTTCATGCGGATTTACCCTGAAATCAAGATCGAAATCGAGCTGTCCGATCATATCAGCACGCTTGCGCAAGAGGGGTTTGATCTGGCCATCAGGCATACTTCGGCTGTTCCCGAAACCTATGTGGCATGGGTTTTGTGTCAAACCCAAACCCTGCTTCTGGCAAGTCCCGAATATATACAGAATCATGGCATGCCATCACATCCGTCAGATTTGAAGAAGCATAACTGTCTGACTTATTTGCGCTCGGGCTCCCGGCCTACCTGGCATTTTGAGCGCAGGAAAGGTGTTGGGGAAAGAGTTAGTGTACCGGTTAATGGTTCTTTTTCTGCCAATAATAGTGAAACGCTGCGGGAACTGCTTTTGGCACATCAGGGGATCGCTGCCATTCCTGATTTTTCGGTAGCAGCAGAACTGAAAAAAGGCACCTTGGTCCCGGTCCTGTCACCATGGAAACCGGTCAGTGTCTTTGGGGAAAGCATTTTCGCCCTTCGCCCCTATAGCCCGCATGTGCCCAATATTATCCGGCTGTTTGTCAGTTATCTGAAAGTCGCTTTTGAAAATGAAAGCTTTATTTAGATATCAATTCAATAATCAAGTCGGGTATGATTGTGCTATTCGAAAAGGCTGTTTAATTAAAATTTCAATCAGTTGAGTTGGTTTAAGTGTATGAATAATCGTCCCACATCAATAGTAGAGTCAAACGATAATGACGATAATGGCCATAACAAAGCGTGGCTGTATTATTTTATTGCTGCGGTGGTTGGCTTGCTAACCGGTGTGCTGGGGTCTTTTTTTCATCAGGTCATTGATCATTCGCTGGCCTGGTCCCGCCATTTGCCTGAATTCTTGGGGTTGGAAGGGATAGGGCTTTATCTTTTCCTGTCCTTGTTTTCGGCTGCCATGTTTTGCCTGGCGGTGACGTTGGTGCGTTTTGTGGCACCCGAGGCCAGCGGCTCGGGTGTGCAGGAAATTGAAGGTGCCATGGCAGGTCTGCGCAATATACGGTGGCAACGTGTGTTACCGGTAAAATTCATTGGCGGTACGCTGGCTTTGGGAGCGGGTTTGATTGGCGGTCGTGAAGGCCCAACCATTCATATGGGTGCCTCCATTGCCAAAGCGCTTGGATCGTGGTTTTCATTTGGTCAGAGGGATACGCGCGCGCTTTGGGGAGCCGGTGGGGCTGCCGGTTTGACAGCGGCCTTTAATGCCCCTATGGCATCCGTTCTGTTTATTCTGGAAGAGGCACGTAATGTCTTCCCCCATAGCGGGCGAACTTATAGCGCCGCCATTATTGCGTGCGGTGTGAGCGCGATTGCCACTGTGGCAATTTCAGGCTCGACACCGTTTATGGCTTTGTCATCAACGGCCATGCCCCTGTCCTTTTTACCCGTGTTTGTTGTGTTGGGGGTGGTATTTGGGGCGATGGGAGTGGTGTTTAACCGTATGGTTTTGGCAGCTCTTGATCTGTCCTTGCATATTGGTTTGCGTTTTTCTCCTTATTTAATCCCGGCTTTACTGGGTCTTGTCATTGGGCCCATGCTGGTGATTTTTCCTGAAGCGACTGGCGGTGGCGAGTCCCTGGCGGTTGCTATTGTCAATAATCCGATGCCGATTGGTTTATTGGGATTGGTCATTCTGGTACGGTTTTTTGGTACGGCCGCCAGTTATTCTACCGGGGCTCCCGCAGGTATTTTTGCGCCAATTCTGGCCTTGGCCACGGCAAGCAGTGTGTTTTTAGCCGAATTGTTGAGTCTGCTCATGCCCTTGCCGCCTGGCACAATCGTGGCATTTGCCGCAGCCGGTATGGCGGGTTTATTTGCCGGTACCGTACGTGCACCACTGGTGGGTATGGTGTTGGTGGCTGAGCTTACCGGCTCTTATGTACTGGTGATTCCGGTTTTACTGACAGCCATCATGGCCAATATCGTGGCCGATGCCCTGGGGGGGCGTCCTATTTATGAAGTACTGCTAGAACGTACCTTACGACTGGAAAAGAAAGCATGATTGGCCTGGTTGCAGCGCTGTTGCCTTAGGTTTGAATGAAAAAATCAAATTTATTCTGGCTGACGGCTTCACCCATGGGGTTGTAAGTCATTTCGCTAAACAGGGCCTGGCCACTTTTATGTACGGCAATAATGGTTGAACAGCGGGTGCCATAGTCGGGGCTGACAATAAACGGGCTGCTGAGCAGTCGTTCGCGCTCCAGCGATAACCCGGTATTGGGTAAATCGTTGTCGGCAGCGCGGGTATTGTCACGCAAAATATCAAAAATTTCGGGTAATTGGTCGGGTAGAAAATCAAGCTCAATGCTGTCCAGCGCCTTGCGCAGCCGTTCGGCCTTGGGCCATGGTGTGTCCATTAAATGGTTGGACAGGACATGACTGCCCGGCTGCAGTTCGGCCGGTTCGATCTGGTGGCTGCGATTGCTGATATACATGCTTTTCTGTGGGTTGCCCACGACCAGGTTGAAAGCATTGTATTGTGCTGCCCGGCTCAAAATGTTGCTTGCATATTCCACGGATGGCGTATTGGTTTGCAGAAATTCACTTACCAGATGACCACGGCTTGGTGCCCCGGGGACGATAGTGTTGACATCGCGGTAATTGGTCAGCAGGGCAAAACGGCCGTTGGTATTGATGCCCAGCCAGGTTCCGCCCGCTTCGCTGTCGATTCCGGCAATAATGGCCGGATTGCTGTGCCATCGAGCGGCTGCCAATGCCTTGCGCTGGTGAAATTCGTCCCGGTTGGCTGCAATGAACAAGGGCCATTCGGGATGCTTTCTGATAGATAAATAGGCAATGCACATAAAATATTTCCAGTGGTTATCAGACTTTATCTTCCCAGTCTATCCATTCAACAATGTAGGCGTTTAAATAGCCATTGACGGCCTGGCCGATCGTCGGGAAAAAACGCTCATTGCCAAAACGTGCCGACAGGCCGAATTTGCGCAACTTGTCCCTGACCGGGTCTTTCATTTCAGCAAAGCACAGTTCAATGCCGGCCGCCTTGAGCTGCTCGTCCAGTTCAATCAGCATGTCGGCAGAGGTGACATCAACACTGGTAACCGGTTCTGAGGTAATAACAACGCGTTGAACCGGGTGCTGGGACTTGGCAATGGTATCCAGGACGCAGTGATGGAAAAGTTCGGCATTGGCAAAAAACAGTGGTGCATCCCAGCGGAACAGGACCAGGCCCGGGATGAGGCGGGCCGTCGGGTGGCGGCTGATGTCGTGATAACCCTTGAGATGGTCAACCCGGCCAAGAATGGCGTAATGCGGCCGCCAGCCGTTCCATAAGTATTCCAGGATGGCGATGGCGACAGCTATGCCGATACCCGGTAAAACGCCGAATACCGCAACACCGGCAAAGCAAACCATAGAGAGCCAGAACTCCCATGGTTGAATGCGGTAAATGCGCTTGAGATCTTTAAACTCGAAAATACTGATTATTGACGTGATCACAACAGCGGCCAGGGTTGGAGCAGGCAGAAAATACAGCAGATCAGGTGCCCAGAGCAGAAGTGAGCCTACGATGATGGCACCGGTTATGCAGGCCAATTGGGTTTTTGAGCCTGCGGCTTCAGAGACAGGCGTGCGCGAGGCGCTGCTGCTGATGGGGAAGCCTTGAAAAAAACCGGTGAACAAATTGGCAATTCCAAGCCCGAAGAACTCCTTGTTGGGGTTGATGTAACGATTGTATTTGGCGGCATAGGTGCGGGACAAAATACTGGTCTGGGAGCTGGATAACAGGGCAATTGCCCCAGCCCCCAAAAGCAGGGGTATCAGGTCATCATAGCTGATCACGGGAATCGTGAATGAGGGCAATCCTCCAGGCAAATTGCCCAGGATTGTCACGCCATGCCGGTCAAGCTCGAAGTACGCCACCACGATGGTTGCCAGGGTCAGGACCACCAAGGGGCCTGGAAAACGCCTGAAGCGTTTGATAATCAGCAGTAAAATCAGTGAAGCAAGACCGATGAGCAGTGAGAGCTTGTTGGTCTCGGTTTTGAGCAGCGACAGCCAAATCGCTTGCAGTTTGGCAAAAATATCGCTTGCGTCTGTTGAAATGCCTATTAAAGCGGGTGTCTGGCCAACCAGGACGGTCAGTGCGATCCCGTTCATGTAGCCATAACGAATTGGCTTGGAAATCAGTTCGGTAATAAACCCGAGTTTCAGAAGGCTGACCAGGATGATGATCAGTCCTGAAAAAATGGCCAAGGTACTGGCCAGTGTAATCAGCCGTTCGGGATTTCCTGCAGCCATAGGTACAATAATGGCAAAAATGATGCCTGCCAGGGCGGAGTCCGGGCCGATGACCATTAGGCGGCTGGGCCCGAAAATGGCGTAAACCAGCAGGGGAATAATCGTGGCATATAGGCCATAAATGCCGGGCAATCCGGCAGCCACTGAATAGCCAATGCCAATGGGGATCAGAACCGTGGTCAGTACGAGACCGGCCGCCAGGTCATGCCTGAGCCATTGCCTGCGATAGTTAAGCAGTGTGTACAGTCCGGGCATCCACGATAGCAGGCCAGTAGCGTCATCCTTGCGGGAAGGCAGGACGCCTGAGGATGGGGGTGACGGAATGGGGGCTTGATTGTGTTTTGCCATGTTCAATGTGAAAAATCAGTAGGTATATGCCTTAATCATTGGTATTGTAATGAAAATGTTTCATAATTAACTAAATTGTGTTTTGAAGTGTGATGTTGATGCCCGGCATGGTTAGTGTGCCAGGAAGCGTAAAGGAAATCTTGTATGAGTCAAAATGATCGTTTTCAGGCATTGGTCAATACGGCCATCGGCCTTGAAGAAAAGCATGTCTGTGTGGTTGTTCATCCCTGTGATGAAGTTTCATTGTCCAGTGCCGTACAGGCAGGCAAGTTAAATCTGTTTACGCCCGTTCTGGTGGGTCCCGAAGAGCGGATCCGTCAGGTTGCCCGGGAACATGATTTGGATATTGGCGGTTTGCAAATTATTAATACCGAACACAGCCATGCCTCGGCCGATGCCGCGGTTGCCGAGGTGCAGGCAGGCAGGGCAACACTGATGATGAAAGGCAGCCTGCATAGTGATGAGCTACTGCATTCGGTGCTGTGTTATAACGGTGGCTTGCGTACCGAACGCCGTATCAGCCATGTGTTTGTCATGGATGTCCCCCGTTACGACAAACTGCTTTTCATTACTGATGGCGCAATTAATATTTTTCCCACCCTGTGTGAAAAGGCCGATATTATCCGCAATGCCATTGACCTGCATCTGGCACTGGGTCTGGATACCCCACGGGTGGCGATTTTATCGGCTGTCGAACAAATCAATGAAAAAATGCAAAGCACGATTGATGCCGCCGCCCTGTGCAAAATGGCCGATCGCGGGCAAATCAAGGGCGGTATCCTGGATGGTCCGTTGGCCATGGATAATGCCATCAGCCCTGAAGCGGCCGCCATCAAGGGCATCCAGTCTCCGGTGGCCGGACATGCCCAGATTCTGGTGGTGCCCGATCTGGAAGCCGGCAATATGCTGGTCAAGAACTTAACGTTTTTGTCAGGTGCCGATGCGGCCGGTATCGTGCTGGGTGCGCGGGTACCTATTATCCTGACCAGCCGGGCTGACAGCGAGCGAACCCGTTTGGCTTCTTGTGCGGTTGCGGCGGTGTATGCTGACAGCCTGGTTAAAAACAGGGCCATTGGCAAATAAAAAGGCGGGTTGAATATATGCAAGATACAATTTTAGTCATGAATGCGGGAAGTTCAAGTTTGAAGTTCCATGTTTATGAAACCGATGGCATGAATACGCTTGAGTTTTCTTTTGGCGGGCAGGTGTCGGGCATTGGGGGCAGGCAGCCGTCTTTCAAGGTTAAGGACAGGCATCAAAAAGTGCTGGTGGAACAGGCCTTGCTGCCGGAACAGGCACAAAACCTGCAGCTTTCCCAGCGGGTGGTTGGCGATTGGCTGGGTACGGTCATAACCAAAGAACCCTTGGCCGTGGGGCACCGTATCGTGCATGGCGGGCCTGATTACGATCACAGTGTCATGGTTGATGATGAGGTGCTGAAAAAGCTGGATGCCCTGGTATCGCTGGCTCCCTTGCACCAGCGCAACAACCTTGAGCCGGTTCATGTCATTTTCGAAAACTGGCCGCATATCAGGCAGGTGGCATGCTTTGATACCGCTTTTCACCGCTCCAAGCCCGAGGTGGCAGACCGTTTTGCCTTGCCGCAGTTTTATTATAAAGAAGGCATTCGCCGCTACGGCTTTCATGGTTTGTCTTACGATTACATTGCCGGGAAAATGCGGCAGGACTACCCGGATGTGGTGGCCGGCAGGGTGGTGGTGGCCCATCTGGGCTCGGGTGCATCGGCCTGCGCCATGGTAGATGGCCGCAGTCAGGAGTCAACCATGGGCTTTACCGCATTGGATGGTTTGCCCATGAGTACCCGCTGCGGGCAGATGGATGCAGGGGTGGTATTGTGGATGCTGGAGCAGGGTATGACCCATGATGAAATCCAGCACCTGCTGTATAAAGAGTCAGGCCTGAAGGGGCTTTCAGGCATCAGCTCAGATATACGGGATTTGCAGGACAACCCTGATCCGCGTGCCAGGCTGGCCCTGTCCTATTTTACTTACCATATTGCCAAAGGCATTACCGGATTGCTGACTGCCATCCAGGGGCTGGACGCGCTGGTGTTTACTGCCGGCATTGGGGAAAACAGCGCGCTGGTTCGTCGTGATGTATGCCAGCATTTGGCCTGGCTGGGGGTCAGCATTGACCCGGTTCTTAATGAAAGCAACCAGGCCTGCATCAGTACCCCTGAAAGCAAAATTGGCGTTTATATTATTCCCACCAATGAAGAGCGGGTGATTGCGCAGCAAACCCTGGCCCTGATTCGCGACCCATACTGTGTAACGTGAGATTGGACAGTTTCCTTATAATACGCTAGACTGCCAAGCATCTTGTCGGGGTGCCTTGTTAATGATGGCAAGGCTGAGAAAACACCCGTGAACCTGATCCAGTTCGTACTGGCGGAGGAAATAAGATGCCGGCTACAGACCTGTTCGGGCCGGTGTGGCCTTTATCTTCTTCTTTTGTCCCGTGCGCATTGATCAGAACAATTATTAATTGCCATACAAAAGGAGTCCCTTCCATTCATGTCACCCGGAATCAGCCTGCACGATATTGGCCTGGGCTATGCAGGCAAACCGCTGTTCAGCCAATTGAATGCGCATTTCAAGGGGGCTTGCTGGCATAGTATTCTGGGTCGTTCGGGCGTGGGCAAAAGCAGCCTGCTGCAAAGCATTGCCGGCCTATTAAGCGGCACGGCACTGAGCGGTCATATTAATGCCAGTGATGGACAACCCTTGCAGGGCAGGGTGGCCTGGATGGGTCAGCGCGATGCCTTGTTGCCCTGGCTCACGGTACAGCAAAATGTGTTGCTGGGTGCACGCTTGCGCAAGCAGGTGTCAGTGCCAGATCAGGTGCGTGCCAAGGCCATGCTTGAACGGGTTGGCCTGGGTGCCATGGCACAAAGCATGCCCGAGCATTTATCGGGAGGCCAGCGCCAGCGTGTGGCACTGGCCCGGACCTTGATGGAAGACAAGCCCGTGGTGTTAATGGATGAACCTTTCTCGGCGCTGGATGCAATTACCCGGCTTCAATTGCAAGACCTTGCGGCTACCCTGTTGCAGGGTAAAACCGTGCTGTTGATTACCCATGATCCGCTTGAGGCTTTACGTTTAAGCGGGCAGGTCTGGGTCATGACAGAACGGCCGGTGGTATTGAAAATGATGTTTGCCATTGATACACCGGCACCGCGTGGCCTGGATAATGCGCAAATTTTATCCTGGCAGGGGCAATTACTGGCTTATCTGCAAAAAGACCAGGAGACACCGGTACCATGAATATTCACAAAACTTCACCCGGCTTGCGCCTGTTGCTGATTATCGCCGGTTTGCTGGCTTTGTGGCAGGCCATTGTATGGCTGAGCAACGCGCCGCATTTTATTTTGCCGGGCCCGCTTCGGGTCTTGAATGCCCTGTGGGAACAGCGCTCCCTGATTGGCGAGCATGCTTTGGTAACCATGGCGGAAATCATCATGGGCATGGGGCTGGGCTGCCTGCTGGGCTTTGCCAGTGCCATGCTGTTGCAATGGTCCCGTTCATTCAGGACATGGTTATTGCCGGTGCTTATTGTCAGCCAGGCCATTCCCGTTTTTGCCCTTGCACCCATTTTAATGATCTGGTTGGGCTATGGCATGGCCTCCAAAGTGGTGATGGCTGCCCTGGTGATTTTTTTTCCGGTGACATCGGCCTGTTACGACGGCCTGCAGCGCACGTCCCGTGACTGGCTGCAATTGGCGCAAACCATGGGGGCCAGTCCCGCGCAGGTATTGTGGCAAATCCGTTTGCCAGCCGCCCTGCCGTCATTGGCATCGGGCCTGCGGGTGGCCGCAACAGTTGCGCCCATCGGAGCGGTCATTGGCGAATGGGTGGGCTCCAGCAGTGGCCTGGGTTATCTCATGCTGCATGCCAATGCCCGCATGCAGGTCGATACCGTGTTTGCTTCGCTGATTGTGCTGGCCTGTTTGGCATTATTGCTGTATTTCAGTGTGGATTACCTATTACGGAAATTGATTTACTGGACGACATAATTTATTTTGGTTTTCATCAATGGTTGGAAAGATTAATGAGCAAGATCAGGGAGATCAGGAAAATATGAAAAATTCAATTGCAGGAAAAAAATGGCTGGCCGCATGTGCCTTAAGCCTGCTGGTCAGTGCGCAGGCATTGGCTGAAGATAAGGTCACGTTATTGCTGGACTGGTTTGTGAACCCCGACCATGCACCCATCGTGATTGCTGAAAAGAAGGGTTATTTTGCCGAACAGGGTCTGGAAGTTGATATCCAGGAACCGGCAGACCCATCCATGCCCCCCAAGCTGGTGGCGGCTGGCAAGGCGGATATGGCGGTTACTTACCAGCCCCAGTTGCATATGCAAATTGATGAAGGTCTGCCCCTGACACGAGTGGCCACACTGATTGCCACGCCCCTGAATACCCTGGTGACCCTTAAAAGCAGCAATATCAACTCGATTGCCGACCTGAAAGGCAAGAAAGTGGGGTTTTCAGTAGGGGGCTTTGAGGACATTCTGTTAAAAGTCATGCTCAAGGAAAAAGGCCTGACTTTTGATGATGTGGAACTGGTCAATGTGAACTGGTCACTGTCTCCCTCTTTGATTACCGGCAAGGTGGATGCCGTGGTGGGCGCGTTCCGGAATTTCGAGCTGAACCAGCTTGATATTGAAAATCATCCCGGTCATGCGTTTTATGTCGAAGAAGAGGGTGTTCCTGCTTACGATGAGTTGATTATGGTGGTTAACAACAAAGATCGTGACCATGAAAAATACCGCCGTTTTAATGTGGCTTTGGAAAAAGCGGTGCAGTATATCGTGAACCATCCTGATGAGGCCTGGACGGTTTTCAAAGACTATAAGTCAAAGGAATTGGATAATGAACTTAACCGCCGGGCCTGGAAAGATACCTTGCCCCGTTTTGCCTTGCAGCCTGGCGCACTTGGCCAGCGGCGTTATGAGACCTTTGCCCGCTTCATGCAAGAGCAGGGCCTGATTAAAAACCAGGTGCCTACGCTGGCTGATTATGCGATTGAGCCCTGACGGTTTTGATTTTTTATAGTCTTGCTTGGTAATAAACTTTATTTTGTTAGATAACGGGAGTTTTTGGAAATGTCTTTTTTTGAGCAGTTAAAGCAATCTTGTGCCCAAGACTGGCAAGCCTATACCCGGCATGAGTTTGTGCGCCAGCTGGGGGCGGGAACCTTGCCGGCTGAAAGTTTCAGGCATTACCTTAAACAGGACTACCTGTTCCTGATCCAGTTTACCCGTGCCTGGGCGCTGGCCGTATACAAAAGCGACAACTTTGCAGACATGCGTTACGGGCAGGCGGGCATTAACGCCCTGCTTGACCTGGAAATAGGGCTGCATATTGATTATTGCCGGCAGTGGGGCATTAGTGAAGAACAGTTGCTGCAGGAAAAAGAATCCTCGGCCTGTGTGGCGTATACGCGCTTTGTGCTGGATCGTGGCTTAAGTGGCGACCTGGCTGAATTGCATGCGGCATTGGCCCCTTGCATGATGGGCTACGCCGAAATTGGTACCTGGCTGATGCAGCAGCCGTTTACCAAACTGGAAGGCAACCCTTACCGTAACTGGATAGAGATGTATGCAGGACAGGCGTTTCAGGATGCCATTAAAACGGAAAAAGAAGTGTTGGAGCGTTTATGTGCCGACTTGCCTGATGTCTGGTTGGATCGGGTTAAAAAAACCTTTGGCACGGCAACCCGCATGGAGGTCGCTTTTTGGGACATGGGCTTAAAGTGTTTGGTGTAAGTGTGCCTGAACGTACGGATAGGTGAGTCAAACCCACAAAAGCAAAGAGGCATGCCAATGCATGCCTCTTTTATTTGACAGTCACAGGTGGCCTTGGGTGGCACACCTGATGTTAAGTTCAGGTTAATTCAGGGTTTTTGATTTGGACAGGCGATTGGATGCCAGAAAAGGCATGCCATTATTGACGCGCTGGTAACTGTGCTGGGTATTTTTTTCAGCGTTGTTTTTGCTTTCGTTTGCGTTGTGAGTAGAAAATTCCTCACGAAGTCTGGTTAATAGTTTCATATTTTTTCTCTTTATAAAAATAATTGTTGATAATGCTTTGGTGTGAGCAAACGTCTCGGATTTGCTCTCGATTTTTTACTGCAAAACAGGGCAGCGCTTATAGAGTAACCTGTTTTTATTGCAGTTTTATGATTGCCGGTTTTTTTTGCAAGCTCGAATGGAGAGATTGCCGGTTTTTAATATAGTTATATAACAAATCGCCATAAGTGCTTGGTTTTATTGACTTATTATTTGGCGATTTAGCCAAGTATATCTCATTTTTGAAAATCAAGCAAGTTATTTTGAATAATGGCTTAGGTTATTGATTTTTAATGATTTTATGACTTTTTTAAAAACACTGCCAGGGTGTGTTTTAAACGGTTTTCTCTCATGAGGGAGGGGTGAATCATCGTCAAGTTCCGTTCCGGGCGTAGATGTTTCCCCAGAGGGTTATCACGCACGGATTGTTTTTTCCCGGCGGGAGATTAAACAGGGATGGGGCGTTGATAATGTGAGAATTTTTTCGGGTTTGTGCAAAGATATCATGCTATTGCTCTATTTGGCAGTTGCTTTAACGATTGCTTGGGATGATAATTTTTAAAACTATTATGGGTTAAGTCATGGATAAACATTCATCATTACAAGCCGATGCGGCAGAAAACCGCCGGCCTATTGCCAGTCGTCACAACCGTCTGGTCATTGGCCTTGTCTCTTTTCTGGCCAGGAAGTCGTTTCCCACACCTAACCAGATTTCCTGCCTCAGCATTTTATTTGCCGCCATCGGTGCCCTGGCTTTACTTTTTTGGCCGGGTATATACGGATTGGTCTTATGCGCAGTGGGCATACAGCTACGGTTAATGTGCAATTTGTTGGACGGAATGGTGGCGCTTGAAGGGGGTAAAAAAACAGCAACCGGGGAAATATTCAATGAATTCCCCGACCGGGTCGCTGATACCTTACTGATTGTGTCTCTGGGCTATGCCATCCATATTTCATGGTTAGGCTGGTTGGGCGCCTTGCTGTCAGCCTTAACGGCTTATATCCGTGTTTTTGGTGGCAGCCTGGGTTTACCGCAAAGTTTTCGCGGTCCCATGGCCAAACAGCACAGAATGGCTGTCTTGACTGCAGCCTGTCTGTTGGGGGCCATTGAATATCACTTTTGGTCTACACAATACTGCCTGATACTGGCCAGCGGTGTTATTGCCGTGGGCTCGTTCATTACCTGCTATACCCGCACCAAAGATATCGCCGCTGAACTGGAAAATCGCAGGAGCCAGGCATGATATCTTCTTTGCTTTCATTCACCACCCGTTTTCTGATTGGCGCTTTGCCACGCTGGCAGGCAAGCCAGCCGCAAAACCGGCAGCGTATATATTTTGCCAACCACACCAGTCACCTGGACACCCTGGCCATCTGGTCTTCCTTACCGGCTGAATTACGTAAAACCACGCGTCCGGTAGCCGCCCGTGACTATTGGGACAAAGCTGGTGCTCGACGGCATATTGCCACGCAGGGCTTAAATGTCGTGTTTATTTCCCGTGATAAACAGTCGGGCGACCCTTTGGCACCTTTATACGAGGCACTGGAAAACGGCGATTCCCTGATTATCTTTCCGGAAGGTACTCGTCATTTTTTGCCTTTGCCGGCCCCGTTCAAGTCCGGGCTTTATTATTTGTCCCAAAAGTTCAAGACGGTGGAGCTGATTCCTGTTTATCTGGATAATACTCGGCGCTGTCTGCCAAAGGGAAGTCTGATTCCGGTTCCCCTGGCATGTACGGTTACATATGGCGCGGCACTTGAAGCCATAGAAAACGAAGGTAAAGCGGCCTTCCTGCAAAGAGCCAGGGAGGCGGTCATTGCCTTGGCGCCCACTGAAATAACAATGGACTGAACCCGGCATCAGGAGCAAGTAAATTGGACAGTTTCATTTCAACCGTAATTACCCAGGCCCCCATTAAATTCTGGTGGATTTTGGCTGGGCTTATTTTGTTACTCGTCGTGGCCAGTAGTATCGGGCAATACCTGGCCCGGAAAAACAATACTGAAGTCATACGCAATTTGAATGACCGGATCAGGGCATGGTGGATCATGGTTGCTGTCCTGGTTGGCTGCTTTGTTATTGGAAAAGTGGCCACCCTGGTGCTGTATGCCTTGCTGTCATTTTTCGCGCTGCGTGAGTTCATTACCCTGACGCCCACCCGCAAAGGTGATCACTGGGCGTTGTGTATCTGTTTTTATATTGCCATTCCCCTGCAATACTGGCTGATTGGTGCAGACTGGTACGGGCTTTTTGTGATGTGTTTACCCGTTTATGGTTTTTTGCTGTTGCCGGCCGTTACGGCCTTGTCCGGTGACACCGATGCCTTTATTTCCCGTGTTGCCAAAATCCAGTGGGGGCTGATGCTGACGGTTTATTGCTTAAGCTATGCACCGGCCTTAATGCTTTTGCCGATTCCCGGTTATGAGGGGCAAAATCTGCTATTGTTAATGTACCTTTTGCTGGTGGTTCAATTAAGTGATATTTTCCAATACATTGTTGGCAAACTGTTTGGTAAAACCAGAGTTGCACCCAATGTCAGCCCTTCAAAAACCGTTGAAGGTCTTATGGGAGGCGGGTTTTTGGCCATTGCGGCCGGTACCGCGTTGTGGTGGATAACACCGTTCACCCTCTTGCAGGCCGCGTTCCTGTCATTCATTATTGTGGCCTGCGGTTTTCTGGGCGGCCTTTCCCTGTCTGCCATTAAAAGAAGTATAGGTACCAAAGACTGGGGTTATCTGATTTCAGGGCATGGGGGGGTGCTTGACAGGCTGGATTCCGTTGTGTTTGCCGCACCGGTTTTCTTTCACTTGACCCGTTTCGCTTTTGTTCCCTGAAAAACTTAAATATTATAAAATAAATAGCCTTTTTAATTTAAGTTTGGATAATCTGTACAGCCGTCTTGCAGGATAAAAAACGGACATGATGTCCGGCTAAAGAGGTTGTGGGTAGTTCATCAGGCGTGCATGGGAAAATAAAAAGGGTTTTGATATTTGATCGGAATGCGCGACAAACCTCGTCCAAGTGATTTGGTTGCGCTGCAACCTTTAGGCGAAGCCGCCGAACAGGGCAGGCCGAAGAACATTACCGTGTCCAGCAAGGGCGGCTGGCTCGTTATCAACGAGCCATGTCGCGTAAAACGAAATTCAGCAACAACTGGAAGAAGGCAAAAACCAAAGTCACGAAGTGCCACCAGAAGATCGGCAATATCCGTCGCGGGAAGTGCGGAAGCGCCGGGGCGCAACGTCAAGGCCAAGTCGGGCCTCAACCAGTCGATTCTCGATCAGGGCTGGTTCGAGTTCCGCCGGCAGACAATCGCCAGACGCAAGCCCGCTTTGCCTGCATCGAGTGTGGATTTGAGGAAAACGCCGATTTGGTCGGCGCGATCAATATCTTAGCGGCAGGGCATGCCGTGTTGGCCTGTGGAGGAAGGGTGCAGTCAGACCGTCCAGCGAAGCAGGAATCCGCCGAAGCGACTAGACAGGGGGTCGCCCTTGTTTAGCGCCGTAGGAATCGCCCTCCTTCAGGTGGGCGAGGATGTCAAGTGCAACTGGCCAGGCAATGCAATGCAGTGTGTTCCCAGGCCATGAAAAACAAAACTACATAATGGTGGCTTCGGGTTCAGCCCCGATAATTTCCTTGATGCGGTTGTTTTTACCCATGATGGCCACTTTGGGTTGATGGGTTTCGGCTTCCTTGGCATCAACATAAACATAAGACATGATAATGACAATATCGCCTTTCTGAACCAGGCGGGCTGCCGCACCATTAAGGCAAATCACGCCACTGCCCCGCTTGCCGGGGATAATATAGGTTTCAAGACGGGCACCGTTATTGTTATTGACAATATGCACCTTTTCATTGGCCAGCATGCCAACGGCGTCCAGGATGTCCTGGTCGATGGTTACAGAGCCGACATAGTCCAAATTCGCCTCGGTCACTTGAGCGCGGTGAATTTTGCTATTCATCATCATTCGAAACATTTGTTTGTTACCTTTATACAAAACACAATACTGCGGTATTTGTTGAAAAATATAGATGCATGGTGCCCCCTGTGGAGGGAAAATCTTAATGATAATGAGGGGAGGGGGAGTGCAAATATAAATTGGACAGGGCTAATTATATGATTTGCTGAGCAATTTTTTGGGTCTGTCAGGCATAATGGCAGAAAATTTTCAGTTAAATTGCGTCAGCTTAAAAAAAACGGGCAAATGAAATTTTCACTTGCCCGGTTTTTATGTTTGACTGTTTGCCTAAAGGCCGGGGGCTGGCTGACTGCCGCCAGACCGGCCTGTTAACTTAAGCTTCGGCGTTGGCACTTGATTTGAGTTTGCGGCTGGCAAAAAATTTGCCCAGCGCAACGATAGTGACTGCACCAATCACTTCAGCAGTCAGTTTCAGCATGCCTGAAGGCTCGCCAATTCTTTCCACGATGAAAATATCGGTCAACAGCATGCCACCGGCAATCCAGCCCAGTAACGCAGCGCCAAAGGTAACGACCCATGGGAATTTGTCGATCAGTTTCAAGACGATCGTGCTGCCCCAGATAATGATAGGTACACTGACGACCAGACCGAAGATGACCAGGCCAATCTGATGGTCGGGGTTGGCGGTTTGGGCGGCACCGGCAATGGCGATAACGTTATCCAGACTCATCACGAAGTCAGCCACGATAATGGTTTTGACGGCAGACATAATCGACGTGCTGCCTTCGATATTGCCATGGGCATCGTCTTCGGGAATCAGCAACTTAACGCCAACCCATACCAGTAACAGGGCACCGACAATTTTCAGGAAAGGAATGCTGAGCAAGGTCAGGGCGAAGGCAATCAGGACAACCCGCAGGCCGATTGCGCCAGCGGTACCCCATAAAATACCTTGCATGCGCTGTTTTTTAGGAAGGTTGCGACAGGCCAGGGCGATAACCACGGCATTGTCGCCACCAAGCAGAATATCAATCAGAATAATCTGAAAGACGGCTGCCCAGCTGAGTGTTTGTAAAAATTCAAGCATCAGTTACCCTTTGAAATAACAGAAATTGGAAAGAGAAACGGATCTGGCTTGAGTCTTTTTGAGCGGTTTCCTTATGAATAAAAGGGGAATGTACCGGACAAAAAAAACAAAAAGGCCTGATCCATCAGGACACAGGCCATCTTAAATAGAGAAGACGTACCTTGCCCGTAATGGCAAGGTCTTGCTTGCAACATTTGGCATGTTGCCCGGGCACCGGACGCTTGCGTTATAGACAAACAATCGAAATGACGATGCGGCGGAAGAAAGCTACTCCCCTTGATTTGCGTAATTATATGGGAAGCTTGAGCGAAGTCAAGAAGTAATTGCATAAATCATGGTAAACCCCGTGTCGTTATTAATGAATGTTGCTGAATGGTGAACGCGAAATACATGTTACGATAATTGGCAGTTTAATTGGATCGGGAGTTTGCATGTGGAATGAGCGTTTTTCAGGTGAAGAGTACGTATACGGTACTGAACCCAATGATTTCCTGAAAGAGAACAGGGATTTGTTCAATACGCTGGCAATGCCTCAAAAGATTTTATGTCTTGGCGAGGGGGAAGGGCGCAATGCGGTTTTTCTGGCCCAACAGGGCAATCAGGTCTGGGCACTGGATTATGCGCAGGCCGGCCTTGATAAAACCCGCCAGCTGGCTGCCCTGAAGCAGACCCGGGTACACACGATTCATGCCGATCTCACGACTCATGAGTTACCCGAGGCTGAATATGATGCGGTTATCATGGTTTTTTGTCATTTGCCTTCGGCAAACCGGCCTTTTCTGTATGAGCAAATCCGTAAAACACTCAAGCCTGAAGGCGTTCTGCTGGCTGAACTGTATACGCCTGAGCAGCTTGAGTACCGAACCGGTGGCCCTGGTAATGTAGACATGCTGGTAAGCAAAGAAGAGCTGGAACAGGCGTTTGCGTCATATTCACTTCTTGTCAGCAAGGAGTGTGTACGGGACATTCATGAAGGTAAGCTTCATACCGGCAAGGGAGCCGTGGTTCAGTTTATTGCCCGCAAGACGTAAACCGGGTTGTATGGATATTGACGGATATTTTTTGTACAGTAGTAAAATAAGGCTTGTATTAAACAGGCCTTATTTTGTGCGTATCCGGAGAAAAAATGCGGCATCAGCTGAAAACCGACATTGGAACTTTACTGGACAAGGTCCGTGCCAGTACCCCACTGGTTCATCATATTACCAATTATGTGACGGTGAATGACTGCGCCAACATGACCCTGGCCATCGGGGCTTCGCCGGTCATGGCGGACAGCATTCATGAAGTCAGGGATATGGTGTCAATTGCCGCTGCCCTGGTCATTAATACGGGCACCTTGAATGAGGCAACGGTGGCTGCCATGCACGCCGCCGCCAAACAGGCCAATGCAAAAGGAATCCCGCTGGTCCTGGATCCGGTGGGGGCGGGGGCCACGCCCTACCGGACAGAAACGGTACGTCAATTGTTGCAGCAGGCCCGCTTTTCTGTCATTCGCGGCAATCTGTCAGAAATACGGGTATTGGCCGGACTGGATGAAAAAACCCGGGGGGTTGATGCTACGGCGGTGTTTGACGGTAATGCGCTTCAACAGGAAACACGGATATTTATTGAAAATACCGCCCGTAAACTGAACACAACGCTTGCGGTGACGGGGGCGGTTGATATTGTTTCTGATGGCAAGCGTACCTGTTTTATAGAAAATGGCCGGCCTGAAATGGCGCGGGTAACCGGGACGGGCTGCATGTGCAGTTCCCTTGTGGGGGCTTTTCTGTCAGTGACCGACGATGCCTTTTTTGCTGCGCTGGCAGGGGTGTTGTGTATGGGTATCGCAGGTGAAATTGCCTACGGGAATTTGCAACCGCAGGAAGGCAATGCCAGCTATCGCAACCGGATCATTGATGCCGCCTATCATTTGACGGCCGCCCGGCTGGCCGGGCGGGCAAGACTGACAGGTTGATGGTTGTGGATAAACAGTCCGTGAATAACTTTAACCTGTTTAAACTATTAATTTCCCATAGCCATTAGTTTTCTATATTCTCGGCCAGCAAGCGTCCCAGCGTGGCTCCTAAAACCAGGTCATCAATCTGGCCGAAATGGTTTAGCCGGACATGCCCCTGTTTATCCAGGATAAGTAGGCTTGGGGTGCCTTGCAAGCCCCATTGCGCCATGGTTTGTGGAATCGGGTTGTGGGTAGAGGGGGCATCTACACCAATGGGAAAGCGCAGGCGGAATTCGTGAATGAAGGCTTCAAGGGCATGTGGCTGCATGGCCTCGTGATGTTCAAAAACCGTGTGCAGGCCAATCACTTTCAAGCCTTCGGCAGCCAGGGCCTGGTGTACTTTTGCCGCTTGTGGAATGGCATGCAGCACGCAACCCGGGCATAGCATCTGGAAGGTGTGAATCATCACGACATGACCGCGCAGGTCGGCCAGTTGCAGTGGTTGCGGTGTATTGAACCACTGCGATACATGCCATTCCTGGATTGGAAAATAACTTTTGTTCATACCGTTGCCCTGTTCAGAAAGCGCCTTCCCTGATGTAGGGCTGGCTCCAGAGGATGACCTGCAATAAAACCGCCTTGACCCAGGCCGCATGCATTTTTTCAACTTCTTCGGCAGAGGCGCCCTTATTACCCAGGAATGGTTTAAGGGTGGTGGTAATGGGGATGGTTAACCCAACCAAATATCTAAAGTGTACCTGTGGAACGCTGCTGGCACCATCGGTTTTGTTTTTCTTGTGGTGGGTATGGCGCAGGCCGATTTCATATTGCCAGTTCAGCCAGTCCTGGTCAAACCGGGCGTCTGCCGTATCCAGAATCCATTGGGCAAAACGCTTGCGCACGGCGGCCAGATAGGCAGGGTCTGCCTGTCCGGTTTTGGCATCACTGAAATAAACCAGCAGCTCCGGGGTGGAGGCCACAAAACCGTACCAGACATCCAGAATGGCATCGGTCTGGTCAGCCAGGATCGCTTTGCTTTGCCGCAATGCCTGAATGTCTTCATCGCTAAAAAGCATGGTTTTTTGCAGTGCTGCCAGATCGCTCGCCGTGTAGGGGGCCTGGGCAAGTGTTGGCTGTCCATAGGCATAACCGGGAATTGCTTCTTGGGCGGCAGCTGTTGATGACTGAATGATGCCGGCGGTGGCACTAAGCAGAATGAATTGAAAGGGTTTCATGACGGTCTCCTGGCGTGTAATTTATACGGCGTTTGAATCACGGTTGCTTGTATGATGCGCCTTTGTTCTGGATAATAGGTGGCATGAAATCCAGAAAAGTTAACTTATCGTCCAGTTTGCAGCATCAGAGCCCAGCGCCTTCTGTTGATCGCCTGTCGGGATTGCTGGCGCACTTCAGGGTGCAGGCCAGCTTGTTCCATTCGGGTCTCTTGTGTGGCACCAATACGTTTGATGCGATACCCGGGAGAGCGTTTCTGCATGTCCTGCGCAGGGGAAGCATGCAGGTAAGGCATCCTGCCATGCAGGGGGTGGAGCCCGTATTGGCGCTGAATGAGCCGTCCTTGCTGCTGTATACGCGGCCCCTGGCTCATGTGTTTGTCAATCCGCCCGAAGAAGGGTCTGATTTCACTTGCGCCACTTTGGATTTTGATGGCGGAGAGCGAAATCCGTTTGTGGCTGCCTTACCGCCTGTAGTCTGGGTGCCCTTGCGGGAAGTGGCCGGTTTACAGCCTGCCCTTGATTTGCTGTTCGCTGAAACTGAAAAAATGCATTGTGGTTCCCGCTTGATTGCCAATCGTCTTTTTGAGGTGGTTTTGATCCAGTTGTTACGCTGGATCCTGGACCACCCCCATAAAGTAGGTGTTTCCCGTGGATTGATTCTGGGGTTGGCAGATGCCCGGTTGGCAAAAACACTGGTTGCCTTGCATCAGTCACCCGGCAAGCCTTGGTCACTGGCGTCTATGGCGCAAACGGCCGCCATGTCACGCAGCGCATTTGCCGCTGCTTTCAGGCAGGTGACTGGTATGACGCCCGCTGCTTATCTGGCCGATTGGCGGCTGACGCTGGCGTGCACCATGATCAGGGACAAGCGTCCGCTTAAGCTGATAGCGATGGAGCTGGAATTTTCCAGCGCTTCTTCTCTATCAAGGGCTTTTAGCCAGCGTTTTGGCATGTCGCCGCGCCAATGGGCTCAAATGCAGTCTGCCCCTGCTGTGTTTATGTCTGGGTATTAAGGGGTAAGGGCCAGTTATGTTTTTTGCATAACCGTGTCCCGGGGTGTCAGGTTGCCCGGCGGGTTTTGCAGCAAGGTTTCCAGTGTATTCAAAAGCGCATCGGGTGAAGCACTGGCATCAAGTACCGGTATTTTTCCCTGTTCAACCGCTGGCGGTTTTTTTAATGACTGAATATAGGCTTCCCAATTTTGCAGCTTCCAATGGTCACGCGGGTCTGCCCGCTGAATGATGCGTGCTTTACGAACCGGGTGGGGCAGGTCAAGCCAGACATGACGCAGGCTTGTATTGGCCGGCAGGCCCAAGGCTTGCGCGGAAAACAGGGCACCTGAAGCCAGTTCCCGGCTCCAGGGCCCGGGAAATACCACATTTAGGCCCAGTTCCAGTTGTTCTTTGCCAATCAGCAGGGTGCTTTTATATTGCAGGTCACGTATTTTTTCCTTGAAAAAAGGGCTGTCCCGGTCATTCGGGTCCTGGCCGAAAGCCTCCAGGAAAGGGCCAGTCCAGTATTCGCCGACGGTATCTTTGTCAAGAACGCACCATGTGCGTTGTTGTTGCAGCTGTCGCTGGATAAAACGAGTGGTCAGTACCGATTTTCCGGTACCGGCATGACCCAGAATGAAAAGCGCGCAAGGGGCAGACATGAGTCTCCTTTAAGCAAGACAGTGTAAATGTTCAATAATCCGGCAATTTGTACCGGTCAAAAGCAATTATAAGTCTTGCAGCTTGATGTGCTGATGAATTTGCCAATACGGCTAATGCTGGCTGGTCTGCGTCATGCTTGCCGTGCCGCATTCGGGCAATAGCCGCAAAGGCAGTTGTTGACTGTTCAACCAGGCTTGCAGGTTTGCCGCAGCAGGCGTTGGCTGCTGTTCAGGGCGGATGGGGTGGGCATAATCGGCCCACATTAACATGGCCAGGGCCTGTAGCAGCAGGCCCGGCTCTGCCTGGAATGGAGCCAGCTGGCGTAATGCCTGAAAGGACTGTGGGCCTTTTTTCAAGGCGGTCAGCAAGGGTGAAAATAAATCCGCAGGCCCGGGAATGATGCCAATCGGGGTTTTGAATTCAAGTGAACCCGGTGCAGGCATGTTGGGCAGTGCCTTGAAAACGGTTTTGTCCATCAGGTCGAGGTGTTTTTCAACATCCAGTGTCTGGGGGCTTGATTGAAAAACATCCTGCCGCTGGTGCTGGTTGCGAGCCATATCCTTGACGGTTTCCCGCAGTGCCTGGCCGGGCAGGTTTTTCAGGATTGGTTGGAGATTGCCAGGGATAGACAGGGTATCCATATTCTCAAAGCCATTGGCGCTGCCGATGAAGCTGACTCCTGTCTGGCTGATAATACGGTGCAGGTCGGCAGAATGTTGGGGGTGCCAGTAATCAGTCAGGAACTCGTGTGCCAGATAGGCAGGCAATTCTTTTTCAAGTGCTTGCAATTCTTTTTGGATTTCGGGGTTGTCCACGAACAGGCCTGCCCCTTTGTTGGCCAATGTGCGCAGCAGTGTCATGCCGTTCTGGATGCCTTGTACCGAATCGCCCTTGGTTATTTTGGCGGCCTCATAAAGCACTTTTTGCAGGGCAGTCAGGCGGGCGGCACCGGGGTAACACATGTAGTGCAGGTACACCAGGCCTTGCGGCTCAAGTGATTGGTAAATCAGTTGAAGAATGCCGGCCTGGGCCTTGGGTGGCAGCCATGACCATGTGCCGTGGCTGACGATAAAATCAAATTTTCCGCTATTGTTTGCGGCAAAATCATCGAAACTGGCTTCAATAAAACGGATGTTTTCAATGTTCAGCGTTTTTGCCAATGCCTGGGCGCTGGCAATATGCTTTTTGTTGAAATCAATGCCGGTGAATTGTCCGGCAGGGTTGCAGGCCGCGGCAACCAGCAGGTTGAGGCCAGGCCCACAGCCCAACTCGCAATAGCGGTAAGGTTTACTGATATCCGGAACGGCACAGCCTAATGTCTGTATGGTGTGGCATAGCCATATCGGCTGCATTTCCTTGTGAAAATGAAGAGGATAGGAAACATCAATGATATAACCGTCACGGTGTTGCATTATTGGCTTCTTGATGGGTTGTGAAGTAGGAAAACATATCGCTAAAAACAAGGGGAACCTCGGGGGCATATCCGAAGTTCCCGGTTGTAAAAGCGGTTTTAAGGTTAGAAGCGGGCAGTCACACCCATGTAGTAGGTACGACCATTTCCGTCACCGTAATCGTCATCGGTTCTGGCGATATTATTGGTCAGGTTTTGAATGCCGGCACGCAAAGTCAGGTTTTTGTTAACGGCATAGTTAACGCCGATATCAAGTGTGGTGTTTGCATAGGCAAAATGGTTGCTCCCTGTATAGTCTACGGGTGGGGTATAAAGTTGTTTGCCAATATACTGTACCGATGCATAGGTGGACAGTTTTTCTGTGGCTTGCCAGTCAAGCAGGGCATTGGCGGTCCATTTGGGTGTCATGTTCAGCCAGCTACCGGTGGTTTTGTTTTTGGACTTGATCATGTAAGTGGCATTGCCGCTCAGTCTTAAGCCGTCTGTAATGGGAAGGCCAAATGAGGCTTCCAGGCCGGCGGTTTCTCCTTCTTCAATATTGAATTGCTGGGTGTACCAGGTGCCGTTGATATTACCCAGAAAGCCATTTTGGATCATATCTTTGATTTTGCTGTGGAAGTAGGTCAGGTCAAACGAGTAACCGGCTTGGTCAAAAGCAATACCCAGCTCATAGTTGGTGCTGACTTCAGGTTTCAGGTCTGGATTGCCAATCATGTAGCACTGGCCGCCGGTATAGCCCAAAGGACGCAGTGAAGTACAACCCATGCCCATGGAAGAGGTGCCAGAGGTGAGAGAACGCTCTTTCAGGTTGGGGGCACGAAAGCCTTTTGAAACGCCACCTTTGATGGTCCATGACTCGGTAGGATGATAAACCAGGTATCCGCGCGGGCTGACATGCAAATCAAATTCGTCTGACTTGTCACCACGTACCCCCAAGGTCAGGATCAGGTCGTCCCGCAGGAAAATCTGGTCTTCAACAAACAGTGACCATGCCCAGCCTTTGGGGTGTTTATCGGCGGTGATGGTATCACCACCCGGCAGCAGGACGCTAAGGATATTGCCAATATTGCTGGGGTTTTCAACTTCTTCCCGTTTGTATTGGGCACCTACGGTTAGCCAGTGTTCCACGCCAGCCGTGCTAAAGGGCATGTCAACCTTGAAATCGGCAACATGTTCTTTGGATTTTGCGCCCAATTGATCGCCTTCGCCCTTGTTCTCATAGCTGTTGGCGTACAGATCCAGTTTAGTGCGGATTTCACCGAAACGGCCTTCGTGCCCAATGCCAAAATAGGTGTGGCGCATGTCAGAGCCAAAAATTTCACTGGTAACGCCGTCTTGGGCTTCACGTTGCGTCAGGTCGGGGAACTCTTCAGCCTTGTTGCGCCCTACGGAGCCATCCAGATAGAAGCTGTGATTTTCATTCAGTTGCCAGTTGAGTTTGGCATTCATGTTCTGGTTGGCCGAGCCACTGGAACCACGGGGACCTGTATCGGGTTCACGGTTGGTATAGCTGCCGCCCAGCCGGATGCCCAGGCTTTCTGTAATCGGGCCGCCAATATTAAAGCTGTGAGAGTTGGTGTCGCCGGATTTGCCAGAGTCGGGCACGCTCAGGCTGTTCGTGAGTGAACCGCTCCAGACGTTATCGATTTTGCGGGTAATAATGTTAATGACCCCGCCCATGGCTTCAGAACCGTACAGGGTGGACATGGCGCCGCGCACGACTTCGATTCTGTCAATGGCATCGGGCGACAGCCAGTCAAGGTCCTGGGGAATGGTGTCAGGGCGATGTCCAAGCAGGTTGGAGCCGCCGATACGTTTGCCGTCAACCAGAATCAGGGTGTATTTGTCGGGCATGCCGCGAAAAGCGATTTTTGAACCTGCACCGGCAGGGGCAAAACCACCGGTTACACCGGGAATCGTGCCAAGCACTTCGGCAATACTGGCAGTGGGTTTACGGTCCAGTTCCTTACGGGTAATCACACTGACGCTGGCAGGCGCATCACGAATTTCGCTTTCAACACTGCTGGCAGAGGCGAAGATGGTCTCAAGCTCAACAGCAGCCATGTCATCAATGGTGCTGTTGTCCTGTGCGTAAGAAGAGGTGGCGGCCGTTGCCAACAAAATGGCACTGGCCAAACGGTTCAGTTTGAAAGAGGCGGACAGCCTGGAGTTTTGTGTATGACTCATGTTATGAATGCGGAAGCTCAATGTATTTAAGATTAATATTGATAATGATTATCATTAATTATATAACATAGTAATTAAAAAAGTGTAAAGATTTATCTGGAAAATGGTTTGCAGGATGTTGTTATTAGCCAAGGATGATGAGTGGCCCGGCCTGTTAAAATTTGTTTTGGCTGAACAGAAAGATCGTATTGTGCAAGCAGTTTTGCTACACTTGATGGCAGTCTAACCAGTTGAAAGGCATTTCATGAAACTAGCGTTGTTGCTAACGGTTCCCGTTCTGTTTGTGGCGGCAGGTTGCGCCAATCCGGTTAAAATTGTTCCTGCACTTACTGAAGATGAAAAACAAACCCTGACGTGCAAGGAAATAGGCAGGGAGTCCGACCGCCTGAATATTTTGCTGAATCAATTGCGTCATGGCAATGAGCCGCTGTTTGGTAATGATCCAGCCCAAATTCAACAGGCAGAACAGGCTGCGCAATGGCGCCTGAACCAGATTCGTGAGTTAAGTGTCCAAAAACTGTGTGTTTTTGGTTAAAGTTAAACCCGTTCGGATTAATTAATCCATTTGCCTTTTAAGGTTAAGTTAATGAAAAAAATGATTCTTCTTCCATGCCTGTTGTTGGCAGCCTGTGCCAATGGTCCGGTTGATGACAGTAAGGCTGCAGAATGTGCGCAGGTCCAGTCCCGGATTATCCAGCAGCCTGGTATTCCTGGGACCAGCAATTTCCTGTCACGAGCCCATGACAATGTCCGTGCGGATGCCGAGCGTGAACGTGCCCGACGCATGGGATGCCTTAAATAGGCCGGTGTCTGTTCAAAATCACTCTGCGGAGTGATTTTTTTTGGCCATCAGGACGCCCTCATTGGCCAGTTGGTCTGCGCGTTCATTGCCCGGGTCACCGGCATGGCCTTTGACCCATTTCCAGGTAATGTCATGCCGGGCCACCAGTTCGTTCAGTTCAAGCCATAAATCCATGTTTTTTACTGGTTTTTTATCGGCAGTTTTCCAGTCACGCCTGATCCAGCCGTCCATCCATTCGGTAATGCCTTTTTGCACATATTGTGAATCAATGTGAAGCAGGACCTTGCAGGGGCGCTTCAGTGCTTTAAGTGCCTGGATGACTGCGGTCATTTCCATTCGGTTATTGGTGGTTTCGGATTCCCCTCCGCAAAGTGTTTTTTCATGGTGTCCCTGTTTTAGCAATACGCCCCACCCACCAATGCCGGGATTGCCCTTGCAGGCACCGTCAGTCCATATTTCAACTATTTTTTTATCCATTTTCCGTATTGAACAATTGAGTGATATCTCTTTGGGTAATAATGGCAGGACGTCTGCTGGCCAGACTTTTTCTGCGTTGCTTTTTCTTGAGCAAGGGCCCGACAAGGTGCATGCCGCGAGCCCGTTTTTCGGCTGAAAGCACGTAGACGCCTCCGGTCACGGGCCACCAGCGGTCACCGGCCCTGTTCATGAAATCCCAGCGCTTAAGCCACTTCTCGGTTTGACAGGCAGGAGTATAGCAGCCGAAATGACCCCGATTGATGTCGAGGGATAATAATTTGAACCAGTCTTTCAGGCGACGGACCGAGACCATGTTGCGGTTGGGAATGGGGATCCATGGATTCATGAATGGCATGCCATTGCGAAGGCCCCACAGGCTGTTGGGATTGAAGCCGGAAATAACCACCCGGCCCTCGTAAACCAGTACCCGCTCCACTTCCCGTAGAATTTGATGCGGGTCTTGCGAGCACTCTAGAATATGTGGAAGAATAACCAGATCCAGGCTGCAGTTGGGGAAAGGCAGTTGGTCCAGGCGGCCGTGAATGATTTTTGGCTGATCGGTCGATGTTACATTTTTTTTGGATTCATCCGTTAAAATCGCTTTTGACCTGATCCGGTTGTTTCGCAGAAAATCCCATGCCGGCAAGCCAATTTGCAATGCATGGAAGCCAAATGCGTTGGCAACGATCTGATCAAATTTATCTGTTTCCCAGCGGATAACAGTTTGACCGGGATCAGTATTGAGCCATTGCGTAAGGTTTAAAATCTGCGGGTTGGTTTGTGTCACGCCTGCCTCGGGGTAAGTGTAGATATTTCTTGGAGCATTTAAGTATTGGATATGACCTGTAAAATTCAGCCCATCAGTGCCTTTAACGATAATTATATCTGGATAATTGTACAGGGGAACAATGCCGTGGTGATTGATCCCGGTCAGGCCGAACCGGTGCTGGAAGTGCTGCGGGCTCAAAACCTGGATTTGCGGGCCATTCTGGTCACCCATCACCATGCCGATCATGTGGGAGGAATTGCCGGTTTGCGTGAACACACGGGAGCCAAAGTGTTTGGTCCTGCCACAGAGTCCATTCCTTTTTGCGATGTGCCCTTGCAGGAAGGCGACAGGGTCGGCATAGACGGTTTTTCCTGGTCGCTCTCTGTCCTTGAGGTGCCCGGTCATACATTGGGTCATATTGCCTATTATGGCGATATCAATCCCAACGAACCCGTGCTTTTTTGTGGTGATACCCTGTTTGCGACCGGTTGCGGAAGAATTTTTGAAGGGAATCCCACGCAAATGTACCAGAGCATTGATAAATTCAGAAAACTGCCGCAAAATACGCGGGTATTTTGCGCTCATGAGTATACATTGAGCAATATTGAATGGGCGCTTGCAGTAGAGGGGAGTAATCCTGATTTGCAGCAGTGGTCACAAGAAGCACGCTTGATCAGGAACCAGCAAAAACCAACCGTTCCCACTACGGTCGGTCACGAACTTAAGACCAATCCGTTTATGCGGGTTGAGTGCGAGTCTGTTATTAATGCCGCACAGGACAAAGCCGGGCGCAGTTTGAATGCCCCCGATGAGGTATTTGCCGTGTTGCGCGATTGGAAGAATTCATTCTAGGGATACTCATGAAATTAGTTAAGCTTGCCGTTATAGCTTCAGTTGTTGTTTTAACCGGGTGTGCATCCTCCGGTAATTCTTCCAAAAATTATTCTTCCTCAAATGGGCAGCAAAAAGATGTTTGGGAAAGAATCCGCAAAGGGCTCAAGATGCCCGATCTGCAAGATGACAGGGTTGAATACTGGACCAATTACTATGCGGCCCGTCCTGCGTCCGTGCAAATAATGGCGCAGCGCTCAAGCAAGTATATTCACTATATTACCCAGGAACTGGAAAGACGCAATATGCCCACTGAACTGGCTTTGTTGCCGTTTGTTGAAAGTGCCTATAATGCGAAAGCGGTTTCCAGTGCCAAAGCGGCCGGTCTGTGGCAATTCATTCCAAGTACGGGCACGCATTACAACTTGACGCAAGACTGGTGGAAAGATGAAAGACGGGATCCTGTCCAGTCTACCCATGCCGCGCTTAATTATCTGTCATATCTGCACGGTTTTCAGGATAATGACTGGCATTTGGCTCTCGCCTCTTACAACTGGGGAGAGGGTGCGGTTAAGCGTGCCCGTGAGCGTAATGCCAGTACGGGGCTCGGTACCGATTACCTGTCCCTTAAGATGCCCAAGGAAACACGTGATTATGTTCCCAAGTTACAGGCTTTCGAAAACATCATAAGGAATCCCGCCCGTTATGGCATTAAACTGCCTCATGTGCCAGACCAGCCTTATTTCGAGAAAGTCAGCAACACGCATGACATTGATCTGGACGTTGCGGCCCGATTGGCCGAGATTTCCGTTGAGGAATTTCGTGAACTGAATCCATCGTTCCAGCGAAGTGTACTGCTTGATGAGCACGCTTCGCAAATTCTGCTGCCCAAGCATAAAGTGACTGCCTTCAAGCGTAACCTTAAAAATTACCAGGGAGAACTCTCGGCGTGGGAAGGCTATACCCCTGCTCCGGGCGAGTCCCTGGCAAGTATTGCAGACAAACACGGCATTTCCCTGGACAAGTTGAAGTCGCTGAATGGTTATGGATCAAAGCAGTCGGTTGCCCTGTCTTCCAGAACCCTGATGGTGCCACGCAATTCGGGTGCATCGGCGGGTATTACACCTAATGACATCATGGCGCCTGCCATTAACACGGCGGCACCGGCCATGCTGGCCAGCAACGATAATGTGGCAAGGCCCTCAGCCATGTCCCCAACGGTACCCGCCCGGGCTTCGGCACCCGTTCCTTCAGCCGTTTATACCAAAAAACCCGATGTGGCAGCGGCTTTGGCAGCAAGAAATATAGATCCTTTGGTTGATATTATCAATTCAGGTAATAATGCCAGCTTAACGGCGGGTGTACGTGCCGTACCCGTAGCCGCTTCAAAGGCCGCCATTCCTGCCACCGTTTCACGGCCGGCCGTGTATACACGGCCTGCGGTGGCCGCTGTCGCCCAAACCCCTGCCAAGCCTGCCGTGCGTACGGCTTCTTTAACCAAGCCGGCTCCAAAAGCCGAGGCGAAGAAAAAGGTATCGGCTCATAAAGTGGTCAAGGGAGACACACTTTACTCTTTGGCAAAACGTTATAATACATCGGTTCAAGATTTGAAAGCGTTGAATAACATGAGTAACACAGACCTGAAACCAGGGGCATCGTTACGTATTCCCGGAGCCGGAAGCCGCGGTTAGGCCCGGCCGAACCGCTAAATTTTCAAGATGAAAATTGCGTAATACTTTCAGGTTACGCAATTTTTTTATAATGATTCCATTTTGCAAAATAGGATAAGAAACAATGGGTTTTCTTGCAAATAAAAGAGTCCTGGTCACAGGCGTCATTTCCAATCGTTCCATTGCTTATGGCATTGCACGTGCCTGTCATCAGCAAGGTGCCGAGTTGGCATTCACCTACGTCGGCGACCGCTTCAAAGACCGTGTCACGGAATTTGCCGCTGATTTTGGCAGCAATATCGTGATTCCCTGCGATGTTTCCTCTGATGAAAACATTGATGCCGCGTTTGCCGAGCTGGCAAAGCACTGGGACGGCCTGGATGGCCTTGTGCACTCCATTGGTTTTGCACCCCGGGAAGCCATTGCCGGCAATTTCCTGGATGGCGTTACCCGTGAGAATTTCCGTATTGCCCATGATATTTCGGCTTACAGTTTTCCAGCCATGGCAAAGGCGGCATTGCCGTTGCTGCAGGCACGCAAAGGCTCTGTCCTTACCATGACTTACCTGGGTGCAGAAAAATCCATCCCCAATTACAATACCATGGGCCTGGCTAAAGCTTCTCTTGAAGCCAGTGTCCGTTATCTGGCCAGCGCACTGGGCGAGCAGGGTATCCGTTCTAATGCGATTTCCGCAGGCCCCATCAAGACATTGGCAGCCAGTGGCATCAAGGATTTTTCGGTTATTCTGAATTTTGTTGAAAAACATGCTCCCTTGCGTCGTAATGTGACTATTGATGACGTGGGCAATACTGCAGCCTTCCTGTTGTCAGAGTTGGCGGCAGGAATTACCGGCCAGGTGGTGCATGTCGATGCCGGCTTCTCGGCTGTTGTGCCAGGTATGGCTTAATTGTTTTTTCCGGGGTTGTATAAATAATGCGTCAGATTATTCTTGATACCGAAACTACAGGCCTTGATCCGGATCAGGGCGACCGGGTTATTGAGCTGGGGTGTGTCGAGGTCATTAATCGGGAGTTAACCGGGAATAACCTGCATCTTTATTTCAACCCCGACCGGGACAGCTCCCCCGAGGCTTTGGCGGTTCATGGCCTGACCACCGAGTTTCTGTCCCAACACAATCGATTCAGCGATGAGGCGCAACGCATTGCCGCTTATCTGGAAGGCGCTGAAATTATCATTCATAATGCCGCGTTCGATACTAAATTCCTGAATGCCGAGTTTGCCCGGGTAGGCATGCCTACGCTTAACAGCATTGCCGGTCTTATTACCGATACCCTGGCCATGGCGCGGGAACGATTCCCTGGCAAGCGCAATAACCTTGACGTGCTTTGCGAGCGTTTTGATATTTCCAACAAGCATCGTGTCTTGCATGGCGCCTTGCTGGACGCCGAGCTGCTGGCTGAAGTCTGGTTGGCCATGACACGAGGTCAGTTTGGTCTGCTGATAGATGAAACGGGTGAGCAGGGTACACAAAAAAAAATGACAGACATATTGGCACTGGATACCTTGATATTGCCGGTTATCAGGCCGTCAGATCCAGAGCTGCAGGCGCACCAGGAGTACCTGGATGCCCTGGATAAAGTAGCCGGAAAAACCTGTTTATGGCGTGAGCTCGCCTAATTCTCCTGTTGGGGCAGTGTGTGGCTGCCCTCGCCAATTTCACGTTGCATCAAGACTGTATCAATCCATCTGTTATGTTTGAAACCCGTGTTGGGCTGTATGCCTGTCAGGGTGAAGCCGTGACGCTTGTGCAGATTGATGGATGCCAGGTTTTCGGTGCCACCAATCACCGCGATCATCTGGCGCCAGGGGCCTAGTTCACAATGTCTGATGAGCGCCGCTAACAGTTGGCTGCCAATCCCTTTTTGTCCCATGTCATGGCGCAGATAAATGCTGTTTTCTACCGTAAAGCGATAGGCAATGCGCGGGCGGTATGCGGAGGCATAACAATAGCCAACCACTTCATTGTTGTAAAGGGCAACCAGATAGGGGTATCCGGCCGTAATGACTTTGTCATAACGCTGGCGCATTTCATTCACATCGGGAACTGTTTCTTCGAAGGTGGCCATGCCGTAAAGGACGTGATGTGCATAAATGGATTGAATGGCGGTTATGTCACTGGGCTGTGCGGGACGGATATGGCAGGTATCGGCTTGCATGATGAATCTGGCGGGAAAAGTGAAAAATAATTGTTTACAATCAAATAAACTAGCATAAAATCAGATAACCGGAAAGGATAAAGAGTACGATACTTCTATATCCTTCAAATAGTTGATTGAAGAGGAATTCATGTCTACACCATTTACACCGTTAAGTGATACCGTTGCCGTTGCACCCCAATTAAGCGCGAGTGATATGGCTGCCGTCAAGGCGGCCGGTTTCAATAGTGTTATTATCAATCGTCCCGATCTGGAAGGTGGCGACACCCAGCCGCTTTCAGCCGAGATCATCAAGGCCGGGCAAGAGGTCGGTCTTACCGTGGTGTACCAGCCTGTGGTGAGTGGTGCAATGACACAGGAAAACGTCAATCAGTTTCAAGAGTATCTGAAAACCTTGCCAACACCTATTTTGGCTTTTTGTCGTACCGGAACCCGTTGTACGCATCTGTACAATGCCGCCAAACAAACATCCTAGTTCAAAGGAGCTCACTTTATGTATAAAAAAATATTGCTGCCTATCGATGGTTCAGAAATTTCTGCTCAAGCTGCCAATTCCGGTATTTGTTTTGCCCGCCAAATTGGCGCTGAGATCGTTACCATTAATGTCACCCAGCCTTTTTCAACATTGATTGGTTTTGATGGTATGGCGGCTTCATATGCCATTTCCGATGGCGATTACGAAGAGGCTGCCAAAAAAGAAGCACAGGAGTATCTGAAGCCGGTCCTGGAGCGGGCTGAAACGGCAGGGGTTAAGGCAACATCAGTCATTACCTCCAATTACAGTGTGGCCGATGGCATTGTAGAGGCTGCCAAAGAGCATAATTGTGACCTCATATATATAGCCAGTCATGGCCGCAGCGGTTTGTCCCGGCTGTTGCTGGGTAGCGTAACGATCAAGGTGCTGTCTTTGGCGCATACCTCGGTTCTGGTCTATCGTGTCAAGGAAAGCAGCTAGTCCTTAAGTGGTCTTTTTGCAAATAAAACCGCCTTAAACCCTTAACCGGGATAAGGCGGTTTTTGTTTTCAGGGGCATTTGTTTTTTTTCAAGGCAGGTAGTGATACACTTTCCTTTCATATAGACTTTATTTCAAGGAGAAGTCATGATGATTAAAATTGGCGATAAAGTGCCAGACGGTACATTAACAGAGTTTATTGAAACCGCTTCCGAAGGTTGTTCTTTGGGGCCCAATGCATTTCAAGTATCGGACCTGGTCAAAGGCAAAAAAATTGCCCTGTTTGCAGTACCCGGTGCCTTTACGCCAACCTGCTCTGCCCAGCATCTGCCAGGATATATTGAACTGGAAAGCCAGCTCAAAGCCAAGGGGGTTGATGAAATCTGGTGTGTTGCCGTCAATGATGCTTTTGTGATGGGTGCCTGGGGTCGGGAACAGAATGCACAGGGTAAAGTACGCATGCTTGCTGATGGATCGGCAACATGGACCAAAGCCATGGGTCTTGAGCTTGATTTGACTGCCCGGGGTATGGGCGTGCGTTCACGCCGCTATTCCGCTGTATTGGAGGATGGTGTGGTTACGCTTCTGAACCTTGAGGAAGGCGGTGCTTATGAAGTGAGTGATGCAAAGACATTATTGTCCCAGTTAGGCTAGTTTATTGGTAATTTTTTAAGGTCCCTGCGTTGGCAGGGACCTTTTACTGTTCTGGATTGCGGATTGCAGGTGTCTGGGTATGATTTCACTGTTTTTGTCCTTTTTGTCGCTTTACACTGCAATTCTTTTCTTGTCTCTTGGTACGGGTTTATTCAACACGTACATTGCGCTCTTTCTTACGCAGAACCATGTCAGTGAGGTTTGGGTAGGCCTGCTGATGGCGGCCTATTATACGGGACTTGTTCTGGGGGCCCGCACCGGGCACCGGCTGATTGTTTATGTGGGACATATCCGGGCTTATGCCATTGCCGCTGCCATTGTGACAGTGATGGTTTTATTGCAGACCATTGTGTCAAATATTACGTTGTGGCTGCTTTTCCGGGTCATCGTGGGTATGGCCATGGTCACACAGTACATGATTCTTGAGAGCTGGCTGAGCGATCAGTCTGACTCGACAACGCGTGGCAGTATTTTTGCTTTTTACATGATTATGTCCAGTTCCGGGCTGGTATTGGGTCAGGCTTCAATTTCCATTTTTCCGTCATTGGATCATACGCCACTTATTGTGGTTGCCATTGCAATGGCTCTTTGCCTGATTCCTGTGGCCATGACACGCCGGGTTCATCCGGTTATTCAGTCTCAGGCACCTATCAAGTTGCCGGTGTTTATCAGATTGGTGCCCATGTCCTTGTTTATTCTATTCATGGCGGGTTGTATTACCGGTACGTTTTACAGTCTGGCACCGGTATATGGTATTAAATTGGGCCTGGATACCGACCAGATTGCCTTGTACCTGTCTGTCTGTGTAATGGCGGGCGTGTTGTTCCAGTGGCCAATGGGATGGCTGTCTGACCGGATTGATCGGGTCAAACTGATTGGCATTAATGTTTTCCTGCTAACCCTGGTGACGATTCCCCTGTATGGATATTGGTCGATACCCTTTCCGTTGCTACTGCTGTTGGCGGCTATTGTGGGGGTTTTGCAATTTACCATTTATCCACTGGCTACCGCTTTTGCCAATGATCATGTGGAGCCTGGTCTGCGGGTGGGCTTAAGTGGCGTCCTGTTGATGGTCTACGGGGTTGGTGCGGGTCTGGGGCCTGTTGTGGCCGGTAAGCTGATGGATGAAATGGGCTCGGGGATGTTCTACATTTTCACCTCCATTTGTGCATTTATCCTGACATTATTTATCAGTCGTCAAAAAGTATCCGGGAAATACCGGGTGCAGCCAGAGCCTTTTGTGCCCATGCCGGTTGATATTCAGCCTGCCCCGGCCGTCTTGGAACTTGATCCACGCGTCGATCTCAGTATTGATATTTCCGCTGATAAAGAGAAAATGGAAGAAGTTATCGAGCAGCTAAAAGCCGATGAGGAGCAGGAAAAGCTTGAGCAGGAACGACTTGAACAGGAACGACTTGAACAGGAACGACTTGAACAGGAACGACTTGAACAGGAACGACTTGAGGCGCTTGATTAAAAAAGTAAATCCCGCGGGTTGGCGGGGTTTGCCGGATTGTGTGAGAAGCCTTGCCGTTCAGGGCGGGAGATGCACGGTTAGCCTGTGCAGATCCCTGGCCTGTTGGTGGGGCGTCGGGCCAAGAACCTACTGAAGCGACTCAGGCAATAATCCAGTAATAAAGGCAGAATACGGCCAGGATGGCCAGCACAATGCCGATGGCATTGACCAGGCTGATCTTTTCCCTGAAAACCAGGGCGCCAACCAGCGTACCCAGGCTGATGACACCAATGTTCATGGTGGTAAAAACCAGGGTGGGGTTTTCGCTGAAGTGTTGGTGGGCCTTGATATAAAAAAGGATATTCCCAAAATTCAGGCAACCCAGCACCAGACCGCCAACAGCATGGCGCAGGTGCCATTGTGCCTTGCTGGCGAATAAGTAAAAAAACATAAGTAAGCCCGCCATGGCAAAGGCAATAAACAGTCCGGTAGGGAACGCAGTACCGGTTTTAGCCATTTGCTTGAACAGGATATCAATTACGCCGTAACCGAGCCACACCATTAACAGATACAGGACACTGCTGCGGGTTTGCCGCGCGGAGGCACCTGAGGCAGGTTTCCAGAGCAGACAAAACAGGGCAATGAAGGCGATGACCAGGCTGACGCCCCGTGGCAGCGACAGCGTTTCTCCAAAAATCGTGAATGAAGCGATAATCGGCAGGAACAGGGAAAGCCTTTGTGCGGCATCGGCACGTACAATGCCGGCAAATTCAACAGCCTTGAACATGGCCAGGAAAATCAGTGGCAACAATACGCCCAAGATGGCAAACAGCCCCCAGGGTAATGCTTGTATGCTGTCGCCCGAGAGCTTGGGTTGTAAAAGCAGCCAGCATAACGTAATGGCGGTTACATAGTTGAAGGCAATGGCCTGTTTGATGTCAACCGCGTGTTGGCGGGCTATTTTCAACAGGACGGATACCGTCACGCTGCATAAAATGCTTAGAAGTAGATAAATCATAATGTTTTCTGCTTGGGTGTGGCTTAATCTTAATGATGGTTTTGGGCGCCTGTCGCTTTCAGATTAAGCCGTTCCAGTAACTGTTGATCGGCCAGTGCCTGGGGGTTGCCACTGGTCAGCAGTTTTTCGCCGTAGAAAATAGAATTTGCACCAGCCAGAAAACAAAGTGCCTGAATGCCGTCACTCATTTGCTCGCGCCCGGCAGACAGGCGAACATAGGCTTTAGGCATGGTAATGCGGGCCACGGCAATCGTGCGGATGAATTCAAACGGGTCCAGGTCTTCATTATCAAATAATGGCGTGCCCTTGATTTTGACCAGGTTGTTCACGGGCACCGATTCCGGGTAAGGATCCAGATTGGCCAGTTGGGCAATCAGGCCTGCGCGTTCCCGGCGGGATTCTCCCAGCCCCACAATACCACCGCAGCACACATTGAGTCCGGCATTACGTACTCTTTCCAGGGTTTCCAGGCGGTCTTCATAAGTGCGGGTGGTAATGATTTCACCATAGAACTCGGGGGAAGTGTCAAGGTTATGGTTGTAATAGTCCAGACCTGCGTCACGTAATTGTTCTGCCTGACCTTCCTGCAGCATGCCCAGAGTGACACAGGTTTCCATACCCAGTTCCTTGACGGCCGTGATCATTTTGGCGATTTCGTCCAGTTGGTGGGGTTTGGGATTGCGCCATGCCGCACCCATGCAAAAGCGCTGGGCACCATTATCACGGGCCGATTTTGCTGCATTGACGACCTCTTCAAGTGGCATCAGTTTTTCAGCCTTCACTTCCGTGTTGTAACGCGCCGACTGGGGGCAGTAGGAGCAGTCTTCGGCACAGCCACCGGTTTTGATGGACAGCAGACTGGATAACTGGATCTCATTGGGCTTGTGGTGAGCGCGATGAATTTGCTGGGCCTGAAATAACAGGTCCATGAAAGGCAGTTCAAATAAACCGACAATTGATGTGACATTCCATACGGTATTTTGATGGGATGTGCCTGGTTGTGTTAATGTATCCATTTGCAGTTTTTCGCTTAAGTAATGATTCAAATTTACTTATCGTAAAGTCGCAAAGATAAATAAGCAATAATGTTAAATGGGTGTTGTTTTTGATATTTAACGTAAATTAGCTGCTTTATTATGTGTTTTGTCGTGTTTTAGTGTAATTTTGCGGTCTGGGCAAGACACGGTCAATATTTTTCAGTTTGTTTTTAAAAATTGTGTTTGTGGAACATGTCGTTCAAAGACTATTCGCGTCGTTTAAGTGGAAAAATAAGAACTAAAGATGCAAATTCATCACTTGCTTATTATTTGACATTTATTGCCGGGGCAATCAATGCTGGGGGTTTTTTGGCGATCGGGCAGTATACGTCGCATATGTCGGGTATTGTCTCGGGCATGGCAGACTCCCTGGCTTTGTGGAACTGGACGATCGTGCTCTCTGGCCTGGGGGCGTTCATGGCTTTTACGGCCGGAGCGGGTACGACGGCAATCATTATTAACTGGGCTCGGCATTCTTATTTGCGAAGCGAATATGCGCTGCCGATTTTGCTGGAAGCCATGATGCTGATCCTGTTTGGTGCCCTTGATGGCATGCAGTGGTATTACGATTGGCTCTGGACCTCGGTAACCGTTGCCGTGTTGTGTTATATCATGGGGCTTCAAAATGCCATCATTACCAAAATGTCCCACTCTGAATTCAGAACCACGCATGTGACCGGCATGGTGACCGATATTGGCATTGAATTGGGCAAGCTGTTTTATTGGAATCCCAATAAGAATGATCCCAAAAAACCCATTGTCAGGGGAGACCGGGCCAAGCTCAAATTGTTAAGCAAGCTGGTGTTTCTGTTTTTTCTGGGAGGGGTAACCGGTGCTTTCGGTTTCAAGCATTTGGGATTTACATTTACAGTGGTGTTGGCGTCCATCCTGGTTCTGATTGCCAGTGCGCCCATACTGGATGATCTTCATGCGGCAAGGGTTTTGTTGATGCGCAGGCGGCGTACAGAGCATGAACTGGGTAAAGGTGAAAAGCGTTCTGAATAAACCGCATGTGGCTTAATGGGTATGTACCCGTGGGCTTGATTGGATTATTCTGACCTTTGCACATGCAGGTGCAGTCGTCAATGCCTGTTAAACAAGGGAAAGCAGGAAGAAATCGAGTTGCCATCATAAGGGTGTCTAAGTGTCTTTGATTCCTCAGGAATTTCATGCTTTTATTATATACACGGTCTGGACCTTGTATATTGTCGCCATGGGCGGCTGGATTCTATTGCAGAAAAGATCACCGGTATCCACACTGACCTGGATTCTTACCCTTAGCTTTATTCCTGTCCTGGGATTCTTTATTTATTATCTGTTTGGTCCTAAAAAAATAATCAGGCACCGACTCAGCCGTAGTCGAAGCCGGCAGATTGTCGAACGGAATTATGCCATTTGGTCTCCTTTTATCCAGACCGAAGATTTTCCTGATGCCTATAAGTCAATGGCCCGGCTTATTTTCAATATTACGAATATCCCTTTGTGCCACTCCATGGATTACCGCCTGTTATCTGGCGGCGAAAAAACCTATGATGTGATTTTTGAGGCTATTGACAAGGCGGAAAAATATATTCTGCTTGAGTATTATATTTTTGAGAATGATCAAACCGGTCGGGCTTTGCGGGATTTGCTGACGAAAAAAGTCAAAGAGGGCGTAAAGGTATATTTGCTGGTGGATGCCCTGGGCTCTTCCCGGCTTACCCGTCGTTTCATGCGTGATTTTACCGAGGCGGGCGGAGCGTTGGGTTTTTTTCATAACATCACCTGGCGTCGCCTGTTTTCTCTGATCAATTTCCGCAATCACCGGAAAATCGTGATTTGTGATGGCCTGAGCGGTTTTACCGGTGGGGTCAATATTGCCGATATGCAGGACTTGAGAAAAACCCCCCACGCCTACCATGATGTGCATATCCAGGTGGATGGTCCGGTCGTAGCCTGGCTTGAAAGTGTTTTTATTGAAGACTGGCATTACTCAACCGGGGATCTTTCTTTGGTCAGGATCTTAAGAAAAACCGGGGAGAACGAGCCTGATGTAGAACGTGTGGTGACAGAACCATCCCAGGCTTATCGCATGCAGGTCATACCTTCGGGGCCCGACTCTGATTTTGCCCCCATTTTGCGGGTGATGCTGTCAGCCATGTACCGGGCCCGCAAACGGATTTATTTAACCACTCCTTATTTTGTGCCCGATGAAGCCTCGCTGTTTGCCCTGACATCCGCGGCCCTTAAAGGGGTGGATGTGCGTTTGCTGGTGCCTCGCAAAAGTGATAATCTGGTGGTCACACTGGCAACCCGATCCTGGTATGATGATCTTGTCAGGGCGGGGGTCCGGATATACGAATACACGCCGCGCATGCTGCATACCAAAACCCTGGTCATTGATGATGACCTGTCTTTTATTGGCAGCGCCAATTTTGATTATCGCAGTTTTTACCTTAACTTTGAGGTTTCGGTATTGTGTTATGAACCCAAGGCCAATGAGTTGCTGGCCCGTGAGTTTCATGAGTCCCTGCAGTCTTCAGAGGAAGTGGTGCTCAGGAAACAAAGTGTTGCCTATCGCCTTTTGATCTCTACCGCCCGTTTATTTTCTCCCTTGCTTTAATTTGAATTGAAAGAGTATTTTTTATGTCTGATATTGGTCTTGTGGAAACCCTGAAAGAAAGTCGTCCGGTATTTTCCGGGGCGGTGGTCAAGCTGTCGGTTGACACCGTTGAGTTGCCCAATGGCAAGCAGGCCACCCGTGAGGTGGTGCGTCATTGCGGTGCCGTGTGCGTACTGGCGGTGACTGCGCAAGATCAAGTGGTATTGGTCAGGCAATTCCGGCATCCTGTTGGTGATGTGCTGCTGGAAATTCCGGCCGGCAAGCTGGACATGGACGGTGAAAGCCCCGAACAATGCGCCTATCGGGAACTGGCCGAAGAAACGCCTTATACGGCACAATCCATGACCCTGATCCATAAGTTCTATACCGCACCCGGGTTTTGTGATGAGTTGATGTACCTGTACGAAGCCAGGAGTCTTACTGAAAACAGTGAATTGAAAGCGGATGAGGATGAGTTTGTGCAAACCGTTTTGTTAGGCCGGGAACAAATCAAGCAGGCTATTAAAGACAGGAGCATTCAGGATGCCAAAACCCTGATTGCCCTGCAAAGCTGGTTGCTGGGGGGCGAATAGTGAATACACAGGAACTCCGTTCATTTATCCGGGATCTGCCCAAGGCGGAATTGCATTTGCATATAGAAGGCACGCTTGAGGCCGACATGATTTTTGCCCTCGCCGAGCGTAACAAGGTTCGTTTGCCTTATGCGGATATCGACTCATTAAAAAAGGCCTACCAGTTTACCGATCTGCAGTCTTTTCTGGATCTGTATTATGCCGGTGCCGCTGTTCTGCAAACCGAACAGGATTTTCATGACATGACCTGGGCTTATTTGCAGCGTGCCGCGGCCGATGGGGTGGTGCATGCGGAAATCATGTTTGACCCGCAAACCCATACAAGCAGGGGGGTGGCCATTGAAACGGTGTTTGCCGGCTTGGCCAGCGCCTTGCGGCAGGGGCAAAAAGAACTGGGTATCAACAGCAGCCTGATCTTCAGCTTCCTGCGTCATTTAAGCCAGGCTGATGCTTTTGCCGCACTGGAGCAGGCTTTGCCCTTGCGTGAGCAATACGCTGATCTGTGGGTATCGGTGGGGCTTGATTCTTCTGAAGTTGGCAATCCGCCAGAAAAATTCCAGGAGGTTTTTGCCCACTGTAAAGCGCTGGGTTTCAGGTCGGTGGCGCATGCCGGTGAAGAGGGGCCGGCCTCTTATGTGCGCGACGCCCTTGACCTGTTGCAGGCCGAGCGTATTGATCATGGCGTGCGCAGTGAAGAAGACCCGATTCTGATGCAGCGCTTGCGGCAAGAACAGGTTCCCTTGACCGTATGCCCACTGTCCAATCTAAAGCTCTGTGTGGTGGATGACTTGAAAGAGCATAACCTGAAACGCCTGCTTGAACAGGGCCTTTGTGTCACTATCAACTCAGATGATCCGGCCTATTTTGGCGGTTATATACTGGATAACTACGTTGCCACGGCCCAGGCTCTTGATTTGTCTAAAGAGCAGCTGGTACAGCTTGCCGCCAATAGCATGGCAGCGCGTTTTTGAGTGGTGGATATGTGCTTCTAATATGCATTCCCACGTTAAATGGACTGAGTCCGGTACAATACCGGACTCAGGTTTTAGCTGCCTAGTTTTTAATTGTCCAACATTTGGGGGGCACTTCACTTATGCTTTATTGTTATGTGAACCGAGCGTGCTACTGAGATAGTGAAGAATTATTGCCGGACATGAAAAAAGCCCTTAGCTTAATCAAAGCTAAGGGCTTTTTGAAATTTTGTGGCGGAGCGGACGGGACTCGAACCCGCGACCCCCGGCGTGACAGGCCGGTATTCTAACCAACTGAACTACCGCTCCGCAGCGGTATGTGTAAAGTCAACATCAAACTAAAAAGTTTGGCGTCCCCTAGGGGATTCGAACCCCTGTACCCACCGTGAAAGGGTGGTGTCCTAGGCCTCTAGACGAAGGGGACAGGACTTTGTCTAACTGTTCTTAATGCTTCATATCGTGTAGCATTAAAAAGGCCCTGAAAAAGTCAGGGCTTTTGAATCTTTTGGCGGAGCGGACGGGACTCGAACCCGCGACCCCCGGCGTGACAGGCCGGTATTCTAACCAACTGAACTACCGCTCCGCAGCGGTATGTGTAAAGTCAACATCAAACTAAAAAGTTTGGCGTCCCCTAGGGGATTCGAACCCCTGTACCCACCGTGAAAGGGTGGTGTCCTAGGCCTCTAGACGAAGGGGACAGGACTTTAACTTAAAACTTACTACATTTTGATTGTGAGCGATAAAAACTGTTTCACAACCTGCTTCGCTAAACCTTTCCAAAGAAAGTTGGTGGAGATAAGCGGGATCGAACCGCTGACCTCTTGCATGCCATGCAAGCGCTCTCCCAGCTGAGCTATACCCCCAATTGAGTGACTAGCGAAGAATTAGAATTATGCCTATGTTTCTATCTTTGTGCAAGACCTTTTTGTTGCTTATGTACAAAAAAGCCACATTTTAATGATTGGCCTCTGAAAATGATGTTTTTTTGCCAAAAAATATTGTTTTTGTGCTTGCCAGAAAAATTTCTTGAGAAAAAATCAGGCTTTTTTTCTGATAAGCACACCCAAGGCAATGCAAAGCAGTGACAGAATAATAACCAGGCTATTGCCGGTACGAGCATAAAGCGTATAGCCTTGCGTTCCCTGTACCTGTACATCCAACACACCTGGAATGGCGGTAGGCAGCGCGGCAATCAAGTTGCCGTTGGCATCTATGGCTGCGGTGGTACCCGTATTGGTCGCGCGTACCATGGGACGCGCGGTTTCCATGCTGCGCATGCGTGCTATTTGCAAATGTTGTCCCAGGGCAAAGGTATTGCCAAACCAGGCCAGGTTACTGACGTTAAACATAATGCTGGCACCCGGGGAGCCGTCGGGCCGTGCAAACAGGGCGGGCAACAGCTCTTCGCCAAAAACGTCTTCATAGCAGATATTGGGTGCAAAAACCTGCTCTTCTACCACGAAGTTGTGTTGAAAAGCGGTGCCTCGGTCAAAATCGCCAAGCGGTATGCCAAGGGCGTGAACAAACCAGCGAAATCCGTAGGGGATGAATTCACCAAAAGGAACCAGGTGTTGTTTATCATAAACCGGCAGCTCCAGGCCGGACATCAAGGCCTCGGTGCTGGTGTTGCCATCAAGGGCGATGACACTATTGGTGAAGCGTTCACCGCGATGATCCAGGGTGCGCAAAGGAACGCCCATGAAAAAAACGCTTTGGGTGTGTTCGGCTATTTGGGTGACTGATTGCCAGAATTCCGGGCTCATCCGGTTTTGGAAGCCGGGGATGATGGTTTCCGGGAAAATGATGACTTTGGCGGGCGCTTCAGGGTCGGCGGGTTCCAGCAAGGCCAGGTCAAAATTTTCATACATGCTTTCCATCATCGTGTCGGGATGGAATTTGCGGTCTTGGGAAATATTCCCCTGGACCAGCCTGATTGAAATGGGGTTGCCATGAGGCTGGTGCCAGGATAGTTGTTTCAGTCCAACGCTGAGCATGAACAACCCGACGATAAATGCCAGGCAAAGAATTGATTTTTTTTGTTGCTGTTTGTGCAGGTAAACAAGGCCGGCAGCCAAGAGTGCGGATACCAGTGCTGCCATGAAACCGACACCGTAAACACCCAGGACGGGGGCCCAGCCGGACAGGGCACCGTCGGTGTGAGCATAACCCGTGCTGTTCCAGGGAAAGCCGGTAAAAATAAAACTGCGCAGCCATTCGGATAAGGCCTGGCAACCGGCCCAGACAAGTATGAAACTGGACAGATTACGGTTTGACAGGTAGCGGGTGACGCTGGCGGCCAGTATGGGATACAGGCTTAAATAGGCGGACAGCAGGAAGACGGCGGCAGCGGCCAGTGGCGCTGCCAGCGCGCCGTAGGTGTTCATGCTGATGAACAGCCAGTAAATACCCACGCAGAAATTGCTGATGCTGAACCAGGCGGCGGAGCCGGCCGCCTGACGTACGTTAGCCGCCCTGAAGACATGCCAGGCCAGCAGGGCCAGGGTGATGATTTGTATTGATGACAGGCTCCATGCAGGAAGCGGGGAGGCGGAAAAGCTCAGGGCATGCAAGGCGCCCGCGGCAAGCAATAAAAGCCGGTGCATCATGGTTTAGTTGTCTTTGTTGGTAACAGCGGAGGAGGTGGAGCGCCTGACATGCAGCCACAAGGCGCGTCGCGCATCGGCCCGCAAGACCCGGAACCTCAGGTTTTCGTAGTCGTGCGTGTCGCCACGTTGGGGAATGTGATCCAGTTCTGCTGCCAGCCAGCCACCAATGGTGTCATAGTCATCTTCGGGGATATGGCTGTGGATGGTTTGGTTGAAGTCGCTGATATCGGTGATGGCCATGACCCGCCAGGCATTTTCCGATTCAGGGAAAATGGTTTGCTCGGCTTCTTCATCGTATTCATCTTCAATATCACCCACAATTTGCTCAAGGACATCTTCCATGGTGATAAGGCCGGTAATGCTGCCATATTCATCGATGGCGATGGCAAGATGATTGCGGTTTTCCTTGAAGTCGCGCAACAGTTGATTGAGTTTTTTGGTTTCGGGCACAAAATAGGCAGGCCTGATCAGGTTGCGGATTTTAAGCTCGGGGTCATTGAAAAAGCGCAGTAAATCTTTGGCCAGCAAAATGCCAATGATATTGTCACGCTCATTTTCGTAGACGGGAAAGCGAGAGTGAGCCGTGTCGATAATGATGGGCAGCAGTTCCTGCACGGATAGCGAGGCATCAAGCATATCCATGCGTGAGCGGGGAACCATGATGTCGCTGACATTTTTTTCGGTGACCGAAATGGAGCCCAGAATCATCGTGTAAGAGTCATCGTCCAGGATTTCCCTGTCATGTGCGGCGCACAGGATTTCCTGGATATCTTCACGGTCTTCAGGCTCGTTTTGGCCAATGAAAGTTTTAAAACGCTGCAATAAAGAGCGTGCGGTTGATTTTTTGGCTGACTTCGATTCCGAGTCAGCCTCGCTGGAAGGATATGGATCTGTTGACATCTCTGGACGTCTAGTTAATGGGAATTTAAGCATAACTCAAAATGAAGATTTTTTGATGAAATTTCATCTTGTTCATTGAAAATGCCGGGATTCTCTTTTAAACGTCTTGTTTTTTGCCCCTTATCAACGTTCCAGATAAGGGTTTTCGATATGTAAACGCGTCAGGATGGCAACTTCCATGGCCTCCATGTGTTCGGCCTCATCGTGGTTGAGATGGTCGTAACCCAGCGCGTGAAGGGTGCCGTGAATCACCAGGTGGGCGGCATGGTGTTTGAATGGTTTGCCCTGTTCTTCAGCTTCTTTTTTCAATACATCAAGGCACAGGATAATGTCTCCGCGTGCCGTGCCTTCCGGGTCAACGCCGTATTCAAAAGTCAGGACGTTGGTGGCATAATCTTTGTCGCGGTAGCTGGCATTCAGGGATCGGCCTTCAGCGGTGTTTACCAGGCGCAGGGTCAGTTCGGCACGCTGGAATGCATCAGGGCAATCCTGGTTGGCGGCCTGGACGGCCTTCAGGGCCCAGGCACGCAGTTGCTGGCGTGACAGTTCCGGCGCATCCACGGCGTATTGGACGGTAAAGCTGAGAACGGGTTCTGGCATGATGGCTTTTAACGGTAAGAGGATTAACGGAGAGTGTGGCCGGAGAGCGCCTCTGATTCATCATAGGCATCAATAATGCGAGCCACCAGCGGATGACGGACCACGTCTTTACTGGAAAAGCGTGAAAAAGCAATACCTTCGACCGATTGCAAAACCTGCAGGGCATGGGACAGGCCGCTTTTTTGCCCTTTGGGCAGGTCAACCTGTGTCGGGTCACCGGTAATAATGGCCTTGCTGCCAAAACCAATGCGGGTCAGAAACATTTTCATCTGTTCCGGTGTGGTGTTCTGGGCTTCGTCAAGGATGACAAAGGCATGGTTCAGGGTGCGACCGCGCATATAGGCCAGCGGTGCGATTTCAATCGTTTGTTTTTCGAACAGGCGCTGTACTTTTTCAAAGCCCATCAGGTCGTAAAGCGCGTCATACAAGGGGCGCAGGTATGGATCCACTTTCTGGGCCAGATCGCCGGGCAGAAAACCCAAACGCTCGCCAGCCTCTACCGCGGGACGCGTCAGGATGATGCGTTGGACGTTTTCACGTTCCAGGGCATCAATCGCGCAGGCCACGGCCAGCCAGGTCTTGCCCGTGCCGGCAGGGCCGGTGCCAAAGGTAATGTCATTGCGCAGGACATTATTCAGGTACTGGCGCTGGCTGGGCGTTCTGGGACGCAGGTCACTGCGTCGCGTGCGCAGGATAATGGTGTCGCTTTCATCATCCAGTGGTGGCAGATCGTCTTCTTCTTTGGCTCGGGTTGATGAAGCGGGGGCCGCTTTGTGTGGAGAGGCTTTCTGTTCTACCAGGCCCAGCTGGATATCATCAATGGAGAGGTCTTTATGGCGGGCCCGCCGATGAAAAATCTCGATGCTATTGCCCGCCTTCAGGGCCTGCTCGCCTTCCAGGGTAATACGGTTGCCGTTACGGCCCAGTTTGACCCCCCATGCTTGGGCGATTTGCCGCAGGTTTTCATCCAGGGGGCCACATAGGTTGGCCAGTTGCATATTGTCACCATCAAGGGTGATGATGACCGGTTGGTTGCGTTTGACAGCCATTAGCTAACCTGCTCGCTGGTTACCACCTCGCCACGCAGTGAGTTGGTGTAGACATCGGTGATGCGTACATTGACGATTTGGCCAATGAGGCGTTTGGGTGCGGAAAAATTGACGATCCGGTTGTTTTCGGTACGTCCGGTCAGTTCATTTTTATCGCGGCGCGATTCGCCTTCGACCAGGACGGGCTGAATCGTGTTGAGCATGGCATGGCTGATGGCCTTGGCCTGTTTGTTGATTTGGGCCTGCAGGCGTTGCAGGCGCTTGAGTTTGACATCGTAAGGGGTGTCATCATGCAGGTCGGCGGCTGGCGTGCCGGGACGACGCGAATAGATGAAAGAAAATGAAGTGTCAAAATTGACATCTTCAATCAGTTTCATGGTGGTTTCGAAGTCGGCATCGGTTTCACCGGGAAAACCCACGATGAAATCGGAAGACAGGGTCAGGCCGGGACGTGCCGCATACAGTTTGCGGGCAATGGCCTTGAACTCAAGCCCGGTATAGCCGCGCTTCATGGCGGCCAGGATGCGGTCGCTGCCGGTCTGGATGGGCAGGTGCAGGAAAGGCACCAGCTTGGGCAGGGCGCCGTGCGCCTCAATCAGGCGGTTGGTCATTTCCTTGGGATGGGAGGTGGTATAGCGGATGCGCTCAATGCCCGGGATTTCATGAACGTATTCGAGCAACATGGCAAAGTCGGCGATTTCACCGCTGTCTCCCATGGTGCCACGGTAAGCATTGACGTTCTGGCCCAGCAGATTGACTTCCTTCACGCCCTGGTCTGCCAGGTCGGCCACTTCCTGCAGGACGTCTTCAAACGGACGGGAAATTTCTTCGCCACGGGTATAGGGAACCACGCAAAAACTGCAGTATTTGCTACAGCCTTCCATAATGGAGACGAATGCCGATGGGCCTTCGACGCGGGCGGGTGGCAAGGCATCGAATTTTTCAATTTCGGGGAAGCTGATATCGACTTGCGAGCGGCCGGTTTCGTGGCGTTTATTGATCAGGTCTGGCAGACGGTGCAGGGTCTGGGGACCAAAAACGACGTCAACGTAAGGGGCGCGGCGAATGATGGTGGCGCCTTCCTGGCTGGCCACGCAACCGCCTACGCCAATGACCAGATTGGGTTTTTTCTGTTTAAGCTGATTGGCGCGTCCCAGGTCGGAAAAAACTTTTTCCTGGGCTTTTTCACGGATTGAACAGGTGTTGAACAGGATGACGTCGGCATCTTCCGGATCGTTAGTCAATTCCAGACCCTGGTTTTCACGCAGGACATCGGCCATTTTGTCTGAGTCATATTCATTCATCTGGCAGCCGAACGTCTTGATGTAAAGCTTGCGGGTGCTGCCATCGGGGGCGGCCAGGGAAGACAGGGGGGATTCAACAGGCTTAACCGTTTCGGAGTTAAGGCCGGAGCGTTTGATATTGGTTTCTTGCATAGTTGGATACCGGTGCGGGTTTGAGCCCGGGGGCAAAAAAAGGAAAAGCAGATTGTACTCTTATTGTCGCCCTTTTTTCTATCTGTTTGTTTTTGCATTGAAAAATGAGCGCTAATTAAATTGCCCCCAAGAAACCGGTGATATGCGGTTGTTGGGGGCAATTTAACGGCTAAGTCTTTAGCTAACCCTTTTATTGAAGGGCAACTTAATGAAGCCTGGGCTTAGCCTTCCATGATTTCGGCAGCCGGGTCTTCTTTTTTGGGTACTTTCAGCATGTCTTCACGTTTGACGCCCAACCACATGGCAATGGAAGCGGCCACAAAGACTGAGGAATAAATGCCAAACCAGATGCCAATGGTTAAGGCCAGTGAGAAGTAATGCAGGGTGGGGCCGCCAAAAAAGAACATGGACAGCACCATCATTTGGGTAGAGCCGTGGGTAATAATGGTCCGGGAGATGGTTTGGGTAATGGAACTGTCAATGACTTCGCGAACGCTGGTTTTGCGCTGTTTGCGGAAGTTTTCACGGATCCGGTCCATGATAACCACCGATTCGTTGACCGAATAGCCCAGTACCGCCAGCACGCCGGCCAGTACGGGTAAAGAGAACTCCCATTGGAAAAAGGCAAAAAAGCCCAGAATGATCACCACGTCGTGCAGGTTGGCAATCATGCCGGCGATGGCGAATTTCCACTCAAAGCGGAAACCCAGGTACACAATAATGCCCAGGACCACAAAGAAAAACGCCTTCAGGCCATTGCTGAACAATTCACTGCCCACCTGTGGCCCGACGAACTCAACCCGGCGCAATTCGACACCGGGGTCAATCTGTTGGAGGGCTTGCATGACTTTTTCACTTTGTGCAGCTGAAGTGACACCTTCCTGAATGGGAAGACGGATCATGACGTCTTGTGACGTGCCAAAGTTTTGTACCTGGAAGTCGGTATAGCCCAGGGACGCGACCGATTGGCGGATCGAATCCAGTTCGGCGGGTTGCTGGTAATTGACTTCCATGACGGTTCCACCGGTAAATTCGATTGACAGGTGAAAACCGCGGGTAACGATGAAAAATACCGCCAGTACGAAAGTAATGGCACTGATCACGTTAAGGATCAGGGCATACTTCATGAACGGTATGGTTTTACGGATTCTGAATAATTCCATTTTAATTCCCGGCTCCTGAACCGCTCGGGTTCAGGAACATTGTTTACGTGTTAAGCCTTGCTTGCGGGTGAATGCCTTTATTTCTCTGCATTCGGTTTCCAGACAGTACCGATGGCCAGGGTCTTGAGCTTTTTACGGCTGCCATACCAAAGGTTGACCAATGCCCGGACACCCACGACGGAAGAGAACATGGAGGTCAGGATGCCAAGGGTATGCACCACGGCAAAGCCACGGATGGGACCACTGCCGAAGGCCAGCAATGCCAGGCCAACAATCAGGGAGGTCAGGTTTGAGTCAAGAATGGTTCCCCATGCCCGGTCAAAACCGGTATTGATGGCCTGTTGAGGTGACGCACCGCCTCGCAGCTCCTCGCGGATCCGTTCGTTGATCAGCACGTTCGCGTCAATCGCCATACCCAGGGTAAGGGCCAGCGCTGCAATACCTGGCAGGGTAAGCGTGGCCTGCAGCATGGAGAGCAGCGCCAGCAGCAGCAAGACGTTGAAGATCAGGCCCAGGGTGGAGAAAATACCAAAGAGATGATAGTAAATAATCATGAACACGGCAATCATGATGAAGCCGTACAGGGTGGAATCAAACCCTTTCTTGATGTTTTCCGCACCCAGGCTTGGACCAATTGTGCGTTCCTCGATAATGCTCATGGGGGCGGCCAGTGAGCCGGCACGAAGCAACAGGGATACGTCAGCGGCCTGCTGGGCAGTCATGCTGCCTGAAATCTCAACCTGTCCGTTGGGAATTTCACTGCGGATAACCGGAGCAGTCACAACTTGTCCACGATTGTTTTCAAACAGGATAATGGCCAGTCGTTTACCTATGTTGTCACGGGTGGTGTCGCGGAAAATACGGGCACCCTTATTGTCCAGGGTCAGGTTGACGGTGGGCTCCTGGGTTTGCTGGTTGCGGCCGGCCTGGGCGTTTTCCAGGTTTTCACCGGTCAGCAGAACCTGGCGACGAACCAGAATGGGACGGCCATCGCTATCCTTGAAAGACTCCAGTCCGAATGGCACTGTGCCACTGGCCAGGGCAGACAAGGCCGCGGGGGAATCGTCGACCATACGCAATTGCAGGGTGGCGGTGCGGCCAAGGATTTCCTTGGCCTTGGCCACATCCTGAATGCCGGGCAACTGGACAACAATACGGTCGTTGCCCTGCTGCTGGATAACCGGTTCGGCAACGCCCAATTCATTAATGCGGTTATGCAGGGTAAGAATGTTTTGTTTGAGGGCGGTTTGTTCTACCCGGGTGATCTCGCTTGGGCTGATTTGTCCGGTCAGGATGAATTTGCCATTGTCGACAGATTCGGTAAAGGTCAGTTCATTGATGCGGCTACGGAACGCGCCGATGGCTTTGTTGCGGTCGTTCTCGGATGCAAAAGTGGAGACAATGCTGGCGCCTGACTTGTTGACGGACTCAACCTCTATTTTCTGGTCGCGCAGAATGCTGCGGATGTCGGTGGTCAGGGTATCGTAGCGCGATTCCAGTGCGCCTTTCATGTCAACCTGCAGCAGGAAGTGAACGCCACCGCGCAAGTCAAGACCCAGGTACATGGGGTTTGCGCCAAGGCTGGTCAGCCAGTCGGGTGACCCGGACAGCAGGTTCAGGGCAACCGTATAATCGGGCTCTTGTGTATTGGTATTCAGACTGCGCTCAAGGATGTCTTTGGCCTTGAGTTGGTTGTCGGTGGAATCAAAGCGGATGCGGATGGTGCCAACCGGACCATTTTGCTGAAAATAAGAGCCCGTGTAAGGAATGTTATTCTGTTTGAGGATGCTGTCAACGCGGCTTAACAGCTGTTGATCGACCTTGAGTGTAACGTTTGCGCTAGAAACCTGGACAGCAGGTGATTCCCCGAAAAAATTCGGGATGGTGTAAATAATACCGATTACCAATGCAACCAGTACCATTAGGTATTTCCAGAGAGGATAGCGGTTCATGCCGTAGCCGTATAAATAGGTTGATTAAAAAAAGAAAGCCCTTAAAAAATTAAGGGCAGGGCAGCCTTACAGGGATTTGATGGTGCCTTTGGGCAGAATATTGGTAACGGCTCCGCGTTGCAGCAGGACTTCAACGGGTTTCTCGGCCAGTTCAGCCACTTCAATGGTAATGTAGTTATCGGTGACTTTGCTGACTTTACCCAGCAGACCACCCGAAGTAATGACCTCATCGCCTTTGGTCAGTGCTTCGACCATGGCTTTATGTTCTTTCTGACGCTTCATTTGTGGACGGATCATCATGAAATAAAGCACCACAAACATGAGGATGATTGGCAGAAAACTTGCCAATCCACCTGCAGCACCCTCGGGGGCGGCTTGAGCAATAATGAGTTGTGATAAATCTGTTGCCAGCATGGGGTAACTCCAAAAAAATAATTATATTAACGGGATATTGTAGCGGAACTTGATTATTCGATGCCTCTTGCGCGATCTTTTGCGAATTGTTCTTTCCATTGTGTAAACGTGCCGTTTTCCAGTGCCGTGCGTATTTCTTTCATCAGGTTAAGATAGTAATGCAGGTTGTGAAGGGTGTTCAGGCGGGCGCCGGTAATTTCATTGGCTTTTTGCATGTGGTGCAAATAGGCGCGGGAAAAATGGCTGCAGGTGTGGCAGTGGCAGCCCGGATCCAGTGGACGGGTATCATCCTTGTAACGGGCGTTACGGATCTTGATGTCGCCAAAGCGGGTAAACAGCCAGCCATTGCGGGCATTGCGTGAAGGCATGACGCAATCGAACATGTCCACGCCGTTGGCAACACCGTCAACCAGGTCTTCGGGGGTACCTACGCCCATCAGGTAACGGGGGGCATTTTCAGGCAGTTTGTGGGTGATGTGCTGCAAAATGCGCAGCATGTCTTCCTTGGGTTCACCCACCGACAGGCCTCCAATCGCATAGCCATGGAAACCGATATCGGTCAGGCCGGCCAGGGATTCGTCACGCAGGGATTCATACATGCCGCCCTGGACAATGCCAAACAGGGCATTGGGGTTTTCCAGTTGATTGAAGGTGTCCTTGGAGCGCTTGGCCCAGCGCAGTGACATGCGCATTGAGCGGGCCGCCTCTTCCAGGGTGGCCGGGCGGCCATCAATCATGTAGGGCGTACACTCATCAAACACCATGACGATATCCGAGTTCAGGGAGCGTTGGATGCGCATGGACTCTTCGGGCGTCAGCAGCAGTTTGGCGCCATCAATGGGCGAAGAGAATTTGACGCCTTCTTCGGTGATTTTACTGCGCAGATCGCTGAGGCTGAATACCTGAAAACCACCCGAATCGGTCAGAATGGGCTTGTTCCATTGCATGAACTGATGCAGTCCGCCATGCTTTTCAATGACTTCAGTGCCCGGACGCAGCCAAAGGTGGAAGGTGTTGCCCAGAATAACCTGGGAACCGATTTCCTCCAGTTCATGCGGCAACATGGCCTTGACGCTGCCGTAGGTGCCAACCGGCATGAACATGGGTGTTTGCACGGTACCATGATTCAGTGTAATGCTGGCGCGGCGGGCCTTGCCTTCGGTTTTTAACAGTTCAAACTTGAGTCCTGACATATCTTTTCAATATAAATAATTTTGATCGGGGTGGTGGGTGGGCCTTGGCTTCAGGCGCGGGGCGCAATGAACATGGCGTCGCCATAGCTGAAGAAACGGTATTGTTGAGCGATGGCATGTTGATAGGCCTGGCGCATGGTGTCAAGGCCGCACAGCGCTGAAACCAGCATAAGCAGGGTGGATTGGGGCAGGTGGAAATTGGTGAGGAGCCCGTCGATGACCTGGAATTCGTAGCCAGGGGTAATGAACAGACGGGTATCCGCCGAGTGGGCGATTGGGCATTTGGTCCCCGCGAGACCGCCCTGATGGGCGGCCGATTCCAGTGCCCGCACGCTGGTGGTGCCCACCGCAATCACACGCCCGCCCCTGGCCCGGGTTTGTAATATGGCATCAACGGTTTCCTGCCCGACGGTATACCATTCGGCATGCATGGTGTGGTCTTTTAATTGTTCAACCCGTACGGGCTGAAAGGTGCCGGCACCCACATGGAGGGTGACAAAGGAACAATTAATACCTGCGGCTTTTATTTGCTGTAATAGGGTATCGTCAAAATGCAGGCCGGCGGTTGGAGCGGCAACGGCCCCAGGTTCCCGGGCATATACGGTTTGATAGCGCTGCTCATCGGATGAGTCGGCCTCGTGCTGGATATAGGGGGGCAAGGGTGTTGCACCGTATTGATCCAGCAGGTCCAGCACATTGCCCGGAAAACGAATGTCAAACAGCTCACCCTCGCGGCCCAGCACCTCTGCCTTAAAGGCGTTCTCAAAGACCAGACGGGTTCCTGCCTTGGGGGATTTACTGGATTTGAGATGCGCCAGGGCACGGGTGGGTTCGGTAATACGCTCGATCAGGGCCTCGACTTTTCCTCCGCTTTGTTTTTGGCCATACAGGCGGGCCTTGATGACCTTGGTGTTGTTGAAAACAAGCAGGTCATCGGGTTTTAGCAGATTCACGATATCGGGAAAGGCAAGGTCGTGTAACCGGTCTTGCGGATCGATGTGCAACAGGCGGCTTTGTCCGCGGGAGGCAGGAGGTGTCTGGGCGATAAGCGCTTGTGGCAACTCATAATTGAAGTCGGCAACGGTAAGCGTATTGTTGATCTGATACATGAAAACAGCGAAGGTAGTTGGAAAAATATCGAAGGGCGTATTATCATTTCGGCATGGTTGCTGCCGGGTAAGGGGTTATTATAAAGCGAGTTTAACCCTGCGCCATTGAAATGAATGACCCGGCAAAGTTATGCCCTTTTTCAATACTGGCAGACTGAATATATTGTATTGTGAATCCATCGGAGAAATTATGGCCATCCACGAGATCCGGCACCCCCTTATCAGACATAAACTGGGCATTATGCGCAGTGCAGATCTGAGTACAAAAAGTTTTCGCGAACTGGCCCAGGAAATTTCAGCGTTGCTTACTTATGAGGCCACCAAAGACTTCCCGCTTGAAAACACCACCATCCATGGGTGGTGCGGTCAGGTTGTGGTAGAAAAAATTGCCGGCAAGAAAGTGACCGTCGTACCCATCTTGCGTGCCGGTATTGGCATGCTGGAAGGCGTTCTTTCTTTGATTCCGGGCGCCAAGGTCAGCGCGGTAGGCATTGCCCGCAATGAAGAAACCCTTGAGGCCGCCACCTATCTTAAAAAGCTGGTGGATGATCTGGATCAGCGGATTGCCCTGATTATCGACCCGATGCTGGCGACCGGTGGTTCCATGGTGGCTACCATCGACATGCTGAAGGCGGCCGGTTGCCGCGAGATTCGGGCGCTGGTGCTGGTGGCGGCTCCGGTGGGGATTGAGAAAGTGCTTGGCAAGCATCCTGATGTGGATATTTACACTGCCTCGGTGGATGAGGGCCTGAATGAAAATGGTTATATCATTCCCGGGTTGGGTGATGCCGGTGACCGTATTTTCGGTACCCGGCAGAAAGATTAAGGCCTCATCGGGCAAGCGGCTTTTATGGCGGGACGATGCGCCTGTTGCCTTGTTATTATTACAATGAAGCAATAAGTTGACACTTTTTTAAGTATTTTATATAGGGTGATGCCCAAAAAATCATATATGATGTTCCGAACCCCTTAACTTTTTGGAGAAAGCAAATGGCCGTACGAAAAAGTCTGGAGCAAACCGAAGAGCAATTGCTGGAAAGCTTGCGTAAAAGTATTGAAGATGCCGAATCCTTGCTGAAGGAGGCTGCAGGTGCCGGTGAAGAAAAAGCGCATGAGTTACGCGCAAGGGCGATGAATGCCATTCACAGGGCTACTGACAGTTTCAGGGAAACCCAGGAAAAAGCGATTGTCCAAAGCAAGGAAGCCGTACGGGTGACCGATGAGTACGTGCATGAAAATCCATGGCGCTCAATCGGCATGGTGGGTCTGGCCGGCTTGTTGTTGGGTGTTATCATTGGTCGTCGTTAAGCATTATTGAAGGGTATCGCCTTTATGACCGTCAGGCATGATCTGAAAAATGCGGTTGGCAGCCTGTTTAAAATCGCCGCCACCCGCATGGAGTTGTTTGGGCTTGAAGTGGCCGAGGAAAAAGAGCGTATGCTGGGCATGCTGTGGTTGAGCATGTTTGGTTTCGTTTTTTTTATCTTGGCCCTCATGAGCGCAACCGTATTGGTTGGCCTGTATTTTTGGGGTACCGAATACCGTTTTGTCGTGTTGCTGGGCTTGGTATTGTTTCATACCATGGCGTCACTGGCCTGCTTTTTCTATGTCCGTTCCCGTCTCATCAGGAAACACCTGCCATTTTCCGCAACGGTCAAGGCCTTGCAAGATGATGCGCAGTGTATGCGGGGCAGCACGGCAGTGGCCACAGAGGATCGTCCATGAACCGAAAAGAACGGGAATTGCACAAACAGTTGCTGGTTGCCCGGATAGACGTCGAGCGGGAAATTGCTAGCTTGAGTTTCAGGAAACTGAGCCTTTCGGCTTCTCCACGTGCGCTGAGGCAGCAATTGTTGCAAAGCGGCAGCCTGGGCTTATCCCGCATGACGGGCATTCCTTCTGGTTTGTTTGCTTACCTGGAAAAGAATCCACGTCTTAGCCTGTTGGTGGGTCGGTTTTTGTTGCGTTCCAGCAAAACCCGTTCAAAAGTGCTTAAGCCGGTGGTGCTGGCAGCGGTTTCCTGGTTTGTATACCATAAATTCCAGAGTCGGGAAAGCAGGGCGCCTTCCCGTCAACCGGCTTCTACAAGCCCAGATCCTTCCATAGAGAATCCACCCGGGTTTTGATATCCTCATCCATCTTGATGGGCGTGCCCCATTCGCGCTGGGTTTCACCAGGCCATTTATTGGTGGCATCCAGCCCCATCTTGCCACCCAGACCTGATACCGGAGAGGCAAAGTCCAGGTAATCAATGGGGGTGTTTTCCACCAGTAAGGTATCCCGGACCGGATCCATCCGGGTGGTTATGGCCCAGACGACCTCTTTCCAGTCGCGGGTGTCCACATCATCATCCACTACGATAATGAATTTGGTGTACATGAACTGACGCAGAATGCTCCAGACGCCAAACATGACGCGTTTGGCATGGCCAGCGTATTGCTTGCGGATGGAAACCACCGCCAAGCGATAACTGCAGCCTTCGGGGGGCAGATAAAAGTCGACGATTTCAGGCAGTTGTTTTTTGAGCAGGGGAACAAATACCTCGTTCAGGGCCACCCCCAATACAGCAGGTTCATCGGGTGGTTTTCCGGTATAGGTGGAGTGGTAAATGGGGTTCTTGCGCATGGTAATGCGTTCAACCGTAAAGACCGGGAACCAGTCCTGCTCGTTGTAGTAACCGGTGTGGTCGCCATAGGGGCCTTCCAATGCCATTTCATAAGCGGATTGTTTGGGGGGCGTCATGCCTTCGGGTACCGTGGGAGCCAGAACCCGTGGGTCGGATGAAGGAAGGATATGCCCTTCAAGCACGATTTCTGCCGAAGCGGGAATGGATAAATCACTGCCAATGGCCTTGACCAGCTCGGTGCGTGAACCACGTAGCAGGCCGGCAAACTGGTATTCGGACAGGCTGTCGGGAACGGGGGTTACGGCCCCCAGGATGGTAGCCGGATCTGCACCCAGGGCTACGGCAATCGGAAACGGTTTGCCCGGATTGGCCAGGGCGAAATCACGGAAATCAAGAGCGCCACCACGATGGGACAGCCAGCGCATGATGAGTTTGTTGCGGCCGATAAGTTGCTGGCGGTAAATGCCCAGGTTCTGGCGTTTGGCCAGCGGGCCTTTGGTAATGACCAGGCCCCAGGTAATCAGGGGGGCTACATCGCCAGGCCAGCAGGTCTGGATGGGCAGGCGGTTAAGGTCAACGTCATCGCCCTCAAGAATGATTTCCTGGCAGGGGGCGTGACGATGCATTTTCGGAGCCATGTCCCAAAGTGCGGATTTCAGCATGGAGACCTTGCCAAAAGCATCTTTCAGGCTTTTGGGTGCCTCGGGCTCACGCAGGGTGGCCAGTAGTTCACCAATCTCCCTCAGGGCACTGGTGCTGTCGGCCCCCATGCCCCAGGCAACCCGCTGGGGCGTGCCAAACAGATTGGTCAGCACCGGGATGTCCGATTTCTGGCCATTGTGCAGGGCATGATTGAAAAGCAGGGCGGGCCCTTCCTTGCGTAATACGCGATCGCTGATTTCCGTCATTTCAAGATGGGTGGAAACCGGTGTTTGAATGGCTTTCAGGTTGTTCAGTTTTTCGAGCTGACTGAGGAAGTCACGCAGGTCACGGTATTTCAATTTATTCGGCCTATCAGAATTTGGAAGACTTTTCATTATAGGATATCCGACGACGGTCGGTATGGGTGTTTGTCGGGTTTGGGATGCCGTGATATGGATATTTCATGAATGAATGAATTTTCGGGTTATATTTGGGGTTTTTCCCACTTGTTGGAAATGAAAGATGGCTTTGTTTGATCTCAGTCCTGAAACCCGCTCGGTTCGTCAGGGCATCGTTTCTTTTTTTCATGATTTTTTTCGCTTAATGGTCATGTATCTGGGCATTGCCGCAACGGTGCTGGTTGCGGCCATATTCATTTTGCCGTCAGCGCAAGACCGTTTTCAGCAGGTGCGGCTGGCGGTGCTGGCTGCACTTGAGCCGGATAACTCCATGGTGTCCGAGCAGGATTTCCGGAATTTGTTTGCGGTCAATGATCAATATGAACGCTCCAGGAAAGAGGTTTCTTCGGCTGTCGTCAGTGGAGAAGAGGCTGCCACCGAGAAGGGCTTTTTTGCCAATTTGACCATTGACCAGCCGCAGTTCAGCCTGCCGGGCGTGTCGGCCGAGCAGGCGCAGTTGTTAAGGGATTACATCGCCCGCAAATTCAAGGTGGCCCGTAACGTGACCGGTTCGCTGATCCTGACTGTTTATGAGGCGGCCCGGGAAAAAGACCTTGACCCCCTGCTGGTGCTGGGTGTCATCGCGGTAGAGTCACGATATAACCCTTTTGCCGAGAGTCATGTGGGCGCACAGGGGCTGATGCAGGTGCTGACACGGGTGCATGCCGAAAAATTCGATGAGTTTTACGGTGGCAGGCTGTCAGCCTTGAACCCGGTGGCCAATGTCCGGGTGGGTACCCGGATCTTGCGTGACTGTATCAAGCGTCGGGGCTCGGTAGATGGGGGGCTGGCCTGTTACGTTGGGGCAACCGGTCCGAATGGGGGGAGCGGTTATGCCGCCAGGGTGCAGGACGAGCGTAAACGGATAGCGCTTGAGTCCGGGATTCCCTTAGGAAAGAACCTGGGTCAGTTCTATTGATGCGCGATTGATTTTCTTGCCGCCAGTTTCTGCAGGAAAGGCGCCATGCGGGCAATCGCCTCTTTCAGTCGATCCAGCCCCGTGGCATAAGAGATCCGAATCATGCGGCGGGCGTGTTCCGGCCCGAAATCCAGGCCTGGAACAACCGCTACACCGGTTTCATTCAGCAGATCCCGGGCAAATGTTTCGCTGTCGTGCGCGTAATGACTGATATCGGCATAAATATAGAAGGCGCCATCGGGGACGACCGGCACTTGCAGATTCAGCCGTTCAAGTTCGGGAAGCAGATAATCCCTGCGCTCTTTAAAGGCCAGCCTGCGTTTTTCATAGATGGCCATAGCTTCGTCGGTAAAGCAGGTAATCGCGGCATGCTGGGCCAGGGTTGATGGGCAAATGCACAGGCTGCTGGCCAGTTTTTCCACGGCGGGTACGATGTCTTCAGGGGCGATCATCCAGCCCAGGCGCCAGCCTGTCATATGAAAATACTTTGAAAAGCTGTTAATAACGATGATGTCAGGGTCAATGGTCAGGGCTGAAACCGGATCATGATCATAGCTCAGGCCAAGGTAAATTTCATCCATGATGACCAGGCCATTGCGCGCTTTGACCGCCTGGATGATTTTTTTCAACTCCTGGTTGTCGACGGACGTGCCGGTGGGGTTGCTGGGTGAGGCAATCAGGACGCCACGGGTATTAGGGGTCCAGTTGGCCATGATTTTTTCAGCAGATAGCTGGAACCGTTCTTCTGCGGTACAGGGAATCAGGCGGGGGATGGCGCCGGCACAGATAATAAAGTTGCTGTTGGCCGGGTAAGCCGGATCTGGCATGAGTATTTCATCGCCGGGATTCAACGTGCTTAAACAGGCCAACGAAAGGGCGCCCGAAGCCCCAGACGTGATAATGACTTGTTCGGGTTTAACGCTGGCACCAAAACTTTTTTTGTAATAGTTGGCGATTTCCGCCCGCAATGGCGCAATGCCCAGTGCCGGGCTGTAACCGCTTAAACCGGCCTCTGCTGCATGGTTAAGGGTTTCCACAACGATGGCGGGGGCGGTGAAGTCGGGCTCACCGATTCCAAGACTGATAATGTCTTTTCCCTGTTCCTTCAGGGTTTGGGCTATTTTGGTGACTTCCATCGCCTGAAAAGTCAGGGCTTTTTCAACTCGTTTGGCAATACGTGACATGGCAAGCTCGGGGGTAAAAATAAAACTGCAGACACAAGCCGAAAAAGCGTGATTCGGCTGAATATAATAGTGGATTGTAGTTTGTGGGCGGCATTCCGTCATTCGTATCGATGGAATGGCACTTAAAATGTACGGGTTTATTTAATTGTTTTTAGGTGGCAATATCATTATGACCATGAATCGTCGTGCGTTTTTGAGTTTTGGCAAAAGGGCGGTCAGCCAGAGTCCGTGGCAGAATTTCTGTCAACGGGTTGCCCGTTCAGTCAAAGGGTCAATCCGGGATGAGGGGCAAGTGGATGGTTACGGGGCCGCTTCGGTCACCATCACCCGGTTGGCTGATGCGCTCCATTTGCAGGCCTTGTGTGCCGAGTATGATGTGGCCATGGTGCTTGATGGTATTGCCGTGCGGGAGAACGTGATTGGCCGTTCCTGCCTAAGCGTCAGGATTGATCCATCTCTGTCCCGGGTGGAGCCATTGGGTGATAACGCCTGCCTGGCTCAGCCGGCTGCCACCGCCGGCCAACTGCTGTCGTTGGGTTACCGGCAGTTTGAACAGGTGCCGGCTGATGTGACACTGGTACACTGGCTGGCAAGTCCCGAATATCATGATGTCAGGCCTGGTTATACTCATACCTCGGGGCTGGAGCGGATGCATGTCATGTTTGCGGACGGAAAAACGGCTGTTTTGGGTGGTTTTGGCGTCAATGATGAGTCCCCGCTGGCCATCCCGGTCTTGCAAAGAATTATTCCCAACCTGTTTGAGCTGTTGCGTGAAGATGATGTTGAGTGGAGTCTGGGTCTGGCAAGCTGGCCTTTCTCGTACAGGCTGGATGCGCTCAAGGCCTTGCATGCGGATATCAACCTGGCCCGTCTGTTTTTGGGGCATCGGGCAACGCTGGTTTGGGCCCAGGAAATGGTCCTTCGTAAAATGCCCGGGCCACCGGCAGCCATGCCGGGTAGCGTAATGTTAAGTGAGTCAGAGCGTGAGCGGTTGGTTCACTCGATTACCCATGTGGAGGGCAGGGTCAAGGGATTATTTGATCCATCCGGTGTGTTTTTGTATTTGGACGAGTGTCTTTGAACGAGCCAGAACCCGGCAGACGGGCATCTTTGGAGAATAGGCGCACAAATTGTATGATTCATCGTGCAATTCAGGCGTATTTTTCGTATGATAGAGTGCTCAATACTCATACACTAAGTCAGTACAGGATTCAAACATGGATGAAAGATTACGCGCGGCTGCTTTGGAATATCACAAAAAAGGCCGTCCGGGCAAGGTTTCCGTAACGCCAACCAAACAATTGTCAAACCAGCGCGATTTGGCGCTGGCATATTCGCCAGGCGTGGCGGCTGCTTGCGATGAAATCGTCAGCAATCCGGTCAATGCCATTCAATATACGGCCCGTGGCAATCTGGTTGGTGTTATCACGAATGGAACCGCCGTGCTGGGCTTGGGTAACATCGGCCCCCTGGCCTCCAAACCTGTCATGGAAGGCAAGGCTGTACTTTTCAAGAAATTTGCCGGTATCGATGTCTTTGATATTGAAATCAACGAGAATGACCCGGAAAAACTGGTCGAGATCATTGCCGGTCTGGAGCCCACTTTTGGGGGTATCAACCTCGAGGACATCAAGGCCCCTGAATGTTTTCTGGTAGAGAAAAAACTGCGTGAACGCCTGAAAATCCCGGTTTTTCATGATGACCAGCATGGCACTGCCATTACGGTAGTCTCGGCTTTTTTGAATGGCCTGAAGGTGGTTGGCAAGGATATCAAGAAGATTAAACTGGTTACGTCAGGCGCCGGAGCTGCAGCGCTTGCCTGCCTTGATTTGCTGGTTGATATGGGCTTGCCGGTTGAAAATATCTGGGTCTCGGACATTGAGGGCGTGGTTTACAAGGGACGCAAGGAGTTGATGGATCCTGCCAAGGAACGCTTTGCGCAAGAGACGCCATTGCGGACATTGGCTGAAATCATTGACGGTGCGGATGCTTTCCTGGGGCTGTCCGCCGGTGGTGTACTCAAGCCCGAAATGCTGTTGAAAATGAAAGAAAATCCGCTGATTCTGGCTTTGGCTAACCCCAACCCCGAAATCCTGCCCGAAGACGCGCATGCCGTCCGTGATGATGTGGTGATGGCAACCGGTCGTTCCGATTATCCCAATCAGGTCAATAACGTGCTTTGTTTCCCCTATATTTTCAGGGGAGCCCTTGATGTGGGGGCCACCACGATTACCCGTGGCATGGAAAAGGCAGTGGTGCAGGCCATTTGCAAACTGGCCCAGGAAGAGCCCAACGATGTTGTGGCTGCTGCCTATGGGGGTAACCAGCTTGACTTTGGTCCCGGCTACCTCATTCCCAAGCCTTTTGATCCCCGTCTGATCGTCAGGATTGCGCCTGCCGTGGCCAAGGCGGCCATGGAAGATGGCGTTGCCACCCGTCCCATTGAGGATCTCGAGGCCTACGCTGAACAGTTGCAGCAGTTTGTTTATCATTCCGGCTCTTTCATGAAGCCCATGTTCTCGCTGGCACGCTCCTATGTCCGTGACGGCGGTAAATCCCGTATCGTATTTACCGAGGGTGAAGATGAGCGGGTTTTGCGGGCGGTACAGGTTCTGATCGACGAAAAAATCTGCCGACCCATTCTGGTTGGCCGTCCTGCCGTGCTTGAACATCGCATCCGTCAATTTGGCCTGCGTATTCGTCTTGGTGAAGATGTTGATGTCACCAACTCTGAAAATGATCCCCGTTTCAAACAGTACTGGACAACTTACTGGGAAATGATGAATCGCAAAGGGGTCACCCAGGAATTTGCCCGGGTTGAAATGCGTCGCCGTTTGACCTTGATTGGTGCCATGATGGTCAAGCTGGGCGATGCCGATGGCATGATATGCGGTACGGTCGGTACTTATGCCAACCACCTGCGCCTGGTTGATCAGGTCATTGGCAAGGCACCGGGTGTCACGACTTACGGTGCCATGAATATCCTGCTGATGTCAGAGCGCACGGTAGCGGTGGCCGATACTCACGTTAATGCAGATCCTTCTGCGGCTGAAGTGGCTGAAATCACACGGATGGCGGCTGAAGAAATGCGTCATTTGCAAATCGAGCCCAAGGTTGCCTTGCTGTCCAGTTCCAACTTTGGCACCGATAACCCGATGTCCGGCTCCAAGATGCGTGAAGCCCTTGATATTATTCGTGAGCAGGAGCCCGGGTTGGAAATCGATGGTGAAATGCATGCGGATGCGGCGTTGGATGAAGACGTACGCAAGCGTCTGCTGCCTTCAAGCACTCTGTCGGGCAGTGCCAACCTGTTGATTTGTCCGAATTTGGATGCCGGCAATATTGCCTATAACCTGCTTAAGACATGTGCCGGTGGTAACGTGGCTGTGGGGCCGTTCCTGTTGGGGGTTAACGCGCCTATCCATATTCTGACCGCCAGCTCAACAGTGCGTCGTATTGTCAACATGGCGGCGCTAACGGTTGTTGATGCCAATACTCCCGGAAATAAATTCTCCAGCCTCTGATCATGCCGCCTCACCTCGGAAAATGCCGGTTGGACTGGTGTTTACCGGTGGCGGGGCCAAGGCAGCTTATCAAATAGGGGTGCTTTGGGCTTTGCTTGATATTCTTGATCCCCATCGCAGTCCCGGTTTCCGTAATCCGTTCCAGATCATCTGCGGCTCTTCTGCTGGCGCCATCAATGCCACTGGGTATGCCTGTCGGGCTGCTTTTCCGCACGCCTCAGTCAGGCGCCTGCGTCATATCTGGAGCAATATCAAAACCAGTCAGGTATACCGTTCCGACCCGGTGGGGGTTTTTGGGAATGCAAGCCGCTGGCTGTCTCTCTTGATGTTTGGCTGGGCCAGCCCGTTTATCAGGGCGCAAAGCCCCAAGTCTTTGCTTGATAACCGGCCTTTGGCGCATTTGCTGGGCCGGTTCATGCACTTTGACAATCTCAGGCATAATCTGCGCAATCATGACCTGTCGGCGCTGGCGATTACCGCAACCAGTTACACCACGGGGACTCATTTAACGTTTTACCAGTCCAAGCATACCATGCAGGAATGGCAGGGCTTCAGGCGAAAATCGGTTGCCTGTGAAATTGAGTTGCGTCATTTGATGGCCTCCAGCGCCATTCCGTTTGTGTTTCCGGCGCAATGCCTGTCTGTTCAGGCGCATACCGAGTGGTGTGGCGATGGTTCCATGCGACAGTTGGCTCCCATCAGCCCGGCCATTCATCTTGGGGCGGAAAAAGTGGTGGTCATCAGCACGACGGATCACAATATACAGGAAGCGGTTTCTTTTGAGCATTGCTCGGAGAACTATCCAACCCTGGCCCAATTGGGTGGGCATGCCCTGTCGGATATTTTTGTGGATGGGCTTTCGATTGATCTGGAACGCATTCACCGTATAAACTCCCTGTTAAAGGTGATTCCCGAACAGACCGAGCTTAGCCCGGCCCTGAAAACCATTGACGTTCTCACGCTGGGCCCGAGCAAATCTATTGACGAAATCGCCATGATGCATTTAAAGTGCATGCCACAGACCGTACGTGCGTTTTTGCGCGTTTTGGGGGTTTCTTCCAAGGGTGGCGTTCATACAGGTAGTATAGTTGCCTCTCATTTATTATTTGAGGCGGAATTTACAACAGAGTTGATAAATCTCGCTTATGTGGATACGATGCAGCGAATAGATGAAATTAAGGCGTTTTTTAATGAGGGCGCATCATGAGTAAAAAATCAGAAACGATATTAACGAAGATCCTGTCTTCCGGCGGGGAAATCAAGGCTGAGTCCCAGAAGCAGGAAGAAGTTGCCGCTTTGGCAGAAGAGCTGGGTCTGACATTTTTTTCCGCTGATTGTGACAAGGCCAGGAATCGCTCCGCCATTTTAAGGGCATTGGCCAAAGCTGTCGATTATCCGGTTTTCTTTGGCAACAATATGGATGCCTTGTTGGACTGCCTGGGAGAAACCCTGCTGGACCAGAAAAAAGGTATGGTGCTCTGGATTAAAAACCTGCATTCGGGTGATCCAACTCTGGCTGAAGATGCCCGGGATATTCAGGGTATTCTGAATGATACGCTTGAGTTTGCCGCTGACAAGGACCGGATTTTTGTGTATTCAATAGAACATGTGGGCAAGCATTCCGACCCCGAGCCTGGTGTGGCGCCTGCACCCTATGCCGAGAGTCAGGGCGCTGAAAGCCAGAGCAAATAAATACTCATCAAATGTGCAGAAAACGGCCTGTTCCCGGTGTGGCCGTTCTTTACTTCAAACCCAGTTCATTAATGCCGAGCAGGCTGCCGTGAGTGCCAGGCCTGCCGTTTCGGTACGCAAAACCCTTGATCCATACGTAATTTGACAGGCGCCATTTTTCTTGAGTAAATCCAGCTCCCGGTCAGACCATCCTCCTTCAGGGCCAACAATCAGGCAGATTTCTTTGGCATCGGCTTGTGCTTTCAGGTAAGTGGCCAGATCGGTACCGCCTTCAGGGTGACACAGTAGCTTGTGATCCAGTTGGGGATGATTTGATACAAACCGGGCCAGTGTTTGCAGGGGTTCTATTTGCAATATCCGGTTTCTGCCGCATTGTTCACCGGCTGATATGGCTACTTTTTCCCAATGATCCTGGCGCTTTTCAAGACGGTTGCCGGTTAGATTCAAGACGCTGCGCTCTGCCTGTATGGGTATCAGGTGCTGTACGCCCAGTTCGCTGGCTTTTTCGATGATCCAGTCCATTTTATCGCCTGAAGGCAAGCCCTGGACCAGAGTGATTTTGCCTTTGAGTTCATGCTCTTGTGCATTGAAATACTTGATGGCAGCCATGGCCTTGCCGTTCATGAAGCGCAGTTCGGCATGGTATTGCCCCTGTTTTCCGTCAAACAGGACGATCTCATCCCCTTCACGCAGGCGCAGCGCGCGCGAGGCGTGGTGGGCGACATTATCGGGCAGGGCGATGGTTTCGTTAAGGGGCAGTGGAATGGGACAATAAAACCGGGGAGTAGCCATTGAAAATAAACAATATGAATAAACAGGTTAATCCTGATTGACAGGGGCAGGGCAAAAGCCTGCAGGTAAATTTTCCCTTGCGGACAAGGCAAATCACATGGATAAATTTTACTTTATACAGGCAGTCGACAAAGAGCAAGGTTTAGAGTGCTAAAATTATAGGTTATTGAAAAAATTTGTTCGCAAGATTGTATATATATCGCAAGATAGGACACACATGAAGAATACTGCCACAAGCAATAATCCGCCACTTCTTTCAAATGCAATCCGTGCGCTCGCCATGGATGCCGTTCAAAAGGCAAATTCCGGTCATCCCGGTGCCCCTATGGGGATGGCGGAAATTGCACAGGCTTTATGGACACGGCATTTGCGTCATAATCCGCAAAATCCGGCCTGGTTCGACCGTGACCGCTTCGTGCTGTCCAATGGTCATGGCTCCATGCTCTTGTATGCTTTACTGCACCTTACCGGCTATGATCTTTCCATCGAGGAACTGAAAAACTTCCGCCAGCTGCACTCCAAAACACCGGGGCACCCCGAGGTGGGTATTACCGCTGGCGTCGAAACCACCACCGGTCCCCTCGGACAGGGTATTGCCAATGCGGTCGGTTTTGCCCTGGCAGAGCGCTTGCTGGCGTTGGAATTCAACAAGCCTGGCCTGCCTGTCATTGATCATTTCACCTACGCGTTTGTCGGCGATGGTTGCCTGATGGAAGGCATTTCCCACGAAGTGGCTTCATTGGCCGGCACACTCAGACTTTCCCGTTTAATTGTACTGTACGATGACAATGGCATTTCCATCGACGGCCAGGTACAAAACTGGTTTGCCGATGATACCCCCAAACGCTTTGAGGCCTATGGCTGGAATGTGATTCGCGATGTGGACGGCCACGACGTAAACGCTGTTGATCGTGCCATTGCCCAGGCCAAAGAAGCGGCGCTTGGTGACAATGCCGGTCCTACCCTTATTTGCTGCAAAACGGTAATCGGTAAAGGCGCGCCCAATATGGCCGGCTCTGAAAAAGTGCACGGTTCACCCCTGGGTGCCGTCGAGATCGAGGCAACCCGTGCCGCGATTGGCTGGGATCTGCCCGCCTTTGAAATTTCCAGCGAAATTTACCAGGGCTGGAACCAGGTAGAGCGTGGCATTCAGCTGCAAGACGAATGGCAAGCCCGCTTTGACCGATACGCACAAGAATTCCCCGAGCAGGCCAAGGAACTGGCCCGTCGCATGAATGGCGAACTGCCTGCCGATTTTGCCGCTCAGTTCAATGCTTACCTGCAAGAAACCGTGAATAAAGCTGAAACGGTTGCCTCACGTAAGGCTTCCCAGTTTGCCATTGCTGCTTTGGCTGAAATCCTGCCCGAGTTTTTGGGTGGTTCGGCCGACTTGACCGGCTCCAACTTTACTGACTGGAAAGGGGTTGCTCCGGTTCGTGCCACTGGCAATGGCCTGCAGTTTGGCCGTCACATCAACTATGGTGTACGTGAATTCGGTATGGCCGGCATCATGAATGGTATTGCCCTGCATGGCGGTTACCTGCCATTTGGCGGCACCTTCCTGACCTTTTCCGATTATTCCCGCAATGCGATTCGCATGGCCGCGCTCATGAAGCAGCGTGTGGTGCATGTTTTTACCCATGATTCCATCGGTTTGGGTGAAGACGGCCCTACTCACCAGTCTGTCGAGCATGCTGCCAGCTTGCGTCTGATTCCCAACCTGGATGTCTGGCGTCCCTGCGATACAGTGGAAACCGCCATTGCCTGGAAATCAGCCGTCAGCCGTCCGGCCAGCCTGGGTACAAACGTACAGCAGGGTGGTCCCAGTGCCTTGCTGTTGTCGCGTCAAAACCTGCCTTTTGTCGAGCGCAGCCCTGAAGCTGTCGCCAATATTGAAAAGGGTGGTTACGTATTGCGTGATGCCGAGCAGGCCAAGGCCATTATTATCGCCACGGGTTCTGAAATTGAAATCGCCCTGAAAGCCCAGGAAGCCCTTGCCAGTGAAAATATTCCGGTGCGTGTGGTTTCCATGCCAAGCACCAATGTATTTGACCGTCAGTCAAAAGAATGGAAAGATTCTGTTTTGCCAAAAGAATTGCCTTGTGTGGCCGTCGAGGCAGGCGTGTCTTCCATCTGGTATAAATACACCGGACGTGACGGTGTTGTGGTGGGCCTTGATACCTACGGTGAATCAGCACCCGCCGGTGTTTTATTCAAGCATTTTGGCCTGACTTCAGAAAAAGTGGCCGACGCAGTCAAGCAAGTTTTATAAACCAGGAGAGAATGTAATGACCATTCGTGTTGCAATCAATGGATACGGTCGTATCGGCCGCAATGTATTACGTGCCCACTACGAAAGTGGCAAATCCCATGATATCGAAATTGTCGCTATCAATGACTTGGGCGACCCTAAAACCAACGCTCATTTAACCCAATACGATACTGCCCACGGCAAGTTCCCCGGTACGGTAACGGTTGATGGCGATTACATGGTGGTTAACGGTGATAGGATCCGTGTGCTGGCCAACCGTAATCCGGCAGAATTGCCATGGGGTGAACTCAATGTTGACGTCGTGCTGGAATGTACCGGCTTTTTCACCAGCAAGGAAAAAGCCAGCGCCCACCTGAAAGGCGGTGCCAAAAAAGTCATTATTTCCGCACCCGGCGGTAAAGACGTTGACGCTACTATCGTATACGGTGTTAACCACCAGGTTCTGAAAGCAAGCGACACCGTTATTTCCAACGCATCCTGCACCACCAACTGTCTGGCTCCGCTGGTTCAGCCCCTGCACGAAGCCCTGGGCGTTGAAACCGGTTTGATGACTACCGTTCATGCGTACACCAATGACCAGGTATTGACCGACGTCTACCACGAAGACCTGCGTCGTGCACGTTCTGCCACCATGAGCATGATCCCGACCAAAACCGGTGCTGCAGCGGCTGTTGGCCTGGTATTACCCGAATTGAATGGCAAACTCGATGGCTACGCGATCCGTGTTCCGACCATCAATGTTTCCATGGTTGATCTGTCTTTCATCGCCAGCCGTGAAACAACCGTTGAGGAAGTGAACGCCATCCTGAAAACCGCGTCTGAAGGTTCCCTGAAAGGTATTCTGGATTACAACGAAGCACCGCTGGTTTCCATCGACTTCAACCATAACCCGGCCTCCAGCTCATTTGACGCTACCTTAACCAAAGTTTCTGGCAAACTGGTTAAAGTGGCATCCTGGTACGACAACGAGTGGGGCTTTTCCAATCGTATGCTTGATACCACTGTTGCCTTGATGAACGCCAAATAATCAGTTCATTTCGCAATTCACGAAAAACGGCATCCTGTTACTTAAGATGCCGTTTTTCCTTATTACAATCAATATTGTCAAATCACCATGAATGGATGCGCGGTCTGCATGAAATGGCCTGCTCCATGCAGTCGATAATCATACATTAAGGACATGCAAAAATAATGTTAAACGTTCAAACGCTTTCTGCACTGGCCAAGGCGGATCAACTCAAGGGTAAACGTGTGTTTATCCGTTCCGATTTAAATGTCCCCCTGAATGATCAGGGAATTATTACCGAAGACACCCGTGTACGGGCTTCGGTGCCAGCCATTAAAATGGCACTTGAGGCAGGCGCTGCCGTCCTGCTTACGTCTCATCTGGGGCGTCCCACCGAAGGCACCCTGACCGACAAAGACAGTCTGGCACCCGTGGCCGCCCGTTTGTCCGAATTGCTGGGCCAGCCGGTTGAGCTGGTGCAGAACTGGGTGGATGGCGGCTTTGAGGTAGCGCCCGGCCAGGTTGTATTGCTGGAAAATTGCCGCGTGAATGTGGGCGAGAAAAAAAATGATGAAGCGCTGTCCCGTAAAATGGCCGCGCTTTGTGATGTTTATGTGAACGATGCATTCGGTACAGCGCACCGTGCCGAAGCCACCACGCATGGTATGGCCCGGTTTGCACCGATTGTTTGTGCCGGACCGCTTCTTGAGGCAGAACTGGCCGCTTTGGGCCGTGTATTGCAAAATCCCAAGCGTCCAATGGTGGCGATTGTAGGCGGCTCCAAGGTCTCCAGCAAACTGTCCATTTTGCAGGCCCTGGCTGAACGCGTCGACCAGCTTGTTGTGGGCGGTGGTATTGCGAACACCTTCATGCTGGCCAGTGGCCTGAATATTGGCAAGTCCCTGGCAGAACCCGATCAGGTAGAACAGGCCAAAACCGTGATTGATATCATGGCCAAGCGGGGTGCCGGTGTGCCCATTCCTGTTGATGTGGTTTGTGGCAAGTCCTTTTCTGCCGATACACCGGCTACTGAAAAAGCCGCGACTGAAGTGGCCGATGACGATATGATTTTTGATATTGGTGAACAAACTGCCAATACCCTGGCCGAAATTCTGAAAAAAGCCGGAACCATCGTCTGGAACGGTCCGGTGGGTGTGTTCGAGTTCGACGCATTTGCCAATGGCACGAAAAAAATTGCCGAAGCGATTGCCGAGTCCGAAGGCTTTTCCATTGCCGGTGGTGGCGATACCCTGGCTGCAATTGCCAAGTTTGGCATTGCCGACAAGGTTGGCTATATCTCTACCGGCGGCGGTGCTTTCCTGGAGTTCCTCGAAGGCAAGACATTGCCTGCCGTCGATATCCTGCAACAACGTTTTGCCCAATAATTTTATATCATATAAGTAAAACTTTATTACATTTCAAAGTGATGCCATAATAAGCGTTCAGAATAGAACGTAAAATTATGGCATCAGCCGATGCCCTTCAGGAAAAATAGGGGTAGGGGAAATGTATAAAAGACATTTTGTGTCCTTGGGGTTTGTGTTGCTGGCGGGTACGGCTTCTGTCGTACAGGCGGCACAAATAGCGTCGCTGATACCCACCGGGCGCATTAACGAGGTCAGCAGCGTCAAGGCTCGTTTCAGTGAGCCGGTAATTCGTCTTGGACGTGCCGACAGTCCCGATCCCCTCTTGGTTAAATGCGATCACCCTACGCTGACAGGCCATGGGAAATGGAGTGATGTTTCCAACTGGTCTTATGATTTTGAAGGCAGGGTGCCCTCTGGTGTGACCTGCACCGTTTCCCCCAATCCCGCGTTTCGTGACCTGCAGGGCAAGGTCGTGCAGTCAGAACCTCAATACACCTTCAATACGGGCGGTCCCCGGGTGGATTATGTCGTGCCCTACGGTGACCAGGTCGATGAAGACCAGGCCTTTGTGATTAATTTCACGGCACCGGTCAATCCCCAATCCCTGGCCCGGAAAGCCGTTTGCACGGTGACCGGCTATGGTGAGCAAATCCCGGTGCGGGTATTGGGGCAGCAGGAAAAACTTGAGCTGTTAAGTCAGTCTTTGGACTATCTGTCAGACCGTGCCGGGCAGGTTGAAGTCGTGCAATGCAGCCGACGCCTTCCTGCCAGTGGCAAAATGCAGCTGTTTATTAACAAAGGTCTTGAAGGTGCCGGCGGTTTGTTGTCTGAACTGCCCTATGAACGAAATTATGAGGTCAGGGAGCCCTTCAAGGTCAGTTTCAGCTGTCTGCGTGAAAACCAGAATGCCGCCTGCATGCCCGTCAAGCCCATTACCTTAAACTTTAGCGCCCCGGTTTCGCTTGAACTGGCCAAGGCGATTACCCTGGAAGTGGATGGCAAAACGTATTCCCCTTCCTGGGCGGATGAGTCGCCTGATAATCTGGTTGAAAGTGTCAGGTTTGCGGCTCCATTTCCGGAAAATGCGGAAATGCGGGTGGTGTTGCCCGCTGATTTTCGGGATGACGCGGGCAGGCAGTTATCCAATGCCAGTCAGTTTCCGTTAAAGAGTGCTTTCGGGCGTACTCCACCGTTGGTGAAATTTGCCTCATCCACTTTCGGCATTATAGAAAAACACGCCGAAACCGAGCCGGGCAAAACATTGAAAGAGCAACCTGCCCTGGTCCCCCTGACGGTACGCAATGTGGAAAGCCATTTGCAGGCGGGTGATCACTTCATTTCTCCGGGACAGGTCAGTGATTTTGTACCGCAAACCGACCAGGATGTACTTAACTGGTTTCACCGGGTGCGTCGTCTTGATGACGTTCGTTACAGTCCTGCCAATATCCGTGCCATCATGAATGACCTGGCCATTGACTGGGACCGGGAAGACCCGAAAACAGAGGTGGATAGCCGCTCGGTGTCCATCCTGGCCAATAATGAAAAAATCTCCAAAATCAATTTGCCTGCTTCAGGTGGCAATAACGAGCGTGATTTTGAAGTGATCGGCTTGCCATTGCAGCAAACCGGCTTTCATGTACTTGAAGTCAAGTCTGCCCATTTGGGACAGTCCTTGCTGAAAGACCGTAACCCCATGTATGTGCGAACGGCAGTATTGGTAACCAACCTGGGCGTGCACGTTAAAAAGGGCAAGGATGATTTTCTGGTTTGGGTTACTACCCTGGATGATGCCAAGCCGGTGCCTGATGCGCAGGTGAATGTCTTGGCTTGCGATGGTCAGGTGGTGGCGGGCGGCCAAACCGGTGAACACGGTATCTGGCATTTGAAAAAGCCCGTCAGTGGCAAGGATTATTGCGAAAACAATGGCATGAGCGGTTATTTTGTCTCTGTGCGTATTCCCGAAACCCATCCCATGGCCAACGGGATGTCGGATTATTCATTTGCCTTGACCAGCTGGGACCGGGGTATCGAACCCTGGCGCTTTAACGTGCCCATGGGGTACAGCAGTGATCAGCTTGACCTGAAAACCCACACGGTGTTTGATCGCAGCCTGTTCAGGGCCGGTGAAACCGTGTCCATGAAGCACTTTATCCGTACTGAAACCCGTGATGGTTTTGGTTTGCCTGATGCCGGGCGACGGCCCGTGCAATTGACCATTTCGCATATGGGCTCTTCTGACACATACGAAATTCCCGTCGAGTGGCAGCCAAGTCCCAGTGGTGGCCTCAGTGCCATCACGAACTGGACGATTCCGAAATCGGCCAAGCTTGGTGAATATGAAGCACGGTTTGACAGTGTGGGCAGTGATTATTTTGGCAGCGCTTCTTTCAGGGTCGAGGCTTTCAAATTGCCACTGCTCACGGGTAGCCTGAAAATTGCCCAGCCCGGGCAGGAAGGGGGGGCCATTGTTGCACCGCATGCGCTTGATCTGGATTTGCAACTTAATTACATAGCCGGTGGTGCGGCGGGTCAGTTGCCTGTGACCATTTCGGCCATGGCACGGGACCGCTCAGTGTCTTTTGCCGATTACAGCGATTTTTCTTTTGAGCCGCCTCGCACGATAAAGGATGAAGATGACTATGAGCAGTCTGATTCTGCGACACGACTGTTTGTGGATAAAAAACGGTTGGAGCTGGATGACAAAGGAGGGGCACGGCTGGAAATTACCCCTGTTCCAGAGGTTAAACAAGCCAAAACCTTTACCTTTGAAGCCAGCTTCCTGGATCCGAACGGTGAAATCCAAACCCTGAGCCAGCAGGTTGCGGCCTGGCCGGCCAATATCGTGGCAGGCATTCGTACCGGTTACTATCTTGAAAAGGGTAAAAATGCCAAAATCACCGCGCTGGCCCTGACGCCGTCTGGCAAACCGCTTGGGCAAACCCCCATTCAGGTTCAGGCCGTCAAATACACCTCTCATACCGTACGCAAACGTTTGGTAGGCGGTTTTTACAGTTATGACACGCAGCGCGTGAGTCAGGATATGGGTACGGTTTGTGAGGGTCGTACCGATCATGACGGCCGGCTTGAATGCGATGTTTCCCTGACGGAAACCGGGCGTGTCAGCCTGGTAGCCCAAGTCCGGGATGAGCAGGGGAACCTGTCCCGGGCGGAATCTTCTGTCTGGGTTGTCGGGCAGGAAGAACTCTGGTTTGCCGGTGAGAATAATGACCGCATCGATATCATCCCTGAGCGTAAGGAATATGCGGCCGGTGAACAGGCCCGTTTCCAGGTGAGAATGCCGTTTCGGCAGGCAACCGCACTGCTGGCTGTCGAGCGTGAAGGGGTGCTGGAAGCCAGAGTGGTGGATATCGATGGCAAAGATCCAACCGTCAGTCTTGACATCAAACCCGAATGGGGGCCCAATGTGTATGTATCCGTATTGGCTGTGCGTGGACGGGTCCGTCAGTCACTTGGCCTGTCCCTGTTCAACTGGGGCAAAGATAGCGAAGAAGTGGCAGCGCCCACGGCCATGATTGACCTGGCCAAGCCCGCTTTCCGTTTTGGCCTGACCGATATCCGGGTACAAAGTCCGGCGCATAAAATCAATATACAGTTAACACCCGACAAGGAACAGTACAAGATCCGGGAAACCGCCAAGGCTACCATTAAGGCCGTCTTACCCGATGGCAGGCCGGCCGCCGGGGCTACCGTGGCGGTTGCCGTGGTGGATCAGGCACTGCTTGAACTGGCCGATAACCCCAGCTGGAAACTGCTTGAGGGCATGATGGGCGTGCGTCCTTACAGTGTTGAAACGGCCACGGCACAATTGGAAATAATCGGGCGTCGGCATTATGGCCGTAAAGCCTTGCCACCGGGCGGTGGGGGCGGCATTGGCGCGCCCACCCGCGAGTTGCTCGATACGCTCTTGTTGTGGAAGCCCAATGTGGAGCTGGACGGGCAGGGGCAGGCCACCATTGATATCCCGCTTAACGACGTGATTTCCCGTTTCAAGGTGCTGGTGGCGGCCGATCATGGTACGCAGCTGTTTGGTGACGGGGCTGTTTTCATTCATACCACGCAGGACCTGCAAATTATTCCGGGCTTGCCACAGGTGGTGCGCGAAGGCGACCGTTATCAGGCCATGGTCACCGTACGCAATGCCAGTGCCCGAGCCATGAAAACACGGGTACAGGCCAGCTTTACCGGTACAGCGGTGGCACCACAGTCATTGCCGGCGCAAGAGCTTGAACTGGCAGCGGGGTCTTCAGGGCAATTGAGCTGGGATGTCCAGGTGCCCGTTTCGGGTTCGATCCTTGACCGTCAAACGCTCAACTGGACGTTGCGGGTTGCCGAGACTGGCTCCGGTGATGCGCAGGATCAACTGCGCTTCATCCAGGAAGTATCACCGGCAACGCCCGTCACGGTGCGCCAGGCTGCCCTGTTATCGGTCAGCCCTGAAACGCCGGTCAGTGATTTTCCTTTGCAGGTGCCCCCCGAGTCGCTGCAGAAAGCGGGGCGGTTTGTGGGGGGCGTGCAGGTCCAGTTGCAGCCTACGTTGGCTGGCGGGCTGCAGAATGTGCGTAAATGGTTCAACAACTATCCTTATACCTGCCTTGAACAGGTCTCTTCCATTGCGGTTGGCTTGAGCAGCCCCGAAAAATGGAATGCCATCATGGAGCAATTGCCCGCTTATCTGGATCAGGATGGTCTGGCCATGTATTTTCCCAGTGCTGTCCTGAATGGTGATGTGGTATTGACGGCCTACCTGATTTCCATGGCCGATGAGGCGCAAAAACAGGGAGTGGTTGATGGCATTCCTGCAGCCTACCGGGATCGTATGCTTGATGGCTTGCACAATTATGTATTGGGCAAGTTGCGGCGCAATACCTGGGCACCCGTCAATGACAATGTTGAGCGTCGTGTGATTGCCCTTGAAGCGCTTTCCCGTTATGGCCGGGTCACGCCTTCCCTGTTGTCATCGGTCAAGCTGGATACCCAGAACTGGTCAACTGCTGCGCTCATTGACTGGATGAATATTGTTACCCGGGTCAAGGGCATCCCGAACCGCAGCCAGATGCTGGAACGGATTCGTCATGCCTTGGTCGCGCGCATGGACCGTCAGGGTACGGCGATGGTTTTTGCCGATACCGGTCGCAACTCGTCCTGGTGGCTCATGCTTAATCCAGAGGCGAATATGGGCAAGCTGTTGCTGGCTGCCATGAATCAGAAAGCATGGGAAAACGATATCCCCTATATGTTGCAGGGTCTGCTGCAGATGCAGCAGAAAGGGGCGTGGTCGACCACCACCGCCAACTTGTGGGGAACCCTGGCCGTGGGTCAGTTTGCCCGGCAGTTTGAAAAAACACCGGCCAAGGGTAGTGTCAATATGATGCTGATGCCACCCAATGGTGAAGCCCAGACCTGGGAGAATATGAGCCTTAACCAGAAAGTCTTGTCCCCTTGGGCAGGTACCGACAGGGAATCGCTGTCTCTGAGCAAACAGGGACCGGGCAGGGTGTGGGCGACTGTCAGTGCGCTGGCAGCCGTGCCGGTTACCCGGCCCGCTTATGCCGGTTATGTGATAGAGAAAACCATTGAGCCGGTCAGTCGGGCTTCAGACACCCAATGGACCCAGGGTGATGTGTACCGGGTCAGGTTGCTGGTCAAGGCCAAGTCGGCCATGAACTGGGTGATTGTTTCGGATCCGGTGCCTGCGGGTGCCACCATTCTTGGCAGTGGGCTGGGCCGTGATTCGCTAATCAGCACGGCTGGTGAACAAAATGATGGCTGGGATGGCCCCAGTTTTGTTGAACGCTACCCCGATGTTTACCGTGCTTACTACCAATATCTGCCAGCCGGTGAATCGGTGGTCGAGTATACCGTTCGTTTGAATACACCTGGTCAGTATGTGTTGCCACCCACACGAGTGGAGGCCATGTATGCACCCAATGTTTATGGGGAGTTGCCGAATACGGCCGGCTTCGAGGTGAAAGGGCCATAAGGCATGGGTTTGCAATCGGGGCGGTGTGGCTGGCGCATTCTGGGCTGGTGCGCCATGAGCGCAGTAGGGGTGATGGCGCTGGCCTTTTTCCTGATGCGCCTTATGGTGGCGCAGCAGGAAGTGCCTTCTTTTGAAACGGTCAAGGCCGCTTATCGCTCGTCGTATGTAGCGTTGCTGGATGCTCAGGGTCATCTGTTGCAGCAGCAGCGACAGGATTTTCAGGAACGGCGGGGTGAATGGACCGTCATTGATGATGTTTCCCCAGCCATGCTGGATGCCTTGCTGGTTTCTGAAGACAAGCGGTTTTATGCGCATCACGGGGTAGATCCCCAGGCCTTGTTGGGGGCGGCTTATAAACGCCTGTTTGAAGGTCATAGTGGTGGGGCTTCAACATTAAGCATGCAGCTGGTGGGTCTTCTGGATGAACGTCTTTTCCGGCAAAAACGAACCCGTACCTATCGGCAAAAAGCCCGGCAGATCATCATGGCCCAGGCACTTGAACTAAGCTGGAGCAAAGCCCAGATACTTGAAGCTTATCTGAATCTGGTTTCATTTCGTGGAGAACTGACGGGTATTGACAGCGCGTCCCGTGCCTTGTTGCAGAAATATCCTGCGGGTATCGATTACCGTGAAGGTGCCATGCTGGCTGCCCTTTTGCGGGCGCCCAATGCATCGGCTAAAACGGTTGCCTTGCGTGCCTGTGGCATTTTGCAGCGGCAGGCTTTCACGCGGGATTGTGATCATTTAGAACGTTTTGTTGGATATTACCTGGCCAATCAACAACATGCCCATCTGGATGATCCAGTGCTGGCTCCGCATTATGCCAGTCATTTGCTGAGCCTGTATAAAGCGAGTGGACAAGCGGTTGCGGACACCATTACCAGTACGTTAAACCGCGATTTGCAGGTGTATGCCTTGCAAAGCATCCGGCGCAATCTCAAGCCTTTGCAAAAGCAGAATGCCAATGATGCCGCAGTTGTCGTGCTGGACAACCGTACGGGTCACATACTGAGCTATATTGGTTCTTCCGCGGACCTGGCCAGTGCGGCCCATGTGGATCATGTACGTGCCCTGCGTCAGGCGGGCTCAACCCTCAAACCGTTTCTGTATGCGCAGGCTATCGACCAGGGCCGTCTGACCGCCGCTTCCCTGCTTGATGACCGCCCGGTCAATCTGGCTACCGGTTCGGGCCTGTATGTGCCGCAAAATTATGATCGGCAGTATTCCGGTTGGGTCAGTGTCAGGGTGGCCCTGGCTTCTTCCCTGAATATTCCTGCCGTGCGCACGTTGACCATGGTGACGCCGGACGCCTTCCAGCATTTGTTAAGCCGTCTTGGCCTGCCGCTGGCGCAGTCGGGTGATTACTACGGCTACAGTCTTGCGCTGGGCAGTGCAGAGGTATCTTTGCTGAGCCTGACCAATGCGTTTCGGGCCTTGGCCAATGGTGGGCGGTACAGTGACGTAAACTGGGCCGTACCGGGGGAGGAGTACTTGTCGCCTGCTTCAGGTGAGCCGCTTATTTCCGCTTCAACGGCCTGGATTGTGGGGCATATGCTGTCGGATCGCCAGGCGCGGGCCCGCACCTTTGGGTTGGATAGCGCCCTGAGTACGCCTTTCTGGAGCGCCGTTAAAACGGGTACCAGCAAAGACATGCGTGACAATTGGACAATTGGCTGGTCGCAGGATTATACCGTTGGGGTTTGGGTGGGCAATAGCAGTGGTGCCAGCATGTATGACATTACCGGTGTTTCAGGTGCAGGGCCGATTTGGCATGATGTGATGGGATATTTGCATCAGAACCGGCCTGGCAAGGCGCCTGCCATACCGGCGGGGGTGGTGGCCGAACAGGTGGTGTTTGAACAGGATCTGGAGCCTTCACGTACCGAATACTTTCTGCCGGGTACCGAACTTTCCCGGGTTGCCCTGGCGAGCTCATTGCCGGCGGTGCAGGATCAGTCCCTGTTTATCAGTCATCCGGCTCATGACACCATTATCGCCCTTGATCCTGACATTCCGGCCGATAGCCAGCGTCTGCTGCTGCGTGCCGGCAATACGGCCGGACGGGTCACGCAAACGGTGAACTGGTATGTGAATGGCCAGTATCTGGGCAGTGCCAATCCTTATGCCTGGTTACCCTTGCCGGGCCGTCATCGGCTGGAAATCAGGGACGGGCAAAACCGGGTGCTTGATGCGGTTGTCATACAGGTACGAGGTGCCCGCCTTGCCAAGCCGGATGATCAGACAGGCTGATTTATTTTAAAAAATACTTTTTAATTTTAAATTTGTATTGGCGGATCTTTTAACAAGGCCAAGTACCCCTGTTTGGTATCGGGCCAGCGCAAGCGAAAGCCGCTTTCCAGCAGCAATGCATTGCTGAGTCTTTTGTTGCCAATGCCAGCCGGTGGAGCGCCCTCTGGCGGGCAGGGAACCTGCATGGCGTTTGCCAGCCAGTCGTACAGTTCGTCAATGGGCAGGGGGGTGTTGTCATTAACCAGGTAACAGGGGGCTGGTGTTGGCAAGGCCAGGCAATGAACAATGGCAGCGGCAGCGTCTTCAATGTGAATCCGGTTGGCATAATGCGTTTCATGGCGAGGCACCCGGGTCTGGCTGGCCCGAATCCTGGCCAGAAGCTGTTGCTTTTCAGGGCCATAAAGACCGGACAGCCGCAAGACGATAGTTTCATAAGGTAGTGCATGTACATGCTGTTCCGCTGCTTGCAAAACCTGGCCATTCACCCCCAGCGGCAACAGGGGCGTGTTCTCATCCACCCAATTGCCGTGATGTTCACCATAAACCGCGCTGGAAGAAATGAAAACAAGGCGTTTAAGCCAGGTGGTGTCCAATGCGCCCAGCAAATTATTCAGACCCTGGATAAAAATGGCCCGATAGGCGGTTTCGGTTCTTTGTGGGGGCGTGGGGCAATAAATAATATCGCTGATTTTTTCAGGCAAGGCTTGCATGCTGTCTGGCTGGCACAGGTCTGCCTGGATCCATTGTATTTGTGGCGACGTTGTTTGGGCATTCATGGGCTGCCCGGGAGGATTTCTTTTTAAACCGTAAACCACATGCCCTTGTTGCAGTAGCAGATGCGCGGCACGCAGGCCAAGATTACCGCATCCGGCAATTAAAATGTGTTTAGTGGTATTCAATGCATGTATTCCGTTAAGAGGGCGGTTCAAGGGGGAAGTTGGCTTCATTTTAGGTATTCTGGGGCATAATTAGTGCATTGATATCTGACTATTTGTGAGAAATATGAATTTAGCGTCTGATTTTTCCCGCCTGAAAGTGGCGGTGGCCCAATTTCCTGCCGTGAATGATATTGCGGCGAATAAAAAATACATTCATGACTTGACACTGCAGGCGGTTGCGGAGGGTGTTGAGCTGCTGGTGTTTCCCGAGGCGGCCATGTGTTCATTTGGGTCTGATTTGCCAACCTTAAGGGAAATTGCCCAACAGCATTCTCCGGCATTTATTGAGTATATGCAGGGCCTGGCACGCAGCCACCAAATGAATATTATTGTGGGCGTGCTCAGCTTAAGCGATGATCCGGCAGAAGAGCGGGTTACCAACCGGTTACTGGTGATGAATGCCCAGGGTGAAGTGATTGTCCGCTATACCAAATTACATGTGTATGATGCTTTCAACTTCAAGGAATCTGACAAGGTCAAGCCGGGAGACATTAAAGCGGACGGCTCAGAACTTGGTTTATTCAAGATTAAAGATTTTATGATTGGCCTGGTCAATTGCTATGACCTTCGTTTTCCCGAGCTGTCCCGTGCCCTGGCGGTCAAGGGGGCGGATGTCATTTCAGTGAGCGCGGCCTGGATTGCCGGGCCTTACAAGGAAAATCACTGGGAAATCCTGCTTAGGGCACGGGCTATTGAAAATACCAGTTATGTGCTGGCTTCAGGGCAGACAGCGCCGCGTTGTGCCGGAAACAGCATGATTATTGACCCAATGGGCAGTATTGTTGCCGGCTGTGCCGACCAGCCGGGGCTGGCGGTAAAGGTATTGGAAAAAGAAAGAATACAACAGGTCAGAAATATTCTGCCTTGTCTTGAAAACAGGCGCTATTAAAAACAGCCTCAACTTTAGTTGAAATTGAAAATGGCCGGTCTTGAACCGGCCATTTTGCTGGCAGTGGCCTTTTCGGCCTGGCCTGCCACGATTTGTTTAACCTTCCTGTTTGCGTTCCAGGCGATCGGGTTCGTATTCACCCCAAAGCGCATTCAGAATGGCCAGGGCGATGGCAAAGCCAATCCCTAATGTCCAGGCAAAATACCACATATCAAACTCCAGTAAAAATATGGTTTAGTAAACGGAATGTTCATTTTCACGAATATAAGCCGTGGTGACTTTTCCTCTCATGATGCTGTAGGCCCAACGGGTATACAAAATAATGATGGGCATGAAGATGACAACCGCAATCAGCATGACGAACAGGGTGAAATGGCTGGATGAGCTGTCCCAGACGGTAAGGCTGGATGCCAGATGGCTTGATGAGGGCATCATGAACGGGAACATGGAAACGCCGGCGGTACCGATAATGCCGGTAATGCCAAGCGCGGAAACAAAGAACGCGGCAAAAGTTTTCCCGCTTTTGGCCAGCCACAGGGCGCCCAGGATACCCACATAACCCAGGACAGGCACCAGGATGGTTAACGGCCAGCGCTGGTAATTGGCCAGCCATGCGCCGGCTTCACGCACCACTTCCTTGGTTAAGGGGTCGGGGCTGGCAGCCAGGTTGATGGCCGATGTAATACGGTAGCCGTCAATGCCAAATGCGACCCAGATTCCGGCCAGGGTAAAACCGATCACCGTTACCAGGCCACTGATGGTCATCCATGTCTTGGCCCGGGATTGGATCGGGTCTTCGGTGCGGTGCATCAGGTAAATGGCGCCGTGGAAGGTGACCATGCCGCTGGCAACCACACCGCAAAGCAGGGCGAAGGGATTGAGCAAGGCCCAGAAACTGCCTGAATAGGTGGGGTTAAGGATGCTGTCATATTGGAAAGGCACGCCAAGCAGCAGATTGCCAAAGGCCACGCCAAAAATGACCGGTGGAACGAAGCTGCCCACAAACAGGCCCCAGTCCCAGGTTTTGCGCCAGGTGGTATTGTTGATTTTGCTGCGATAGTCAAAGCCGACAGGACGGAAGAACAGCGCCCATAATACGGCCATCATGGCCCAGTAAAAGCCCGAGAATGCGGTGGCATAAATCATGGGCCAGGCAGCAAAAATGGCACCGCCAGCCGTAATGAACCAGACCTGGTTGCCATCCCAGTGAGGAGCAACCGTGTTGATGACGACACGGCGCTCTTCATCGTTTTTGCCGACAAAGGGAAGCAGCGTGGCGACACCCATGTCATGGCCGTCCATGACGGTAAACCCGATCAGCAGGACGCCTATCAGCAGCCACCAGATGAATTTCAGTATTTCATAATCAATGATGTTTTCCATAATCTGGCTCCTTAGTGTTTGGGCTCATGAACATAGCGACCGGTACCCAGGCTGCCGGGGCCCTGCCTGGAGAAACGGATCATGAGATACATTTCCACAACGAACAAAATGGTGTAGAAAGCGATGAATCCGGCCAGCGAACCCCATAAGGAGCTGGTGCTAAGTGTGGAAACGGACAGATGGGTAGGCAGAACGCCATACACGGTCCAGGGTTGGCGTCCGAATTCGGCCACGAACCAGCCCACTTCGCAGGCAATCCAGGGCAATGGCAGAGAGTACAGGGCCAGTTTCAGCAACCATTTTTTTTCGGTAAAGTTGCCTTTGATGGAAGCCCAGAAAGAGGCCGTAAAGAGAAACAACATGAAGAAACCAAGACCCACCATGGCACGGAATGACCAGAACAGCGGTTTGACGGCAGGAATGGTATCTCTGGCAGCCTGGGCAATCATTTCAGGCGTGGCCTGGCCGACATCGGCGCTGTAGCGTTTAAGCAGCAGGCCAAAACCCAGGTCTTCCTTGTGTTTCAGGAAAGTATCCATGGCTTGCTGGTCATTGCGGTTTGCACGCAGTTTGTCAAGGGCGACTACCGCTTGCTGGCCAGACTCGATGCGAGCATGGTTTTCCTTAATGATATCGTGAATGCCGGGTATGACTTCGGTGGTGGAACGGGTGCCGATCAGGCCCATGAGCCATGGGATCTTGACTTCCCAGTTGTTTTTCATTTCCGCGTCATTGACCGAGGCAATCAGGGTAAATGGGGCAGGGGCCGGTTCGGTTTCCCACATGCCTTCAATGGCGGCAAGCTTGGTTTTTTGGGCTTTGCCAATCGAGTAGCCGGATTCGTCACCCAGAACAATCACGGACAGAATGGAGGCAATGCCAAAAGCTGCGGCAATGCGAAAACTGCGTTTGGCAAATTCAACGTCCTGTTTTTTCAGCAGATACCAGCTGGAAATCGAAAGGACGAACATGGCGGCTGTTACATAACCGGCAGAAACCGTATGCACGAATTTGTTCTGGGCCTCGGGGTTGAGAACAACAGTCCAGAAATTGTCCATTTCCATCCGCATGCTTTCAAAGTTGAATTCGGCTCCGATGGGATTTTGCATCCAGCCATTGGCCACCAGAATCCACAAAGCGGACAGGTTGGTGCCGACAGCCATTAAAATGGTCACGACCAGATGCTGCCTGCGTGACATGCGTTCCCAGCCAAAAAAGAACAGGCCGACAAAGGTGGACTCGAGAAAGAAAGCCATTAAGCCCTCAATCGCCAGTGGGGCACCGAAAATGTCCCCCATGTAGTGGGAATAATAGGCCCAGTTGGTACCGAACTGGAACTCCAGTGTGATACCGGTTGTGACGCCAAGGGCGAAGTTGATGCCAAAGAGCTTGCCCCAGAATTGGGTCATGTCTTTATAAATAACCTTGCCTGTCATGACATAGGCGGATTCCATGATAACAAGAATCCAGACCATGCCAAGCGTGAGCGGCACGAACAGGAAATGGTATAGGGCTGTCAAACCAAATTGCAGCCGGGATAGGTCAACTAATTCATCCATGCGGATTTACTCCTTGAGACTTTTTCTGGAATGAAAGGGGGGCGTATGTCAGCAGACGTGACATTCACCTTGATAAATGCAATGAAAAATTTTCTGGTTAGGAAAACAGGGGAAACTGAGGAGGAGCCTGGCTGCGGTTAGGTCGCCAGCGGATAGTGCGAATGAGCAGTTGCCATTCGTGGTAAACAATCGTGATGACTTGACGGGCGATAAATCCGAGGAGCAGGATACAGGCCAGCGTGACAATGGCTGCCTGGGATTCGGAAAGAATGCAGAGCAGGCAGTGGATATCGGAGGTGTGGGCGGCAGAGTCCGGACCGAGTGATGCATTGCTGCTGATGGTTAAGGTTTTACTGTTGCCGGATGAATCGCAGATTTCGAGGGTGAAGGGTAAGGGTGTGATGGAGTCTGTGCCCAAAAGCGATGAGACGGAAGGTGAAACCGCAGCCAGGGTCATCACAATGAGGATGACCCATAAAGTACAGTGGAGAGAGCGGTTTTTATAACGGTTCACAATATTGAGTACTAGAATAGATTAAACAAATTGTAAGTCCGATGTGCAAAAATTACTTTGCTAAATCTCAAAAGTTTCTTGATTTGGATTGATTTTGTTCATCGTGCGTTTTCAGTTGATCAGAGGCGTGGCAAACCTGGCCTTTCAGGCATGATTCATATTACAAAAAACGTACTCGTTTGCAAAATTTGCCGGTAGGGGGGAAACTTGGGTAAAAAAACACAAACCCACGTAAAATATGGGCAATTCGGAAATTTGACATAGATCCTCTAGGAGAATATCACATGGCATTAGTTTCAATGCGTCAGTTGCTCGACCATGCGGCCGAAAACGGTTACGGCATTCCTGCTTTTAACGTTAACAATCTTGAGCAGGTCCAGGCCATCATGGAAGCGGCCAAGGAAACCAATAGTCCGGTTATCATGCAAGCCTCTGCCGGTGCCCGCAAATATGCAGGCGAAGGCTTTCTGAAGTATTTGATCCAGGCTGCGGTTGAAAGCTACCCTGAAATTCCGGTCGTTATGCACCAGGACCACGGGCAGTCTCCCGAAATTTGCCAGGGCGCCATTAATCTGGGTTTTTCCAGCGTCATGATGGACGGATCCCTGATGTCAGATGGCAAAACCATTGCCGATTATGAATACAATGTGGAAGTGACCAAAAAAGTGGTGGACATGGCCCATAAACTGGGTGTGACCGTTGAAGGTGAACTGGGCTGCCTGGGTTCACTGGAAACCATGGAAGGTGACAAGGAAGACGGCCACGGTGCCGACGGTAAACTCACGATTGACCAGTTGCTGACCGATCCCGAGCAGGCTGCCGATTTTGTGCGTAAAACCCAGCTTGACGCCCTGGCGATTGCGATTGGCACCAGCCATGGTGCGTATAAATTTACCCGCAAGCCAACAGGCGATATCCTGTCTATCCAGCGCATCAAGGAAATTCACGCTCGCCTGCCCAATACCCACCTGGTCATGCATGGCAGCTCAAGCGTGCCACAAGAGTTGTTGGCTGAAATTCGCGAATTTGGTGGCGACATGAAAGAAACCTATGGTGTACCGGTTGAAGAAATCCAGGAAGCCATTAAATATGGTGTGCGCAAAATCAATATCGATACCGATATCCGTCTTGCCATGACGGGCGCGATTCGTCGCTTTTTGGCTGAAAATCCGTCCAAATTCGATCCGCGTGAATACAACAAACCTGCCCGTGAAGCAGCGAAAAAAATCTGTATTGCCCGTTACGAAGCCTTTGGTACGGCAGGTAATGCCAGCAAAATCAAACCGGTCAGCCTGTCTGAAATGGCTTCCCTGTATGCGGCCGGCAAGCTCGATCAGCAGGTTAAATAAATTCCTGTTTGCATAAAAGGCAAATGCCGGTATTAAAAATCCCGTCTTCTATTCATTTGGGGCGGGATTTTTTATTTAAAGCGTTAAAATATCGGGTTTGATCCGTTATGGTTTTTGTCATAACGCACATATCCATTCCAACCAAACTTAAGGGTTACAAGTGGCTACTGCACTTCATCAATCAACCATCAAATCATTACCATTGCTGGCACGCGGTAAAGTACGTGACATGTATGCCGTGGGTGATGATAAGCTGCTTATCATTGCCAGCGACCGCATTTCCGCGTTTGACGTCATTCTTGATGATCCGATTCCGGGCAAAGGCAAGGTACTTACCGAATTAACCGGGTTCTGGCTGAAAAAACTGGCGCACATTATTCCCAATCACTCGACCAATATGAGGCCTGAAGATGTGGTGGCCCCTGATGAGGTTGATCAGGTTATAGGCCGTGCTGTCGTTGTCAAACGCTTAAAGCCTGTGTTGGTTGAAGCGGTGGCCCGTGGTTATCTTATTGGTTCCGGTTGGAAGGATTACCAGGAAACCGGTACGGTTTGCGGCGTGAAGTTACCGGAAGGCTTGAAACTGGCCAGCAAACTGCCTGAACCTCTTTTCACGCCAGCTGCCAAGGCCGAGTTCGGCTCACACGATGAAAACGTGGATTTTTCCCATGTGGTGAAAGAAGTGGGGCAGGAACTGGCAGAGAAAATCCGTGACATTACCCTGAAACTGTATGCGGAAGCGGCCAGTTTTGCCGCGGAAAAAGGTATTATCATCGCCGACACCAAGTTCGAGTTTGGTCTGGATGAAAATAATCAGCTGTATTTGATGGATGAAGTGCTAACCCCCGACTCCTCCCGTTTCTGGCCAGCTGACAGCTATCAGGAAGGTATCAGTCCTCCTTCATTTGACAAGCAGTTTGTGCGTGACTGGCTTGAAACCCAGCCTTGGGACAAAACCCCGCCAGCTCCCCGTCTGCCACAAGATGTACTTGAAAAAACAGCCGCCAAATATCGTGAGGCGGTAGACCGTCTGCTGGCATAAGAAAAGGAATATCATGAGCGACAATATCAAGCCGGTTGTGGGCGTTATAATGGGCTCCTCCAGTGACTGGGAGGTCATGCAGCATGCAACCCGGATGCTGGAAGAGTTTGGTGTGCCTTACCAGGCGCAGGTTATTTCAGCGCATCGCATGCCACACGATATGGTGGCTTACGGTGCCCGTGCTTACAATGACGGTATTCGTGCGATTATTGCCGGTGCCGGGGGCGCTGCCCACCTGCCGGGCATGATGGCGGCCTTGACTGAAGTTCCGGTGTTTGGGGTGCCGGTTCCTTCCCGTTACCTGAAAGGTGAAGATTCCCTGCTTTCCATTGTGCAAATGCCCAAGGGCGTCCCGGTGGCCACGTTTGCCATTGGCGAGGCCGGTGCGGCCAATGCGGCCCTGCATGCCATTGCCACCCTGGCCATGACCAATCCCCAGTTGCGTGAAAAATTGCTGGCCTTTCGTGAAAAACAAACGGCTGCCGCGCGCGCCATGACCTTGCCACCTTCGGCTTAGTGTTTTTGCAAACCAAAATTTTTATCTCTTATGAATAATACTGTATTGACTTCTGCTGTTGTTTATCCCGGCCAGTGGCTTGGCATGTTGGGTGGGGGGCAACTGGGCCGCATGTTTTGTCATGCAGCACAAAGCATGGGGTATAAAGTCGTGGTGCTTGACCCGGCCCAGGACAGTCCTGCCGGCACTGTTGCCGAAAAACAGGTGTTTGCGGCCTACGATGATGTAAAAGGGCTGGATGAATTGGCCGCCCTTACGCGGGTGGTTACCACTGAATTTGAAAACGTGCCCGCTGCCAGTCTGAAACAGTTGTCAGAAAATTGCCGGGTCAGTCCTGGTGCGGCGGCAGTAGCCGTGGTGCAGGATCGCATTGCGGAAAAGGCCTTTATTGCCTCGCAAGGCATCCCGGTTGCCCCTTATGCCGAAGTCCGCTCGGCTGCCGATCTGGAAAAGGCCGGGCAACATCTGTTCCCGGGCATTCTCAAGGCTGCCCGGTTGGGTTATGACGGCAAAGGACAGGCGCGTGTTGCCAATGTCCAGGAAGCGCTTGCCGCTTTTGAGTCCTTCGGTAATGTGCCTTGTGTACTGGAAGCGATGCTGCCCCTGAAAGAAGAAATTTCGGTGGTGATGGCGCGTGGTTTCGATGGAGAGGTGGCGGTTTTCCCGATTGGTCAAAATACCCATGTCAATGGCATTCTGGCTACTACCGTGGTGAATCCGGGGCTTATCGCTGAAAGTATCCAGCATCAGGCCAAACAGGCGGCCATTAAGATTGCCGAAGGCCTGAATTATTTTGGTGTGCTGTGCATCGAGTTTTTCATTCTGGACGATAACAGCCTGGTGGCCAATGAGGTGGCACCGCGTCCGCATAACAGTGGTCACTACACCATGAATGCCTGTGCCAGCAGCCAGTTCGAGCAGCAGGTACGTGTCATGGCCGGCATGCCACTGGGTTCCACTCAATTACGGGCACCCGCCATCATGCTTAATATTTTGGGTGACAGCTGGTTCCACCCCGAGACGGGGGCGTTTGCCGAACCGGTCTGGGAAAAGGTATTGGCCTTGCCGGGCGTGTCCCTGCATCTGTATGGCAAAAGCGAAGCCCGCAAGGGGCGTAAGATGGGGCATGTAAACGTGGTTCACGAAAATTTTGATACTGCACTTGCCCATGCCCGTCAGATCAGTAAGATCCTTAATTTAAGCCAGGTACTGTAAATGCAAGCAGACCAGGAGCAGGAAATTCTCAGGGCAGCCAGGCGTTTGGCACAGGGTGAGCTGGTGGCCTTCCCTACCGAAACGGTTTACGGTTTGGGAGCCGATGCCGAAAACCCGCAGGCCGTTGAAAAAATCTATCAGGCCAAGGGTCGGCCTTCCAATCATCCGGTTATTGTACATGTGGCCCCCGAGGCCGATTTGTCTTATTGGGCGACCGATATTCCCGAAGAAGCACATCAGTTGATCAAGGCATTCTGGCCAGGCCCGCTAACCCTTATCTTGCAACGGGCTAGTCATATACCCGATACTGTCAGTGGTGGTCAGGATAGTGTGGGCATTCGTTGCCCGTCCCATCCCGTGGCCCAGGCCCTGCTGCAGCAGTTTGCCCGGCTCAAGCCTTCGGGACAAGGCGGCGTTGCCGCGCCATCGGCCAATAAATTTGGCCAGGTATCACCCACTTTGGCAGAACATGTCATAAGCGAATTTCCTGAAGAGGTGGCCAAGGGGATGCCTGTCCTTGAAGGAGGAGCAGCCGATATTGGTATTGAATCCACGATTGTTGACTTGTCTCGGATCCGTCAGGGTGTAGGGGCCGTTTTGCTGCGGCCAGGGCATATCAGTGCCAGCCAGATAGCTAAGGTACTGGGTTATGCACCGCAGTTGCCCGATCATCATGCGCCACGGGCATCGGGCACGCTCAAGGCGCATTATGCGCCACGTACTCCCCTGATGTTGTTGACGGCCCAAGAGTTGGTGCAAGGCAAGCTGCAGGATCGGGTGCCGGCAGGAGAAAAATGGGCGGTTTGTGTCTTTGATGCGGGTCGACAAGCTGACATTGAAGGGATAGATTGGTTTGAGGTTTCCAATGAACCGGTGCAATATGCGCATGATTTATACGCTTTTTTGCGTCGGGTAGACCAGCTGGGCTATCAGCGCATCTGCATCCAGGCCTTGCCTGAAGACCAGCGCTGGGAAGCGGTCAATGACCGTCTTCAAAGGGCGGCTGCGGCTTTCCCTAGGTGACATTTTTACCAAACGAGACTATGATTGTCCGGTTACGAATCACCGGAAATTCTTATGATCAAGTTTACCGGCATTGATGAAATCATCGCTATCCGGCGAGACATCCATGCGCATCCCGAACTGTGTTATGAAGAGCACCGTACCGCCGCACTGGTAGAGCAAAAATTAAAAAAGTGGGGCATCGCGTGCACAACAGGTATCGGGAAAACCGGTGTGGTGGGCAGCATCAAGGCGGGAACTTCAAATAAATCCATTGGTTTGCGGGCAGATATGGATGCCTTGCCCATTCAGGAAGAAAACAATTTTGCCCACCGGTCCCTACATGACGGAAAAATGCATGGCTGCGGGCATGACGGGCATACGGCCATCTTGCTGGCCGCTGCGAAATATTTAAGTGAAAATCGCAATTTTGACGGTACGGTCCGGTTTATTTTCCAGCCCGCCGAAGAAGGGGGGGCCGGAGCCAAAGCCATGATCGAAGACGGTCTGTTTGAGCGCTTTCCCTGCGATGCCGTATTTGGCCTGCATAACTGGCCCGGCATGCCTGAAGGTAGTTTTGGCTATCGTGCCGGGCCGTTAATGGCATCCAGCAATATTTTTCGGATCAATATACGGGGCAAGGGTGGACATGCCGCAGCACCGCAAGACAGTGCCGATCCGGTTCCGGTCATTGCGCAACTGGTGCAGGCTTTGCAAACTGTGGTGTCACGAAATATCCGTCCCATTGATGCCGCGGTGCTGTCCATTACCCAAATCCATGCCGGTACGGCAAGCAATGTGATTCCCGATCATGGCTGGATTGGCGGGGCAGTACGTGCCTTTTCCGATGAAGTGGTTGATTTGATTGAGGCCCGCATGAAACAGCTTGCCGCACAAATTGCCAATGCGTTTGGTTGTACCAGCGAAGTCACCTTCGAGCGGCGTTATCCGGCTTTGGTTAACAGTGAGGCGGAAACTGAACTGTGTGCCGAGGTCATGCGAGAGCTGTATGGGGCAGAAAAAAGTGTGGAATATGTTTTCGAGCACGAGCCGGTCATGCCCTCGGAGGACTTTGCCTTTATGCTGCAGAAAAGGCCTGGCAGTTATATCTTCCTGGGTAATGGCGATGGTTCCCACCGACAACCTGACCATGGCCTGGGTCCTTGCCTGTTGCATAATCCCAGTTATGATTTCAATGACAATCTGCTTGGCATAGGCGCTTCTTTTTGGGTCAGGCTGACGGAAAAATATTTGAGTAAATAAAATATCCGGACAAATAAACCATACGACTGTAAAGGGTATAAATTGAATATTATTCTGGCTTCCGAGTCACACGAATATACCGATAACTGGTTGAAAATCATCAAGGCGCATTATCCTCATTGGCATGCTATTGTATACCAGCCAGGCATCAGTCAACCCGATGCGGGGGTTAGCAGGGCCATCGTCTGGAAGCCACCCGTTTCGTTGTTTGAAGATTATCCTGCTCTTCAATACCTGTTCAATATGGGCGCCGGGGTGGATGCCATTTTGCGTCAACCGGGTTTACCGGATCAGGTCCAGATTGTCCGGCTTGAGGATGCGGGCCTGGCTGATAAAATGCTGGAGTATGTCATTCACTACCTGTCAAAAATAACCCGTCCGTTTGACCGGTATGCCTTGTTTCAGCAACAGCAGCAATGGAAGCCCTTGCCCGAGCCGTCAGCCAGTCAGATTGCCGTGGGCGTGATGGGGTTGGGGGTGATTGGACAAAAAATTGCACAGGCTCTGACAGGGTTGGGATATACAGTACATGGCTGGTCGCGCACCGAACGCAAACTGCAGGGTGTACACACTTATGCAGGAGAAAACGGCTTGCCCGATTTTTTGCGAAGCACACAGGTTTTGATTAATGTCTTGCCACTTACGCAGCAAACCAGGGCTATCCTTAACCAACAAACCCTGTCTCAATTGCAGGCACCGGCCAGCCTTATTAATATTGGCCGTGGTGAACATCTTCAAGAAGATGATCTGCTTGAACTGATGAAATCGGGTCATATTGGCAAGGCGGTGCTGGATGTTTTCTGTACCGAACCTTTGCCCCAGGGACATCCTTTCTGGATACATCCCAATATTATCGTGACACCGCATATTTCCGGTCCTACCAATGACGAGCTTGCCCTGGCACAGATCAATCAGAAAATCACCGATCTGGAAAATGGCCGGGATATTGGCGGCATTGTTTCACGGGAAGTGGGTTATTAAGCTGGGTGTATCCGCTATTATGCCGACAACACATTATTGTATTTGCCGTGGATGAGCTCAGGTTAGCGCAAAGTAGGCGGCAAAAATAATCAGCAAAATAACAATGAACCGGAATACTGAAACATTGTTTTTGGGACCGCTTGTGTCGGGGATCTGTTCGGGAATATTGGCAACAGGCTCAGTGCTGACAGGCTCTTCTGCCGGGGCTTTATGAGGGCTGGCTGAAGCGGCTTCGGGGGCTGGTGTTTCGTCAGCTTCGGGTACCAGTTTTTCCAGATACTGCTTTTGGTTGGTCTTGATGGTGGCTTCCAGATCAGGCAGGGGCCAGATATTTGTGGCCCGTCCGCTCAAGATCGGGAAAGGGTCGACATTGGGTGCCTCAAGTTCCTCCAGAAGACCTTTGATTTCGAATTTCAGGTCGCTGTCGGCACCCAGTTTATTCAGCGGCATGCCATCCTTGAGTTTTTGCCAGTCGCGGGCGCGGCTTCTTAGCATGAAGCGCCAGTCTTCACCCGTGGCATTGGTAATGTCAGGTAAATAAGTGGTTCGTATGATCATAAAAGCCCCAGTCATCTTTTCTTTCAGTAAAGTATCAAAGGCTTTCAGAATGGGTTGCCAGGGCTCGGGCAGGATTTTTTCAAGTGCTTCGAAGCGGTTGGCCCAGTGCTTGAGCGCTTCGGCAGTGGGGGCACTGAGATAAGGGTAAACAACTTTTGGGTCATCGCCAAGACGGGCAGTACGGATATGGGTATCGTCAAACAGGGCCCACCAGAACAGCGCAGGCCAATGACGGGCCTGAAGCTCCAGGATGACATCTTGTTGAAAATCATTGTGCAATTCAACATTCTTTCCATCAGGAATGGAGTCCTGGCTTAACAGGTTGGAAAGATAGACAACGTCCTGCATATTGGGTTCCTTTCGCTTTTAGAGTTCGGTGTATTTTTTTGCATTACCCCGCGCTTTATCAAGCGGGTATTTAATTTCATTAAGTGCCAGCTTTTCTGCCGCAGCTTCAAGGATATCAATATTCAGCACACGACTAATTGTTAATAAATACAGGAAAACATCGGCTATTTCATGCTTTGCCGCCTGTAATTTCTGCTTGTTGAGCTGCAAGGACTCTTCCTCTGTCATCCATTGGAAAATTTCCTGCAATTCGGCCGCTTCCACGGTAAGGGCCATGGCGATGTTTTTGGGAGAGTGGTAGTTGTCCCATTTTCTGTCATGGGCAAACTGCGCCAGCTTTTGCTTGATATGGTCAAGATCGGCAGCCATTTCTTTCCTTGAATACCAATAATTACATAGCCATAAAAGCCGCAGGGAGTTGCCAGGCGGTTTTTATGGCTTGAAGGCAGAGATGTTATGGTTTGATGGCGATTTTCAGAACGCCATCACGCTGGTTGGCAAAAAGATCGTAAGCCTCGACAATGTCGTCCAGTTTGTATTCGTGAGTCACCAGCGCTTCCAGGTTGACCCGGCCTGATTCGACGATTTTGAGCAGGCGACGCATTCTTTCCTTGCCACCGGGACACAGGGCGGTCACGATTTTATGATCGCCAAGACCTGCTGCAAAGGCATTGACCGGAATGGTCAGATCTTCCGAGTAGACGCCCAGGCTGGACAGCGTACCACCCGGTTTCAATACGCGCAGGGCCTGTTCAAAGGTGGTTTGGGTACCCAGGGCTTCGATGCTGACATCGACCCCGCGACCGCCTGTCAGCTTCATGATTTCGTCAACCACATCGACTTTTTTGAAGTTCAGGGTGACATCAGCGCCCATTTGGCGGGAAATTTCCAAGCGTTCGTCAACGCCATCGACGGCGATGATGGTGGCTGCACCGCGCAGTTTGGCACCAGCGGTGGCACACAGGCCAATGGGCCCCTGGGCAAAGATGACTACGGTATCGCCAATTTTGATATTGCCATTTTCGGCACCCACAAAGCCGGTGGACATGATGTCGGGACACATGAGCACCTGTTCGTCTGTCAGTGCATCGGGAACGGGTGCCAGGTTGGCCTGGGCATCGGGAACCAGCACGTATTCGGCCTGGGTGCCATCAATAATGTTGCCAAAGCGCCAGCCACCGGTTGCCTTGTAACCATGGCAGGAACAAGTGCCGTTGGCCGTCAGATAACCGCCATCCTGGGAAGGGAAGCCATCCTGGCAGGCGTAAGAGGTAAAGCTGGGGCAAATGGCGCCGGCAATGACCCGCTGGCCTTCCTGATAGCCGGTGACGTTACTGCCCAGTTTTTCGATAATGCCTACTGGTTCGTGGCCAACGGTCAGTCCTGGTGCGACCGGGTATTCACCTTTCAGGATATGCACGTCGGTGCCGCAGATGGTGGTGGTGGTAATGCGCAAAAGTGCGTCGTTGGGACCCACATCGGGGATACGTTTTTCCTGGATTTCGATACGACCGGGAGCAACAAAAACAGCAGCTTTCATGGTAGACATGGCAGATCTCCTGAGTAAGATGACGAATGGGAAAGGGGAAAGGGCAATATGCTTAATTCCACTGTGTATAACTATACATCCATACAATTTCAAAATGACAGGATTTTTAGCAATTGTAATGTTTTGTTGTGAGAGCATGGGTTGATTCGGCTCAACAGAAGGGTGCAAGCAAGTTAGAATACGGTATTATCAATTCAAGTAGATGCTGGCGTGGTTTATTCAGTCAAGGAAATATTCAAGACATTGCAGGGTGAAGGGTCGCAGGCCGGGCGTACGGCCGTATTCTGCCGCTTCTCGGGCTGCAATTTGTGGTCGGGTCGCGAACAGGACCGTGCCGGTGCGCAATGCACTTTCTGTGATACCGATTTTGTCGGTACCAACGGCACCGATGGTGGCAAGTATGCCTCGGCACAGGCGCTGGCAGCAACGCTGGCCAGGGTTTGGGGGCCAGGTAAGGAAAACCGCTTTGTGGTTTTTACGGGGGGAGAACCCCTGTTGCAACTGGATGCTGCCCTGGTGAGCGCGGTTCACGAACAGGGCTTTGAAATCGCCCTGGAAACCAACGGCACCCTGCCTGCGCCTGAAGGCATAGACTGGATCTGCGTCAGTCCCAAAGCGGGTAACACATTGGTCCAGACCCGGGGTAACGAGCTTAAACTGGTGTACCCGCAACCGGGTATTCATCCTTCCCAATTCGAACACCTTGATTTCGAGCAATTCTGGCTGCAGCCCATGGATAACCCATTGCAACGCGCCAATACGGAACAGGCGATCGCTTATTGCCTTGAACACCCACGCTGGCGGCTAAGCACACAAACCCATAAAATGATAGGAATACGATAGTGGCAAGCAATGCACTTGTGCTTTTTTCCGGTGGACAGGATTCAACGGCCTGTCTGGCCTGGGCCTTAAACTGTTTTGACCGTGTGGAAACGATTGGTTTTGATTATGGCCAGCGTCATCATGTAGAGCTGGCATGTCGGCAAAATGTGATTGAGCAAATTCGTCGGCAGTTCCCTGAATGGGATAAAAAACTGGGTCAGGACCATTTACTGGATTTGGGCTTGCTGGGGCAGATCTCGGATTGCGCCTTAACCGGTGAAACTGAAATCCTGTTTGCGGAAAGTGGTTTGCCCAATACCTTTGTGCCGGGCCGCAACCTTATTTTTCTGACCTTTGCCGCCACGCTGGCTTATCGGCGTCATCTTGATGTATTGGTAACCGGTGTGTGTGAAACCGATTACTCCGGTTATCCGGACTGCCGCAGCAATACCATGCAGGCACTTCAAGTGGCCCTGAATCTGGGTATGGAACAACAATTCCGGATAGAAACACCCTTAATGTGGCTGGACAAGGCCCAAACCTGGCAACTCGCCCGTGATCTGGGGGGCGAGGCCTTGCTGGATATTACCCGTGAACACAGCCATACCTGCTATTTGGGCGAGCGCAAGCAGCGCTTTGATTGGGGCTATGGTTGCGGCACTTGCCCGGCCTGTGAGCTTAGGGCAAAAGGATACGAAGCATTCATGAAAACACAGCAGGATGGGGCTCAGTGATGATACGCATTACACGAAAAATGGAATTTGACGCGGGTCATCGCATTCCTGATCACCGTAGCCAGTGCCGCAATTTGCACGGCCATCGTTATGTGCTTGAAATTACGCTTGAAGGTGAAGTCCATGACGCGCCAGGACAGTCTGATAATGGCATGGTGCTGGATTTTTCGGATATCAAGGCGATTGCCAGGGAAAAAATCGTGGACCCATGGGACCATGCTTTCCTGGTTTGCCAAAGTGATACGGCAGTCCTGGAGTTTCTCAAGTCAATGCCCGGACATAAAACGGTTGTCACCACTAAAGTACCCACGGCAGAAAACCTGGCACAACTGGCTTTTGATGTGCTGGCCCCCGCTTTTACCCAGCGCTATGGCAAAGACCTGGTCCTGCATCGGGTGCGTCTATATGAAACCCCCAACTGCTGGGCCGATGCGACCCGGGAGACAGAAAGCTGTTAATTCGGGTTCTTCAAGGGGATGTGCTGCTGGATGCATGTGCAGGGCGGTTTGAAAGTGGAATCAAAAATGAAAATCAGGTCTTTTTTACAGCAAGATGAAGGTGCTGTCATTCGGTTATGGAATGAGTGCGGTCTGGTCAGGCCATGGAATGATCCCAAAAAAGATATTGCGCGTAAACTGACAACTCAGCCAGAACTGTTTTTAGTGGTTGAGAAAGAGGATCGTGTGGTTGGGTCGGCGATGATTGGTTATGAAGGGCATCGGGGCTGGGTATATTATCTGGCCGTCGATCCTTCCTGTCAGGGGCAGGGCATTGGGCAGGCCCTTATGCGAGAAGCCGAGCATTTGTTGATCGAAAGAGGTTGCCCCAAGATTCAGTTGCTGGTACGCAGCAATAATGTCCAGGTGCTGGATTTCTACGCAAAACTGGGCTATGAAACAGGCGATGTGCTTATGCTGGGTAAACGTTTGATTCCCGATGCATAGGCTTGCAAATTGGCAGCCGGTTTAAAGTGCAGAGAATAAGCTTGTATATTAAACTGATGGGGATATGATCAACATTCAGGAGAGATAACATGGCTTATAAGCTGCAGTCCCCATCAGAAACCCATAGCGTCATTGTGGGTGGCGGCACGATGGGTACCGATATTGCGACTGTTTTATTGCGTGCCCGGTCCCGTTGCGTTGTTGTCGAACCGGATTCATCGTTGCATGAAGGCATATTCAAACGGATTGCACAAAACCTGCAGGCCATTGGGCGGCAAGAGAATCATGCTCTGCTGAAGGTGGTCAGTGCCCTTGAAAAGATTGATTGGTCTGTTGTCCATCTTGTCATTGAGGCCATTCCGGAAAACCTTGAGTTGAAGCAGGCCTTATTCAAGGATCTTGAACAATTGGCGGGTGCAGAAACCATTTTATGCAGTAACAGCTCAAGTTTTCCAATCAGTGATATTTCTGAAGGCCTGCAAACGGCTGAAAGAATGGCAGGCCTGCATTTTTTCATGCCGGCGCATATTGTGCCACTGGTTGAGGTGGTGTTGGGTAAGCGAACCGATCCCGAAGTGGGGGAGAGTCTGGTTGTCTTGATGAAGCGCTGTGGCTCGGTACCTGTGTTGATTCGCAAGGATGTGCCCGGTTTTCTGGCCAATCGTTTGCAGCATGCCATTGGCCGTGAGGCTTATTCGCTCATCCAGTCGGGTATTGTGACACCGGAAGACGTGGATGCTGCCGTGCGTTTTGGGTTCGGGTTCCGTTACCTGGCGGCGGGTCCCATCATGCAAAAGGAAATTGCCGGGTGGGATGTGCATGCCGCAGCGGCAGCAACCATATACCCTGATCTGTCAAATGCGGCAATACCGCCCGATATCCTGACTGAAAAAATAAAAAATGGCAAATACGGCATGAAAACCGGTGAAGGTTTCTATCAATGGACGCCTGAAACCATGCAAGAAGAAAAACAGCGTTATGACAGGGCATTAAGGCAAGGGCTTGAAATCCTGTCGGAAGATCTCCCTGATATTGAGCCTTGACCGGATATTTTGGAGTGAATGAGCCTTTGTTTTTGCCTGTTTGATGGCAATTAGAGGGATAATAGGCATTTTTAGAGTGAATCGTTGCTTGAAAGGGCAGGGATTTGCGGTTTTTTTTCCAATAAATATCTGTTTTTGCTGACAATAATTTGGATTTTCAGATTGTTTGCCATTATCCGAATTAAATTGCCTCAAAATGAATGTGTTGTGTCTGTAAAAGGTGTAACATTCAGCCTGATATTTTATCTTTAGAGGAGTGTAAAATGAAAAAACCAAATTCTGGCAGTCGCCTTAAATTTGGGTTTATTGCGTTAATGGCACTTACGGTTGCAGGATGTTCGTCAATCAGTAACGTCAGTTCAGACGGGGTAACCGAAGATCCGATCTGGCCAAATGTGGAAAGCGTCACATTAAATAACAAGCAGGGTACTTACCCCAACTTTTATAATCTGACGCAGGTCCGTTCTGGCGTAACCAAAGACCAATTGTATTATTTACTGGGTCGTCCTCACTTCAGTGAGGGTATCAGCGCCAAGGAATGGGACTACCTGTTCCACTTCCATACCCCGGATATGGGTGTTGATAATGTAACCACCTGCCAGTTTAAAATTCTTTTCGATACTGACAGTATTGCCCGCAGTTTTTACTGGCGTAGTGTAGGCGAAGGTGCAGGTTGCCCGCCAGGAAGCGCTAAAGAATCATATACACTCAGTGCCGATGCCTTGTTTGAATTTGACAAATCAACATTAAGTTCGATTACTACCGGGCGTCAGGAACTGGATAATCTTGCACAAAGCCTTAACAATGCCAAAAATATCACAGGTATTACCATTGTTGGTCATACGGATATGTTGGGTAGCAGTGCTTACAATATGCGCCTGTCGCAGGCTCGTGCAGAAACCGTTGGCAATTATCTGGTCAGCCAAGGTGTTCCCGCCAATCTGATTCAGGCATATGGTGTCGGCGAAGCACAACCTGTCGTGCAATGTTCGGGCAGTGGTCAAGAGCTGATCAACTGTCTGGCACCTAACCGTCGAGTGGTCATTACCGTCGATAATAAAGAATAAAGCGGACTGTTATTTAAAAAATTACAGTTTGAACCATATTTACACCCGGGCCGTATAATCGTGAGGTTATACGGTTTTTTTTGTAATGAAAAGTTTTGTAAAATATAAGTAAATTATGTTGTTTATTAAAAATATCAACTTAATAGTTTATTGCGATTAAATTTGATTTATAACAATATTGTCTATGTAATCTGCAGTTACCATAGGATTAAGCTTTAAATTAATTTATTAAAAACTCAATACGGGGAATTAATAAGTATCTTATTGAAAAGATTTTTAAAAAAGATACTTATATTTTTTAGAGAGGTTGTATTATGGTGAAAATGAAAAAATCCATTGGTAGCTACGCGCTGGCGTCACTATTATGTCTGGCCGGTAGTGCAAGTGTCATGGCCCAAGACAAAGCGGCAGAGGCCACCAAAACAGAACGCTACAAACCCAATAATGAATTGATTGTTGCCATCGAACCTGCAAGTGGTCAGAATCCTGCAGAAGTCGAGCTGGGTAAAAAACTGTTCTTTGATCCCCGTCTGTCACGGTCAGGATTCATTTCCTGTAACTCTTGCCATAACCTGGGCATGGGCGGCAGCGATAACCTGCCAACCTCAATTGGTCACAACTGGCAAGAAGGACCCATCAACTCACCAACCGTATTGAACTCCAGCCTGAACTTTGTCCAGTTCTGGGACGGTCGTGCGGCAGACTTGCGTGAGCAGGCTGGTGGTCCCATTGCCAACCCGCTGGAAATGGCTTCCTCACATGACCTGGTGGTGAATATTCTTGAGTCCATTCCTCAATACAAGGAAGAGTTCAAAAAAGTATATGGTACCGACACCATCACGATTAATGAAGTGACCAAAGCACTGGCAGTGTTTGAAGAAACCCTGGTAACGCCTAACGCACCTTTTGACCGTTGGTTGAAAGGTGATGAAAATGCGATTAATGATCAGGAACTGCGTGGTTATCTGACCTTTAAGGAAAGCGGTTGCGTTGCCTGTCATAATGGTGCCAACGCTGGCGGATCCTCATTCCAGAAAATGGGTCTGGTCGAGCCGTACGTCACCGATAACGAAGCAGCCGGCCGTGCCGGTGTGACCGGTAAAGACGTTGACCGTATGATGTTCAAGGTGCCTACCCTGCGCAACGTGGAACTAACCTATCCGTACTTCCACGATGGTGCGGCCAACACATTGGCTGAAGCGGTGGACATTATGGGAAGACTGCAGTTGGGCCGCAAGTTTACAGACAATGAAATTGAAGATATTGTCGCCTTCCTGAAAACCCTGACCGGTGATCAGCCACGGTTTGAAATGCCTATTCTGCCACCTTCCAGTGATTTGACACCACGTGCCAAACCCTTTGAATAAGGTATAACGAAATAACAGGTTTTGCATGGCAGTGTTGTGAAAGATGGCCATGCAAAGGCCTGGTTCAAAAACACCTGTATCGCATTTGCGGACAGGTGTTTTTTTGATGCGGGGAAGACGTGAGTCGAAGGGTTTGCAGAGAGCGGTAACAACTTGTGACGGTTTTGATACAACTGCTTTTTGTTTTTAAGACAAGACAATCATTCTGTCAGCATATTCACTTACAATCATTGGTAATACAACTGGAAATGATCAAGATCTATTTGGAGAATATGAATGAAGCTTTATTATTCAACATCATCACCTTTTGTTCGTAAAGTGATGATGGTGGCAGAAGAGCTGGGTTTGCTGGATCAAATTGAAAAAGAACCGGTTCAGGTTCACCCGGTTAACCGCTTGCAAACACTGATAGCGCTTAATCCTTTGGGACAGGTTCCCACCCTGGTGACTGATGATGGCCAGGTGCTTTATGACAGTCGTGTCATTTGCGAGTATTTGAATGAAAAAGCCAATGGTACTCTGTTTGGCGATAAGGACAGCCGCTGGGGTATTTTGTCTGAACTGACGGCCCTGGATGGTTCGCTCAGTGCATTGGTGGCTACCCGTTATGAAATCAGTGTGCGTCCTGTAGAGTTGCAGTGGCTGGCCTGGGTGGATGCGCAAATGGATAAGGCGCGCACCACGCTGGATTATTTTGAAGGCAAGGCAGAATCCCTGGAAGGTCGCGAGGATATTGCCCTGTTGGGGCTGGCCTGCTTGTTGGGTTATCTTGATTTTCGTTTTGCCCACTTCGACTGGCGCAAGTCATATCCCAAGCTGGATGCCTGGCATGCGAAATTTTCTCAAAGGCCTTCCGTGTTAAATACGGTGCCAGTCTGATTTTGAATTTATCCAGGTTTGATCCTCATTCCCTGCGTGTTTTCCTGCTGGCTGCCCAACACTCCAGTCTTACCAAAGCGGCCCAGGGGGCACACCTTACTTTGTCGGCCGCCAGCAAGCGGGTTTCCGAGCTTGAAAAACAGCTTAATTGCACGCTTTTCATCCGGCAGCCCAGGGGGGTGACGCTAACGCCTGCCGGGCACGCACTGGTGGAGCATGCCCAACAGGTCATCAGCACGATTAACCGTATGGCTGCCGATATGGGTGATTATGCCGCAGGCCTGCGTGGTCAGGTCCGGATGTGGGCCAATACCTCTGCGGTGATTCAGTTTTTGCCCGGTGATCTGGCCCGGTTTTCCAGCCAGAATCCGGCGATTCGCTTGAGCCTTGAAGAAAAGTTGAGTCATGAGATTATTTCGGCATTGACCCAGGAAAAAATTGATATTGGCATTTTTGCCGATAATATTCCCAGTGGGCAAGTGCAGAAAAGTCTGTATCGCTTTGATCAGCTGGTGTTGCTGGTACCTTCTTCCCATGCGTTGCGGGGTTCGCCACCGGTATATTTCAGGGATGTGCTGCATTACGATTTTGTGGGCTTGTCCGATGGCAGCTCTTTGCTGGTTCGTATGCAGGAAGCCGCTTTGGCTGCTGAAAAATCATTGCGCCTGCGGGTACAGGTAAGCAGTTTTGATGCCATTTGTCGCATGATAGAGGCCGGGCTGGGTATTGGACTTTTGCCTCGAGCCTCGGTCCGCCCCGAAATTCTGGGTACCGGCCTGCATGCGGTTGATCTGCTGGACAGCTGGGCAGAGCGCACTTTATGGATTGGGGTACGTAATGAACATAGCCTGACCCCCGATGCCTTGCGTCTGTATGCTTTTCTGAAACGGGCCCGGCATGCCAGCCAAAATAACGAGTCTGCGCCGCTGCCTTGAATTTCAGGAAAGGGTGGTTTAGAAAAAATTGATTTTCAAAAAGCCGATTTGCTTTCATCATAGTGTCTTATTGAAAGCAATAAGAGGCAACAGGAATGACAAAACCACTGGACGGCGTCAAGGTACTGGAACTGGGACAACTCATTGCAGGACCTTTTGCCTGCAAAATGCTGGCAGAATTTGGTGCCGAGGTCATAAAGATAGAACCTCCGGAAACCGGAGACCCCTTACGAAAATGGCGTTTGTTGCATGAGGGCACATCGGTCTGGTGGGCTTCGCAGTCCAGGAACAAACAGTCGGTTACCCTGGATTTGCGCCAGAAAGAAGGGCAGGATGTCATTCGCCTTTTAATTAAAGAAGTGGATGTGCTGGTGGAAAACTTCCGTCCCGGAACCCTTGAGAAATGGGGGCTGGGTTGGGAAGAATTGAAGGCCATCAATCCGCGCCTGATTATGCTTCGGGTCTCGGGTTATGGACAAACCGGCCCCTATAAAGATCTTCCCGGCTTTGGTGTGGTGGGTGAGGCCATGGGGGGATTAAGGCACCTGAGCGGTGAGCCGGGCCGTCCACCGGTACGGGTGGGTATCTCGATTGGCGATTCCCTGTCTGCCTTGCATGGCGTGATTGGTGTTTTGCTGGCTTTGCGTCATCGTGACCAGAATGGGGGCGATGGGCAAGTCATTGATGTGGCGCTTTACGAGTCCGTGTTCAATATGATGGAAAGCATGGTCGCCGAGTATTCGGCTTTCAATGAAATCCGGCAACCCGCGGGCAGCAGCTTGCCCGGGATTACCCCCAGCAATGCATATCGCTGCGCCGATGGCAAATATGCCCTGATTGCCGGTAACGGAGACAGTATTTTCAAGCGTCTGATGAGCTTGATCGGGCGTGATGATATTGGCAATGATCCCGAGTTTGCGCATAATGATGGTCGCTCCAGACAGGCTGAATATATTGATGGGGTCATTGGACAATGGGCCGCCCAGCATTCTTTGGAGGACGTGTTGCAGGCCCTGCACGAGTCACGTATTCCGGCCGGAAAAATTTATGACGTGGCCGATATCGTTAACGATCCGCATTACAAAGAGCGGGAAATGCTGCTGCACGGTGAGCTTGAAGATGGCACGCCGGTTATCTTGCCGGGGATTGTTCCCAAACTCAGTGCAACACCGGGCGAGGTGCGTCGCAGGGCGCCCACGCTGGGTCAGGATACGGCAAACGTCCTGGCTGCACTGGGGATCGATGAACAAACGCAGCAGCAATGGCGCGAACAGGGAATCATTTAGGTGGGAACGAAGGCAATGACGAGCAATAAAATTTATATGCAGGAAGTGGCGTGTCGTGATGGGTTTCAGAACGAGGCCGTTTTTATCCCGACCGAAGAAAAGATTGCAATCGTGGACCGGTTAAGTGAATGTGGCTATGCCAAAATTGAAGTCACGTCATTTACGTCACCCAAAGCCATTCCCGCGTTGCGTGATGCCGAAGAGGTCATGCACCGTATTCGACGCAACCCCGATGTGCTGTATACCGTGCTGGTGCCCAATTTGCGTGGTGCGGAAAGGGCCATGTCGTGTGGGGTGGATGAAATCAACTTGGTGATGTCCGTCAGTGAGCAGCATAATCAGTCCAATTTGCGCATGACGCGTGAGCGTTCTTTTGAACAACTGGCCGGTATTATCGGTGAAGTCAAATCAACACCGGTACAGATCAATGTTTCCCTTTCCTGCGCTTTTGGTTGTCCCATGGAAGGGGATGTGGCTCAAGATGAGGTCTTGTCCTGGACAGATCGCTTTGCCGGGTTGGGTGTGCATGGCATCACATTATGCGATACCACCGGCATGGCATATCCCACGCAGGTTGGTGCGCTGTTTGAACGCGTTAAGTCGCAATTTCCCGGGCTTGAGCTAACCGCGCATTTTCACAATACACGCGGGATGGCCCTGGCCAATGCCAATGCGGCAATCGCGGTGGGCATAAACCGTTTTGACGCTTCTCTGGGAGGATTGGGCGGATGTCCTTATGCACCGGGCGCTTCGGGTAATGTATGTACGGAAGATATGGTGCATATGTTTGAGTTGATGGGGCTGGATACCGGTGTTGATTTGCAGGAGATTTTAGCGGTGGCGTCGCTGTTGCCCAAGCTGATCGGTCATGATGTGCCCGGCCAGATCCTGAAAGCGGGTCCACGTTTGAAATTGCATCCGGTCCTGGATTGTGTAGCCAGTACGGTTTGAAAAACTTTAATATTTAACGGAGACGAGTAGTGAAAAAATACATAACATTAAAGCCATTGTGCCAAGCCATCTTATTGGCAGGTCTGGTTAGTAATGCTAACGCCCAGGAAGCATCTTACCCAGACCGTCCAATCTCCCTGATCGTTTCAGCAGCACCGGGTGGAACAACCGATCTTGCTGCCCGCATGATTGCAGAGCCGTTAAGCAAGGCTTTGGGGCAATCAGTTGTCGTGGAAAACAAACCGGGGGCATCGGGGGGGATCGCTGCCTCACAGGTTTTAAGGGCAAAACCGGATGGCTATACTTTATTACTGCAATATTCAGGTTTTCAGGTAATCACGCCGAATATTGATAAGGTCAGTTGGGATCCGGTTAAGTCTTTTGCGCCGGTCGCCAATGTTTTGTCGGCACCACAAGTGCTGGTGGTCAAGAAAGACCTGCCTGTTAATAACCTGAAAGAGTTTGTGGATTATGCAATGAAGAATCCGGGCAAACTCAATTATGCCTCTTCAGGTAACGGCTCACTTCAGCAAGTGGCTACCGAACAGCTGAATCAAATGGCGAATATCGAAACCACTCATGTGCCTTATAAGGGAACAGGCCCTGCCTTGACCGATTTACTTGGAGGGGTGGTGGATTTAACCATTACGACACCGCCTCCTTTGTTGCCTCATATAAAGTCGGGAGCCTTGAAAGCACTGGTGGTGACTGGCAAAGAGCGTCTGGATTCGGCACCTGAGGTACCTACGGCGGCAGAGGCGGGTTATCCTGATTTGCAGGTTTCCTCCTGGTTCGCCATGTATGCGCCAGCAGGGACTCCTAATACGGTTGTACAGAAACTGGCTGGTGAAATTGAAAAAATCATGGCGACCGATGCCTATCGTGAAAAAGCTGAAACATTGGGGGCAATGGCAGAGTTCATGGGGCCTGAAGCACTGGGCAAGTATACGGAAGAAGAGTTGGTACGCTGGAAAAAAGTCATTGATACTGCTGGTATAAAAGGCAATCAATAATACAAAAAGAGATACGCAATAGCGTATCTCTTTTTGCTAGGTTTTTATCTGCCTGCCATTTCTGGCAGACCCGCAAAGCAGATTTTATTCCATTTTAATGGTGGTGTTGACGCCTTGGGCGTGATGAGTCCAGCGCGCCGTGATGGATTTGGTTTGGGTCCAGAAGCTGACAGCCTGTTTGCCGTTCGGTCCCAGGTCGCCCAGTTTTGAGCCGCGTGAGCCGGTGAAACTGAACCAGGCCACGGGTACGGGGATGGGAATATTGATACCAATCTGACCAACATCGACATTGTTCTGGAAATAACGGGCATCGCCACCACTTTGGGTGAAGATGGCCACGCCATTGCCATTGGGGTTGGCATTAATGAAGTCTATCGCTTCGTCCAGGGTGTCCACGCAAACGACACACAATACCGGGCCAAAAATTTCCTCACGGTAAATGCGCATGTCTGCTTTTACATTGGAAAAAATGGTGGGGCCAACGAAGTTGCCGTTTTCATAACCCTCAACGGTAATGTCACGGCCATCCAGCAGGAGGCTGGCGCCTTCATCAATACCGGACTGAATCAGTCCGCGTACCCGTTCACGAGCGGCCGGAGAGACCAGTGGCCCCAGGTCTGCCGCACGGTCTGTACCCACATTGACCTTGAGTTTTTTGCTGCGCTCAACAAAATCATCCAGCCATTCTTTGGTCTTGCCCACCATGACCGCGACGGACGTGGCCATGCAGCGTTGGCCGGCAGCGCCAAAAGCGGCACCCACCAGTTGGTTCAGTGCCACTTCCTTGTCGGCATCCGGCAGAATGACGCAATGGTTTTTGGCACCCATCATGGCCTGGCAGCGTTTGCCGGCATTGGAAGAGCGCCGATAGATTTCCGTGCCCACGCGGGTGGATCCAATAAAAGACACTGCCTTGATGTCCGGGTGCTCGCACAAGCGGTTGGCCACTTCAGGGCCGCCATGCACCACGTTTAGGACACCCGGAGGCAAGCCTGCCTCAAGGGCCAGTTCGGCCAGAAACAAGGATGAACTGGGATCTTGCTCGGAGGGTTTAAGCACAAAGGTATTGCCGCACGCAACGGCAATCGGGAACATGAAGCAGGGCAGCATGATGGGGAAGTTGAAAGCGGTTATACCGGCACAAACGCCCAAAGGTTGGTTCAAAGTATAGACATCAATACCCGATGCCGCATTTTCGGCATATTCACCCAGCTGCAGGCTGACAATCGAGCAGGCGTGTTCAATGACCTCAAGACCCCTGCCCACCTCACCTTCGGCATCGGGCAGGGTCTTGCCATGTTCCAGGGTAATCAGTTCGGCCAGCTTGGTGGCGTTTTCACGCACCAGTTGCTGCAGTTTCAGCATGACCCGCATGCGGGTACCCTGACCGCTATTGCGCCAGGTCTTGAAGGCTTCCTTGGCACTGGCAACGGCCTGATCCACTTCGTCAAGGGTGGCAAAGGGAACCCGAGCAACCACTTCCTGGTTGGCCGGATTCACCACATCTTGCCAGACATCGGACTTGGAACGGATTTTTTCACCATTGATAATCAGGGGAACTTCTGGGATGGAACGCATTATGTAATCCTTTTGCTTATTTAAGAAGAGAGCAGCTTGATTCGGAAAGGGGCTGGAAAGCTTCTGCGGCCGGAATGGTGGCCAGCAGTTTCGAGTAATCCCATTCGCTTTGTTTTTCAGACGGCTTTTTGACTTCATACAGATACATGTCGTGAATCACACGGCCATTGGGCTGAATGGAAGCGTTGTGCATGATGGGGTCTTCAATGGGTATCTCGCGCATTTTGGCGGCTACTTTATCCCCTTCGGTAGACTTGGCGGCAGCGACTGCTTTCAGGTAATGCAAGACACTTGAATACACGCCGGCCTGGGTCATGGTGGGCTTCAGATTGTTGAATTCCTTGGCAAAACGGTTGGACCAGTCACGGGTATTATCATCAAAATCCCAGTAAAAACCGTCAACATAACTGAGCCCCTGGGCGCTTTCATTGCCCAGTGCGCGCAGGTCAGAGAGGAAAATCAGCAGGGATACCAGTCGCTGGCCGCCCTCGCTAACCCCAAATTCCTTGGCCTGCTTGACCGCATTGACCGTATCCTGGCCACCATTGGCCAGCGCGACCACATCGGCTTTGGAGCTTTGTGCCTGCAGCATGAAAGAGGCATAATCGGAGTTGTTCAGAGGGTGACGAACCGCACCATTTACCTTGCCACCCAGCGATTCCACCATTTTTGATGTATCGGCTTCAAGTGAGTGTCCAAAAGCGTAGTCAACCGTGAGGAAGAACCATGATTTGCCACCGGTGGCAATGGTGGCCTTGGCGCCCCCCACTGATTGTGAATAGGTGTCAAACATCCAGTGAAAGCCCACCGGAGAGCATTCTTTATTGGTCAGGGCCGTTGTGGCCGGGCCGGAAAACAGCACCACCTTGTTTTTGTCACGGGCAATGTTCTGGACGGCCAGCGCCACCGCCGAGTTGGTCAGGTCGGCAATGGCGGTCACGCCATCACGGTCAAACCATTCCCTGGCCTTGGCGGCACCCACGTCAGCTTTGTTCTGGTTGTCAGCGGACACCAGATCGATTTGCATACCCTTGCATTCGGCAGCCAGGCAATCATTAATCGCCATTCTGGCGGCTGCCACGGATCCGGGGCCACCCATGGAAGCATAGGTGCCGGACATGTCGGTGAGGACACCGATTTTGACGGGGGGGATGTCACTGGCGCCAGCCGTTGAGCTGAACGCCAATGCGCAACTCAGGGCGAGTGCGTGCACTGGAAATTTCATAATTTGTCTCCGGGTTTTTTCTTGCATTTTCATAAGTCTCTTTGGACCCGATACAGTTTGATGTGTACAAATTAAAATTGCAATATAAAATATGCACATCTATTGTTTAAAAATGCACATATGAAAACACTTGACTGGGATGGGCTGAGATATTTTCTTGAGGTGGCAAGAACCCAGCGTGTCAGCGCAGCCGCCCTGCGTCTGGGTGTTGAGCACACCACCGTGGCAAGAAGGATCCGTCAGCTGGAAACGCAAATGGATACTTTGCTGTTTGACAAGTCCCGTTCCTCAGGGTTTGTCCTGACGGCAGCCGGTCATGAACTGTTGGCCCATGTTGAGCAAATGGAAAGCCATTTGTTTAATGCCCGCGAGAAGGTTACCGGGGTGGGAGAGTCCTTGTCGGGGCATATCAGGGTGGCGGCTACCGAGGGTTTTGGCAGTTACATCATTACCCCCCTGTCCATGCGGTTTCAGCAACAGTATCCTGATATCACCCTTGATGTCTTGCCGGTGCCCCGCTTTGTCAGCCTGACCCGGCGTGAGGCCGATATCGCCATTACGATTGAACGTCCTTTGCGCGGACCTTATGTGTGCAGGAAACTGTGTGATTATTCCCTGAAGCTATATGGAACACGCGAATATTTGCAAAACCATCCTCCCATCCGGCATCAGGATGACCTGAGGCTTCATCCCGGGATCAGTTATGTGGAAGAGCTGATTTACAGCGACCAGCTGCGTTACCTGGAAGATGTGCTGCCTTTGAGCAACGTTGTCTTCAAAAGTACCAGTATCATTGCACAATATTTTGCCTGTTTGCAGGGACAGGCACTGGCTATCCTGCCTTGCTTCATGGCAGCCCAGAATCCGCAGCTGGTCGTCATTTTGCCCGAAGAAATCCATATTCAGCGCAGTTTCTGGATGTATTTTCATGAGGACCTGAAGCGTCTTAAACGCATTACCGCCTTTTGTGATTTTGTAAGAAGTATGGTAGAAAGGAATGCAGGATTAATGAAAGGAACAAGCGGGGCTTTGTTCATATTTTAACGATAACGGAGAATGCTTATGTACATGACTTTGCGGGCGCAAGATGGCCACGTTTTTGATGCTTATGTGGCTGGAGCGGAGACTGCCCGTGCAGGTATTGTGGTTATTCAGGAAATTTTTGGTGTGAATAGCCATATACGTGATGTTGCCGATTTTTTTGCCGGTCAGGGCTATCGTGTGATCGCACCCGCACTGTTTGACAGGGTTCAGGCAAAGGTGGAACTGGGCTATACCCCGAAAGATATACAAAAGGGCCTTGATCTGCGCAGTGAAATCAGCCAGGAACAGGTTTTGCAGGATATTGCCGCTGCCGTTCAGGCATTGGACAGGCAGACCAGTGTGGGTGTTGTGGGCTATTGCTGGGGGGGTACGCTGGCATGGTTGGCTGCGTGTCAAATACCTGGTGTCAAGGCCGCTTCATGCTGGTATGGCGGTGGTTTGGCACAGGTCGCCAATGAGCAAACCACGGTGCCGGTGCAAATGCATTTCGGTGAGCTGGATAAATCCATTCCTGCCAGCGATATCGAACTTATCCGCAGGGCTCAGCCGGGTGTTGAGATGTTTGTGTATGCTGGGGTTGATCACGGTTTTGGCTGCGACCAGCGCGGTTCTTACGATAAAGCGGCAACCGAATTGGCACGCCTTAGAACAATTTCGTTTTTTGCGAAACATTTATAAAAAACAGATTCAGGAGGTGGCTATGAAAATCCATAAAATCTTGTTGGCAGCCTTATTGGCTGCAGGTGCAAGCACTCATGTAGCAGCCAATGTGCCTGTGCTTGCCGTACCCGAAGAGTCCGTGCTTTTTCTGGAGCAGCCGCCGGTTTTTGGCAAGGTGCCTGAAAGTGCCGTGGCCATCTCTGCGCAAACACCATTGTTCTGGTTTTCTGGCAGCCAGCCGCTTAAACAGACACAGCAAGCCATTGTATTGTTAGAGCAAGCAGGGCTACAGGGACTGAATCCGGCCGATTACCCCATAGAAAGCCTGAAACAGTCACTGGCCCAGGCCAATAACGGGCAATTAAGTACCGAACAGGTGGCTCAACTGAATCATCGCATTAGCCAGGTCATGCGGATGTATGTCAAAGATCTGAAGAATGGACGAATTGATCCGGACACTGTGAAACAGAAATTCAACCGGACGCCCATTACCGATGCGCAGGCGGATGTTTTCCTGCAAAATGCCCTGCAACAGGAAGACCTGGCCAGTCTGCCTCAAACCCTTACCAGCCCCATACCTATGTATAACAGCCTGCTCAAGGTGCTGGCCCACTATAAAACCCTGCTGGATAGCCCGGCATGGCAAACACCGTTGCCTGCTCTTAAGGGGGGGAGCCTTAAACCCGGACAACCATATGCGGGCCTGGCGGGAGTCCAGGCGCGACTCGAGGCTTTGGGAGACCTTGCTCCTGGTACTGCGGTGCCGGCTGTGTATGATGCCAGACTGGTGCAAGGCGTGAAAAATTTCCAGGAACGGCACGGACTGGAGCCCGATGGCGTGCTTGGCAAGGGTACGTTGGCCCAGTTGTCAGTCACGCCAGCAGAACGCGTCAGGCAAATTGAAATTAGTCTCGAACGTTTGCGCTGGACACCCTTAACCACACATCCACGCATGATTGTGGTGAATGTGCCCGAGTTCATTTTGCGGGGTTATACCGTTAATAATGGTCAGGTAAATCCAGAAATTGAAATGAAAGTCATTGTGGGCAAGGCCTTTAATACCAGTACCCCTTTGTTTGACGGTGAAATGAAGCACATCGAATTCAGCCCCTACTGGAATATCCCTTATTCCATTGCCCGCAGTGAAACGATTCCGCGCTTGCGCAGGGATCCTGGCTATTTAAGCCGTCAGGGAATGGAGTTTGTGGTGGGCAACAGTGTTTCAACAGCTGTCACCGAAGCAAACATGAATGCGGTATTGGCAGGCCAGGCACGCATTCGCCAGCGTCCCGGCCCACAAAACGCCTTGGGTGACATCAAATTCATCTTTCCCAATAATATGAGTATTTTCCTGCATCATACTCCTTCAGTCGGGCTGTTTGACCGGACCCGTCGCGATTTCAGTCACGGCTGTATTCGTGTAGAGGAACCCGTCGAGCTGGCACAGTTTGTTCTGGTCAACCAGCCCGAATGGACGGCGAAACGCATTAAATCGGCAATGGAATCCCGAAAATCGAATACAATGACACTTAGCGAGCCAATTCCTGTTGTTCTGGCATACAGTACCGTCGTCGTGAAAAATAATAAAACGTACTTCTTCCCCGATATATACGGGCAGGACAAACTGCTGAACCAGGCTCTTCTGCGTCATGCGCAGCAACGGGCCTCACGGCCCTTGTTTGCGTCCAATCCTTAAAATCATCAGGAGAATGTATAGCATGTCGTTGCGTACACCTCATACACGACGCCAGTTTTTGCGAACAACCCATAAACTGGCGCTAACAGGTGCTGTGTTTTCAATCGCCCCATCTGTCAATGCCAGTTTGTCACTAGGCTCCACCAATCATCTTCTCGCCCTTGATCACACCCATACCAATGAAAAACTGTCTTTGGTTTATCGCTTGGGCAATCAATATGTCAATTCGGCACTTACCCGTTTAAACCGTTTTTTACGAGACCATTACTCCGGTACGGTAGGGATCATGGATCCCGCGCTTTATGACATTCTTGATGGCATCAAGGTGGCCTTGCGTGTTGACATGCCTTATCAGATTATTTCCGGTTACCGTGATCCTCATACTAACGAACGTTTGCGTAAAACCCGTGGGGGTGGCGTGGCCAAGAAAAGCCTGCATATGCAGGGGCGGGCGCTGGATATTCGCATGCCCGGCGTACCTCTTGACGAGTTGCGTGACGCTGCGCTGTCGTTAAAAGCCGGTGGTGTTGGTTATTATCCAGACAGCCGGTTTGTACATGTGGATACCGGCGGTATTCGCAGCTGGTAATTCATTTTCAAGAAAATGGTAAATGTGCCCACACCGGTTTTGGTGCGGGCACAGGCTTCCATTCGTAAAAAAATAGCATCAATGTTTTCCTATTCCCTTCGTAAATTATTGCTCCCTGATATTGATGCCATTCTGGATATTCAGCGCCAGGCCTATGTGGCTGAGTTATGTGAAAGAAAAGAGGTGCTGGAAAGCAAGGTGATGGCTGCATCGGTCCCCGGCACCAGCTGGGGTATATTCAGGGAGGCTGAATTATGTGCTTATGCGATTGCTTATCCATGGAGCAATGAGCGGATACCGGTTTGGGATCATCCACATGTTGCCCTGTCGGAACCCTGCAACAGTATTTATATTCATGATATAGCCGTTGCCACTCCTCACCTTCGTCGTGGTCTTGCTGAAAAAATGCTGCTGTGTCTGTTTGATCGGGCCGCTTTTTTGGGCTTGGACAAGGCCTTGCTGATTGCCGTGCAAGGTGCCCATCAGTATTGGCAACGGTTTGGTTTTGAGGTTTGCCCGCAGGTTTCTGCATCAAGTTTTGGTGACGATGCATTATGCATGCGGCGAGATATCCGCGTCCTATGCAGTGAAACCTGAATAAGTCCCGCTGTATCCCCCCTGAACGTCTGGCGTTAGGTGGTGGTAGTTCATAAATACGGTCTATGATTGCCCATTATTTATTTGATAAATTTTTGTGCAGTGCGGTAAAATGAGTGCCTTGAAGATGAAACATTATTTCCATCAAAAGATATTTTGTTGTCCGGGTTATTAAATTTCACAATGGTTTATGTGGGCGTTCATTTAAAAAATGCTTAAAAGTATTTGATTTTTAACATTTTTCCAAAAACAATGATTGTGAGTGACATTTTTTATTAAATCGGATATAACTATCGGTTTATTGGAAATAATAATTGTTTCCAATCGCACAATAAACAATTAGGGTTGATGAAATGAAATTCGCAGATTTCAAGCCGGGACAGGTCTTTGAACAGGGTCCAAGGCGTGTAACTCAGGAAGAAATCCTTGCCTTTGCCAAAACGTATGATCCGCAATGGTTTCATATTAATCCTGAAAAAGCGGCAGATAGTCATTGGGGGGGGTTAATTGCCAGTGGCTGGCATACCTGTGGCATGGCCATGAAAATGGCGGTCGATGCCGTATTGGGAGAGTCTGAATCATTTGCTTCTCCGGGCCTGGATTACGTGAAGTGGTTAAAACCGGTGCGCCCTGGTGATGATCTGTTCTGGAAAGGCATTATCAAGGCAAAGCGTGAGTCCAACTCACGTCCCGGTATTGGCATTATTCTCTGGAGTTGGGAAGTAACCAATCAGAAAGGAGAAACCGTGCTTGAGCTGGATGCCACCAATTTGTTTGATATTTCGAAGCAGGAAAAAGACGAAGCCTGATACCTGAGGGTGAAGAACGCAGGTCAGTGCTTTGAGGCAGTAAGGAGCAAAGAGCGTGGCACGGCATAAGCAAAAAAAGACTGAACCGGGTATTACACCCGCTTCAGTCTTTTTTATTGGGGATTATTGCCACTCGCCACATGCGAGCCTGTTTTCCGGGCCCGCATGCGGATGTCAGGATCAATAAAAAGCTTGCAGACCGGTTTGTGCACGGCCCAGAATCAGGGCGTGAATGTCGTGGGTACCTTCGTAGGTATTAACCACTTCCAGGTTGACCAGGTGGCGGGCCACACCAAACTCGTCGGAAATGCCGTTACCGCCCAGCATGTCACGGGCCATGCGGGCAATGTCCAATGCCTTGCCGCATGAGTTGCGTTTCATGATAGAGGTGATTTCAACGGCAGCGGTACCTTCGTCTTTCATGCGACCCAAACGCAGGCAGCCTTGCAGGCCCATGGTGATTTCGGTCTGCATGTCGGCCAGTTTTTTCTGGATCAGCTGGTTTTGGGCCAGAGGACGGCCAAATTGTTTGCGATCCAGTGTGTACTGGCGAGCTGTATGCCAGCAGGCTTCAGCCGCACCCAGTGCACCCCAGGCAATACCAAAGCGGGCGGAGTTCAGGCAAGTGAAAGGACCACGCAGGCCGCTTACGCCTGGCAGCATCTGGTCGTCAGGCACTTCCACTTCGTCCATCACGATTTCACCGGTAATGGATGAGCGCAGACCCACTTTGCCATGAATGGCGGGGGCGCTTAAGCCTTTCATGCCTTTTTCAAGAATGAAACCACGGATCTTGCCATCGAACTCGCCGCCTACGCAACGGGCCCATACCACGAACACATCGGCAATGGGAGAGTTGGTGATCCACATTTTATTGCCGGTCAGGCTGTAGCCGTTTTCGGTTTTCCTGGCGCGGGTTTCCATACCGTCGGGGTCGGAACCGTGGTTGGGTTCGGTCAAGCCAAAGCAGCCAATCCACTCACCGGTGGCCAGCTTGGGCAGGTATTTCTTTTTCTGGACCTCACTGCCGAATTCATTGATGGGCACCATAACAAGTGAAGACTGCACGCTCATCATGGAGCGGTAGCCGGAGTCAATACGTTCCACTTCACGCGCAACCAGTCCATAGGAAACATAGTTCAGGCCTGAACCACCGTATTCAACCGGAATGGTAACGCCCAGCAGACCCAGTTCACCCATTTCCCTGAAAATGGAAGGATCGGTTTTTTCATGACGGAAAGCTTCCAGCACGCGCGGTGCCAGTTTGTCCTGGCAGTAGGCGTGGGCAGCGTCGCGAATCATGCGCTCTTCATCGGTTAACTGTTCGTTAAGCAATAAAGGATCATCCCAGTGGAAAGAAGGATTTGAAGACATGGTATTGACTCCTGAAAATGAATGATTTTATGGTTTTGCAATGTAATGAGACATATTCTATGTGCCATTTTCTCACAAGGCAATTGATAAAAATGCACAATATGGTGCAATATAGTCACTTCAACCCGTTGAAAAGGAAAAAAACATGCGTAAAGGAGTGCCCAATCTGGGGGCCTTGCAGGCCTTTGAAGCCTCTGCACGGCTGGGATCGTTCTCCCGCGCTGCCGAGGAATTGTCCCTGACTCACAGTGCGGTGTTCAGACAGGTAGCCGGGCTGGAAGAGCGTCTGGGCGTGGAATTGTTTACCCGGGTGCGGCGCCGGATTGTGCTAACCGACCATGGTGCGGAATATGCGGCCAGGGTCCGGCATCATCTGGAGCAATTGCAAAAAGACACGTTTGGACTGATCAGTCGTGCCGGTATTGGCCGCAGCCTGCATCTTGGCACTGTTCCCACCCTGGCCACCACCTGGCTGATACCCCGTCTGGCCGGTTTTCAGCGGCTGTATCCTGATATTGCCATCAGTCTTTCCATCAAGACGACCCCCTTTTTATTCAAGGATTTTCCGGTGGATGCCGCCATTTATCATGCGGAGCAGCCCTGGAACAATACCCGCAGTATTCGTCTGTTTTACGAACAGGAACTGATTCCGGTGTGTTCATCGCAGCTGTTGGCACGGGTTAAACACAAAGGGGTGAAGGCTTTGGCGGAAATGACTCACCTGCATATGATGACGCGGCCCGATGCCTGGATGCAATGGTACGAACACAACCATTATGAGTATGAGCCACATATACTGGCGGGTCCCCGGTACGAGGTTTTCAGCATGTTGCTGGCTGCGGTGGATGCCGGTCTGGGCATGGGACTGTTTCCGGCCTTTATTGCCAGGGAACATATCAAGAGCGGGCGTTTTGTGATGCCGGTGCAGGCCGTCTTGCCGGTGGATAAATCCTATTATTTTGGTTATCCCGATGACCGTAAGGTTTCGGAGGCACTGGACCTGTTTGAGCAATGGCTGGTAACGCAGGCACAGCAGCCGGCCTGAGGAAAGCCGGCTGGGTAAGGTTTTATTTGAAAATAACGGTTTTGTGGCCGTTTAGTAAAATGCGGTGTTCAACATGGAGTTTCACTGCCCGTGACAAGACCAGCGATTCCGTGTCACTGCCCACCTGGGTCAGGTCCTCGGCGGTCATGGTGTGATCCACGTACTGGATATCCTGTTCGATAATCGGACCTTCATCAAGGTCGGCTGTCACATAATGGGCGGTGGCACCAATGATTTTTACGCCGCGGGCATGGGCCTGGTGATAAGGGCGTGCACCTTTGAAGCTGGGCAGGAAGCTGTGGTGAATATTGATGGCACGACCCTGCAGGGCCTGGCACAAATCGTTGGACAGGATCTGCATGTAACGGGCCAGAACCACCAGGTCCACGTTCAGGTCTTCCACCAGCTGGATGATTTGCCGTTCTTGCTCGGATTTGGTCTCGGGCGTAATGGGCAGGTAATGGAAGGGGATGCCGTAAGAGGCCGCCAGGGATTCGTAATCCCGGTGGTTGGAACCAATGCCAACGATATCCACCGGCAAAGAACCGTGATGCGCGCGGAACAGCAGGTCATTCAGGCAATGTCCCTGTTTGCTGACCATGATCAGGACACGGGATTTTTGATGGGCGTTATACAGCTGCCAGTTCATGTTGAACTGTTTACCCAGTGGTGCGAATTTTTGCTTAAGGCTTTCAATGTCCTGTGCGGTTTGCAGGGAAAAATGAACGCGCAGGAAAAATTGGCGGGTCTCTACATCGCCAAATTGCTGCGAATCCAGAATATTGCCATTCAATTCAAGCAGGAGGCCGGAAATGGCATGGACAATGCCGGTACGGTCAGGACAGGAAACGGTAAGGATGTAATCTTTTTGCATGTTAATGGGATGTTGGGTTAAGTGCTTGCCAGACTTCATCGGCCAATGCCAGGCAGGAAGTCAGGCCGGGTGATTCGATGCCAAACAGGTTAACCAGATTGGCAATCCCGTGTTGGGCGGGGGACGAGATCATGAAATCGGCAGCGGCTTCATCGCGCGAAACAATTTTCGGGCGGATGCCGGCATAACCGGGCTCAAGGCTGCCATCGGCCAGTTCGGGCCAGTAGCTGCGTACGGCCGCATAGAATTGTTGGGCCCGGGCGGGATTGACGATATAGTCTTCTTCAGTGACCCACTCGGTATCAGGGCCAAATTTGGCCTGTCCACCCAAATCCAGTGTTAAGTGGACGCCCAGGCCGGATTCGTTGGGCATGGGGTAAATGAGATGGGAAAAAGGCGCCTTGCCGCTTAAGGTAAAGTAATTGCCTTTGCAGTAGTACTCGGGGGGGATAGATGCCGGGTTCAATCCCTTGAACTGGTGTGCCAGGCGGGGGGCGTGCAGGCCGGCCGCATTCACCAGAATGCTGCATCGCAGGCTCATGGCCTCGGCACCGCCAAAGGTACAGTTGAATGTGCCGTCATCTTCTATGATCACACTTTCCAGTGGTGTATGGAAAACACATTGTCCACCCTGATTTTCAAGGTCGCCCTGCAGGGCCAGCATCAGGCCGTGGCTGTCTATAATTCCGGTGGAAGGCGAGAGCAGGGCTGCCTCGCAGTGCAGGCCGGGCTCCAGGGCCAGGACTTCCTGCCGGTTCAGTCTTTGAAGGTCATTCACCTGATTCGCTTTTGCCTGGGCCTGTATTTTGTCCAGTTGGTGCAGCTGCTCGCTGGAGGTGGCCACCAGCAGCTTGCCAATACGTTGGTGGGCAATACCGCGTTCTTCGCAATATCGGTACAGCATTTCTTTGCCCTGTACGCATAAGCGGGCTTTCAGACTGTTGGTGGGATAATAAATGCCGGCATGGATCACTTCCGAGTTGCGCGAGCTGATGCCCATGCCAATGGCTTCCTCGGCCTCAACCAGCAATACTTCCTTGCCGGCCATGGCCAGTTTACGGGCCGCGGCAAGACCGACCACGCCGGCACCAATCACAATACACTCGATATCTACACTCATGGTCATTCCTTGTTGAGAATGGCTTGTGGGGTCAGGTCGAAACTGCCGGCATGGTAAACCAGGGGCAGGCTATGAGTATGACCGCAGCGCTCTACTTCACCAATCAGGATCATGTGATCGCCTTCGTGGTAACGGTTGCGGCTGTAGCATTCAAACCAGGCCGCGCAGCTTTCGTTGGCCAGTTTGGGCAGCCCGTATTCATTAAGCGTGTAATTGGCATCGGCAAAACGTTCTTGGGCTGTGCCTTTGGAAAAGCGGCGGGCCAGTTCAAGCTGATCGGCAGCCAAAACGTGAATGATATAGCGTTCGGTTTGCTCAAATGCCCTGAGATTGGAAGAGTCCTGGGTAAGACTCCACAATACCAGGGGTGGATTGAGCGATACCGAGTTGAAAGAGCTGACGGTTAATCCGACAGGATTGCCCGTTTCGGGATGCGTGGTGGTGACGATGGTAACACCGGTGGCAAAGCGGCCCAATGCCGTTCTAAATGCGGGAGAATCAAAATCGGGAGCGCGTAAGCTCATGGGTAAACCTTGTGAATCAGAAAAAAACGGTACTTCAGGGTGACAGGCGTGTGAACGTCCAGTTTCCATCATTGCCTTTGCTGTATTTGATGCGATCGTGCAGGCGTGAAGGCCGGCCTTGCCAGAATTCGATGGTTTCAGGAACAATCAGGTACCCGCCCCAGTAGGGAGGCTTGGGAATATCACTGCCGAACTTTTCCTTGAAATGCAGTTCCCGGGCCTCGAGTTCGGCACGGGTAATGGGCTGGCTTTGAATGGAGGCCCAGGCGCCAATGCGTGAATCTTCCGGACGGCTGTTGAAATACTCGGTGGATGCCTCTTCGGACAGCTTGACGACATGACCGTTGATATGGACCTGCCTTTGAAGGGGAAGCCAGCAGAAAAGGGCACTGATATTGGGGTTGCCGCTTAAGTCTTTGCCTTTGCGGGATTCGTAGCTGGTGAAAAACACCAGGCCCTCTTGGTCAAAACCCTTTAACAGGACGGTGCGGGAAGATGGCTTGCCTTCTGCCGAAACCGTGGAAACGATCATGGCATTGGGCTCGAGGATTTCCCCCTGGCGCGCCTCTTCAAACCAGTTTGAAAACTGGGTTATGGGGTCGGAGGCCAGCTGGGATTCGAGTAAAACGTTTCTTTCGTACTTTTGGCGCAAATCGGCAATAGACATGGCAGTGAAATGGATACGTAAAAGGGTTAGTTTACAGCACGGCAGTCACCGTGCTTACGGTTTGGCAATGCGTTGCTTAATAAGTTCGGCCAGTTCAAACAGGTTTTCATCTTTGATGCTTGCCTGGGCCAGTGCATTGGCGGTTTCCAGCACGTATTCGGGGCAGGGGCCACAAGAGCCGGTGGCATTAAGCACGATATCAACCGTTTCTTCCCGGGTAAGCCCTTGCACGTAGGCATGGCTGTTGATGTCCATGACGAAGGCAAGCGCAGTAATGGGGCCCATCATGGTTTCACACCTGATCCATTTGGGAATGTAGGCACCAGAGGGCATTTCGCGTTTCCAGAGCAGACGGAACTGTTCATGGATATTGTCATCATGCAGTTTGTAAACCTTGCCCTGGCAGGTGCCACCCACATCAAGACCGAAAACCAGGCCCGGCTGCTCGGGGGTACCCCGGTTGACACTGGACCACAGGCAGAGGGAGCGGTGATAGCCCTGCAGCGTGGCCAGGCGATCTTCCTGAAAGTTGAATTCGGGGCGCCAGATTAAGGAACCGTAACCAAACACCCAGATTTCTTCGGGGGACGGATGTTCGGCAAGCGTTTGCAACATGGACAGTTCGCGTTCTTCATCGGTCCACAGGCGGAATTTCTGGATATGTTCAATAGCCTTGTGCAAGGCAGTAGGAAGAGGAGTCTTCACTTTGAATTCGATTTAAAAATGTAAGTTAAAATAGCCTGACTTCAGTATAGGACAAAAGAGACACAAATGAGTATGCAGGAAAGTAATAATGAGCGTCGTTTTGGGGGCTTGCGCCGGCTATATGGTGAAAAAGCAACGCAGACCTTTGCCAGTGCTCATGTTATGGTGGCTGGTATCGGTGGTGTCGGATCCTGGGTGGTCGAGGCGTTGGCCCGTTCCGGTATTGGCCAGCTTATGCTGGCTGACCTGGATCATGTGGCCGAGTCCAATGTCAACCGGCAGATTCATGCCTTAAGCCAAACCATGGGCATGGCCAAGGTGCAGGCCATGGCAGAACGGGTGGCAGGCATTAATCCTGAATGTCAGGTATACCCGTTTGATGATTTTGTGGATGCCACCAATATTGATGAATTGCTGGATGGCAGGCGTCCCGATGTTTTTATTGACTGCACCGACCAGGTGTCGGCCAAGGTCGCCATGGTGCTTGCCTGTCGCCAGCGTAAGATCCCTCTGGTCATGTGTGGTGGAGCGGGTGGAAAAACCGATCCTTTAAGTTTGCGGGCCGGTGATTTGTCACAGGCCCGCAATGATGCCTTGCTGGCCCGCCTGCGTAATATCCTGCGCAAGCAGCACGGTTTTGCGAAGGGTTCTGACCATAATGGCAAGGCCCTGAAGCGCGTTCCCAAAATGAATGTGGATTGTTTCTGGTTTGACCAGCCTGCCATTTTGCCCGATTTATGGCTGGCAGGGCGTACTGATGCCGAACCGCAGGGGGCTGCCTTGCAGGGCTTGTCCTGTGCCGGCTATGGCTCCTGTGTCACCGTGACGGCAACAATGGGCATGGCGGTGGCCAATGCAGGTATTGCGCGATTGTTGAAAAAGTCCCGTTACTAGGTGTGAGCCTCCCGTTGCTTTATGCAACTACCCATAAAATCAAACAACACCTGACCGGTATGGGAGTTGTGCCGGGTTGCCATCAAGTCTTCAGGGGTACCGGCAGCCACCACTTCACCTCCTTCGGTACCCCCTTCAGGGCCCATATCCACAATCCAGTCGGCTTCGGCCATGATATCCAGGTTGTGCTCAATCACGACCACGGTATTGCCGGCCTCTACCAGACGGTGTAAAACGTGGATCAGCTTTTCCACATCGGCCATGGACAGTCCTACCGTGGGCTCGTCCAGCACATACAGGGTATGCGGGCGACTTGAGGCACGGCCGGTTTTAATGACGCCTTCGTCCATGCGTGCCTTGACCAATTCGGTTACCAGCTTGATGCGCTGTGCCTCTCCACCCGACAGGGTGGGTGAAGGCTGTCCCAGGGTCAGGTAGCCCAGGCCAACGTCCTGCAGCAATTGCAGGCTGCGGAACACCTTGGGATGGGCGGCAAAATAGGGCAGTGCATCATCGACTTCCATGCGCAGCACGTCGCCCACGGTTTTATCACGCAGGCGTATGCCCAGGGTGTCGCTATTGAAGCGGTTGCCGTTGCAGGCTTCGCAGTGTACTTTGACATCAGGCAGAAAGCTCATTTCAATGGTGCGCATGCCCTGGCCTTCACAAATCGGGCAGCGACCTTCACCTGTATTGAAGGAGAAGCGCGAGGCGTTCCAGCCGCGGATTTTGGCATCCCGGGTTTCGGCAAACTGTTTGCGCACGTCGTCCCAGAAACCCACATAGGTGGCAGGGCAGGAGCGGGGTGTTTTGCCAATCGGGGTCTGGTCCACTTCCAGTACCCGATCCAGTGATTCCCAGCCTTCAATTTGTTCACAGCCCCTCCATTGTGGTTCGTTTTTGGTGCCAATGAAGGTTTTCAGGTTGTCCAGCAGGACATCCCGGGCCAGGGTGGACTTGCCAGAACCGGATACTCCGGTAATCACCGTCAACCGGTTTAGCGGAACGGCTGCCGTGACGTTCTTCAGGTTATGCAGACGGGCATTTTTAACGGTAAGGAAAGCGCTGTCTTCGTTGACTGGACGGCGTGCCTGCATGGGGTGCGCAATGGGGTGGGCCAGGTATTGGCCGGTTAATGAAGCCGGGTTGTTGGCAATGTCCTGGTAGCTGCCCTGGACAACCACGGTGCCGCCCCGTACGCCGGCACCGGGACCGATATCAATGATATGGCTGGCGCGGCGAATAGTGTCTTCATCGTGTTCAACCACCACCAGGGTATTGCCATTGCCTTCAAGACGGGACAGGGCATTGAGCAGGATGCGGTTGTCGCGCGGGTGCAGGCCAATGGTGGGTTCGTCCAGGATATAGCACACGCCCTGCAGGTTGGAACCCAGCTGGGCTGCCAGCCGGATGCGCTGGGCCTCGCCACCGGACAGGGTGGGAGCGGCACGGTCCAGACCCAGATAGCCCAGTCCTACTTCTTCCATGAAGGCCAGGCGGTTTCTGATTTCAGACAGGATATCTCTTGAAATATCCGTTTCCCGTTTATTCAAGCTTAAATTGTTGAAGAAGGCCAGGGCTTCTGATACCGGCAGGGTGGTCAGGTCGGTGATGGCCTTGTTCTGCCATTGCACGGCACGGGCATTGCGGTTCAGGCGCAGGCCATGGCAGGAAGGGCAGTCCTGCAAGGCTGCTTCCTCCTCTTGACTGGTGTTGACCCAGCTGCTTTCCTCACCGGTTTGTTCGGCATCAAAACCGGTGATTTTCAGGCCGGTACCAAAGCAATCGGGACACCAGCCATGTTTTGAGTTGAAAGAGAACAGGCGTGGATCGGGTTCGGGAAAGCTGGTGCCACAGCATGGGCAGGCACGTTTGATCGAGAACTGCTGCTGGTTCAGATGGCTGGTTTGGAGGGGATTGTCCCTGTCCAGTTCCCAGATAATGCTCATGCTGCCCTGGCCATGCTCGAGTGCTTTGTGCAGGGCCGCTTTCAGTTCGCTTTCATTGTTGGCGTCCACGATGAAATCGGCAATCGGCAGTTCGATGGTGTGTTCCTTATAGCGATCCAGCCGTGGCCAGGGTTGCACGGGAATGAAGTCGCCATCCACCCGCAAATGGGTGTAGCCTTTGGCTTGTGCCCATTTGGCCAGGTCGGTGTAATAGCCTTTGCGTGCCGTGACCAGGGGGGCCAGAATGCCGATGTGCTGGCCTTTGTGGGCCTGCAGGATACGGGCAAAAATCTGTTCGGGAGTTTGCGGTTCGACCGGTACCTGGCAGTCGGGGCAGAACTGGGTACCCAGCTTGACATACAGCAGGCGCAGGAAATGGTGGGTTTCAGTCATGGTGCCCACGGTGGACTTGCGTCCGCCCCGGCTGGTGCGCTGTTCAATCGCCACAGTGGGTGGAATGCCGTAAATGGCGTCCACATCGGGCTTGCCGGCCGGTTGCACCACGGCACGGGCATAGGCATTAAGCGATTCAAGGTAACGGCGCTGGCCTTCGTTGAACAGGATATCAAAGGCCAGGGTGGATTTGCCCGAACCCGATACGCCCGTAATGACGGTAAAGGTATTGTGAGGGATATGGACATTGATGCCTTTGAGGTTGTGTTCGCGGGCATTCATGATGTCGATGTGATCGGGCCTGACAACGTTGCGGCCGGCTGGCTGGCGCAGGGCGGTTCCCAAATAGGACGCAGAGGCCTCGTTCAGCTTGCCTGGCACCGTGCTGAGTATGTTTTGTTCATACTCGCGCAGGGCATGGCCGGTATGGGAGCTGGCATGTTGCATGATCTCGGCGGGAGAGCCCCGGGCCACAATCTGGCCACCGGCTTCACCCCCTTCGGGACCCAGATCAATGATCCAGTCGGCCGCCCTGATCACATCCAGATTATGTTCAATAATCAACAGGGAATGGCCGGCAGCCAGCAGCTTGCGGAAGGCGCGCATCAGGCGGGCCACATCATCAAAATGCAGCCCGGTGGTGGGTTCGTCAAACAGGAAGAGGCTGCCTTTTTTGGCCACCTTGGCACTTGAAATGCCACTGCGGGCGGCCGTGGCCAGGTGACCGGCCAGCTTCAGACGCTGGGCTTCGCCGCCCGAAAGGGTGGGTACCGGCTGACCCAGTGCCAGGTATTCCAGCCCCACATCCGACAGCGGCATCAGGCTGGTTTGTACATCTCGCAAGCCCTTAAAAAATTCCAGGGCCTCGTGCACGGTCATGGCCAGCACTTCATCAATGGAAGCCTGGCGTCCCAGGTGCTCAACCTTGACTTCCAGTATTTCAGGCCTGAAACGTTTGCCATCGCAATCGGGGCAGCGCAGATAAACGTCGGACAGGAACTGCATTTCCACATGCTCGAAACCGGTGCCGCCGCAGGTGGGGCAGCGTCCGTCACCGCTATTGAAACTGAACGTGCCTGCCGTGTAACCACGCTCGCGGGAGACCACGGCCTGGGCAAACAGCTTGCGGATGGCATCAAAAGCCCCGACGTAACTGGCCGGGTTGGAGCGGGCGGTTTTGCCTATGGGAGACTGGTCCACCATGACGACATCGGCCAGTTGCTCGGCGCCCAGCAGGCGGGTAAACGGCCCGGGCGCTTCGGTGGGTTTGCCAAAATGCTTGAGCAGGGCCGGATGCAGCACATCCTGGATCAGGGTGGATTTACCGGAACCGGATACTCCGGTAATGCAGACCAGTCGGCCCAGTGGAAATGACACATCGCAGTGCTTGAGGTTATTGGCTGTCACGCCTTCAAGAATCAGCCGGGGCGTATTGCCACTGACCGGCATGGGACGGGGTGACTCCACTTTCAGTTTGCCGCCCAGGTATTGGCCGGTCAGCGAAGAGGCCGAGCGCAATTGCCCGGGAGTACCGTCAAAAATGATTTCACCGCCCCGTTCGCCCGGGCCCGGGCCAATATCCAGAATCCGGTCGGCCGCCACCATCACTTGCGGGTCGTGTTCAACCACCACCAGGGTATTGCCGGCATCGCGCAGGCGCAGCATGACCTCGATAATGCGGTGCATGTCACGCGGATGCAGGCCAATGGAGGGTTCATCCAGCACAAACAGCGTATTCACCAGCGAAGTACCCAGGGCCGTGGTCAGGTTGATGCGCTGCACTTCGCCACCCGACAGGGTGCGGCTTTGACGGTCCAGGCTTAAATAACCCAGCCCGACATCGCACAGGAATTTCAGGCGCGTGCGGATTTCGGTCAGTACCAGGGTCATCGCGGCATCGTTGTCTGTCCCCAGCTCCAGTTGCTGGAACAGGGCATGTACCCGTTCGATAGGTAGCTGCATCAGGTCATGAATGGCCAGGCCGCCCAGCTGGTTCAGTTGTGCTTCGCGCCAGGTGGCTCCTACTGGCTTGAAGCGTTTGTAATTGCCAGTAATCGGGTCGTTCTGGCGGGTATTGCCCAGGCGCCACAGGTTGGCATCGGGTTTCAGGCGTGAGCCATGGCAGGCCGGGCAGGGCGTGTAGCTGCGGTACTTGGACAGCAGCACGCGCACGTGCATTTTGTAGGACTTGGTTTCCAGCCAGTCAAAAAACCGTTGCACCCCGTACCACTGGTGTTTCCAGGCCGAGGCGCCGCCCTTCCATTCGGGGTCGCCATACAGGACCCAGTTTTTTTCGGCCTGGTTGAGGCTGTTCCAGGGAGTTGCCGTGCGGATGCCAATTTTTTTTGCATATTGCATCATTTCGGTTTGGCATTCTTTGTAGCTGGGCGTTTGCCAGGGTTTGACAGCACCTTCTTCCAGGGACTTGCTTTCATCGGGAATCACCAGGCCAAAATCAATCCCCATGGCCCGGCCAAAGCCCCTGCAGGTTTCGCAGGCTCCCAGGGGGGAGTTGAATGAAAACGTGCTGGGCAAGGGGGCGGAGTAGCTGATATCGCAGTGGGCGCAATGCAGCTGGTCACTGAATTTCCAGGTATGCAGGGGGGTGTTTTCAGTGTCAAGCACGTAAACCGAACAGTGTCCGTTGCCATATTTCAGACAGGCCTCAAGCGCCTCCATCACGCGGGATTTTTCCGCATTTGAAAAGCGCAGCCGGTCTTGCACCACATACAGTACGCGCTGGGTTTCAGAAACCGGCTTTTCTTTCTTTTTCTTGTCTTTCACCAGGCGGGTGACCGTGCGGGTTTCCTCGACATGAATTCGCGTGTAGCCCTGTTGCTCAAGATAGCTTTTGATTTCTTCTTCGGAGTAATTAAGGGGCACAATCACCGGGAAGGTAATAATCAAACGGGGATCAGCAGTGGCGGACAGGCTGGCCAGTGATTGGTAGATGCTTTCCGGATTGTCTTTTTTGACTTCACGCGCGCAACAGCGGCAGTACAGGCGGGCGGCACGGGCATACAGCAGTTTCAGATGGTCGTTCAACTCGGTCATGGTGCCTACCGAGCTGCGCGAATTGCGGACCGGATTGGTCTGGTCAATCGCAATGGCGGGCAAAATGCCTTCGATGCGTTCCACCTGGGGCTTGTCCATGCGGTCCAGGAACTGGCGCGCGTAAGGGGAAAAGGTTTCCACATACTTGCGTTGGCCTTCGGCATAAAGGGTATCAAACGCCAGGGAGCTTTTGCCGGACCCGGACACCCCGGTAATGACCGTGAACTCACCGGTGTTGAAAGTGACATCGAGGTTTTTAAGGTTGTTTTGTCGGGCGCCGACGATCTTGATTTGAGAGCTCATGTGTATGGATACCGTTATGCTTGAAGGCTTTTGGACGGGTGGAAAAAAATAAGGGGAAAGGGGAATACTGTTCAAACATCCAGATTCATTATATGACGGCTTTGCCACCAAAGCCATGAAACCCTGCCATTAATAGGTGTGAATTTGTGCCTGAATGGCAGGGCTGAACTGTTAAACTTGGAAGACGGAAATCTTATTAATATGTAATACTGGCAATCTTGTTTATTGGAAGGGCGGAGTATGTCAGGCGAATCATTACAACAGGCGGCTTTGCCGCTGGGCATTACCATGGGGGATGCGGCCGGCATTGGCCCCGAACTGGTTGTGAAACTGTTTGCAAACGGCTTGCCGGCACCGGCGGTGGTGTATGGTGATACGGGCAGTCTGGTCAGGGCGGCGGGTTTTCTGGCACTGTCGCAGGTGCATATCCGGGAATTTGCCAGCATGAATAATTATCTTCAGGAAAGTCTGACGGGACATGTTGCAACGCCAGCCACATCGGATGCTGTTGTTATTCCTGTCATTAACTGCGCACCGCCCATTCCGGCCAGCCTGCCTCTGGGGCAGGTTAGCAAAGAAGCCGGGCAGGGGGCTTATGCCTATCTTTGCCAGGCTATTGATGATGCCATGGCGGGGCAAATTGTCGCCATTGTGACCGCACCCTTGCACAAGGTTTCTTTGAAAATGGCGGGGGTGGATCATCCCGGCCATACTGAAATCCTGGCGCAACGTTCGGGTGCGGGGCAGGTGGGCATGATGCTGTTAAACGACGAATTGCGGGTGTTGCTGGTGACGATTCATATCCCGTTGTCGGCGGTGCCGCAACAGGTTACGTATGAAAATGAATGCACGGCCATCCGGCTGGCACACCAGGCCTGTCGCCAGCTGGGCATTGAGCATCCGCGTGTTGCCGTGGCAGGTTTAAACCCGCATGCCGGTGAAGAAGGGCGTTTTGGGCTGGAAGATGTCAATATTATTGCCCCCGCCATTGAGTATATGCGTGAACAGGGCGTGAACGTCAGCGGCCCTTATCCCGGCGACACCATATTCATGCGCGCCCGCAAGGGAGAGTTTGATATTGTCGTGGCCCAATACCATGACCAGGGCTTGATACCCGTGAAATACCTGGGCGTGGATAACGGGATTAACGTAACCGTTGGCCTTCCTTTCATTCGCACCAGCGTTGACCATGGCACTGCTTTTGACATTGCCGGGCAGGGGGTTGCCGACGAATCTTCTTTGCGGGTGGCGTTTGAGCTGGCCATGAAAATGAGGGTGGTCCCTGAGTAAACAAGTGGGGCTGCGTGAGAATGCATGGAGATTTATTTAATTTCTGCATGATGGGCTATCGATTGATAAGCAGGCATATTTCAAGTACACTAACGGGCTAACCAATTTATTATCTGGAGAATCTCATGGCTGAAATCAAGCGCGTACGTCGCAATACTCTTGAGCGCCGTTGCTTGGGTAAAGCTTTCAAACGTTTGTTTGTTAGCTCACCAAAAGGCGTGTTCAAAATGCTGGAAAAAGTGAAACGTGTTTAATGCCGTCATGGCATTAACCGTGCTTTGCCCGTATGGCAAAAATTTAAGGCCGTTGTCCCAGACAGCGGCCTTTTTCATGTAAAGCTCTGGCTTTTAATGTCAATTACGCATTTTACGATTCACTACATGTTAAGCATTATTAACATGGCAAACTAACCATGTTGTTTGTGGGTTTAGCGGCCATTAATAAAGCAAAATCGTTATTTACTTTCAGCCATGACAGATAATCAGTTTTCTTTTACTGTATTGACTCCGACTTATAACCGTGCACATACCTTGTTGCGCGCTTATGAGTCGTTGTGCAATCAGCAATTCAGCGATTTTGAGTGGCTCATTATTGATGACGGCTCTACCGACAACACCCGTGAGTTGATAGAGAAATGGCAAGAGGACTCTCCCTTTCCCATTCGTTATGTCTGGCAAAGAAACCAGCACAAAAAAACGGCCTTCAATAATGGTGTGAATAATGCCTGGGGGCGCTTGCTGGTTGTCCTTGATAGCGATGATACGCTGACCCCGGATGCCCTTAACCAGATGTGGGCCTGCTGGCGCTCCATTCCTGCCGAGCAGCGTGAAGGCTATATCGCCGTAACCGGTCTGTGTGCCCGTCCTGATGGCAGTATCGTTGGCGATAAATATCCCGAAGATGTCATGGATATGACGTCCATGGATATGACTTTCCGGCATTCGGTCAAAGGTGAAAAATTTGGCTGTATGCAAACGGAAGTGCTGAAGTACTTTCCATTCCCCGAGAATATAGATGGGTTTGTACCGGAAAGCCTTGTTTGGCGTGCCATTGCCCGAGAAGGATATTTAACGCGTTTCGTAAATCAGGTGTTTCGGGTTTATCATGAAACCGAAGGGTCCTTGTCCGAAGAAGGAGCGCAAACAGGAAGAAAACATGCGTTGGGCTTATTGTTGCTGGCACGGGATACCGTAGTGGAATGCCTGCCATGGTTCAGGTTCCAGCCAGTGTCTTTTTTAATGGCTGCCGCACGTTATACCCGTTTTCGTCTGCATTTGCGGGCAAGGGGCGTTAAGCTGCCCGGACTGGCTCAATTGCGCGGGTTGATGCCAACCCTGTTGGTGGCATCCATGTATCCCGTGGGTTTATTGCTTTATCTGCGCGATAAAAAACAGCATTAGTGCAGGGTTGGGGGTGGAGGTGTGATGTCGGGTTCGTCATCATCACCATCCTCATCATCCCAAATCTCTTCATCGTTGGATAAGGCTTCATCGTTAATCGCAAACGGCAGCATTTCTTCCAGTGTTTCAGTCCATTGCACTTCTTCGCCCGTATAGTCAATACGAATAAAACGGATGTTGTCCTGGTCGGTTAGCTGGATGCCCCACAGAAACTCACAGGCATAAACCTCTTTTTGTCCATCATCAAGGCCACCGGCATTGCCCAGCAAGCGTGCGGATGGGCCACCCATCTGGATGTGAACGATCTCTTCATCCCCGGCTTCATCGTTGATGTCCAGTGGAATGCCGAACATCACCCATTCAAAGCCGTCTTCAGAGGTATCCACTTCGGCCAGAACCGGCTTGCCCATATAGGCACTAAGGGCATCGGCAGTTTTTCCAAGGAGTTCCAGTTCGTGTTCAGTAAAGGTAAGCATGTTTATCACTATAGGGTAAGCGTAGAGTCAATCGTTTGATTGTACTGGATTTTTAATGTGTGCCCGAGTGCCTGCCCAATTCCACAAACGGACAATACGGCAGGAAATGGCTACAATGAGTCCTTTTCATATTTACACATATAAAAATGGCCCAATACGTATATACCATGAACCGAGTCGGTAAAATCGTGCCCCCCAAGCGGCAGATTTTGCGTGATATTTCCCTGTCTTTTTTTCCGGGCGCAAAAATTGGCGTCCTTGGCCTGAACGGCTCTGGCAAATCAACCCTGCTTAAAATCATGGCCGGTGTTGATAAGGATATCGAAGGCGAAGCCATTCCCATGCCTGGGCTGAATATTGGCTATTTGCCGCAAGAACCCCAGCTGAATCCCGGGCACACCGTGCGTGAGTCGGTGGAAGAAGGCCTGGGCGAGGTGTTTACCGCCCGTAAACGCCTTGATGAGGTGTATGCTGAATATGCCGAGCCTGATGCCGACTTTGACAAACTGGCAGCTGAACAGGCCGAGCTGGAAGCGATTATCGCGGCAGCGGCAACCAGTGGTGCCGATGATATCGAGCATCAGATGGAGATCGCGGCCGATGCGTTGCGTTTACCTGCCTGGGATGCCATGGTTGGCCATTTGTCAGGCGGTGAAAAACGCCGTGTTGCGTTGTGTCGCCTGTTGCTGTCCAAGCCCGATATGCTTTTGCTTGATGAGCCGACCAACCATCTGGATGCGGAAAGTGTGGAGTGGCTGGAACAGTTCCTGCAGAAATTCCCCGGCACCGTTGTGGCCGTTACCCACGACCGTTATTTTCTGGATAACGCTGCGGAATGGATTCTGGAGCTTGACCGTGGTCATGGCATTCCGTGGAAAGGCAACTACAGCTCCTGGCTGGAACAAAAAGGCAATCGCCTGCAGCAGGAAGAAGCCGCCGAGTCCGCTCGTCAGAAAACCATTAAAAAAGAACTGGAATGGGTACGTCAGAATCCCAAGGGACGTCAGGCAAAATCCAAGGCACGTCTGGCCCGTTTCGAGGAATTGTCGTCGCATGAATACCAGAAACGCAATGAAACCCAGGAAATCTTTATTCCCGTGGCAGAGCGTTTGGGCAACGAGGTGATTGAATTTGTAAATGTCAGTAAGGCATTTGGTGATCGATTGCTGATTGATGACCTGAGCTTTAAAGTGCCGCCCGGTGCCATTGTGGGTATCATTGGTCCTAACGGGGCCGGTAAATCCACCCTGTTCCGCATGATTGCCGGGCAGGAGCAGCCCGACTCCGGAGAGGTCAAGATTGGCCAGACTGCCAATATTTCTTTTGTGGATCAGTCGCGCGAAGCCCTGAGCAATGATAAAAACGTATTCGACTTTATCTCCAATGGTGCCGACTTGCTAACGGTTGGAAAATTTGAAATGCCGGCCCGTGCCTATCTGGGACGTTTCAATTTCAAGGGTTCAGACCAGAACAAAATGGTTGGACAACTGTCGGGTGGTGAACGCGGACGTTTGCATCTGGCGGCCACGCTGATTAAAGGTGGCAATGTTCTGTTGCTTGACGAGCCCTCCAACGATCTTGACGTGGAAACGTTGCGTGCCCTGGAGGATGCTTTACTGGAATTTGCCGGCAGTATCATGGTGATCAGTCATGACCGTTGGTTCCTGGATCGTATTGCCACTCATATTCTGGCGTTTGAAGGGGATTCACAAGTCGTGTTTTTTGATGGCAACTATCAGGAGTATGAGGCCGATAAAAAACGTCGTTTGGGTGAAGAAGGTGCCAAACCCAAACGGATTCGCTACAAAGCCTTGAAGTAAGTTTCAGTGGATGTCAGAAAGCCTGTATATTTGAATTATTGATACAATTTAAATCGTAAATATATAGCCAAATGAGTGGTATTTTGAGAACCTGTCAGTAACAGGATAATGTTTTAATTGTTGAATCTCTGGCCAATGCCTGAAGGAGTTTAAAATGAAGGTACAAAACGTAAGCAAGGTAATGTTGGTTGCCGTTGTGGCCGCTGCATTAACCGGTTGTGGCAACATGAGCACACGTGATAAAAGCACAATTGGTGGCGCAGCCATTGGTGGTGTGGCAGGTGCCGTGTTAACGGGTGGCAGCGGCTGGGGTACTGTTGGTGGTGCTGCCGTCGGTGGTGTTATTGGTAACCAGGTTGGTAAATAAACGTCCATAAGTGCCCGATGAACAGAACAGGTCAGTTTTGACTTGCCTGTTTCAAATCAGAAACCCGAACATTGATCAATGTTCGGGTTTTTTATGGAAATTTGTTTTGAATAATGTTGTTGATTTATCAAAAATGTTAAGAATTGATAAAAAATTGATATTTTTGTGTAAATAAACAAGTGTATTCGCCTAAAAAAATAACGATATTTAACATTTTTCTTGCGATCTCTTCCTGTTTATTACCTATTGGGTAGGTAATTTTCATTAAATTGGTTTATATAAAAATATTTTTATATTTAACAAAAACAATATAGGTGAAATCAAACGATTATTAAGTGTTAAATTGTAAATAATCTCAAATTGAATAATGTTTTTATATTTAATACATTTGATCCCCAGGCAATGCCGGTAACAGTTTGTTTTCATTAAGAAAGTGCTTCCGGAGCGAGTTGCTAGACAGTCAAGGTGCTGGCTTTTCTTGGGTTTGTGTTTAACTGAAAGATGACTTGCAGTTTTAAGCAACCAATCACCGCCGGCAGATACATCTATTTGAAAGGATCGGTTGTGAATCGTATATATAAAAGCATATGGAATGAACAAACAGGAACTTATGTCGCTGTCTCAGAAAATGTAAAAGCAAAAGGCAAGCGAAGTGGGTCATCAGTATTGGCAAGCGCAATTCTGGCGATTACCGTCGGTGTCTCTGCCCAGGCGCAAACTGTGACTGTGGGCAATGGGTTCAATGTAGAGGATCTGCATAAATTCAGTGGGGACACTATTACCATAGCAGGCGCGGTGGGTGCCCCAGTAACATTGATTACTAATAACAATGTTCAGGTGGGTTCTGATGTGAACCTGAATACTACAGGTTTGGTTATTACAGGCGGTCCCAGTGTGACTCAGTCTGGCATTAATGCAGGGAATAAGAAAATCACCAACGTTGCGGCAGGAGCGCTTAATGCCGGCAGTACAGACGCTGTCAATGGTGCCCAGTTGAATGCAACAAACCAAAACGTAACCACAGCACAAAATGCAGCCAATGCCGCACAGAATACAGCCAATAAAGGTTTAATTGTCCGTGCAAACTCTGGCGCTACAGATACGCTGGCATTGGGTGATACTTTAACGTTCGTTAATGGTACCAATACCACGGTCGCCTATGATGCTGCCAGTAATACGTTTCGAACCAATCTAAATTCAAATCTTACTGGTCTGACAGGCGTAAATACGGCCAGTTTAAATGTCACTAATAATGCAACGGTTGGTGGCACCTTAAATGTGACAGGAAGCAGTACCTTAAGTGGTGGTGCCAATTTGGGTAATAAAAAAATTACCAATCTGGCAGATGGCGCGGTTGAAGCCGGTTCAAAAGATGCCGTAACAGGTGGCCAGATTTTTGATCAATTATTTGGTGATGAGGCAGAAGGTATTAAATACTTCCGTGTAACTTCAGAAAAGGCTGATGCAAAGGCTGAGGGCGTAGACAGTATTGCAATCGGCCCAGAGGCGAACTCTGAGGGCGTAAATAGTATCGCAATTGGTCTTAAGTCTGAAGCATTGGCAAATAACAGTTTCGCAGCGGGTAATGACGCTGTGGTAACTGAAGAAGGCGAAAGTGCGATCGCTTTGGGGAATGGTGCGACTGCCGGTGGTGGAGCGCCAGGAGCTGGCGGTACGGCTGCCATTGCTATTGGACGTGACAGTGCAGCCAGCGGTAGCAGCTCGGTCGCCTTGGGTGATGCTTCAGTGGCATCCGCTTCTAAGGCGACGGCACTCGGCGCAGACTCTCAGGCCACTGCTGCGAATGCAATTGCTATCGGTGGTGGGTCCGCTAACGCAACGGGTTCTTTTGCTGCTGGCTTAGGAGCCACAGTGGCTGCTGGTTCAAACAATAGTATTTCTTTGGGTACTGGTGCCGGTGCTGGAATTAACCCTGGAGATGCTGATGACAGAATCGATCTCATCGCTATTGGTACCAACGCAGGGAGAAATGTAGGTGGTTCTCAAAATATCGCTATTGGTGCCGGTTCTGGTAGTGATGTATCCGGTTATTTCAACTTGGCACTTGGTCAAAATAGCGGGACTGGCTTAGGAGTTGGGAGTGATTCGGTTGTATCAATCGGTCGGGAAGCCAATTACAATGTTGGTAAAACACTTCAACATGCGGTTGCCATTGGCAGTTATACAAAAGCAGCAACGAATGCGGTGTCTATTGGCCATCAGTCCGATGCATTAGCAGCTGGAGTTGCCATTGGCTATGCTGCAGATGCAGCTGAAAATGCTGTTGCTTTAGGTACAAATGCAGATGCGGTTAGTGGAAGCGTTGCTTTAGGTCTAAATTCAGCTGCCAGCGCATTGGATTGGGCAGGGGCGTCCTATCTGACAAATCAGGCAACGCCTGGTTCAGTAGTGTCTGTTGGAAATCGCAACGAAGGTGGTGGTGACGCTACATTACGTCGTATTGTTAACGTTGCCGATGGTGCCGCAACAAGTGATGCAGCAACAGTAGGCCAGTTACAAAAAGCACAGACAGAAGTTGCTGGTTTGATAGGTGGAGGGGTATCAGTCAATGCGGATGGTTCTTTTTCCGATTTTACAGTAAAAGACAAAGCAGGTAATTCGCATACGTTTGGTTCAGTTGCTGAAGGTTTTGCCTTGTTAGCTAATGGTACTATCGAGCTTTTACCTGCGACTGCGGTTACTTTTGTAAGTGACACCGATAAAAGAATTGCTGGCGTTGCTGCCGGTATTAATAACGAAGATGTTGTTAATGTAGGGCAACTGAAGCAAGAGCTTGCTGCAAATAAAGTCCAGTACTTTCATGTTAACTCTAGCATAGATACCAATAAAGTTAGCAATGGTGCGAAAGGTGAAAATGCGATGGCGATTGGTCCTGATGCTGTTGCGGGGGGCGATTCCTCAATCGCATTTGGACATGATGTGACTACATCTGCAGCACAGAGTATTGCTATTGGTAATGATGTAGATGCAATCGGTCTGCGATCGACGGTCATTGGTAACTCAGGCACAATGGCTACCCATGAGGGCGGGGTTGCCATTGGTGAGAATGCACATAGTTATGGTGAAAACTCTATTGTTATTGGCACGGGAGCACGATCTCACTTGGCAGATTCTGTTGTGCCCAATCACAATACCGTTGTTATCGGTACGAGCGCAGAGGCTACAGCCGATAACGGTACTGCGATCGGTATGGATGCTGTGGCTACTGATGAACGCGCAGTGGCACTCGGGACGACAGCACAAGCTCGTGGTGAAGACTCAATGGCTTTTGGCAGCAATGCGCTAGCCACTGGTGTAAGCGCACAGGCCAGCGGTACCAATGCTAATGCCAGTGGTTTAAATGCACAGGCCAGCGGTACGGGAGCCAGCGCCAGCGGCTACAACGCTGTTGCCACGGGTACAGGAGCAGTAGGTTATGCCACGGATGGTATTGCCATGGGTACGGGTGCCATATCAGGTTTTAGCGATCCTTTTAATAACAATGCAGCGCGCAATACAGCCGGAATCGCAATAGGTAAAGCATCATTGGCTGACGAAGAGCATGCCTTGGCATTGGGTGTTGATGCAGAAGCTCGCGCCAAGTTTTCCACCGCTATTGGTGATGGTGCAGAAGCGACAGTAAATGCTGTCAATGGTTTTGCGGCAGGTACTAACGCCCTTGTATCCGCTCAAAATGCAACCGCTATTGGTGCGAACACAGATGCAACCGGTATCAACGCTTCAGCCTTTGGTAACGGTGCACAAGCTACCGCCGGCAGTGCTTTGGCTCTAGGTGACGGTGCAGATGCAGAGGGACTTAATTCTACTGCTATGGGTACCGGTGCCAATGCGCAGAAAGCCAACTCTATGGCTTTAGGTACGAATGCAATTGCCTATCACGAAGGTTCTGTTGCCTTGGGTAGTGGTTCTGTTACTGGTACTGTTAACGTTACGCGTACACCCGAGGCAACTGTGGATGGTGTTAAGTATGATTTTGCCGGTGCGCAACCAGGCGTGACATCTACAGTCAGTGTAGGGTCTGTGGGTAATGAGCGTACGATCAGTAATGTGGCTGCGGGTCAACTGAACGAGAAGAGTACTGATGCTGTTAATGGCAGTCAGTTGCATGCTACAAATAAAGCAGTAACCGCTTTGGGTAATAATCTGGATACTTTTGGTGATTCGGTTGCCAGTGCGTTGGGCGGAACATCTAAATATAACCCAGCCACTCATACTGTGACAGCTGGTTTGTCAGTGAATGGTAACCCTTATACTAACGTCAATGACGCGCTTCAATATGTAGGTCAAGGTTGGGATGTTTCCGGTTCTGGAACGAATCAAGTTAACATTGGGCCGGGTGGTGCTGTTGACTTCAAAGGCGACAGCAATATTAGCGTAGCTCAGACTGGCGAAAAAGATGCAGGTGTGATTGCAATCAACCTGGCGAAAGATGTCGATCTTGGTGCCGATGGTAGCCTGACAACCGGTAACACTAAAGTTAACAATACGGGTGTAACCGTAGGTAGTGGTGGGTTCGCCCCAACTACGACAGTAGAAGCGGGCAAGATTGTGGTCACTTCAGCGGGTGGAACAGGTAATAACAAGAGTATTGTGCTGGATACGTCACCGACCAAGGCAGAGATTACAGGCTTGACCAATACCACCTGGAATCCGGCAGGCACTTACAATGCTGGCCGTGCAGCAACAGAAGAGCAGCTGAAAATGGTTTCCGATGTGGCGCAAAACGCCAACCAGGGCTGGAATGTCACCACCAATGCAGATGACGCGACTTCTGAAAACGTGGCACCGGGTGCAACGGTTGACTTTGATAATACCGATGGCAATATCGTGATTGGTCAAACTGGTACCAAGCTGACCTTTGATCTGGCAGACAACTTGTCAGTCGGTGGTGATGGAGTGGATGGTAAAGTGGGCGTCAAGGGCGCTGACGGTAAAGATGGCGTCAGCATTAATCCTGATGCGATTGTCTTCCATGGCATTGATGGTGTTGACGGAAAAGACGGCAGTCTGACAATGGGTAAGGGTGAGCCAGGCGTTGATGGCGTTGATGGTATTACCCGTATCCAGTACACCGATCCTGATGGTAAGGATTACGAAGTGGCAACACTGAATGACGGTCTGAACTTTGCCGGTGATATTGGAAGTATCTCTCATAAACTGAACGAAACTGTTAGTTTGACTGGCGGTGTAGATGATGCCGACAAACTGTCTGATGACGCCAATATTGGTGTGGTTGCAGGCTCTGCAGGAGGCTTATTGCTTCGGCTCGCCAAAGACCTGACAGGCTTGACCAGCGCCACTTTTAGTGATGGCACCAACACAACGGTAGTTAATGGTGAAGGTTTAACTATTGATGGTGGGCCAAGCGTAACGGTTGATGGCATTGATGGTGGCGATAAGCAGATTACCGGTGTGGCCAGTGGTCTGGGCGGTACCAAGCTGGCGGATGCTACTGGCAATATCCTGACTAACGCCGCCAATATTGGTGACTTGCAGTCTGCCGCCAATAATCTGACGAACGCTGGTCTGAATTTTGTGGGTAACACCGGTGGTGCAATCCATAAAGATCTAGGTGATACCTTGAGTATTGGGGGGGGCTTGGCAGATGGCGCAGCCTCAACAGGTGCCAATCTGCGCGTGGATAGCGATGGTAGCAAGTTGAACCTGGTCATGGCCCGCAATCTGACCGACCTGGAGAGCATTACGATCAATAATGGTGGGCCAGTTATTAATGCAGGTGGCATTAATATGAATGGCAATAAAATCACTGGCTTAGAGGCTGGCACCGCTGATACGGATGCGGTTAATGTAAGTCAGTTGAAAGGTGTTGAAGAAACTGCCAATAAGGGCTGGAATGTCAGCTCTAATGATGGTGGTGAAACTAAAAACGTGGCACCGGGTGCAACGGTTGATTTTGACAATACCGATGGCAATATCGTGATTGCGCAAGAAGGTACTGACCTGACTTTTGATCTGGCTGACGATATTGAAATCGGAAACAGCATCACCGTTGGCGGTACAACGAATCAGACCGTGATTAATGAAGGTAGCGTAACCACCAACAATCTGACGGTTGATGGCAGAACACAGCTGGGTGATAACTTCATCGTGAGTGAAGACAATAGCGTTACTTATAACGGAGCTGAAATCGCCAATCTCGATGATGGTTTGAGCTTTAAAGGTGATGATGGAACCGTGGTTTCGCGCAAGCTGAATGAAACCCTGGACCTGACCGGTGGTGCTACGGGAGCTCTTTCTGACAACAACATTGGCGTGGTGGCTGACGGTACGGGTGCCCTGAGCATTCAGTTGGCTAAAAACATTGACCTGGGTGCCGATGGCAGTCTGACCACCGGAAACACTGTGGTTAATAATGCCGGTGTGAAGGTGGCGGGTGTTAGCCCTAACGATCCAAGCACTAGCGTGGAAGCGGGCAGGATTGTCGTGGCCTCTTCAGGTGGTGCCGGTAACAATCAGAGCATTGTGTTGAACACAACGCCGACGACGGCCGAGATTACCGGTTTAACCAATCGTGACCTGAATGCGGCTGATTTTGCAACAGCAGGCCGTGCAGCTACCGAAGAGCAGCTCCAGCTGGTAAGTGAGAACCTGACTGAGGAAGGCCTGAACTTTGCCGGTAATACTGGTGATGAGATCCACAAAGATCTGGGCGAGACCCTGCGTATTGCAGGCGGTCTGGACAATGCGGCCAGTGCTTCCGATGCCAATCTCCGTGTAGACAGTGAGAATGGTGAGCTGCGCATCAAGCTGGCCACCAGCC
>NZ_JAHSPR010000005.1 GCF_019132845.1 Advenella alkanexedens | reverse complement strand
ACGGGGTAACGGGGTTGGTTCCGGGCTGATTTCTTCTAGATAGTCCATACGTGTCCATTTGCGATAGTGGACAAGTATGTTCATATTTTATTAGCGACTTGAAAAGATGACTTTACCGGACAGTTACTATCAACACCGCTTAAGCGGTATTTAAAATAGCCATCAGCCTTCTTTACGCAAATGCGGGAAGAGCAAGACGTCACGAATACTGGGGCTGTCTGTCAGCAGCATGACCAGGCGGTCTATGCCAATACCACAACCGCCTGCCGGAGGCATGCCGTATTCCAGCGCCCGGATGTAGTCGGCATCATAGAACATGGCTTCTTCATCACCGGCATCTTTGGCTTCTACCTGGGCCAGGAAGCGGGCTGCCTGGTCTTCAGGGTCATTCAATTCAGAAAAACCATTGGCAATTTCACGGCCGGTAATAAACAGTTCGAAGCGTTCGGTAATGCCAGGAACGGTATCGGACTCGCGTGCCAGCGGTGAGACCTCGACGGGATAGTCGATGATGAAAGTCGGGTTCCACAATTTGGCTTCGGCGGTTTCTTCAAACAGGGCCAGTTGCAGGGCACCAATGCCTGCGCGGGACATGACTGCATCATAGGCATCAACGCCGAATTTCTTCAGTTCGTTGCGTAAAAACTCTTCATTGCCCAATTGTTCTTCGGTGTACTCGGGCGCGTATTTGGTAATGGCCTGAACAATTGTTAGACGGTCAAAGGGTTTGCTTAGGTCAAGCTCACGGCCCTGGTGGGTAAGCACGGCACTGCCGGTGGCTTGAATGGCAACATCACGCAGCAGTTTTTCGGTAAAGTTCATCAGCCACTGGTAATCGGTGTAAGCGGCATAGAACTCCATCATGGTAAATTCAGGGTTATGGCGTGGGCTAACCCCTTCATTGCGGAAGTTTCGGTTAATTTCAAATACGCGTTCAAAGCCGCCCACAACCAGGCGTTTCAGATACAGCTCGGGGGCAATACGCAAGTACATTTCCATGTCCAGGGCATTGTGATGGGTCACAAATGGCTTGGCGGCAGCACCACCTGGAATGGGGTGCAGCATGGGGGTTTCAACTTCAAGGAAGTCGGCATCAAGCATGTATGAACGAATGGCATTGATCGCCTTGCTGCGCGTTTTGAACGTGTTGCGCGTTTCTTCAGTCATGATCAGGTCAACATAACGCTGGCGGTAACGCAGTTCCTGATCGGCAATGCCGTGGAATTTATCGGGTAAAGGACGCAGGGACTTGGCAAGCAGACGAATGCTTTCTGCGTGAATCGACAGCTCACCCTTGTTGGTTTTGAATACACGGCCTTCTACGGCAATAATGTCACCAATATCCCATTGCTTGAACTGGTTGTAAGTGTCTTCGCCTACCGAATTTTTATCCAGATAAATCTGAATGCGGCCGCTGCCGTCCTGAATGGTGGCAAAACTGGCCTTGCCCATGACTCGCTTGAGCATCATGCGGCCGGCGACCTTGGCGGGTATTTTTTGCGGATCCAGGGTTTCTTTGTCAAGTGCATCGTACTGTTCGTGCAGTTTCAATGCCTTGTGTTCGGGTACAAAATCATTCGGAAAGGCAATCCCTTCTTCACGGATTTTATCCAGCTTGGCACGACGTTCGGCAATCAGGCGGTTTTCATCTTGTTCGGGAGCGATAGGGTTATGTTGTTCTGTCATGGTTGTGGTTTATGAATAGTGACGAATATCATCAATTTCGGTTTGGCCGAAATCATCACGATGTAAATAATTCAGGATTTTATGAGCGAGCTGTTCGGGATTTGACAGTTCGCCTTTGTCATGGAGCTGGGTAAAACGGGACCGATTGGGAAAATCGTTAGGATCCAGTTCGCGAATTTGTTTTTGCATGGCGGTATCGATGACACCAGGCGCCAATGACACCAGTTTGGCATGGGGGGCTTCCTGTTTTGCCACACGGGTGTACATGTCAAGGGCGGCCTTGGTGGCACAATAAACACCCCAGCCAGGATAGGGAGAGCGACCGGCACCCGAGGAAATGTTAATGACCCGGATGTCGGCCCCGGTAGAGCGGGTGGCCGTTAAAAAAGCCGACGTTAGCACAATAACACTATTGATGTTTAAATTGAAGGCGCTGGTTATGTCAGCGGCCTTGTTGTGGCCAAGACTGTTATATTGGCCAACGGGCCCCAGTGTGCCTGCGTTATTAATCAGGATATATTGGCTGGCCGAGAGATCGAACTGCGAAAAAATGGCCCGGGAAGCCTGCTCGATTTGTGCCGGATCGGCAAGATCGGCTTCATGGTGGATATGCTCGCAACCATGTTGCCGGGCAAGCTTGTGCAATTGCCGGTTATCGGTTCGGGCCACGGTAATTAGCTGGTTGACCTGCGTGGCAAGCTGGCCAGCCAGTGCGGCCCCCAGCCCCCTGGAAGAACCGGTAACGATGGCAACGGTTTGGCTCATTTAAATACCCTGTTTCAGACTTGCTTCAATGAACATGTCCAGGTCGCCATCCAGTACTTTTTGGGTATTGGAAACCTCGACATTGGTACGCAAGTCTTTGATACGGCTTTGGTCCAGCACGTAAGAGCGGATTTGATGGCCCCAGCCTACTTCGGTTTTGGCGTCTTCGAGTTTTTGCTGTTCGGCCATGCGGTTACGCATTTCCAGTTCATACAGTTTGGAGCGCAGCATGGACATGGCTTCGGCACGGTTACGGTGCTGTGAGCGGTCATTCTGACACTGGACAACAATACCGGTGGGGGTGTGGGTAATCCGGACGGCCGAGTCGGTTTTGTTAATGTGCTGACCACCGGCACCGCTGGCACGGTAAGTATCTATGCGCAAATCTGCCGGGTTAATCTCAATTTCGATGGAATCGTCGATTTCAGGGTATACATAGACACTGGCAAAAGACGTGTGACGGCCATTGGAGGAGTCGAACGGACTTTTACGGACCAGGCGGTGAACACCACTTTCGGTACGTAAAAAGCCAAAAGCGTAATCACCTTCGATTTTGATGGTGGCGGATTTGATGCCGGCAACATCACCATCGGAAATTTCAAGGATCTCGGTTTTGAAGTCTTTGTTTTCACAATAGCGCAGGTATTGGCGCAGCAGCATGGATGCCCAATCCTGGGCTTCGGTGCCACCGGCGCCTGCCTGGATGTCCATAAAGCAGTTCAGGGGGTCGGCCGGATTGGAGAACATACGGTGGAACTCAAGGCCTTGCAGGATTTCAGCGTATTTTTTGGCGTCTTCTTCGATAGCCAGTAAAGTTGCCTCATCGTCGTCCATCTCGGCCAGTTCGTAAAGATCGATTGAATCTTTGATGTTTTGCCGTAACTCGCTTAACACCAGTACGATTTTTTCAAGGCTTTTCTTTTCTTTGCCCAACTCCTGGGCGTGTTCGGGATCGTTCCAGATATCCGGATTTTCAAGTTCCAGATTGACTACTTGCAGGCGTTCTGATTTTGCCTCGTAGTCAAAGATACCTCCGAAGGTCGGATTCGCGTTCAGCGTAATCTTCAAGGTTTGCTAAGATTTGATTCTGGCGCTCGGCTTCCATTATATTTCCTAAGATCAAATTTTATTTTTGCTAACCCCACATTTTAACGCATAGCAGTAAAAAAGCCCTGAAAAGGGCTTTGCTTATTGAAAAGATTTTATGGTCTGCCCGGTTTTTTGCCGGATATATTGCCGAAGGCATCACCAACGGTATTGATGACGTTATCAATGGGGGCACTGGGGGAGTTCATGTTTGTGCAGGCAGCCAGGGAAAAGACAAAGGCGAGCAAGCCGGTCAGGCAGGAAAGTTTTTTCATTATCTCAGACATCCCGGGCGTGTTTGACAAGCAGTTGTGCCGAGACCACGCCATTCCAGTGATTGGGTACCAGTTCATACACCAGTTCAGCGTATTCGGGCAGTGATTCCTGCTGATTGAACCAGATGGCATCATACAGCACCTGGTTACGTTCAACTTTTAATTTAAGGTGTTTGTCTTTGAGCAGTTTTTGGTTGCGGATGCGGTACACATCCCTGAAAAGCGGGGCGGGAAAACCGGCTCCCCAAACCTGGTTTTGCAGCAGTAAAGCAGTTTCGGCGTTGGCAAAAACAGGATCCAGTGAGCCATCGGTTTCAAGCAGGGGCTCAAAGCTGCTGGTGCCCGTCATTTCCTGCACCGCTTCGTTAAAGGCGCTGGCAAACGCGTCAAACTGCGTGCTTTTCAGGGAAAGTCCGGCCGCCATGGCATGGCCACCAAATTTCAGGATCATGCCAGGGTGACGTTTGGATACCAAATCAAGCGCATCACGCAGGTGCAGTTCGGGTATGGAGCGACCCGATCCGCGTAACTCATCATTGTCGGCAGGGGCAAAGGCCAGGGTGGGCTTCCAGAATTTTTCTTTCAGGCGGGAGGCCACAATGCCCACGACGCCCTGGTGCCAGCTGTCATTAAAGACGCAGATGCTGGCCGACTGGGTGTTTTCAGGAGATGCCAGCGTAGCCAGGGCCTGTTCGCTCATTTCGTGTTCAATAGAGCGGCGCTGATGATTGATTTCATCCAGTTGGCGGGCTAAATGCAGGGCTTCGGTTTCATCATCGGTGATTAAGCAGCGGATGCCCAGGCTCATGTCTGCCAGACGACCGGCAGCATTGATGCGCGGGCCGATTTTAAAACCCAGGTCGGTGGCACTGGCTTCTTTGAAATTGCCCCCCGCCACCATGAACAGGGCCTTGATGCCGGGCTGCAAGTGGCCCCTGCGGATTTTGTTGAGTCCTTGGGTAACCAGCAGGCGGTTATTGCTGTCCAGGCGAACAACATCCGCAACGGTGCCCAGCGCCAACAGGTCGGCAAGGTTGTCAAGCCTGGGCCCACCGTTGGGGGGGAAGTGTCCGCGTTGACGCATTTGAGCTCGCAGGGCCAGCATGACATAGAAAATCACTCCTACACCAGCCAGGTTCTTGGACGGGAAGGTGCAGCCGGGCTTGTTGGGATTGACGATGCACAGGGCATCGGGCAGGGTGTCACCAGGCAGGTGGTGGTCGGTCACGATCACCGCCATGCCTTCGTCTCGTGCCGCCTGCACACCTTCAACACTGGCAATGCCATTATCAACCGTAATCAGGATATCGGGTTTGCCATTGGGGTGCTGGCAAGCCAGTTTAACCACGGCAGGAGATAAACCATAGCCGGTTTCAAAGCGGTTGGGGACCAGAAAATCAATATCGGCCCCCATCTGGCGCAGGGCACGTACACCGGTTGCGCAGGCCGTGGCACCGTCACAATCATAGTCGGCAATAATCAGGAGTTTTTTTCTTTGCTCGATGGCATCGGCCAGCAGGTTGGCCGCCCGGTTCACTTCGGAAAGCAGGGAAGGGGCCAGCATGTTTTGCCATTGCGCCTGTGTTTGGGCCGGATCATTGACACCGCGTGATGCCCAGAGTCGTGCCAGCAGGGCATGAATGCCCGCGTTTTCCAATTGTTGCTGATAGCCGGGGTTTTGCGTCCGGTCACTTATTTTTACTGACACCACCAGTCCTTCCATTGTTGATTGCGATTTAATAGTTTACTCAGCCAGCCAGGCAGGCGGCCCGGTGTGATGACAACCAGTCGATCATAGCCGGTTAGCACCAGCCTGTCGCTTTTATTGACAGGGAAGCGGAAAACATCTTGCTCAAGTTTGCCCAGGATGGCCAGCCATTGGCCCCAATCCTGCTTGCGGTGAGCGATTTCAAGTTGCCGAAGGATGCGCGGCGGCTCTGAGACAGGGGCCGCCTGCAGTTGTGAAGGCGTGGCACCGCCAAAGACCCAGGCGCCATTAATGAGAGGCATGCCTTTTTGTTGCCGGGCCTGGTTTACGGGATGTTCATGCCATTCCACCTGGAGCGCATTTAATAGTTTGCGTAACAGGCGGCTTTGCGCATCTTGCGGCCACCAGTTATTAAGAGTTCCGCTGGCAATGACATTGGGGCTTAAGGAGGGTAAAACCATATCGGGTGGTACCTCGATGAGCCAGCGGTGTGTATCATGTTGCAGTAATTTGAAAGGGCTCTCGGAAAAAACAACCTGTGCACTTTCAAATAATGCTAAGCTTTCCGATTCCGATATGACCAGATCATCGGCAGTAAGTAAAGAGGCATTGGACGCGCCTAACGCGATGTGCGCCAGCTCCAGCAACCAAACGGGTTGATCCCGGTTGGGTGAGTGGGTGGAATAAAGCGGTCCAAGTCCTGCAGCATGATTTTGTTGCCCAACAGGCGTGAATTGGCGCTGTTCCAGTTGCCAGTATTCAAAAGGCGTACAGCCGGTTTCGTTGGGGTCGAGCAAATGCACGGTACCCTTGCTGTTTTCCAGTTTTTGAAACAGGCTCGGCGCGGCTTTGGCCGCCTGCCTGGCCAGTTCAGAAGCAATCGATGAGTGGGGAAGTATCCCTGAAATAACAATATCCATGTTGGAATTGTAATCTTTGTGAATCATTTACGCTTGTGAAAATACCTTACGAACTATGGATTGGTTCCCGTTATGCGGGATTGACAAGAGCAAAAGGGCGCGGAAAAAAGCGCGACCGCTTTGTGTCTTTTATTGCGGGCAGCTCGATGGCGGGTATTGCGCTGGGGGTTGCCGCTCTCATTATTGTCATGTCCGTGATGAACGGATTTCAGGTGGATGTACGCGATCGCATGTTGTCGGTTTTGCCACACATTCAACTGTTCAACCCGCAAATTGATGCGGTAAGTGCCCTGGAAGACTGGCAAAACCTGGCCAGCGAGGCTGAAAAAAACCCTGAAGTCGTTGGCGCGTCCGCTTTTGTCGCCTCCTCAGGCATGCTGGCACGTGGCAATGTGCTCAAAGGGGTGGAAATTCGCGGTCTTGACCCGGCCAATGAAGGCAAGGTGTCCGAGTTGCCCGATCAAATCATTCGTGGTTCCCTGGATTCCTTGCAGCCTGGTACGTTCAATATGGTGATTGGCCAGACACTGGCCAATCAGATGGGTGTTAATGTGGGAGATACCCTGCTGGTGATGTCTCCGCAGGGCTCCATCAACCCGGCCGGTTTTACACCGCGCATGCGGCAATTCACGATTTCCGGCATATTTTCTTCCGGTCATTATGAATATGACTCCAGCCTGGCTTTTATTGCCGCCCGCGATGGTGCCGTACTGTTCCGTAATATGGGCCTGGCCGGTGTCAGGCTTAAAGTCAATGATATGCTTGATGCCCCGGAAGTGGCCAATCAATTAATGTTCAGCTTGCCCCAGGGTATTGTTGCGCGTGACTGGACGCAAGATAACCGGACCTGGTTTGCCGCGGTCAAGACGGAAAAAAGAATGATGTTCCTGATTCTGGCCCTGATTATTGCCGTGGCTGCCTTCAATCTGCTGTCCTCACTGGTGATGGCGGTCAAGGACAAGCAATCGGACATCGCGATTTTAAGAACACTGGGTGCCAGTCCGGCAGAAGTGGCCCGGATATTTTTGGTACAGGGTTCTTTGATTGGGGTGGTGGGCACTTTTATGGGCGTTTTCCTGGGTTGTGTGGTGGCCTACAATATTGATGTCATCATCCCGTTTATTGAAAACCTGTTCGGTATTCATTTCCTGGACCCCAGCATTTATTTTGTCAGCCAATTGCCGTCTCATCCTGAAGTCAGCGATATTACCGCGGTGGGCCTGACATCCCTGGTGCTGTCCATACTGGCTACTCTATATCCAAGCTGGAGAGCCTCCCGTTTGCAACCTGCCGAGGTATTGCGCCATGACTGATGAGAAAAAATATGCTTTGCAGGCAAAGTCGATTGTTAAATATTACGAAGACGGCAATAGCCGGCTGGATATCCTCAAAGGCATCGATCTGGATGTCGCGCAGGGTGAAATGGTGGCCATTATTGGTGCTTCGGGCTCTGGTAAAAGCACCTTGCTGCATACCCTGGGCCTGCTTGATGAGCCCACGTCTGGCGAGGTGCTGGTGAACGGAACCCGTACAGCCGGCTTGTCCGAGAAGCAACGCAGCCAGATCCGCAACCAGAGTCTGGGGTTTGTGTATCAGTTTCATCATTTGTTGCCCGAATTCAGTGCGCTGGATAACGTGGCCATGCCTTTGATTGTCAGAAGGATGGATCGCGGCGTGGCACGTAAAATGGCTGAACAGGTGTTGGCTAAAGTAGGGTTGGCTGAGCGGGTCACGCATAAACCCAGCCAGCTTTCCGGGGGCGAGCGTCAACGTGTGGCCCTGGCCCGTGCGCTGGTGGCCAATCCGGTCTGTGTGCTGGCCGATGAGCCCACCGGCAACCTTGACAGGGAAACGGCCCAGAATATGTTTGCCCTGTTAAAATCGGTCAATAAGGAATTCAATACGGCTTTTGTAATTGTGACCCACGATCCCAAGCTGGCCGAGCTGGCAGACCGCCAGTTGGTCATGGAAAAAGGCCGACTGAATCAAAAAAACGATATTCCCGTTTAAACATTCATTGGCCTGATATTTGTCCAACGTTTAATGCAAAGTGCGCAGACAGGGATTCATTGTTCAACCCGGATATAAACAGGTGTAGCCATGCTGATTGATACACATTGCCACTTGGATGCGGCCGAATTTGATCATGATCGCGAAGAAGTGATTGCGGATGCCCGGGCGCAAGGGGTCAGGATTATGGTGATTCCGGCCGTGGAGCAAAGCAATTTTGCTACGGTCAGAAACCTGGCGCACCGCATTGACGGGGGCTTTTATGCCTTGGGTATCCATCCCATGTATGTGCATAAGGCGCAAGATGAAGATCTGGACTTGCTGGAGCAGGAAATCGCCCGTTCCATGGAGGATCCGCGTTTTGTCGGGGTGGGTGAAGTCGGACTGGATTTTTTTGTGACCGACATTGCCAGTGGCGTGCAGCGGGAGCGGCAGGAATATTTTTACTCGGCCCAGTTAAGTCTGGCCAAACAATTCAATTTGCCGGTGATTTTGCATGTGCGCAAATCACAGGATACCTTGCTGAAATACTTGCGCCGGTGTTCCTTGTCTGGCGGTATTGCCCATGCTTTTAATGGCAGTTTCCAGCAGGCGCAGGCATTTACTGACTTGGGCTTTGCCTTGGGGGTAGGGGGGGCCATGACCTATACCCGTTCTTTGCAAATACGTCGCCTGGCCAGTGAACTCGATCTGTCCAGTCTGGTGCTGGAAACCGATTCACCGGATATTCCTCCGGCCTGGCTGCATGAGCCCAACCGGCGCAACACGCCCGGACAAATTGGCCGTATTGCCCGGGAGCTGGCAGACTTGCGTCAGGAAAGTTTTGAAACCATTTGCGAAAGCACGACCCATACGGCCAAACGGGTTTTGCCACGGATGATATTGTCCTGAACAGGATTTTTAGCCAGATCACTTGACTAGAATCTGCTTTTTAGCAGCAGAAAGAAGGTCATGCGGGTTTACTGGATTTGCCTGGCAGGTGCATGCCTGGGGATTGCCTGTGTTCAATTATTGCCAGCGTTGCCCTCACTCACCATTATTGGTGTATGGGCAGGTTTGATGGTGGCCGGGTGGCTATGTTTATGGCCCATAAAATTGTCTGTACTTAAAACCATTTTGATGGGATTACTATGTGTTTTGCTGGGCATGGCTTATTCCACTTATAGGGCCCAGTTGCGATTGGCGGACAGCCTGGCTTCCATTCATGAAAACAAAACAAACCGGGTCGTTTTGCGTGTTAGTGAAATCGCCCTGTATGGGCCCGACTATGTGCAGTTCAAGGCCAAGGTGCTGGACAGTTTTTCCATCAAGGGAATTCCGGTACATATACAGGTGCGCTGGCAGGTTGGGCAATGGCCAGGCATTTATGGCAAACCCAGGGATATCAATGATAAATTGCCGCTCATCAGGCCGGGCCAGGTATGGGAAATGTCCTTGAAACTTAAACGTGTTCATGGTGCCATGAATCCCAACGGGTTTGATTATGAAACCCATGCTTTTGCCAATAACATCCGGGCCATGGGAGCTGTAAAAGGTCAACCAAAATTGTTGGCTGATGAACCGTTCGGCAGCTTTGCCATCGCTGTTGAGCGATTGCGTGACCAGGTGCGCTCGGCCATGCTGCCTTATCTGAAAGATAAACGTTATGGTCCCGTGATGGTGGCGCTGGTTATGGGGGACCAGAACGGGATTGCCCAGGATGACTGGAAACTGTTCAACCTGTCAGGGGTAACACATCTGGTGTCCATTAGCGGGTCTCATATTACGATGCTGGCCGTGTTAGGCCATTTTCTGGTTTTGTGGGGTTGTCAAAGAATCAAGTTTAAAGGGAAGTTGCTGTCAGACCATCGCTCTGTTCATGTCCTGGCCGCTTTTTTTGGTTTGCTGGTGGCATGGGCCTATTGTTTGCTGGCAGGCTGGGGAGTGCCTGCGCAAAGAACGTTGCTGATGCTGGCTATTGGCTATGGCCTGATCCTGTTTCGTTGGCGCCTGTCCATTTTCTTTATTCTTTTGCTTACTTGTCTGGGTGTTTTGTTGCTGGATCCGTGGGCCATGTTGTCCAGCGGGTTTTGGTTGTCTTTTTCTGCTGTGGCCGTTTTAATCTGGTTGGGACGCCATCAGGCGCAGCAGGGCAGGGGCTATGTGCAAAGCAGGAGCCAGAAAATGCTGTCTGCCTTTGCGTTGGCAGCCAGATTTCAATTAATGATCACGCTGGCGCTGGCACCGTTTTTAATATTGCTTTTCAGCCAGCTTTCATTGGTCTCACCGTTGGTCAATGCCTATGCCATTCCCTTGATTGGCTGGGTGATTACGCCATTTTCACTATTGTTTGCCTTGCTGGCCCTGTTAAACCTGCACACGTCTGCCACTCGGTGGCTGGGTCATTTTACGCACGATATTTTACAGGGTATCCTTGATCTAACCCAGTGGTTTGCCCAGTTACCGTGGGCCAGCGTCTATATCGCAACGCCCGCTTTATGGGGCTTGCTGCTTGCCCTGGCGGGTGTTTTCATCGTGTGCCAGGCCCGGGGGCTGCCTTATAAGAACCTGGCCTGGTGCTTTATGGTACCGGTTTTTCTGGGGAAAACAGACCGACCTTTACCGGGTTACTGGAATTTGATTGCCTTGGATGTGGGGCAGGGAACAGCAGTAGTCGTGTTAACGCAAAAGCATGCGGTGTTGTTTGATGCCGGACCTAGAACCAGTCATGCCAATGAAGCGGGTAGCCGGACAATTCTGCCCTATTTAAGATCAGTGGGTATCAAGCAGCTTGATGTTGTGGTGGTATCCCATTCCGATGTGGATCATGCGGGTGGTTTTGCTGAAGTGATTGCCGGTATGCATACCGGCATGGCATATGCGTCCTTTGGGCTTGATCGGTTCCTGGCAGAGGAAGAAAAACGGCTTGAACACGATTATGCTTTATTAAACCGGGATCTGGCCTATCTGCCTTGCGGGCAGGGACAGTCTTTTAGCCTGGATGGGGTCAGTTTTACTTTTTTGAATAATGGGCAATTGCCCTTGTCCAATGAAAGTGGCAATGCGCAAAGTTGTGTGTTGCTGGTGCAGGGCCGTCAGCATAATGCCTTGTTAACGGGTGATATTCATGTCGAGCAGGAAATCGGCCTGGTTCAACAGGGACTGGAAAAGGTCAATGTCGTGGTGGTACCGCATCATGGGGCCAGCACGTCTTCTTCATTGCCGTTTATTCAGGCCCTGAAAGCCGGTCATGCCATTGTCCAGAGCGGTTACCTGAATCGTTATGGTCACCCGCACAGGCTGGTGCAGCAGCGCTGGGAAGACGCAGGCAGTCTTTTCTGGCGTACCGACAGGGATGGCGCCGTAACCGTGCGCTCCTCAATGCAGGGGCTCGATCTGCTTGCCTCGCGTCGCGAGAAAAAACGCTATTGGCATGCCCGCTAGCCTCGGCATATACTAGTGATAATCATTATATGTATATCCTGGAGGAAGGTCATGCAATCACCACGTTTGAATTATGTCAATTGCGTCAGTACGGCAGGCGTACATCGCATGGCTTACTGGGAATGGGGTGACCCGGATAATGACCGGGTGTTGATGTGCGTGCATGGCCTGACCCGTACCGGACGTGATTTTGATGATATGGCACGTGCCATGTCGGGTGAATATCGTGTGATTTGTCCTGATATTGTGGGCAGGGGGGCCTCTGACTTTTTGTTTAACCCATCCCTTTATGCCGTGCCGCAGTACGTGTCCGATATATTCACCTTGTTGGCGCGCGTTAATCCGAAAACCCTGGATTGGATCGGGACCTCAATGGGTGGGCTGATTGGCATGGTGTTTGCCGGGCTGGTGCGCAAGGCAGACTTGTCTATTGTCAATCAGGTGCCTCGTGATGAAAATATGCCAGCTAAAACCGGGCTTGCCCTGAATCGTCTGGTTTTGAATGATGTGGGCCCTAAAATAGAGCTTGAGGCCATTCGTCGTATTGGCGCCTATGTGGGCAATGCCCTGGAATTTGACAGCCTTGAAAGTGCGGTGGCATATATGAAGGTCAACGCGGCCTCTTTTGGGCCACTTAATGACAGGCAATGGCTTGAATTTACCAAAAGTGTGATTAAATTTAAGGACAATGTCTGGAAAAGTCATTACGATGTACGTATCGCCCAAACATTTAAAGAGCAGGAAAGTGAAGAAGCGCTTGCCGCGGCAGAAGCCTATCTGTGGCGCTCTTATACATCCATTGATTGCCCCATTTTGATATTGCGGGGTGAAAACTCCGATTTGTTAAGTCGTGAATCGGTTGCCCAAATGCTGGAACAGAATAAAAACAGCCAAATGGTCGAAATACCCGAGGTGGGTCATGCGCCAACCCTGATGCCCAACGAACAAATCCAGACAGTGCGCGAGTTTTTGCTCTCTTGAAACATTTTTGCCAGTAGGAAAGTACCATGGATAGCTTGGTCAGATTGAACGTAGACCTGCATTGTCACTCAACCGTTTCGGATGGTGTGTTAAGCCCCACCGAGGTGGCCACACGTGCGGCCGGCAATGGCGTGCAAGTCTGGAGCCTTACCGACCACGATGAGGTGGGAGGGCAACAAGAGGCTGCGCGGGTCGCCCGTGAACTGGGTATGACTTATATTCCGGGTATTGAAATATCCGTGACTTGGGCAGAACACACCCTGCATATTGTTGGCCTGGGTATCGACCCTGAAAACGCAGCCATGAATGCCGGTCTGGAGCGTATCCGTAATGACCGTGAGCAGCGGGCACGGGTAATGTCAGACAAGCTGGCGGAATTTGGCATTATGAATGCCTACGAGGGGGCCTTGAAATATGCCGATAACCCCAATTTGCTGAGCCGGACGCACTTTGCCCGTTATATTGTGGAGACCGGCCATTGCAAGCACATGCAAGAGGTTTTCGACAAATACCTGGCCGATGACAAACCTGCTTACATAGCGGGTGACTGGGCAAGTCTTGAAGAGGCCATCAACTGGATCACCCAGGCTGGCGGGATTGCCGTGATTGCCCACCCTGGACGGTATAAATACTCCCGCAGTGAGTTTGTCACTTTATACAAGACTTTCAAGTTAATGGGGGGTAGGGGAATTGAAGTGGTGACCGGTTCCCATACTGTTGACCAGTATCACCAGTACGCACATATTGCCCGCCAGTACGGTTTTCTGGCTTCTTGTGGCTCTGATTTTCACAGTCCGTCGGAAAGCAGTATGGATCTTGGTAAACTTCCGCCTTTGCCAAGTGGTCTTACCCCTGTCTGGGAGGAATTAATTTAAATCATGAACAAGGCTTTTGTTAAAGAATCCGATCAGGACGATGATGACGATGGTGTTGATGGCCAGGCCGTTGCCTTGCCGGCCGGCACCAAAAACTATATCACCAAATATGGTTATGCCGCTTTGCGTGAAGAGTTGGCACATCTGGTCAATACCGAAAGGCCCGATGTGGTACAAATCGTTTCATGGGCGGCGGCCAATGGTGACCGTTCTGAAAACGGAGATTACCTGTATGGTAAAAAAAGACTGCGCGAGATAGACCGTCGCATCCGCTTTCTGACCAAAAGGCTGGAAATTGCCGAAGTCGTGGACCCTTCCATCCAGCCCAATAAAGACCAGGTGTTTTTAGGCGCCACGGTTGTCTATATCGACAAGGCCGGCGAAGTGCACACGGTCACTATTGTTGGGGTGGATGAGGCAGAGCCATTGCAGGGGAAAATCAGTTGGATTTCCCCTGTTGCAAGGGCCCTGATCAAGGCCAGGGAAGGCGATACGGTCAGCTTGCGTACGCCTTCAGGCATGGATGAGCTGGAAATTCTTGAGGTTAATTACCCTGACGAGTAAGGCTGAAGGTTGCCGAGCTGTCCTGGGCAAGATGTTTGGCCAGATAGGGCAGGCTTTTTTCCAGGGCGGCATGCAGGGTATATGGCGGGTTGATAATAAACATGCCACTGCCGTGCAGGCCGTAACCATCCGCAGCCGGTTTTTTGACGGTTAGCGAGGCGTTAAGCCATTGGATGCCGGGCAGTTTTTCAAGCTGCCTGATCATGTCATGCACTTCCTTGCGGTTGACCAGCGGGTACCAAACTGCATAACAGCCGGTGGCAAAGCGTTTAAGGCCATCTTTAACAGCCATTAATGTATGTCGGTAATCGGCTTTGTCCTCATAGGAAGGATCAATCAGGATCAGGCCTCGTCTGGGTACGGGCGGCAGTTGTGATTTCAGACCCGAAAAACCGTCCTTTTCGAAAATCGTCACTTGCCGTGTAATTTCCCGGCCTTGCTGCTCAATGTTGTCGCTCAGCACTTCAATTTCAGTCGGGTGTAACTCAAACAAATGCAGGCGATCTTTGGGTCGCATCAATTCCAGGGAAATCCAGGGGGACCCGGGGTAATACACCAGATCCTGGTCATCGTTCAGGTTGCGGATATGGTCAATATAGAGCTGCAGATCCTCAGGCAAGTCGGTGTTGTCCCACAGACGGGCGATACCTTCTTTGAATTCCGCGGTTTTCTCTGCCCAGGCATCTTCAAGATCGTAAATGCCGGCACCGGCGTGGGTGTCAATGATCCAGTAAGGCGTTTCCTTTTTGTTAAGATAGTGCAAAATATGCAACAAAACGGAGTGCTTTAAAACATCAGCATGATTGCCTGCATGAAAGGCGTGGCGGTAACTGAACAAAATATATCCTTGTGGTGAGTACGGGCGGTTAAGCCAAATTGGGGTTTATGCGAAGCAGTTCATCGGTAAACAGGGCATCGCAACCCCAATGCAATAGTTGTTTGGCACGTTGATAGTCATTCACGGTCCAGGCGCAAACCCGGTAGCCGGCCTGATGAATGCGTTCTATTTTTTCCTGGTTCAGCAGGCTTTGCTTCAGGTTAATGGCGACGCAGTCCAGTTCTTCCAGAATCTCGGTGAAATTATCAGGCAGGTCTTCGGTTAAAAAGGCGCGTGGCAATTCGGGGGCGGCCTGTTTTGCGGCAGCCAGTGCTTCCAGGGAGAAAGACGAAATTAGTGGGGGCAGATCGGAATGATGCCACCATTGTTGTGCCGCTTGGGCTGCCAGGGTTCCGGTTTCGGTTTCACGGTTCGGGCAGGGCTTGATTTCTATGTTGCAGAAAATATTGTTTTCCTGGGTGAAACGGGCAACAGAACGAAACGTGGGGATGGGCTCTCCGGTATAAAAAGACGAATGCCATCCACCGAAATCCAGTTCGGACAACTCCCTGAACGTTTTGCTGGCCGCCAGTCCTCTTCCGTTTGAGGTGCGGTTGACCGTATCATCATGCATTAAGACAAGTACGTTGTCCTGGCTGAGCTTGACATCGAACTCAACCATGGAAAAACCGTGTTCATGGCCGCAGCGCATGGCCGCAAGGGTGTTTTCAGGGGCCAGGAAGCCACCGCCACGATGGGCAATCAGGCGCGGATAGCACCACTCGAAAGTATTTTTTGCTGGCATTGGAATAAAAGGGTGGATTTCAAGAATAAAGTTTATTGTTGTATTGTAGGAAGATATAAGTCGCTTTGAAAGCGACTTTTTATAAAATAGGGCTGAATTGTCTATTTTAAAAGTGAAAAAGACTAAAATGGGAAACCCCTTTTTCCAACCGCGACATTTATAATGTATATTCTGATTTTCGCAGTCTGAGTTGAGAGCTTAATGTTTGAATTTATCCGTACACACCAACGTATCGTATTGGCCGCGTTAATTATTTTGGTGGTTCCGTCATTTGTTTTTTTTGGCGTGGCCGATTACCAAAGTTTCGTTTCCAACGATGTAAAACTGGTAGCTATTAAAGAAGCCAATATTACCCAAGAGCAGTTTAACCAATCCTGGCGCAATCGTTTGGACGAAATGAGAATGCAGTCTGGTGCAAATTTTGATGTTGCCAAGGTAGATACGCCTGCCAACCGGAGAGCCTGGCTGAATCAGCTTATCAATGCCCAGGTGCTGCAGCAGGAAATGATCGACGGTCATTTCAACGCCACTGACAATATGGTTCGCAATGCCATTGGCTCCAATCCCCAGTTCCATGAGAACGGTGTGTACTCTCCTCAAAAATACACCGAATTTTTAGTCAGAAACGGCATCAGAGACATCGATTATGAAGCTTATGTCCGTCAGAATCTGGCTTATGCACAGGTGCTTGAGCCTATTGCGCAATCGGTGTCGATGCCTGAAAAAACGCTTGAGCTATTACAATCGGCCATGGTTCAGGAGCGTGCCGTTCGCCTGAAAGAATTTGAGATTTCCACATACCTGCCAGATGTCACGGTTTCCGATGAGGACATCAAACAGTGGTACGATAAAAACAGTAAAACCCTCGAAGTTCCCCGCTATGTGGATGCCCAGTACATTATCCTTAACCAGGATGCGGCATTAAAATCGGTACCCGAAGTTTCAGAAGCTGATATCGAATCCTACTATCAATCCAATATTGGCAAGTACACTAAACAGGAACGTCGGGTCGTTAATCATATTCAAATCAAGGTGCCTGAAGGGGCTGATGCCGCGACCCAGGAAGAAATCCTGAAAAAAGCCCAAGATGTGGCGGCACAGGCCAAGGCAGAGCCCGCAAAATTTTCAGCATTGGCAAAACAGTATTCAGATGACGCAGGTACTAAAAACCTGGACGGCAGCCTGGGTCTGTTGGCCAGGGGTGATATTCCCGTTCTTGATGAGGCCATTTTCTCATTGACAGCACCAGGCGTGACCGATCCGGTCAAAGTGGGCAATTCTTATCATATTATTCAGGTAGCCAGTATCGATGCAGGCTCTGTTCAGCCATTGTCTGCTGTCAAGAGTCAGGTGCTGGAAGAAATCCGCCTGCAGCTGGCATCGGAAAAATTTGCCGATCTGGCTACCGGCCTGGTCCAGCAGGTCAATGATGATCGTTCATCATTGCAAGGCGTTGCCGATAATCTTCAGCTGGAACTGCAAACGGTCAATGGTGTGGCCCGTGACCTGCTGCTGACCGCAGAGCAAGTGGGAGAGAATGCTGCTTCAGCCAGTCCCGATGCCAAATACTTCGAGGCCCCCAGGGTGCGTGAGGTCCTGTTCTCCGATGAGGTGTTGAAACAAAAACTCAATTCTGGCGTGATAGAAATTTCACCCTCTGAGTTGCTGGTGGTTCGTGCAGTGCAGGAAGTGCCTGCCGCGATCCCCCCACTGGATGCCGTCAGGGCCGAGGTGGAAAAAATGGTAAGGGATGAAAAAGCCTTTGAGCAGGCCAAACTGGCCGGTGAGCAAGCGCTTAAAATGCTTCAGGAAAACGGTGAACCTTCATCGGTTGGCTTTGGTGCCGAGACAACAATCAGTCGTTTGATGGGCAATCAATTGCCCGAGACAATGCTCAATACCATCATGAATGCACCTACCGATAAATTGCCTTCCTTTGTGGGTACCACTACGCCTAATGGTTTTGTCATTGCACAAATTGAAAAAGTGTCCGAAGGCAACTCTGAAATGAAAACGCTTTTTACGCAATTCTTGCAACCCGGTCTGGAAACAGGTGTGGCAGCCGAGATTGCCCAAGGTGTGACCAGTATTCTGCGTGCAGACCATGAGGTACAGATCTTCCCTGAAGCCGAGAAGGTGATTTTGGGTGAATAAACCGGTCAGGCGCTTTTTTAAAGCATAGGCCTTTAATCCGGGCTGTCATGAATAAACCCCATAAAGCTGGATGTATTCCGGTTTTATGGGGTTTTTCTATTGTGGGTCATCAAGTATTGGTGAGGGGTGTTGCAAGCCCCTCCAAGTGATGGTGGGCGTTTTCTGGTTCACCTTGCTCAGTTAATGGCCTGTTGCAATACGGCCCACACATTTTCCGCCATGGTTTTTTGTGCGGCTTCGTTCGGGTGGATGCCATCGTCCTGAAACATGTTTTTATCCAGCGCAAAATGTTCAAACAGGAAGGGCACCAGCAGGGCATCCTGTTCCTGCGCCACCTGGGCAAACATTTCCTTGAACTGTTGTGAATACACAGGTCCGAAGTTGGGCGGAATTTGCATGCCGACTATGATTACTTTGGCCTGTGCCTGCCTGCTCAATTCGCTCATTTTAGCCAGATTGCTTTTGGACGCTTCCAGTGACAGACCGCGCAGCGCATCATTTGAGCCCAATTCCACAACTACCACAGAGGGTGTGTGTTGCGCCAGCAGGGCGGGAAGACGGGTAAGGCCACCGCTGGTTGTATCGCCGCTTATACTGGCATTGACGACTTCATAATTGTCATCATCGCCCAGAAAATCGGATTTAATTATTTCCACCCAACCTTTGCCCCTTTCAATGCCATATTCTGCTGATAAACTGTCTCCTATAACCAGTAGCGTTTTGTTGCTGGTGTTTTGTGCATTCGCCATTTGAAAAGCAGCGGTACACATGAATAGCGTCAGACATAATTTGAGTAGTTGATTTATGAAAAACATATTTGCCCTGGAAGTTGATGGTTTGAATAAAGTAGTGGAAGATGCCAATGGCCAGCTTCGTATTTTAGAGGATATTTCCTTTTCGCTTGAAAAAGGTAAGACACTGGCCATTACCGGAAGTTCTGGTTCTGGCAAATCTACCCTGCTGGGCATTCTGGCCGGGCTCGATGTGCCCAGTCAGGGTAGTGTGCACTTGATGGGACAGGACCTGTTTTCACTTGATGAGGATCAGCGTGCCCAGTTGCGGGCGTATCATGTGGGATTTGTGTTTCAGTCTTTTCAGTTGCTGCCTAATCTGACAGCGCTGGAAAATGTCATGCTTCCTTTGGAGCTGCAAGGCAAACGGGCCAAAGAGCCGGCATGGGCCATGTTAGAGCGTGTGGGCCTTTCCAGGCGTTCTCATCACTATCCCAAAACGTTGTCTGGCGGAGAGCGTCAGCGTGTGGCTCTGGCACGGGCCTTTGTGGTTGAACCGGCCATATTATTTGCCGATGAGCCTACCGGTAGCCTGGATGCTGCAACCGGCACCCATATTATGGATTTGATGTTTGCGTTGCATCAGGAAAAAAGAAGCACCCTGGTTTTGGTCACCCATGATGGGGTGCTGGCCAGCCGTTGTCAGCAACAGCTGGTATTGCAGGCGGGCAGGGTGGTTGCCTAGCTTTTGACCCTGACGATCTTGGTAACCTGTGGGACGTGCCGTATCAGCCGGATTACACGGGCCAGATGCTTGCGGTCATCGACCTGAATGGTAATTTGGATGGTGGCGGTTTCAAGGGCCTCTTCATTCATGGACATCTGGATAATGTTGGAGTCAGCCGTGGCGATTTGAGCCGCGATACGTCCCAATACGCCTTTTTCACTCTTGAGAGTAACTTCAAGACGGGTGGGCAAGTGCTTGGCGGTTTCCTTGTCCCAGTTGACCGAAGAGACCCAGCGTTCGGGTTCGCGGGTGCGCTGGCGAAGGGCCGTAGGACAGTCTTCGGTATGAACGACCAAGCCATGACCGGGACGAATACAGGCGATGAGAGGGTCACCAGGTATGGGGCAGCAGCAGCTTGAAAGTTGAGCCGCCTGACCTTCGTTACCCTGAATGAAAATAGTGCCTGTTTTGGCAACGGACATTTCATCAATAACGGCGGCACTGGTTGCCAGGATTTCGTTATCGATAATGAACCGACGTGCAACAACCGCAGCCAGACGACGTCCCAGGCCGATATCGGCCAGAATTTCATCAACCGAGCTGGCACCGGTACTTTTGGCCAGTTTTTCCCATTGCGGATCATCTTTGGGGGGCATGGGGATATTCAGTTCTTGCAAGGCATGCAAAAGCTGCTTTTCACCAAACTGAATGGATTCGCTGTATTTGACCGTTTTCAGGAAATGGCGAATTTCAGAACGGGCTTTGCCGGTACGTACATAGTTAAGCCATTGGGCGCTGGGTACAGAGGCCGGAGAAGTGATGATTTCAATCCTGTCGCCACTGCTGAGTTCAGTCTTGAGAGGTACAAATTCACCATTGATTTTGGCTGAAACCGCATGATTGCCAATATCGGTATGAATAAGATAGGCAAAATCAATAGGTGTTGCGCCACGTGGCAATGAGATGATTTTACCTTTGGGCGTTAGCACATAAACGGCATCGGGGAACAGGTCTACCTTGACGTGTTCAAGGAATTCACCTGAGTCACCGGTTTGACTTTGGATATCCAGCAGCGACTGTAGCCAGCGATGGGTTTGCTTTTGCAGGTCGTTGAGAGAGAGATCATCATTTTTGTATATCCAGTGAGAAGCCACACCTTTTTCGGCAATGTGGTCCATATCACGGGTACGAATCTGGAATTCGATGGGGGTGCCATAAGGGCCCACCAAGGTGGTGTGCAAAGATTGGTAGCCATTAAGCTTGGGAATGGCAATGTAATCTTTGAATTTACCGGGTACCGGCCGATACAGCTGGTGAATCACGCCCAAGGCCAAATAACATTCAGGCAGGGTATGAACAATAATACGGAAGCCGTAGATATCCAAGACATCGGAAAAGGATTTTTTTTGTTCACGCATTTTTTTATAAATACTGAACAGGGATTTCTCACGACCGGAAATTTCGGCTTCGATACCTTGAGCTGGCAGGGCGGTGGTGATGTTGTCGGTGATTTTGGTAAGCACCTCACGGCGATTACCCCGGGCTGCCATGACGGCTTTGTGCAGGACGGAATAACGGTTGGGCGAGCTGGCCTCAAAACACAGGTCTTGCAGTTCACGAACCAGGGAGTTAAGGCCCAGGCGATGTGCAATAGGCGTATAAATTTCCAGGGTTTCGTTGGCCACCCGCCGGCGTTTGGCTGGATCTACCGCATCCAGGGTTCGCATATTGTGCAGGCGGTCGGCCAGCTTGATTAAAATAACCCGGACGTCTTTGGCCATGGCCAACAGCATTTTGCGGAAACTTTCCGCCTGCTGTTCGGCCTTGGTGGCAAAATTGAGCTTTTCAAGTTTGGTAAGGCCATCGACCAGATTGGCCACATCGGGGTTGAATTTTTCAGCCAGTTCTGACTTCAGAACCCCCTGATCTTCGATGACATCGTGTAACAGGGCAGCCATAAGGGCATTGACGTCAAGCTTCCATCCGGCACATATTTCGGTGACTGCAATGGGATGGGTAATGTAGGGAGCACCACTGGAACGGAATTGACCCAAGTGGGCCTGGTCTGCAAAGCGGTAAGCCTCGCGGACTTTTTCAATGTCTTTACTGTCCATGTAGCTGGACAGCATTTCGGTAAGCGTGGCCAATGAAGCTATGGTCGGATCATTGGCCGGTGTGGCCTTGCCTGTGGTCAGTTGAGTTGATTCAGCTGACTGGGTGGATTCTTTCTGTTTTCTTTTAAAGGGAGACCCGGCACGCAACGCATGCAATATCGTTGAGGATGCGCCTTTAATCCCTTTTAAAGTCATAGTGTGGATCCTTGCCAGTTGTTGATTCAGGTAGGTACTTTACGCAACATTTCAAGACCGGTGACACCGCTTGCGATTTCACGCAATGCGAGTACGGTGGGTTTGTCTTTGTTGCTTTCCAGGCGAGGCTCATGACCCTGGGCCAGTTCGCGTGCACGGTAAGTGGCCGCCAGCGTCAGGCTAAAGCGGTTTGGAATTTGTTTTAAACAGTCTTCAACGGTAATTCGTGCCATTTGATAACCTGAAAATATAGGAAAATAATAACAAGCCTACTGGGAGGAGATATTTGCAATACCCAGATCGGCGAATAGTTTTTCGTGTCTTGCTGCTTGTGCTGTATAGCGCAAACGAGCCGTAGCAATAATTTGCTTCAGCTCATGAAGGGCAACTTCGAAATCATTGTTAATGATAACATATTCACACTCTGGCGCGTGCGCAATTTCGCTGCCGGCCGCTAATAAGCGACGGGCAATCACGTCTGGTTCATCTTGACCGCGACGGGTTAACCTGACTCTCAGTTCTTCAATCGAGGGGGGCAAAATAAAGATGTCGGTGACATCGGAAAACTGCTGTCTTACCTGACGGGCGCCTTGCCAGTCGATTTCCAGCAAAATATCCTTGCCATCTGCTATGGCCTTCTTGATCAGGGTTTTGGGTGTGCCGTAAAAGTTGCCGTGCACCTCTGCCCATTCCAACAAGTCATCGTTTTCTTTAAGTGCCTGGAATTCTTCCACACTGATGAAATGATATTCACGCCCGTTTTCCTCACCCGGTCTGGGGGGACGGGTTGTGCAGGAAACAGATAGTTCAATACCGGTATCTTCTTTCAGAAGGGCATTGACCAGGCTGGATTTTCCGGCACCGCTGGGAGCGATAATCATAAATACATTACCGGGATATTTCTTCATGGTGACGAGTCCATTTTTTTAGAAGTAGCAAGGATAACAAAAAATTAAGTGCTATTAATAAATAAACAGAAAAAAGTCCGCGTTAAATACCCTCAAGTGGTGCCAGCCCGCTTCATTCTTGGTAGCATATGCCAAATAAAACACATTGGAGAATATAACAATGAGCATTTCAAACCATAAAGTGGCGGTGGTAACGGGAGCGGGCTCCGGTATTGGCAGGGCGGTTGCTCTGGAATTGCTAAGTGCGGGTTACCGGGTGGTGTTGGCCGGAAGACGGCAGGACGTGCTGGAAGAAACTCGCACCGCAGCCGGACTGGATGCGGTCAGGGCTCTGGTGATTCCTACGGACGTCACCAGGGAAAACGAGGTGAAAGCCTTGTTTGAACAGACCCAGCGTGAATATGGCCGGGTGGATGTATTGTTCAATAACGCTGGAAAAAGTGGTGCAGCGGTACCCATTGACGAGTTTTCGGCCCAGGAATGGCGTGAGATTGTGGATGTGAACCTGACCGGCATGTTCCTGTGTGCCCAGGCCGCTTTTCATGTGATGCGCTACCAGGAGCCGCAAGGGGGCCGGATCATTAATAACGGTTCTATCTCAGCCACGGCACCACGCCCCATGTCGATTGCCTATACCGCCACCAAGCATGCCGTTACCGGCCTGACCAAAAGCATTTCGCTGGACGGCCGTGCCTATAATATTGCCTGCGGCCAGATAGATATTGGCAATGCCGGCACCGATATGACGGAAAGAATGAAGAAAGGCATTTTGCAGGCCAATGGTGAAATCATGCCCGAGCCGATTATGGACGTGGCGCATGTGGCCCAAACTGTTCGTACCATGGCTGATTTCCCGCTGGAAACCAATGTGCAGTTTGTGACGATAATGGCGACGAAGATGCCGTTTGTTGGGCGTGGGTAGACTTTAAGCCGTTTGGTGAATCGAACAGTTGTGGCATAAGCAAGCCACTGAGGTCTGAAAACATGATGGCTTGCGGTGAATATACTGTTTGATTTACTCCAATGGATTTCTTTTAGCAAAGAGCAAAACATAATATGCAACAGATCGGGATTTATGAGCAGCTTATTACCCAACTTATTACAAGACGTTTAAATCGAGACAGATTTTATATTGGGGAGCGAGCGCTTGAGCCTGCTGAAGCGTCAATGTGGCTTTCCCGGTTTTTATGTCATATTTTTGAGTATGCTATTTCGTCAATTCCTGCTGGTGAAAATCAAGTGCAGCAGCAAGTTTTATTATCCAATGAACTGTTGCTTTGGTTGAAAGAAAAGCTTAATGATGATGACTTCATTGAGGATAATTTGCTTGATTGTCAGGGAAAAATCCTTACTGCGCTATTTGAGAAAGAGCACCCGATCGCCGCGGATTATAAAAAATATGTCGATGATATATTCCCTTTGACGGGTTTAAGTCAAAGTGAATTGTTTAGTGGTAGTAATGCAGGCTTGTCGTTAGAGTCTGAAATAAAAAGAGAAATCCTATCTTCAGATAAGATTTATTGGCTTGTTTCATTTATAAAATGGACAGGCATTCGTATTTTTAGTAAAGAGTTGGAAGCGTTCACGAAAAGTGGCCGAGAATTGAAAGTAATTACGACTTCTTATATGGGTGCAACCGATACCAAGGCTGTTGAGTTTTTGGCTAGTTTGCCCAATACCGAGGTTAGGCTTAGCTACAATACACAGCGTGAGCGTTTGCATGCTAAAAGTTATCTATTTTTAAGAAATACGGGATTTAATACGGGATATATAGGCTCTTCAAATTTATCACATTCAGCGTTAACGAGTGGTCTTGAATGGAATTTAAAAATTACTTCTCAGGAAATTCCACATATTATTAATAAGTCAATCAGTACGTTTGAAACGTATTGGGCGTCTAATGATTTTGAAGTATTTGATGGGCAAGTAGAAAGTGTTGGCAAATTAAAGCAGGCCTTAACACAAGCTCGAGGAACGCAGCGTAATGATGAGCGTCATTTTTTTGACATAAAGCCTTTTGCACACCAGCAAGAAATCTTAGAACAATTGATGGTGGAACGTAAGCTGCATCAACGATTCAGAAACTTGGTTGTAGCAGCAACCGGTACCGGAAAAACACTTATTTCGGCCTTTGATTTTGCACGATTTGTAAAACAAAAACCCGAGGCGAAATTTTTGTTTATTGCACATCGTGAAGAAATTTTGAAGCAAGCCAGAGAGGCTTACAGAGGGGTGCTTAAAAACAGTCATTTTGGAGAAATATGGGTGGGTGTTTATAAGCCTGAACATTATCACCAGCTGTTTGCTTCGATTCAGACATTAAACAATCAATTAACTACTTTAAACTTAAGTCCTGATTACTATGACTATATCGTGATTGATGAAGTGCATCATATTGCCGCGAGTAGTTATCGTTCGGTCATTGACTACTTCAAGCCAGAAATTTTTCTTGGATTAACGGCGACCCCAGAACGACATGATGGCGTAGATATTTTATCTGATTTTTGTGGGGTGATTGCCGCAGAAATTCGATTGCCTGAAGCAATTAATCAACGTCATCTTAGTCCCTTTCAATATTTTGCTATTGATGATGATACTGATTTAAGAAATATCAGTTGGAGTCGCGGTCGGTATGATATTGCACAATTAAGCAATCTTTATACCCATAATCAACTACGCGTGAATATGATTATCAGGAATCTGCGGGAAATTGTTACCGATACGAGCAACATGAAAGCATTGGCTTTTTGTGTTAGTAAAGAGCATGCTAATTATATGTGTCAGCAATTCTTGCTAAAAGGCATTCCCAGTGATGTGCTGACTAGTGATAATCGTCATGAGCGTCAGCAGAAACAACAAGCCATTCGATCTGGGAAAATCAATGTACTCTGTGTTGTCGATATTTTTAATGAAGGGGTGGATATACCTGAAGTTGATACCTTGCTGTTTTTACGACCTACTGAAAGCTTGACGATTTTTTTACAGCAGCTGGGTCGTGGATTGCGATTGGCTGATGGCAAAGAGTGTTGTACGGTATTGGATTTTATTGGGAACTCAAGGCCTGAATATGATTTTTCGAATAAGTTTCGTGCTTTGGTGGGTAAAACCAATAAGGCGATTGTTGATGAAATTAAACAAGGCTTTCCACATGTGCCTTTGGGGTGTCGCATTGAACTGACTAAGCGCGCTCAGGAAATTGTATTAAAAAATATCCGGCAAGCCAGTTTAAATGCAAATAGGTTAATGGGATTGATACGGCAATATCCTCAGCAAACAAGCTTGCCACTTAGCTTAGGCAATTTTTTAAAGATTTACCCATTTATTGACTTGAACGATTTATATAAATTGGGCTGCTTTACAGGCTTGCTCATTAAAGCTAAGCAAGCTGATTTCAATGAAAATATCAATCACTCTGTGTTAAGCAATTTTGAAAGGGCAATTAAAACACGGTTTTTATCTACTGATGCTTATGACTACTTGTATTTTGTTAGAGATTTATGTCGGCATGATTTTAAGCTGAAAGAGAAAATGAGCCTACGTATGGCATTGATGTGCCATTATGACTTTTGGCAAAAATCTGGCGTAGAAATTGGGTTTTCAAATTTGCAAGATAGTTTAAGTGCTTTTGATATTCCTGCTTTAAAATCTGAGTTGTCAGATCTTTTGACATTATTGCTGGATCGAATTCAACATGAGCAAAATGAGTTGCCAAATTTATCTGGGATTCCTTTAAGTCTCCATGCACGATACGCGCGTGAGCAAATTCTAGTCGCTTTTGGTGCTTCTACTTTTGAGCGACAAGCGCCAGCACGGGAAGGGGTATTAGAAATAAAAGATCAGAATCTCGAGCTAATGTTTGTGACCTTAAATAAAAATGAAAAGCAATTTTCGCCAACAACGATGTATCATGATTATGCAATCAATGAGCATCTTTTCCATTGGCAATCACAAAATAGCGCGCGCCCAGATCGTGGGAAAGGGGCTACCTATATTCAGCACAGGCAACTAAATAAACGGTTGTTTTTATTTGTTCGTGAGCAAACCAAGGACGAATACAATCGAACGATGGGATTCGTGAATTTTGGTGAGGTTGAGTATATTTCACACACAGGTTCACAACCCATGAATATCACCTGGCGTTTAAAAACACCCATGCCACCATTTATGTGGCACCAAGCAGCTAAATTAGCAGTGGGTTAACTGGAATGAATGCGCCGTTTAATGATCTGGAATTGGTCACGATTCGTACGCCAGACGATTTATCGGGCAGTCCTGTGATGCGTTATCTGGCCTTGATGCTGGATGAGGCCATGCAGCAGGACGGGTCTTTCAAGGCAACAGCTAAAGGAAATTTGCCCGGGAAACTGGTAAAAAAAGCCAGTGAATTGTTGCCTGGGTTTGCCGTTGCCGAATTTGAAACGGAACCCAGTATCAGTGCTTACGTGGGCAGTAACGAAGATAATTTTAATGCCTTGCGCTACACGCGCATGTTGGCTGATCTTGCCGGCATTATTTATTTAAGAAAAGGGCGTTTTCATATTAAGAAAGCGGCACAAAAACAGTATCAAATACATGGCATCAACGCCTTTTTCCTGCCCATGCTGGAAGCTGCCACCACCCAATTCATCTGGAACTACATGGATGGGTTTGATGACGACGTTGATTTGCGGCCATTTTGGTTATTTATGTTGTGGCGGCTGCAAAGTCATGATTCTATAGAGCAAATGATTGAAGAGGTGTGCGTCGCGTTCCCTATGTTGCTGCGTCAGTTTCCACCCCATGAGTATTACACTCCTGAAAAGTATCTGGGGATTTGTATTAAGGCACGCTTTATTAAGCGTTTTTTGGAGTTTTGGGGGTTCATTACCATTAATCCGAGAGGATTTTCTGGTAACGAACCTTTATCAGGAAAGGTAAGTAAACAGCCTTTGTTAACGCAAACCTTTCATTTTATGGTGAAGTAGTTTGCTTATCAATCCAGGCTGATATTCGCTTTCTGAATCAGTCCCTTATAAGTTTCTTCTTTCTGATCCAGGCGTTGTCCCAATTCGTTTAATGGCCAGGTTAGCGGATCAAAAGCGAAAGAGTCAAAGCGTTTGATCACTTCAGGATTAGACAGCACCGTGGCCACATCGGCCTGGATTTTGTCACGTACCTCTTCTGGAATGCCTTTGGGGGCCAGCAGCGAAACAATTGAATTGACATCCAGTTCGGTGGGGCCTCCGGCTTCAGCAACAGTTGGTACATCAGGGAACAGGGGGTGTCGCTTGGGGGCGGCAATGGCAAGGTAACGCAGTTTGCCGCTGTCATAGACCGGACGGGTGGAAGGGATGGTGCCATAGGCCCAGTCCACTTCGCTGTTGGCAACGGCCGTATACAGCTGGCTGACTTCCTTGTAGGGAATATGCAGCATTTTTGTGCCGGCAAGTGAATCTATCCATTCACCACCCAGGTGACCGGGGCTGCCTACAAACCATGAACCGTATGTGACGCTGTCGGGTTTGGTTTTGGCAGCCTCAATAAGGTCTGTCATGTTTTTCCAGGGTGATTTGTCGCTTACGGCAATCATGAAAGGCGTGTAAAACAAGGGGGCGACCAGTTCAAATTTCTCACGAGGGTAATAATTGCGTGATTTGTACAGGTGTGGCAGGGCAGAAACATGCTCGCTGTCCAGTTGCAGTAAAGAATAACCATCGGCAGGGCGCTTGCTAACGGCTTCCAGCGCAATGAAGCCACCACCACCGGGACGGTTTTCCACAATCACGGGTTGCCCCCATATTTTACCCAGCTCCTGGCTTAGTATGCGCAAGACAACATCCGGGCCACTGCCTACCGAAAACGCACTGTACAGGGTCACTGTTTTTTGTGGGAAATCGCTGTTGGCCTGGGCGGCATTGCCCAGGCAGGCAAAAGATAATGCTGCGGCGATGAATGTGGTTTTCTTGAAAAATAACATGGGGTCTCCTGATGCCAAAATGTATAAATGCTTGTCTTTAAAGTGGATTTTTTAATGTGGGTTTTAATGTGGCGACATGATTTTGTTTTTTTGTAAGTTGCTTTATAGCTATCCGGGTTTGCTGGAACGCCTGTCTTGAGGTGGAGTATGTCTGCCTGTTGTTGTAAGTTGATTTTTATCAAACGCTATTATGAATGAGTAGCGATTCAATTTGAAATGAAATCTTATTGCTTGTCATAACAAAAAGTATATGGCAGAAAAAAGTCGCCAGTGGCGGATATCAACCACTGGCGACGTTGGTTTTGCGGATAGGGCAGCTTACTGCCCAAGTGTTGGGTGCGGTGTCAGTCAACAGCGCGTGAAATTTTCTGAACCTCTTCTACATTGACAGCAGTGGCCTGGCCACCCCATTCGGCACGCATCCAGGTAGCCAAGTCCGCAATTTCTTTATCATCCAGTTCATGTGCAAACGGTGGCATGGCATACATGCGCTGGTTGCCTGTGAAAGTCCGGGTGGGAATGCCATTAAGGACGACGCGAATAAGATCCCGGGCCGACTCCATGGCCAGCGTGGCATTGCCGTGCATGGCAGGGGTCACATTGGGAATGCCTTCACCGTTACTGCCATGACAGCCGGCGCAGGCTGCCAGATAGGTGCGCTTACCGATTGCCATCTCACTTTCAGGTGTGGGGTGCTCTGCCTGGGCCAAAGGTTGGGGAGGTGCAGATGCAGGTACTATTTTGCCATCAGGGCCGGTAAGCAGGTAAACCGCAATAGCCTGAACATCATTGATGTCCATGGCGCTGGTGGAAAAGTGCGTGACCGTCTGCATGTCGGCAAATGAGGTGCCTTGCGGCGCGATGCCGGTACTTAAATACTGCGTGAGCGTCGGTACATCAAAGCCGTGCTTGGCCAGGGCGTTGGGCGTGATGTTGGGAATGGCCCAGCCGTTAATTTCACCGCCCTGGAAATCACGGGAAAAGTCAACGCCCATCATGAAATTTTGCGGGGTGTGACAGCTGGCGCAGTGCCCGACGCCTTGTACCAAATAGGCGCCACGCAGCCATTGATCCGAGCGTCCGGGGTGTTCGGGTACACTCCGGTCAGGGAAGTTCAGCAAGTTCCAGAAGTTCATGAAAGGGCGAACAGGCAAGGAGAATACTCCGCTATTGCTTTTATTGGCCACAGCGATGGGAGGGATGCTCATGAAGTAGGCATACAGGGCATCAATATCTTCAGGCGTGGTGATATGCGTGAAAATATAAGGCATGGCCGGATACAGATTGCGGTTGTCAGGGGCAAGACCGTCACGTAAAACGCGATGGAAGTCAGCACGCGTGTATTTGCCTATCCCGTGGATGGGGTCGGGGGTGATATTGGTGGAATACAATGTGCCAAAAGGTGTGTCAATGGCAACGCCTCCTGCCGCTTTAGGTCCTTCGGGTTGTGAGTGGCAGCCGAAACAGTCACCGGCCATCGCCAGCTCACGGCCACGTGGAATCAATTGTTGCATCTTTTCTGCGCTAAGCGGTGTGTCCACACCTGGTGCAACGCTGGTGCTGCGAAACGTCCCCAACAAAATAGCGATGCAAACAACGGCCACGATGAGAATCATGGCGAGAATGATTTTGCGTAGCATGGTGTCTCCTTAGTCCTTGACGCAGCCGGGCGTTGCCAGGGCAACTTCCTTGACGGCTTCGTAGTAGCGTACATAGCCTGTACAACGACAGATATGCTCGTTTAAGGCCTCTTCGATGGCGCTTTCCAAATTGGCCCGCTTGACGGGCTGGCGTTTGAGGCCTTCTATAAATACGGTGGCACCTGCTACAAAACCGGGCGCGCAGTAACCGCATTGGAAAGAAAAATGGTCGATAAAGGCTTGCTGTACGGGGCTGAGGGATTCCAGATTGCCTTGCGGATCGTATTTGGCCTGGCCTTCAATGGTGGTAATGGATTTATTATTGAAGTAGTGGGCGCTGAATACACAAGTGCGGGTTTCTGATAAAGCGCCATCGGGATGGACCTCCATGACCGTGCAGGCATGACATACGCCTTGGCCGCAACCAAACCGGGTGCCCGTCAGGTTTAAGTACTCATGTAGAAAGTCGATCATGGGCATATCCAGCGGTACCTCAACCGGCCCGATTTTTTTGCCATTGATCGTGAGCGTGAGGGGGCGTTTTTCTAAGCTCATACCAGCGCTTCCTTGATTTTGTCAGGGGTAATGGGAAATTCGTAAAAACGTTTGTCAATGGCATGTGTAATGGCATTGCTGATGGCGGCAACGATGGGAATCATGCCCAGTTCGGCCAGACCTTTGGGAGGCGAAGTTTCCGATAAAGGTGGCAGGTAGTCGGCTGTTTGGGTCCATACTGCCACATCTTTGGCGCGTGGCAATGTATACCGGTTGAAGTTCCAGGTGCCGTTACCGGGACCGTCCTCATAAAGCGGCAGTTCTTCCATTAAGGCATGACCGATGCCCATGGCGGTTCCACCTTGTAATTGACCCGATACCAGCTCGGGCACAATCATGGTGCCCGGATCCATCAGTGAATGGTGGCGCATGATTTGCACCCGACCGTCAAATGTGTTCACATTGAGTTCAACCAGGCAGGCGGCGGGTGTATAGGTGGTGGGTCCGGCGCTGCTGCGTTTGGCGGGGGGGTAAGTGGCACTGATGCGTTTGATGAAGTCATAGCCCGCTGTTGTCATGCGTTTTTTCAGGGGTTCGGGCGCACCATCACCATAGCGTAATGCCAGTGCATCGATGGGGAGATTACGTACGCCCACGCCCGGAATGTCAAATTCGGCACGTGCCCACTCCCAACGGCTGAAAGTATGCACCGCCACTCCGGTGATCAGGCCCATTTCATGGGCTTTGCGGGCCAGCACTTCGAAGGGGATGGGCTTCATGCCGCCACCGCCCAGACCATCGGGTCCGATGCGCAGGTCGGAAAACTCTACATTAAAACTGGAAATGGGTCCGCCACCGGCACCTTGGCTCCAGATGGCGCGTGCTGCCGGCCAGAGAGTGAATTCCAGCAAGAAGCGGGCCGCCTGGCGTGTTGCAAAGCCAATGTAATAAACACTGGCCGATGAACTCATGTCAGGGATGATGGATGGCACCCAGTAAGGGTCGTTTTTAGAAAATTCGTCCTGCAGTTTTTGGTCGGCCCAGGCACTCTTGAGTGGCAGCTCCGGAAATTCCGTCACCCCAAATTCAACGTCATCGGGTGCCTTGCCCAAGGCCTGCCACACCATGACTTGTTGTGCAGTGGTTGCACCGGTACCGATTTCCTGGGCGCAATGGCGCATGCTTAATTTGCCATTGCTGTCAAATTCCAGCACCAGGATGCTGGGATCACCGCTTGAACCATACACTTGTTGCACCTGGGCAAAGCCCACGCCATATCGCTTGCCGGGGTTGGCAGCATCAAATTCAGCCTTGGTTTTGTCGCGGTTGGTCCATAAGGGATGTTTGGCGGCCAGGTCCAGCATTTCCAAAAGGCGTGGGTCTCCGGCCTGTACACCACCTTGTGTGTTTTGTACGCCTTCAAGCAGGGCATTGCGGCGGCGCAGTTCAATGGGGTCAATCTTTAATTCATTGGCGATTTCATCCACCATGATTTCGGTAATGCTCATGGTTTGCAAAGAGCCAAAACCACGCATGGAGCCAGCTTCAACGGCCCGGGATGCCATGGCTACCGTTGCCAGGTCGGATTTGGGGAAATAGTAAATAGACTGTGCGCCGCGTGCGCCAACGTGTGAAACGGCCACTGACAGGTTTTCGCGACCGCCACCATTACATGTATACAGGCCTTTCAGGATGTCGAACTTACCGGTCTTGCGGTCTGCCGTAATGGTGACGTTCATGTCGAAAGAATGGCGTTTCATACCAAGCTGGAATTGCTCATAGCGATTATTGGCGACACGAACGGGCATGCCTGCGCTGTACAGGCACGCGGCAATGGCGTAGTACGGGAAGACTGAATAGTCTTTGGAACCATAGCCCACGGTAGAACCCGTTAACAGGATGATGCGTTCAACCGGCGCCTGGGTATTGTCTTTGACCATGGCCGCTGCCGCACTGGCCACACCTGCCGGTGATTGCGTGGCGGTAATGATGTGCAGGCTGCGGGTGCTTGCATCATACCAGGCGGTACAGTTGTCGGGCTCCATGGCACAGGGATCGATGGATTGCGAAAAGCCATGACGTTCCAATACGATTTTATCCGGATTGCTGCGAGCTTTTTCAATTTCATCGGCAATTACCATGGCGGCATCCATGGCCTGGGCCGGTATGCTTGGGTCCAGTGTGGATGCATGAAGGGAGTCCTCGAAACCGCTACCCCGTTTTCTTTTAATGACCTCGGGGATGAACAGTTCAGGATCGGGTTCAAAGGGGGGCCATATCACCTCATTGCCATGAAAGCCACCCTTGATGGAACCATTCTGGAAAGGGGCGAACAATGGGGGATCGTAGGGGCTTTTGCCTCCTATTCGAACGAATCGGCCGGCACCGTAATTGGCTGGGGGTTTGGGGCCGGTGAACTCTCCGTATTTGACGGCGTTTTTCTCAAAGCTGAGTTTGCGTTTGGCTTGCTCAAAGCGGTCAAAGTCTTTGTAAAATAAAATGGCAACCGGATGTCCCAGCAGGGGAGCCGTTTCACCAACCGGCAGCAAAATATGTTTGCCATAGAAACCGCTGCCCATGCTGGTGGGGGCTTCCAGTCCCTTGCTGGCCAAATCTTTTTGCATTAACAGGGTGTCGGGCTGCAGGGTATCGCCCAGTACGCTAAGGTCTATGCCTTCAAAACGATGTTCGGCATCGCTGGCTTTCAGCATAAACGCATAGCCCTGTTCTTTGGGCCAGCCCGGCAAATCCCATGAACGGTAGTCAAATGAAAAGTTTTTTTGACCCGTGACTTTGCGTATGGCGTCCCAGCGGAATTTGGGTTTGCCATTACGACCTATCCATTCGGTCGTGCTTGGTCCAGAGTTCACCTCTAGCGCCTGGGCTGTTGGTAAACGGCCCAGAAGAAGGGTAATACCTCCTGCTGTGCCCAGTTTGATAAAGTCCCGACGGGAAAAACTATTTTGATTCGATCTCGACACAGCCTGCTCCTGATCTTGATTGGGGGTCGGTTTGTTTTTTTGGGCCAACCCCTGAAAAATATATTGAACCGACAGCTGGAAAATTAAAAACTATGGTCCAGACCCACCATGATTTGTTTTCCACTTACGTTTTGGTATGAGAAACCGGTGACATAGGCGCCCAGTGCATACAGTGACGTACGTTTGGACAGGTTATAGCTATAGCCTGCGCTATAGATGTTTTGCTGTCGTTTATCCAGGTTATACGTATCGTTGAAAGCCTTGCTGGCGCGCGATGTGCTCCAGCCCACGATTGCACTGGAAGCAGCGTTGACAGGCACGGTTGCGTTGATGGTAAAACCTGTTGTTTTGAAGTTTTTGGTATAGCCGGAATTCCAGTATTTGAAATCCGGTGAGGTCGCAAAAGAACCCAACCCGGACTGACGACCATTGATATCCTGGCCGACTGCCACGGCAAGTGTCAGTACATTAAAGTCATAGCTGCCGGCCACGATCCAGGAATGCACGGGTTTTTGCCAGCTATCCGCTTTCAGGCGGTCGTAACCCAGGGCCAGCGACAAGGGACCTTTGTTGTAGCCCAGTGCCGAGGTTATCAGTTTGATGTCATCGTCACTATCCGTGCTTTGTTCGCCTTGCGTATTGGAGGAATAGCCAATCGAGAAGTCAAGGCCATTGAAATTGGGCGAGGTGTAAACGATCGTGTTGTTTGCTTTATTTGAACCCGCTGCACTGAAGGTGTTGCTGATGTCGGACAAGCCTTCTTCATCATCCGGGCCGGCTATAAAGCCGGCATAACCCTGTACGGAATTGCCTATACGGCCAAACGTCAGGCTGCCCCATTTTTCACTGCTCAGTCCCAGGGTGGTGGTTTTGAAGAAATGATTGCTGGAGCCTTCACCATTTTCCAGGTTAAAGCCGCTTTCCAGTTTGAAGGTGGCGTGCAGGCCATTCCCCAGATCCTCACTGCCTTTCATTCCCCAGGAGTTGCTGGACCATACACCGCTAAACATGCCGTCTTGTTTGTCTCTGGTGCCGGTGTTTTTGTTCTTTACGGATTTGTACCCGAAGCCACTATCTAAAGTTCCATATAGAGTTACGGAGAGTTGTGCCTGTGCGACACCTGAAACACCCATGATGAGTGTCATGGCAAGTAGTTTCTTTTTCACGAATTCAGCCCCCTTACGAATCCAGCCCCTTTTTTTGATGGATGTTTTAATTGTGATTGATGATTGAGATGTCTTTGTTGTAAAGCCAGAATCGGTATCGATCAGGCAGTCGGTTAGAGTGTATCAATTTTTTGTTAAATTGAATATCTGTTGAATTTTGAAGGAATATTAACCCTGCCAATTATGGGGTGATGTTTTGGTTTGGCAGGGCATGCAGGCGCTGATCGGGCCTATTCAATATTCTGCGACTGTTCGCGCAGCTGTTCTACATAAAGCTTCAGGTTTATCACAGCCTGGGTAATTTCCAAAGAGCTGGACTTGGAGCCCAGGGTATTCACTTCCCGGTTCATTTCCTGGAACAAAAAATCCAGCCGTTTGCCGGTGCTTTGTTTGCTGTTGGTTTTGCCATCCAGCAACAATTGCAGTTCTTTGATATGGGAACGCAGGCGGGTGATTTCTTCTTCCACATCAATGCGTAATGAAAATAGCGCCGATTCGCTGGCGATGCGGGCAGACAGTTCTTCTGCACTCAGGTGCTGCAAGCCATTGGGGCAGGCCGCCTCCAGGGTTTCCTGCAGTTTGGTGGCCAGTTTTGTGCGGTACTCGGCATGTACTTCGGGCAAAAGGGCTTCAACCGTGTCAACAATCCCGGTCATGGCTGTGGCATAGGATCGCATGGCGTTGGCAAGGCGTTCACCTTCGCGATTACGCGCAGTAATAAATTCTTCAATGGCCAGCCGGGCGGTTTCCAGGCACTGTTTGTGCCATTCGGTGTTGGAATCGGGTTTGGCTTTCTGGCTGGGCCAGCTTACCAGTTCGGACAGTTTGGGGGCCTCGGTGTCGGGAATAACGGCACGCACGTCTGCCAGCAGGGTGGCAATAGCCTGAAGCAGGGCGGGATCAACTGAAAGCGTAGCTGCATCCTGGTTTTTTATGAAGGAAACCCGGGCTTCCAGTTTTCCACGGTTGATTTTACCGGTTAGCAGTTCACGCAGGCCGTTTTCCGTTTGTCGCAATTCATCGGGAATGCGAAAATTCAAATCCAGATAGCGGCTGTTAACACTTTTAAGTTCGACGGTAATCGTGCCCAATTCCGATTCGGTCTGGGCGCTGCCAAAAGCAGTCATGCTTTGAATCATAAATATTTCCAAAGTATATGTTGGTGAATTTTGTTGCTGTGGTATGTTAATCCACATCGGAAAATAAGGAAAACTCCATTTTTCAATGTCCTCATACTACAATGTTACCAACGTTAATTACATAGGTGAAAGCATGCCAGGCAATGATCTGACAATAGACTTCAAACGACCTTCAGACAGAGAACCCAATGGCTTGCGAAAAGTGCAGGTTGAGCGTTCTTACACTCCTTATGCAGAAGGGTCTGTATTAATCAAGATGGGTAACACGCATGTGTTGTGCAATGCCAGCGTCTTGGACAAAGTGCCGCCCTTTTTAAAGGGGCAGGGAAAAGGTTGGGTAACGGCTGAATATGGCATGTTACCCCGGTCTACCCATACTCGCAGTGATCGCGAAGCGGCGCGTGGCAAGCAAAGTGGCCGCACCCAGGAAATCCAGCGTCTTATTGGTCGCAGCCTGCGTGCCATTATAGATCTTGAAAAACTGGGAGAACGCACCATTCATCTTGATTGCGACGTGATCCAGGCTGATGGCGGTACCCGTTGTGCCAGTATCACCGGAGCCTGGATTGCCCTGGCTGATGCGGTTTCACACCTGCTCAAAACCGGGCAAATTACCGAAAACCCGCTTAAAGACCGGGTGGCGGCTATTTCCGTAGGCATGTACAAGGGCTATCCGGTTCTGGATCTTGATTACGAAGAGGACTCCAACTGCGATGCCGACATGAATGTTGTCATGACGGGTAGCGGCCAGTTTGTCGAGGTTCAGGGTACCGCGGAAGGGCATCCTTTCAGTCGTCAGGAGCTGGATAGCCTGCTGATGCTGGCTGAAAAGGGAATTGCCGGTTTGTTGCGCGTTCAACAAGATGCATGGCCGGTTTAATCATTATCAAGTAACAACAATCAGGACGTAATGTGGTGAGTTTCAAGGGAAAAGTGGTACTGGCTTCCAATAACCAGGGTAAGCTGAAAGAGTTCAAGGCATTGTTCGAGCCTCTGGGCATAGAGCTGGTTCCCCAGGGAGAGCTGGCTGTGCCCGAGGCCGAAGAGCCTTTTGACACGTTTGTGGAAAATGCCCTGGCCAAGGCGCGTCATGCCAGCAAGTATACCGGACTGCCTGCGATTGCCGATGATTCCGGTCTGACCGTTAATGCACTGGCTGGCGCGCCAGGCGTATTGTCAGCGCGTTACGCCACTTTGTTCGGTGAAGAAAAATCAGACCAGAACAATAATCTGCGTTTGTTAAAACAACTGGAAAATGAAACCGACCGTTCTGCCGCCTATATCGCTTTGCTGGTGTTTGTAAGGTCCGCCGCTGACCCATGTCCCATTATTGCCCAAGGGGTCTGGAAAGGTGAAATTGCCATGCAGGCGGCAGGCAGCAATGGCTTTGGCTACGATCCGTATTTTTATTTGCCCGAATTGGGCTGTACCGCCGCCGAGCTCGCCCCCGAGGTAAAGAACCGTCAAAGTCACCGGGCAATTGCCCTGAAAAAACTGCTTGCCGATTTACAGGCCAATTAAACCATCATGAAAGAAATTATCCCTGTTTTTCCAGCGCTTTCCCGTAGCAAAAAACAGGTGGGTGGAATGGTCAACCGGGCTGTTTCATTTACCCATGGCTTGCCGCCACTGTCTTTATATATCCATGTACCCTGGTGCGTAAAAAAATGTCCGTATTGTGATTTCAACTCCCATGCACAAAAAGGCGAGTTGCCCGAAGAGCGTTATCTGAACGCCTTGGCGGCCGATCTGGAACAAACCCTGCCGCTTATATGGGGGCGGCAAATTCATACGGTGTTTATTGGTGGAGGGACGCCCAGCCTGCTTTCCGCGCAAGCGGTGGAGCGCCTAATGGCCATGCTGCGCAATTATTTAAATCTCTGGCCCGATACCGAAGTCACCCTGGAAGCCAATCCGGGCACGGCAGAGGCTTTGCGTTTCAAACAGTATGCAGAATCCGGTATTAATCGCATTTCATTGGGCATACAAAGTTTTGATGATAGGGCTTTGGGCATTTTGGGGCGTATTCATGACAGCAGCCAGGCCATTGAAGCGATTGAAATGGCCCAAAAGGCGGTGAGTCGCATCAATCTTGACTTGATGTATGCTTTGCCAGGTCAAACGCTGGCGTCTTGTCAGAAGGAGATAGAAACCGCCTTGTCTTTTGGCACCGAGCATTTGTCTTTGTACCACTTGACCATGGAGCCTAATACCGTTTTTGCCAAGTATCCACCCTCCGATCTGCCCGATGACGATACCAGTGCCGCCTTGCAGGACATGCTGATAGAGCTGACGGCTTTGCATGGGTTGGAACAGTACGAGGTTTCGGCTTATGCGCGACCCGGTGCAAGGGCAAAACATAATGTGAATTACTGGGAGTTTGGCGATTACATTGGCATTGGTCCCGGTGCGCATGGCAAGCTCAGTTTTCATGATCGTATTGTGCGAACTGCCAAAGTACGTAACCCCGAGTCCTGGATGGAAAAGGCCGTATTACATGATGGTTCTCATCTGGCTGAAGAACGTGAACTGCAAAGCAGTGATTTGCCATTTGAATTCATGCTTAATGCACTTCGATTGAAAGAGGGGGTGCCCGTATCCCGTTACGAAGAGCGCACCAGTCTTTCTTTGGCAGGTATTAGCCGACCGCTGGAAGAGGCACTTAAAAAGGGTCTGTTAGATGCCGATCCCATGCGCATCAAGGCGTCACCGCTTGGCTGGCGTTTTCTGAATGATTTACAAGGTTTGTTTTTATAATGCACCATACTGGCGCGTTTTATTTTAAGCGCACCAATCGGGTGCAAAATAATTCATGATTGCCGCACCAAAATGCAGCAATCATGACCGTAGTGACAGATTTTCGTGCAAAAATAGTTGGCATGATTATTGCTTTACTTATATCGAACGGCCTGAATGGCTTGCTATTACGCTTTTCCTGGAGAAAACATGACAACCCCACAAGATATTCTGAAGTTGATGAGTGAACGTGAAGTCACTTTTGTTGATTTTCGTTTTACCGATACGCTTGGTAAAGAACATCACATGACTGTTCCTTCCAAAATGGTTGATGAAGACAAGTTTGAGTCAGGCCAGGCCTTTGATGGTTCTTCCATTGCCGGCTGGAAAGGAATTGAAGCCTCTGATATGCTGCTGATTCCCGATGCCAATACAGCCCGTCTTGATCCGTTCCGTGAAGAACCCACCCTGATTCTGACTTGTGATGTGGTTGAGCCTTCCGATCTGAAAGGCTATGATCGTGATCCCCGCTCCCTGGCCAAACGCGCCGAAGCCTATCTGAAAGCCAGTGGCTTGGGCGATACCGCTTATTTTGGTCCGGAACCTGAATTTTTCGTGTTTGATGGCATTACCTGGTCTGATGACATGTCCGGCTGTTCATACAAAATCAAATCTGACGAGGCTTACTGGTCTCGCAGTGAAGATTCCGAGCAGGGCAATCATGGTCATCGTCCTCGCGTTAAAGGCGGTTATGTGCCTGTTTCACCCGTGGATTCTTTTGCTGACATGCGTTCTGAAATGTGTCTTTTGCTGGAGCAGCAAGGTGTGCCGGTGGAAATCCATCACCATGAAGTGGCCGGTGCCGGTCAGCTTGAAATTGGTACTAAATTCAGCACCCTGGTAGAGCGTGCCGACTGGAACCAGATCCTTAAATATACCGTTCATAACGTTGCCCACGTTTATGGTAAAACCGCAACCTTCATGCCCAAACCAGTCGTAGGTGATAACGGTTCTGGCATGCACGTTCACCAGTCTATCTGGAAAGATGGTCAAAACCTGTTTGCCGGTAATGGTTACGCAGGTCTGTCCGAGTTTGCCCTGTACTACATTGGCGGTATCATCAAGCATGCACGTGCTTTGAATGCGATTACCAATCCAGGCACCAACTCGTACAAACGTCTGGTTCCTCACTTCGAGGCACCGGTCAAACTGGCATACTCCGCACGTAACCGTTCGGCTTCCATCCGTATTCCTTATGTGGGCAATCCCAAAGCCCGTCGTGTAGAGGCCCGTTTCCCCGATCCTTTGGCCAATCCTTACCTGGCGTTTTCTGCCCTGATGATGGCAGGCCTGGACGGTGTTCAAAACAAGATCCACCCTGGTGATCCTGCAGATAAAAACCTGTACGATCTGCCACCGGAAGAGGATAAAAAAATTCCAACCGTGGCCGCGTCACTGGAAGAAGCTTTGGAAGCCCTGGATGCAGATCGTGAGTTCCTGACACGGGGTGGAGTGTTCAGCAATGAAATGCTGGATGCCTATCTGGAATTGAAAATGCAGGAAGTGACTCGTTTGCGCATGACTACGCACCCTGTTGAGTATGATTTGTATTATTCGCTGTAATTCAACGATAGTAAACAGGCCATGACAGGAGAAGTTGATGAACAAAAACGGATCTTTTCCTGTCACCCTTCAGGATTGCAAGGCGCTTGATCTGCTGGCGACTACTGTTTTCATGTTAGACCAGGATGGTCTGATTCGGTGGGTAAATAATGCCGGTCAACATCTGTTAAAGCGTTCAAGCCGATCTTTGGAGGGTATGGCTGTCAAGAACCTGTTTGAGGATGTTCGTGCATTTGAACATGCCTTTGAAGCCATTTTACATGAGGAGTTCAGCTCATTTGGCTTGATGGGGTGCATTATCCAAAACCTGGGTCAGGAAAAATTGCTGGTGAGTGCGACCATGCAACGACTTGAACAGCAGGCCTGGAGTGTGATTCTCGAGGTGCGTGAAATTGAACAGCACACACTGGCCGAGCGTAATGAACGCCTGATTAAAGAGCTTGAAATTCATCAGGAAACTTTCCGTAATCTGGGTCACGAAGTCAAAAACCCGCTGGGAGGGCTAAGAGGGGCCGCACAACTGCTTGAAATGGAATTGTCTGATCCTGCCTTGCAGGAGTACACACGGGTCATTATTGCCGAGGCGGATCGTTTGCAGGAACTGGTTGATCGCTTGATCAGGCCAGGGCAAACTAACCTGAACCTATCCCTGATTAATATTCATGAGGTTTGTGAGCGTGTGCACGCCTTGCTGAAAGCCGAGTATCGTGACCAGATCACGATTGCACGTGATTACGATGCGTCGGTTCCTGACATGAATGCGGATATGGCCAAGTTGCTTCAGGCCTATCTCAATATTGGTAAAAATGCCGCTCAGTCCCTATTGTCGAGCAATATTAAAGACAGTCCACGTATTACGTTAAGAACCCGTGTCCTTAACAGGCATTTATTGTTGAATAAAATGCATCGTCTGGTTGTGGTGGTGTCTGTGATTGATAATGGTGCGGGCGTACCGGAAGCATTGCATGATCGTGTTTTTCATCCCCTGGTAACCGGCCGGCCGGATGGAACAGGACTGGGACTTAGCCTGGCACAAGAGTATGTTCGCCAGCATGGTGGACTTATCGAGTTTGATTCGGTGCCGGGCAGAACAGAATTCAGGATATTGCTACCATTGGATGTCACATGAAAAAAATTTGGGTCATTGATGACGATCAGGCCATTCGTTGGGTATTGGACAAGGCCTTGCAAAAAGCAGGCATGCAGCCCCGTTGTTTTGAGCGGGTGGGTGATCTGTGGCAGGCTTTACAGGCCGAACGCCCCGATGTGCTGGTAACAGATATCCGGATGCCTGATATTTCGGGCCTTGAGTTGCTGCGGCAGGTCAAGATGCAGTACCCCGATCTTAACGTGATTGTCATGACGGCGTTTACCGATCTGGATAGCACGGTGATTGCATTTCAGGAGGGGGCTTTTGATTATCTGGTCAAGCCTTTTGACCTTAATGAGGCCTTGGCCCTCATTACAAGGGCTCTCGAACAAAGCCAGAACACGGCTGGTGCCGATACGGCTATCTCAAGCATTGACAATGATTCTGTCGATAAGATGATGAGCAAGTCATCGTCACGCGCGATGCAGGATATTTTTCGGGCCATTGGCAGGCTGGCACCATCCAAAGTGACGGTTCTGATTACTGGCGAATCCGGGACAGGTAAAGAGTTGATTGCACGGGCCTTGCATAAGCATGGGGCGCGTGTCAATAAGCCCTTTGTGGCACTGAATGCCGCTGCGATCCCCAAGGATTTACTGGAAGCGGAATTGTTTGGTCATGAACGGGGGGCTTTTACCGGCGCCAGTCATTTGCGTAAGGGGCGGTTTGAAGAAGCCAATGGAGGCACCCTGTTTTTAGATGAGATCGGGGACATGCCTTTGGATTTGCAAACCCGTTTGTTGCGGGTGCTGGCCGAGGGCAGTTTTTACCGGATTGGTGGTACCCAGCCCGTTAATGTGGATGTGCGAATTATTGCCGCGACTCATCAGCCGTTGGAAACCAGAGTGGCACAAGGCAGTTTTCGTGAGGATTTGTTTCATCGACTGAACGTTATTCGATTAAGGGTACCGCCTTTACGTGAACGAAAAGAAGATATTCCTCGTCTGGTCAGGCATTTCCTGCAGCTTTCTGCTGCAGGCTTGGGGGTTGCAACCAAACGTCTTAGTCCGGATGCCATGCAGGTGTTGCAGGATTTTGATTTTCCGGGCAATGTCAGGCAATTGGAGAATTTCTGTCATTGGCTAACCGTCATGTCACCGGCCAATGTCATTGGAAAGTCGGATTTGCCGCCAGAGCTGTTAAGCAGTCTGACTCATTATTTACCTGCTGATGCCGGTGCGGGACAATCCAATGTGGCGGAAGATATAAGCTTTTCATCTGTACCCGCTTCCGCATCTCAAGCAGCGCAGCCGGTCAATCAGTCTTTCATGAGTGAGTCTGAGGCTCAGTTACAATACGCTGAATCACAGCGTTTCGCAGACAATACGCCAACCATGGCTTCATCTGTGTCCGAGCAGGGCAGCGAAGGCTGGTTGATGCTTTTGGAAAAAGAAGTGCTTAGACAGCTCATGCTCGGCACCTCGGGCATTATGGATAATCTGACTACCGAGTTCGAAAAGAAGGTGTTGAGTACCACGCTTGCCTATTGCAGAGGACATCGCTCTGAGGCCGCCACACGATTGGGCATTGGTCGTAATACGGTTACACGCAAGCTGAAATTGCTGGGTTTTGCTGACGAATAATCGTATGCGCTAGCGCATGAAAGCCTGCTCACGCAAGGCGGACAGGCTGTCCCGGCGAATGAAGTCACTGACTTCCTTGCTGTTCGGGTTATGCATGATCTCGTTGGGACTGGACCATTGAAGCAGTTTGCCATGGCTCATGATGCCGATTTTATCTGCAATCGCAAAGGCTTCGGCTTGATTATGGGTAACCAGGATGGCACTCAGCTTGTTTTCCTTAAGAATTTCCCGCACCTCAAAGGCCAGTTTTTCACGGCTGTCGGTATCCAGGTTTGAGAATGGTTCATCAAGCAAGAGGATTTTTGGGGAGGGCGCAATCGCACGCGCCAGCGCTACCCGCTGTTGCTGCCCGCCAGACAGTTCGTGTGGGTAACGTTTGCGGGTATCAGCCAGATTGATCAGGCTGAGCATTTCGGCCGTGCGGCTTTTAATGTAAGCCTTGTCTTTTTTCTTCAGGCCAAAAGCAATGTTTTGTTCAATGGTTAAATGCGGAAATAAGGCATAGTCCTGGAACATCATGCCGATATGGCGATTTTCCGGCTCTACCATCTTGCCAGGGGCGGATAACACCACATTAGCCAGTTTTATTTCACCTGCATAAACCGGTTCAAAGCCGGCAATCGATCTCAAGACTGTGGTTTTTCCGCAGCCGGAAGGCCCCAGCAGGCAACCAATCTCGCCTTCCTGCAGGGAAAGGGAAAAATTTTCAACAACGACCTTTAACTGTTTTTGTTGTGGATAGGCCAGTTTGATCTTATCCAGTTCGAGAAGCTGATTCATAGGGTTAATAGTTGGATTTTGTTTGTGATTTGGCCAGTATGATCACTGGCAACAGACCTGCCAGAACGATAATGAGTGCGGCAATAGCCCCTTCCTCATAGGTGCCCCTGGCAGCCTCAGCATAAAGCCAGGTAGAAAGCGTTTCAAAATTCAGCGGGCGCAGCAGCAAGGTGGCGGAAAGCTCTTTCATGGCATCGACAAAAATAAGCAAGGAAGCGGCACCAATGGCAGGCTTTAGCAGGGGAAGATGAATTTTAAAGAAGGTTTGCCGTGATGTCTGTCCCAGTATGCGGGAAGCATTTTCCAGGGAGGGAGGAATGCGTGAAAGACCGGCTTCTATGCCGCCAACGGAAATGGCCAGAAAGCGGATGACATAGGCAATAATAATGCCGCTCATGCTGCCCATGATATAGAGTTGGGGGGGTAACTGAAACAAAAATGACAGGCTGTCTGAAATGAAGGTATCTATTAAGGCGTAAGGAGTAAGCAGGCCAATGGCCAGCACTGTGCCGGGAATGGCGTAACCCAGGCTGCTGGCACGCACAATGAATTTGCCCATTTTAAAGCGGGGGTTTCTTACCACCCATGCAATTAACAGACCACAGACTACGGTAATAAAGGTGGCGATAGCGGCCACGGTAATGGTATTGATGGTGCCTCTGATCAGGTCGTTGGAGACGGTTCCTGTCGCTTCCAGGCGCTCTACGCTTTCCGCAACCAGATAAATGGCAGGTATGATGAAACCGCAAATGACGGGAAACCAACCTAATGCCATGGCGATAAGTGCCTGGATGCCTCGCAGTTTTTGCGGCTGGATAGGGTGCATGCGTTGTGTGTTTGCATAGCGCTGACGCTGGCGGCCATGACGTTCCAGCCATATTAATGTGGTGACCACAATTAGCATGAAAATGGCAATTTGCGCGGCCCCGGCAAGATTGGAGCGCGATATCCAGGTAGTGTAGACTGAAACAGTCAGGGTTTGTATCCCTAGAAACTCGGAAGCACCGATATCATTCAGGGTCTCAAGCAGCGCCAGGCTGATGCCCACGGCAATGGCCGGACGTGCCATCGGAATGACCACCCTGAAGAAAGCTTCGCGACGGCTGCATCCCAGTGTTCTGGCCGCTTCTATCAGGTTGGCCGCCTGCGTCATGAACATGACGCGGGTACTTAAATAGACATAGGGGTACAGTACAAAGCCAAGCAAAATAATGGCTCCCCCCATGGAGCGGATGTCTGGCAGCCGGAATTGGCGTGGCGAGGTATAACCCAGCAGATCGCGAATAACAGATTGTATGGGCCCCAGCGGATGCATTACATCCAGGTAGGCAAACGCCATGATGTAGGTAGGAACCGCCAGTGGCAGCAGCAGCGCCCACATGAGTATATTGCGGGTAGGGAACTGGTACGCGGTGGTCAGCCAGGCACTGCCGGTGCCCAGGCAGGCTACCATGAAGGCAACACCTGCCAGCAGAACCAGCGTGTTACCCAGTGAGTTGGGGATCACGTTTTGCAGCAGACCGCTCCAGTGCTGGAAGTCACCGGAAAAGGCATGCCATAAGAGGGTTAGCACGGGAGCAAGCACACAGAAAGCAACACCAAGAGCAAGATAGGTCGAAGCATTGATTGATTGTGTTTTTTTTAAGGGCGGTTGTTGCAGGGTGTTTTCTGACATGCTTTAAATAATAGTAAAGGGCGATACGTATGCAACGCATCGCCCTTATTGTAAAACAGTTATGGGTTTAGTTGTCAAAACCTACTTTATCAACGAGTTCGCTGGCCTGCTTGCGGAATTTGGCAATTTCAGTGACTGGAAGGCTGTCTACCTTGAGTTCACCAATCGCTGTCATGACCGGATCCATTTCAACCCCTTCGCGGATGGGATATTCGTAGTTGGTTTTTGAGTAAAGTTGCTGCGCCTGGTCGGAAACCAGGTATTCGAGCAGTTTGACTGCATTGTCATGGTTGGGTGAGTGTTTGGCAATCGCTGCACCGGTAATGTTCACGTGAGTGCCGCTGCCTTCAGGATTTGCAAAAGTAGGACGAATAACTTTGATGGCCTCACCCCATTGGTATTGCTCACTGCCGGGTTCGGCGTTTTTCATGCGTCCGACATAGTAGGCGTTACCAATGCCAATATCACAAATGCCACCCAGAATGTCACGGGCGACTTCACGATCACCGCCAGCAGCTTTGCGGGCCAGGTTGTTTTTTACGCCTTTAAGCCATTCTTCTGTTTTTTCAGGGCCGTTATGGGCAATCATGGCGGCAATCAGGCTGGTGTTGTAAGGATGTTGACCAGAGCGAATGCAGACTCTGTTTTTCCATTTTGGATCAGCCAGGTCCTCATAGGTGAAGGTGTCCAGATCCAGCTCTTTGGCGGCATAAAGAACCCGGTCACGTAATGAAAAGGCAAACCATCTGTCATCAGCGGCTCGCAGGTTTTCAGGGATGATTTCTTTGAGTGTTTTGGAATCGACCGGCTGCACCAGATCCTGGTCTACGACATCCAGCAGCTTTCCAATGTCTACGGTCATCAGGACATCGGCAGGTGAACGCTCGCCTTCAGACTTGATGCGTTCGGGCAATCCATCCTTGATGAAAACCGTGTTGGTTTTAATGCCTGTATCCTTTTCAAAGGCTTCCAGAAGAGGTTGAATGAGCCGGGGTTCACGGGTGGTATAGAGATTGACTTCACCGGAGGCAAAGGCTGACAGGCTGACTGTCAGTGCGCTCATTGTGAATAAGCTTTTTTTCACTAGGTTTTTTCTGGAAATCATAAGAGATAATCCCTGAATATTAATGAGAATGATTATTAAATAGATTGGCTAAAAATTAAACCATACATTCAATTTTTTTTAAAGTAAATAATTTCTATCCTTGCTGATATATTTACAGTATTATTTATTGGTACCTGTTTTAAGTAAGAAATAAGTCATTGGTTTAATAAAAGAAAGGGGTTTACATGAGTAAGCAAATTATTCAAACAGATAAAGCACCTGCCGCGATTGGCCCATATTCCCAAGCGGTTGTTGTTCCGGTTGGCAGCACGGTTTATTTATCAGGTCAAATCGGCCTGGATCCGGCAACAGGTGATCTGGTGTCTGAAAATTGCGAAGAGCAGGTCAGACAGGCCTTTGCCAATATGACTGCCATCATTCATGCAGCGGGTGGCTCCCTGAACAGTATTGTCAAACTCACCCTGTTTGTGACCGACATCCGTAATTTCGGTATTGTCAATTCAGTTATGTCCGAACTTATTCCACAGCCTTTTCCTGCCCGCTCTACGGTAGAGGTCAGTGCCTTGCCAAAAAATGCCCAATTTGAAGTTGAAGCCATTATTATTGTGTAATCCCGCTTTTCAGAATGGGTAAGTTGTCAAGGTGCCTGCAAACGTAGTTTCCCAATCATCCAGGCCCGGACTATTGGATAAGAAATTCAAGTCATTGGGCCTGGAGTATGATTTTGATTTTGTCCTTCATTTGCCATTGCGCTATGAAGATGAAACCGCAATACATAAAATAAGCCAGATTTATCCCGGCATGAGCGTGCAGCTTGAAGGAGTGGTAACCCATTCCGAAGTGATTTTCAAGCCCAGAAAACAACTGCTGGCCACGTTCAAGGATGATACCGGGCAAATCTCCCTGCGTTGGATACACTTCTATCCAAGCCAGCAAAAAATGCTTGAAAAAGGCGGGCTTATCCGTATTCGCGGTGAAGTACGCGGCAGTAGCATGTGGGGCTTTGAATTAATTCATCCCAAAATAAGCAAGGCCGGTGAAGCCTTGCCAAAAACCCTCACACCGGTTTATCCCACTACCGAAGGATTGGCCCAGCCCAGTATCAGGAAGGCGGTTCTGGCAGCGTTGTCACGAACCGTTCTTGACGACACTTTGCCCGAGGTTATCCAACAAAAATATCAATTGCCCGATTTTGCGCAGGCCATTCAGGCGTTGCATCATCCGGCTGTCGGTACCGATCCCGAGTCCTTAACCCAAAAATTGCATCCGGCCTGGTTGAGAATCAAGTTTGATGAGCTCCTGGCCCAGCAACTGGCGCTGGCTGCGGCAAGGGCGGCCAGACAACAGAAAAAATCCTTTCCCATGTCGCTTAAGCCGGGCAAACTGGCGGCCAGCCTGCTGGCAGGGCTTGAGTTTTCATTAACGGCTGCCCAAAAAAAAGTCATTGATGAAATCAATCATGATTTGCAGCAGGCTTATCCCATGCATCGCTTGCTGCAGGGGGATGTGGGTAGTGGGAAAACAGTTGTGGCGGCCATGGCGGCGGCCACCGCACTGGAAAACGGTTTTCAGGTGGCGATTATGGCACCGACCGAGATCCTGGCTGAACAGCATTTCATCAAGATGAAAAAGTGGTTCGATCCGCTGGGTATTGAAGTGGCCTGGTTAAGTGGCAGTTTGCGAGCCAAAGCCAAGCAGGAAGCGGTTGATAGTATTGCCAATGGCAAAGCGCGACTGGTCATTGGAACCCAGGCCTTAATCCAGAAGAATGTTGATTTTCAGCTTCTGGGTTTGATGATTGTCGATGAACAGCACCGTTTCGGGGTTGGCCAGCGCTTAAGCTTAAGTCGCAAAGGTGAGCACTTGCTGCAAAACCAATATATGGTGCCTCATCAACTTAATATGAGTGCAACACCCATTCCGCGCTCATTGGCCATGACTTTTCTGGCCGATCTTGAAGTGTCGGTGATTGACGAACTTCCCCCTGGTCGTACGCCGGTCATTACCAAGCTGTTTTCCGATAACCGGCGGGATGAATTGCTTGCGCATGTCAGGCATGAAGTTAAAAAAGGCCGGCAGGTATATTGGGTTTGCCCCCTGGTTGAAGAAAGTGAGGTGTTGCAGTTGCAAACGGCGGTAGACACGCATGCTCGTTTGCAGGAAGAGTTGACTGATGTGCGCAGTGGTCTGCTGCATGGCAGGTTGAATACCCAGGAAAAAGCCAAGGTGATGGGAGATTTTGTCCGACACGATCTTGATCTGTTGGTGGCCACCACAGTTATTGAAGTGGGTGTGGATGTGCCCAACGCATCTTTAATGATTATTGAGCATGCCGAGCGTTTCGGTTTGGCCCAGTTGCATCAGTTACGGGGCAGGGTGGGAAGAGGCCAGGCCAATTCCGTTTGTGTATTGTTATATCAACAGCCCTTATCCAAGGTTGCCGCGCAGCGACTTAAAGCCATGTATGAAACGACCGATGGGTTTGAAATTGCCCGGCGCGATCTTGAACAAAGAGGCCCGGGCGAGTTTCTGGGGGTGAAGCAGTCGGGATTGGCCCTGATGCGATTTGCCGATATAGAGGCCGATTACCTGATTGTGGAAAAAGCCAGGGAGGCAGCCAGGGAATTGCGTGAAAACTACCCGGATGCCGTGGCCCGTCACCTTCATCGCTGGATGCGAGGAAAAGAAGATTATATTAGAACCTAATAGATAAGCGCTTATTGCATTGATTTATGGAATTTTAGTATTTGGTTTTGGAGGGTTTCAGTTTTATGACGTTGCCGATAGTTTTTATTTGATAAAATAATAGTCAAAATCTATTACCAGGGATCTGCGCGTGACACTTACTGAACTGAAATACATCATTGCGGTTGCAAGAGAGCGACATTTTGGACGTGCTGCTGAAGCATGTTTCGTAAGTCAGCCTACTCTTTCGGTAGCCATTAAAAAGCTGGAAGAGGAACTGGGCGTTACCATTTTCGAGCGTGGTGGCAGTGAGGTGGGGATTACGCCAATTGGCATGCGTATTATTTCCCAGGCACAAAAAGTGCTCGAGGAAAGCGCCAATTTAAAAGAAATTGCCAGACAGGGTCATGATCCTTTGGCGGGTCCGCTTAAAGTGGGCATTATTCATACCATTGGCCCTTATCTTTTGCCCAGGCTTATTCCTTTGCAAATCCGGCAAACACCACAAATGCCACTTATTCTTCAGGAAAACTTCACAGTTCGCCTGCTGGAACTGTTACGCCAGGGAGAACTCGATTGTGCCATTATGGCATTGCCGCTACCCGATGCCGGGCTTGAAATGAAACCCTTGTATGATGAGGATTTTGTCGTTGCGGTACCTGCCAACCATAAATGGGCCAATGAAAAAGCACTGGCGACCGATGACCTTAAACAGGAAACCATGCTTTTGCTCGGGTCTGGTCATTGTTTTCGTGATCAGGTTCTTGAGGTTTGTCCTGAAATGTCCCGCTTTTCTGCGGCAGATGATGGGATACAGCGCTCTTTTGAAGGTTCATCGCTGGAAACCATCCGGCATATGGTGGCCGCTGGCCTTGGGATTACCTTATTGCCCATTAGTGCCGTAATCAGTCAACCGGTAACGGAAAAAGACCTGGTTAAATATATTCCCATCAAAAAACCGGTTCCCAATCGTCGTATTGTGCTGGCATGGCGTAAAAGTTTTACACGGGCAGCAGCGATTGAAGCCCTGGCAAAGGCTGTTTTTTCTTGTGATTTGCCGGGCGTCACCATGTTGCCCGATGAAAAAACACAGAAATTGTCTGAATTTTCAGCATAATTAATACAGTTTTGTCAACGATTGCCGGGTTTGTCAAATGCCTGACATAGTTCTTTATTAAGCTAGTGACATATTTTTATGTAACTTGTCAATAAAGGATTTACCCGATGAGCGATCTGGATCGTGACGATATTCCAAGTAACAACAGCAAAGTTGAATCATTTAATGAGATATTAGGAAAACAGCAGGCCCGCCGTGGTTTTTTAAAAGCCAGTGCGGGTGCCAGTACCATGGCGTTTTTTGGACTTTCCCTTAAGACGACTGCTGCCAGCGCGCAGCCTTCGGTCCCGGGTTCAGCCGCTGCAGTTCCCTCCATGAGTTTCAAGGCCGTTGCTGCAAGCACAGGTGATAAAATCGTGGTTCCGGAAGGTTACCGTTATGCGGTTATTAATCGCTGGGGTGACCCTTTATTTGCCAATTCCCCAAAATGGAAGGGCGATGCCACTGATGATTCTGCTGCACAAGCCATGCAAACGGGTGACAATCATGATGGCATGCATTATTTTCCCATTGATGGCAGCAACACCGAAGGTCTTTTAGTTACCAATCACGAATACATCAACCCAGACTATTTTTTTCCTGCCAATGTTCGCGTTGCCGGTGAAAACTGGAATGAGGACTGGGTTAAAAAATCACAGCGGGCACAAGGTGTTAGCGTAAAACATATTCGTTATGATGGGCAGAACTGGAAAACAGTCCTTGACTCCAACTTTAACCGCAGCATTAATGCCCTTGATACGGAAATGGTTCTTACAGGGCCCGCTGCCGGCCATGATTTGTTGAAAACCAACGCGGACCCAAGCGGTACAGTGGTGTTTGGTACTTTTGGCAACTGTGGTAACGGTTATACCTTGTGGGATACCTATCTTACCTGTGAGGAAAACGTTACCGATTACTTTGGTAGCCTGAAAGAAGGTGTTGAAAGCAATACCCTGATGCAGCGTTATGGCGTTACAACCAAAGCGTCAGACGAGAGCTATCGCTGGGAGACTCATGACAAACGCTTTGATGTGGCTGAAGAGCCCAACGAATGGATGCGTCACGGCTGGATCGTTGAAATTGATCCTTTTGATCCGCAATCAAAGCCGCGCAAACTGACTGCCCTGGGTCACTTCAAACATGAAAACGCCGCCATGACCTTGGCTGCCGACAAGCGTGTTGTAGTTTATATGGGCGATGACCAGCGCAGTGAATATATTTATAAATTTGTCTCTGACGGCAAGTTTGACCCGGCCAACAAAGCCGCCAACCGTTCTTTGCTGGATAATGGCACTTTGTATGTTGCCCGGTTTACTGATGGCGAACAGGTGGGTGACCTGAAAGGAAAAGGCAAATGGATTCCCTTAACCCTTGATACGGTAGGCCTGGATGGCAAAAAATTGGGAGAGCTGTTCAAGGATCAGGGCGAGTTGCTGGTTAAAACCCGCCTTGCCGCAGATGCCGTGGGTGCAACCCCAATGGATCGCCCCGAGTGGATTGCCGTTAATCCTCATACCCAGGCAGTGTACGTTACCTTAACCAATAACTCGGATCGCGGCAGTGACAAAGAGCGCAAAGGAACCAATGGCCTGAAACATCCAGGTATTGACGATGCCAATCCGCGTGCAAAAAATCCGTATGGCCAGATTGTTCGCTGGAATGAGTCAGGCAAGGATGCAGCTGCCAGTGAATTTGATTGGGACGTGTTTGTATTGGCTGGCAACCCTGAGGTGCACAAAGAGCCGGGTAACTTAATGGCCGGTACGCAAAACGTGTCAGCCAAGAATCTGTTTAATAGCCCCGATGGACTGGCTTTTGACAAGGATGGCCGTTTGTGGATCCAGACAGACGGCAACTTTTCCGATGCGGGCAACTTTGCCGGTAATGGAAACAACCAGATGCTGGTTGCCATCCCTGAAACAGAAACGGGTAAAGGTGAAATCCGTCGTTTCCTGGTGGGACCTTCAGGCAGCGAAGTGACCGGTATTACCTGGACACCTGATTACAAAACTGTTTTTGTTAACATACAGCACCCTGGTGAGTACGGCAAACATCCACGGGCACCAAAGGTGACGCCTCAGGAGGATCCACTGGCATTTTCCAAGTGGCCTATGGATGACAATGAGGACAAAGAAGGTGGCGGTGGCCGTCCTCGTGCCGCAACTGTTGTGATCTGGCGTGAAGATGGTGGCGTTGTAGGTGCTTGACGTTTCAAGTTTCCGTTTCTGACAGCCGCTTTGGAATCACCCCCTGTTTGTTAAGGGGGTGATTTTTTATCTGCCGTTTTTTGGTCTGGATTTTGCGGGTTTATGCCATATACAAAACCACCTGGTTCAGTGTATGCTTTACAGGCGATTATTCTGTTAATTGGAGATTAAAGAAATGAATAAATCATTCCGTTTTACTTTGTTGGCAAGCGCCATGGGTATTGCAATGGGCATGGGTGTTGCCCAGGCAGAAAACATCAAGATTGCCGTGGTGGGGCCACTAACCGGTCCTGTTACACAATACGGTGATATGGTGCGTGAGGGTGTCAGAACTGCAGTTGAAATGACCAATGCCGCAGGTGGTGTTGATGGCAAACAAATTGAACTGGTTGAGGTTGATGATGCCTGCGAGCCCAAGCAGGGCCCTATTGCTGCAAACAGTGTTGTTAACCAGAAAATCGGTTTTGTGGTTGGTCCGGTTTGCTCGGGTGCAACAGTAGGCGGAGCTGCAGTTTATGATGAGCAGGGCGTGGTAATGGTTACGCCTTCAGCCACTGCCCCCAACGTAACGGATGGTAAAAATTTCACATTTGTTTTCCGTACTATCGGACGCGACGATCAGCAAGGTCCTGCGGCAGCCAAATACATTATTGACTCGGTCAAACCCAAAAAAGTGGCTGTGTTGCATGACAAGCAATCATATGGCCAGGGTATTGCCAGTGCGGTTCAGGATAACCTGAAAAAGGCGAATATAGACGTTGTCCTGTTTGAGGGCATTAACGCGGGTGAGTCCGATTACTCTTCAATTATTACCAAAATGAAATCCCAAGGGGTTGATTTTGTTTATTATGGTGGTTACCATCCCGAGATGGGTCTGTTAATGCGCCAGGCAGCTGAACAGGGTCTGAATGTCAAGTTTATGGGACCGGAAGGTGCCGGTAACCCTGAAATTAACGCGATTGCCGGTGATGCCGTTGAGGGCATGCTGTTAACCTTGCCTGCTGATTACTCCAGCCTGCCAGAAAACCAGGAAATTGTGAAAGCCTTTACAGAAAAAGGTCGTAATGCTTCCGGTGCGTTCCAGTTGACTTCTTATGCAGCTACACAGGCTATTATCAACGCCATGCTTGCAACCAACAGCACCGATCCAGAAAAAGTGGCTGAATATCTGCATGCCAATTCGGTGCCAACCGTTATTGGTGACCTGAGCTGGAATGAGCAGGGTGACCTTAAAGATTTTAAATTTGACATTTATACCTGGCATAAAGACGGCAGCAAAACCGCGGTTCAATAATCCGGATTTTTCACTTTAATCATAAAAAACGCTACCCGAAAAGGTAGCGTTTTTTAATGACAGGCTATGGATTTAAAGCGTTTTTTGAAATTAATACTATTTTTGCGTTGGTTTTTATAAAGCTGCCGGTTTGTTCAATTCAGGCGACGTGTGGTTTCAGTGTCAAACCAATGGAGCGCATGATTTCCATCAGGGGCTATATGAATAACTTGGCCTGGCTTTAAATGTGCCTGTTCTTGCGCATTTCCATGAATGTTTTGCCGGATAACAATATTTGTCTGTCCGATCAGTCCATGAATCAGTTGTTCGGATCCCAGGATTTCAACCATTTCAATATTGACGGGTATGCCGGTCTCCTGAAGCTGGCAATTTTCAGGTCTGAAACCCATGATGGCCTGTGTCTTGCCTTTTAGCGAAGCAGGAATCCAGTCGGGATTGATGGGTAAAACATGACCTTCTTCCGTGGTTATTTTCCCGTCGTGACTGATCGCGACATTAAGCAGATTCATGGGGGGAGAGCCAATGAAACTGGCCACAAAGGTTGAGGCAGGGCGTTCGAAGACTTCCATGGGGGTGCCGATTTGCTCAGCAATGCCTTTGTTCATGACAATCATGCGTTGCGCCAGGGTCATGGCTTCCACCTGGTCGTGCGTGACATACAGGCTCGTGGTTTCAAGGCGGCGATGCAGCTTTTGGATTTCAAGCCGCATCTGGACACGCAATTTGGCATCCAGGTTGGACAGGGGTTCATCAAACAGGAAAACCTTTGGTTCTCGCACAATGGCCCTGCCCATGGCAACCCGTTGACGCTGTCCGCCTGATAATTGTTTGGGGCGGCGGTCAAGTAAGTGGGAAAGCTCGAGTGTTTCCGCTGTTTGCCGGACCCGTTCCCTGATTTGCTCTTTGGTCATTTTACGTATTTTCAGACCATAGGCCATATTGTCAAATACCGACATATGCGGATAAAGCGCGTAGTTTTGAAACACCATGGCAATATCCCGTTGTGCCGGTTCAAGATGGTTGATGCTTTGTGCATCGATCTGAATATCACCTTCGGTAACGGTCTCAAGACCTGCCACCATGCGCATCAGGGTTGATTTTCCGCATCCGGAGGGGCCGACAATAACAATAAACTCTCCATCTTTGATATCCATGCTGATACCGTGGATAACCGCGACGTTGCCCGGATAGGTTTTTTTGACATTTTTAAAGCAGAGTGTTGCCATGGTGAATAATCCTTATTTATTTTTCCGAGTCTACCAGGCCTTTGACAAACCATTTTTGCATGAGTACAACCACCAGTCCGGGAGGGATCATGGCGAGCAGGGCAGTTGCCATGACCAGGTTCCATTCGGTGACGCTGTCACCACCTCCAATCATGGTTTTAATACCCACCACAATTGGCGTCATGTTTTCAGAGGTTTTCATGACCAGTGGCCATAAATACTGGTTCCAGCCATAGGTGAACTGAATCACAAAAAGGGCGGCAATACTGGTTTTGGATAAGGGAAACAGAATATCCTTGAAAAAACGGATGGGGCCTGCCCCATCAATACGGGCAGCCTCTACCAGCTCGTCAGGGACAGTAAGAAAAAATTGCCTGAACAGAAATGTGGCGGTTGCGGAGGCAATAAGGGGCAGGGTAAGTCCTGCGTATGAGTTGGTCAGCCCCAAGCCGGCAACTACTTCGAAGGTGGGGGAAATACGTACTTCCACGGGGAGCATCAGGGTGATGAAAATCATCCAGAAACAAAGCATTCTAAAAGGGAAACGAAAATACACCACGGCAAACGCCGATAACATGGAAATGCTGATTTTGCCAATAGAGATGATCATGGCAATAACAAAAGACACCCAGAGCATATTGCCAACCGGGGTGGTTTGCACAGAGCTGCCGGTAAAGAGCACCTGGGTGTAGTTTTCAATAAAATGTGTGCCAGGAAGCAGGGAAATCGGTGCATTGGCCACTTCACGGGCTGTCTGGGTAGAAGCCACAAAGGCAACGTAAAGCGGAAAGGCAACAATAACCAAACCCAAAATCAGGATCAGATGTGCCAGTAGATCAAGCCATGGGCGACGTTCAATCATGAGGAATTCCTTTATTGGGCTTGATTAGTATTGCACCTTGCGGTCAACGTATCGAAATTGAACGATCGTCAGCAAAATGACAATAAACATAAGAATGACGGATTGCGCGCCGGAAGAGCCGTAATCAAATGATTTGAAAGCCGTTTTGTAGACGTTGTAGACCAGAATGTTGGTTGAGCTGCCGGGGCCGCCTTGTGTGGTGGTGTCAATAATGGCGAAGGTTTCAAAAAATGCGTAAACCATGTTAATGACCAATAGAAAAAAGGTCGTTGGCGACAGTAGTGGGAAAATAATTGTCCAGAAGCGTCTGGCAGGTGAGGCGCCATCAATGGCGGCTGCCTCAATGAGTGATTTGGGAATGGATTGCAGGCCGGCCAGGAAGAACAGGAAATTGTAGGAAATCTGTTTCCACACAGCCGCCATGACGACCAGGATCATTGCATCCGTCGAGTCCAGTCGCGGGTTCCAGTCCAGTCCCATTTGCGTCAGATAAACCGCCAGTGTGCCGACAGCGGGTGAAAACAGGAATGCCCAAAGCACGCCCACTACAGCAGGTGCGACGGCATAAGGCCAGATCAGCATGGTTTTATAAAGCATAGCCCCTTTAATGACCCGGTCGGCCATAATGGCCAGCAGCAGCGAAACAGATAAACCGGTAACGGCAACCGCTATTGAAAAAACAAAGGTGACCTTAAAAGAGTCAAAGTAATAAGGGTTATCAAAGAGCGCTGTGTAATTGTCGAGACCGACAAATTGCCGGTCTCCACCGAAAGCGGATTCTATGAAAAATGATTGCCAGATTGCCTGGCCGGCAGGCAGGAAAAAAAATATCACCGTAATGAGAAGTTGGGGGGCAAGCAGGAGATAGGGCAATATCTTATGATTGAAAACGACGCGTTTTTCCATTATGCCTCTTGGTCTTAATATTTATGGGAGTGAAGAACAGCGAGCATCCGGACTTTGTCTGCTCGCTGTTTACGCGGGTAAGTATGGATTACTTATTGCTGTTTTCGAAACGCTGCAGCAGTTCATTGGCGCGTTTTTGCATGTTTTCCAGGCCTTCTTCCACAGACACTTTCTGGGCAAAGATGTTTTCCATCTCAGCGTCCTGGATATCGCGGATTTGCGGCAGGAAGCCCAAGCGCACACCACGGGATTCATCAGTGGTTTCAACGTTTAACTGAATGAAAGGCACGTCGGTACCTGGGTTCTTGTCATAAAAACCGGACTCTTTGGTAAGGTCATAGGCTGCCTTGACCACAGGCACATAACCGGTGTCCTGGTGCCATTTGGCAGCCACTTCAGGTGAGGAGATATATTGGAAAAATTCGGTAATGCCTTTATTGACCTCGGGTGATTTGTTATTGAAGACCCACAGTGAGGCACCACCAATAACGCTGTTTTGAGGTGCACCGGGTACGTCGTCATAGTAAGGCAGGGTGGAAATACCAAACTTGAAGGGTGCGTTTTTGCTGAAGTTGGCGCGTGAACCGCTTGAGCCGGTAAACATGGCACATTTGCCTGAAGAAAACAGGGCGTTGGCGGCATCACCACGGCCACCGTAAGTAAATGTACCGTCTTTAGCCATTTCGTTGAGGAATTTGAAATGTTTAACAAAGCCTTCTTTGTTTAACTCAATGCGGGCGTCAAGGCCATCAAAGCCGTTGTTTTTGGTGGCATAGGGCAAATTATGCAGGGCAGAGAAGTTTTCAACCAATACCCATGATGGCCAGGCGGTTGTATAGCCACATTCAATGCCGGCTTCCTTGAGTTTTTTGGCTGCCTCATGAATTTGGGCATAGGTTTTAGGAGGAGAATTAGGGTCAAGTCCGGCTTTTTCAAACATGTCCTTGTTGTAATAAAATACCGGTGTAGAGCTGTTAAAGGGCATGGAAGCCAGTTTACCGTTTGGCTCGGAGTAATAACCTGCAATGCCGGGCACAAAGTTTTTCGGGTCAATCGGATTGCCTGCCTCTTCAGACATTTCCTGGATGGGTTTGATGGCGCCTTTGGAGAACATCATGGTGGCTGTACCCACCTCGAAGACTTGAATGATATCCGGAGCCTGGCCGGCACGGTATGCGGCAATACCTGCATTCATGGATTCGCCGTATGCGCCTTTGTAGGTGGGTTTTATTTTGTAGTCGGTTTGTTTTTGGTTGAAATCATTGACGATTTCGTTAACCCGCTCCCCAAGGGGACCTTCCATAGAGTGCCAGAAAGTGATTTCGGTTGCGGCATGGGTGCTAAAACTGGCCAGGGCAAAAATACTGCCCAGGATCATTGCAGATTTCTTGATTTGCATGTTACTTTCTCCGGTTGTTATAACTGCATTCTTTTGGAATAGTTACTTCTGAAGTAAAGCAAAGATATTATGACCTGTTTATTACGGTATTGTGAATTTATATAACCAATATGGAAGTTTTGCAACCCTTATAAAATCAAACTAAAATGGCAGGATTGTGAATTCCTTCCTGAATTGGTAATAAAATCACGGCATCTTCCCATGCTCGGTCACTGTTTTGGTTCAGGTTTGGTCTCTTTTTAAACCGGGCTTTTCTCATTAAATAAATTTTTCATGAAACAAAATACCAAAATCGCCTTTATTGGCGGAGGCAATATGGCCATGGCCATGGCCAGTGGCATGATTGGCACTGTGTGTCAGGCCAAAGATATTCTGGTGATAGATATCAACACCGCGGGGCATGAGCGCTGGCTTGGCAAAGGTGTTCAGGTAAGCAGTCAGGCAACCTCAGAACTTGCGCAATGCAATATATGGATTTACGCGGTTAAGCCGCAAAACATGCATGAAGCCATTGAGGGCAGCAAAATTCATTTGCAGCCAGGTACGCTGGTGATCAGTATTGCCGCAGGTCTGAATACGCAATCGCTGTGTGATTGGCTGGGAGCTGATGGCAAACCCTGGCCCGGTCTGGTTCGGGTGATGCCCAATACACCTGCGTTAATTGGCAAAGGGGTGACGGGTTTATATGCAATGCCGTCACTGGTTGAAAAAGATGTGTTGCAGGCCGAGCAAATCATGTCCTCCATCGGTTCGGTTGTCCGGGTTCAGGAGGAAAGCCTGCTCGATGGCGTTACGGCGCTTTCAGGCAGTGGCCCGGCCTATGTGTTTTTGTTGATAGAGTCTCTGGTGGAGGGGGCCAGGGCTTTGGGGCTTGATGAGCAACAGGCCAAGAAGCTGGCGATCGAGACCATTCTGGGTTCGGCTGCACTGGCCGCTACATCAGACCAAGAGCCTGCCATCTTGCGTGAAAACGTGACCTCAAAAGGGGGAACGACAGCTGCAGCCCTGGCGGTATTTGAACGGCACCAATTCAGGGAGATAGTTAAACAGGCCATGAAGGCCGCTTCTGACAGGGCGGTTGAAATGTCCAGGGAATTGGGTAAATCCTGATGAGCAAGAACGGTTATTTTGATCAAATATCATCCTTGCAGGCCTTGCTTTCGATTGTGCTCATGTGCATTATCGTGGTTGCCTCCAACGTACTGGTTCAACCACAATTCCATATTAATGAATGGCTTACCTGGGGAGCTTTGACGTATCCGGTTTCTTTTCTGGTTACCGATTTGCTGAATCGGCGTTTTGGTCCGCAGGTGGCCAGGAAAATCGTACTGGTGGGTTTTGTGGCCGCCATTATTGTTTCATATCTCCTGGCCGATGCCCGCATTGCAATTGCTTCCGGCAGTGCATTTTTGTTTGCTCAGCTGGGGGATATTTTCATTTTTGACAAAATGCGCCAGTTAAGCTGGTGGAAAGCGCCTTTTATAGCCGGTGCGCTGGCATCGGTTATTGACACCTTCCTGTTTTTTGGTCTTGCTTTTGCCGGTACGCCTGTTCCCTGGATATCGCTTGCATTGGGTGATATGGTGGTGAAACTGCTGGTTAGCATGTGTTTATTGCTGCCATTCAGAATGCTCATGTGGAATATCGGCAAACCTAAAAACTGCACGATTTAATGCTTGTCTAATGGTTTTCAGGAGTTTACCCGGCTACGGATTTTGTCTATCCTTCTGGGAATTCCTTTTATTGGTATAACGAGAAAAAAATGCAAGAGTTCTTACCTCAGTTTATCCAGCAGCTGTTCAACGGCTTGTCGCTGGGTGCCATTTATGCATTAATTGCAATTGGCTACACCATGGTGTACGGCATCATAGGCATGATTAATTTTGCCCACGGTGAAATTTACATGATTGGTGGGTATGTCGGTCTGGTGACATTGTCTGCGATTGGTGTCAATAGTGGTGTACCTATCCCCATAACCATTCTTTGCATGGTCCTGATAGCCGTGGTGGTGACAGGGGTGTATGGTTACTCGGTAGAGAGAATCGCCTACCGGCCAGTACGGGGAGGGCCAAGGCTGGTGGCACTTATTTCAGCGATTGGCATGTCCATCTTTTTGCAAAACTGGGTGGCCATTGGTCAGGGCTCTCGTGACATGGCGGTTCCCAACCTTATTCCGGGTGCTTTGCAGTTTACGGTTGGTGCGTCAGACTTTACAGTCACGGTTACTTACGCCAGGCTGCTTATTATTACCGTGGTTTTCTTTCTCATGGTGGGCCTGAGTTTTTATATCAAGAACTCAAAAATGGGTAGGGCCTCACGGGCCTGTTCCCAGGATATGCACATGGCCAATCTGTTGGGTATTGATACCAACAAAGTCATTTCTTTTACTTTTATTCTGGGGGCTATGCTGGCGGCTGTTGGAGGGGTGCTGATTGCCCTTACCATTGGCAAGCTTAATCCTTTTATCGGGTTTATTGCTGGCATCAAGGCATTTACGGCTGCCGTGCTGGGCGGAATTGGCAGCATACCCGGTGCCATTCTGGGTGGGCTTTTATTGGGTGTGGCCGAAACCATGGCGGCGGCTTATTTGTCTTCCCAATATAAAGATATTGTTGCCTTTGGCCTGCTGATTTTCATTTTGCTGTTCAGGCCCAGTGGTTTGTTGGGTAAACCCGAAGTGGAAAAAGTGTAATGAAAAATATAAAAAGTGCATTTTTTGCAGCTCTTTTAACAGGAATCATGATTGTCCCCATTTTCGGGCTTCAGCTTGAAAGAAAGGGCATCAACACCGAGATCGTGCCACACTGGAGCATTGTGCTGTGGGGAATGGCTATCGTGTTCGTGGTGCAATTGTTAAAACCCTATGTATTCAGGAAAAGACCGGGTGTCCGTTTCAATCTGCCCCGAGTCCCTTCACTTAATCCGAAATCCAGTGTTATGTTGTTGGGCCTGGTTTTTGTTGTCGCTGTTATCTGGCCGTTTTTCAGTGGACGCAGTCAGGTTGATATTGCCACGCTGGTGCTGATTTACGTCATGCTTGCGCTTGGCCTTAACATTGTGGTGGGTTTTGCCGGCTTGCTGGATCTGGGTTTTGTGGGCTTTTATGCTGTTGGTGCTTACACGTATGCCTTGCTGTATCACTGGGCAGGCTGGGGCTTTTGGGAGGCTTTGCCTGTAGCCGGTGTCATGTCCGCCTTTTTTGGTTTCCTGTTGGGCTTTCCGGTCTTGCGTCTGCGTGGCGATTACCTGGCCATTGTTACGCTGGGATTTGGGGAAATTATCCGCCTGTTATTAATTAATCTGTACGGATTTACCGGTGGTCCCGATGGTATTTCAGGCATACCCAAACCCACTGTCTTTGGGTATGAAATGACACGCAGAGCTTCTGTGGAAGGCGCGCAAACCTTTCATCAGTTGATGGGCTGGAAGTTCAGTACAATGGATGTGGTCATTTATCTGTACTTGATGGCCTTGGTACTGGCTTTTATTACACTTATTGTGTCCAACCGGCTGGTTCGTATGCCCATTGGACGCGCCTGGGAAGCCTTGCGCGAAGATGAAATCGCCTGTCGTTCATTGGGTCTGAATCCTACCCGAATCAAATTGTCAGCCTTTACGCTGGGTGCGACGTTTGCCGGTCTGGGCGGTGCGTTTTTCGCTGCCCGCCAGGGGTTGGTCAACCCCGAGTCATTCACCTTTATTGAGTCGGCGCTTATTCTGGCCATTGTGGTATTGGGCGGAATGGGTTCGCAGATTGGGGTCATTCTGGCTGCCATTATCTTAACGGTATTGCCAGAATTGGCGCGTCAGTTTGCCGAGTACAGGATGTTGATTTTCGGTTTGGTCATGGTGTTAATGATGGTATGGCGCCCGCAAGGCTTGCTGCCGGTAAAACGTCCGCAAGTGGAGATTCCCAATGAGTGAAAAAATATTAAGCGTTAATGGCTTGATGATGCAGTTTGGCGGGTTGCTGGCAGTCGATTCAGTAAGTTTTGATGTAAGCAAAAATGAGATTTTTGCCATTATTGGTCCTAATGGAGCCGGTAAAACAACCGTATTTAATTGTGTGAGCGGTTTTTATAAACCTACTGCGGGTAGCATTACGCTAAATGGCAAGGCAATTGCCGGTTATCCAAGTCATAAGGTTGCACAGCATGGTCTGGTCCGTACTTTCCAGAATGTGCGTCTGTTCAAGCATCTTACGGTGCTGGAAAACCTGCTGGTGGCACAACATACACAAATCAAATCCAGTCTGTTACCGGGTTTGCTGAATTTGCCGTCTTATCGCCGTTCTGAAAAACAGGCCTTGAACAATGCGGTGAAGTGGCTGGATTTCATGGGTTTGCGGCAATTTGCCAACCGTGAGGCCGGTAATCTGGCTTATGGGCACCAGCGTCGCCTTGAAATTGCGCGCTGCATGATTACCAAGCCACGTTTGCTTTTGCTTGATGAACCCGCTGCCGGATTGAACCCGCAAGAGAAAAAAGATCTGGCGGATTTAATTAATCAGTTACGCAATGATTTTGATATGTCTGTTCTTTTAATTGAGCATGATATGAGTTTGATCATGGGTATTTCTGACCGCATCCTGGTCATGGAGCATGGTAAACCCATTGTGACAGACAAGCCTGAGGTCGTTAGAGCCGATCCGCGTGTTATTAAAGCCTATCTGGGAGAAGAATAAGTGTTAAAACTGGAAAAGGTGAGTACTTATTACGGTGCGATCCAGGCCTTGGATGAGGTCAGTGTTGAAGTCAATCAGGGCGAAATCGTCACCTTGATTGGGGCAAATGGCGCCGGTAAAACAACTTTGCTTATGACGGTTTGCGGCAATCCGCGAGCCAGAAATGGTTCCATTACCTTTCTTGACGAGGATATTACCAACGAGTCCACGCATAAAATCATGCAAAAGGGTATTGCCATCTCACCTGAAGGCAGGCGGGTCTTTTCTGACATGACGGTTGTTGAAAACCTGAAAATGGGTGGTTTTTATCTTAAACCCCATGAGATCGAAGAGGGTCTGGATCATGTCTTCAAGTTGTTTCCCCGACTTAAAGAACGTGCCAACCAGCGCTCCGGAACCATGTCGGGCGGAGAGCAGCAAATGCTGGCTATTGGCCGGGCATTAATGAGTAAACCCCAATTGCTGCTTCTTGATGAACCAACGCTGGGTTTGGCGCCCTTGATTATCGCCCAGATTTTTGAAATCATCAGAACCATTCGTGAGGAAGGGGTGACTGTTTTTTTGGTAGAGCAAAATGCCAACAAGGCTTTGCAGCTTGCCGATCGGGGTTACGTCATGGAGACAGGCAAGGTGGTACTTTCCGATACGGGCGCTAATCTACTGGTGAATGATGATGTGCGCAAGGCTTATTTAGGGCATTAATCAAAAAGTATTACCCAGGTGCGCATTCTTGGGTATGGTTAAAAAATCCTGGCACTGCTTTTCAGCTTGCCAGGATTTTTTGTTTTGGCCCGGTTGATGTGTGTTGAGGGCTGTTTTCCGGATAGGGATTGCATTAAAGCGTATTAGCGAATCTGTATTGACATCGATATTTGATCGCTCAGTTTTTAGCATCGGTTCCGTTTTTTTCGGCCTGCCGGTCTTGTTGGTCTGTTGTGGATTCCTGATCATTACTGTTGTCATGGTGACTGTTATTAGCCGATACATGGTGGGCATCAGCGTCATCCTCTTCATGGTGACCCGCGACCGAGTGATCCAAAGACAAGGTGACATTGCCTGATTTTTCTTTGGCAATTTTATAGGCCGGTCTGTCTTTTACCGCACTCAGGAAAGATTGAATGTTTTGCATGTTTTCGGTAATGCAGCCACGGGCTTCAGCCAGCTCCAGTGGATAGCACATTTGAATGTCTGCCGCGGTAAACTGGCTGCCACAGAACCAGCCATGCTGGCCCAGCTCGGTGTCGATGAAATTAAGTTTTTTTTCAATTTCCGGAAGAACATTGGCGTGGATATTGCCATTGACGGCCTTTTTGAGGATTGAGCGGGCAAAAAATGGCACACGTGTGGTTCCCAGTTTCAGCAGGGCCTGATGCTTGGACAATGCAGGCATAAGAGAACCTTCGGCAAAATGCATCCACAAGGAGTACTGGTTGTAATCGGCCGAGGCAATCGGTGGACGTAATCCACTGCGGTCGTAGTGGTTAAGCAGGTATTCGATAATTGCGCCAGATTCAATCAGGGTTAAGCCATTGTCATCCAGTATAGGTGCCACGCCCAGTGTGTGGATGTCCTGCAATGAGGTTTCCGCTTCCGTGGTTTCCGTATTTCTGCGGTGATGCCTTATTTGGTATGAAAGCCCCAACTCTTCCAAAAGCCAGACGATACGAAAAGATCTTGAAGACTCCAGGAGATGAATAGTGATCATAATAGACTCCGGTTTAGAAAGTTAAGAGGAAGAGGGCAGGATACCGCGGATTTTATCAAGTAGCATTTCTGGTTCTTCACTGTCTGAAGCCAAGAACTGGACTTTTCCATTGGCATCAAAGATATATATTCCACGTGCATGCATGACTTCGTAATTGTTGGGATCGCTGCCTGGTTGAGGTTTTTCTATTTGGTAAGCGACACGATAGCGGCGGGCAATATCAGCAATTTGTTTTTCGGTGCCGGTCAGGCCAATGGCACCATTATCGAAGGCATCAACGTATGCCTGCAAAACTTCAGGCGTATCGCGGTGTGGGTCTACGCTCAGAAAAATAATCTGGATATTGTTGGCCTGTTCACCAAGCATGCTTTTGACGGCTGATAGCTGTGCCATGGTGGTGGGACAGATATCGGGGCAGCTGGCATAGCCAAAAAATAAAAGCACCACTTTTCCCTTGACGTCTTTTTCTGTAATCGTCTTGTCTTGTGCGCCGTTTAAACTGAATTTCAAATCGGGAAGGCGGCCGGTGATTTTGTAAATCACACTGGGTTTGGCTTGCGGCTGTTCCTGCGTGACAGCAGGAACAGAATGCAGCAAGGCCATTGCCAATACCGATGAAAGCAAGGTTTTCTTGATCATTATGTTAGGTACCAAAATGATATCAGGCCGCTTCGGTCATGCCACAATGCCTTAACAGCGCTTCAGGGCTGGGTTCGCGGCCACGGAAAGCCTTGAAGGAGTCAGCGGCAGGACGTGAGCCGCCAACCGCCAGGATCTCTTGCCTGAATTTATTGCCGATGACGGGGTTAAGCGTCCCCTGATTGTCAAGGGTATTTTCTTCAAACAAGCCATAGGCATCAGAGGAAAGCACCTCAGCCCATTTGTAACTGTAGTAACCGGCCCCATAGCCGCCAGCAAACAAATGAGAGAAATTATGCGGGAAACGATGCCAAGCCGGCGGTATGATAACGGCCACTTCTTGACGCACTTCATTGAGCAGTGACAGTACATCGGCAATAGAGGTTTGACTGGTGCGTTGATGCAAAAGCATGTCAAACAGGGCAAATTCTATCTGGCGTACGGTTTGCATGCCACTTTGATAGTTTTTTGCAGCCAGCATTTTCTGGTATAAAGACTCGGGCAGCGGTTCCTGGGTTTCCCAGTGACCGGACAGTTTTTGCAGGACAGACCATTCCCAGCAGAAATTTTCCATGAATTGGGATGGCAGTTCTATGGCATCCCATTCAACACTTGCGAATGGAGAGGCGGCTGGCTCATCAACTTTTGAAAGCAGGGCGTGCAGGGCATGACCTGACTCATGGAACAGGGTGATGACATCATCATGCGTGAGCAGAGCAGGTTTGTTGTCTTGTGGTGGCGGGAAATTGCAGGTTAAATACACCACCGGTGTTTGCAGGTTTTCGCCCTGCAAGTGGCGGGTTCTTTCGCTGTCAACCCATGCGCCACTTTGTTTGCCGGCACGGGCATAAAGATCGGTGTATAAATAACCAATCAGTTCATTGTTTTCTTTAACGGCATAAACCGCCACGTTTTCGTGCCAGACGGGGGCTTTGAAAGGAACCAGTTCAACATTGAACAGGGTGCCAATGACATAAAACAATCCATTAAGCACTTTGGGTTCAGGCAGATACTGTTTGACTTCCTCATCGGAATAAGCATAACGGGATTTACGCAATTGTTCAGAGACATAGGCATAATCCCAGGGTTGGAGTTCATTCAGACCCAGTGACTGGCTGGCAAACTCCCTGAGAGCAGCCACGTCTTTTTCAGCGAAGGGCTTGGCTTTTGCGGCCAGATTGCGCAGGAAGCCCACAACCTGGGAGGAAGTGTCAGCCATGCGGGTTTCAAGTTGCATTTGGGCAAAGTCATTGTAGCCCAGCAAGCGGGCTTCTTCGGTTCTGAGGGCCAGCAGTTTTTCAATGTTGGAGGAGTTGTCGTAGCGGGCATCACCTTGTTCGGAGGCAATGGTGGCATAGCCACGATATAGCTTTTCACGCAAGGCCTGGCTTTTGGCATATTGCATGACCGGCAGGTAAGACGGCATTTTAAGCGTGAATTTCCAACCTTCCTTGTTTTCGGCCTGTGCGGCTTGCCGTGCGGCATTAATCGCGTCTTGCGGCAAGCCCTCAAGCTCTTTTTCGTCGGTTACGATCCATTCCCATGAATCGACGGCATCCAGGGCGTTTTCAGAAAATTTCTGTGAGGTTAAGGCGATTTGCTCGCTGATTTGGGCATAACGCTCTTTGTTTTCCCCCTCAAGTTCCACGCCACTCAGCCTGAAGTTGCGCAAAGCCAGTTCGATAATGCGTTTGCGGGTAGGTGTGAAGCTCTTGAAAGCCTTACTTTGTGAAATTTTCAGGTATTGCCGGTACAGGTCTTTATTAAGGCCGATCCAGGTTGAAAACTCGGTCATTTTGGGGAGCATTTCATTATATGCATCCCGTAATTCAGGTGTGTTGACAACTGAATTCAAATGACCGGCTACCGACCAGGCCCGCCATAAGCGGGCAGTGTCACATTCCAAAGGTTCTATGAATGAATCCCATGTTGGCTCTTTTACCTTTTCAACAATTTCATTAATGGCATGACGGGTATCGTCCAGCAGGCTGCTCAGTGCCGGAACCAGGTGTTCAGGTTTGATGGCACTGTAATCAATGAGTTCGGATAAAGGGGCTAATAAGGGATTGCTATTCATGGACTCTTCTAAATTAAAGTTTACGTTCTGCTGCTTCGATGGTGTTCACCAGCAGCATGACAATGGTCATGGGGCCAACGCCGCCAGGTACAGGAGTAATTGCGCCGGCAACCTCTTTGGCAGAAGAAAATTCTACGTCGCCCTTGAGTTTACCATCTGAACCGCGGTTGATACCTACATCAATGACAATGGCACCCGGTTTGATCATGTCGCCAGTGATCATTTCGGGACGACCCGTTGCCACGACAAGGACATCTGCACGTCGTGTATGGGCGGCAAGGTCTTTGGTTTTGGAGTTGCAAATAGTGACGGTGGCACCCGCTTTTTGCAATAGCAGTGCCATGGGTTTGCCGACTATGTTGCTGGCCCCTATTACGACCGCTTCAGCACCGCGAAGTTCAACATTTTCCGATTCGAGCATTTTCATGACACCATAAGGGGTGCATGGAATGAACAGGGGACGGCCCGTCATTAACGCACCGGCATTGCTGATATGAAATCCATCAACATCTTTTTCCGGGCTGATGGTTTCAATGACTTTGTTGGCGTCCAGGTTGGCAGGCAAGGGCAGTTGAACCAGAATGCCATGAACGGATGGATCGTTATTGAGTTCGCGAATCCGGTTACAGAGCGCTTCTTCGCTTAGGCTTGCCGGGTATTGTTCTACTGAGGAGTTAAGGCCAAGTTTGGTGAAGGTATTGGCTTTGTTCCTGACATAAACCTGGGAAGCCGGATCATCACCAACCAGAATCACGGTAAGGCCGGGAATAATATTCTTTTCCTTCAGTGCGTTGATGCGTTCAGCCAGATTCTGTTTGATGGTTTCGGCGAGTTTTTTTCCGTCAATAATGCGAGCAGTCATTCAAATGTCCTTGCGATTTAATTACTTTGCCAATGCCACTTTCATTAAGTCAGCGACAGTGGTTACTTCGAGTTTTTCCATAATATTGGCCCGATGGGCCTCAACGGTTTTAATACTGATATTCAGGTCATCGGCAATTTGCTTGTTAAGCCGGCCGGCGACAATCCGGCCAAGTACCTGTTGCTCGCGTGATGTAAGGCGGGCAAGTAGTGCCTGATGATTTTTTTGCTGTTCGGCAATCGATGCCTTGTCTTGGGCCTGCACCACCATATGGGCGATGATTTCACGCAGGTCGGCTTCGTTGAAGGGCTTTTCAAGAAAGTCAACAGCACCTTTCTTCATGGTTGAAACGGCCATGGGAACATCACCGTGACCGGTGATGAAAACAATGGGAAGAGGAGCATTGCGTTTGATCAGTTCTTCCTGCAGCTCCAGTCCTGTCATGCCAGGCATGCGAACGTCTGCAATCAGAACGCTTATTATCGATGGGTCATAGCTTTCCAGAAACTGTTCGCCACTTTCAAAAGCCTGAACCTGATAGCCATTGGCTTCCAGTAACCAGCGTAACGAATCCCTGACGGCTTCGTCGTCATCGACGATAAAGATTGTGCAATTGTCTGTTGTCATAGTTTGTATCCTTTACTCATTGTTCTTGGATTGGCTCTTTTGGAGCACAGGGGAGTAAAAAGCGGAATATTGTTCCGCCTTCGGGGTTGGTTTCAGCCCAGAGCCTTCCATGGTGGGATTCAATAATTGTTCTGCAAATATTGAGACCCATGCCAAGCCCCTCTGACTTGGTGCTGAAGAATGGTTCAAATAAACGTTCGGGTTCTTTCAGTCCATGACCGCGGTCAACAACCCGTACCTCAATTTGTTTGTCATGAAGGTAGGCATTGACATAAAGTGTATCGGCTTCGCTGTTGACCATGGCCTCAAGGCCGTTTTTGACCAGATTAAGCAGTACTTGTTCAATAAGAATGGGGTCGGCCAGGACATTGGGCAGATCATCGGGAACATTGGCCTCGATTTTTATTCTGCGTTTGCGGGCATCAATTTCGGCAAGATCCAGGGTGTTGTCGATGATTTTGGACACGGGCGTGCTTTGACGGCGTGGCTCGCTTCGTTTGACAAACTCACGGATGCGACTGATGATTTTACCGGCACGTTCTGCCTGATTGGCGGATTTCTCCAGCGCGGACAGGAGTTTTTCCTGTGATATGTTGCCCGATTTGATCATGGCAACGATGGCCATATTGTAGTTGGCAATCGCGGTAAGGGGCTGGTTAAGCTCATGCGCCAGGGAAGAAGCCATTTCGCCCATGGTGGTAAGCCGACTCGTCAGCTGGATTTTTTCCTGCTGGATTCGTGAGTCTTCTTCGTGCTTGCGTCTTTCGGTAATGTCCCGGGCAACCTGCATCCGTACTTTTCGGCCATCGGTCCAGATGAGCATCCGATGATGCACTTCAAACCAGCAGTCTGCCGAAGGCGCATATTGCTCGATGGTTACACCGCTGAACCGGCCTCGCCGTCCGCCCATTAATTCGCTGTGGCCATTGGGCTGTGAGCCAAAAAGGCGTCGGTAGGTACGATTGGCAAATAAAAGCTCCAGTCCGGCAGGGGTATCCGCCACCACCGAGATGGCATCATCCAGTCCTTCCAGCACGGTCATGAAGCGTTCATGGGCAGCCGTCAGGGCCTCCCGAACCCGTTTGGGTTCGGTGATGTCGGTCATTGAAGTCATCCAGCCGATTTGCTCTCCGTTGGGGTCCCGCAAGGGAGATACATACATGCGCGAGGTAAAGCGTGATCCATCACGCCGCTGGGCTTCTACTTCCAGTCCGGTGCTGGGGGTTTTGCCCGACATGAGAATATCCAGAATACGCTGGTGTTCGTCATATTTTCCGGGCACCCAGTATGGATAGGGAATGCTTTTTCCAAGCAGGTCGGCCTCGTTCCAACCCATCATGCGACAGAAGGCCGGGTTTACATAGGCGATTCGGCCTTGCATATCCAGGACACGCATGCCGGTTGACATGGAGTTTTCCATGGCCCGGCGAAAGCTGGTTTCGGCCAGTAGGGCCGCTTCAGCATTTGAACGAAAGCGTGTGTAACGCCATAAGGCCAACAGGCTGATGATGATAATGAAAGAAAGTGCCATGACAAAGAACATCAGGCGTTCCTGCTTGGTTTCTTCATCAACGGTGACGAACATGACGCTTTCTTTGTGTATTTGCTGCAACCAGAAAAAGCCGGTCATGACAAGCAGATACAGGACAAGTACAAATACGGGTGTAATCCAATAAAGGCCTTTTTTATTTATTTTTGCATTGTCGTAAAACGACGAAGCCAGCAGGGATTTATTGGGCAGGTCAGACATTGGTGTTACAAAAAAATCTTTAAAGTAAATGGGTATTGTAATTGAGACATTTCCCCATGATACTGGTTTTGTTGCACCAGGTAAAATTTTAATGTTTGTATTAAAAACCTTTTTGTTTTTTCATAATGTGAAAACATATATCATTATATAAAATTTAGCTTGTGCGAATGCTGGCTGTCTCATAGAATAGAAGTCGCATTATTTATATTTGGCCACTTCAGACGTGGGTGGCATGCATTGCCGTATTCTGCTTTTAAGGTACAGTGTGCTTTAATGGGAGCAGAACAATATTAGAAAATAAATGATTTGCGGATAGCAAATCCTAACAGGAGAAAACGATGTCGTCGCCTGATCTCAAACAAAAAATTGCACAAATCGCCGATGTTGATGCAGTTGAAACGCAAGAGTGGCTTGAGGCGCTTGAAGCCGTGCTGGACCGTGAAGGCCCTGAAAGAGCGCATTTTTTACTGGAAAAACTAATTGATTTGGCCCGTCGTTCAGGATCGAATATCCCGTTTTCTCCACATACAGCTTATGTAAATACCATTCCTCCCGGACTGGAACCCCCCAACCCTGGCAACTTGGCCCTTGAAGAACGCATCCGCTCGTATGTGCGCTGGAATGCCATGGCCATGGTTGTGAAGGCGAATAGCCACGAGCCCGCTGATGGTGGCGATCTGGGTGGTCACATTGCTTCGTTCGCATCGCTTGCCACCATGATTGGTTGTGGACAAAACCATTTTTGGCATGGTGAAACGGCCGAACATGGCGGTGATCTGGTGTATTTCCAGGGACACTCTTCACCAGGTGTCTACGGCCGGGCTTATCTTGAAGGCCGCCTCACCGAAGAGCAGCTGGACAGTTTCCGTCAGGAAGTGGGTGGCAAAGGCTTGTCTTCATATCCCCATCCCAAGTTAATGCCCAATTTCTGGCAGTTCCCTACGGTATCAATGGGTCTTGGCCCCTTGATGGCCATTTATCAGGCTCGTTTTCTCAAGTATCTGCATGCGCGTGGTATTGCAGATACCAGTAATCGTAAAGTGTGGGTCTTCTGTGGTGACGGCGAAATGGATGAGCCGGAATCCCTGGGCGCTATCAGCCTGGCTGCCCGTGAAAAACTGGATAACCTTATTTTTGTGATCAACTGCAACCTGCAGCGTCTTGATGGCCCGGTTCGTGGTAATGGCAAAATCATCCAGGAACTGGAGGGTGATTTCCGTGGCAGTGGCTGGAATGTCATTAAGCTGATTTGGGGCAGTTACTGGGATCCGTTGCTGGCTCGCGACAAAGAAGGTATTTTGCGTCGTGTCATGGAAGAAACCGTAGATGGTGAATACCAGGCCTATAAGGCCAATGATGGTGCTTATGTGCGCGAACACTTTTTTGGCAAGCACCCCAAATTGCTTGAGATGGTCAGCCGCATGAGCGATCAGGAAATTTGGCGCCTTAATCGTGGTGGCCATGATCCCAACAAGGTGTATGCCGCCTTTGATGCTGCGGTTAAAACCAAAGGTCAGCCTACTGTCATTCTGGCCAAAACCATTAAAGGTTACGGTCTGGGTCACGTTGCGCAAGGTAAAAACCCTGCCCACCAGCAGAAAAAACTGGATCTCGATTCCATCCGTGAATTCCGTGATCGATTCAATATTCCCATCCCTGATGACAAACTGGCCGATTTGCCATACTTCAAACCTTCTGAGGATTCCGCAGAAATGAAGTATCTCAGGGAACAGCGCCAGAAACTGGGTGGTTATTTACCAGCCCGAAGAGCGGTAGCAGAAGAAAAGCTGAAAGTGCCCGATCTGGATAAATTCAATACCATTCTTGAGCCAACGGCAGAAGGACGTGAAATCTCAACCACGCAGGCATTTGTACGTTTCCTGAACCAATTGCTCCGGGACAAGAATATTAGTGACCGTATCGTGCCTATTCTGGCCGATGAGTCACGCACTTTCGGTATGGAAGGTCTGTTCCGTCAGATAGGTATTTATGCACCTGAAGGGCAAAAATACACCCCGGTCGACAAGAATCAGGTGATGTATTACAAGGAAACCGCCAACGGACAGTTGTTGCAGGAAGGCATTAACGAAGCAGGCGCTTTTGCATCATGGATTGCAGCGGCTACTTCATATTCCACCAATAACCGCATCATGATTCCATTCTTCATTTATTACTCGATGTTTGGATTTCAGCGAATTGGTGATCTTGCCTGGGCTGCAGGCGACATGCAGGCCCGTGGTTTCTTGCTGGGCGGTACCGCCGGCCGCACCACATTGAACGGTGAAGGCCTGCAGCATGAAGATGGACATAGCCATATCCTGTCCTCCACGATTCCCAACTGTGTTTCTTATGATCCTGCTTTTGCGCACGAATTGGTTGTCATTATGCAAGACGGCCTCAAGCGTATGGTTGAGAATCAGGAAAACGTTTTCTATTACCTGACGGTAATGAACGAAAACTATGCGCAGCCAGGTCTGCGAGTGGGTGATGAAGAGGGCATCATCAAGGGTATTTACAAGTTCAGCTCTGTCGACAAGGGAGAGTTCCGCGTACAGTTGCTGGGTTCCGGCACTATTTTGCTGGAAGTGATTGAAGCCCAGAAACTGCTTGAGCAGGATTGGGGTATTGGTTCTGATGTCTGGAGTGTGACCAGCTTTACAGAGCTCCGGCGTGATGGCCTGGATTGCAACCGCTACAACTTGCTGCATCCCACTGCCAAGAAACAAAAAGTTCCTTATGTGACTCACAAACTGCAAGAGTCGGAAGGCCCGATTATTGCCTCTACCGACTACATGAAGCTGTTTGCCGATCAGATTCGCGAATTCATTCCTGCCGGACGTGAGTACAAGGTCCTGGGTACTGATGGTTTTGGCCGTTCGGATTTCCGCTTCAAACTAAGAGAACACTTTGAGGTTGATCGCCATTTTGTGGTATTGGCAGCATTGAAAGCCCTTGCTGATGAAGGCAAGATTCCTGCTTCAAAACTTGCCGAAGCCATTAAGAAATATGATATTAACCCCGCTAAAGCCAACCCACATCACGCATAAGGTTTTTCGACATGAGTAAATTGTTAGAAATTAAAGTGCCGGATATCGGAGATTTCAGTGAAGTTGAAGTCATTGAGTTGCTGGTTGCTGTTGGCGATCGGGTAGAGGCTGAACAAAGCCTTGTAACGGTTGAGTCAGATAAGGCCTCAATGGAAATTCCGTCCTCGGATGCAGGTATTGTTAAAAGTCTGAAAGTCAAACTGGGTGACAAGGTGAAAGAAGGTAGTGTCATTCTGGAGCTTGAAGCCGCAGATAATGTCGTTGATCAGCCAGTATCGGCTGCCAAGACTACTACTGCTCCCGACTCGTCACCCGCTGTCAGTCAGGCGCCTGTGCAGGCAACGTCATCTTCAGCACCTGCAGCGGCAGGGGATGTGATCAATGTTGTGGTGCCTGATATTGGGGACTTCAGCGAGGTAGAGGTCATTGAGGTTCTGGTGTCAGTGGGTGATACGGTAGATGTCGAGTCAAGCCTGATTACGGTGGAGTCTGACAAGGCTTCCATGGAAATTCCTTCATCACATGCCGGAACGGTGACTTCCCTGGCAGTGAAGGTGGGTGACAAGGTTTCCAAAGGTTCTGTTGTTCTGACCTTGAGCCCCACCGGACAACAAGTCGCGGCAGCGCCTGTTTCCGTTCCTGCGCAGCCCGAACAGGTGGTTCAGGCCGCAGAAACGATGACAAAACTGCCCAGCTCAGACCGCATTGATGAGACCGCAACAGTCCCTTCCGAGTTCAGGGTTTCTCCCACGGCTTCCTTTGCATCCACCATGATGCCAAGCCGCAACTTGCCCCATGCCTCTCCCTCCGTGCGTAAGTTTGCCCGTGAACTTGGCGTGGATCTTGCGCAGGTGAAAGGAACGGGTGAAAAGCACAGGATTACCCAGGATGATGTGCGCAAATATGTGAAGGCAACCCTGACGGCGGCCATGAGCACACGTTCTACCACGAGCAGCTCAAGTGTTGGTGGCGGCTTGTCAGTACTGGATTGGCCGAAAATTGATTTTGCCAAGTTTGGACCGATCGAATCCAAACCCCTGTCGCGCATTAAAAAGATTTCAGGCGCAAACCTGCATCGCAACTGGGTCATGATTCCTCATGTAACGAATAACGATGAGGCGGACATTACCGAGCTGGAAGCGCTCCGTGTGAAGTTGAACAAAGAGCATGAAAAAGCAGGTATCAAGTTCACCATGCTGGCATTCATCATCAAGGCCGTCGTTGCATCCCTGAAGAAATTCCCGGAATTCAATGCTTCGCTTGATGGTGACCAGTTGGTGATGAAAAAATATTACCACATCGGTTTTGCCGCTGATACACCAAACGGTTTGGTGGTTCCGGTTCTTAAAGATGCCGATAAGAAAAGCATTTCCGAAATTGCCAAAGAAACCGCAGAACTGGCCAAGCTGGCTCGTGACGGAAAATTGTCACCTTCACAAATGCAGGGCGGGTGTTTCACGATTTCCTCACTCGGAGGTATTGGCGGCACCTCATTTACGCCCATCATTAATGCGCCTGAAGTGGCTATTCTGGGTGTGTGCCGTTCTTCATATAAACCGGTATGGAACGGACAGGCCTTTGAACCGCGCTTGACCATTCCTCTGTCATTGTCCTACGATCACAGGGTTATTGATGGTGCCTTGGCTGCCCGTTTCAATGCCTATCTGGCCTCATTGCTGGCGGATTTCCGTCGGGTATTAATCTAAGCGCAGGGGTTGAAAATGAGTCAAATTGAAGTCAAAGTACCTGATATTGGCGATTTTGATAGCGTTGAAGTGATTGAGATCCTGGTCGCGCCCGGTGATGTGATTGCCGAAGAACAAAGCCTGATTACCGTAGAGTCTGATAAGGCTTCTATGGAAATCCCTTCTACTGTTGCTGGCAAGGTAGTGGCACTCAATGTTAAGTTGGGTGACAAGGTTGCACAAGGAAGTGTGATTTTAACGCTTGAAAGCAATGGTGCCGAGGCAAAAGTCGGGAAGCCTGCTGCCAGTGCGCCTGCAACGCCTGTTGCCGATACCTCACCTGCCACCGGTGCATCCCGTCTTTCAGTGGCAGTGTCAGAAGATGCTTATGATGTCCTGGTGCTGGGTGCCGGTCCCGGTGGATACTCTGCCGCTTTCCGTGCCGCAGACCTTGGCCTGAAAGTGGTATTGGTAGAGCGTTACTCTACCTTGGGTGGTGTGTGCCTGAATGTGGGATGCATTCCGTCCAAGGCCCTGTTGCATAATGTGGCCGTGCTGGAAGAGGCCAAACACCTGGCCGCCAATGGTATTGTTTTTGGTGAGCCGGTGATCGACCTGAATAAACTGCGTGACTATAAAGACAGTGTTATCGGCAAACTTACCGGTGGCCTGGCCGGCATGGCAAAGGCTCGTAAAGTAACGGTGGTAACCGGTGTTGGCGAGTTTTCAGACAGTCATCATCTGTCGGTTGCCAAGCCTGATGGTACAACCCAGGTGCTGGCATTTAAAAACGCCATTATTGCGGCTGGTAGCCAGTCGGTAAAACTGCCTTTCCTGCCAGAGGATGATCGTATTGTTGATTCCACCGGTGCGCTTCAGCTTAAATCCATTCCCAAGAAAATGCTTATCGTTGGTGGTGGCATTATCGGGCTTGAAATGGGTACCGTCTATTCCGCATTGGGTGCTCGTCTTGATGTGGTTGAAATGCAGGATGGCTTAATGCAGGGGGCAGACCGGGATCTGGTTAAGGTCTGGCAAAAAATGAACGCCTCCCGTTTTGACAACATCATGCTGAACACGAAAACGGTGGCAGCCGAAGCAAAAGAGGATGGCATTTGGGTGACGTTTGAAGGTGAAAGTGCACCCAAAGAACCTCAGCGCTACGATTTGGTACTGCAGGCGGTGGGACGCTCTCCGAATGGCAATAAAATCGGCGCTGAAAAAGCGGGTGTGCAGATCAGTGATCGCGGCTTCATTGCGGTAGACCAGCAAATGCGCACCAATGTACCTCATATTTATGCCATTGGGGATCTGGTGGGGCAACCCATGCTGGCTCACAAGGCTGTTCATGAAGCGCATGTGGCTGCTGAAGTGATTGCCGGGCAGAAAAGCTTCTTTGATGCCCGTGTCATTCCTTCGGTTGCCTACACAGACCCTGAAGTGGCTTGGGTTGGACTGACGGAAGAGCAAGCCAAAAAAGAGGGAATCAAGATCGAGAAAGGTCTTTTCCCATGGGCGGCATCGGGCAGGGCTATTGCCAATGGGCGTGATGAAGGTTTCACCAAACTCATATTTGATGCTCAGACTCATCGGATTCTTGGGGGGGGCATTGTGGGCACCCATGCGGGCGACCTGATCAGTGAAGTGGCACTGGCCATTGAAATGGGCGCTGATATGGTGGATATTGGCAAGACTATTCACCCACACCCGACTTTAGGTGAATCGATTGGCATGGCAGCGGAAGCGGCTCATGGCAGTTGTACAGACTTGCCACCAGGCAGACGTAAATAACGCTTTTGGCTTGCAAGATTAAAGCTCTCTTATTTTCCGGTTTTCTGGAAAATCAAGAGAGTTTTTTCTTGGTGTCGCTTAAAATAGTCGATTAACCGTTATGTATTTTTATATATTGAAATGACTGCCGTACCTACTGAACAGCATTCTCTTGATGAATGGCTGGCTTATCTTGAATCCATTCATTCAACGTCCATTGATATGGGTCTGGATCGTATCAATGAAGTGGCCAAACGCCTTGATGTTGATTGGTCTGGTGTGAAAATTATCGTGGGTGGCACAAATGGCAAGGGTTCAACCTGTGCCATGCTAGAGTCCATTTACCTGGCAGCGGGTTATTCGGTTGGTATGTACACCTCGCCACACCTGGTTCATTTCAATGAACGCATCCGCCTGAATGGCATCATTGCAGATGATGCCTCAATCATTGCGCAACTGGCACACATAGAGAAAGTACGTGCAGAGATTACACTTACCTACTTCGAGTATACAACGCTGGCGGCATTGCTGCTGTTCAAGCGGCATAATGTTGATGTTGCCGTACTGGAAGTGGGTTTGGGTGGCCGCCTCGATGCGGTCAATATCGTTGATGCCGATTGCTCCATTGTCACTAGCGTGAATATCGATCATACCCAGTGGCTGGGCAATACCCGGGAAGAAATCGGATTTGAAAAAGCGCATATTTTCAGGGCAGGCAAGCCAGCCATTTGCAGTGACCCTGAACCCCCACAATCCCTTCTTGATTATGCCAAGCGCATAGATGCGGATTTATGGCTGTTCGGCAAAGATTTCAATTATGCGGGTGATAAACAGCAATGGGCGTTTGCCGGGCGTACGCAGCGTCGCAATGCTTTGGCCTATCCCGCTTTGCGTGGGGCAAACCAACTGTTAAATGCATCAGCAGCCCTGGCTGCCATCGAATCGCTTCGTGGTCGTCTTGCCGTGCCGATTCAGGCTATCCGTGAAGGTTTGTTGCAGGCATCCTTGCCGGGTCGGTTCCAGATTCTGCCTGGTCAGCCTACCGTGATCCTTGATGTTGCCCATAACCCGCACGCTGCCGCTGTGCTGGCACACAATCTTGATGGCATGGCTTACTTCCCATATACCCATGGTGTTATTGGCATGCTGAATGACAAGGATTGTGAGGAAGTCCTTAAAAAAATGGGGCGGCGTATCGATCATTGGTATTGCGCAAGTTTGCCAGGTGACCGAGCCCGCTCGGGTCAGGATATTGCCAATAAAATTACGGCTCTTTTCCCGGCAGATAAAGACGGTTTGCCAACCGTTACGGTCTATGATACACCTGTAAGCGCCTACGAATCCGCCCGGGAAAAAATGGGTAACGATGATAGAATTGTGGTTTTTGGTTCATTTGTAACGGTGGCTGCCGTTATGCAAAAGCTAAATAAATAAAGGGTTGATTGACCGTAAAGTTAACGCTCAACAAGGATTTATATGGGATTGTTCAATTCACAAAATAACCAGTATCAACGCCAGCGGTCTCGTACACGCATGAGCGAGTCAGAGCAACAGGCGCTCAAGGCCAAGGCTCGCAATCGGCTGATTGGTGCTATTGTATTGATTGTTTTGGCAATTATCGTGGTTCCTGCTGTTCTTAATACGAATGATTCTCCTGAAATTCAGCAATTGCCGCCGATGGCTCCTTTAGTGACGGGCGGCAACAATGATGCCAATGTGGCCGGAACCCTGTCTGTCGTTACCGCGCCAGGGGTCGAGTCCAATGGCAGCGCGTCAACTTCCCAGCTCGTCAACACAGACGGAACAGTTGCCGGTGATGTACAGGTAACCGGTTCCGTAGCCTCTGATACCGCCATTGTTTCCGAGCAACAGCAGGAAACGCCTGTTGAATCAGTCGCTTCCGGTACTGCCATTGTGGCAGGCAACGAAACCCAGAATCTGGCAGAGCAAGAGGTCAAAGCCACTACACGTACACCCGATTCCAGGGAAGTCGTCAAAAAACCCGAGCCAGAGCGTAGCAAACCGGCAGAGGTTAAGGGGCCTGATAATCGCATTACCATTAAAGAAACCGAACGAACTGATGACGGATCACGTGCACTGGCTTTGCTGGAGGGGCGCAGTCCTTCAGTCAAGCCGAAAAGCTCTCCCAAGGTAACCAGTGGGAATTACTCCCTCCAGGTGGCATCTTATTCTTCTTCAAAAGATGCCCAGGATAGACGTGAAAAATTAATTGCCTCTGGCGTTTCCAATGCATATGTACAAAGTGCCATGGTTAATGGCAAACAGCAGTATCGTCTTCGCGTGGGTCCATTCAATTCGCGTGAAGCGGCCCAGGCTGCACAAACCCGTTTGCGCACGCTGGGTTACGATAATGGATTTATTTCTGCCAATTAAATCATTGTGACCGAATTTGATTATATAGCGCTAGGCATTGTGACCGTGTCTGGTTTGCTTGGGTTAATGAGAGGGTTCCTGAAGGAGTTTTTCTCATTAATGGCCTATGTTGCCGCATTTGTTGGTGCTGTCTGGTGGGGGCCTCAGGTCTATCCCTGGTTCCAGACATTGATTGATAACTCCCTGTTAAGTATGGGTATTGGTTACGGGTTGACCTTTATTGGTGTTTTGCTGGTGGTGGGTTTGCTTAACCTGACCCTTGGCACGCTGATCGAAAAAACCGGTCTTGGCCCGGCGGATCAGGGATTTGGAATTATATTTGGATTGGCACGGGGCGTTCTTATTGTTCTTGTGCTTGTCGTTATTGCGGGATACACTCCTTTTCCTCAGGAACAATGGTGGGTAAATGCACGTTTTTCAGGGGCGGCTGTCAATCTGATCAAGCTGATTGCGCAGTTATTGCCCGAGAGTGTGGGATCTTACCTGCCTTATCAGTAGTTTTCATCGTTAAAAATAGGTATACACAATATGTGTGGAATAGTCGGGATCGTCGGTCGTTCTCCTGTTAATCAATTGATATATGACAGCCTGCTTTTATTGCAGCATCGTGGTCAGGATGCGGCGGGTATAGCAACAGCAAACGGCAATAACTTTAATATGTTCAAGGCACATGGTCTGGTCAGGGATGTGTTCAGAACACGTAACATGAGGTCATTGCCGGGTAATTCGGGTATTGGGCAGGTGCGTTACCCCACGGCCGGTTCAAGCGACAGCCTTGAAGAGGCGCAGCCGTTTTATGTGAATGCGCCTTTTGGCATCACTTTTGCCCATAATGGTAATCTGACTAATTGGCGTGAATTGCGCGAGTCGCTGTTTAGGGTGGATCGTCGTCATATCAATACCAATTCCGACTCCGAGGTGTTGTTGAATGTGCTTGCCAATGAGCTGCAAAATGCATCGCAAGGTATCTCTTTGGATACTGACACGATTTTCAAAGCGGTGGCGTCACTTCATAAACGGGTAAAAGGGGCGTATACCGTTATCGCCCATATTGCCGGTTATGGCATGCTGGCTTTTCGTGATCCGTTTGGCATTCGCCCATTGTGTCTGGGACGCTCAGAGTCTGAGCAGGGTGTCGAGTGGATTGTGGCATCAGAGTCTGTTGCCATTGAAGGTATCGGGTTTGATTTTGTACGTGATATACAGCCTGGCGAAGCGGTCTTTATCGATCTTGATGGCAATGTTACCTCTCAACAGTGTGCTGAAAATCCTGTCCTGACTCCTTGTCTGTTCGAGTATGTTTATTTTGCCCGGCCTGACTCAACCATTGACGGTGTTAACGTTTATAACGCCCGCCTTAAAATGGGTGAATATCTTGCCAATAAAGTTGCCAAGCAATTGCGTTTAAGTGATATTGATGTGGTAATGCCTATTCCTGATTCCTCACGACCTGCTGCGATGGAGCTGGCTTCCCATCTTAAGCTGGAATACCGCGAAGGATTTATCAAGAACCGTTATGTCGGACGTACCTTTATTATGCCCGGCCAGGCAGTACGTAAAAAATCAGTGCGGCAAAAATTGAATGCCATGAGCATGGAATTCAAGGGGAAAAACATTTTGTTGGTTGATGATTCTATTGTGCGCGGCACGACAAGTCGTGAAATTGTGGACATGGCCAGGGCGGCAGGTGCCAAGAAGGTTTATTTTGCTTCTGCTGCGCCAGCCGTGCGTTATCCTAATGTGTATGGTATTGACATGCCCTCACAGGATGATCTGATCGCAACAGGCAGGACCCCCGAGGAAGTGGCCAAGGAAATTGGTGTTGATGGCTTGGTGTATCAGGATCTTGAGGATCTTAAACGGGCCATTCATGATTTGAACCCAAATATTACCCAATTTGAGGCATCCTGCTTTGATGGGAAATATGTGACCGGCGATATTGATGAGGCTTATTTGAAGCGTCTTCACGACACCCGCCATAAAGAGGGTGGCAATACAGAGCCACAGGGTGGCTTGCAATTCAATATGGGTTACGCTGCAAATAACGGCTCAAATTACTAGTCGCTAATCATTGACCGGGCAGTGTTGTTCTTTCTGAATAACACTGCCAATGAAGCAATAACAATTACAGCAAATAGCAGCAGGCTCCAGATGGCATATTCAACGCCAAATAATTCTGCCCGGGCATCCATGCAGGTGGCGTAAATACCAAACAGCCATGGTACAGCGGCATCCAAACTCGTTGTTTTGGCCATGAAACGGTCGGCAAATGTCATGTCACAGGAAAACATCACAGAAGCCACGCTATATTGGTACCATGCAGAAAGAACACCACAAACACCCAGTCCGCCTGTGATAAGGGAAAATATCTTTTTTGCGATACCTGAACGAAAAAAATTGGCCAGCAGGCAAACCGCAGCGATGATCAGGAGTATGAGGCGTTGCAAAACACACCAGGCGCATGGGGGCATATCAAGAAAGTATTGACAGAATAGGGCAAAGCCAACCGCAACCAGACAGGCCAATGCAATTGTATTCAGTATTTTTTGTGTCATGGATAAACTTTGTTCAGGAATGAAGTTTGGCAATATCGCCCGAAAGAGACATTATAAGCTCGTATGCACCGTTCCAAACAATTTGTACACCAATGCTAAGCAGGATAAAAGCTGACAGCCTCATGAAAACCGCTGTTCCGGTAGAGCCGAGTTTATAAAGGAATTGGGCGGCATAGCGCAAGCAAAGATACACAATAATTGCAACAAACAAAATACCTGTAAGGGTTCCAGTCAGGTTGAGCAGGCTATAGGTTGGACTGGAACTTTGAATCGTGGCGCCAATTGTGATGGCGGCGGAAATACTGCCCGGTCCACAGGTAATGGGAAAGGTTAATGGAAAAAAAGCATGTGCCTTGACTTTTTCCATGGTGAATTGCTCGGCCAGTTTTTCAGCGTGAAGCATGTCGTTGTCTTTGGCATTAAGCAACTGCCAGGCGCTGGCCACCACCAGAATTCCGCCAGCCACTCTGACAATCGGCAAGGAAATGCCAAAAAAGCTCAGGACAATATTGCCACCTACGGTTGCACAAACAAGCATGATAAGTACATTAATGGCGATTCTTTTTGCCAAAAGAGCACGTGTGGCACTGCTGGCGCCACTGGTCATGGTCCAGAAGATAGGGGTTACTGCAGGTGGGTTGACGAGTGGCAGCAAAGTACCTACAACGAACAGGAAGCTGCGACTTATAAAATAAAAATACTCGTTCATTATTTGATGCGGGTATCCGGATAGGTAAGGTTTTTCAGGGTTTCAAGCAAATCACGTTCAAACAGCAGCTGTGTGCGCGGGTTTTCAAGTGTGGCTCCATCAAGAATGAAAACGTCTTCTACGCGCTCACCCAAGGTCATGACTTTGGCCATTTGAAGATTAATGTTGTGCCTGCTGAACGTAGATGCAAGGCTGTATAGTATACCCGGAGTATCTGTGGCTGTAATTGAAAGTCGCCAGGATTTGCTATGCTCATCGGGCTGGAGCTCTATACTGGGTACAATGGGAAAGGTTCGTGAACGACGAATGCCGGGCGACATGCTGAACCGGGATCTTCGCTTAAGTACGCACTGAAAGTCTTCGAGCTGTTTTTTTGTGATTTTATCGGCAAGGCCATGTTCAATAATGGGAACGTAAGAACGGGTGTCTTCTCCAAAAGCAAGGCTTTCAATAATAAAGCTGTCCAGTGCATAGCCTTCATTGCTGGTATGAATGCGGGCATCAAGAATGTTAATCTGGTTTTCATAGAAATAGGAACAGATCAACTCAAACAGGTTTTCTTTATCCTTGGTATAAACCAGCAGCTGAATGCCTTCATTCTTATCGGTAGGTCTGGCTTTCACAATGGTTTGTGTGGTGGAAACCGACTTATAGAGTTGCCGGGTATGCCAGGCAATTTCCTGGGGATCATGGCGCAGAAAGTAGGCAACATCCATTTTTGACCAGAATGCATCCCGGTCCTCATCGTCCAGTCCGGCCAGGCTGATTAATGCCATCGCTTCATTTTTGCGTTGGGCCAGAATGCTGCTGCGATCCAATTGTGCTCCTCCCAGGGCAGCCAGGGCCTGATTGTACAAATCTTCAAGAAGTTTGCCTTTCCAGGCACTCCAGACTTTCGGGCTGGTGCCACGGATATCAGCCACGGTTAGCAAATAAAGCGCACTCAGGTAACGCTCGGTTTTTACCAGATCAACAAAATTCTGTATAACCTGAGGGTCTGACAGATCCTGTTTTTGCGCCACTTGGGACATGACAAGATGATTCTCGACCAGAAACTCAACCAAGCGGGCGTCTTGCGGTTCAAGTTTGTGGTCTTTGGCGAATTTTCGGACTTCAATGGCACCCAGTTCGGAGTGGTCTCCACCCCGTCCTTTGGCAATATCATGAAAAAGGGCGGCCACATACAAAAGCCAGTGCTTTTCAAAATAAGCAATCAGGTGACTGGCCAGCGGGTATTCACGGGCATGTTCCGGCATGGTGAAGCGTCGCAGGTTACGAATCACCATCAAGGTATGTTGATCGACAGTATAGACATGAAACAAATCATGCTGCATCTGGCCAACCACATTTTTGAAGGCAGGGATGTACATGGGCAGGACATTCAACATTGTCATGCGGCGCAGGTTATGCACAATGCCTACGGGAGATTGCAGTATTTGTAAAAAAAGACGCCGGTTGACCGGGTTGCGTCTGAATTGGGCGTCTATCCTGAAGCGAGAACTCCAGATGGCTCGCTGTGTACGAACGGTCATGTCGGTAAGCTCGGGGTGCTGCTGCATGACCAAAAACGACTTTAGCAGTAACTGGGGCTTGCGCTCAAAGGCATCATCCGCCTTGATGTCGAGTCTTTGCTGAATGCTGCAAAAGTCCTCATCAATATCCACCCGCATAGGATTGGTGACAGGAAAAAAATAGTCTTGGAAATTTTGCATCATGAATTGGGTGAGCTGATAAACAATTCGTGCTGAATTGTAATACCGTTGCATGAGCACTTCGCTGGGACGTTTGCTGTCTTGGGGTTTTATTTTATAAATTTCCGCCAATACCGGTTGAGTATGAAAAAGCAGCCGATCATCACGTTTGTTGGCCAGTAAATGAAGTTCAATCCGCAGTCGCTTGAATTCCTGTTCGGCTTTTTTCAACTTGCTTGATTCATCATCGGTCATTAATCCTGCGCTAACCAGATTTCGCCAGCTTGGTCCCATTCCCGCGGCCGTGGCAAGCCAATGTATTTGCTGCAGATCCCTATGGCCTCCTGGAGACTCTTTGCAGTTGGGCTCAAGTGAATAGGGGGTGTCATTGAAGCGGGCATGACGCTGTTGCAATTCGAGCTTTTTGGCCAGGAAAAATTCGCGCGGATTTAGTTGGTCACGGAATTTTTTATTCAGTTCAAGAGCCAGTTTTCGATTGCCCAGTAAAAAACGCAACTCAAGTAGCGAGGTTTCTATCGTTATGTCTGTTTTTGATATTTCAAGGCATTGTTCAATGGTTCTAACACTATGGCCAATTTCCAGACCAAGATCCCATAGCATTGCGACAAAAGACTCAAGTTCGATTTTTTCTTTGGGTTCCGGGTCTTGTCTGAGCAGGACAAGAATATCAATATCGGAAAAGGGGTAAAGTTCTCCTCTTCCATAACCTCCTACGGCACAAAGTGCGGCATGTTGGGGAAGAGGATAGAATTCGACCAGGTTTTTAAATGCCTGGTCTATGACCTTGCGTAATGATACCAGCAAAGTATCCGGTCTTATTTTTTGTTGTCTGTATGAGTCAAAAAGATGCTTTTGCTGCTCGTTAATTTGTTGTTTAATAAGGAGTACTTTGCTGGTGATATTCATTTTTTATTGTTTGATAAAAGCGGGTGGGGCTGGCATGCCGGGTGAGGTGGTAAGGATTTCATAACCGGTTTCGGTAACAATGAGCGTATGTTCCCATTGCGCGGAAAGACTATGGTCTCGTGTAACGACTGTCCATTGGTCGGCCAGTAAACGCGATTCTCTACGACCGGCGTTAATCATGGGTTCTATGGTAAAAACCATGCCTTTTTCCAGTTTCTGGCCTTCTCCGGGCTTGCCAAAGTGCAATATTTGCGGTTCTTCATGAAAATTGCGTCCGACACCGTGACCACAATATTCACGTACCACTGAAAACCCATGGGATTCGGCATGTTTCTGAATGGCATGGCCAATATCGCCAATGGTTGCGCCAGGTTTGACTTGCTGTATGCCAAGCCACATACACTCGTAGGTGTTTTCAACAAGACGTTTTGCCAGAATTGAAGGGGCGCCGACATAGAACATACGGCTTGTGTCACCATACCAGCCGTTTTTAATAACCGTAACGTCAATATTAAGGATATCTCCGTTCTTGAGTTTTTTATCTCCCGGGATACCATGGCAAATAACGTGATTCACAGAAATGCATACACTGCCTGGATAGGGGGGGTGTCCGGGTGGCGCGTAACCAATGGTGGCCGATTTGACTTTCAGGATGTCGGTCATGTAGGCAAGGCACAGGCGGTCGATTTCACCGGTTGTGACACCTGGTTTGACGAATGGCGCAATATAATCCAAAACAGAGGCGGCTGTTTGGCAGGCGTCCCGCATTTGGTCGATATCAGTTTGATTTGTTAAAATTGGCATAACTGCTTGAGTAAATTATAAAAAAGATAGTAGAATGGTGGGCTTACCTGAAATTGTGGGGTAAGGAGAAGTGGTGGAAAGCATAGATTGTACCACTTATTTTTATTTTCAATTAAGCAGTAAATCGCGTGTATTTTTTCCTAGGGTGTTGATTTTAAAAAATAAATCAATGCTAAAAATACACAGGAACTAACCCTTTGGAGTTTTATATTATGTCATTAATGCGTGAAATGCTGGAAGCAGGTGTACACTTTGGTCACCAAACCCGTTACTGGAATCCCAAAATGTCTCAGTACATTTTTGGCAGCCGTAACAAAATTCACATTATCAACCTGGAAAAAACCGTAGCCAACTACCTGGAAGCAATGAAATTTGTTCGCCAGACAACCGCTCGCGGTGGTAAAGTCCTGTTTGTTGGTACAAAACGTGCTGCTCGTGAAACGATTGCGGCAGAAGCAACACGCGCAGGTATGCCTTATGTTGACAGTCGCTGGTTGGGTGGCATGATGACCAACTTTAAAACTGTCAAAAGCTCTATCAAGCGCCTGAAAGAAATGGAAGCTGCAGTTGCAGATGGCAGCACCGAGCGCATGAGTAAGAAAGAAGCCCTGATGTTCGAACGCGAACTGGAAAAACTGAACAAATCCATCGGTGGTATCAAAGACATGAACACCTTGCCCGATGTGTTGTTCGTTATTGACGTTGGCTACCACAAAATTGCCATCCAGGAAGCCCGTACGCTGGGTATTCCAGTTGTTGCCGTTGTTGATACCAATCACTCTCCTGATGGCATCGATTACGTTATTCCTGGTAACGATGACTCTGCCAAAGCAATCGCCCTTTACGCTAAAGGCGTAGCTGATGCCGCCCTTGAGGGCCGTGAGCAAAGCCTGAATGGTCTGGTTGAGACCATTGTTGAGGTCGAAGAAGAGTTCGTTGAAGAAGTTCAGGAAGACGACAACAACTAATATGACAGCATTCTGCACAATTTTCATGTGTCATGAAAGTCGTGTGTGTTGTCAATTGATCCCGTAAGGCTGATCAATTATATTTGTAAATTCAATTCGCCCCGCCCAGTCGGGGCGACTTTAAAAATACTGGAGTAAAAATGGCTGCGATTACTGCTGCGATGGTTAAGGAACTGCGCGAGAAAACAGATGCGCCCATGATGGAATGCAAAAAAGCCCTGACAGAAGCTGATGGTGACTTGGCTCGCGCCGAGGAAATCCTGCGTGTCAAGCTGGGTAGCAAAGCCAGCAAGGCCGCTTCGCGTGTTACTGCTGAAGGTCTGGTTGGTCTTTTTATTGCTGAAGATGGCAAAACAGGTGCTGTTGTTGAAATCAACTGCGAAACTGACTTTGTTGCGAAAAATGAAGACTTCATTAACTTCGTCAATCAAATGGCTGAATTGATTACCAAAGAAAATCCTGCTGACGTTGAGGCACTGTCTGCCCTGCCATTTGCTGAGGGTACCGTAGAGTCAACACGCTCAGCCCTGATTGGCAAGATTGGTGAGAATATGTCTATTCGCCGCTTCAAGCGGATCGAAACCGAAAACCTGTTGGCCAGCTATGTTCACGGTGGTCGTATTGGTGTATTGGTTGAGTTCGCGGGTGATCCTGAAGTGGGTAAAGACCTGGCCATGCACATTGCTGCCACCAAGCCTAAAGCGATCGATGCCAGCGGTGTACCTGCCGAGGAAATCGAGAAAGAACGTTCTGTTGCAGAGCAAAAAGCGTCAGAGTCTGGTAAACCTGCCGATATCGTTACCAAAATGGTTGAGGGTTCTATTGCCAAATTCCTCAAGGAAGTTACCTTGTTGACCCAGCCATTCGTGAAAAATGACAAACAAACGGTTGAGCAAATGCTGAAAGAGAAAAAAGCTTCTATTTCCAGCTTTGCCATGTTTGTGGTCGGTGAAGGTATTGAAAAACAGGTTACAGATTTTGCTGCTGAGGTTGCTGCTGCTACCGGTAACTAAATCACGCATTTTCGCCTGATAAAAATAATCCCCTTTTAAGGGGATTATTTTTGAAAACTGCAAAAGTCTTGTTCCGGACTTGTTACAATAGCATATTAATTTTTTTAAGGATGCCTTGGCATGAGTGGCAATAAATTTAAACGCGTTCTTTTAAAGCTTTCCGGCGAAGCCTTGATGGGTGACGATGCTTATGGCATTAATCGAGCAACGATTATTCGCATGACGGAAGAAATTGCTGAGGTTGCGAAGTTGGGAATAGAGCTTTCTATTGTCATTGGCGGCGGTAATATTTTCCGTGGCGTGGCGCCCGGAGCGCAAGGCATGGACAGGGCAACCGCAGACTACATGGGTATGATGGCAACAGTCATGAATGCCCTGGCATTGCAAGATGCACTTAAAAACCACGGTGTTGTTGCACGGGTTCAATCTGCATTGAATATTGATCAGGTGGTAGAGCCTTATATTCGACCCAAGGCCTTGCGTTATCTGGAAGAGAAGAAAGTGGTTATTTTTGCTGCCGGCACAGGAAACCCATTCTTCACCACGGATACCGCTGCCGCATTGCGTGGTGCGGAAATGGGTGTTGAAATTGTCATGAAAGCCACGAAAGTCGATGGCATTTATTCTGCGGACCCCAATAAAGATCCTACCGCGACAAAATATTCGCGCATCAGTTTTGATGAGGCCATTACCCGTCGTCTTGAAGTGATGGATGCAACGGCATTTGCTTTGTGTCGTGACCAGAAACTTCCTATTATGGTTTTTTCAATTAACAAGCCGGGTGCCCTGAAAAGAGCTGTTTGCGGTGAAGATGAAGGCACGTTAGTTCACGTATAAAGGATATGCAATGAGTATTTCAGAAGTAAAGAAATCAGCTGAAACCAGGATGAGTAAATCCATTGAGACGCTGAAAAACAATTTGTCAAAAATTCGTACGGGTCGAGCCTCTGCTGCGCTGCTTGATCACGTGCAGGTTGAGTATTACGGTTCAATGGTTCCTGTCAGCCAGGTTGCGGCAGTGAATGTGATTGATGCGCGCACACTCAGTGTTCAGCCATGGGAAAAAAACATGGCCGGACCGTTGGAAAAGGCGATTCGTGAATCAGATCTGGGTTTGAATCCCGTTGCGATGGGTGAGCTTTTGCGTGTGCCAATGCCTGCCTTAACGGAAGAGCGTCGCCGTGATCTGACCAAAGTGGTTAAAAACGAAGGTGAAGATGCTAAAATTGCAATTCGTAATCTGCGACGTGATGCCAATGACACTTTTAAGAAAATGGTGAAAGAGAAAGAAATCTCGGAAGACGATGAGCGTCGTGGTCAGGATGATATCCAGAAAATGACGGATAAATTCGTGTCTGAAATTGATACCCTGGTTTCTCAAAAAGAAGCCGAAATCATGAAAGTTTAAGCGTTGGCTTATATTTTTACATTAATTGAAATTTGCCAATGATTCAGAGTTCGACACTTGATATTCCGGAAACCCATGATGTGCCAAAGCACATTGCCATTATTATGGACGGCAATGGCCGCTGGGCAACCGATCGAAAAATGCCTCGTACGGCAGGGCATGTCCGTGGCGTGCAGGCGGTACGTAAAGTTGTCGAGCATTGCGCCAGAAGCGGCGTCAGCTATCTGACCCTGTTTGCATTCAGCTCAGAGAACTGGCGTCGTCCTAAAGATGAAGTCTCGTTGCTCATGCGTCTTTTTATTCGCACTCTGGAGCGGGAGGTCAAACGCCTGAATGAAAATGACATATGTCTGAAGGTCGTGGGTGATTTGTCTCAGTTTGAGCCAAAACTCCAACAACTGATTCTGCAATCTCAGGAAAAAACCAGCGGTAATACTAGAATGACCCTGACAATTGCTGCCAATTACGGGGGCCGCTGGGATATTCTGCAGGCCATAAAGCGTCTGGTTGCTGAAAATCCGCAAGCCGTTCAGGATCCAGCGTTAATCAATGAGCAACTGCTTGGCAGTTATCTCGCCATGTCCTGGGCACCAGAACCCGACCTGTTTATCAGAACGGGGGGGGAGAGCCGCATTTCAAATTTCATGATTTGGCAGTTGGCTTACACAGAGCTTTATTTTACCAATACTTACTGGCCAGACATCAAAGAGAAAGATCTGGAGTTGGCTTTTGAGTGGTACCGGGGACGTGAACGCCGGTTTGGGCGCACCAGCGCACAGCTTAAAACAAAATAACAAGGGGGCATTCATGCTCGGCCAAAGAGTCATAACAGCCATTATTCTTTTGGCGGTTCTGGTTGCGGTTGTTTCAATACCAAACCCGGCGTATTTTAACTGTTTTGTCAGCCTGGCCGCAGCCGCTGCTTTTTGGGAATGGTTAAGGCTTGCTTTGCCTCAAACATGCCAAAAAAAAGGGATTGAGCTTGTCGGGGGTGTCGCCCTTTTTGTGTTATTTGTAGGTGGTTCTGTTTTTCTACCCAAAATAATGGCTGGTGACGCATTATATTTATCCATATTCAACAATACAGGCCTGTTTTTTGTTGTGCTTAGTGCGCTTGTCTGGTTGTTGATTATTCCGGTAGTCCTTTACCGGGCCCGGCTTGACTCTATTGGAAAAAATTTTTTACATGCCATATTTGGTTTTATCACCATTGTGGCAACCTGGTATGCCATCATTGCCATGTATTTCATTCATGGAGCCTGGTTTGTTTTTTCTTACCTGATTTTAATCTGGTGTGCCGATATTTTTGCTTACTTTGGTGGCAAGCATTTCGGAGGTGAGAAGCTCGCGCCTAAAATCAGTCCGGGAAAAACCCGTTCGGGTGCCTTGTGTGGTATCTTGGCCTCCATGATCTGGATGCTGGCCAGTGCCTTTATCGACAATAGCTTTTCCCATTTCATTTTAAAACAGTCTTCCATTCTTCTTGTGCCTGCAGTGGGCTTGCTGCTGGCGGTTTATTCCATTCTAGGAGACCTGTATGAGTCACTGCTGAAGCGGCGGGCAGGTTTCAAGGATTCCAGCAATTTATTGCCTGGTCATGGTGGTGCCTGGGATCGTCTGGACTCAATATTGTCAGTCAGTCCGATTGCAGTGTTGATCTGGTATTTACTTATTCATTGATTTATTATGCAAAACATAGCGATATTTGGTGCCACCGGTTCCATTGGCGATAGTACGCTGGATGTTATTCACAAACACGCGGATCGTTTTTCCGTATATGCGTTAAGTGCTCATAGTCGTATTCGAAAATTGCTTGAGCTCTCCCTGGTTCATCATCCAAAGGTTGTAATCGTTCCTGATGTGGCAGCAGAAAAAACATTCAGGCAACTTTGGCCTTCAGAGGTAAGTATGCCTGAAATACGTATTGGTTCAGAGGGATTGTGTGCAACAGCTCGTGATCCGGAGGCTGATACGGTTGTGGCTGCTATCGTGGGAACGGCCGGTTTGCCATCTGCTTTTGCCGCCGCACAGGCAGGAAAGCGGATTTTATTGGCCAACAAAGAGGCACTGGTTGCAGCAGGCTCTCTGTTTATGGAAACAGTAAGAAAAAACAATGCCACTTTGTTACCGCTTGATAGCGAGCATAATGCCATTTTTCAATGTCTTCCCAATGGAAAATATAACGCTCAGGTAAAACGCCTTATTCTTACGGCTTCGGGTGGGCCATTTCGCAACATTGACCCTGCAGGGCTTTCAGCGGTAACCCCCGAGCAGGCATGCAAGCATCCCAATTGGTCCATGGGACGAAAAATATCCATTGATTCAGCAACCATGCTAAACAAGGGTCTCGAGGTGATAGAGGCGAAATGGATGTTTGATGTTGATGCCTCCCGGATTGATGTCCTGGTTCATCCTGAAAGTACGATTCATTCCCTGGTTGAATATATCGATGGCTCTTTGCTGGCGCAATTGGGAAATCCTGATATGCGGATTCCCATTTCCTATGCATTGGGTTACCCGGATAGGATTGAAAGCAATACCGAGAGCTTTGATTTTTCGCGTTTGTTGCAACTTAATTTTGAGTTGCCTGATTATCAGCGGTTTCCCTGCCTTCGGCTTGCCTTTGATGCCTTGAAATCCAGTCAGGCAGATTGTGTGGTGCTTAATGCCTCCAATGAGGTGGCCGTGGATTATTTCCTTAAAAACAAAATAAAATTCACCGATATTGCGGTGACCATAGAAAAAATGCTTGATGGCTTTGCAGGAACTGTCAAAGGCGCTTTGTGTCATATAGATGATGTCTTCGAGCTTGATGCCATGGCTAGAAGTCACACCAGTGAATTGTTAAACGCTACACATTGATCAGTCTGGGGATCTTGATGCTTTTTAATCTGCTTTTTTTTATCATTACCATCAGTGTCGTGGTTGTTTTCCATGAGCTGGGGCACTATTTTGCTGCCCGTTATTACAACGTAAGAGTAGAGCGCTTTTCGCTGGGTTTTGGAAAGGTCCTCTTTAAAAGAACCGATAAACATGGTACTGAATGGGCAGTTTCGGCCCTGCCTCTGGGTGGCTATGTGAAACCGCTTGCTGAACCGCTGGCGGGCTCCTCGCCACGGGAGGCCGCCAGAGCTATTAGCCAGAAAACGCCCTGGCAAAGGTTTGTTATTTTTGGTGCAGGTCCTTTCTTCAGTTTTTTACTGGCGATCATTATTTATTCCGGGATGAAAATTACTGGAACCACAGAGCCTGTCCCATACCTTGCCCAACCTGCGCCCGAAACGGCTGCCTATATGGCTGGCATCAAAGGTGGAGACAGGGTATTGGCGGTAAATGGCATGGATGTGCAAGGATGGGCTGAGGCCCGTTTAGCCCTGCTTGAACCACTTGCCACGGGTGCTGATTCCACGCTGTTGCTGCAGAATCCAAATGGCGCAACACGTGAGGTATCCATACACTTTCCAAAAGTATCGGGCACGCTGGAAGGCGTTGATTTAATGGGGCAGGCGGGTCTTGCATTAATGGCACCCAAGCCCCGTGTTGCCAATGTTCTTGATGATGGGGCAGGGCAGCAGGCTGGACTCAGGCATGGAGACCTGGTATTGAATGCAGGTACTCACGAGGATATAAGCATTACTGACTTGATCTCATTCATACAGGCAAATCCAGATAAAACCTTGCCCTTGCTGATTTCAAGGAATAATACCGAGTTGTCGCTTAATGTTACGCCACGTGCCGAGTTTAATGAAAATGGCCAGGCCATAGGCAAGATCGGGGTGGCTTTTTCTGGTCAATACCCGACCCTTACCGTGCGCTATGGTATTTTTGAAAGCATATATCTGGCAACTGTGCAAACCTTTGATACGGCCTGGTTTTCTTTGAAAATGCTTGGGAAAATGGTCACGGGACAGTTGTCTTGGAAAAACATTAGCGGCCCCATCGCCATTGCCGATTATGCGGGTCAGTCCGCCCAGGTGGGTCTTGATAAATTCATCGAGTTTATAGCGCTTATTACGGTCAGTATCGGGGTTCTGAACCTGATTCCCATTCCTGGACTTGATGGCGGTCAAATGGTTTTTTGTTTGATTGAAATGGTCAGGAAAAAAGCCTTGCCCGAGCAGGTTCAGGAAAAAAGCCTGATGGTTGGTTATTCATTATTGCTGTTTTTGATGATATTTGCATTTGTAAATGACATTGCCCGTGTTTTATGAGTTTTTGATGCGTCAAAGAGCGGGTTTTTGCTGGCAAATAAGGAATTTCTGCCTTACAATCGCATGTTATGTTCTAACTGAATATTAATCAAGGATAGTCCGAATGTCTTTTCGTCCGATGACATATATAAGAAAAAAAGCGATTCCCTCTCTTATCGCCACATTATTAATACCGCAGGCAGCGTTTGCCTTTTCACCCTTTGTCATCAAGGATATCCAGGTTACAGGCCTGGAAAGTACAGAGCCTTCAATGGTATTCAGTTACATGCCCGTACAGGTTGGTAACACATTTACCGAAGAGCAGGCCTCAGACCTCATCCGTCGTCTGTATGCAACCGGCCTTTTCAATGATGTTAAAATCAATACGGCAAACAATATTGTCCAGGTCAATGTTGTAGAGCGGCCGCTTATTACTTCCATTACCTTTGAAGGAATGCGCGCTTTTGACAATAAGGCCATTACCACTGCACTTTCACAAGTGGGTTTTGGTACCGGTCGGGCACTTGATCCTGCACTTCTGGATCGCGCCACCACGGAAATTCGCCAGCAATATGTCGTCAAGGGGCATTATGGTGTCGACGTCACATCAACGCTCACACCTTTGCCCAATAACAGGGTGGGTATCAGTTTTACGGTTGATGAAGGTGTTTCTTCCCGTATCAAAGATATCAATATTGTCGGCAACAAGGCTTTTTCCGAAAGCGAACTGCTTGATGAGTTAAGCCTTACCACACCTGGTTTCATGACGTGGTATACAGGCACTCATAAATATTCACGTGAAAAACTCGAACAGGATACAGAAACCATCAAAGGCTTCTATCTTGATCGCGGTTACCTGGATTTCAATATGGAACCGCCCCAGGTTACCATTTCCCCCAACCGGGAAGATATCTCCATCAACATGACGATCAGTGAAGGTGAACCTTATACTTTACGTAAGGTTCAACTTGCCGGTGATCTGCTTGATCTGAATACCGAGCTTGAGTCAATGTTAATACAGAAACCCGGTGAGGTATTCAATGCCTCAAAAGCACGAGAGACGGTTGCCGCCATTAAAAACCGCCTGGGCGAACTGGGATATGCCTTTGCCACGGTAACGCCAAATCCGGTTACGATCCCCGGTACTACCGAGGCCGATCTTACTTTTTTTGTTGATCCGGGCAAGCGAGTTTATGTGCGCCGTATTGATATTGGCGGTAATGTACGTACACGTGACAAGGTTATTCGTCGTGAAATGCGCCAGCAAGAAGCGGCCTGGTATGATGCTGCTCAATTGACCACCTCTCAGGAGCGCATAGATCGTTTGGGTTATTTCAACGAGGTGCAGGTTAACCAGGCTCCCGTAGCAGGTACTGACGATCAGGTAGACATCATTGTTGACGTCAAGGAAAAACCTACCGGCATGATTAACCTTGGTGTGGGTTATGGTTCTACCGATAAACTTTCGTTTAACGGTGGTATCAGCCAGGAAAACATTTTTGGTAGTGGTACCGATTTGGGCTTACAGGTCAATACCAGCAAACGAAACCGTGCCGCCGTTATCACACACACAGATCCATACTGGACTTCAAGCGGAATCAGTCGTACCACTTCTTTGTATTACCGCATTGACCGCCCTTACAACTCAAATGTAGATCAGGACGAAGATAACTACCGGACACGTTCGATTGGTTTGGGTATGAATTTCGGGGTGCCCATTTCTGAAAATGACCGTATTTTCATGGGTCTGACCTTTGAAAACAACAAGATTGAATTACCCAGTGCCGATTCCGGATATATTATTCCGAAAGCTTATCGTGATTTTGTCGACATTTACGGTGAATCCACCAACACTTTCCTGTTTAACCTTGGCTGGGCCAAAGATACTCGCGACAGCGCACTTGCACCAAGTAAAGGCTACTACACATCACTTATGGCAACGGCTGGCGTAGGCGATTTGAAATACTATATGCTAAGTGCCCAGCAACAATACTATTTGCCTTTGGGTAAAGATTATACGCTTGCCTTCAACCTTGGCGCCGACTACGGTAGAAGCTTGGACAGCAAAAAGCCCTTCCCTGTCATCAAGAATCTGTATGCCGGTGGTATTGGTTCCGTTCGCGGTTATGAAGGAGCTTCTCTGGGCCCACGTGATCTGGTTTCAGGTGACTATTTAGGTGGCTCTACCCGTGTGATTGCCAATTTACAGTTGTATCTGCCTTTCCCAGGTACACAAAATGACCGCACCCTGCGATGGTTTGTGTTTGCCGATGCCGGTAAAGTGAGTGTGTCAGGTAAAACTGCCTGCACTAACGGTAATGCAAATAATGGTGGTCTGGTTGAAAAGCCGTGTGACTGGCGCTATTCTGCCGGTGTGGGTTTGTCATGGCAGTCTCCGCTGGGCCCATTGCAAATTTCATATGCTCGCCCAATCAGTGCAAAACCAGGTGATAATAAAGAATCCTTCCAGTTCCAGATTGGCACTGCATTTTAATGGTTATACACAAACTTTAACAGGTATTTAATCATCAGGATTTTTTGAAATAATCCTGGTGAACGAATTTTTATATAATTCCTTTTACATTATAAGGTTATTTTCATGAGTTCAAGTTTGGCAAAAAATACTTTCGGCAAACGTAAAGTTGGTATGTTGCTTGCAACATCAGTTATCGGTCTTTCATTGACAGCACCGACTGTATTCGCACAAGCAAAAAAAACAACCGAAGGGACAGAAACAAAGACTGAAGCTGCGGCAGAAACCTCCAGCACCAGCCCGTTGAAAATCGGGTTCGTTAATACTGAAAAGATCCTTCGTGATTCTGCGCCAGCAAAAGAAGCACAGGACAAAATCGAAACTGAATTTAAAAAAAGAGATGAAGAGCTGCAAAAGCTGGCTAATAACCTGCGTAGCAAAGCAGAGCAATTTGATAAAAATGCACCGGTCATGACAGATGCGGAGCGTACAAAGGCTCAACGTGAATTGGCTGACCTTGATACCGATCTTCAGCGTAAACGTCGTGAATTTCAGGAAGACTTCAATCGTCGTCGTAATGAGGCTTTTTCCGGTATTGTAGATAAAGCCAATGCAGCCATTCGTGACATCGCTGAAAAAGAGAATTACGATCTGATTGTTCAAGATGCGGTAACTGTCAGTGCGCGTATTGATATCACCGATATCGTTATTAAAGCACTGGATAAAAAATAAGTATGGCAATCGTATTAAATCCGAATCAGGCAGTTTCACTGGATAAGCTGCTTGAACAGGTTGATACGCGAGGTTTGGATTGGAAAATCAAAAACAGTTCAAACCAACCCTTGCCATCAATTTATGGTTTGGGCTCCCTGAATAATGCAGGAAAGACTGAAATCAGTTTTCTTTCAAATGCGAAGTTTTTTCCACATTTACTGAAAACTGAAGCGGCTGCTGTCATTCTTCCCCAAAAAGCGGTTGACCATTTACCTGATACCGTCCCATTTGCGATGGTGATCTGTGAGAATCCCTATCTGATGTATGCACGGATAGCGCAATGGTTTGACAGCTTCAGGCTAAATAATATACCCAAACAGATACATCCTTCGGCCATTGTGGCTCCCGATGCCATTATTGAACAAGGGGTTTCCATTGGGCCGCTCGCGGTTATCGAGTCTGGTGTTAGAATTGCGGCGGGCTGTATTATTGGTGCGTCATGTGTTATTGGCAGGAACTCTGAGATTGGTGATAACAGCATCCTGTATGCCAATGTCACCCTTTATCATGACGTGATCGTCGGTCAGCGCTGTATATTGCACAGTGGTTCGGTCATTGGTGCTGACGGTTTTGGCTTCGCGCCCGATAACAGCCATGAAAAAGGTGCCTGGTGCAAGATCTCCCAGCTGGGGCGCGTTATTCTTGGCAATGATGTTGAGATTGGTGCCTGTACGACGGTAGACAGAGGTGCCATTGAAGATACGGTTATTGGTAATGGTGTCAAACTGGATAACCAGATCATGATTGGTCACAATGTTAAAATTGGAGACCATACCGCCATGGCTGCCTGTGTGGGTATTGCAGGCTCTACCCAAATAGGTACCCGCTGTACCGTTGCGGGTGCCGGCATGGTTTCCGGTCATATTACCATTGGTGATGATGTGCATATCTCTGGCGGCTCTGCCGTCACTTCTGATATTCTTGAGCCAGGTCGTTATACAGGGGTTTTTCCTATTGCCGCACATGGAGTCTGGCAAAAAAATGCAGCTGTTCTTCAGCAGCTGGCCCAACTCAGAAGACGCATTCAGCAATTGGAAAAAAAATAATTCAACCAAATTAAGTGGACTGGCTTCTGTACAGGCTCGGCTTAATTGATCAGTTTTTAAATATTAATAACAGGAAAATTTATGGTAATCGATATTCAAGGCATTATGGATCGCATCCCTCATCGTTATCCTATGCTGTTGGTGGATCGTGTCCTTGAAATGGTTCCAGGAAAAAGTATTGTTGCTGTCAAAAACGTAACTATCAATGAACCCTTTTTTCAAGGTCATTTCCCACACTTGCCAGTAATGCCCGGCGTGCTTATTATTGAAGCGCTGGCCCAGGCAGCGGCAATATTTTCATTTTCAAATGAAGATGGCACAATGTTGGACAGCTCAAAAACGGCTTATTACCTGGTAGGGGTTGATGGAGCCCGTTTTCGCAAACCGGTAGTACCGGGCGATCAGTTAATGTTGCATGCAGAAGCAGAGCGCATCAGCAAAGTCATTTGTAAATACAGAACCAAGGCCGTCGTTGATGGCGAGGTGGTTGCTGAAGCAAAAATCATGTGTGCCATAAGGGATTTAGGCTAATAATGTCAAACAACATCCATCCAACAGCAATTGTTTACGATGGGGCACAGCTCCATCCCAGTGTTATTGTTGGCCCGTATGCGATTATCCATAAAGATGTTCGCATCGATGAAGGAACAACGGTTGGTGCTCATTGTATTATCGATGGATGTACCACGATTGGTAAAAATAATAATTTCTACCGTTTTTGTTCGATTGGTGGTATGCCCCAGGACAAAAAATATGCGGGAGAGCCCACTAAACTTGAAATTGGTGACAACAACACGGTCCGTGAATATGTCACCATCAATACGGGTACCGTTCAGGATGTGGGTACTACCCGCATAGGTAATGACAACTGGATTATGGCTTATGTGCATATTGCACATGATTGCCAGATTGGCAGTCACACCATTATTGCCAATTCGGTGCAACTGGCCGGGCATATTCATATTGGTGACTGGGCTATCGTAGGAGGCGGCACTGCCGCGCATCAGTTTATCCGTATTGGCGAACACTCCATGACCGGTGGCATGAGCGCCATTCGCCAGGATATTCCTCCTTATGTGCTGGGTGCCGGTCAGCCTTATCGTCCCGCTGGTATCAATTCAGAGGGCCTCAAACGTCGTGGTTTTTCAGCTGAAGAAATCTCGGCCATCAAGAAAGCTTATAAAATCATTTATATGCGCAAGTTATCGATAGAAGAAGCGCTTGATGAAATCAAACAGTATCAGGAAGAACATCCGGATACACGTACGGCACTTCAGCCATTCCTGGATTTCTTTGATACTCACTCACGTGGTATAGGTCGTTGATGGGGCTGAAAGTTGCAATGGTTGCCGGTGAACCTTCTGGTGACCTTTTGGCCTCGCGTATTATAGATGGTATCAAGCAGGCCCAGCCAGAGGTTCATTTTACGGGCATAGGCGGGCCTAATATGCGCTCACGTGGCATGCACATCCAGCATCCCATGGATAAATTAAGTGTTTTTGGTTATGCTGATGCGCTCAAGCAACTTCCTTCCTTAATCCGAACTTACAGTAGTCTTAAAAATAATTTAATCGCCCATAAACCTGATGTGTTTGTGGGTGTGGATGCGCCCGATTTCAATTTGCGCCTGGAACAAAAATTGCGAGAAAAAGGGGTCCCTACCGTTCATTTTGTGGGCCCATCCATTTGGGCATGGCGATATGAGCGCATTCATGCCATCAAAAAAGCAGTGTCTCACATGTTGGTCCTGTTTCCTTTCGAAGTGGACATCTATCGAAAGGAGGGTATTCCCGTTACTTTTGTCGGCCACCCCTTGGCCAGCCAGATCCCGCTTAAACCCGATATGCAGGCCGCCAGGCTTCGTTTGGGGTTAAGCCCAGACAGCCGGATACTGGCGATTTTACCTGGAAGCCGGGCATCAGAAGTTAAACTGCTGGCGCCACGGTTTTTGCAAACTGCCCAACAATTACTAAAGCACGATCCGGCTTTGCAGTTTATTGTGCCGATCGTTAATGAAAAAAGGCAGAAAGATTTTGATGAGATTTATGCCAGTATCCCGGTTAAAAACCTGAAAACCTTTTCTGCGACTGAGACCGGACGTCCTGTTGCATGGGATGTGATGGAGGCTTCTGACGCGGTATTGGTGGCCAGTGGTACAGCCTCTCTTGAAACGGCCTTATTCAAAAAACCCATGGTTATTTCCTATGTGATTTCTCCTTTGATGAAAAAACTGATGGAATGGAAATCAGGGCAACTCAAGCCTTATGTGCCTTGGGTTGGACTGCCCAATATCTTGTTAAAAGAATTTGCTGTTCCTGAAATTCTTCAAGACGAAGCAACGCCCGAAAATCTGGCGGCTGCCTGTCTTAATGCGCTTGAAAATACCGCTTATATTCTGGAGGTCAAACAAAAATTCTCCTTGCTTCATGAAACTTTGCGTCAGGATACGGCCCATCTTGCGGCGCAAGCCATTTTAAACGCGGCAAATTCACCAGCGTAATATTATGAATCATAATCTTGATTTGTTTTCCGACAACGAAGACGGTTTACTGATTGCCGGGATAGATGAGGCTGGAAGAGGGCCATTGGCAGGTTCTGTGTATGCTGCTGCGGTTATTCTGGATCCGGCAAAAACCATTCATGGTTTGATGGACTCCAAAAAACTATCCGAAAAAAAGCGTGAACAATTGGCGCTTGAAATCAAGGAAAACGCACTATCCTGGTCTATTGCCTGTGCCACTGTGGAAGAAATTGATCAGATCAACATACTGCAAGCAACCATGCTGGCCATGAAAAGGGCGGTTTTGAATTTGTCTGTTGCACCAGGTCTGGCGCTTATTGATGGTAACCGTGTGCCTGCAGATATGCCCGTTGCCTGTAGGGCTATTGTTAAAGGGGACGCGCTTGAGGCTTGTATTTCTGCTGCTTCCATCCTGGCGAAAACGGCCCGCGATGCGTCATTGAGAGAACTGCATGAACAATATCCCGAATATGGTTTTGATCAACATAAAGGATACGGGACAGCTCTTCATTTAGAGCGCTTGCGTTTGCATGGCGCCTGTCCTGAACATCGACGGAGTTTTGCGCCCGTAAGAAAATTACAGGGTTAAAAGTCTTTGTTTTTATTGATTTTTTCCATTAATTAAGCTAATTTTAAGTTTTAAAATTGTTTTGCCATAAAAAGGCAGTACAATTATTTGCTTTCATTGTAAAGAATTACAGCCTTTTGTTATTAGATAGATATTATTTATGACCACACCTTTAACGCCAATTCCACCGAATAATGAACTGCCGCATCGTAAAATTATTCGGAGCTGGTTAACACCCTTATCAGAAAAAAACACGCTTCGCGCTATTGTTCTGATGATTATTGATATCGCCTTGTTTTTTGCATTGATTGCCGGGGCAATTGTTTTTGAACCATGGTGGGCAAAGTTGATTTGCGGCCTGGTTTGTGGTTTTGTCATTGGCCGTCTGTTTATTATCGGTCATGATGCCTGCCACCAAAGCCTGACACCACACCGGAAGCTGAATAAATGGTTGGGCCGTATTGCCTTTTTGCCATCCGTCTCACCGTACAGCCTATGGGATGTTGGTCATAATGTCGTGCATCATGGCTATACCAATCTGAAAGGCATGGATTTTGTCTGGTGCCCTCATACACCGGAAGAGTACGCTGCCATGTCCAAAGGACGTCAGCTTATGGAGCGATTCTATCGCAGTGGCTGGGGTGCAGGCATTTATTATCTTGTTGAAATCTGGTGGAACCGCATGATGTTTCCCACCAAGGCGTATATGGGTACGCAGCGTAAAGTCTTTTTCTGGGACGGCCTGCTATCCAGTGTGTTTGGTATTTCCTGGGCACTGGTCGTGATCATTGCGGCCATTCAAACTGATCAATCAATTTTCTCACTGTTGTTTTTTGCCTGGTTTGTACCACTGATGTTCTGGTTTTACATGATCGGCTGGGTGGTGTATGTACAGCATACACATACCAAAGTGGTTTGGCATGATAACAAGGTTGAGTGGGCCAAGGCACAGCCGTTTGTTTCCACAACCGTGCATCTGACCTTCAACTTTCATTTTGGTGCACTCATGCATCACATTCTTGAGCATACTGCCCATCACGTTGATATGAGTATTCCGTTGTACAAGTTGAAAGCTGCACAAGCCCGTCTTGAAGAAATGCTGCCAGAACGGATTGTGGTACAGAAATTCAGCTGGAGATGGTATTTCAAAACGGCCAAGGCAACCAAGCTGTATGACTATGAAAACAAGCGCTGGCTTGATTTCAACGGTAAGCCAACAGCCCAGGTTTTGTAATCTATCCGGAACCATCAATATTAGGCTTTGATATTATCCCGCTTATGCGGGATAATTTTTTGTATGAAATCCATCTCCTCCAAAGAAAATCCCTTGTACAAGCAATTGCTGAAGGTTCATCTTGGCAAAATAAAGGGTCAGGTCCTCATTGAAGGCGTCCATCTTTGCCATTCATGGTTAGCGCATCATGCGAATCCTTTGTTGGCTGTGTTCAATGCCGCTGTGCTAGAGCAGGTCGAGTCAGGTGCATTCGTGCAACATGCAGCTGCGCATCAATTGATGCAGGAAGGTGCATCTGTCATGCAATCGTCCGCTAATGAGGTTTGGCAGTTGTTCAATGTGTTGAATCAGGATCAATGCGTTGTTGTACCCGATAAACTCTTCAAAAACTTGACGCAGGTGGACTCACCGCAAGGGGTGCTTTTTCTGGTGAACACGCCATCCTTCCAGGTGCCGGAAAAGATTCGGGAGAACGCGGTTTTTCTGGACCGGTTACAAGATCCGGGTAATGCGGGGACCATCCTGCGTTCTGCCGCGGCAGCGGGGGTTCGCCATGTATATCTGTCAAAAGGCTGTGTTTCAGCCTGGTCATCCAAGGTCTTGCGAAGTGCCCAAGGGGCCCATTTTTCTCTGAATATTTACGAGCAGCAAGACTTGTCCGAACTCATTGGCCGGACTAGTGTTCCGGTCATGGCAACTGCGTTGTCGGACAAGGCGCAGAACCTGTATGAAACACGCTTGCCCGAACAATGTGTATGGTTGTTGGGGCATGAAGGCCAGGGCGTGCACCCTGCCTTGTTAAGCAAGGCAAATCATCAGGTATTTATTCCCCAGACAAATTGGGTGGAGTCGCTGAATGTGGGGGTTGCTGCCGGTATTGTCTTGTTTGAACACCGGCGCCAGCGTCTTTATTGCGTTTGAAGCTGTGTAGTGGCCGCCTGTCAAAAAAATACCTGTCAGTGAAATGTACACACGGACAGGTATTTATAGATGATAGGGTGGTTTTTTTAGTAGCTGGATTTATTCAGCCCAAGTATTTGCAAAACAGTCGTGGAAATTTCTTCAATCGACTTGGTTGTGGTTGACAGCCATTCAATGCCTTCGCGGCGCATTAATCTTTCTGCTTCAGCCACTTCATACAAACATTGCTCCAGCGTAGCATAACGGCTGTTTGGGCGACGTTCATTGCGGACTTCACTCAGGCGATCGGGCTGGATGGACAAACCGAACAGCTTGTTGCGGAAAGGCTGCAATGTTTTAGGCAGGCTGCCGCGTTCAAAGTCTTCGGGAATTAACGGAAAATTGGCTGCCTTGATGGCGTATTGCATGGCAAGGTAAAGGCTCGTTGGTGTTTTACCACAACGGGAAACACCCACCAGAATCACATCCGCTTCCTTAAGGCCATGAATGAATTGACCGTCATCGTGGGCCAGGCTAAAGTTGATTGCCTCGATGCGATTGCGGTAGGCTTCTGAACTGGCACTTAAATGAGACATACCAATGGTTGGTTCGGACTTGGCGCCTAAGGCTGACTCAAGCTGGCTGACGCAAGTGCCAAAAATATCCAGGAACACGCAATTGGACTCTTTGACATAGGCAAGAATATCCTGTTTGACCAATGTGCTGAAGACGATGGGTGGATTCTTTTCACGTTCGGCAATTTCATTGATTTTTTTTGCCACAGCCTTGGCCTTTTCATCTGTCGTGACGAAAGGTTCCCGGATTTGCTGGAACTCAAAAGACTTACTGAACTGAGAAAGTACAGAGTGACTGAAGGTTTCTGCGGTAATACCGGTGCTGTCCGATACAATAAATACAGTTCTTTGATTAAGTTGCATTGTGATTGCCTAAAAAACGCCCAAAAAAAACCGTAAAACGGTACAATTCAGTCCATGATTGTAATCGACATCATTGGTTTGTCATGTAAAGGCTTATTTGTTTGAGGAATTTAGTTGTTTTTCAAACAAATATGCTTTCATTTTTTTATTCTAAGGGTGACTTTAATGTCGTATGTTGTTCCATTTGAAAATCTCCGCATGACGGACGTGGACTCGGTGGGTGGTAAAAATGCCTCACTGGGTGAAATGATTAGCCAGTTGTCTTCAGCGGGTGTACGGGTTCCCGGTGGTTTTGCCACTACAGCAGAAGCTTTCAGGGATTTCCTCAAGCTTTCTGGGCTGGACACACGTATTGCCAATCGTCTTAGCACATTAAATCCGGAAGATGTTCGTGCATTGGCAGAGGCCGGTTCCGAAATCCGTCAATGGATTATCGATGAACCTTTTTCCGCAGAGTTTGAAAGTCAAATCCGCGAAGCCTATGCCAAGCTGGATGCCGATGGCAAAGGTTCTTTTGCTGTCCGTTCATCTGCCACAGCCGAAGATTTGCCTGATGCTTCATTTGCAGGCCAACAGGAAACTTTCCTGAACGTTGCCGGCATTGACGATGTCCTGGATAAAATCCGTCACGTTTTTGCTTCACTTTATAACGATCGCGCTATTTCTTACCGTGTCCATAAAGGCTATGCTCATGCTGAAGTGGCCTTGTCTGCCGGTATCCAGCGTATGGTTCGTTCAGACAAGGGCAGTGCCGGTGTGATGTTTACCCTGGATACCGAGTCCGGTTTTGATGATGTTGTATTCATCACTTCTTCTTACGGTCTGGGTGAAACCGTTGTACAGGGTGCCGTTAATCCTGACGAATTCTATGTGTTCAAACCCACACTGGAATCAGGTAAATATCCAATCGTCAGCCGTCGCATCGGTTCCAAACTGATCAAGATGGAATTCAACACCGAGCGCCGTCCCGGTGAAAATGCCGTGTTGACCGTTGACGTGCCTGTTTCAGAAAGAAACCGTTACTCCCTGACCGATGATGAAGTGATTGAACTGGCCCGTTATGCCGTCATTATTGAAAAGCATTATCAGCGTCCTATGGATATCGAATGGGGTCGTGATGGTATTGATGGAAAACTGTATATTCTTCAGGCTCGTCCTGAAACCGTCAAATCACAGCAAGGTGCCCATGACGTCCAGCAACGCTACAAACTGAAGGCGACTGGCCAGGTACTGATTACCGGTCGTGCCATCGGTCAAAAAATCGGTTCCGGTAAAGTCCGCATCATTAATGATATTGCCCAAATGGATCAGGTTGAAGCCGGTGATGTATTGGTTACCGACATGACCGACCCTAACTGGGAACCCGTCATGAAGCGCGCTTCCGCCATTGTGACCAACCGTGGTGGCCGTACCTGCCACGCTGCGATTATTGCACGTGAACTGGGTATTCCTGCTGTTGTTGGTTGTGGTGAAGCAACTGAAGTGCTTGTTAATGATTCCGAGGTAACCGTGTCTTGTGCGGAAGGCGATGAAGGCCGTATTTATGAAGGCCTTCTGGAAACCGAAATCGAAGAAATCCGTCGCGGTGAAATGCCGGAAGTTGATGTGAAAATCATGATGAACGTGGGTAACCCCCAGTTGGCATTTGATTTCTCTCAAATCCCCAATGCGGGTGTTGGTCTGGCTCGTCTTGAATTTATCATCAACAACAACATCAACATTCACCCTAAAGCGGTACTTGATTACCCCAATGTTGATGCTGACCTGAAAAAAGCAGTTGAATCGGCTGCCCGTGGTTACGCAAGTCCCCGTGCTTTCTTTGTTGAAAAACTGGCAGAGGGCGTGGCCACCATTGCGGCTGCGTTCTATCCGAAACCGGTTATTGTCCGCATGTCCGACTTCAAATCCAACGAATATCGCAAGCTGGTTGGCGGTTCCCGCTACGAGCCCGAGGAAGAAAACCCGATGCTGGGTTTCCGTGGTGCGGCTCGTTATATTTCCGACGATTTCGCTGAATGCTTCCGTATGGAATGCGAAGCTTTGCGCTTTGTTCGTGAAGAAATGGGTCTGACTAACGTTGAAATCATGATCCCCTTTGTGCGCACCCTTAACCAGGCTGAACGCGTGATTAACCTGTTGGCGGAAAATGGCCTGAAACGTGGTGAAAACGGTCTGCGCGTGGTTATGATGTGTGAGGTTCCTTCCAATGCGATTCTTGCCGAGAAATTCCTTCAGTACTTTGATGGGTTCTCTATCGGTTCAAACGATATGACCCAGTTAACGCTTGGTCTTGACCGTGATTCGGGCATGGAGTTGTTGGCGGCTGATTTTGATGAGCGTGATGAAGCGGTACAATTCATGTTGTCACGAGCCATTCAGGCATGTCTGAAAGCCGGCAAATACGTTGGTATTTGTGGTCAGGGCCCCAGCGATCACCCGGATTTGGCGGTATGGCTGAAAGAACAGGGTATTTTGTCAATGTCTCTTAACCCCGATACGGTGGTTGATACCTGGCAAAAACTGGCTGTCGCTCAGTAATTGATTAAGTAATGAAAAAACAGGCTCTTTCGAGGGCCTGTTTTTTTGTCATCAAAAAATGAAAAACATGATTAATACATTCCTCATCTTTCATCACAAGGAATATTTTCTTTTTTAATAAAATGAGGGATGAATTAAGTTACACTTACTGAATTAACCATAGATTTTAAGGATATGAAATGAGTCAATTGATTATTGAAGATATTGAAGTGGGTACCGGTGAAGAAGCCAAAAGCGGGCAACATGTCACCGTGCACTACACTGGCTGGTTATTGGATAATGGTGCCAAATTTGACTCAAGCAAAGATCGCAATCAACCATTTTCTTTCCCTCTGGGTGCAGGCCATGTCATTAAAGGTTGGGATCAGGGTGTGGCAGGCATGAGGATTGGTGGCAAACGTAAACTAACCATTCCATCATCGTTAGGTTATGGTGCCAGAGGAGCTGGCGGTGTTATTCCGCCTAATGCAACTCTCGTGTTTGAGGTTGAATTACTGGACTTGGCGTAAGTTTGGTAAATTCCGGTCTTTCCAAAAGGTGACAATATGATCTGGCTCTGGTTTGCTCTTGCGGTGGTGGCACTTATTGCCGAACTGCTTTCAGGCACATTCTACATGTTGCTTGTTGCGTTGGGACTGGTCGCTTCGGGTATTGTTGCCTATTTGGGTTTCAGTCCGGCTGCCCAGTTGGCTACTTGCAGCATCATTGGCATTGCCGGGCTGATTATACTTAAAAAAACGGGTGTATTATTAAAAAAAGGGCACCTTAAGGCAACCAGTGACAGTAATGTCATCCTTGATATCGGCCAGCAAGTAGAAGTGAAGTCGTGGACAGAAAATCGTACGTCCACGGTCTATTACCGAGGAGCTCAATGGCAGGTAAAACTGGATCCTTCCATTACTGAAACACCATTGCCCGGACAATATGTGATTGTCGATATTCAAAGCGTTACCCTTATTTTAAAGCCGCTGCATAAGTCATCCTGAGCCCCTGACAAACCATAGGAGTGTTACTGTGGAATTTGATACATCGATTATTTTCTGGCTGATTGTTTTTATACTGGCCCTGATTATCTTTATTAAAACCATTGCCATTGTTCCCCAGCAACATGCATGGGTGGTGGAACGGCTTGGTAAGTTTGACAGAACCCTGTCTCCGGGAGCCAAATTTGTTATTCCCTTTATTGAAAAGATTGCCTACAAACACTCATTAAAAGAAATTCCCCTTGATGTTCCCAGTCAGGTTTGTATTACCCGGGACAATACGCAGCTGCAGGTGGATGGTGTTATTTTCTTCCAGGTAACCGATCCAATGCGGGCTTCATACGGTTCATCCAATTATATTGTCGCCATCACACAGCTGGCACAAACCACGCTGCGTTCGGTCATTGGCCGCATGGAGCTTGACCGTACTTTTGAAGAACGGGATGCCATCAACAGCACGATTGTTTCTTCCCTTGACGAGGCAGCCACCAACTGGGGGGTGAAAGTATTGCGCTATGAAATCAAGGATCTTACCCCTCCTAGCGAAATTCTGCGTGCCATGCAGGCACAAATTACGGCCGAGCGTGAGAAGAGGGCATTGATCGCCGCGTCTGAAGGGCGTCGTCAGGAACAGATCAATATCGCAACCGGTGAACGAGAGGCAGCCATTGCCCGTTCAGAAGGTGAGAAGCAGGCACAAATCAATAACGCTGAGGGTGAGGCCAAAGCGGTTACCACGATTGCAACCGCAACTGCTGAAGCCATTACCAAGGTGGCCAATGCCATAGAACAGCCAGGTGGTCTTGCAGCGGTTAACCTGCAGGTGGCGGAAAATTACGTGGAAGCCTTTGGCAAGCTTGCCAAAGAAGGCAACACCCTGATTTTGCCAGGTAATTTGTCTGATATGGGAAGTATGATCGCCTCGGCAATGACCATTATTAAAAATAACAATAAAACAACATCCTGATATTTTTAATTATTAAAGCCACTTTCAAACGTGGCTTTTTTTGTATCTCAATTTTTATCTCAAAGGCCTGTTCAACAGGCATGTGACAAAGGTTCCAACGCGTCTTCAGATGCGAAAGATTAAGCAAGACCAATTAAAACAAACTATTTTTGTATGCGGGGGCTTTACGATGCAAAAAAACATACGCCAGGTAACCTTCGATTTACTGCGTAAGTTGGATATCACCACCATTTTTGGTAACCCGGGTTCGACGGAAGAAACGTTCCTCAAAGAGTTTCCGGCAGATTTCCGGTATATTCAAACCTTGCATGAGGCATCCGCAGTGGCTGCTGCAGATGCCTATGCGCAATCGATGCGCAAGGTGGCAATGGTCAACGTCCATACGTCAGCAGGATTAAGCAATGCCATGAGCAATATCCTGACAGCCTATATGAATCGGACTCCCCTGATCATTACTGCCGGTAACCAAACCCGTGAAATGCTCCTGATGGATCCATGGCTTAGCAATATCGAGCCCGAAACACTGCCTAAGCCATGGGTGAAATGGAGCTGCCAGCCGGTTCGGGCTGAAGACGTACCCGCTGCCTTCATGCGCGCGTATGCCATGGCGTTGCAACCACCTGCCGGGCCTGTGTTTTTATCCATTCCACTTGATGACTGGGATAAACCAGCCCTTCAAGAGCAGGCGGTGGTCAGGTCAGTGCCACAGCGCATTGGCTACGATCCACAACGGTTGAAAGCGTTTGCCGATGCCATTACGGCTGCGAAAAATCCGGTTCTGATTTATGGTTCCGCCATTGCCAGAGGGCAGGGTTGGGAAACAGGTATCGCCTTGGCCGAGAAATTAAACATTCCTGTTTGGGCAGCCCCATCATCCGAACGTCCACCCTTTCCCGAAACGCATCCTTTATATGCGGGCGGTTTGCCCTTTGCCATTAAACCACTATCTGAAAAGCTGGAAGGCCATGATCTGGCGGTAGTGATTGGGGCACCGGTTTTCCGCTACTATCCTTATGTGGCAGGCTCTTATATTCCCGAAGGCTTGCGCCTGTTGCACATCTCCGATGATCCGTTGGAGATCGGGCGTGCGCCGGTTGGAGACGGTTTGTTAAGCGATGCGGTGCTGGCACTTGAAGGCCTGGCTGACCTGGTATCAGCCAAAGAGAAGCAGCCACCGGTTATTGGCAAACAGGCACACAATATGGCGGCCCATCCACCCGTGGCCACTTCGGCAGCCAATTCAGATTCCTTAAGTGCTGCCGAATTATTCCGCACTTTACGGGAGGTTTCTCCCAGGGACACCATCCTGATCGAAGAGTCTCCCTCCAATCTGGCTGAGTTGCATCGTGAATGGCCCATTGAAGCACCGGATTCATTTTATACATTTGCAAGCGGCTCTTTAGGGTGGGGATTGCCCGCCAGTGTTGGTATTGCACTGGGTGAAAAAGACAGTGGCCGTAATCGTCCTGTGCTTGCCATTATTGGTGACGGATCAATGCAGTATTCCATCCAGGGACTTTGGAGTGCCGCACGGCAGCAATTGCCGATTGTGTATGTCATACCTAAAAACAACGAATATGCCATTCTGAAATCATTTGCCCTATTGGAAGAAACTCCAGGCGTACCAGGACTGGATATTCCAGGACTGGATATTATGGCCTTGGCCAAAGGGTACGGCTGTTGTGCGGTGCATGCAGAAACTGCTGAACAGGTGAAAACGGCCTGTCAAGAAGCTTTTGGCCGGCAGGGTCCGACCGTTATTGAAGTACCTATATTGCCGGCCATCCCGCCATTGATTTAATGGTTCGGGTTTTTACTGATTAAAAGAGGGTTCCAAGGAGCCCTCTTTTAATTGATGGGTAATTTTGTTTATTGGCGACGGGTATCGTGCTTCATGATGCGTTCTTTTTCCCGCTGCCAGTCTTTATCTCGGGCGCTATCGCGCTTGTCATGCAGTTTTTTGCCTTTACCCAGACCAAATTCCAGCTTGATCCGCCCATTTTTGAAATGAAGATTAAGCGGCACAAGGGTATAACCACGAATTTCCACCTTGCCAATTAACTTGTTGATTTCATTTTTATGCATTAACAATTTGCGTGTGCGCGTTGCATTGGGATGGATGTGGGTAGACGCTGTGGCTAACGGACTGACATGCATGTTAAGCAGCCAGAGTTCACCGTCACGTACAATAACGTAGCTTTCAGCCAATTGAACTCTGCCTGCACGGATAGCCTTGACTTCCCAGCCTTCAAGGACAATACCGGCTTCAAATTTTTCTTCAATGAAATAGTCGTGGCGGGCTTTTCTATTTTCTACAATGCTCATGATTTATATTATAAAAATGCTACAGCCGTTAAAATAGGATTTTTTTATGGATGTGTATTTATGATTTCCGGCTTAAGATCCTATTGTAAATGAATACACCACATGAAAATGAAATTTATGGCAATATTGCCCTTAAACGTCCATGTGCGTATTTAGTATTTATATTCGCCATTGGCCAATTGATTTAATCTGTAAATTTTCTTAATGCATACTGTCCAAAGATCCGTACTTCTCCCTTACAAGGCAAGCCAGATGTTTGATCTGGTTTCCGATGTTGAAAAATATCCTGAATTCATGCCGTGGTGTGGCGGCTCTGCCATAAAAGAACAACTTGAAGATGGCGTGGTGGCATCGGTTACCATCAGTCTTGCAAAAATAAAACAGACTTTTACCACTCGCAATACCTACACCTATCCGGAAAAAATAGAACTGAAACTGGTTGATGGTCCGTTTTCAGCGCTTAATGGCACATGGGAATTCATTGAATTGGATGAAGACGCCTGTAAAGTGGTCTTTACCCTTGATTATGCCTTCAATAGCAAAGCACTTGAAATGCTGGTGGGACCTGTATTCAATCGTATCGCCAATAGCTTTATCGACTCTTTTACCAAACGAGCACAGGTTATTTATGGTGACCGCTGATCTTCATGTTTCACTTAACTTTCCGGTTACCACAAGCCAGATCTGGAGAAAAGATTTTTATGTGCCAGCCGGAAGCACGATTGCTGATGCCATTGCTTTAAGCGGCATTGCCAACGCATTCCCGGATCTGGATCTGGGCAGTCTTGGAAAGGGTATTTTTGGCATCAAATGCTCGTCACAACAATTTGTGCAAGAAGGAGACCGGATTGAGCTTTACCGCAAGCTGGTGTTTGATCCCAAAGAGTCCCGACGACGCAGGGCTGAACACCGCAAGGCAGGTATCCTGACCAAAAAACATCTCAGACAGAAAAAATCACGCATTAACAACTACACCGAACATCGGGATAATACTTAAAATCATACGACTCAAGGAGGAGCAATGTCGTCACCTGTTTTATTCACTGAACTCAATACCCATAATGGATACAAAGTGGGTGTTGCCACCCTTAACCAGCCCAAGATCCTGAATGGACTTTCGCTTGAGATGTGCCGCTTGCTGGGCAAGCAGCTTGCCCAATGGGAGGCAGACCCTGATGTCGTGCTGGTGATCATGCAGGGGGCTGGAGATAAGGCTTTTTGTGCGGGTGGTGATTTGCATGGGTTGTACCAAAGCATGCAAACCTGGCAAGGGCAGGGAGCATGGGCAAATACGTATTCACGTGAATTCTTCGACATTGAGTATAAACTGGATTATCAAATCCATACCTATAGTAAACCCATTATTTGCTGGGGACACGGTATTGTCATGGGTGGGGGCATAGGGTTGATGATTGGTGCCAGCCATCGGGTGGTTAGTGAAACTTCCCGGCTGGCCATGCCGGAAGTCAGTATTGGTTTGTTTCCTGATGTTGGCGGGAGCTGGGTTTTAAATCATTTGCCAGGTAAAACCGGAGTTTTCCTTGCCAGTACCGGTGCCATTCTGAATACGTCTGATGCGCTTTTTTCAGGTCTTGCCAACTATCAGGTCGATTATGCCAACTGGGAGGCAGTGGTTAATGGTTTGCTAGATGCTGCCTGGCAAAAACCCGCGCATCGACGCTTTAATGATGACCTGGTTCACGCTGTTCTGGCTGCACATAAAGGCAAACCGGTTGAAGCAGGACCGTTGCAACAACATTATGCCCTGATCAATGAAATTTGCGCACCGGTTAATATTCAGACCATTTATCAGAATATTGCCGAGCTGAAAGATAATGATGATCCGTGGTTATCCCGTGCCGCTACCACCATGCTAAAGGGTGCACCACTATCCATGGCGCTGGGCGTTGTCTTGCAACAAAAAACCTTGCACTTGTCTTTGGCCGATGTATTTCGCATGGAATATATTGTGGCACTGCATTGTTGTGCCGATGGCCAGTTGCAGGAAGGCATTCGTGCCCTTTTGGTGGATAAGGACAAATCTCCAAAATGGATGCCAGCTGACATTAACGATGTGACTGATGAGTTGCTTGAATCTTATTTTGACAGTCCCTGGCCCAAATCAGACAGACATCCTCTGTCTGATTTGGTTTAAAGCCCATCCGGAAGTATGTGCCTTGAACTACTTCCGGATTTCAGGCTTTTCAAGTGAGTATGGTATTTCAACCAGTTCCACTTTGGGGCCTTCAAGGCTGCCAATGTTTATCTGATTATGCTCAAGGGCGGACAGTTTGGTTTCAAACAGCAGATAAACTTTTCCATCATAAGCGGTGCTGTTGACGATTTGTCCGCATGGCTCATTGGTATCCTGTGCATCAAACACATCTTTGCCAGGCTGCCAGATTTCAGGATCTGTGGCATTGGCAACGATCCCAATTGCCATGCGGCGTTTCAACGTACCGCGGTAGTGACTACGCGCAACCACTTCCTGGCCAGGGTAACATCCCTTGGTAAAGCTAATCCCATTAATCACATCAAAATTAATGCTTTGCGCAATGAACAGTTCCTGGTTGCCTTTTTCAATCCATGGAGTGCCGCTCAGGATTTCCATGGCATCCCATTGTGCCGTGTCTTTATGGCTTAATAGTGAGCAGAAGCACTCCTGGTCACGTGTTTGCGCATCATAAACGCAAATGAAACGTTTATTGCCTGCGACATCTGGCAAGGCAATCCAGGTGCATCCGTCTTTTGAGGTGACCTGCCATGCCGGCATTTGCTGCAAGTCCAATGCGAGACGTTTACCCAATGCTTCGATTGAGGTGGACCAAATCCCTTTGATGCTTAGTGTTTCCGGGGTGAATACCACTTTTGAGCGCATAACAAACATGCGCAGACGCTTGATCATGGGTTCGGCAATGTCGTTGCGAACCAGAAACCGGAAGATTTCTTCATTATCTGCCTGGACTTCTTTCCAGATCAGAAAACTGGCCAGTACGCGCCCTTTGGGAGAGCAGTAAGCCGACAGCACGGCATGATTTTCAGTGGCCAGAGTCATATCCTGGGTGAGCTGTCCCTGCAGGAAGTTGGTCGCATCGGCGCCACTGACAGAGAAAGCCGTAAAATGAGTGAGATCGCTTTGAAATAAAGTGTCGTCAATAGGTTCTTGAGGTTCTGAGATCATGACTATTATCCTGCATTACTGATACAAACTTGAATGTTGGAATAGTACGCCATATTGCACTGGACAGGGGTATTTCCCCGGGCATGATAAAGGTTAATTCGTGCCATCGTGATGTATCCGGCCCTATTGTACAAAGCCTTTTGACTCATGCCTTTTAATGGATGGTTATTGTCTTGTTGCCTGATACAATTGAGCCTTGTTCAATTACCTCAATACGCTTTTACGCATGAAATTATTCAAGTCCCTTGCCCTGGCTTTTGTTATCGGCAGCCTGCTGCTGGTCATTGGCTTGGGCGGCAAAGTCTGGCACTGGTCCACCAGCCCCATTCCAATGTCAGCCCAGGCGGTGGAATTCACGGTTCCCAAAGGCAGTACCATACGTACGGTTGCCGAAACGCTTGCCAAGGCTGGATTGGATATTGAACCACAGCTTTTTATTTTATACGCCCGTTATACCGGACAGGATGTCCAGCTCAAGGCGGGTGCCTATGAAGTTACCCAAGGTATGACACCGGTTGATGTGCTGGACAAACTGGCCAAAGGTGACATGATCAAGCGCCAGATTGCCCTGATCGAAGGCTGGACTTACAAACAAATTCGTCAGGCTTTGCAGGCCAATAAGGATATAAAGCAAACATTGGCGGATATCAGCGATGAAGAGCTCTTGAAGAAACTGGGTTCCGACCATACGCATCCGGAAGGCTTGTTTTTTCCTGAAACCTATGTATTTGTACCGGGAGATACCGATTTTCAGATTTTAAAGCGCGCTTATGACGAAGGACAGACGCGATTGATGCAAGCCTGGGAGAGCCGTGATCCTGATACGCCGCTTAAAACGCCTTATGAAGCCCTGATTTTGGCCTCGATTGTTGAAAAAGAAACCGGTCACAATCAGGATCGTGATCGGGTGGCGGGCGTTTTCATTAACCGTCTCAAGGCCAATATGCTTTTGCAGACAGACCCTACTGTCATTTATGGAATGGGTGACAATTACAAAGGCAACATTAGCAAAAAAGACCTGCAAACCGATACGCCATGGAATACCTATACCCGCCAGGGCTTGCCTCCTACACCTATCGCGATCCCCGGCGCTTTGTCCATACAGGCGGCTTTGCATCCTGAAAAACATGGTTATTATTATTTTGTGGCGCGCGGTGACGGAACCAGTGAGTTTGCTGAAAACCTGAGAAAACATAATCAAAACGTACAAAAATTCATCTTGAAAAGGGGTCAGTAATGACAGGGCTTTTTATTACACTGGAAGGCGTGGATGGCGCCGGCAAAAGTACCCATATGAAGTGGTTGCCCGATTTTTTTAAAAATCAGGGGCTTGACGTAGTCATGACGCGCGAGCCGGGTGGCACGCCTGTGGGTGAAAAATTACGTGAAATTTTGCTGCATGATGCCATGAGCCAGGAAACAGAGGCCTTGCTGATGTTTGCTTCGCGCCAGGAAAACATTAACCAGCTCATCAAGCCAGCTTTGGCGGCAGGCAAGTTGCTGCTTTGCGATCGATTTACTGACAGTACTTATGCCTATCAGGGGGGAGGACGTCATTTTGATCTCAACAAGATAGCTGCGCTGGAAAACTGGGTACAGGAAGGTCTTAACCCGGATTTGACGCTGCTTTTTGATGTACCCCTTGCAGTATCGCGCGAACGATTGGGCCGAAGCGGTGTCAGTCTTGACCGGTTTGAACAGGAAAATGATGCTTTTTTCGAGGCGGTGCGTGGTGCCTATTTGCAACGAGCGGCCACTGAGCCACATCGCTTTTTGCTCATTGACTCCACCCGGCCTTTTGAAGAGGTCAGGGCATTCATAGAAACCCGCGTGTTGCAGTTTATCAGGCTGAAAAACAATGCATCTACCTGAGTTTTTACCATGGCAAACGGATATTGCCCGTCAATGGCTGGGCAATAAGGAACGGTTTTCACACGCCTGGATTATTCATGGCATTCCTGGCATAGGCAAACTGAAATTTGCCCATGCGGCGGCAACCGGCTTGTTGTGCGAATCCTCCCATAATGGCATCGCATGTGGACACTGTGAATCCTGTGGCTGGGTCAAGTCAGGAAATCACCCCGATTTGCGGATAGTATTGCCCGATGCCATTGCCGTTAAGGAAGGTTTTGTTACCACCCCGGAAAACGATGAGGAAAGTGGTGCAAAGAAAACCCTGTCCCAGGACATCAGGATAGAACAGGTACGTCAGCTTGAAAAACTGTTTAATGTTTCCACGCATCGGGGCGGTTACCGTGTCATTGTTCTGTACCCGGCAGAAAGCCTGAATGCAGCTTCTTCCAATGCCTTGCTAAAAGTGCTTGAGGAGCCACCAGAAAATACCATTTTTCTTTTGGTCACGCATGCTATCCAGCGATTGCTGCCTACTTTGCTGTCACGATGTCGTCGTCTGGCCTTGCCCATACCGGAACGCTCGGTGGCCCTGTCCTGGCTACAGAAAAACGGGGTGACCGATGGTGAGGTTTGGTTGGCTTCCACCGGTGGCGCGCCGTTAAGCGCTTTGGCCTTCAGTCAGTCTGATTATGAGCCCGTTAAATACTGGCTCTCGGCGTTCGCTGACAAACTGGCGCACCGGGAAATGCCCAACCTTGATAAATTGGCGGAATTACTGGAAAAAATCCCGGCAACGCAATGGCTGGACAGCCTTCAACGGTTTGTTTTTGATATCAATCTTAATCGCCATGGGCAAGCCTCCCGTTATTTTCCCACCTTGGGTAAAAATGTTTCTGGTATCGCAGGCAATATGGCTGCGGATAAAATTGCCCAGCTCTTTAAATGGCTGGCAGAGCAGCAACGTATTGCCGACCATCCGCTTAATGCCCGTTTGTTTATCATCTCTACCTTGCAACGGGTTGCATTAAGCTGTATTTCAAAGTCGTAATTAAATTTTCATAAGTATTAATCATGTTTGTCGATTCTCACTGTCATCTGGATTTCCCTGAATTAAGCCAGGATCTGGAAAATATTCTGGATAAAATGAAACAGAATAATGTCGGGCGCGCTTTGTGCGTCAGCGTAAATTTACCTGACTGGCCAAGAATTATTGCGCTGATAGAAAAATATCCGCACCTTATCGGTTCGGTTGGTGTTCACCCTGACTACGAAGACACACCGGAACCAACCGTTGAGATGCTGTGTGAGCATGCCTTGCATCCGAAAATTGTGGCCATTGGTGAAACCGGTCTTGATTATTACCGGCTCAGTGAGCCATTGGACTGGCAACGGGATCGTTTTCGGGTACATATCAGGGCAGGCGTTCAGTCTGGTTTACCGTTAATCATTCATACCCGTTCTTCCGCTGAAGATACGATCCGCATCATGAAAGAAGAGGGTGCGCATCAGTGTGGTGGTGTCATGCATTGCTTTACCGAAACGTGGGAAGTGGCTCAGGCAGCCATTGAGCAGAATTTTTATATTTCACTCTCGGGTATTGTCACCTTCAAGAATGCCCATCAATTGCATGAAGTGGCTCAAAAAGTCCCGTTAGAACGTTTGCTGATTGAAACTGATTCGCCTTATCTGGCACCGGTTCCTTTCCGGGGTAAACTGAATGACCCGTCGAAAGTGATTCACGTGGCCGAAAAAATTGCCGATCTCAGGGGGGTGACACTAAAAGAGATTGAAGAGGCCAGTACCGAGAACTTTTTCAGGTTGTTCCACAAAGCACAACCGTAAATCAAGGCAAATTTGCCTGTTTGGGTTTCCTTGAATATATTTACGTTTTGTATACTGCTTATTTGTTATGTTTGTTATGATCCAATTAATTTAAAAGGTGGGTAATGCGCATTAGTAAATTGAAATCTTCCTTGCTGGTTGGTGCCATGTTTGTGACCATGACGTCATTTGCCAATACATCGATTTCCTGGTGGAACGACATCAAGAACAATCGGGTATCTTCCGTTAAGGCGGCCATTGCCAAAGGCCGTGATGTCAATGCGCTTAACCAGAATGGTCAACCTCCCATCATGCAGGCTATTCGTGATAAATCAATGGATGTTTTTGATCTTCTGGTCAGAGACCCTAATATCAACCTTAATATTGAAAACATTAATAATGAAACACCCTTGATGTATTTGGCCATTATCGGTGATGTGCGTCGCGCAGAAGGACTTATTTTTCGGGGTGCAGACGTCAACCGTTTGGGGTGGGCACCCTTGCATTATGCTGCTTCAATGGGACATGTTGATATGATCAATATGTTGCTGGCTAATGGCGCTTTCCCCAATGCACCGGCTGCAGAAGGCAGCTCACCTATTTATATGGCGGTAACCTCTAAAAATCCCCAAGCGGTCAAAGCATTGCTGGCTGCGGGTGCCGATCCCAGAGCCGTTAACCAGCTGGGTAAAAATGCCATTGATTTGGCCCGGGAACTAAAGCAGCCCGGACTTGTCGAAATTATGCTTCGATAACCGGATTTCTTCATGAAACATCATTCCCGTATTCTTCCACTGAATCTTTTGTTTTCTCTTGCCCTGTTGGTAGGCTGGACAAATGCACATGCTGAACAGGTTTATTGTCAAAGTCCCTGGCTAAAGCCCAACGGGAAAATTGAAGGGAATATTAATGGGGGGAAGGGGCATTTTATGATCAGGATCAACCAGGTAACAAAAGCGGCCGGCAATGATTGCCATGCCGATTTGCATATCCAGGCAAATGCACCCATAGCCGGACAGCAGATCAATGGTTCGGGCAATTTTCGGCTCATGGTCAACAGTGGGGGCTCTACCCTTAGTGGCTCGTTTGATTCGGCAGGCTTGCTGGGTACCGTCATGCGTTCCGTCGTAAATAGCCGGGTCAATGGATACTTTCTCAAGCCAGCCAATATCATGAATGAGCAATTCGACTCCTTGCCTGCACAAACCTACAGGGCTGATGCCCAGGCGTCCATGTCTTTGCCTTCCTCAGTGCCTATTAGCCAAGTCAACATAGAAAATGCATTTTTGCAGTCTACCCAAAGAAAAGTTGGAAAAGAACAGCAAATTCATACACAAATGGGGCCGATGAGCTGTAAGCCGATCACTTACACGGGTACTCTTTCCAGTGGTCAGATTCAATCCACACTTATTCCTTCAGGCAAGTCTGCCGGCAATAAGCCGGTTACCGTCACTGAATGGTATTGTCCTGCAAAAGGGCTGACCATGAAAATGGATATTAAAAGCGGAAATTCGATTTATACGGTTGCCGTTACTAATGTCAATTAAACAACACTCAATCTGTCCCCATTAAAATTTAATATTAATTAAACGGGGACAGATTAATAACTCAAAACAGAACAAGTACAATTCAAGAAGTTAGTAAGACGGCTCATTTCATCGGAGAGCTTTAATGACTTCAGAATTTACCACTTCGCACTTGCTGCCTTCATATCTGAATCCAAATGACTTGGGCGCATGGGGTATTTATCTTCAGCAAATTGATCGGGTAACCCCCTATTTGGGTTCCCTGGCCCGCTGGGTAGAAACACTGAAGCGACCAAAGCGCTCATTGATTGTAGATGTTCCCATTGAATTGGATAACGGTACCATTGCCCACTTTGAGGGCTACCGTGTTCAGCACAATACATCACGTGGACCGGGCAAGGGCGGCGTACGTTTTCACCAGGACGTTTGCCTGTCCGAAGTCATGGCCCTGGCAGCCTGGATGTCTATTAAAAATGCAGCGGTCAATTTGCCTTTTGGTGGTGCCAAAGGCGGTATTCGCATTGATGCGCGCAAGTATTCCAAAAAAGAACTTGAACGTGTCACACGGAGATATACCAGTGAGATTGGTCTCATTATTGGCCCAAGCAAAGATATTCCAGCGCCCGATGTCAACACCAACTCTCAAACCATGGCCTGGATGATGGATACCTATTCCATGAATGAAGGTGCCACGTCAACGGGTGTTGTTACCGGCAAGCCTATTGCATTGGGTGGTAGTCTTGGTCGCATAGAGGCAACAGGCCGTGGTGTGTTTGTAGCAGCTTGCGAAGCGGCCAAAGATTTGGGTCTTAGTGTGTCCGGGTCAAGGGTGGCCGTACAGGGGTTTGGTAATGTAGGTGGCACAGCTGCCCGATTATTCCATGAAACCGGTGCCAAAGTTGTTGCGATACAAGATCATACCGGTACTATTTTCAATGAAAATGGCATCGATATTCATGATTTGTTAAATTTCGTTGAAGATCATCCTGGTGTCATGGGTTTCCCTGAAGCAACCGCCATTTCCAATGAAGATTTCTGGGAAGTTAGCAGCGAATTCCTGATTCCTGCCGCTCTTGAGAATCAAATCACCATCAAAAATGCGGATCAGATCAAGACAAAAATCCTGGTGGAAGGCGCCAATGGCCCAACCACCCCGGAAGCCGATGACATCCTAACTCAAAAAGGGATATATATTGTACCTGATGTGATTTCCAACGCTGGTGGTGTAACTGTCAGTTATTTTGAATGGGTACAGGATTTCTCCAGCTTTTTCTGGAGTGAAGAGGAAATCAACCAACGCCTTGAGCGCCTGATGCGTGATGCTTATCGTGCTGTCTCTGATGTTGCAAAACACCATGAGGTCAGTTTACGTACAGCGGCATTTATTGTGGCCTGCACACGTATCCTCGAGGCCCGTGAGCTACGTGGTCTTTACCCTTAATGGTTTTTTTGTAAAAGTTTGCGGTGTTAAACCCTGGTTTTAACAGATCCGCCAGAGGAATCCGTTAAAACCAGGGTTTCTTTTTGCTGCAAACGTTAGTGTTTATCCAAGGATTTTGCTGTTTGCCCAAACAATATTTTCCTTGCTTCATCATCATGCACGGTGGGTGAAGGATTAATTTCACGGGCAATCTCATAAGCACGTATCGTTGCTGGTCGTGCTTTTATCAATTCATACCAGCGTTGCAGGTTAGGAAAATCCTCAAGGTTCTGTCCCTGTTTTTCATGTGAAACAATCCATGGATAACAGGCCATATCGGCAATGGAATATTGACCTGCGATATAAACCCTGTCTTCCAGGTGTTTGTTAAGTACCCCGTACAAACGATTGGTCTCATTACGGTATCGATCAATGGCGTAAGGGATTTTTTCAGTGGCGTATTGGGAAAAATGATGGTTTTGGCCAGCCATGGGGCCTAAACCCGCCATTTGCCAATACAGCCATTGCAGGGTTTCCGTTCTTATTCTCAAATCGGAAGACAGGAATTGACCGGTTTTATTAGCCAGGTAATGCAATATTGCACCTGATTCAAAAATGGAAATAGGCTCACCCTTATCAATCGGGTCATGATCAACAATGGCTGGAATACGATTATTAGGCGCTATTTTCAGAAAATCAGGTGAAAATTGTTCTCCCTTGGAAATATTGACAGGAATAATTTTATATTCAAGGCCTGTCTCTTCCAGGAACATTGTAATTTTATGACCGTTTGGTGTTGTCCAATAATACAGATCAATCATGATAATGCTTCCTTTATATCGGTTTCCAGTTGCTCAGGTTTGGTCACAGGCGCATAGCGTCCGATAACCTCACCCTGGCGGTTAATCAAAAACTTGGTAAAGTTCCATTTAATGCTTTGGTTGCCTAAAATGCCAGGTTTTTCCTGTTTTAGCCATGTGTACACTTCATTCTCATGGCTGCCATTGACATCAATTTTACTCATGATGGTAAAACCGACATCATGATTCAATTGACAAAAAGAGACAATTTCTTCGTCTGTGCCCGGTTCTTGACGGCCAAACTGGTTGCAGGGAAAGGCAATAATTTCAAACCCCTGGTCTTTATAAGTCCGATAGAGTTTTTCAAGACCATTATATTGAGGCGTAAACCCACAGTAGGAGGCCACGTTGACGATAAGGACCACTTTTCCTTGCAAACAGGCAAAGTCAAGAATATGGCCATCGGCCTTGGTCGCGGAAAAAGAAAACAGGGATTTCATGTTGGTTTTTTCTCCATATCATCTCGAATGGGATGCCGGGATGTAACCGCACACCCTATGGAGGCACTTACAATAAAAGCAATGGCCAGCCATTGAGCAAAAGTCAGTAATTCATGCAATAGGATAACACCTGCCACTGCACCCATGGCGGGTTCAAGGCTAAGCAAGACACTCATGGTTTTACGGGGTAGGGCGCGCAGGGAAATCATCTCAAGGGAATAGGGGATTGCACTGGACATGATGGCTACACCCAATCCAAATAACATAAGGGATGGATTCAACAGCGTGGTTCCTGCGTGACCAATACCAAAAGGTAAAACCACCAAGGCTGCAACTGTAATACCCAAACAGGACGCCTGACCGGGATGAATATTACGGGTACGCTGACCAAAAATGATATATAAAGCCCAACCTGCACCTGCAATCGCAGCATAAACAACACCCACTGGATCCAGGGCTGTTATTGAATCTTGTTGGGGAATAAGCATATATAAGCCCGTTGCCACCATGATAATCCAAAGGAAATCAATTTTTTTGCGTGACGAGTAAATGGCCAAACCCAACGGACCGATAAACTCAATGGCGATTGCAATACCCAGGGGAATGGTACGTAGGGCCATGTAAAACAAAAAATTGATGGATGCGAGGGACAAACCGTACAAAACAATACTTAAGGCATCCTTACGATTGAGCCTGAAGCGCCAGGGGCGCCATACGCACCACAGGAGCAAGGCGGAGAATGCCAATCGGTAGGTTGTTGTGCCTTGCGCACCCACTTCCGAAAACAGGGATTTGGCAAATGAAGTGCCAATACACAATGAGGCCATGGAGCCTATTAATGCAATAATTCCTATCGTATGGGAATAGGCGGGAGAAGAGGGTGTTGACATGAAGGTGTGATATTACAGGTGTCAGAGGGTAAATGTTTCATTCTATCGGATTGAAACTTTAATTGTTGAGCAGCATGAACTCTAGCCGTTCAAGTGTTGCTTTTCCCCATAAAACAGTGCCTTTACAGCGTAACTGTAAAGGCACTGAAAAATACTTGTTAACTTGAAATGAATATGAAAAATTGTGGTTTTATTTCATTTCAAGCTGGCTTTTTTCAACCACCGATTTTGCCAGGTCGTAATTGTCTTTGATTTGTTGGGCAAATTCTTCGGGAGTATTGCCAGCCGGGAAGGCCCCCTGTTTTTCAAGCGCAGCAATAATTTTGGGCTCTTTAAGGGCATCTTGTGTGGCCTTGTTTAGCTTTTCAATAATTTCTGGTGGTGTTCCTGCGGGAGCCAGCAAACCATAGAAGACGCCATTATTCAATTGCGGGTAACCCATTTCCGCATAGGTTGGCACATCCGGGATGTCTTTCATGCGTTCGGGCCAGGCGACCGCCATGGCTTTAAGCTTGCCAGTCTGGATATGAGGCATGGAAGAAGGCAGGTTATCGAACAGGCTATGCACCTGACCGCCCAGGGTGTCAGCAACAGCCGGACCGGAGCCTTTATAAGGTACGTGTACCAAATCTACGCCAACTGCCTGCTTGAAGGCTTCACCATTGAGGTTGCCAATACTGCAAATGCCCGGTGACGCATAGGTGTATTTTCCGGGATTGTCTTTAAGTACCTGCACGAACTCTGCAAAATTGTTGGCTGGAACACCAGGATTAACGACAATAACGTTTGGAGTATTGACAAAATTGCTGACCGGCGCGAAATCTTTTTGTGGATCGTATGGCAAATCATTGGGGCGGCAGGCTGGATTGACGGCCATGGTCGAGACTGTGGCCAGGGACAGGGTGTAGCCATCGGGTTTTGCCCGTGCTGCCTCTGCGGCACCAATGGCGCCACCCGCACCGGCTTTATTTTCAATGACCATTGATTGACCCAGGATCTTGGACATTTCCTGTACCACAATACGGGCCACAATATCGGTAGAACCGCCTGGTGCGAAAGGTACGATAACCCGAATGGGTTGATTGGGATAATTGGACGTTGCATGTGCCAGGCTGCCCAGTGACAGGCTGGCAACGGTGGTTGCCAGTACAAATGCTTGTTTTAATTTCATTGAATCCTCCTAATTTAGGCCCTAGTGTAGATAAAATTTGCAGTTAATCAAATGGGTAAATACCATGACATAGATAGTTACTATTTGTGGCAGATCAGATCGGGCGGTTGATATCACTGATTTAATCCCGGAACACTATCTTAATACCCGGACATTTCATGAAAAATTAATGGCCATTTTGCTCCGTTACAAATAATAATTTTTACAAGTTATTGAAATAATGAAAGAAATGGGATTTTTGCTGAGATAGTAAATGTTAGAATAAGACCCTGAATTTATTCAAACAATACAATAAGGCTTTAATAATGAAAAAATGGTTATTAGCTGCAACTGCCGTCCTGTCCATGTCTGCTTTTACCCATGCAGGCAATAATGAAATCACCGTTTTCCAGGATCCCAATTGTGGGTGTTGTGATGGCTGGAACCAGCATATGCAAGATGCCGGCTTCAAGATTAAATCGATTAAAACCGGCAATATGACTGCCGTAAAAGAAAAGCTTGGTGTACCGTTAAATCTGGCTTCCTGCCATACCGCTGTAGTTGACAGCTCAGGTCAAATCATTGAGGGGCATGTCCCTGCCACAGCCGTACATAAAATGCTGGCCAATGCATCCGTCAAAGGTATTGCCGCACCCGGAATGCCATTGAATTCTCCTGGCATGGGGCCTATGGATGGCAACCTGCTTACCGTGGATTTTGAGGGACAACCGTTTTCAAAAGACTAATCGTGAGCATAATAAGCGATGTTTTTAAGGTCAATCAGTAACCCTGTTTGCGGCACTTAAAATACTTTTTTTTGCAAAGCCTGTTTTGCCGCTGCGCTGGCATGAATCGCGGTGGTATCAAACAGGGGAAGCGGTGAATCTTTAGCACCAATCAGCAAGGATATTTCAGTGCAGCCCAATATTACGGCTTCAGCGCCTTGACTGGCCAGCCGCTGGATAACTTCCCGATATGTCTGGCGTGATGACTCTTTTAAAATGCCCAGGCAAAGTTCATCATAAATAATTTGATGTACCTGACTCCGGTCCTCGGTTCCGGGTACCAGAACCTCAATGCCATGTTTATGGCTTAATCTGCCACGGTAAAAATCCTGCTCCATGGTAAAACGGGTTCCCAGCAAGGCTACGCGTTTATATCCTGCCTGTTTAATGGCTTGGGCGGTAGGGTCTGCAATATGCAATAACGGGATTTGTGTGGTCGATTCAATAGCAGGCGCCACTTTATGCATGGTATTGGTACATAACACCAGAAAATCAGCGCCAGCCTGTTGTAAAAGCAGGGCGGTATCGGCCAGTATTTTTCCGGCCTCATCCCATTTTCCTTGATGCTGCAGCTGTTCTATTTCCTGGAAGTTAACGCTATACAGGATTATTTTTGCCGAGTGCAGGCCACCCAGCCGTTCTTTGATAGCCTCGTTAATTTGGCGATAATAAGGAATGGTTGATTCCCAACTCATTCCACCTATTAAACCGATGGTTTGCATTTAGGCTCCCTGAAATGTTAGGTGATGTTTTTGTGATTCGGGTACAATAGCACCGCTATGTATTGACGGGTTACAGCTTATTCCACACGGCATTGTAACAAATAAACGATAGAGTTTTTACCCGGTGAGACTCTAAACATCACTTGAATTTTGGTAGTCATGTTGTTCGCATAATGTATATTATGTAAAGTAAATGATTTATGCATGATTGCATTCCCCCATTCGCTTATAACCTATGACTAAAACCTCTGTCATTGGTTGGTAACATATTTGCTTATATAATATATGGTCTTTTTTATTTGCTGATTGCTGCTTAATGCACTTTTGCTTGATCATCAGCAATACAACTCATAGGTAAAGATATGAATTCACGCTTGAAAGTATTATTGGCAAGCTGCGCCGCTTTAACCGCCTTTATGCAACCCGCCCTTGCGGATGATTTATCTTGTCAGGGTTCTATTGGCAATAAGCAAATCGACGCCAATATCAAAGTGCCCCAAGGCGCTCACTGCAACCTGAATGGAACCCGTGTTGATGGCAATATCGAAGTCTTTCAAGGTGCCACGCTGGTACTTAAAAATGCAAAAATTGACGGTAACGTGATTTCAAAAAAAGCCGGCAAGATTCAAATCTCTGATAGCCGTATCGATGGCAATATAGAAGCTAAAACCCATACACCCTCATTTTCCGTGAAAAACACGACCGTTGATGGCAATATTGTTTGTGGTCAGGGTAGCCGCCTTTCAGGCGGCAATAACCGGGTTGATGGAAATGTCGAATGCCAGTACTAATATAAGCGCTTAAACTCACACGACTGTTTTACATATGTTCTGCATGAAAACGTTGCAGCATCATGAAAGCTTCTTCGATGGAGTCAACCATTTTGAACAAGGCCAGGTCGTGTTCGTTAATCATGCCTTCGTCAACCAGAAACTCGAAGTCGATGGCTCGTTTCCAGAATTCGGAGCCAAACAGGATGATTGGGATGGGATCCATTTTTTTGGTCTGCACTAAAGTCAATACCTCAAACAGCTCATCCATGGTTCCGTACCCACCGGGAAAAACAACCAATGCCTTCGCCCGGACAAGAAAATGCATTTTCCGGATGGCAAAATAATGAAACCGGAAAGCCAGCTCAGGCGTGATAAAAGGATTGGGGGTTTGTTCATAAGGCAAGGTAATATTCAGGCCTATTGAACGTGCCTGGCTTTCATAAGCCCCTCGGTTGGCCGCTTCCATAATGCCTGGACCACCACCTGTCATAATGACATAATCACATACGCCCTCTTTTTGAAAGTGTTCTGAAATCATCTTTGCAAAACGGATGGCCTGTTCATAGTAATGTGCATTTCGCAGGTTGCGCTCTGCCCTTTTATGAGCCTTAAGCATGACTTCATCTTGCGGTGAACCATCAAGCATTTTCTCGATTTGTTCCATTTTGCTTTTGGCTTCTTCGGGTGAGCTTATGCGCGCACTCCCAAATACCACAACCGTGGAACGTATGCAGTTTTCATTCAGTATCTTGTCTGTTTTGAGGTATTCAAGTTCCAGGCGCTGGCCACGCAGTTCATCACTGGCCAGAAAATCGAGGTCTTCCTGGGCAAGCCGGTAGGTGACACCTTCTTTTATGTTTTTTTGCAGCGCTTTGCGCTTTTCATAATCAATCATGTGTTATTACAGTTCAGTTAACCTTAAGTGTTAGTCTTAATTGAATGAAATCGTTTCCTGTCTTTTGGGAATATGTACATTCCAATTCAATTCTTCCATCAGCCGGTTCGCCAGCGTTTCTGCGGGATTGGGTTCACCATGGACCAGGTAAATATGTTTTGGGGCTTTTTTAAACCCTTTGGCCCAGTTCAACAGGGCCGGCTGATCAGCATGGGCAGACAGTCCCCCGATAGTATGAATAGTTGCCCTGACATTGATTTCCTCACCAAAAATACGCACTTTTTTAACGCCATCAACCAGACGACGGCCTAATGATCCCATGGCTTGAAACCCCGTAATCATGATGGCGCACTCTGGTCTTCCCAGGTTATGGCGCAAATGATGCTTAATGCGGCCCGCGTCACACATACCACTGGCAGAAATAATAATCGCACCTGAACGGATTTTATTCAGCAGTTGTGACTCTTCAGCACTTTCGGTGAAATAAAGATTGGGTAATTCGGTACCGATTTCCTGCCAGGTCAACATTTTTTTGGCTTCCTCGTCAAACAGCTCCATATGTTTCATGGTAATGGCCGTTGCCTTGGTTGCCATCGGGGAATCAACAAAAACCTTGAGATCATTTATTTTGTCATGACGTGCCAATTGCAGTAGTTGGTAAATGACTTCCTGGGTTCGCCCCACTGCAAAAGCGGGAATAATAACATTTCCCTTGGGTAAAGTCCGTTTGAAAATATCAACGATTTCTTCTTCCGTCGAGTTGCTTGTACGGTGAGGCCGGTCACCGTAAGTGGACTCCATAACCAGGATATCCGCCTCTTCAATGATTGTTGGATCACGTAAAATGGGTCTGCCTGGTTGGCCAAGATCGCCGCTGAACACGACTTTACGGGTAATGTTATCCTCGGTAATCCAGATTTCAATAATGGCGGATCCCAGGATATGGCCGGCATCCTGAAAACGACATTTTATGCCAGGCGCCAGATCTATGATGCTTTCGTATCCAATTTCTTTTATATGCTTAAGCGTTTGCAGTGCATCAGCCATGTAGTAGATGGGGGTAGTGAGCCCGTAATGCCTGCCTTGTCGTGAACGTGGTTTGCGACTGGCCCGTTCGGCATCGACTTCTTGTATGTGTGCGCTGTCAGGTAACAGAACATCAAGCAAGTCGGCCGTTGCCCGGGTGGTGTATATATATCCCGAATAACCGTCTTTTATCAATTTTGGCAGCATGCCGCTATGGTCAATGTGGGCATGGGTAAGCAGCACAAAATCCAACTCGTGGGGATCAAAGTCGAAGGGTTGCCGATTCCGGATGGGGGCTTCACGACCGCCTTGCAACATGCCGCAATCAACCAAAAACTGAATATTACCGGTTTGCACCAAAAAGCAGGAACCGGTTACCTCGCCGGCTGCACCCAGGAATTTGATTTTCATATTTTGCCTACTCGTATTGGTCTACAACGTTAATGATCATAGTCTTGCAGCTTTACTTATTCAAGCTGCTTTTATCGGATTTATCCTTCTCATGATCTTTTTCGGTTAAAGCTAACGCATTTATTTTTTCAAGTAATTGCGCCATTTCCTTTTGTAATTCAAGGTTTTGTTGCTGTTGTGCCAATGCGTTTGTCAGTGTTTCGTTTTCTTTTTTCAGCAGTTCAAACCGTTGCTCGTTCTGGGATTTATATTGTTCAAATTGCGTAACAAGCACGTGGTATTCATCTTGAACTGCCTGCATTTTCAGACGAACTGTTTCATTAAGCTGTGATAATTGACGGTATTTTTCATGCGCCTCTTCCAGCTGGTTTTTTAACGCTTGCTCGTTTTGCTTTTGTGTCTTAAGACTTTGTTCAAGCTTTTGTTGAACCAGTTTTGTTTCCTGCCGGGCACGATCAATTTCACTGACTGAACGCAATTCCAGCGACCTGAAACGGGTTTCGAGCCCTTCCCTTTCCTTGATGTGTTGCTGATTGGCATTTTCCAACACCTGCTCTGCCGCTTCTTGCTGGGCCTTGTTTTCTACCAGCAAGTCGGCAATCTGAATTTTCAAACGCCCTGCTTCATTATTCAGACTTTCATATTCGCGGTTTCTTTGTGCCAGGATGTTCTTTGTGTCTTGCAGTTGGGCGGCCATCGTGGCCAATAGCTTTTTCTGTTCTTTTAAGGCTGCCTCATGCAATTGTTTACTGTGTTCAAAGGCCTTTTTTTCATCATCCAGTATTTGTTTTGCCCGTTCGTTTTCTTCCTGTTGGTTTTTAACCGAGTTTTTGGCGATTATTGTGGCCTGTTCAAGAGCCAGCGCCCAGACATGCCGTATGGTCTGCTCGACCGGTTCGGGGGCTGTTATTGTGTTTTTCTGGTTAAAGGACGTTCCATTAATGCGTTTGCCCAGGATGGCAAACCAGTTTTCCAGCATGGGGCTGATGGTATTGGGTGAACCCCGCCCTATTCTTAACCTGATCCGCTCTATGGTTGGCCGCTGCCCCTCAAGCAACAATTCATCTGCCGCTTTCCAGACATCTTCCTGTTGAATTCCACGCCCTGAACTTTTTAATTGCATCATTTTGAATACACTTTAGAATATAGCTTTCGATAAGTAAAAATTATCATAAGCTATTTGATTTATTTGTAATATACAATACATAATACATATTATATATTACAAATATGGAATTTACCCAATGTTTTTACGTCAAAATGGTGTTTATGCCCACACAAAGCCTTAAATTGCTGAACCAATTGCCATTGCTGGATCCCACCTCATTGCATGAAGCCACCCAAAAGGCAATTGCCGACATCGTGTCTGAAGGTGAGTCTCAAAATACGCGGAACAGCTACAAAAGCGCCATGAAATACTGGGCCGTCTGGTACAGAATGCGTTATAACCAGGCATTCACCCTTCCCCTGCAAGTACCCGTGGTGCTGCAATTTATTGTTGATCATGCCGTGCGCCATACCCCAACAGGTGACACCATTGGTTTGCCCGCCGAGCTCGATGTATTTCTGGTTGAAAACAAATTCAAGGCGCAACGGGGCCACTTTTCAATAGCCACCCTTTTGCATCGCCTGGCTGTCTTGTCCAAGGCACACCAAATTGCTTTTGCCAGTCCGAATCCCTGTAAAGATCCTCGCGTACAGGAGTTGATTGGCAAAACACAAAAAGCTTATGCAAAAAAAGGCATGCATTCCGTCCAGCGCCCGGCACTTACCAAGGAACCGCTTGCCCAGTTGCTGGAAACCTGTGACGACTCGATTAAAGGCCTGCGGGATAGAGCCCTGATATTATTCGCCTGGGCCAGCGGCGGAAGACGCAGATCCGAGGTATCGGATGCCCATTTTGACAGACTCATCCATAAACCCGAGACGGGAGATTACTTATATTTGCTTTTATATTCAAAAACCAATCAGACAGGACAGGCATCCGCCAATGCCTATAAGCCGGTTTCCGGTCAGGCCGCCCAGGCACTGGCCAATTGGATTGCCGCCAGCCAGATAAAAAATGGTTATATTTTCAGGCAAGTTAACAAAGGTGGGGCTATCGGTGAAAAACTCAGCCCGGTTTCGGTGAACAATATTATTAAATCCCGTTGCAAACAGGCTGGATTAAGTGAAGAATATTCCGCGCATTCACTGCGATCGGGCTTTGTGACCGAGGCAGCCAGGCAAAATATTCCCATTGCCGAAACCATGTTAATGACCGGTCACCAAAATATTAATACCTTAATGAGGTATTATCGCGAGGGAAATGTTTTGGAAAGCAAGGCCTCTAAATTGTTTGATAGTCCGGCTGAATAGTTTTTCAGAATCTGAACGGCAAATCTGAACTAAATGTACGCTGTGGTCTCTCAACTGTTTGCGCCAAATCAAATCTTCTTTTTAAATATTATATTTATTAATATTATATTTGAGTATATAATGTTAACCATCTTAGATTGAAATTATGAACACAACACTTACTACGGATATGTCCTTTGCCATGCGGCAAGGCGCTACTGAAGCCATAAAGTTGCTTAAGGTCATGGTTAATGAAGACCGTTTGCTCATGATCTGCCATTTGTTTGAGGGTGAAAAAACAGTGGGCGAGATTGAAGAATTACTGGACATTCATCAACCCAATCTTTCGCAACACTTAACGGTTCTCAGAAAAAACGGGGTGGTACAAACACGCAAGGAAGGCAGAAATGTTTACTACTCCCTGGCAGACCCAAAAGCCGTTGCCATGCTTGAAACATTGCACCGCTTATACTGCAATGATACGGCCTCATCCTAAGGCATTTTCCATGTCATTGCTTGTGTTCAACATAATTTCCAATTGTCAGTTTTTTGTTAATCCATCAAAAGGGCTTTATCATGAATAAAAATGTTGGCGGTATCGATAAACTTTTGCGTATTATCGTGGGCGTGGTTTTGATTGTGCTGGCGATTACCGGAACAATCGGATGGTGGGGTTACCTGGGCATTATTCCCCTGGTAACCGGCTTTATTAGTTATTGTCCACTTTATGCCATCATTGGCGTCAAGACCGCTTGTCCACTGAGTAAAAAATAATTACGCCTGTTCATTTCAAGATGGTTCGGATTCGGGCATTTTTTTGTTTAATGCTAATGCCCGGTCCTTTTACTTTTACGACCGTAGGCAACGGTATCACTTTGCCACTGGACGGATCCACAGGCTGCCCATTTTTTCTGATTTCATAATGCAGGTGCGGCCCGGTGGAGTTACCGGTTGATCCCACAAAACCGATTAAATCCCCTTTCTTTACATACGAACCCAGAACCAGTCCGGGGGCATAGCGTTCAAGATGGGCATAAAGCGTGCTGTAAGTATTATCATGTTTCAGCACTACGGTTTTGCCGTATCCCCCGCGGTTAGCCAGGTAAACCACTTTGGCCGCCTGTATGGCCGTAACAGGCGTTCCTGCCGGCGCAGCATAGTCAACTCCCGTATGCAAGCGCATTTCCTGAAAAACCGGATGCATTCGCCAGCCATATGAAGAGGAGAATCTCGCATCCGGCAACGGATTGGTCATCAGACTTTGCAGGGTTATATTCTTGCCGCAATGGTCACAGGCTCCCATGACAATGACGTCACTATCCAGCTCTGGAATATCACTCAGATCAATATCGGTACTGCTTTGGGCAAAGACACCCAGTGGCAGACCCAGCAACAAAAGCAGCAAAAATTTATTCAATAGAATAATCCGTGTGAAATGATTCAAGGCACAATAAAGCAGGCATAAGCAATAATGAACATTTCGTTGCGTTCAATCGCTATATAATCGCACTCATCCCTATTATATTAGTAGACATTCCGGGTAAAACCAACCGTGAAATTGATAAAAACCGTAAAACCATTCATTGCCCTGGTCTTTGGTACTGTTGTCCTGTCAGGCTGCACTCCAGAACCTTATCCGCCTGAAATAAAAACAGACCTGATTTCTTTGTGCATGGAAGGCATCTTGTCGGGCCAGACTAATGTGGTCATTGAAGACAATAAGACACTTGATGCCTCCGAGTCTCTCAGACTGTGTGAATTCAGGTATGGGGAATTCATTAAAAAAGTGCCACTTGCCGATTATTTGGATCAGCAAACCCATTTGTACGAAAGCTTTCAGCGGGCATATCGCCAGAAATACATCCTAGAGGATGTCTACAACAGTCTTTCTCCCAAAGACAAAAAAACGTTTGCCACCACATCCCAAATCATGCTTGGGCTAGATGCCGGAGAACTGGAATAATGATAAAAATGCTCATAAACATGGGATGTACCCTGCTTGGCGCTGCGCTCATCATGACAGCCACTCATGCGCAAGAACAAACCTATCCCAACCATGAAAGAGAAAAGGCCATTATTTTTTGCATGACCCGGGAATATGTATTGCAATACCAGGAAGAACCCGCCGAAAAGGACCTGTTCCCTGTCTGTGAATCACGCTTTGCCGAGTTGGAAAGCAGTATCCCTTATGAAAAATACAAAGCAGTCAGGGATAAAGGCTACATGATTTACCCAGATAATCAAAGTACCGAATTAATGGAAAAATACTTCGACATTTTAATGGGGAAGTATTAAGTCCATACCTCACAGTTACCAAGGAGATTTACATTGTCAAACATCGGACTTGTTCATTTGATTAAAAAAAACCTGCCACTGCTTGCATTGGCAGCAATAGGATTTTCCGGTTCATCTGCCGTCCTTGCCGATACCGCCAAATGGCCCGAGCACGAATTGAAGCTTATCGTACCGTTTGGGGCCGGATCAACCCCGGACCAGATTGCACGCATTGTGGCAGAAAAAGCATCCGGCACACTGGGACAGGTCATTGTCATTGACAACAAGCCCGGTGCTGGCGGCAATATAGGTACAGCTGCCGTCGCACATGCCAAACCCGATGGTTATACCTTTGGCATTTCAATTACCGGCCCCTTGGTCAACAACCCGTTTATTTATAATAACTTAAGCTACGATCCGGAAAAAGACCTCTCTCCGCTTACGATGGCAGTCACACAGCCCAATATCATTGCCGTGCGAAGTGATTCAGGCATCACAAACCTTCAGGAGCTGGTTGATAGAATCAAGGAAAATCCGGACAAGTTCAATTACGCCACACCAGGTACTGGCACAGGTTCTCATTTATCCATGGAGCTGATGCTGCAGGCTTTCAATGGTGTCGCAACGGCTGTGCCGTATGCCTCTTCGCCTAATGCCATGAATTCTTTACTGGCGGGCGATACACAGTTTACCGCTTTGGCCCCCATTGCCGTGCTGCCACTGGTTAATGATGGCCGCTTAACCGCTTTGGCTCAAACAACGGCAGAACGAGTCAGTGCCCTGCCCGAGATCCCCACTGTTTCAGAGGCGGGCGTACCGGGCATTGAAGGCTCAGCCTGGTCAGGCTTTATTATTTCATCAAAAGTGGATAAAGCCATACAGGACAAACTGGCCAATGCCTTGGTTGACGCACTGAATGACCCTGTCGTAAAAGAGAAGTTGCAGGCCCAGTATATGGACCCGATTCCAGGTACACCCGAGCAGTTCAGGGAGTACATGAAGCAGGAAAAAGCTCGCTGGGAGCCGCTGATTAAAAAACTCGATTTAAAAATTAACTGACATCCCACCATCAATGGTAATAACTTGTCCATTGATATAAGAAGCAAGGCCCGAAGCCAGAAAAACCGCCGCGCCAGCGATCTCTTCGGGCTTGCCCCAGCGCTGCATGGGTACCCGAGCCACGAAAGCCGGACCTTTTACTTTGTCTTCGGCCAGGGATTTATTGGTTTCAGTAGCAAAAGGACCGGGAGCAATCGCATTGCTGGTAATGCCCTGGCGGGCATATTCCACGGCCAGAGACCTCATTAAGCCGGTCAGGCCCATTTTTGTTACCGGGTATACAGCATCACCAGAACGCGCCAGTTCACCCGCTATGGATGTCATGGAAATAATTCGTCCAAAACCGTTTTTAGTCATTAATTCGGCCGCTTTCTTGGAAGTGTAAACGGCTGCAGTCAGATTAGCTTGAGTGAGCGCCAGAATATCTGGCAAGGTGCTTTCAGCAAGAGACTTGCGAATGCGCATTCCCATATTATTAACCAGAATATCGCAGCGACCGTAATCCTGTGTTATTTTTTCAAATGCAGCGTCTATTTGTGCAAAATCAGACATATCCGCACAAATCCCTCGCACGGTGATTCCCTCATCAGCCAATTTTTTTATACACTCAGCGACACTTTCCCGTGTTCTGCCATTGATGATCACGGTTGCACCACTTTGCGCCATTGCCTTGGCAATTTCAAGGCCCAACCCTCTTGTTGAGCCGGTCAAGAAGGTGACCTTGTCATCCAGATTAAATTGTTTCAGATAGGAATGGGTGTCAGTATTGAAAGACATACGATAAAATTGTTTTTAAGGTTAAACTTGAAAAATATTTTGGTAATTTAAATATAAAGACTGGGAAAAGAACATGTTTAACAAGTCTACTTCTTTTCAATATGAAAAGACGCTAAAAGCCTGCGGAAAAGGACAAAAAAGCGCCATACAAAGCTTATATAAACACGATGCTCCTCAAATGCTGGCCTTGGCATTCCGTATTTTTGGCAATTTAAACTATGCGGAACAGGCGGTTCAGCGTGCCTTTGTCACTATCTGGAAAAATGCCAATACGTATAACGAAGAAGCCGGTCCGGCCAAAGGATGGATTTACAGCATCTTGCGCTACCATATCGGTGTCCTGTACAAGCAAAATTACGAACAGATCCAGGCGACTTTGCAAAACAGGGATTCTGCACTGGTTGAAACGCTTAGTCTTTTGCAGGCCGACATACATGCTTCTCACGCACCACATACGGGTTTTCATGCTTTTCTCGAAGAATTGCCACTTGAGCCACAAAGCTGTTTGATCAACATGTATTTCAGTTCAGGTGAGCAAGCCTCAACCGCCACCCTGCTTAATATGCCTTTGGGCCGTTTCAAGGAAAATATTTTATTGGGCTTGCGTCATTTATCCAAAAAGTTGGGTAATTTTCCTTATCACATTGATAATGAAAAAATTGGCGAATATGTATTGGGTGGGCTAAGCGGCGAAGAAGAACGTTATGTACTTCAGCTTTTCAATCAGGACAGCACCGCAGCCAGCATTGCCCTGATCTGGGAGGATCACTTCACCCATTACCTGGATCAATTGCCCGAACAGCCTTTGCATCCGCGCTTATGGAGCAGCATCAAGCACAACATGCAAAACACCGAGGAAGTCGGTGGCATTCTTGATGCCATTCAAGATCATGACATGTCCGGGTTTTCCGGTTTGCAGGCGCGCATCAAGGAACTAAGCAAAAAACTCAGCCAAAACCTAAGACTATGGCAAATATCCAGCCTGGTACTGGCGACTGCCTTGCTTTTTCTTGTGATTATTTTTCCATCCACCTCCAATATGACCAGAATGATTGCCGTGTTGTCAGCGCCCGGGCAAAATAGCCAGCCTGCCTGGGTGGTAAAAGTTAATCAGGAAGGCATCGCACAGATCAAACCAATGATTCAGCAAAACATTGCCGACAATCTTGAAATGGAAATCTGGACACAATCAGACACGGGCAACAACGACTATCGCTCACTGGGCGCTATTAAATCGAATGCCATTATCACGCTTACTCCGGAAATGTTGGGTAAAGTGAAGCCCGGGCAACTTTTTCAAATCAGTCTTGAACCGGCTGGTGGTTCCCCTTCAGGCAAACCAACCGGGTCTATTTTGTATCAAGGTAGATTGGTTGATGTGAGTAATTAATAAGTAGCACTTATGCGGCATGAGCAATAACGGATTTGTCATGAGTTCATCACAATCGTCATCAAATAACGTGAAAATCTCTATAAATAACTGCAACTTTGTCTGAAAAATGATTTATACGAAAAATATTTTGAATTCTATGCAAATCTGAGACAAGTAACATATGAAAATATCGTATCATCAGGGTTGTAACAATTCAATTTTTGATCCCCTTGTCAAATGCCCCTTGTTTTAATTGTCGTACTCCCTTTCCTTGGCAGTATATTGGCTGCCATTTTGCCTCATAATGCCAGAAACCAGGAATCCTGGCTTGCTGGCATTATTGCGCTTGTCTGTGCAGGAATGGTTATTTATGCCGCACCTGCCGTATTTAACGGAGAGGTACTGGTCCAGACAATAAGCTGGTTGCCTTCCATGGGCGTCAATATGACATTCAGAATGGATGGCTTTGCCTGGTTATTTTCGCTTCTGGTCACCATAATGGGAGCCTTGGTGGTTCTGTATGCCCGTTATTACATGGACCCAGCCGATCCGGTACCCAGATTTTTTTCATTTTTCCTGGCATTCATGGGGTCAATGCTCGGTGTCGTTCTTTCGGGCAACGTTATTCAGCTGGTCATATTCTGGGAATTGACCAGTCTTTCATCATTCATGCTCATTGCTTACTGGCATCACCGGCAAGATGCACGTCGCGGTGCACGCATGGCACTTACCATTACTGCCGCAGGTGGATTTTGCCTGTTGGCCGGCATGTTAATGATTGGCCATATTGTCGGCAGTTATGAACTAAATGAAATACTGGCTTCGGGCAACCTGATCCGCAATCACCCCTGGTATATTCCCATTCTGGTGTTGATTGCCTTGGGCGGACTTACCAAAAGTGCCCAGTTCCCTTTCCATTTCTGGCTGCCCAATGCCATGGCTGCGCCAACTCCGGTATCCGCTTATCTACATTCGGCTACCATGGTCAAGGCTGGTGTTTTTATCCTGGCCCGTTTCTGGCCGGTGCTTGCCAGTACCGACCAGTGGTTCTGGATCATTGGCGGTGCCGGAATGTGTTCATTGCTCATAGGTGCTTTTGCCGCCACTTTCCAGCAGGACATGAAAGGTGTGCTGGCCTATTCCACAATCAGCCATCTGGGTCTTACCACCCTGCTTTTGGGTCTGAATAGCGAACTGGCCCTGATTGCCGCCATTTTTCACATGATCAACCATGCCACCTTCAAGGCCTCCCTGTTTATGGCAACCGGGATTGTTGACCATGAAACCGGAACACGTGACATGGGGGTGCTCTCAGGATTGCGAAAGGCCATGCCTATCACGGCCACCCTGGCTATTGTGGCTTCGGCCGCCATGGCGGGCGTGCCTTTGCTTAATGGTTTCCTTTCCAAAGAGATGTTCTTTTCCGAAACACTCTTTGTAAACCAAACCTCTTATGCCGGTTACTGGTTGCCAAGCCTGGCTGTTTTGGCAAGTTCATTCAGCGTTGCTTATTCCCTGCGCTTTATCATTCAGGTGTTTTTTGGCAAACCCGCCACCGATCTGCCTCGAAAACCACATGACCCCCCCCACTGGATGCTTTTTCCAAGTGCTGTTCTGGTTCTGCTGTGTATTCTTATCGGTGTTTTCCCCGAACTAATCATTGGCTCAACGCTCAAACTGGCGGCCACCTCCATTCTGGGAGACCACTTGCCTGCTTATAGCCTGGCTATCTGGCACGGCTTTAACCTTCCGCTCGTTATGAGTATCCTGGCCCTGGTTGGTGGTGTTTCCCTGCTATATGTGCTTAAACCCCTGTTTCGCTCATATCCCGGGCAGACACCGATTTTATACCGTTTTGATGGTAGAAAGTCTTTTGATGCCGTCATGAATGGCATCGATAGCATTGCCTATATCCTGCTTGAATGGTTTTCCAGCAAACGTTTGCAACCACAGGTATTGTGGATTGTGGTAATTACCGTGGTGGTCGGCATGCTGCCGCTGCTTGGTGGAAATTGGTTGCATTTAAAAGAACCGTTTTCTTTTGATCCGGCTTTTGCCCTTCTATGGACCGTTGGTGGTGCCTGCGCCATAGGAGCGGCTTATCTGGCCAAGTACAATCGCTTCCGTGCCCTGGTGCTTTCTGGTGGAGCCGGGCTTGTTACCTGCATCACTTTTGCATGGCTTTCAGCGCCCGATCTGGCGCTGACGCAATTGGTGGTTGAAACGGTTACCGTTGTTCTTATTTTGCTGGGCTTGCGCTGGTTGCCACGTCGTGTCATTGAAGAGTCCCAGATAACACCGTTACGGTCATTTATTCGCCGGTTCCGTGATTTGGCCATTGCAATATGTAGCGGACTGGGATTGTCTGCACTGGTCTATATCATGCTGACTCGCGATAAACCAGAGGGTCTTTCTGCCTTTTTCCTGGAAAAAGCCTTGCCTGAAGGCGGTGGTAATAACGTAGTTAACGTCATTCTGGTCGACTTCCGTGGCTTTGATACCTATGGTGAGATCAGTGTTCTGGGCATTGTGGCCATTACCGTCTATGCGCTGCTGCGTCGCTTCCGTCCGCCACAGGAAAGTATCCACGCCCTTGAAAACCGTCATGAAATTCAAACCATTGATGGCAATGGCCTCACCAATGAGCACAGTTTGCCCAAAGGTATTTTATTGGCTCCCAATGTACTGGGAAGGCTAATGCTGCCAGTTATTACCCTTATTTCATTGTATTTCCTGTTGCGCGGCCATAATCTGCCCGGCGGTGGTTTTGTAGGCGGGTTGATTTTTGCAACCGGAATCATCCTGCAATATATGCTCAGTGGCATTCACTGGGTTGAAACACGCTCAAGGGTTCGGCCACAGTACTGGATTTCCGTTGGCTTGTTAATTGCCGGTGGCTCTTCCATGCTTGCATGGTGGGTAGGTCAACCTTTCCTGTCAGCCATCAGTTGGGATATTTACTTGCCTGTCATCGGGAAGCTGCATCTTTCCAGCGTTATCCTTTTTGATATTGGTGTTTATGCACTCGTTGTGGGCGCAACAACCTTTATGCTGGTTGCCCTTGCTCACCAGTCCCTGCGTTTCTATCGTAAAGCACCGGTTGCCGAATCGGAAACCAAAGCAGGAACCGGGACACAATTGAATTTTTCAGATCGAGTTAATTAAATGGAAATTATCTACTCATTAGCCATAGGGGTATTGGCCGGCTCGGGCATCTGGCTCTTGCTCAGACCCCGTACCTTTCAGGTCATTATGGGGCTTACCCTGGTTTCCTACGCCGTAAACCTGTTTATATTTGGAATGGGCCGATTATCTGTTGGCTCTCCTCCCATCATTGAATCAGGTACGATTGCTGATGTTTCCAATTATGCCGATCCCGTTCCCCAGGCTCTGGTACTGACCGCTATCGTTATCGGTTTTGCCACAACGGCTTTATATCTGGTCGTGTTACTGGCCTTGCGCGGGCTGTCCAATACCGATCACGTCGATGGTACGGAGTTCAATTCATGATGGGTTGGTTGGATCATTTACCCATTTTACCTGTTGCAGTGCCCATGATGGCAGGCGCCCTCATGCTGCTTTTGAAAGACTCCCGTCGCAAGGCCCTTACCGGGCTGGCTTTCCTGTCGGTTACCATTCAGTTTGCTGTTGCAGTAACCTTGCTGTTCATGACAGCAGGCGATATTTCCAGCGACTGGAACAATGATATTGGCGTGTATTTGCTGGGTAACTGGATAGCCCCTTTTGGTATTGTGTTCGTGGTGGATAAGCTCTCAGCGGTTATGCTGGTTCTTACTATTGTGCTGGGCATATGTGCGCTTATTTACTCAACCGCGTTCTGGGATCGGGTTGGCATTCATTTCCACCCCTTATTCCAATTCATTCTGATGGGGCTTAATGGTGCATTTTTAACCGGTGACCTGTTCAATCTTTTTGTCTTCTTCGAGATTTTCCTGGCTGCATCGTATGGTTTGCTGCTGCATGGTTCTGGCTCCCGAAGAGTTTCTTCAGGTTTGCATTACATTACCGTCAACCTAATTGGCGCTTCTTTACTGCTCATCAGCATCTCCCTTATTTACGGGGTTACCGGTACGCTCAACATGGCCGATCTTGGTATCAAAGCCGGTATGCTGGATGCTGAAAATCGCAAACTTTTCGAAACCGCCTGTGCCATTCTGGGCATTGCCTTCTTAGTCAAGGCAGCGGCCTGGCCACTTAATTTTTGGTTACCCAATGCTTATGCGGCCGCTTGTGCTCCTGTTGCCACGCTATTTGCCATCATGACCAAGGTAGGCATTTATGCTTTGGTCAGAATGGGCTCCCTGCTTTTACCCACCGGAGCTCCTGCCGCCTTTGGTGGCGACTGGATGTACGCCATTGGTCTGGGTACCCTTTTATTTGGTACTTTAGGTATTCTGGCCGAAAAAAATACAGGACGACTGGTTGGCTATAGCATCATTCTGTCTTCCGGCACCCTGCTTACGGCGTTGGGAATGCCGGGTGTGACTTTAACAGGTCCTTCCCTTTTTTACCTGATCAGTTCCGTGCTTACCACCGGTGCTTTTTTCATGTTGGTTGAGTTGATCAAACGCACAGAATCCTTTGGTTCCAACGTGCTTTCTGTCAGTTTTGAAGCTTTTGGCCTTGATGAGGACAAAACAACCGATTATTCCGGTGACGTTGTTGGTGTCGCAATTCCAGCCGCACTGGCCTTTCTTGGTCTGTCATTTTTTACCTGCGCCATTCTGATTGCATGTATGCCGCCGTTTTCCGGTTTTGTGGCAAAGTTTGCCTTATTGTCTTCTGCACTTGAACTCACCGATAACAAGTTATCGGGACCTTCCCTCAGCGCCTGGCTACTGGTAATTGCCATGCTGGCATCCGGCCTTGCCACTGTCATTGCTCTGGGTAAATCAGGCGTAAGGCTTTTTTGGAATGCGGAAACGTTGCAAACGCCTAAACTTAGTATTCGAGAAGCTATTCCCGTTAGTGTTTTATTGCTAAGCTGTATTGCGCTTTCAATTTTTGCCGGACCTGTCATGGATTTTCTGGCTGAAACGGCAAGTTCGCTTGATGATCCCAATCAGTATATCAATGCAGTGATTACACAGGCATCCAACAAAACCATGGTAGGGGGACACTAATGAGAAAATTCTTTTTCTGGTTTCCCATGTCTGCATTTCTTTTGCTTATATGGATGCTGTTGGCCAATGCACTGACAATCGGCCAGTTTGTGCTCGGTTCAATACTGTCACTAGGGCTTGTTCTGGCATCACAGCGCTTGCGGCCTTTACACGGTCACCCTAAAAAAACCTTAACTATCCTGAAATTGATTTGCCTGGTTATTGTTGATATTGCTTATTCCAACTGGGTGGTGGGAATATTAATCCTGAAAGGAAAAAGTGCTCACCGAACACCAGGTTTCATCAATATTCCACTGGACATCCGCGATCCTCACGGTTTGGCCATTTTATCGTGCATTATCACTTATACACCTGGTACGGTCTGGTCTGGTCTGACTGAAGATGATTTCATCCTGCGCCTTCATGTTCTTAACCTGAAAGAGGAGTCCGACTGGATTCACACCATCAAGAATCGTTACGAAGCAAATTTGATTGAGATATTTGAATGAACTTGATATTGACCTGGGCATGTTACTTTGCCATTTGCTGCTTTTCACTGGCCACTTTTTGTGCCTTTATCAGACTCGTCAAGGGATCAACACCCCAAGACCGGGTGCTGGGTCTTGATACTATGTATATCAACGGCATGTTGCTGATCATCGTGCTGGGCATGCTTTACAGAACGTCCTGGTACTTTGACATTGCATTGCTCATCAGTTTATTGGGCTTTGTGTCTTCTTCAGCGCTGTCAAAATTCCTGCTGCGTGGTGAGGTGATCGAGCCATGAATGATATTCCTGCCTGGATCGCAATTCCCGCTGCTGTTTTTTTAGTGACGGGTGGCCTTATTACTTTGATTGGATCAATCGGACTGCTCCGGTTTGAAGATTTCAAAAGTCGTATTCATGCCCCTACATTGGGTAACACGTTTGGTGCCATCTTTACCTTGTTGGCGTCTATACTGGTTTCTTTTCATCTGGCTGACCGGGTTTTCTTTCACGAAATATTAATTGTTGTCTTTTTATTTCTTACTTCCCCCGTCACTGCGATGCTGTTAATGCGTTCTTATATACTGCGCCTGGAACGTATCGGAAAATAACTCTTTTATTCAAATACCATGCTGCCCAGACTGATTCTGTCTATTTTGATCGTTTTCCTGTCATTCAGTACAAGCGTTTATGCGGAAAATGGGCAAAAAGCACCGGCTCTTGAAGAGATCCAGGCAAGCCTTGCGGAACTTCCCAAGTCAATTGAAAACAATGACAATATTCAAAAAATACTGGATAAATTAAAAGCCATCCAGGCTAGCGCGCAGCAAATTATTAATGCCAAAACCCAGGAACTTGCCGACATTGATACAAAGTTAAGCAACCTGGCCGACACCCCAAAACCTGATGAATCGCAAAGCCCCCTTACCCCTGAGGCAAAAGACATTGAGGCGCAGCGCAGTGCCTTGCAAACAGAACGTGAACGACTGGATGCCAATATCAAACTCGCCAAATTGCTGATTAGTGAAGCCGACCAGCGAAGCTTTAAATTAATGGCGGGAAGCAGGGCCAAGTTTCAGGCTGAATTGTTTGAAAGGGTCAGATCTCCACTTACTTTGTCATTCTGGGAACGCTTTTCACGCTCATGGTCCTCGGATTTTCCTCGAGTACAGCAATTTACAGATTCTGTATTGGCTATTTTTGTGAAAGCCCTTGAACCGGAAAATAAAAAATTTTTTTATGCGGGCATTTTTCTTTCATTAATGACCGCTTTTGTGCTTAACCGTCTTTTGCAAAATCTGATTCGCCTGATTGCAATGGAAAGAATACCGACAGGTCGGGCACGACGTTCCCTGGTTGCCTTTGGAATTATTCTTAACAATGTCATTATTACTGGTTTATCCACGTATTTTTTATATGCCGGTCTTAACTGGAACGGGATTGTCAGCCCGGACATTCATGAATACCTGGTTTCCCTGATCTATACAATCATTTTCGCTTCACTGGTCACCGGTCTGGGCAATGCATTATTCTCGGTCCGTCATCAGTCCTGGCGTCTGCCTCCGCTTAGCGACACCCTGGTCCATGCGCTCAAACCCTATCCCTGGTTAATTACCACCCTCATTGTGATTCACCAGGCAATCATTATCAGCAGCTCAAAGGTTGGGATTTCTCTTGGTACAGAAGTGGGACTCAGGGTTATTTCAAACCTTACGATGGCGGTGCTGGGTTTTCTGGTTTTAGGCAAAATTTCCCGCTATTACCGGATTACTCCCCAAGCTAATCAGAATGAGCAAAATAAGGTGCCTGGCACGGTATGGCCCTATGTTCTTCGTACTCTGTGCTGGATGATTGTTATTGGCACATTGGTATTTACACTCGTTGGATTCGTTGCACTGGGCTCTTTCCTTATTACCCAGCTGCTCTGGAATGTCATCATCCTGTCAACTTTTTATATCTTATTTAAACTCAGTGAGGATTTATTCCAGGCCAGTATCGCAGCCCAGGGGCTTATTGGTAAACACCTGATTGAACAATATGACATTACACCCAATTTCCTGAATCAACTATCCACCATTTTGTCCGCCCTGACAAAGCTGCTGCTGTTTTATGCCTTGGTGATAGTTTTGCTGGTTCCGTTTGGAAACAGCCTGGCCGGTTTATTTAACCGGGATGGCAAGCTGGATAATTTTTTGCATACCTGGCAAAATTTCATTACGCCAGGTATGCTGCTAAGTGCAATCATGATCGTTTTGGGTGGAATTATTGTTGGCCGCCTGCTTAAAAACTGGCTTGTCAGTAAATATTTCCCCAATACCAATATTGATACGGGCGTACGCTTAAGTATTGTGACCGTTCTGGGTTACATTGTGGCCATTATTACCGTAAGCCTCATGTTATCCACCCTGGGAATCAGTCTTGAAAAACTGACCTGGATTGCCAGTGCCCTTTCTGTGGGTATCGGTTTTGGTCTTCAGGCCATTGTGCAAAACTTCATATCCGGTTTAATCATGTTGGTTGAAAGACCGGTTAAAGTAGGTGATTGGGTGGTTATTGGCACACAAGAAGGTGATATTCGCCGCATCAACGTCAGGGCTACTGAAATTCAACTGGGAGACCGCTCTACTTTGATTGTCCCCAACTCCGAGTTTATCACCAAGTCCGTCAGAAACATGACCCTTAGTAAAAGCGAAGGTCGTGTGCAAATCCGTCTTCCCCTGCCACTGTCAGTCAATCCAGCACAAGTCAGGGACATCATCCTGGCAATTTTTGAAAATAACGAGGATGTTCTTGACGATCAGGGCCTGGAACCCTACATTCGTCTTGATGGCATCGAAGGCGGTAGCCTGATCATGGTAGCGACTTGCTTCGTGATCAGTCCGCGCCTGGCAGGACGTATCAAAAGCGAATTGTTATTTGAAATAATCAACAAGCTTCATCAGGAAAGCATCCTGTTAAGCATGCCTTTGCAAATTGAACAAATTAACCCGACACGAGAAAATGTGAACTGAAACAGGTACTGTGCTGTTTATTGATTAGCCAAATGCCGCTTATCAAGAACCTGTCAGAAAATTGTATATGAATAAAGCCCATTCTGATATGGTCTGGCGTGACAGGGGCAATGCCTGAATAATCTAAGCTCGCGGCATTCCCCCTTAGTCTTAGTATTAGTTCTTTTCAGTAATCGGACCTGTCCACTCTTCGGTAAAAAGCTCGTAACTTAAACGCTCTTTTTGCGGCACAGGCATTTTGGGGGTACCAATAGCCAAAAAGCCCATGAACCGATAATCAAGTGCATCAAATCCCAACCCGGTTTGGAACTCATCGATATAAGTGGCAATACCTGTACTCCAGAACGCACCATATCCCAGCATATGTGTCGCATTCAAAATATTGGTAACAGCCGCGCCTGTTGCCAGCATACGTTCAGACTCACTGATTTTCGTATTGCTGTAATCAATATGGCAAGCAACTGCAATGATCAGGGGTACTTCCGCAAGCCATTGACGTGTAGCCGCTTCCTTATCGGGATTAAATGGCTCGGCACTGGCCTGTTTTAAAGCAATGGAAAAATCGGCAAACTTTTTAATGGCTTCGCCACGAATAATCTTGAATCGCCATGGGCGAAGCGCACCATGATCAGGCGCAGACATGGCTGTTTGCAGTATAAGTGCCAGCTCCTCGTCAGAAGGAGCCGGAGCGGTAACCATTTTCATGGAATTACGATTCAGAAGATAATTAATTGCTTCATTCATGGCATAACCTGTATAAATATTATTCAGTTAAGGAGGGATTAACGCAGCAACGCCTTCATGTCGCGAACTGCCTTTTCCCAACCGTCAAAAATGGCCTGAGCTACGATGGCATGACCGATATTCAACTCTGAGATACCTCCAAGTGCAACAATGGCCTGAACATTCTGATAGTGCAAACCATGACCGGCATGTACTTTCAGGCCAGCTCCAAGTCCTTCAGCAATCGCAATCCTTAGACGTTCCAATTCCGCCTCTACCTGCTCTCCCCTTGCCTCGGAATAGGTACCCGTATGCAATTCGATCACGGTAGCCCCTGCCTTGGCAGCTGCATGAATTTGATCGATATTGGGATCAATGAACAGGGAAACCCTTGAGCCGGCATCATGCAATCTTGAAACAGCCAATTTAACCTGTTCAAAGGATTCAATTACATTCAACCCACCTTCCGTGGTTAATTCCTGGCGACGTTCGGGTACCAGACAAATATCGTGCGGCTTGACATCACAGGCAATATCCAGCATTTCAGGAGTGATGGCACACTCAAGGTTCATCCGGGTGGTGAGCAACGGAAGAATGGCATAAACATCCTTATCCTGAATATGGCGACGATCCTCACGCAAATGCAATGTGATGACATCTGCCCCAGCCTGCTCAGCCAACAGAGCTGCCTTGATAGGGTCTGGATATACGCTATGGCGTTGCTGCCTGAGAGTCGCCACGTGATCAATATTTACGCCTAAATCAATCATAAAATACGGAATACAAAATTTATTTTGAAATAATGGAGGTTTGTGTCCAACCGCCACCCAATGCTTTATAAAGTTCTATACGGTTCTGAATGGAATCAAACCCGGTTTGCAAAAAACTTTGCTGAACAGCAAATAAAGCAACCTCTGCTGATTGTACCTGCAAGAAACTGTCTATACCGTTTGAATAGCGCAAATTGGCAATTTTAAGCGTTTCATAGGCAGAAGCCTGCTGTGCTCTCAAAGCATCAAGCTGTGACTGGTAAGTAGACTCACCTGCCAGGGCATCAAGCACCTCACGAAAAGCGGTCTGAATCGACTTTTCGTATTCGGCCACGGCAATATCATTGCGTATTTCAGCCAGGTTAAGGTTATTGCTTAATTTTCCAGCGGTAAATATGGGAATATTAATAACAGGATTAAATGACCACATACCATTACCACCATCAAACAGGGAACCCAGATCGGGACTGGCAATACCCAAGAGTCCCGTCAAGGAAATGGATGGAAAAAAGGCTGCCCGGGCTGCACCAATATTGGCATTGGCCGCTTTCAACCTGTTCTCGGCTGCAAGGATGTCTGGTCGACGGGTTAACAAATCTGAAGGTAGTCCCGTGGGCAATTTGGCCATGACAACATCACCGGTAAAAGGCGGTGCTGGCGGTAAATTGTCAGGAATGGGCTGACCAAGAATTAGCTGCAAGGCATTTCTGGCACGCATTTCAGCACGGGTAATTTCAGCCAGGATCGCTTTGGCCCCTTCAAGTGTGGTTTTTGCCTGATTGACATCAAGTATTGTGGCAACACCACCTTTGTATCGACTTTGAACCAGATCATACGTTCCCTGACGCGACTTGATGGTTTTGTTAACCAGTTCTTTTTGCGCCTCAAGATTTCTGACCGTAAAGTACGTGGATGCAAGCTGACCGATCAGATTGATTTGAACGGTGGTGCGGGCCTGTTGCGTTGCCAGGTATTGTTCAAAGGCCGCTTCAGATAAACTTCTTTGTCGACCAAAAAAATCAAGTTCAAAATTGGTCATGCCAATACCTGCGACATTGCTGCGGGATACCGAGGGCGCCAAAGCACCACCCGCACGCATATCCTCAGGCATGCGCTGAGCCGTTTGCTGTGCATTGACACCAATTTGAGGAAATTGGTCACTGCGTTGAATGCCATACAGGGCACGAGCCTCTTCGACCCGCTGAACTGCTATCCGCATATCACGGTTGTTTTCAAGCGCAATAGGAATCAGCGCTTTCAGGCGTTCATCCTTGAAAAAAGTTTCCCATCCCAGGTCAGCCGTATGCTGGAGACCGCCAGACTGTGAGGATGAACTGTCTTGTCCCGGAAACTGGTCAGGAACTGGCAGCCCAGGACGTTCGTATTTGGGGTTTAAAGAACACCCGGTCAATACAGTTGCCAACAAGACTACCGACAACTTGGGAGAGAAATGTTTCACGATATTCATTTTTCAGGGTTACTCTCAGTAGGTTGATCTTTGTTTTCGCCTGAATCTGAGGGATCCAGCGTTTCTATTTCGGCAACATCTTTATAAATCTCGTGCCGGTAAGCGTACGCTTCTTGTTCAGTTTCGAAAGACTGGGCTTGCTCGCCTAATAAACGTGGCCGTGTTTTGAAAATTTTCATGACGACAACAAAAAAGACGGGAACAAAGAGTACAGAGAAAGGCGTGGCAGCCAGCATTCCACCAATCACACCAACACCAACGGCACGCTGACCTGCGGCACCGGCGCCATCTGCCAATACCAACGGTAACACACCAAGAATAAAAGCAAAAGAGGTCATGAGAATAGGCCTGAAACGAAGTCGGGCCGCCTGCATCGTTGATTCGATCAGATCCCTGCCCGATGCATAGGCATCTTTGGCGAATTCTACAATCAGAATCGCATTCTTGGCGGATAAACCAATAACAGTGATCATGCCCACCTGGAAATAAATGTCATTGGACATACCTGTCCAGGTCGTCAGGCCAACGGTACCGAGCATACCCAGAGGAACGATCAGCATGGCAGACACCGGAATGGTCCAGCTTTCATACAGGGCAGCCAGAACCAGGAAAACCACAATCAGGGACAGGGCCATGGTAATGGGGGCCTGGTTACCGGCCTGAATTTCCTGAAATGATAAGCCCGCCCATTCATAGCCAATGCCAGAAGGCAATTGTGCAATCAGGCGCTCGATTTCAGCCATGGCTTCACCGTTGGAATAGCCCGGTTGGGCCTGACCACTAATGGTGATGGCATCAAAACTGTTGAAGCGGCTGACCTGGGTTGGTCCCTGGGTCCAGTCAAGCTTGACGAAAGAAGACATGTCCACGAGTTCTCCAGAGGCGTTATGCACCTTGAGCTTGAGAATATCTTCGGGGGTCATGCGGAATTGGGCGTCAGATTGAACCCAAACGTTTTGCATCCATCCGGTATTGGGGAATTTACCCAAATAACCCGAACCGATTGCGCTGCCCAGCACATTGGCAACTTCAGTCATATTAACGCCCAATATCGCCGCCTTTTCACGATCAATATTCACGTTAAGCTGTGGCCCTGGCCCCAGGCCTGAAATGCGCACTTGCGTGAGGATGTCACTTTTCTGGGCCAATCCCAACAGTTGATTGGCAGCATCACGTAAAGCCAATTGACCCAGTGATCCCCTGTCCTGCAGCCTTAAATCAAAACCGGTAGCTGTACCCAACGAGGGAATCGCAGGTGGAATAACGGCAAATACCATGGCATCGGGAATACCAAATAACAGACTGCCGGTTGCTTTGGCTGAAAGTGCCTGAGCAGATTGTCCGGGCCCCTGCCGTTCGGAAAATCCTTTCAGTGGAACGAATGCAATCGCCGAGTTAAGACCCGTGCCACTAAAACTGAACCCCTGAACCGTAATGATATTTTCCGTTTCAGGCAATTTTGAGAAATATTCTTCTACCGTATCAATGACTTCCATGGTTCGGTTGGCCGAAACACCCGATGGCAATTCAATATTGGCAATCATAAAGCCCTGGTCTTCATCGGGAAGAAATGAGCTGGGCAAACGCAGGAACATATATGCCATGCCAACTGAAAGAATCAGATAGATGAACATCATGCGTCCGCCTCGCTTGATAAAGGCACCCACCCAACCGGAATAGCCGTTGGTTGTTTTATCGAAGACGCGGTTAAACCAGCCAAAAAAACCTTTTTTGACTTCATGATGCCCCTTGGCTACGGGTTTCAGAATAGTTGCACACAAAGCAGGGGTAAAGGTTAAAGCAAGGAAAGCCGAGAAACCGATTGAGACAATCATGGATACGGCAAACTGGCGGTAAATAACGCCGGCTGAGCCACTCATGAAAACCAGCGGAAGAAATACCGTCATCAGGACCAATGTAATACCAACAATGGCTCCGCCAATTTGTGGCATGGCCTTATAGGTGGCATCTTTCGGTGAAAGCCCTTCTTCAGACATGATCCGCTCGACGTTTTCAACCACCACAATCGCATCATCCACCAAAATACCAATGGCCAGAACCATGGCAAACATGGTAAGCGTGTTAATGGAGTAACCCAGAAACAGCAAGGTGGTCACTGTTCCCATCAGGGCAATGGGCACAACGACAGCAGGAATGACCGTATACCTGACATTTTGCAAGAACACGAACATGACAATAAACACCAGAATCATGGCCTCTACCAGCGTATGTACCACTTGCGTGATGGATGCCTCGACATAAGGTGCCGTATCGTAAGGAATGCTGTATGTCACGTTCTCGGGGAAATAACGTGACAGGCTTTCCATTTCTTCCTTGATCAGTTTTGCCGTAGAAAGCGCATTCGCATTGGGGGCCAGGGAAATGGCAAACGAAGCGGATGGTGCACCATTCAGGCGAGAGCTGAACTGATAGGAATCTGAGCCGATCTCAACCCTGGCCACATCTTTCACACGAACGACAGAACCATCAGGGTTGGCACGCAAAACGATATTGGCAAACTCATCAACGGTTTCCAACTGGCCGTTGGTGGAAACAATGGCACTGGTTGTCTGGTTTTCAGGTGTTGGGGGGGCACCCAAAGTACCGGCTGAAATAGCCCTGTTTTGTGCTGCCAGAGCGGCACTCACATCGGTCATGGTCATGCCATAACTGGTCAGTTTGGCAGGATCAGTCCAGATACGCATGGCCCTGGGTGCGGCAAACAGCTGAAAAGTACCCACCCCTTCAATCCGGGAAATCGAGTTTTGAATATTCCGGGTGATGTAGTCACCCAACTCGGCCGCCGAGGTCGAGCCGTCAGTAGAACTAAGGGCAACAATCAGCAGGAAACCGGCTGAACTCTTGCTGAACCTGAGGCCTTGATCCATAACGGCCTGGGGCAGTTTGGAAGAGACGTTGGCCACTTTGTTCTGCACTTCAACCTGGGCCATATTGGGATCGGTACCCGGCTTGAAAATGACATCAATGTCTGAACGGCCATAAGCATCGCTGGTTGATGAATAATAAAGCAGGTTTTCCGCTCCATTCAGCTCATTTTCAATGACGCTGGTAACCTGTTGCGCTACATCTTCAGCAGAAGCGCCAGGGTAAGAGGCACTAATGTTAATGGTGGGCGGGGCAACTTCCGGGTATTGTGCTACCGGCATGAACGGAATCGCAATCACGCCTGCGAAGAAAATGATAATGGCAACAACCCAGGCAAAAATCGGGCGATTAATAAAGAAGTTGGACATATATCTTCTCAGCTTTCGGCAGATTTATTGGAGTCGGCAGTTTCTTCATCCGACGTTTTTTTCCAGGGCATGGGTTTTACCGTGCCACCTGGCTGCGCTTTCTGAAAGCCCTCGACAATGACTTCGTCATTGGGACTCAGGCCTTTATTGATAATGGTCTTGCCATCGACTGAGTTACCTTCTTCAACCGCGACTGAGACGACCTTATCGTCTTTAACCAACAACAGTTTTACCAAACCGTCTGGTGTGCGTTGCAAGGCCTGGTTTGGAACCATCAATGCCTGTGGATTCACTCCCTGCTCCAACCTGACCTGGGTAAACATGCCTGGCAACAGTAGATGTTGCGGATTGGGGAAGATGGAACGCAAGGTAACCTGGGCGGTTGTCGGGTTGACAGAAACACCGGTAAAAAGCAATTTACCATTTTCCGGATAAAGAGAACCGTCCTCCATTTCAAGCTGGACAACAGCCATGCCCGTTTCTGTCTGTTTGAGCTGTCCCTCAGCAAGCGCCTTGCGCAGATTGCTTAATTCACCCGTGGTTTGTGAAAAATCCACATAAACCTGGTCAATTTGTTGCACAGTGGCCAGGTGGGTACCGGTGCCCGCACTTACCAACGCGCCCTCAGTGACAAATGCCTCACCAATAATTCCATCAATGGGTGAGGTGACATCCGTGTAACCAAGATTGATTTGGGCGGCATCAAGGGCAGCCTTGGCCTGACTGATTGCTGCTTCTGCCTGGGCAGCCTGGGCAATCGCATTATCATACTCTTGACGGCTTACCGCCGCAGATTTGACCAGGGTTGAATAACGTTTTGCCAGTAACCGCGCGCTTTTCGCATTCGCTTCTGCCTGCTCAAGCGCCGCGGCAGCCTGATTGACCGCAGCCTGATAGGTGGCCGGATCTATTTTAAACAGTAACTGCCCTTCTTTGACAACACTGCCCTGCTTGAATTCAATGCTTTGTATAATGCCAGTGACCCGGGCACGAACCTCGGCATCTTTAATGGCCGCTACCCGGCCAGATAATGTGGTGTAAATACGGGCCTCAGCGGGCTCTACTTTAATGGTGGAAACCGGAAACACGGGAGGGCCTCCGGCTGCAGCGGGATCGGCCGCATCTTCTTTTCCACAACCACTTAGTAGAAGCACCGAACATGCAAGCAATGCCGCGATTTTATGATTGGCAAAGGTTGATTTTATTCTCATTTGACTGTGACCCGAAAAATACCCTTAAGGATATTTTTATTGAAAATGTTGATTCGATTAAAAGATACTGCAAATTATAGTGGAAAAATAATTGCCTAAGCAACATTCTGTTCGCCACAAGAAAAACAATTGCCTAAGCAACAGTTAAACTCTATAGGTATTTATTTGGTTATTCAAATATAAAAAAATGGATAAATGGCGTAAACAGGCAAAAAAATGCTTATCGATGCAATAATCGCACATTTTAGATCAGCATAATGAAATTGTTTTGACTAGCCCAATAAAAGGGCATCATCAGAAACCTGCTCACCCCTGACTTTTTCAAACATTTGCAGCAAGTCGGAAACACTCATTCCTTTGCGCTTTTCCCCACTGACATCAAGCACGACCTGACCTTGGTGCAGCATAACAGTTCTTTCGCCAATTTCAAGAGCCTGTTTCATGCTATGGGTTACCATCATGGTGGTTAATTTTTGCTCCGCGACCAGTTTCTGTGTTAACTCAAGCACAAAATGGGCGGTTCTTGGGTCTAGTGCCGCCGTATGCTCATCAAGCAATAAAATCTTGCTCGGTTGCAAGGCTGCCATCAATAAACTGACCGCTTGCCGTTGCCCACCTGAAAGCAGACCGATACGATCAGTCAGGCGATTTTCAAGCCCCAATCCAAGAATGGCCAGGCGATCCCTGAAAAGTGCTTTCATGAACGGCTTGATGGCAGGAGCAAGTCCCCTTGACTGCCCCCGGTTATAAGCCAAAGACAGGTTTTCTTCGATCGTCAGGTCTTCGCAGGTGCCTGCCATCGGGTCCTGGAAAACACGCGCCACATTGCCGGCCCGTTGCCAGCCTGGAACACGAGTGACATCAATATCATTAAGCAGTATGCGACCGGAATCCACCATGGTTTCACCGGCAATGGCATTCAAGAAAGTGGATTTCCCGGCACCATTCGAACCAATGACCGTGACAAACTGACCTTCCGGGATGGTTAAGGACATACCTTGCAAGGCACGGGTTTCAATCGGTGTGCCTGGATTAAAAGTGATTCGTAAATTTTCTGCTTTCAGCATGACATTAACCTTTTTTCGCTTTCAGCATTTTATTAAGTTTGGGCAAAATCAGTGCAAATGTAACCAGCAAGGCAGTCACCAGATTAAGATCTTGCGCTTTGAGCCCGATGAAGTCACTGTTTAAGGCCAGGGCAATGAAAAAACGATACAGTACAGCACCAATAATCACCGCCAGCGTTACATAAACAAACCTACGGGCAGGAATGATGCTTTGTCCAACAATAACTGCTGCCAGGCCGATCACAATGGTGCCTATTCCCATTGAAATATCGGATCCGCCTTGCGATTGTGCAAACAAGGCGCCACCCAGCCCGACCAGGGCGTTTGAAATGGCCATGCCTAACATGACCATGCGGTCGGTTGAAATACCCTGTGCCCTGGCCATCCTGAGATTTGAACCGGTTGAACGCATGGCCAGCCCTGATTGAGTGGCAAAATAGCGATCCAAAAGCAATTTGACAATGACCACAATCAATAATAAAAGAAGTGGGCGCCAGAAATGCTCTTCGAGGGAAGCGGGCTGCAAGAGAGAAAAGACGGTATCACTGGTAATAAGCGGTATATTCGGCCCCCCCATTATCCTCAGGTTAATGGAATACAGGGCAGTCATCATAAGAATACTGGCCAGCAAATCCATGATTCCCAGTTTTACATTAAGCCAACCAGTTAGCATGCCCGCAAACGCGCAGGCCAGCATGGCTAACGCCGTTGCCAAAAAAGGATCACCTCCCATGCTGATAACCAGTGCCGCAATGGCGCCACCCGTGGCAAACGTTCCGTCTACAGTCAGGTCTGGAAATCGAAGGATGCGAAAGGAAATAAATACACCAAGTGCCACAAGACTGTAAATGAAACCCAGTTCAAATGCACCAAGAGAGGAAAATAAGGACATGTTTTATGAGTAATTATTGGTCGGATAAAGTACAACGATACACATCAATACCGTTAAATTCCAGCTTGAATTGCAAATCCCGTTAAAAACGGGATTCGCAATTCAGTCATTTTTACTCCACAACAACAGCAGCCGATTTCAGGAGCTCTTCAGGCAGTTCAATACCCTGGTTTTTAGCCGCGGCAGGATTCACATAAAGCTCCAGTTTTGAGCTGGTTTGTGAAGGAATGGTGCCCGGATCTTCCCCATTCAGGATGCGGGCTACAATTTCACCTGTTTGGATACCGAGGTCTTTATAGTTAATACCCAAGGCAGCAATGGCACCACGCTTGACGCTGTCAGTATCGGAAGCAATCAGGGGAATGTCGGCTTCATTTCCAACCTTAACCAGTGCCTCATAGGCAGATACCACGTTGTTGTCGGTGTTGGTATAAATAACATCCACTTTGCCAATCAGGCTTCGTGCGGCAGAGCCCACATCAACAGACCGGGGAGCTGATGCTTCAACAAGCTCCATACCCTCCATGGGAAGTAAAGTTTTCAAGCGCTTTACAACAACCGCAGAATTGGCCTCGCCAGGGTTATACACCATACCCACTTTCTTGGCATTGGGTACAACGCGCTTGATCAAATCCACCTGTTTTTCAAGCTCAAGCACATCAGACACCCCGGTCACGTTCGTGCCAGAAGCTTCGACGGTTGAAACCAGTTGTGCCGCTACCGGGTCGGTAACTGCGGAGTACACTACAGGAATTTGCTTGGTGGCGGCCACAACAGCCTGGGCAGAAGGTGTGGCAATCGCTACGATGGCATCAGGTTTGTCACCGATAAACTGACGTGCAATTTGTGCTGCCGTACCTGTATTGCCCTGTGCGCTCTGGTAATCCAGGTCCAGGTTTTTACCTTTTACGTAGCCATTTTTCTCAAGTGCCTCGATCACGCCATCACGAACCGAATCAAGTGCGGGGTGTTCAACAATGGCAGTAATGGCCACGGATTTTTCCTGGGCATAAGCCATATTAGATGCCAATACGGCTGCCAATAAAGCAGTTCCAAAACCCAATTTAAATTTTTTCACCAACATGACAACTCCACAGACTAAATAATAATTCCAAATTCTCACACATGCCATTTACCCGTAACACTGGTAAAAACCAGCATGTGCCAAGACATCGCCTAAAACTTCAATAAACCATCAGCTTGAGGCTCTACAGACAAAGCCTTTATCCATTTTGTTGCAGGCAGACCATAACGACGCTCGACATCGACCGCCCGTGCGGCCAACACTTCTGCCTCAATTTCCAGCGCTGGTCCGGTAAAAGCCAGAATGATCCGGTTACCATCCTCGGTTTCAGGAAACATGATCACCCTGTTTGCAAAAGCTTTATTGATATTCCTGATGTTGGAATGGAAACTGGGGTGATGTCCAAAAAGGTTGATGACAGCAATACCCAAATCACCCAACACGCGGTGACATCCCTGATAAAACACTAATGAATTGCATACCGGCCCTTGGGCGGTGTAATCATATAAATCCACCATGAGCACAGAACAGCTGTCATGGTTGAGGGGATCGGTCACCCACTCATGGGCATCCTCATGAATCATGGAGTGCCTTTTGTGATGGCCCAGACGGAAATAAGACTGGCATATTGCCGTCACCATCGGATTCCACTCCACAGTGATTACCTGGCTTTGCGTATGCCTGAGGCAAAAACGCGTTAATGCCCCTGCTCCAAGACCCAAAATGCCAATGCTTTTATCTTTGGGTGGAGACAGGAACAGCAACCAGGCCATCATTTGCTCGGTATATTCAAAAACAAGGCGTGAAGGTTTGGAAACCTGCATGGCACCTTGCATCCAGACACTGTCGAAATGTAAATAACGTATGCCATCCTGTTCTGACATTGAAGGTGTATCATGTACAGGATGGGGTTCCAGTTTTCTGCTTGCCATTAAACTCGCTCAAAAATCGCTGCAATACCCTGACCACCACCAATACACATGGTAACCAGTGCGTACTTGCCCTGAATACGTTGCAGCTCGTACAAGGCTTTTACTGTAATAATAGTGCCGGTTGCCCCAATAGGGTGCCCCAGACTAATGCCACTGCCGTTGGGATTGACCTTTGCCGGATCAAACCCCAACGCTTTGCTGACGGCACAGGCTTGTGCCGCAAAAGCTTCATTAGCCTCTATGATATCCATATCATTAATGGTAAGACCGGCCTTGGCCAATGCTTTTTGCGTTGCCGGCACCGGACCGATTCCCATTAACCCGGGCTCTACGCCCGCATGCGCATAAGCCACCAGACGGGCAAGCGGCTTGGCATTGCGTTCCCTGACCATTTCCTCATTCATGAGCACCACAGCCGCAGAACCATCGTTAATGCCTGAAGCATTGCCTGCGGTTACCGTACCGTTTTCGCGAACAAAAACCGGTTTTAGTTTTGACAGGCCTTCAAGGGTGATATCGCGGCGCACATGTTCGTCGGTATCGAATATTACATCACCTTTACGTGATTTTTGTACGATTGGAACAATTTGCTCTTTAAAGTAACCGTTATCAATGGCATGAATGGCCCGGCGATGTGATTCCAGAGCCAAGGCATCCTGCTCTTCACGGGTGATTTCGAATTTCTTTGCCACATTTTCGGCGGTGACCCCCATATGGATATTTTCAAAAGGATCCGACAAAGCCCCTGTCATCATGTCCATGGCAACGCTATCTCCCATACGGGCGCCAAAACGATGGGCCGGCAGTATATAGGGAGCACGACTCATGTTTTCAACACCGCCTGCCACGGCCACCGATGTATCTCCCAGCATGATGCTTTGCGCGGCAGATACAATGGCCTGCAATCCCGATCCGCAAAGACGGTTCACATTGAGCGCGGGAGTTTCGATGGAGACACCCGCGTTTACGGATGCCACACGGGAAACATACATATCACGGGGCTCGGTATTGGCGACATGACCAATGACAACATGCCCCACATCGGACCCGGCAAGATTTGCCCTGGCAAGCGCCTCCTTAATTACCGTGCTACCCAATTCACAGGGCGGCACATCTTTTAAGGAACCACCAAAAGTGCCAATAGCCGTTCTAACACCAGAAACCACGAAAATGCCGCTCATCTCTTCACTCCTTTGGGTAAAAAAAAACGTAAACATTATTTTGAACTAAAATAGCCTTTAAATTTAACCCAGATCGCCTTCTATCTCAAAGGATTTATTCATACATGAAAATTGCAACCTGGAACGTCAACTCACTAAAGGTAAGATTGCCACAAGTGATTGCCTGGCTACAGGAAAACCCCGTTGATGCCCTGTGTCTTCAGGAACTGAAGCAGGAAACCGATAAATTTCCGCTTGATGCCTTTAAAGAACTGGGCTATGAATGTGCTTGGACCGGTCAGAAGACCTATAACGGTGTAGCCATTATTTCCAGACAGAAACCATTTGATATCACGCTGAACAACCCGTTTTTCCCTGATGAACAGCAAAGACTGGTCAGCATTACCGTCCCCTCTTCAATCGGAGACATACGGATCATTTGTGCCTACTGCCCAAATGGCAGCTCACTGGACAGTGAAAAATATGCCTATAAACTTGAATGGTTCAAGGCCTTGCATCAATACCTGGAACAACAACTTCAGAAATATCCCAATTTGGCGGTTTTGGGCGATTATAATGTGGCTCCGGAGGACCGTGATATCCATGAGAAATACAGTGGTGACATTTTGGTCTCGCCGCCTGAACGTGAGGCTTTCCAGCGCTTGCTCAATTTGGGGTTAAGCGATTCGTTTCGACTGTTCGAGCAGGAAGAAAAATCGTTTAGCTGGTGGGATTACCGCATGATGGGATTCCGGCGCAATGCCGGTTTGCGAATTGATCATATTCTGCTTTCAAAGCCATTGCGGGATTTATGTACTGAATGCGTGATAGATAAACAACCACGCCGGAATGAACAACCCTCCGATCATACCCCGGTCATCGCCACCATCGACATTTAATGTAAATGGCCTGAGTTTGTCAAAATATCCAACTCAGGCCATTATCGTTGCCGGTCAATCAACCCGTGGCTGGGCACATTTGCCTTTATTGACAAGCTGATATCGCTTAATTATTCACCGTCCTGTATCCGCTGTTCAAGATCACTGGCTTGCGCAGCAGTACTCATGGGTACAAACAAATGCCCTGTATCAATAGCCTGGCTAATGGCCAGGATGGAAACCAGCTTGTTATTCATGGTAACGGTTAGATTTTTACCAATATTGCGACTGGTAAAATCGGCAAGTTTTGCACTACCCTGAGGGGAAAAATGCAAATCAACAAAAACATTGCCCGCACTATCCTGTTTGGCAATGGCATTTTGCAAGTCATTCCGGACTAAAGTCTGGGTTGGATCCACATAAACAAGCTGACCACTTTGTTGAACAGGGATATAGCCCGCCAGCGGCGTCATGGATGACACATAAATGACCAGGGAAGAGGCAACCTGGGACTGTTGAGGCAACGAAGGTGGCTGCACGACAGGCACCTGCTCGGCAGGCAATACAGGAACATCGCTCCGCAAAGTTCCTCCTTGGCGACCATCAGGAAATAGCTCTACGGTCTCGCAACCGGCAAGCAGAGCAGTCGATCCAAGTATAGTGAATTTTACAAATTTTTTTATACTCATACTATTACCAATCAATGTTAGAGGAAGCGTTCGTGTCCTTTCAGGTATCGCCACTGCCCTACCGGCAAGTCTGCCAGAGTGACATTGCCCATACGCACCCGTTTAAGGCCAACCACTTTCAGGCCAACCAATTCACACATGCGACGAATTTGACGTTTTTTGCCTTCATGTAAAATAAATTTTAACTGATCATCATTCAACCATGAAACTTCTGCCGGGCGCAAGGCCTGACCATCCAGAGTCAGGCCATGATTCAACAGACTCAGGCCATTACCCATCATTCTACCTTCAACCCTAACCAAATATTCTTTTTCCACCTCTGAGTCTTCACCAATTAACTGCTTGGCAATACGACCATCCTGGGTCAATACCAACAAGCCCTGTGAGTCGATATCCAGCCTGCCTGCAGGCGCAAGACCTCGAAGATGAGAGGGCTCAAACCGTTGACGGCCTTTATCAAACTGGCGTTCCGGGGTGATCAGGCTGGCAGCGGGTCGATACCCGCCTTCAGCCTGTCCGGACACATAGCCAACCGGCTTGTTAAGGATAATGGTTACCCTTGCGGTTTGTCTTGCCTGCGCCATTTTATCAAGTGTAATCGTTTGGTTGGGATAGGCTTTGTCACCCAGTCCCACCACTCTGCCATCCACTTTTACCCACCCGCGTTCAATGTAGGCATCTGCCTCACGGCGTGAACACATCCCTTTTTCGGACATGAGTTTAGAAATTCTTGCTTTTTCCATTTATTTCTCAATTTTTTTAGCATTTCAACTCAATGCTGAGTGAATTATTGATATATTCCATTTATAAAAAATGAACAATTGTAGTAATGAACACTTATACAGATACTCCCAACTGGTTATCCGCTCCCCCTCCAAAACTTGAAGGCTTGCAAAAGCAATGGTTGTTTCGACCGGGCGCACTCACAGGCGGTTTGCGACAACTTGGCATTGTTGAGATAAGGATATTGAAAGAATGCATACAAAGCCTGCCCTATGATGAGGCAGGCACGTGCAGGCAGTTTGCATCCAGTCCTGTATGGGTCCGTGAAATTATAATGTCCATCAATGGCATTCCGGCTGTTGCCGCACGCAGTCTGACTCCATTAAAAGCCTCGCATGGCGTTTGGCAAGGCATCAGGAAATTAAGAACCCGTCCTTTGGCGGACATTCTTTACACTGATCGGGCCATCGTACGGTCAAACTTTGAATGCGGGCTTGTTAAAAGAACCATGCCCATTTACAACACGCTGGCCAAGGTTTTACATCCTGTACCAGCCAAACCAACACTTGCCAGACGGTCTACATTCTGGAAAAACGGGCAGCCTCTATTGGTAACCGAGTGTTTTTTACCTGCATTCTGGAATGAAATCATTCCTGCTGCAAGTCAAAACAAAAAACAGAATGTAGCATAAAAATGCCTGGGCTTGAATACCAGGCCATTATATTTTCTAGAGTGCCTGGTCATCCAGTTCGCCCGTACGAATCCGGACTGCTTTTTCAATATGAGTGACAAAAATTTTGCCATCTCCAATTTTTCCTGTGCGGGCCGCTTTTACGATGGCCTCAAGAGCCGCGTCAACCTGACTGTCGGGGATGGCCAGTTCGATTCTCACCTTGGGTAAAAAATCTACAACATACTCTGCACCCCGATAAAGCTCAGTGTGCCCCTTCTGGCGACCAAAGCCCTTGACTTCAGTTACCGTCAGGCCACTCACCCCAATTTCAGCCAAGGCTTCGCGTACTTCATCGAGTTTAAAAGGTTTGATTATTGCAGTTACTAATTTCACCTTGTCTGTCCTTTTATCATGTTCATTATTTTGAATTTTAACCTGAGCAGGTTATTTGAGGATGCTAGAAACGATATCCATTGGTAATTGGATAGCGCCAGTCACGTCCAAATGCCCTTCTCGTTAATTTCGGGCCAGGTGCACCCTGGCGACGTTTGTATTCATTGATTTTCAATAGACGGGCCACTTTCTCAACCTCTTCACGGACATAGCCGGCCGCAATAATTTCTTCTGACGCCTGGTCTTGTTCCATCATGCGTTCAATGATGCCGTCCAGGATATCGTACTCGGGCAAACTGTCCTGATCGGTTTGATCGGGCCTAAGCTCTGCTGATGGAGGACGGGTGATAATTCTTTCAGGAATGACTGAAGTAATAGTGTTACGCCATTGGGCAAGGCGGTAAACCCAGGTTTTGGGCAAGTCTTTAAGCATGGCGAAACCACCCACCATATCCCCGTACAAGGTACAGTAGCCGGTTGCCAGTTCGGATTTGTTGCCAGTGGTTAAAACTACCGAACCAAACTTGTTGGAAAGTGCCATTAACAGGGTGCCACGAATACGTGCCTGCAAATTTTCTTCCGTTGTATCAACAGGAAGACTGTTGAAAATGGGCGACAAGGCGTTCAGGTAAGCCTCAAACATGCTGGCAATGGCAATTTCATGGTAACTAACACCCAATCGCTGTGCCATGTCCTGGGAATCAGTCACTGAAATATCTGCCGTATATTCTGACGGCATCATGACCGCCTGCACATTTTGGGCGCCAATGGCATCGACAGCAACAGCAAGCACCACGGCTGAATCAATGCCGCCTGACAAACCCAGCAAGGCTTTTTTAAAAAAGTTCTTGCCAAGGTAGTCTTGCGTGGCTAGCACCAATGCGCGCCAGATCTCGGACTCCAGAGGTTCATCATTGTTTTTGAGCAAGCTATTGAATGGCAGGCTATTGTCCACTTGGGCCAGTGGCAAGGCTTGTGCTGCCGTTAATTGTTTTTCTTTTAATTCCACAATACCCAGAGTCTGGACAAAAGTATTCAGTTCCTGAACAAGCTGGCCCTGTGCATCGAGCACAAAAGAGTTACCATCAAAAACCAGTTCGTCCTGTCCACCTACCATATTGCAATAAACAACAGACATACCATGTTCACAGATATTTCCCTGCATGACTTCAATACGCAGATCATCTTTATTCATGGTGTAAGGTGATGCATTCAACACCAGCAATGTTTGGGCACCGGCCTGGGCAGCCTGTTGGGGCACGGTAGGCAACCAGGTATCTTCACAAATAGCCACGCCAAAACAATGGCCCTTAAGCGTAAAAACAAAAGGTTCTGTGCCGGCAGTAAAGTAACGCTTTTCATCAAAGACGGAATAATTGGGTAATTCCTGCTTGAAATAAACCCCTTCTACCTTGCCGTTAACCACCAGCGAAGCACAATTATGTATGCCTTTGGGGGTTTTGAAAACATGCCCTATTAATATATGCAGATTGGTAAAGCCTGCCAGATTGGCACATAATTTCTCGAACTCGGAAGCCTGCGCATGGATGAATTCGGGTCGCAGCAGCAAATCTTCAGGTTGATAGCCCACCAACGCCAGTTCAGGCAAAACAAGGATATCCACACCATGCTCATGAGCCTTTTGTGCCGCCTGCACGATAAGCGCCGCATTGTCTGCAAAACGCCCCACCGTTGCATTAATTTGAGCCAAACCGATTAAAATAGGTGCTTCCATGATAGAAAAATCAAATATCCATTAAACTTTTAATTAAAACACAGTTGTGCTTTCTCAACGAATAAAATACTTATAATTAGTATAAATTTCTTCTTCCAATTTTTTACTTTTTTTCATACTCCCGCATAATTATGACCAACAATACATCTTCGCAAAATCAATTTGACAACAAGGCACAGGCCTGGTCTGCCCGTTTCAGCGAACCGGTCTCCGATCTGGTCAAACGCTATACCGCTTCGGTTGATTTTGACAAACGGCTGGCACGCTTTGATATTCAGGGTTCCTTGGCCCACGCTGATATGCTGGCTCATGTTGGGGTCATTTCTGCTCAAGATCTTGCCGATATTCAAAAAGGCATGCAGCAAATCCTGACTGAAATTGAACAGGGCCAGTTCGAGTGGTTGCTTGATCTTGAGGATGTTCACCTGAATATTGAAAAACGTCTGGTTGAATTGATCGGAGATGCGGGTAAGCGCCTGCATACAGGACGCTCACGAAACGACCAGGTAGCCACCGATATTCGCTTATGGCTGCGTGAGGAAATTGATATTTCCAGCCAGTTGCTGGTGCAACTGCGCCAGGCACTGGCAACCGTTGCGCTAGAGCACCACGATACGATCATGCCCGGCTTTACCCACCTTCAGGTTGCCCAACCCGTTACTTTCGGCCATCATCTGCTGGCCTACGCCGAAATGTTTGCCCGCGATGCCCAGCGCCTGCAAGACTGCCGCAAGCGGGTCAATCAACTGCCCTTGGGCGCTGCTGCCCTGGCTGGCACCTCTTACCCGATTGACCGCGAACGCGTGGCAAATACCCTGCAGTTTGAGGGCGTATGCCGCAACTCGCTTGATGCGGTTTCCGATCGTGACTTTGCCATCGAGTTTTGCGCCGTTGTTTCATTAGTGATGACCCATATTTCACGCCTGTCAGAAGAATTGATTCTGTGGATGAGTCCCCGTGTCGGCTTTATTGAACTGGCAGACCGTTTCTGCACAGGCAGTTCCATCATGCCACAAAAGAAAAACCCCGATGTACCCGAACTGGCCCGAGGCAAAACCGGACGTGTCAACGGCAATCTGATTGGCTTGCTAACCCTGATGAAAGGCCAGCCCCTGGCCTACAACAAAGATAATCAGGAAGACAAGGAAGGCCTGTTTGATTCGGCCGATACCTTACGGGACACACTGACCATTTTTGCTGACATGGTGGGTGGCATCAAGGTCAAGCCTGAAAACATGCGTGCCGCTGCCCTGCAGGGTTTTTCCACAGCGACCGATCTGGCTGACTACCTGGTTAAAAAAGGCCTGCCTTTCAGGGATGCCCATGAAACTGTTGCACTGGCCGTCAGAAAATGTGAAGAGTCCGGTTGTGACCTGGCTGACTTAAGCCTTGAGCAATTGCAGGAATTCAATGCCAGCATTGAAGAGGATGTGTTTGAAGTGTTAACGCTGGAAGGTTCCGTATCTTCACGCAATCATATTGGTGGAACAGCACCGGCAAGGGTTAAAGAGGAAGCCGAGCGTATTCTGGCAGAAACCCGCAACTGATGGCTGAACGACAAATGTTCCGGAAGAAAAGGCCTTAGCGTTTCAATGGCTTATTGGCGAGATTAATCCTCAAAATAATCTCCATCCACTATCTTCCGCACCACATCAGAACTAAACCCCCGGGACAGTAAAAAGCGCATTTGTCGTGCGTATTCCTGGGGGGTTTCATATTTTACTCCCCGAAACTTCTTGAGCCAGACTTCGTAAGCACGTTGTTGCTCGGTTTGTTCCAGTTCTTCTTTGATGTTGGAAATATCTTCAGCATTAAGTTTATGCTGTTTTAATTCCTGAAGGATTTTTGCCGTTCCCCATTTTGATGATTTCTGCTGTGCAAATACTTGGGTAAACCGTTGGTTGGATTGCCAGTTTTCTTTTTTCAGTCGTTCCAATACCTGCTCAACTTCTTCAGGGGATGCTGCATGGGGAAGCAGTTTTCGGCCTAATTCAAGCTCTGAATGTTCGCGATGGGAAAGCAGATTGACTGCCCTTGCCAGCAAAGAGAGGCCCGTTTTTTTATTGGCGGCCTGGGTGGCTTTTTTTGTTTTTTGCAAGTCAGAAGTTCGTACTGTTTCCTGACTATTGTTGTGTGGTGGCTGGCTGTTCTTACGGGTAAACAGCCCCTTACCTTGGAAAGAGTCACCTGAACGCCCTGCCTTGGCAGCGCTTGATGCTTCAGGCACAGGCGGTGACTTTGAAACACGAACCGTTTCAAAGTCATCGTTATCATCATCTAAATCATTAAAGTAATGGCGATTCATTTGATATGCATTCCCACGCGGGAGCGTGGGAATGAGAGCCTAAGAGCGTAAGATTGAGTAAACGAGTACGCATTCGATACGAGCCATTATTCGATTTCAGCCTCATCGTCGGTGGGCGCTACGGATTGTGCCTGGGAAATAATGCCCAGGTTTTCACGGATCCTGTTTTCAATTTCAAAGGCAAGGTCGGGATTTTCTTTAAGGTACTCACGAACATTGTCTTTGCCTTGGCCAATTTTAGTGCCATTGTAGCTGTACCAGGCACCGGCTTTGTCCACAATACCGGCCTGAACGCCCAGATCAATAATTTCACCCTGACGGGAAATGCCTGCCCCATACATGATGTCGAATTCGGCCTGTTTGAAAGGCGGAGAAACCTTGTTTTTAACCACTTTGACCCGGGTTTCATTACCAATGATTTCATCGCCTTTCTTGATGGAACCAATACGACGGATATCCAGGCGAACGGAGGCATAGAATTTGAGGGCATTACCACCTGTGGTGGTTTCCGGGCTGCCAAACATGACGCCGATTTTCATGCGAATCTGGTTAATAAAGATAACCATGCAATTGGTGCGTTTGATGGAGGCCGTTAATTTACGCAAGGCCTGGCTCATTAAGCGGGCTTGCAGGCCTGGCAGGCTGTCGCCCATATCGCCTTCAATTTCGGCACGAGGCGTTAAGGCCGCCACCGAGTCGATAACGATCAGATCGACCGAACCGGAGCGCACCAGGGCATCGGTGATTTCAAGCGCCTGTTCACCGGTATCTGGCTGGGAGATCAGCAAATCGCTTAGGTTAACACCCAATTTTGCAGCATACTGGACATCCAGGGCATGTTCGGCATCAACAAAAGCGCAGGTGCCGCCCAATTTTTGCATTTCAGCAATAACTTGCAGGGTAAGCGTTGTTTTACCGGAAGATTCGGGGCCGTAAATCTCAATAACACGGCCGCGTGGCAAACCTCCAACACCCAGTGCAATATCCAGGCCAAGGGAACCAGTGGAAACGACCTGGATATCGTGCGCCACCTCGTTGTCGCCATAGCGCATGACAGAGCCTTTGCCAAACTGTTTTTCTATTTGAGACAAGGCGGCCGCCAGGGCCTTCGCGCGTTCTGCTGATGCTGTTTTGGATTGTTTGTCGTCCATGGAGGGTCCTTAATTGGGTGACTTCAAAATAAACTCAATTGGATATTATCGCATTAAATTATACTGTATGCATAGACAGTAGTGATAATATTTGCATAATTTCACCAAACAGTAAATATTAACCTGTTTATCCTGGCAATTCAGGACATTGTCAGATGATATCTTTATAGTTAGGAAATGGGAATAAACTGCCTGGTCAAATTTCAAGCACCTATTTGTCAACAGTTTTTTTCTCATCGCTGTGCAACGCCCCGCAACTTTTGCGTTGTACACGTTCCCGTATTTTCCTGCCAGCAACCCTGGCAGGTTTTTTTTGCCTTCATACGTTAAAATCGATACTTTTGGCAGAAAAATATGTGGTTCAAAAACCTGAAAGTCTTTCGTTTATCGCCCGCTTGGCAACTTTCTGTCCAGGATCTCGAGGCCAAGCTCGAGAAACAGCTTTTTCAGCCCGGCAACCGGTCGGACATGCAGAACATGGGCTGGGTTTCACCCGGTAATAATGGTGCCCTGGTACATGCGTTAAACGGTCAGTACCTGTTGGCACTGCGCGTTGAAAAAAAATTGCTGCCAGCAACCGTCATTAATCAGTTCACCAAGGAAAAAGCCCAGGAAATTGAAGAGCAGCAAGGCTACCGCCCGGGGCGCAAACAACTTAAAGAAATCAAGGAACAGGTTACCGAAGAGTTGTTGCCCAAGGCCTTTAGTATTTTTCGTGACACCAAAGTATGGATAGACACCCGAAACCATTGGTTAATTATTGACGCTGCCGCGGCAGCCAAATCCGATGAGGTCATTGGCATGCTGGCAAAAGTACTGGACCCCTTACCGGTTCAAAGTCTGTTCACCGAACTGTCCCCATCTGCCGCCATGACCGAGTGGCTGCTCCAGGATGAAGCCCCTGCAAACTTTAGCATTGACCAGGATGTCGAGTTGCGCTCCAGTGCCGAAAACCGTGCCACCGTCCGCTATGTGCGCCAGACGCCTGAAAAAGAAGATGTCACCAAACACATAGAGGCAGGCAAACAATGCACTCGCCTGGCGCTTACCTGGGCAGACAGAGTGTCATTTATCCTGAACGAATCACTGGATATCAAACGCGTCGCACCACTGGATATCCTGACGGAAGGCAGCGATTTTTCCAATATGGATGATGCCGAGCGCTTTGATGCCGACATGACATTGATGTGTGCCGAACTGGCAAATTTACTGGATGACCTGGTGGGTGCACTGGGTGGCGAAAAAAAAGTCGGCCCGCAATAAGTCGCTACTTCAGGGTTAAAGTGATAGTATAGGGAACTGCCTGCGCTGTATTTTCAAGCGCAGCTTTTTCCTGTTGGATTTCCATACTTTCCTTGAACATGACCCGCAGCTCATAAAGCCCTTCAACAGGAATAATAAAGTCGGCATCCCGCTCCAGCACTTTGGTCTCTGGGCCGAATAAAACAATATCCAGAAAATCATCTCCTTTGAGACTGACCCGCAATGTCTGGTCTTGCGTGGCCCTGAACTGATAAGCCGAGTACCCTGCCCCCATAATATAACCGGTATAAACCATGGCAGGTTCTTCATCAGAAAAACTAACGTTTTGGGTCATATTGGTCAATGAATTGATGATGGCTTCATTGCGTTTCTTAGACGTCAGTTCGATTTCCTGCTGCATTTTCACAGCCTCAGAAGCATAATGCGTTTCCAGTTTGCCAACGACCACCACCGAGGCAACAGTAAAAACAATAATAATTCCTATAAGAACTTTGGAAAACGTTGAAAAATGCATATAAGTGCTTTTAAGTAATACGTACGGGGTACGCCACCTTTTTAAAGTGGCAAGGGCAAAAGTCTACATCAATATATCGCCCCTGAACAGTTCCCCGCTTGAAAATACGCATTCCCGGTAAATTCAGCCAGTTATCTTAACGGGTCTTTGGATAACATGGCCGCTGCCGTGAACAGCACGTCCGTAGATGAGTTAAGGGCTGTTTCAGTTGAATCTTGCAATACCCCTATTACAAAACCCACCCCCACCACCTGAATGGCGACATCATTGGGAATGCCAAACAGACTACAGGCCATCGGGATGAGTAACAAGGAACCTCCCGCCACACCTGACGCACCACATGCCGAAAGGGTAGAAACAATGCTTAACAATACAATCGTTGGAAAATCAACACTGATATTCAGGGTATTTACCGCAGCCAGCGTCAGTACCGTAATGGTAACTGCAGCCCCTGCCATATTAATGGTTGCTCCCAGTGGAATGGAAACCGAATAGGTTTCCCTGTCAAGACCCAGTTTTTCACACAGGGCCATATTAACCGGGATATTGGCCGCCGAGCTACGGGTAAAGAAGGCCGTAATACCACTTTCGCGCAAGCACTGGAACACCAAAGGATATGGGTTGCGCCTGAGTTTGAGGAAAACAATGACCGGGTTGACCACCAAAGCCACAAACAGCATCGATCCAAGCAATACCAGTAATAGATGAGCATAACGAAGCAACTCACCGGCACCTGACTCAACAATCGTGGTCGCCACAAGACCGAAGATACCCAATGGAGCCAAACGGATAATTATTCGAACCACAGCGGTTATCGCATTGGAAAAATCAGTAATGAAAATCTTGGTACTGTCACTGGCATGACGCAGAACCATACCAAATGCAATGGACCAGGCCAGAATGCCAATATAATTTGCCTCCATCAACGCCTGTACGGGATTGGTTGTCATACTTAAGACCAGATTCCTGAACACCTCGAATACATTGCCGGGCGGATTTAACTGGGCCGACTCAACCTGTAAATTGAGCACGGAAGGAAAGGCCAGGCTGGCCATCACCGCCACCAAGGCAGAAAAAAAGGTTCCCAGCACATACAGTAGCAGCACGGGTTTGATCTGGATATCCGTACCTTTCCGATGGCCTGAAATGGCAGCCATAATCAGGATAAAAACCAGGATGGGCGCAATGGATTTCAACGCATTGATAAACAGCGCTCCCAAAATACTTATTGAAGGAACGGCCGAAGGCCAAATGATAGCTAGCAGAATACCCGCCACCAGACCAATAAAAATCTGAAGCACCAGACTGCCATTTTTTATAAAATTCATGACGGGATTCCCCGTTGGCTGATCTGCCAGATCCATGACTCAGTCCCTATAAAAAAATTAAAAATAAACCCGATTAAATTCAAAAACAATGCAATCGGAAAACGCGTAAATCTAACATATTTTTATTATTCCTTGAATAATATATGAATAATAATGGCCCGATCCCCAGGGATCAGGCCATTCATCAAATCACGTTAACTATTAATAATTTAAGCAGCGTAAGCCTTTTGGGCTTGCACTTGGCCGGATTTGCCGGTAACACCAATAAATACCTGCCACGCAACGGCCAGGGCACCTATGATGAACACAACGTCACTAAAGGTACGGATCCAGCGCAAGGTTTCAAGAATACCTTGCTGCAGGAAGGCTTCACCGCGAGCATACCACATACCTTCGCTCAGGCTGGCATGGAACTGAATAAGCCCCACTGGCAACAAACTGGTTACGATCATGCCCACCAGGCCCAGGTTCAGGCACCAGAAAGCGGTTTTCATCAAACTGGCACTAAACACCATGTTTGGACGGATATAACGCAGGACCAGTAAAACAAAGCCAAGCGCCAGGAATCCATACACACCGAACAGTGCTGCATGAGAGTGAACGGCCGTTGTATTCAGACCCTGGATGTAATACAAGGCAATAGGTGGGTTAACCATAAAACCGAACACACCTGCACCCAGCATATTCCAGAAAGCAACGGCAATGAAGAAGACCAATGGCCAGTGGAGGTTTTCCATCCATGGGGCCAAGGATTTCAGTCTCCAGTTTTCCCAGGCTTCGTAACCCAGAACCACCAAAGGAACGACTTCAAGTGCACTGAAAGAAGCACCAACAGCCATGACAGGAGTGGTTGTACCCGCAAAATACATGTGGTGGAAAGTACCGGGAACTCCACCCAGCATGAACAATGAAGCAGAAGCCAGGCTGGCAGCAGTTGCCATGCGTTTTGAAACCAGGCCCATGGAAGAGAAAATAAAAGCCAGGGCTGTGGTGGCGAACACTTCAAAGAAGCCTTCAACCCACAGGTGAACCACCCACCAACGCCAGTATTCCATGACGGTGATATGAGAGCGCTCGCCATAGAACAGGCCGGCGGCATAGAACAAACCAATACAAATACATGATGCGGTAAACAGGATCAACAGGTGCTTGTCACCTTTTTGTTTAAGCGCACCGACTATGCCATTCAGCATCAGGACCAGCCAGAAAGCCACACCGATGAATTTTACGATTTGCCAGAAACGGCCCAGTTCAAGGTATTCATAACCCTGGTGACCAAACCAGAAGTTCAGTTCACGCGGCATAATATTGGAAATAGCCAGGTAGTTGCCAATAAAAGAACCCACAACCAGCACAATCAGGGCCCAGAAAAGAATGTCAACACCCAGTTTTTGGTATTTGGGATCTTTTCCACCGTTAATGATAGGAGCAAGGAACAGGCCGGCAGCCAGGAATCCGGTTGCAATCCAGAATAGCGCGCTTTGCAAGTGCCAGGTTCTTAGCAGTGAATACGGAAACCATTTTGAAAGCTCAATACCATAGAACGTTTGACCTTCTACCGTATAGTGGGCAACGGCACCGCCCATAAATACCTGGAAGACAAACAGAGCCACAACCAGAACACAATACTTGCCCAAAGCTTTTTGTGATGGCGTCAGAACCAGTCTTGTAATGGGGTCACGGTCAGGTGCTTTATGTTCCTCATGATCCTCTTTGCGCAGGAAGGCCCATCCCCATACCAGGAAACCGACACCGGCAATCAAGACCACCACACTAATAATGGACCAGATGATGTTTTCAGCGGTTGGCACATTATCAATCAAAGGCTCATGCGGCCAGTTGTTGGTATAAGTGGCATTATTGTAATCAGGACGCTCGGTTGATGCGGTCCATGCTGTCCAGAAAAAGAACTTGGCCAGATCAAAACGATCCTCTTCACCTGGCAATGTATTGGTTTTCATGGCAAAGCTTTCACGAGAGCCATCCAGTGCCGGATCATCACCAAACAGGGCTACATAATAGTTGGCCGTGTCTTTCATGGCGGCAAGACGGCGATCGGACACGGTCACTTCATCTTTTCCAAGATCATAGGTGTTGGTGCGATACTCGGCTTTAAGCTTGACTTTCAGAATCGCTTTTTGCTCTTCCGACGTTTGCTCATAAGGAATACCATACTCGTCCAGCGAGGCCAGATTCAGCCAGGCTACCAATTCGCGATGCAGCCAGTCTGAAGTCCAGTCGGGTGCCTGTAAGGCACCGTGACCAAAAATCGAACCCACCTGCATACCACCTGCATGTTGCCAGGCATTCTGGCCATCAAGAATATCTTCCTTGGTGAACAGAACATCACCGGAAGCCGTCACAACCTTTCCGGGAATAGGGGGTGCATTGCGATATACCTCGACACCGAAATATCCCAGAATACTGAACGTTACCGCAAGAATCGCGATTAACATCCACCATAATTTTTTATAACTACCCATTTTAATTCCTTAAATTAACTGTATTGGCCTTATGTTTCATCAATAGCCAGCATCAGCCAGAAATTCGCTTTTATTTAAACAAGACTTCATTTTCAAGTGCTAGATGTAATCGCAGATCTTCAATAAACTCCCCTATTCCAGAATATAATTTTTCCCATGAACCACAGGCGCTATCCGGCAACAACAGGTTCCCGGTTAACGCCAGTAAGCTGTCAATTCCCTCTTCGTGCTGTTCATGCTCAAGTAACATGACCGAGATCGGTACTCTCGCCATTTCCTTCATCCCCCTGCCCAACATGGGAAACAAAACGTTTTCCTCTTTCAACATATGACTGTCCAGTTCCTGCCATATGCCCGCCAGAACATCGGACAGCCCTGTCGGGCATGCCGGATCATTTTCATGGACCATTTCTATTTTTTTAGACAGCTCGATCAATGCGGGCAATTGAGCTCGATGCTTATCGTGAAAATTGATTTGAATGTAAGAAATCAATACATCCGGCTGATCACTGCCCAGTTTCAATACCTTGAGAATAGAAGGCACCTGATCCGATTCCATTTCGCTTTTTAGTAAGGCACTCATCGTGCAGACTCCTGTCGCAATTACACACGGAGCATTAAGCAATATTCATGCCATTATTTTTTTCAACGAAATATCAATAAGTTGAAAAATTGATGGTATATAATACCCTTCTCAATTAGGGTAAAATTAACCATGAAAGGTAAAAAATACCATGCTATATAGTGTCCTTGCCGATATGAACGATGAATTGCCCGGCGCATTAAGGCTTGAAAAACTGGTTCAAACCATCAAAACCCAGTTTAATTGCGGTGCAGTTGGGCTTTTGGCCATTGATGATGATGCCCTCAAACTGGTTTCTGCCAAGGGTCTGGTTCATGAAGCACTGGGTCGCCGCTTCAAAATTGCAGAACACCCCCGCTTTGCCGCCATTTTGTCCAGGCGCGAACCCATTTTGTTCGATCCTCACACGCCTTTGCCCGACCCTTATGATGGCCTGCTGGATGACCGGGCCGGTGAACCCCTTCTGGTCCATGATTGCCTGGGCATGAGCCTGCATGTGGAAGGCAAACCATGGGGTGCCATCACCCTGGATGCCATAGAAGACACTTTTACCGAAGAATCCATGGATATTCTTGCCCGCCATGCCGTGCTGATTCAAACCTGCATCCGTATGACGCAACTTGAAAAAGACAATAAAAGCCTGCGCCAACTCAGCATGACTTCCGGTCAAAATACCGTCATTAAGGTCGAACAGGAAATCATTGGGCAAAGCGACCCTATCCGCAAATTGATGCAGGAACTCAATGTCATTGCCGATGCCAACCTGCCGGTTTTGTTGTTGGGTGAAACCGGTGTGGGCAAAGACCTGTTTGCCCAACATATCCACCGTCATTCAAAACGTAACAACAAGCCCATGATTCATGTCAACTGCGCTGCCCTGCCCGAGAACCTGGCGGAAAGTGAATTGTTCGGGCATGTAAAAGGTGCTTTCTCAGGTGCGGAAACAGAGCGCCCCGGTCGCTTTGAAGCCGCCCATGGTGGTACAATTTTTCTGGATGAAGTGGGTGAGTTATCCCTGAATATTCAGGCCAAGCTGTTACGCACCCTGCAAAATGGCGAGATCCAGCGCCTGGGCGCTGACAAATCGAAAAAAGTGGATGTAAGAATTATTGCCGCCACCAACCGTGACCTCAAGGCCAGCACAATGGATGGCAGCTTCAGAATAGACTTGTATCACCGTCTGTCGGTTTATCCTATTCATATCCCCCCCTTGCGTGAGCGAGGCAAGGACATCCTGATGCTGGCCGGCTATTTTCTGGAGTTCAACCGGGCCCGGCTGGGTCTGCGCGGCATTCGGCTTACCAAAGAGGCCGAACAGGCATTAATGTCCTATGATTGGCCCGGTAATGTCAGGGAGCTTGAACACATCATCAGCCGGGCAGCGATTAAAATGCTGGGAAGCGGTGCCTCGCGCAATAGCATTTTAAGCATCGAGCCCCAGTACCTGGACATCGTTAATCATCAGCCGATCATATTCAATCAGGCGGAAATACAATCCACCTCTTTCATATCACCACCTGCCAGTCGCACACCGGCCGTACAGCCCATGAATGAAGCGCTCAGAATTTTTCAGCAGGACCTTATTCAGGCAGCCCTGGCGCAAAGCGGACAAAACTGGGCCAATGCGGCACGTTTGCTCGACATGGATGCCAGCAACCTGCATAAGCTGGCCAAACGGTTGGGAATGAAGTAAGTGAAACCTCAAACCAACGAAATAAAAACGCCGACAACGACGTCTTTATTCAAGTTAAAGAATACGGTGCATGAATAAATAAGCCCTTTAACTTAATAACGCCTTTTGCTTGAGCCGGGTCAGGGTATCGCGCACTGCCGCTGCCTGCTCGAACTCAAGGTTACGGGCATGCTCATGCATTTGCTTTTCCAGGCGCTTGATTTCACGGGCCAGGGATTTTTCATCACCAATGACATCCATGAATTCCAATTCATTATCAAGGTTGATCTGTGCGGCATTGGAAATCACGCCATCAATCATTTCCCTGACAGCCTTGCTGACGCCTTTGGGCGTAATACCATGCTCCTCGTTATACTTCATTTGCTTGGTACGACGCCTTTCGGTTTCACTAATGGCCTTGTGCATGGAATCGGTAATTCGATCTGCATATAAAATCGCCTTGCCATGCAGGTTACGCGCGGCCCGACCAATGGTTTGAATCAGACTTCGCTCGGAACGTAAAAAGCCTTCTTTGTCTGAATCCAGAATGGCAACCAAAGATACCTCAGGAATATCCAGTCCTTCCCGTAAAAGGTTAATGCCCACCAGCACATCAAAATGCCCCAGGCGCAAATCGCGAATAATCTCAACCCGCTCAACAGTATCAATATCAGAGTGCAGATAACGGACTTTAAGCCCGTTTTCAGTCAGGTAGTCGGTCAAGTCTTCGGCCATGCGTTTGGTTAAGGTGGTTACCAGAACCCGCTCACCCTGGGCAATACGTAACTTGGCCTCGCCCAGCAAATCATCAACCTGGGTGCTTGCCGGCCTGACTTCAACAACCGGATCGATCAGTCCGGTTGGACGAACCACCTGCTCTACGATGTTATCGGAATGCTCTTTTTCATAATCGGCGGGGGTGGCGGACACGAAGATACTTTGCCGCATGCGCTGCTCGAATTCTTCCATTTTAAGTGGACGGTTATCCAGCGCCGAAGGAAGTCTGAAGCCAAATTGCACCAGCGTTTCCTTACGCGAGCGGTCACCACGATACATGGCCCGCAACTGCCCCATCATGACATGACTTTCGTCAAAAAACATCAGGGCATCTTCGGGCAGATAATCTATCAAGGTGGGTGGCGGATCTCCAGGAGCCGCACCAGACAGGTGCCGAGAGTAGTTCTCGATGCCTTTGCAAAAGCCCAGTTCCTGCAGCATTTCTATATCAAACCGGGTGCGTTGTTCTATTCTTTGCGCTTCCACCAATTGATGGTTATCGATAAAAAACTGCACCCGCTCACGCAGCTCGGCCTTGATGGTTTCAATCGCACGCAATACCGTATCTCGTGGCGTCACGTAATGCGAACTGGGGTAAACTGTAAAACGCGGTACTTTTTGCCTGACCTTGCCCGTTAAAGGATCAAAAAGCTCAAGCGTTTCAATTTCATCATCAAAAAGCGTCAAGCGCACGGCCAGTTCGGCACTTTCCGCCGGGAAAATATCAATTACTTCGCCACGTACCCTGAAAGCGCCCCGGTCAAAATCAACGTCGTTGCGCTCATATTGCATGGCAACCAATCTGCCCAACAGTTCTTGTCGGGGAATCCGGTCTCCGGCGCGCAAAATAAGCACCATGGCATGATAATCGGCCGGATTACCAATACCATAAATACAGGAGACCGTCCCGACAATAATTGTATCCCGCCTTTCAAGCAGGCTTTTGGTAGCTGAAAGCCGCATCTGCTCGATATGTTCATTGATGGAAGAGTCTTTTTCTATGAACAGATCACGGGTGGGCACATAAGCTTCAGGCTGGTAATAGTCGTAGTAAGAAACAAAATATTCAACCGCATTATGCGGAAAAAATTCGCGCATTTCAGCGTATAATTGTGCGGCAAGAGTTTTATTGGGTGCCAGAACCAAGGCAGGCCGGCCAAGTTGCGCAATGGTATTGGCCATTGTGTAGGTTTTGCCTGATCCCGTCACGCCCAGCAAAGTCTGAAACATCAGGCCATCACGAATCCCTTCTGTCAAGGACTCAATGGCCTTGGGTTGGTCTCCGGCGGGCGGGTATGGCTGATACAGCTTGAAAGGACTGCCCGGATATTCTATGAAACCTGGTTCACTCATGCTAGACTTTTACTTTAATGATCTGATTGAAAACAAACTTGCAATCATACATTATCCTCTTTATTTAACAACTCCGGCAAATCCGCCGCATATCTGAAGATGACCACACTTTTTGAATCTGTCGAGCTGGCTCCTCGCGACCCTATTCTTGGCCTGAACGAACAATATAATGCTGACACCCGCTCTTCCAAAGTCAATTTGGGCGTTGGCGTATATTATGACGACGAAGGACGCATTCCCCTGTTGAAAGCAGTGCATAAAGCAGAAGTGGCCCGCATTGAAGCGGCTGCGGCACGTGGCTACCTGCCCATTGAAGGCATCAAGAATTACAATAAGGGTGCCCAGGAACTGCTACTGGGCAAAGACTCGCCCTTGGCCAAAGAAGGACGCACCTTAACGTTCCAGGCACTGGGCGGAACCGGTGCCCTTAAAATTGGCGCAGACTTCCTTAAACAAATCACGCCCGATTCAAAAGTATTCATCAGCAACCCCAGCTGGGAAAACCATCGCGCCCTGTTCGAGCGTGCGGGCTTCCCGGTAGAAACCTATGCCTACTATGATGCCGCCACTCACGGTCTTGATTTTGAAGGTATGCTGGCCTCTTTTAAAAACATGCCTGCAAAATCAATTGTTGTTTTGCATGCCTGCTGCCACAACCCGACCGGTGTTGATCCCACCCTTGAACAATGGAAACAAATTGTCCAGCTTATCCAGGAAAAAGATCTTATTCCTTTCCTAGATATTGCTTACCAAGGCTTTGGTGACGGCCTTGAAGAAGACGCAAAAGTGGTTCGTCTGTTTGCGGATTTGGGCATCTCCATGTTTATCAGCTCTTCATTCTCCAAATCATTCTCCCTTTACGGAGAACGGGTTGGCGCCTTAACCCTGATCACCAGCAGTGCCGATGAATCCACTCGTGTTTTAAGCCAGGTCAAACGTGTCATTCGCACCAACTACTCCAACCCGCCCACCCATGGTGGCACCATTGTCAGCAGCGTCCTGAATTCTCCCGAGTTGTTTGCCCTGTGGGAAGAAGAACTGTCAGGGATGCGTAACCGTATTCGTGACATGCGCCAACAACTGGTGGCCAAGCTGAAAGAGCACGGTGTGACACAAAACTTTGATTTTGTCCTGTCTCAGCGCGGTATGTTTTCTTACTCTGGCCTGACCTCAGACCAGGTAGATCGCTTGCGCACTGAACACGGTGTATATGCCGTATCAAGCGGCCGTATCTGTGTTGCTGCACTTAACAGCCGCAATATTGATTACGTTGCCAAGGCGATTGCACAGGTACTGTAAACAAGCGCTTGCAATTTAGCTGTAAATGAAGCAAAATCGGGCTGTATGAATATACAGTCCGATTTTATGGCATATACAGCATGACAATTAAACTAACCGCAAGACAGCAACAGGTCCTGGATTTAATCCAGCAAAATATCCTAAAAACCGGTTTCCCACCCACGCGTGCTGAAATCGCCAAAACACTCGGCTTCAAATCTCCCAATGCCGCTGAAGACCATCTGAAGGCCCTGGCCAAAAAAGGTGCCATTATCCTGACTGCAGGTGCATCCCGTGGCATTCGCCTGGCAACAACCAATCCCGACTCAAATATCAACAAGGAAGAATCCTTTCTGGAAAAGGTCTCCCAAATACTGCTGCCGGTAATAGGTCATGTGGCAGCCGGTAATCCTATTCTGGCGGCAGAGCATATTGATCGTGAAATCAACGTAGACCCTGCCCTCTTTACGCAACAACCCGATTTCCTGCTTAAGGTCAAAGGCCAAAGCATGAAAGATATCGGCATTCTTGATGGCGACTTGCTGGCAGTAAAAAAATATCCGGAAGCGCGCAACGGTCAGGTCATCGTGGCTCGAATCGAAAACGAAGTCACCGTCAAGCGCTTCATCAAAAAAACCTCGCATATCGAACTTTTACCTGAAAACCCCGATTTCGCACCTATTATTGTGCGGCCAAACCAGGAATTCACGATTGAAGGCATAGCCGTAGGCCTTATCAGAACCCACAACCTGAACTAATGGCGTATTAAAAAAACATATCGACATGGTTCTTCAAGCTTCAAGAACCATGTCGGTTTAAATTTCAAAAAAAGCCAGCTTGAAAAGTATAATAATCAAATCAGCTTGACCAGTTGCTTGCCAAAGTTATGTCCTTGCAGCAATCCTATAAACGCATCGGGCGCACTTTCAAGCCCGACGCTTACCGATTCCCTGAAAATAAGCACGCCCTTGGCAACCGCTTCGGCCAGTTCAGCCAGTGCCTGAGGCCAAATATCCATATGATCCGAGATAATAAAACCGGTAATGCTGGCGCGGGCAACCAAAATGGCCCTTGGATTACTAATTGGAATGGCGCGACCGTCATAACCGGCAATCAGGCCACAAATGGCAACCCTGGCAAACGCGTTAAGATTATCAAGCACGGCATCCATAATATAGCCGCCCACGTTTTCATAATAAGCATCCACGCCATTGGGAGCCAGCTGCCTGAGCTCATGTGACAGGGTTTCAGCATCAGGATAGGCCTTGTAATCGATACAATCATCAAACCCCAGGGTTTCAACCACGTACTCACATTTTTCCGGACCACCGGCAATACCAATTACGCGACACCCTTTTTGCTTGGCCAGTTGCCCGACCACGCTACCCACCGCACCCGAAGCGGCACTGACCACCAGCGTTTCACCGGACTGTGGTTTGATGATTTTATTCAGGCCATACCAAGCGGTAATCCCTGGCATGCCCGCTGCACCCAAATAAACACTCATGGGAATACGTGAAACATCTATTTTTCGTACATGATTACTATCCATGGTGGGCGCGGTACGATAATACAATTGCCAGCCACCCGTACAAATAACCGTATCCCCCACCTTGAAATCAGCGTGTTTAGACTCAACCACCTCACCCACTGTTCCGCCCTGCATGACTGTATTCAGCTCTTGCCCGGCAGCATAGTTTTTGGCTTTGCTCATTCTGCCGCGCATGTAGGGATCAAGGGACAGATAGTGATTACGCACCAGGATTTCCCCTTCATCAATTTGGGAAATAATCTCATCATGCAGCTTAAAGCACTCAGAGGTCACCACCACATTGGGATAGTGGTCAAACAGATACTGCCTGTTCATATAGGGAAACCCGGACATAGTTACTTCCTTTTTAATTGATCAAAAATATTCCAGAACTGAAAAAAATGGCTTGTTTTGCAGCATGATACCTGTATTCCCCTTATACCTGAAATGCCCATAAAATTCAAAACACCATATCCTGATTATCAATAACCGAATATGGTGCTTTATTTCAAGGTTTATAAACGTTGCCAGCCATTTAAGCCATAGTGACTCGGACTCTGTCGGTGTGACCAGGCAACCTTTTCATCCTTCTTCCCTGCGCCAGCCAAACCAGCAAAATGATAATGAGCGCAGGTACAAAGAACCACAGTTCAGAAGGACGAGCCGGGTTTGGAACTTTAAGCTCCAGTACATCCCACCCTGCATCCCAGCCTGACTTCTGGGCATTGCTGCCAAAACGGACACTGGCCAACTGAACCTGGTCTCCCAATACCATGAAATTAAGTCCGGCACCGTTCAGACGTTTTCTGCCTGCCAGTTCTTTATTGGAGAGGTCATCGTCTTCAGCCAGGGCTGGCAAATTGACCGCCACGGTTTTGACAATTTCATCTCCTTCAATACTGAAACCCTGCAGAACGGCGACAAACCGGGTGGATTCAGGCAAATCTGCCGCTACCGTGTAGAGTTCCGACACGGGACGAGACACATACTCATCTGCCAGTTTATTCATGAACCAATCCGGCCTGAACAACAGGAAAGTCGCCAGCAAAAGCAGTATGACCTCCAGCCAATTACATTTAATCCTGAACCAGAACATGGTTGCCGCTGCAAAAGTAAGCGAAGCCAGCGTGGCACCAAAAACCACCAGAATGAGCTCCCACACGCTGCCAATACCAATTAACAGTATCAGGGGATTGAAGATAAAGATAAATGGCAAAATGACGGTACGCATTGCGTAGATAACGCCCATAATCCCGGTTTTAAGGGGATCTTCTCCGGAAATTGCCGCTGCGGCAAATGTGGCCAGGCCTACCGGCGGTGTAATATCGGCCATAATGCCAAAATAAAACACAAACATATGCACGGCAATTAAGGGGATGATAATGCCATTTTGCGCACCCAGTTCAACCACAACCGGAGCCATCAGGGTTGCCATCAGGATATAGTTGGCCGTGGTTGGCATGCCCAATCCCAAGATCAAACAGACAGCAGCGGTAAAAAACAGCATGATCAGCACGTTGCCCATAGAAACCAACTCGACAAACGCAGTCATGCGCAGCCCCAGTCCAGTCAAGGTAATGGCCCCTACAATCAAGCCGGCGGTACCGCAGGCGATTGCAATGCCAATCATATTGCGAGCCCCTTCCTCAAGACCGGTCAGAGTTTCGGAAACCCCCTGTTTGGCAGCGGAAGACACGTTTTTCTTGCGAAACCAGGCAATAATCGGATGCTGCGTGAGCATCTGGAAGATCATTGAAATACAGGCATAGAAGGCAGACAGGCCTGCGGAAAGCTGCTCTACACTAAGGCACCATACCAAAATACCGATAGGAATCAGGAAATACAGGCCTGCACGCACTGTTGGCCATGCTTCTGGTCTGACCGGATTGGCAATATCAATTTCCGTTGGTAAATCGGGATGTGAAGCGGTAATGCGCAAAAGCAAAACATACAGCACCAACAACAGGGTCAGCAAGATCCAGATAGCGGCCGCACCGGCTATTTGCTGCACACCCACACCTATCCAGTAAACCAGACCCATGACGATAAGGGTACCCGAAATACCAAACCCCCAACCGGTCAGTTTTTGTGTAACGGTTTTGGGCTTGCCCCCACTCATCATGGGCTCAATCCCTAATTTCAGGGCTTCAAGGTGAACGATATAAAACAGGGCCACGTAGGAAATACTGGCGGGTAAAAGCGCATGCTTGATGACATCGGTGTAAGGAATACCGACATATTCAATCATCAGAAAAGCGGCTGCCCCCATGACCGGTGGCATGATTTGACCGTTCACGGAGGAAGCGGTTTCAATCGCCCCAGCACGTATGCCGCCATAACCCGACTTTTTCATGAGCGGGATGGTGAAAATACCCCCCGTTACCACGTTGGCCACTGATGAGGCCGACACGATACCGTTAACTGCGGATGAAACCACGGCCACTTTTGCCGGACCGCCCCGTAAATGTCCGAGCAAGGCAAAAGATACCTGCATCATGTAGTTGCCGGCACCACAGCGGTCAAGCAAGGATCCCAGCAACACGAAAATAAAAATGTAAGAAACCGATACCCCCAACGCGACACCAAAAACCCCTTCTGTGGTCAACCACATATGGGATACCATTCGTTCTATCGATGCCCCTCTGTGAGCCAGAACATCAGGCAAGTGCGGGCCCAGGAACACATACAGCAAAAAGACGGCACCAAGAATCGTCATGGGTGCGCCCAAGGCACGGCGAGTCACTTCCAGCAACAGAAGCAGGCCAATACTGGCAGAGACCACGTCTAGCGTTGTTGGCAAACCCGGACGGGTTGCCAGCTGGTTATAGAATAAATACAGATAGGCGCCACAAAAACCGGCCATAATAGCAAAGGCCCAATCATACCAAGGCATGTAATTGGCGGCTTTTTTATTGAACGGATAAGCCAGATACCCCAGGAACATGGCAATACCCAAGTGAATTGACCGTGCTTCGGTATCGTTAAAAATGGCAAAATTAAACGTGAATGGCAGCGGTGACGAGTACCATAACTGAAAAAATGACCAGATAAGCGCGCCAACAGCCAATACGCCACCCGCAACACCACCTACATGTCGCCCACCTCTGTCAACATCGGCGACCATTTGTTCGAGTGCTGCATTTTTTGTTGCGTCTATATCAGTACTCATAATTTTCCTTCATCTATATACAACAAAAGGTCACTGTTGGAACGCTCTAAAGATAAATTCCAGACCAGTGACCTTAAAAAACACTATTTATTATTACTTGATCAGGCCTTTTTCTTTGTAATATTTTTCAGCGCCAGGATGCAAGGGGGCAGACAGACCGTTTTTGACCATCTCTTCTTTATTAAGATGTGCCAGTGCCGGATGCAGCTTCTTGAAATCCTCGAAGTTGTCAAAGACGGCCTTGACTACGTTATACACGGCATCATCAGGCACATCGGAAGACGTTACAAAAGTAGCCAATACACCATAGGTTTCGGTGGGATCCGGGTTGTTTTGATAAAGACCACCGGGTATTGAAACCTTGGCATAGTAAGGATTGTCTTCGACCAGTTTATCAACCTCGGGGCCTGTAATAGGAACCAGTTGCGCACCACACGTTGTGGTTGGATCCTGGATATTGGCAGAAGGGTGACCTACGCCATAAAAGAAACCGTCAATCTTTCCGTCACACAATGCTGAACCATGCTCATCGGGGCGCAGCTCGGAGGCAAGGGAGAAGAATGACATGTCCAGGCCTTTTGCCTTCAGCAATTGTTCCATGGATGCACGTGTACCCGAACCCGGGTTACCAACGTTAAAACGTTTACCCTTCAGGTCATCAAATGACTTGATATTGGCTTCTTTGCGGGCAAGAATGGTAAACGGCTCTGGATGAATGGAAAATACGGAACGCAGTTTTTCGAAAGGCTCCTTGAATTGACCCTCTCCTTTGTAGGCATTGTAACCAACATCAGATTGCACAACGCCCAGATCCAATTCGCCCGCTTTAATCGTATTGGCGTTAAAGACGGACCCACCGGTTGACTCTACTGAGCAACGCAGGCCATGATCGGCACGATCTTTATTGACCAGTCGGCAAATGGCACCACCAGCGGCATAGTACACTCCTGTGACCCCCCCAGTACCGATACTGACAAATTTTTGTTGGGCAATTGCTGCACCGGGAGCGGCAATAACTGAAAACAGCGTCAGCGCGCTCGCTGACAGGGCAAAACGTTTACTTAGTGATTTTTTCAATAGTTTATTCATGAATTATCCCCGCTATGTGTTGAGTACAATGGCTAAATACTAACCATTTTCCCGATAGTACACGAATATCCCGGCTTACACATTCAGGGAAACACTAATAAATCACTATCTGTCTTGCAAAAAACGATAATTCAAGCCAAATATAAACCATTCGCCTGCTTTCTTCCTGAAAGGCGAGGTTAACCATGTTCCTGATTCAACTCACACTATTCAGGCAAGGAAAAACAGTTTAATATCTGAAGTTATCATCATTGATACTGTTCAAATTATAAATTACCTGAACAGGCCGCATATTGGGCACTGTAACGTGAAGCCCTGTCCTTGACTTTTTGTGCCGTATTCAGCAGCCATTTTTTACTTTGGTGCGTACCGTTACGGTAACCTGTCCAGCCCTCATGATAATTCAGGTATTGGGCATAGGCATCCCACTTCGAAACACCGTTTACCTTTTGTGCCTTACTCATATACCAGCCCATAAAATCCAGGGCATCCGAAAAATCATCGCGGTCGGGGCTCCAGCGATTGGTTTCTTTACGATAATCGCTCCATACTTCATCTTTGGCCTGGGCATAACCATACGCAGAGCTTACCCTACCCCAGGGAATGATACCAAGCAGATAATCTTTGGGCGGCTTGGCATCATGACGGAAAGTGGACTCCTGATACATCATGGCCATGGGAACATGAACCGGCACACCCCACTTCTCTTTGGCGTCAAGTGCGGCTTCATGCCATGACGGTTTTTCCCGGAAAATCTCGCAGATGTTCTCAGGATTGGCGGGAGGCGTGGTACTGCAGGCCGATAGCAGCAATAAAAACGATGCGCAAATACCAATTTTAGAAATACCGTTTTTTGTTAAACCCCTGATGGTATCCATACTGTCCTGTAATACAAGTAATACATAAGAATAATAATTATTGTAAAGCAATGGATGCATGCTGACCATCCACATCACCTTATGGAAAAATAAGCAAAATCAACTATACTGACGTTTTTACCGGGCTTTGGAAAATGCCTTCTTTCTTGTCTACCTATCAACCCGTTATTGTACGGACACATGATGTCGCCGAATCAAAATAAAAACAGTACCCAGTATCACTTTTTTCTTCTTTTGCTAATTGGTGTTTCCATTGGCTTTATATGGTTGCTCTTGCCCTATTACGGTGCCATTTTCTGGGCGGTCATTTTCGCTGTTCTGTTCAGGCCCCTTAATTTATGGCTTCTAAAAAAAATACCCAAGTCGCCCAATACTGCAGCCCTGATAACGTTGGTAAGTGCATTGCTATTGGTCATCATTCCGCTCATTACCATCACCACCTCCCTAATAAAAGAAATTTCATTGCTCTATCAAAGAGTCCAATCCGGTGAGCTTAATTTAGGTTTGTATTTTGAGCAAATCATCCAAAACCTCCCCCCTTTCTTTAAGGATATTCTTGACCGTTATGAAATTCACAGTCTTTTCGGTCTGCGGGAAAAACTGACTGAAGCGGCAGCACAAGCCAGCAAATTCCTGGCAAATCAAGCCCTTACTATTGGTCAGGACACTTTCCAGTTCCTGATTACCTTTGGAATCATGCTGTATTTGCTATTTTTCCTGCTCAGGGATGGTGGCTATCTGGTGAATAAAATCAAATCGATGATTCCGCTTGAGTATGAACAAAAGCAGCATTTGTTAAATAAATTTGCCACCGTTGTCAAGGCAACCGTCAAGGGCAATATTCTGGTCGCAGCTACCCAAGGCGCATTGGGCGGGTTCATTTTCAGTGTATTGGGCATCCAGGGTTCTTTATTGTGGGGAACCATCATGGGTTTCCTGTCTTTGTTACCTGCTATCGGTGCTGCCATCATCTGGTTGCCGGTATCCATTTATTTTCTCGTCACCGGTGAAACCTGGCATGGCGTGGTACTGATATCTTTCGGTGTACTGGTGATTGGTCTTACCGATAACGTACTTCGACCCTTACTGGTCGGTAAAGATACAAAACTGCCTGATTACGTCATTCTGATTTCCACAATCGGTGGCCTGACCGTTTTTGGTCCCAATGGTTTCGTGATTGGTCCTTTATTGGCCGCACTGTTTATTTCATGCTGGGATCTGTTTCCTGCCTCTCTTGATTTGACTGCTGACCCTGATGAAGAACAGGACAAGAGCATTGAAACATAAAAATTAAAAAAGGGCGTTGTTAAAATTCCTTTGACAACACCCTTTGACTTTAACAACCATTATTTATGGGATGAACCTCGATAAACCCGAACCAGATTTTTGTCTTGGACTGTAACACAAATAATGCCAACAGCGCTTGCCTGACGGCTATTCTTGAGTGGCTTTTTCCACTTTATCACCTGCTTGCCAAATTCGATATTTCACTTCCACATCAGACGGTGTATAAACCACAATTGGCAAACGGCTATTGTAATCAAGCAAAAAGTCATTGCCACCAAGCTGAACAAACTGCTCGGTCAAATCCTGATCAGGACAAGCCATCAAGGTTGCCATGGGGCCATTTAATGCCTCAATGCTGTAATAAGGATACCCCCACCCCTCAAGAGTGTGCTCTTTAAGTTCCCCACCAAAAAACTGCCGATTGCAGTCAACCTTTAAAGTCTTGCCCACCATCAATTGCACTTTCAGATTTTCCTCTTCGGGCACGGATGGAAGATCAATGACTTGCCGCACCTGGCTTGGCTTGGCTGCCGGATAAGGCACTTTGGGATCAATGCTGCCAGCGTTTACATTAAACGCAATCATACCCATACAAAAAAACAAATTAAACCGTTTAAGATTGCTCATATTCAAGGTTCACCTGTTGTTGGATTTTTCAATTACAAAATAAATGGCGATCAGGACAATCCAATCGCCGGGGTTATCTGCGGGTTTATCTGTTTAACCCTTATTGACAAAGCAATAGCTTCAACCTATTCTAGCTTAAAAGCGTAACAGACAATAATTCACATTTACTGGAGTAGACATGAAACGAAACAATTTTTTGCGCACTCTTTTTACCGCTGCTGTCATGTTCAGCAGCGCTGCCTATGCACAGGTTAGTGTCATGCTACCCGCCAACCCGGGTGGTGGCTGGGATGCTACCGGCCGCCAGGCATTTAGTGCCATGAACAAGGCGGGCATTTATACCGGCCCCGTTAACTTTACCAATAAAGGGGGTGCTGGCGGTACCATCGGTCTGGCGGAATTCCAAAACACCCAGGATGGCAAAGCCAATGCATTGGCTGTTTTTGGTGCTATTACGGTAGGATCCATCACACTAAACAAATCCCCCATAGACCTAAGCAAATTCAAGCCAGTGGCTCGTTTAACGGCTGAATATCTGGTTATTGCCGTCCGTCCCGACTCTCCCTACAAGAATCTGGATGATTTTGTCAAAGCACTCAAAGAAAACCCAGGCGGAACGCCCGTCGGTGGTGGCTCAGCCGGTGGTGTTGACCATATCGCCCTGGCCCTCTTGGCACAAGCTGGTAACGTACCTGTCAAAGATCTGAATTACATTCCACAGGCCGGTGGTGCCGATACCGTTACCGGCATTGTCAACGGAACCCTCAAGGCAGGTATTTCCGGCATTTCAGAATTCCAGCAGTTTGCCAAATCAAATCGGGTGAAAATCCTCGGTATTACCTCGGCAGAACGCATGGAAGGCCTGGACGTCCCCACTTTCAAGGAAGCCGGTTTCGATGTTGAAATTGCCAACTGGCGTGGTATTTTGGGTGCCCCGGAAATGCCAGAGGACAATTACAAACTTTGGGTGGATCGCTTCACTCAACTGAATGACAGCGCAGAATGGAAGCAGGTTCTGCAAACTCAAGGCTGGGATCAGTTTTTCCTTGCTGGCGCTGAATTTGGTGATTTTATAAAAAGCGAAAGCGAGCGTATTAACACCATTCTGAAGGATGCAGGTCTTGTCCAATAAAGCTGTTCCATCCGCTAATACAACACCCCAACCACCTGCAAAGCCCTGGTGGCTGGGGCTGGTGGTTGTATTCATGGGTGCGGTTTGCCTGTATTCGGCCGACGAGCTTGCCAATACTGCCAGATACTCTGCCATTGGCCCAGGCCTGTTTGTGACCGGAACCGGTATCGGGCTGATCGTACTTGGCGTGCTTTTACTTATACAAATAGCACGTGGTGAGAAATTCGAACCACAGGATACTGAAAATGCCGAAGGTGACACGCCCATGGATAAACGGGCGTTTTTCATTGCCCTTGCAGCTGCCGTTGTTCCGGTTTTGATTATTGAGCATTTGGGGCTTCCCATTACCGCGATGGTGTCATTTACCCTGGTAACACTGGCTTTTGGTTCAAAACAAATTGTGCTGAACCTCATTTCCGGTTTCATACTTGGCTCGGCCAGCTGGTATTTATTTAGTCTGCTAGGGCTTCAGCTCGGAGACTTTATTCCTTTGCTGGGCATTTAATCCTCCTGCCACATTAATAATTCAAGTTAAATATGGATACACTGGGTTTACTGCTTCATGGGTTTGACGTTGCCCTTACCCCTACCAATCTGTTTTGGGCACTGATAGGTTCCACACTGGGCACTGCCATTGGTATTTTACCTGGCATTGGCCCTGCCCTTACCATCGCCCTGCTTTTACCGGTTACGGTTTCTGTAGGACCGGTTTCTGCCTTCATTATGTTTGCGGGTGTTCTTTATGGGGCCATGTATGGCGGGTCCACGACCTCTATTTTAATTAATACCCCCGGTGAAGCCGGCTCCATGATGACTGCCCTGGAAGGTAACAAAATGGCCCGGGCAGGAAGAGGTGCCGCTGCACTGGCTACCGCAGCCATAGGGTCTTTTGTCGCAGGCACACTCGCTACGATTGCGCTAACTTTTGCGGCCCCTTATGTTGCGGAACTGGCTTTTTATTTCAAGCCTGCCGATTATTTTGCCTTGACTATTCTGGCGTTTACTTCAGTTGCTGTCGTCATGGGCAGCTCCCGGGTTCGTGGTTTTATTTCCCTGTTTATTGGACTGGCCTTTGGAGTCATCGGTATTGACAATATGACCGGTCAACCCCGTATGACTTTAGGGTTTGCGGATTTGCTGGATGGTATGGAGTTGACTGTTGTTCTTGTCTCCCTGTTCGCAGTGGGTGAAATCATTTACGTGGCCAGTCGCTATAAAAACCAGAAAGATGAAATCATTTCCGTCAAGGGCGGAATGTGGATGAGCAAATCCGACTGGAAACGCTCTTTCATGCCATGGATTCGTGGCAGTGTAATTGGTTTCCCAATGGGTGCGATACCAGGTGGCGGATCTGAAATACCCACCATGCTTTCTTATACTCTTGAAAAAAACCTCTCCAAGCACAAAGATGAATTTGGCAAGGGTGCTATTGAAGGTGTCGCAGGCCCGGAAGCGGCCAATAATGCGGCAGCAGCGGGTATTCTGGTACCTCTGCTCACGCTGGGTTTGCCAACCTCTGCCACCGCCGCAATATTGCTGGCAGCCTTCCAGAATTTTGGCTTGCAACCCGGGCCTTTTTTGTTTACCAGCAATCCCGAACTTATTTGGGGGCTAATTGCCTCGCTGTATATTGGCAACGTTATGTTGCTGGTGCTTAACCTGCCACTCATTGGGATTTGGGTCAAACTCCTGCTCATTCCAAAACCACAGTTATATGCCGGCATTCTCGTTTTTGCCATGATTGGCATTTGGGGGGTCTCAGGCTCGGTTTTTGACCTGGCATGCATGGCCTTGATCGGTTTAATGGGTTATGCCATGAGGGTGTATGATTTTCCCATCCCTCCCCTGTTAATTGGCTTGATTCTGGGACCTATGGCAGAAAACCAGCTGCGTACCGCACTGGCTGCCGGACAGGGAAATCCGGCAGTCTTGGTAGAGAGTCCAATGTCTATCATTTTCCTGACCCTCTCTTTCCTGTTCCTGTTTGTACCCTTCCTGCTTAAACGCCTGCGCAAGGTTGCCTGAAAATAGCCAAGCCTCTTCCTTAAGCAGTTTTATTCTGTATCCGGGTCAGGGGCAAGGCTGTTTTATACAAAACCTGCTTAAGCGCAAAGCTTGAACGGATCTTGTCAATACCCGGTATTGGGGTTAACTGCTCCAGGATGAATCTTTCCAGTGCCCCAATATTGGTAACCGCCACCCTGATCAGATAATCAGAGTCGCCAGTCATTAAATAACATTCCATGACTTCATCGTGCTCGGAAATTCGTTGCTCGAAATCCGCAAGTGCCTGTTTGTCCTGGGATTTCAGACTGATAGAAATAAAAACATTCAGATCCAGTCCCAGTGTCGAAGGATTGGCCAGGGCCACGTAACGGGAAATAATACCGTTTTCTTCCAGCGCCTTGACACGTGACAGACAAGGTGAAGGCGATAAATGCACTCGCCTTGACAACTCCACATTACTTAAAGAGCCGTCTTTTTGAAGTTCATCCAAAATTCTAAGGTCTACCAAATCCAGTTTCATAAAATGCTGCCATAAATAATATTTACAGTATTTTATGCTGAAATTGCTATTTTTACTCAAAAAATTCAGCATCTCATTTTTGGGTATTTTAATTAGAATATCAAGCAGGATATTTAAAATAAATGGCTAATAAAAAGGAGGGAATCGTATGAATGCCCCATTACCCAAACCTATTGAGACAATGATGAAGACCCTTTTGCAAACAGATATTGATCCGCAAGAGACCCAGGAATGGAAAGACTCATTGCATTCACTGGTCGCCACCCATGGCCGTGAACGGGCCGCATTTATCCTGGATGAATTGTCTGTATTAGCCCAACAATTAAAAATAAGCTGGCAACAGAAAACGGCTCCCGTGAATAGTTGTTCCTACGTAAATACCATTTCTCTTGATCAACAACCTGCTTATCCCGGCAATATCAAGATAGAAGAAAAACTGGGTGCCTTGATACGCTGGAATGCACTGGCCATGGTGGTCAGGGCCAATAGCGCCTATGGTGAATTGGGGGGGCATATTGCCAGTTACGCCAGTGCTGCCGATTTGTTTGAGGTGGGTTTCAACCACTTTTTCAGGGCCCGTGAAAACTCAGAAAACGGCCATAAGGGAGATCTGGTATTTTTCCAGCCTCACAGTGCTCCTGGAGTTTATGCCCGCGCCTTTCTTGAAAACCGCCTGACTGAAAAGGACTTAAGCTTTTTTAGGCAAGAGTTGCGTGCCAACCGTGAAGGTGCACAAGGCTTATGCAGCTACCCTCACCCGTATCTGATGCCTGATTTCTGGCAATTTCCCACCGGATCTATGGGAATTGGTCCCATCAGTTCCATTTACCAGGCCCGTTTCATGCATTATCTGACACATCGTCAGTTGCAAAACTGCGAAAACCGCAAAGTATGGGGCATTTTTGGTGACGGCGAAATGGATGAACCCGAATCCATGAGCGCACTGACATTGGCTGCCCGTGAAAAACTGGACAACCTGGTTTGGGTCGTCAACTGCAATTTACAACGTCTTGATGGCCCGGTTAGGGGAAATGGACAAGTCATCAAAGAACTGGAACGCCTGTTTACCGGTGCCGGATGGAATGTCATTAAAGTGCTATGGGGCAGCGACTGGGACCCTCTGTTTGCCAAAGACCTGACGGGTGCCTTGACAAAAGCTCTTGGCGAAACCGTTGACGGACAAATGCAAACCTTTGCCGCTAACGATGGTGCCTTTAACCGTGAGCATTTTTTTGGGCAAAATGAAGCACTTCAACGGTTGGTTGAAGGTATGAGCGACGAACAAATCGACAAGCTCCGTCGCGGTGGTCATGATATAGTCAAAATTTACGCGGCATACGCGGCTGCCGTCAATCATAAGGGACAGCCCACGGTTATTCTGGCCCATACCAAAAAAGGTTATGGCATGGGCAATGCAGGCCAGGGGAAAATGACCACCCATTCACAGAAAAAACTCGGGGACACCGAGTTGCTTGCCTTCAGGGATCGTTTCAATTTGCCGTTAAGCGATGAACAAACCCTTAACCTGGATTTTTACCGACCCGATGAAAACAGCGAAGAAATACGTTATTTACATGCACAGCGTCAAAAACTGGGGGGTTATTTACCCAAGCGCTATACCGATACACCAACACGCCAGGCTTCACCGGTAGAACAATGGGCCGGTTTTGCCTTGCAGGCCGAAAATAAAAACATGTCCACCACCATGGCTTTTGTACGCATGCTAGGCAACCTCCTGAAAGATAATGAAATCGGCCAGCGGATTGTTCCCATTGTCGCTGATGAAGCACGCACTTTCGGCATGGCCAACCTGTTCAAGCAGGTGGGCATTTACTCTAGTGTAGGCCAACAGTATGAGCCCGAAGATATCGGTTCTATCCTGAGTTATCGTGAAGCACTTGATGGCCAAATTCTTGAAGAAGGCATTAGTGAAGCAGGGGCCATTTCCAGTTGGGTGGCTGCGGCAACCAGCTATAGTGCTCATGGTACTCCCATGTTACCTTTTTATATTTATTATTCCATGTTCGGTTTTCAGCGTATTGGGGATTTGATCTGGGCGGCAGCCGACCAGCGCCCGCGTGGTTTCCTGATTGGTGCCACCTCGGGCAAAACCACTCTTGGCGGCGAGGGTTTGCAGCACCAGGATGGTTCCAGTCATATCTGGTCTGCCACCATTCCCAATTGCAAATCTTATGACCCGGCTTTTGCGGGTGAACTGGCCGTTATTATTGAACAGGGCACGAAGGAAATGATGACGGAGCAAAAAGATGTGTTTTATTACATTACCGTCATGAATGAAAACTATCCGCAACCTTCACTGAAACCCGGGATGCGTAAAAATGTCCTTAAAGGTGCTTATCATTTCAGGCACTACCCGGCACAGTCAGTATCTGGAACGCAAGAAAAGAATGCCGTCACACTGCTGGGTTCCGGTGCCATTCTTACCGAAGTCCTGGCTGCCGCCGGGGAATTGTCCTCACAAGGCATTGCATGCGATGTTTTCAGCGTTACCAGTTGGACCGAGCTGGCCCGTGACGGCCAACGCAGCGAACATTCAAGCAATTCTTCCGACCAGCCAGCAATGCCTTTTATTGAAGAACAATTGCAAAACAGTAAAGGGCCAATTATTGCCGCCAGCGATTACGTCAGGATGCTGCCCGAATCAATCCGTGCTTATGTACCGGCAGGACGCAAATACATCACCCTCGGTACGGACGGATTTGGCCGAAGCGATACCCGCGCTGAATTACGTCAACATTTTGGCGTCAACGCACAGGCTATTGTTCAAATGGCACTTAAACAACTGGCTTGATAAAAAATATAAAAAATGGCACGTATTTTTACGTGCCATTTCAAACTACCTTCTGAATAAGCTGCAACTAGGCTGCAACACCCTCGGAATTGGTTTCTTCCTCGGTCACTGAAGTACGAATGATGTGATCAAAAGCACTCAAAGAAGCTTTTGCACCTTCGCCAATTGCAATCACAATCTGCTTGTAGGGAACCGTGGTTACATCACCGGCGGCAAACACCCCGGGAACCGATGTCTGGCCTTTGGCATCAATCTCGATTTCACCGTGCTTGCTTAAATTAACAGTACCTTTGAGCCATTCTGTATTGGGTACCAGACCAATCTGGATAAATACGCCTTCCAGATCGATTTTATGGATAGCTTCGGTTGTGCGGTCTTTATAAGACAAGCCATTTACCTTGTTGCCATCACCATGAATCTCGGTGGTTTGGGCAGACACAATGATATCAACGTTAGGCAAGCTGCGCAGTTTACGTTGCAATACATCATCGGCACGCAACAGGTCTCCGAACTCAATCAATGTCACATGGGCTACGACACCGGCCAGGTCGATTGCCGCCTCTACACCCGAGTTACCGCCACCAATAACGGCAACCCGTTTACCTTTAAACAATGGACCATCACAGTGCGGGCAGTAAGCAACACCCTTGGTACGATATTCCTGTTCACCGGGAACATTGATGTTGCGCCAACGGGCACCAGTCGCCAGAATAACGGTTTTACTTTTCAGTACGGCACCATTTTCCATCCTGACGGAAATTTCCTTATCGCCAGGAATCAGTTCTTCGGCACGCTGCAGGTTCATGATATCCACATCATAGGCACGTACGTGCTCTTCAAGCTGGGCGGCAAAACGGGGGCCTTCGGTTTCTTTGACAGAAATAAAGTTTTCGATAGACATCGTATCCAATACCTGACCACCAAAACGCTCTGCGGCCACACCGGTGCGAATGCCTTTACGGGCGGCATAAATCGCAGCGGCAGCACCAGCAGGACCGCCACCAATCACCAATACATCAAAAGGATCCTTGGCATTGAGCTCTTCGGCCTTGCGGCTGCCTGCATTGGTATCCAGTTTGGCCAAAATTTCCTCTACACTGGATCGACCTTGACCAAATGGCTCACCATTCAGGAACATGGTGGGTACTGACATGATCTGGCGACTATCGACTTCATCCTGGAACAAGGCGCCATCAATGGCAACGTGCTTGATCCGCGGGTTGATGATTGACATGACGTTTAATGCCTGGACAACGTCAGGACAGTTTTGGCATGACAATGAGAAATAGGTTTCAAACTTATAATCGCCATCGAGATTACGGATCTGTTCAATGACGGACTCATCCAGCTTGATCGGATGCCCACCGACCTGCAACAGGGCAAGTACGAGTGAAGTGAATTCATGGCCCATCGGAATACCGGCAAACTGAACGCTGATATCGGTTCCGGGGCGATTAATGGTAAAAGATGGCTTGCGTGAGTCAGTACCTTGTTCATTCAAAGTAACACGGTCTGAAACAGAAGCGATTTCCTGCAATAACTCTTTCAGTTCCTTCGATTTAGCGCCATCATCCAGTGAAGCAACAATTTCGATAGGCTGTGAAACCATTGCAAGGTAAGTTTTTAATTGTGATTTGATATTTGCATCTAACATGATGATGAACTCTCCGGATCTTGATTTATTTAGCTTTGGGGGATAAGGTTCGGGCAAAACCCGAACCTGGCAACCTGAAATAAATTCAGGTTGCAATTATGACTGACTGAATTGACAGTTAATTAGATTTTGCCAACCAGATCCAGTGAAGGAGTCAATGTAGCAGCACCTTCTTCCCATTTGGCTGGGCAAACTTCACCTGGGTGAGCGGCAACATACTGGGCAGCTTTAACTTTACGCAGCAGTTCAGAAGCATCACGGCCAATACCGTTGTCGTGCACTTCCATCACTTTGATTTGACCTTCTGGACTAATAACGAATGTACCACGCAGAGCAACACCCTCTTCAGCAATCAGAACTTCAAAGTTGTTGGCCAATACGTGGGTTGGGTCACCAATCATTGGGTATTTAACTTTAGAAATCGCGTCAGAAGTGTCGTGCCATGCTTTGTGTGAGAAGTGAGTATCGGTTGATACTGCGTAAACTTCCACGCCCAGTTTTTGGAACTCGTCATAGTGATCAGCCAAGTCTTCCAGTTCTGTTGGGCAAACAAATGTAAAGTCAGCAGGGTAGAACACAACAACAGACCATTTGCCTTTCAGGCTGTCCTGGTTAACGTCAATGAATTTGCCGTTGTGGTAAGCCGTTGCGCTGAAAGGTTTGATTTCTGTATTGATTAATGACATTTCTTTCTTCCTTTATTTGTTGGTTAGAAAACTTAATATGTGACCAGTATAGCCCGATACAGTTAATATGTATAATTTATTGTTTTTATAAGCATGTTTAGTTTTAACTATAGCGGATATCCCAGTCACATAGTTATACTATATCAGAACATTATTGCAATTTAATGTTTTAACCCCAGACTGGCGGCGGGTAATCTTAATACTACCCGCAACCCACCAAAAGGAGAAGAAGCCGTCACGACAGCCCCTTGATACAAATCAGTCAAATCACGAACGATATCCAGTCCCAATCCGGTGCCCGGTTTTTTTTCATCCGCCCTGATCCCTCTTTGGAAAATCAGGTCTTTTTGGTTTTCCGGCAACCCTTCCCCATCATCATCAACCGTGATGACAATGTCATTCCGGACCTGTGCCACGGTTACGCTAATGGCATGACTGGCCCATTTGCAGGCATTATCCAGTACATTACCAAGCATTTCCTGAAAATCCTGCTCTTCACCCCTGAAGGCACAATGATCTTCCTGCAAATGCAAACGGATATCCAGATTGCGCTCTGCGTACAAGCGTTGCATCACCCTGATAAGGGCTTCCAGCGATTTCTTTACCGGTGTGCGGCTGGTGCTGGCCTGCATGGCAGCGGCAGCCCTGGCTCTGGCCAGATGATAATTAACCTGTCGCTGTGCCATGGCAACCTGTTCCTGGACCAGGGCAGAAAAGGACGTTTGTTCTTTGGCTGCTGCATTGGATAAAATGGCCAATGGGGTTTTGACGGCATGCGCAAGATTACCGGCCTGCGTTCTTGCCCTTTCAATCACCTTGGCATTCACATCCAGAACCTGGTTAAAATCATTAACCAGAGGTTCGAGCTCTGCGGGAAAATCACCTTCAATATGCGACGTTTTTCCCTCATGAACATCAGCCAGGCTTTTCCTGAGTCGGCCAAAGGGACGCAACCCCAAAATAACCTGTATCGTCACCGCCACCATAAGACCGATAGCCAATATGGTTAATGCCAATATCAACATATTGCGAAACCGCTCGGCAGGCAAGGCGACAATATCGTGGTTAACAGCCACCACCAGCCGCAAGGGATATGAGGACTCTTCTTCCGGTTGAATAATTCTGCCCACAGCGTCCAGTACAGTGCCATCGGCATCAGTGATTGTAAAATCCTGCAGTGCCGTACTGGTATTGCCAATGTCCGAGGTGGGCAACACATTGTCCCAAAGTGAACGGGAACGCAACAGCCCTGTGGTTGCCGTCCGCCCTTGCCCATCCTGCTGGTCTATTTGCCAGTAAAGGCCCGATAAGGGCTGATCAAAGCGTGCATCGCTAAGTGCATGTGGAACACTGACTTTGCCATCGGGATCAACCGCTACAAAAGACAGCAGCTGGTTAAGGTGCAGGGTCAGCTCTGCCCTTACCTGCTGCATCATATGTTGCTTGAACAGGCTATTTAGCCCCCAACCGGCAACGATAATGGTTAACAAAACCCAGGCCAATGTGCCCGCCAGCAGACGAAACCTGAGCGATGACCAGAACGACAAGGCGGTTTTACGTGGCATCATGATTTTCTAGACCAGTCGATACCCCATTCCTCGCACCGTTTCTATGGTACCCGCAGGCAGCTTCTTGCGCAGGCGTGCAATAAAAACCTCGATGGTATTTGAATCACGATCGGCATCCTGGGCATAAATATGTTCGGTCAGGATGGAACGGGAAATCACTTCCGCGGGATGATGCATAAAATACTCCAGCACCTTGAACTCATGACTCGTCAGGGCAAGTGGCACGCCATCGACACTGACCCTGGCATTACGCGTATCCATTTCAATGGGGCCATTTTTAAGAATGGCATTGGCATGGCCACTGGTACGCCGTAACAAGGCCCTGACTCTTGCCAGCAGCTCTTCCATATGAAAAGGCTTGGTCACATAGTCATCAGCCCCGGCATCAATACCCATGACCTTTTCATGCCAGTTATCCCGTGCGGTTAAGATTAGGACGGGCATGGCAAGTCCGGCCTCACGCCATTTTTTCAACACGGAAATACCATCCATCAATGGCAAACCAAGGTCAAGAATGGCCAGATCAAATGTTTCCACCTCTCCCATGAACCAGGCATCTTTTCCGTTCATGGCCACATCCACCACATACCCGGCATTCTCCAGTGTTTCTTGCAATTGCAAGGACAAGGTCGGCTCATCTTCCACAACCAGTATGCGCATTAGTCGTTTCCCTGTCTGTTTTTATACACTTTTTTGCCTTTTTTCTTCAAAATCGAACCGTTTTCGGCATCAATCACCAATTTAAGCATTTGACCCGAGCCCTGGACCAACTTAATTTCATAAAGCCAGCGGCTTTTACCTTTATCATCGTCGTCATCATCATGGTCATCCTCATGCTCAAATTCGATCTTGACCACCTGCCCGCCAAATTCTTTTTCCACTTTTTCAAGCACTGTACGCAAAGGCATGATTTTGCCCTCTGCCAAGAGCTGTCGGGCCCGTTCATGATCATCGGAGTCCGCATAAGCATGCGCGGAAAACAATAGGGTACAAGCCAGCAGGCCACCCAGCACTCCGTTATAAAACCTCGTTCCTTTCATGGTGTCTCCTGCATTTGAGCTCATTAATCATCAAATTCTTTATATCACAGGAAAGATGAACGAAACATGAACAAATCCTTCAGATCCTATTCATTTATCTCCATGCATAATGCGTTCATGATCAATACCGATCATATCGAAACTACGGAGAATGACCATGAAAACTACTCGTTTATTAACTGCCCTTACCCTTGGTTCCAGCCTGATTTTTTCTGGCGCTGCCCTGAATACCGCTCTGGCTCAAACCACAACAGCTCAAGTGCAGACCGCCCCCGCCCAGTCACGTTTGAATATCAAACAGATTTACGACAAGGTGGAAGCGGCCGGCTATACAAATATCACCGAAATCGATCTGGATGATAACGTTTATGAGGTCAAGGCACGGAACCAGGAGAATCAACGCGTGGAACTCAAGCTTGATCCAAAAACCGGAGAGATCATCAAAACCAAAACAAAAAACAAATAACGATTGATGAAATTGATGAATCCCTGTCCTGAACAATCAGCGTAAAGGTGGCGCGCATGAAAACACGGCTTATTTTCTTTATATCACTTATCACCCTGGCCTGGGGGTATGATGTATTTTACCTGAACCCGCTCCGGCAGGGAGCCTTGCCGTGGTTGATTCAAAGACAGGGGCTTTATTTAAGCGGCCTGTGGGCGATTGCACTCATGTCGCTGGTCATGGTGCTTTCCATTCGTCCGGCCTGGCTTGAAAAGCCACTGGGCGGCATGGATAAGATGTACCAACTGCACAAATGGGCAGGCATTCTGGGCATTTGTGCGGCCGGCCTGCACTGGTTGCTGGATATGTCCAGCGACCTGCTCAAGTCCTGGGTTGGCACAACAGGACGCCCCCCAAAGGGCGACCTGACCGAGTTTGCCGCCATGTTCCGTTCTTTTGCCAAAGACAGTGGTGAATTGATTATTTATGCCCTGCTTATCATGCTGGTGCTCACCCTGTGGAAAAAATTCCCTTACAAATTCTGGCGTTATGTCCATAAAGTGATGCCGGTTTTCTTTCTGTTACTGGTCTTTCACACAATCGTGCTTGCACCAGCCAGCTACTGGGTACAACCCATCGGCATCCTGCTTGTTATCCTGTTTGTACCCGCCTGTATTGCCAGCATCATTTCCCTGGCCGGTTTAATCGGCAAACCACGTCAATCAGAGGGCACCATTGAGTCCATTCGGGTTCATGATGAAGACATGACGGAAATCACCTGCAAAATGAATGCCTCCTGGAAGACGCACCATGCGGGACAATTTGCCTTTTTGACTTTTGATCGACACGAAGGTGCACACCCTTTTACCATCTCCAGTGCACCCGGGAATGACGGACGTATCAGTTTTCAGATTAAGGCACTGGGTGACTATACCCGTCACTTATCCAGAAAGATCAAGATTGGTCAAAAAATCAAGGCGGAAGGTCCATACGGTTGCTTTGACCTGAGCCATCTGGATGCCAGCTCGCACCATACCATGATTGCCGGTGGTATTGGCATCACCCCGTTTCTTTCATGGCTGGAAGCATCTCAGAAATCGCCGGACACCACACCTTCAGCTGACTTGCATTATTGCTTGCGTAATGCGCAAAAAGATCCCTTCATTGAACGTATCCGGCAACTTTGCGAGACACTGCCTTCTGTCAGGTTGCATGTGCATGAAAGTGAAAAAGGAAATTACTTCAATGCAGAAAAACTGGCTCTTGCACTGGCGCAAAAAGATCGTACCGCAATCTGGTTTTGTGGTCCAACCAGCCTGGCTGACAATATTAAATCAAACCTGAAGAAATGGTGGCATGGCAAATTCACTTTCCATCAGGAGGCCTTTGAAATGCGTTAAAGCAGCTTACAACCCCAAAAAAGCCGTCCGGTTTGGGCGGCTTTTTTGGCATTTCAGGCATTATTCAAAAACAGCATGGAACACTCGCATAATCAAACAGCCTGGCACACAAACTGCAAGAGTATATTTCTGGCGGAAACGGTATCAACAACCGCATCAAGCAAAGAGGTTTTGTTTTCAGGTGATAAAGACTTGTTATTTCCGGCAATAACATGTCGCATCAATTCCTCCATAAATTCGGGGTGGAACTGTACCGACAAGGCATTTTTTGCATAACGAATGATCTGGTGGGAATCATGCTCGGACGAGCCCAAAACAACAGCACCGGATGGCACTTGCAGCACACTTTGCCAATGGGTTAAATGAGCCTGGAACTGCTGCGGGAAACTGCTGAAAAACGGATCTGCCTGTCCTGCAGGATTAAGGCTGACAGGCCTGCAGCCGATTTCGGGGCCATCAGGGTGATAGTCAACCACCCCACCCAAGGCATGGGCCATAAGCTGATGACCATAACATACACCCAGCAAGGGCCGCTCTTGCGCAATGACCTGTCTTACCCATTCAGCAGTGCGCTCACTCCAGTCAAGCCGGTCAGTCACCATGGACCAGGAACCGGTAATCACCGCCACATCAAAATCCCCCGGTTCCGGAAGTGTCTCACCCAAATCGGGCCGGGTAACACGAAGATCCAACGACAAGGGGTTGGGCCCCCTGGACAGTGCCGACTGAAACCATTGGTACTGATCACCATAAACAGTATGAACCGCTTCAGGTGGAATCCCCATCTGAATCACTTGGAGCACAATTTGATCGGACATGATGCACATACTTCCTTTTAAGCTTTATTCAACCGCATCAAGTCCGAAATCAAAAACAGAAACGCTATGGGTAATCCAGCCAACAGCGATCAGATCAACACCGGTTTGGGCAATCGCAGGCGCCGTTTGCGCATTGATTCTGCCTGAAGCTTCCGTAACGGCACGTCCATCAACCATGGCAACCGCTTTTTTCAGCATGTCGGTATCCATGTTGTCAAGAAGGATGACATCAACTCCCAATTCCAGCGCTTCGGCCAATTGCGCCAGGGTATCCACCTCCAGCTCAATCTGCACCATATGTCCAACATTGGCGCGCGCCCTCAAGACAGCTTCACGCAGGCTGCCTGCCACGGCAATATGATTGTCCTTGATTAAGACGGCATCATCCAGGCCAAAGCGATGATTGCTGCCACCACCAACCCGTACCGCGTATTTTTGCAAGGCTCGCAAGCCTGGCAGGGTTTTACGGGTACAGGTGACCTTGGTACCATATTCGCGAATGGCATCGGCAATGGAAGCGGTTGCCGTTGCTACCCCGCTTAAATGCCCCAGAAAATTAAGGGCTGTACGCTCGGCGCTTAAAATGGCTCCAGCCGGGCCTGAAATACTGGCAACAAGATCACCGGGATTCAAGCGGGCACCATCGCTACGGGAAATACTGACCTTGATATTCTCATCCAGCAACTCAAACGCCAGGCAAGCAAGCTCAAGGCCGGCCAAAACGCCCGTTTGACGAGCCACCAGATTCATGGTTGTTTGGGTTTGTGGCGGGATAATACTGCTGCTGGTTAAATCACCCGCCCTGCCAAGATCTTCCAACAAGGCCATGCGAACAACAGGTTCCAGCATTACTTTTGGCAAGGGAGGGACACGGACTGAATGGGCAATACTCATTTTTAGCGCTTTACAATTATCATGGGTTCAAAAAAACCATTATATGCCCATCCGGACTTTATGGATTACATTTGCACCCAGTGCTGCAAATCCGGCATTCACCCAAGCTGCCTACCTGTTGCATAAGACGGATTTTGATATTTTCTTGATATTTAATTGATATTTGATTGACAGCATAAACACTACTATTAAAGCATGACCACACCCAACCCATCCTCCTGAATCCCCATCAGGATTTGTCATGCAGGTTAAGATTTGAGAATCCAGTTAATCACGTTTGTTGTCTCCCTGTTTGCCCTTTTCACCCTAAGTCGCCTGTTACTGATGATCTGGCAATATCAGCGGGTACTACAGGCCAGGGGGCTATGGCCCATTCTTCTGGGGGGCTTACGCATAGACCTCAATCAAATCGCCACCTACGCCTCACTACCCGCACTGCTAATGCCCTGGCTGGAAAACAGCCCACTGTTTCTGAACATCACTGCGATCTGGTTCACCTTCTGGTGGTTATTGGCTGCCTTCATGGAAATTGCCACACCGCAATTCATAACCGAATACGATACCCGCCCCAACCGCTTGTTTATTGAATACCTGAAACACCCCAAGGAAGTTTTTGGAATGCTATGGCGTGGTTATAAGGGCGTTCTGGCAGGTGGGTTACTGCTTTTCATCTTAATGGCCGTCATGGCCCACTCGCTGTTCTTTGGTTTTGCACCTGTACAGCCGGGGCCTGTCTGGCTTAGCATCATCGAATCATTTTCTTATGCCCTGCTTGCTTTCCTGTGTATTCGTGGCACGCTGAAAAAAAGGCCCATCAATCCATCTACCGTCGCCTTTGCCGGCGATGGCCTGATCAACAGTCTGGCACTCAATTCCATTTACAGCCTGTTATATGCAATTTATGCCATGAAATACGAAATGTCGGCCGAAGATGTGTATGGCAAAATGCCGGCAGATGAAATGAACCTGCTGATTCGTAAAACCGCAGGTATCCATGCCCCCCAGTGTCCGGATACCATTGCCACCATGCACAGGCAAGTGTCTGGCAATCACCCTGTTATACCCCGGAATATTGTGATTATCGTTGAAGAAAGCCTGGGCGCCCAGTATGTCAAAACCCTGGGAGGAGAAAACCTGACCCCCAACCTGGACCGACTCTACCAGGAAGGCTGGGGCTTTCTGCGTGCTTACGCAACCGGTACCCGCTCCGTACGTGGACTGGAAGCCCTGTCTGCCGGTTTCCCACCCACAATTACACAATCGGTCTTCAAACTGCCCAACGCTCAAACCGGCTTTTTCACCATCGCCGATGCATTGGGACAGCAATATAATTATCACTCCCGTTTTCTGTATGGCGGAGAGGCTCATTTCGATAATATGAAAGGCTTTTTCCTGGGTAACGGCTTCAAGGAAGTCATTGACGGCCCTTCTTTCAAGAATCCGCAATTCAAGGGAACCTGGGGTTACAGTGATGAAGACATGTTCAACCAGCTTGACAGATTGCTGCAAGAAGATGAAAGCAGAGGCCAACCAGTCATCACCCTGGCCTTCAGCGTATCCAACCATTCTCCCTGGGAATACCCGTCAGGCCGAATTCAGCCCCAGGGTGAGGCGGCCAGTGTTGAAAATACCGTGCGCTATGCCGATCATGCCCTTGGGCAGTTTTTTGAAACTGCCAAAACCCGTGATTACTGGCAGGATACCGTGTTCCTGGTGGTTGCCGACCATGATTCACGCGTATTTGGCGCCGAACTGATCCCCCTGAAACATTTTCATATTCCGGCTCTGATACTGGGCGCAGGCATAACCCCCCGACTTGATGAGCGGATCATCAGCCAGATTGACTTACCGGTTACCCTGCTTTGCCTGGCGGGTGTTTCTTGCGTGCATCCCATGATTGGCCAAGACCTGACAAGCCAAACACCTAACCGGGCCATGATGCAATATGACAATCGCTATGGTTACCTGAAGAACGACCAGTTACTTGTGTTGGATCCACACATGCAACCGCAACAGTTTACCTGTCTGGCCTCTGACAAGTTTCAACCGTCCCGGTTGGATGAAGCGCTGGCAAAAGAAGCCCTGGCACATGCGATTTGGCCCTATAACGTGTACAAGAACAACAGCTACAAAACGCCTGCCGTCCACACTTTTCTCCAGGAAACTGAGGTTTTCTCGCCAATCCATCCGTGATTGTTTGAATAAATCCCGCCGCACTCCCCCACCTGAGCTTTACTGCTTAGGTGGCGGTAATTCATTCCGTATTTTCGGATGTATTGAAAAATTCATAAATGAGTTTTCTCAGCCAGCGGCTGCCTGCATCCTGGTGAAAGCGGGCATGCCAATGCTGTCTGATGGCATATCGGGGGGATTCAAAGGGCAAGGCATACGAACACAAATTGGGATTACGGGCAAACATATTGCTTAGCCGCGTGGGGATGCTCGTGATCAGATCCGATTTTTCTATCAGCAGTCCCAGTCCCAAAAATGATGAAAGCTGTAGATAAACATTACGCTGTATGCCCAAGCGCCGGATTTGCTGCTCCAAAATGGAGTGACCGGTTCCCTGATGATAAAAAACCACATGACCTTCACGCTCAAAGTCTTCCAAACTTAATGTGCCCTGTATACGGGGATGGTGACTGCTGACCAGACACTCATACTGCTGTCGAAACAGTTTTTGCTGATAAAAGCCGGCTTTTAACTGTGGCACAAAACCAATCGCCAAATCTACCGCTCCATTGGACATTTGCACGGGAGTTTCAGGGGTGATGGGTACGATATCCAGCGCAATATTTGGCGCATTCGCATGAAGATAGGCAACCAGCTTAGGCAAGATTTCTATATGGCTGATATCCATCATACTGATCGTAAAGCGTCGGGTTGAGATCGCGGGATCAAACTCCCCGGTAAACTCATCGATGCGTTTCCATTTATCAAGCAGATCCGTGATATACCCATTCAGGGATTCAGCCACTGCCGTTGCCTGCATCGTATTGCCAACCCTGACAAACAGAGGATCATTGAAATGTTTTCTGAGTTTGTTAAGCTCTATGCTGACTCCCGGTTGACCCATACCAAGACTTTCCGCTGCTTTTGAAACACTTTTCTCCCGATAAATCTCATGGAAGATCTGTAACTGACGAATATCCATTTTTCCCGACTCTTTCATATCCTGCCTGCCTTTGACTGGGCTATCCCTGAGTTTCAGGGTTATTCAAATTCATCTCTATTAAATTTTAGAATACAGATTATTTATATTATTGTATAGATCAAATAGCACAGTCTTGTTAAATTAAAAAATAAACGATTTCATTAACAATAATCAAAAAAATCAAAAAATTTATTACTATTTGCAAGGAAATTATCGTGGATCAATTAGCCAAACTTGAAGACCTGCCCCAGGAATACCGGGATAAGCTTGAAAAACTCAATCTGGTGCCATTATGGCCCAGCCTGCGTGATGTACTGCCCCCTGAAATTCCCCAGCCCAAAACCAAACCCGTATTCTGGTCCTATGAGGCCTTGCGCCCTTTATTGCTTCAGGCCGGAGAATTAACCCCGATTGAAAAAGCCGAGCGTCGTGTCCTGGTTCTGGCCAATCCCGGCCATGGTCTGGAAAACATGCGTGCCAGTTCCGTCATGTACCTGGGCATGCAACTTTTGCTGCCTGGTGAATGGGCCCCTTCACACCGCCACACCCCCAATGCCGTACGCATGATTGTGGAAGGCAATGATGCCTATACCACTGTTGATGGCCAGAAATGCCCCATGGAGCGCGGTGACCTGATCCTGACACCTACCGGCATGTGGCACGAACACACCCATGAAGGTACAGAGCCTGTCGTCTGGCTTGACGTGCTTGACCTGCCACTGGTGTATTTCATGGAGGCGTCATACGTCCAACCCGGCGAGCACCAAAATATCCAAGGCAGTTCGGACGACACCGATTACGGTCCCGGTATTGTGCCAAGCCCTGTTTTTGAACGTAAAAACTCACACTACCCCATGTTACGCTACGCATGGAAAGATGCACGCAAAGCGCTGGAAAGCATGGCCAAAAACCAGCCAGAGGCAAAGTCCATCCAGATCACCTATGTGAATCCTGAAAATGGCGACGACTGCCAGAAAATCATTGGTTATTCTGCCTTGATGCTGCGCCCGAATGAAACCCTGACACTGCCTTTACGTTCCAGTGCCATGGTATTCCATGTGATCGAAGGGCAGGCACAAGTGCAAACCACCCACAACAACTTTGACATGAAACAATCGGACACCAGCTGCGTTCCGTGTTTTGCACCCGTCACTTTTGTCAATAAAAATGCCGATCAGCCCACCTTCATTTTTATTGCCGACGAGTCACCGGTCCAGAAAAAACTGGGGCTTTACTCCGAACGTCCAAATAACCAATAATATTCAATACAAGAAATATATTTAAATGAGGAAACAAAAATGGAACAATTACCTATTCTGATCTCTGGCGGTGGTATTGGAGGCTTTGCCGCTGCGCTGGCATTGGTTCGACAGGGATTCAAGGTAAAACTGTTTGAACAGGCACCAGAAATTGGTGAAATCGGAGCGGGCATCCAATTGGGCCCCAACGCCTTTCATGCCTTTGATGCACTGGGCATCGGAGACAAAGCCCGTTCACGTGCCGTCTATACAGACTACATGGTCATGCACGATGCGTTAGACGAGTACGTGATTGGCAAAATCCCCACTGATGAAAACTTCCGCAAGCGTTTTGGCAACCCTTATGCCGTCATCCATCGTGCTGACATCCACGCTTCCCTGGTTGAAGGTGCACAGGAAACCGGTGAGGTTCAAATCCATACCAACACGCGTATCGAAGGCATCGAACAGGACGGTAAAACCGTTACGGTCACCGACACCAATGGCAATACATATACCGGCATTGCCCTTATTGCCGCTGATGGCGGAAAGTCTGTCGTCCGTGAGAAATATGTGGGTGACCCCGCACTCGTTACCGGTCATGTGGTTTATCGTGCCGTTGTTGACAAAGAAGACTTTCCTGAAAACCTGCGCTGGAATGCCGCCAGTTTATGGGCCGCCCCCAAAGGCCACCTGGTTCATTATCCCTTGCGAGGCGGTGAACAATACAACGTTGTGGTAACCTTCCACAGTCGCGAGCAGGAAGTCTGGGGCGTCAAGGATGGCAGCCGTGAAGAAGTCTTAAGCTACTTTACCAATATCTGTCCAAAGGCCAAACAGTTGCTTTCCTTGCCCAAATCATGGAAGCGCTGGTCTACCGCAGATCGCGATCCCATCAGCAACTGGACTCACGGTCGTGCCACGCTGCTTGGCGATGCCGCTCATCCCACCACGCAATACATGGCACAAGGTGCCTGCATGGCCATGGAAGATGCCGTTACCCTGGGTGAGGCACTGCGTACCTGTGACAATGATATTGAAAAGGCCTTCGATTTGTACCAGCGTGCGCGTGTTGCCAGAACCGCACGCATTGTCTTGTCATCCCGTGAAATGGGACGCCTTTATCATGCCGAAGGTGTCCAGCGACTGATTCGCAATGATCTATGGCGTGGCCGTTCTACCGAACGGTTCTACGATGCCATGGAGTGGCTGTATGGCTGGAATGTTTCCAACTGCCTTGATGCAGCGAAAAACTATTCCGCAGACTGAAAACAGGCATTTTCAGTAATGAAAAACAACAGGGTAAGCCTTTGGAGTAAGGCTTACCCTGTAAACTGTATACCCTGAAAAAACCAGACATTAACAAGGAAGGAACTTAACATGTCTTACGTATTTGAACCGATGAAAACTGTCGGTATCCCCGTTACCGATTCTGAAGATCTATTTCCTGTACGCCGTATTTACTGCGTAGGACGCAACTATGCCGCCCATGCCCGTGAAATGGGCTTTGATCCAGATCGTGAACCACCTTTTTTCTTCTGCAAGCCCAATGATGCAGAATCTGTCGTGCCTGTCGCAGATGGTAAAACCGTAGACATTCCTTACCCTGTGCAAACCAGTAATTACCACCATGAAATTGAACTGGTTGTGGCAATTGGCAAAGGCGGCAAAAACATCTCTGTTGAAGATGCCGCCAAACATATTTTTGGCTATGCAGTTGGGCTTGACATGACCCGTCGTGACCTGCAAATGAAAATGCGTGAGGCAGGCCGCCCATGGGAAATTGGCAAGGCTTTTGATTACTCCGCACCTATTGGTGAAATTACGCCGATTGCCAAAACCGGTGATTTGAACAGTGGTGAAATCTACCTGACCGTTAATGGCAAAACCACCCAGAAAAGCAATATCACCCATTTAATCTGGTCGGTTTCTGAAACCATTGCAAATCTGTCCACCCTGTTTGAACTGAAAGAAGGCGACCTGATCATGACAGGTACACCGGAAGGCGTAGGCGCTGTTGTTGCCGGTGACACCATGGTTGCCAGCATTGAAGGCCTGAAATCCATTACCGTTGCTGTCAAGTAATAAGGTTTGACAGCTACAGGCATAACGCGTCGTGTCATACATCGTATTATGCCTGCACACTGAGCCCGGTACGAATCAAGAACCGGGTTCAGTTTAAGTGATTTTATTCACCGGCTGGATTGATGATTCTTGCCAGCAAGGCTTTTTCCTTGCCTAGCATATTGGGTATTTGCACAAAAATGCCATTGCCCGGTGCCACCTCAATGGCCTCACCATTATTTCGCATGGTATCCAGGCGAATCAGCTGGTTGCCATCCGGATGAATAATCTCAAGGGTATCACCCACCGAAAACTTGTTCTTCACATCAATCGTGGCCCAGCCATTTTCATCCACTTCGGTCACCAGACCGGCAAACTGGCTTTGTTTGGAAATGGAGTAACCGTGCAGGTAATTCTGGTAATCCTGGGTTTGATGCAGCTCCAGGAATCCAGGCGTATACCCCCGATTGGCCAGGCCGTCCAGGTCTGCCAGCAATTCGGGGTTGAAAGGACGACCGGCAACCGCATCATCAATCGCCTTGCGATACGTTTGCGCAACACGGGCAACGTAATAAATTGATTTGGTCCGGCCTTCCACTTTCAGGGAGTCCACCCCGATTTTCACCAGTTTTTCGATCTGCTCAAGCGCACGCAAATCCTTGGAGTTCATGATATAGGTACCATGCTCATCCTCCATAATGGGCATTAACTGGCCCGGACGATTGGCTTCTTCAATTAAATATACCTGGTCTGCCAATGGATGCCGTTTCGCCCCGCCACAAGAGGCAAAACTGGCGTCTGCCTCTTCCTTTGACTGCTGGAAATTAAAGCCGCTTAACAGTTGCGCATCGCCGGCATCGCTTTGGGCCGCATTATGGACCTTATAGTCCCAACGGCAGGCATTGGTACAGGTTCCCTGATTGGGGTCACGGTGATTGAAGTAACCAGACAGCAGACACCGGCCCGAGTAGGCAATGCACAAGGCACCATGCACAAACACTTCAAGCTCCATATCCGGGCATTCCTGACGTATTTCGGCAATCTCGTCAAGCGACAGTTCGCGTGACAGAATAATGCGCTCCACCCCTACTTTCTGCCAGAATTGCACACCCCAATAGTTGGTGGTATTGGCCTGGACAGACAAATGAATGACCGCATCGGGCCAGCGTTCCTTTACCTTCATGATAAGGCCGGGGTCAGCCATAATAATGGCATCCGGGTTCATTTCCATAACCGGCACCATATCGTCCAGATAGGTTTTCAGTTTGGAATTGTGCGGCAGGATATTGCTGGCGACATAAAATTTTTTGCCGCGGGCATTCGCCTCATCAATCGCTTCCTGCATTTTGGCGATACGTACAAACTCATTATTGCGCGCCCGCAATGAATAACGGGGTTGACCGGCATAAACGGCATCGGCGCCAAAATCAAAAGCAGCGCGCATGCGCTCAAGACCACCGGCAGGCAGTAATAATTCGGGAGATTTCATGATTCTAGACAAGTGTAGTAGTGTATTTGCCATGTGTGGAAATTAATCCCATGAACACATGTGCCATATATATTATTAGTCGTTTTATGAACACTAATATTCATTAAGGCAAAACAGTTTAATTAATAAAAATAATCAATAAAGATATAGCCGTTATTTTATTTGACCAATCAGAAAAAGCAAATAAATTCAATCAAAATTAAAAATTTATTATATTGTTTTTGATATAAGTGGCAGTAAAGAATAATTAATGTGCATATTACCCAACACTTCGGGTGATTTTTTTGTAAGCACTTAAGTGATTGATTTATATATTTATTTTTTGAAAAAAAGTTGTAACCATTGTTTCTTTTGTAGTTATTTGTTACATATAGTCAGGATACATAACATCCTAAGACGCTCATCAGCCATGCTTTTCTGTTACTCTAAAAAAGAGTTCATTCATATTATTTTTTATTTCAAATATATACTTTCCTGTGGATCGTAATTATTTTAAATAAAAAATATTAAATTTAAAAAACAGGAGACCATGATGAAAACATCCCGTATTTCATTTATATCCACATTATCTTTTACCGCCACCGCTTTATTATTCTCTGCTTCAAGTAATGCAGCAACCCTCAAGGAAATCCAGGATAACGGTTACATCCGCATTGCCGTAGCCAATGAAATTCCTTACGGCTACATGACACCCGACAATGAAGCAAAAGGGGCTGGTCCTGATGTGGCAAAACTGATCATGGAAAAACTGGGCATTAAGGAAATTCGCTGGGTTACCACCAATTTTGGCTCTCTTATTCCTGGCCTGAAAGCAGACCGCTTTGATATGGTGGCCGCGGAAATGGCCATTTTGCCCCAGCGCTGTACCGAAGTGCATTTTTCAGAACCCAACAGTTCGTATGGCGAAGGCCTGCTGGTTGCCAAAGGCAACCCGGAGAATCTTCATAAATATGAGGATTTTACCGACAGCAAGCTCAAAGTGGCCATCATGGCAGGTGCCGACCAGCTTGAAATGATGCAGGCTCTTAAAGTGGATGACAGCAGAATGGTGACCATCGCCAATAATGCTGATGCCATTTCCACCATTGCTACCGGACGTGCTGCCGCTTATGCCGCAACCAGCCTGACCGTTAGTGAACTGGCCTCCAAAAGCGATCGTGTTGAAGCAGCCAGCGGTTTTACAGATCCTGTGGTTAATGGCAATCCGGTCAGAAGCTGGGGCGGTTTCACTTTCTCGCTTGCCTCTGCCGATTTGCGTGATGCCGTCAACAAAGAACTGCTTGAAATCAAGAAAACCGACGAATGGAAAAACATTCTGTCCGGCTACGGTTTCAGCGAAACCGATATTCAGGAATCACCTAAAAAAACAACCGCACAACTATGTGCAAAGTAATCCACACCGCAGTTATGGGTAGCAAGTATTACACAGGAATAAATCAAGGTAAGCAGCATGGATAACCTGTTATCGTATGTAGACCCTTTACTTGATGGTGCATGGGTTACTGTACAGTTAACCTTTTATTCCACCATTTTGGGTGGCGTGGTTGCCTTTATGGCGGGCATTGGCAAACTGTCAATAAATCGCGCCATCCGGTGGTTATCTATTTGCTTTATTGAGTTTTTCCGTGGCACTTCTTTGCTGGTGCAGTTATTCTGGCTTTACTTTGCCTTACCCATCCTGGGACAGGCAATAGGGGTGGATTTACGCATGCCACCCTTACTGGCCGGCACCATCGCCCTGGGGCTTAACATTGGCGCCTACGGTGCCGAGGTAGTACGTGGCGCCATTCAGGCGGTTCCCGAAAATCAATACGAGGCCGCCAAGGCATTGGACTTTACCCCAAAGCAAACCTTGTGGCGTATTGTATTGCCCCAGGCCATTCCTGAAATGATGCCCAGTTTCGGCAATCTTGCCATCCAGAACCTGAAAGACACGGCCCTGGTCTCGCTGATCAGCCTGGGCGACATGACCTTCAGGGCCGAACAGTTGCGCAACTATACCCAGGACAGCACTTCCATTTACACCCTCTTGCTGTTCATGTATTTTGGCATGGCCTTGGTCTTAAGTGCCATGATGAAAATACTTGAACGCTACGCAAGCCGCTGGCGCACAAGGAAAATTTAACATGTTATTTGGCATAGAGTGGGATACCACCAACAATTGGGTTTTTGCCTGGTCTATCCTGCCCATCCTTTTTAAGGGTCTGGTGGTTACCATACAGGCCACACTGGTTGGTTTTTTAGTGGCTTTGATACTGGGCCTGGTACTTGCCGCACTCAAGGGGGCCCGGTTACGCATTATTTCCTGGCCCGCATATTTCATTACCGAATTCATCAGGGACACACCCCTGCTGGTTCAGTTGTTTTTCTTATATTATGTATTACCCGAATACGGCATTATTTTGCCGGCTTTCATGACAGGCGCCCTGGCCCTGGGCCTGCAATACAGCGCCTATACTTCTGAAGTTTACCGGGCCGGCCTGGAATCCATCCCACATGGCCAGACCGAAGCCTCACGGGTGCTGGATTTCACGCCCCTACACACTTTCATGTTTATCATTTTGCCGCAAGCCATCCCCCGCATTATCCCGGCGCTGGGCAATTACCTGGTTTCCATCATGAAAGACGTGCCGGTCCTTTCAGTTATTGCCATTCTGGAAATACTGAATGTGGCCAGGATTATTGGCGACCGTACCTTTAACTATCTCATACCGCTTTCCATGGTTGGCATTATTTACCTGTTGCTAACCCTGCTGGCTTCGGCAGGCATCCGGTATCTGGACAAACGCCTGCCAAAAGAAGGAATTCCATTGAAATGAACGATGCCATCATCAAATTTGAAAATGTGACCAAAAAATTCGGCGATGTCACGATATTGGACAAATTGAATTTTGAAGTCGCCAAAAATGAAAAAGTGACCATCATCGGTCCATCGGGGTCTGGCAAGTCAACCATTTTGCGCATCCTCATGACACTTGAAACCATTGATGATGGTATCATTCACGTTGCCGGCAAACCATTATGGCATGAATACAAAAATGGCCAAACAGTTCCCGCCAGCGAGCATCACCTCAGGCAGATGCGCAAGGAAATGAGCATGGTTTTCCAGCAGTTCAATCTTTTTCCGCATATGACGGTCAGGCGCAACATTACCGAAGCGCCTATCCATGTTCACAAGTTATCCCACAAAGAAGCCAATGAGCTGGCTGATGAATATTTGGACCTGGTTGGCTTAAGCGAACACGCAGACAAGTTCCCCTCCCAGCTTTCCGGTGGACAGCAACAGCGGGTGGCGATTGCGCGGGCGCTGGCCACCCGCCCCAATATCATGCTGTTTGATGAACCCACCTCTGCCCTGGACCCTGAACTGGTTGGTGAAGTACTGGGTGTTATTCAGCGCCTGGCCGAAAAGCATGATTTAACCATGTTACTGGTAACCCATGAAATGCAGTTTGCAAGGCAAATATCCGACCGGATCTGCTTTATTGACAAGGGGAATATTGTGGAAGAAGGCCCCCCGGAAGAGGTTTTCACTTCACCCAAAGAGGAAAGGACGCAGGCTTTTCTCAAGTCTTTCATTCAAGCCTGAAATTTCTCTGGCCTGATTCATACCTAAAAAACATCAACTAACCGGAGCGGGTATGCCAGCAAGGCATACCCGTTTATATTTTGCGACGGATATAAGCGATTTTCTCCTGGTCATAAATATCATAAATAATATTCAGCATATTCCTGATATTGTCAGATTTATCCTTGGTCCGGGTGCTCATCATAATGGGAGAAAACGCATGGTCATCCACAATGGGAATAAATGCGATATCCTGTACATTGACCCTGGCAAGACCTTCAGGGACCAGTGAAACCCCTTCTCCGGCGGCAACCAGGCCCATGGCTATATGCAATTCCCTGGCCTCAAACAGCCTTTCTGGTTGCAAGCCAATGAACTTGAATATTTCCAGTACCTGATCGGCAAAACTGGGCCTTGGCTTTTGGGGATAGATAATGATTTTTTCACTGACAATTTGATCAAGCGTGATTTCTTTCCTGCCAATAAACCGATGATTGAACGGAACGGCCAATACCAACGGCTCCTTTCTTAAAACAATACGCCGAACACTCGGATCCTGCAGGTAAAGACGCCCGAAACCAATATCAATGTCACCTTCTTTCAGGGCATGTATCTGCTCCATGGTGGTCATTTCAAACAGCTCCAGCGCTATATTGCCGTATCGTTGCCGGAAAATATTGATGATTTGCGGCAGTTTGCCATACAGTGTCGAAGCCACATAGGCCACCCTCAGGCTTTCATTGACATTGCCCAACCTTTGGGTCATGAGTTTCAGCTCATTGACCTGCACCAGCAATTGTTTGGCATGCTCATAAAAAAATTCCCCTGCCATGGTTGTTTTCAAGGGCCGGACTCCCCTTTCAAACAGCTTGACGCCCAGCTCTTCTTCCAGCTGCTGGATTTGCCGGCTTAATGGCGGCTGGGCAATAAAAAGTTTTTCAGCTGCGCGAGTGAAATTCTTCTCCTCGGCAACCGCAACAAAATAGCGCAAATGTCTTAATTCCAACTCAATACCTTTAAAGTATGAAAAACATACTGAAACAGTCTTAGACAAGCTAACCGATCAAGATTAACCTTACGTCAAAATAATAAAAACCACCACCAAAATAACAGATATTGATTTAAATTTAAAGTTAACTGGATTTGTCAAAGGAGATAACATGAACCACGCTCAAATAGATCAACTGGTTAAAACCTTCATTCAGGACAAGGCAGAAGGCGATGTCAACCATCGCGTACAAACCGTTGTTGTCCGTTTGCTGGGCGATCTTTTCAAGGCCATTGAAGATCTTGACCTTCAGCCTGCTGAAATCTGGAAAGGCATTGAATACCTGACGGATGCCGGAAAAGCCAATGAGTTGGGCTTGCTGGCCGCAGGCCTGGGCCTGGAGCGCTTTATTGACATTCGGTCTGATGAAGCGGAAGCAAGACTGGGCCTGACTGGCGGAACACCCAGGACTATTGAAGGTCCATTATATGTTGCCGGTGCCCCCGAGAGTATAGGATTTACCCGTATGGATGATGGCACCGAAAGCGACAAGGCTGACCCGTTGATCATCGAAGGTACGGTTTATGATGCAGACGGCAAACCCCTGCAAAATGCCAAAGTTGAAATCTGGCATGCCAATACCAATGGCTGTTATTCCTATTTTGACAAGTCCCAATCCGCTTTCAATTTGCGCCGTACCATCTACACCGACGCCAATGGCCACTACAAGGCACAAAGTATCATGCCCGTCGGCTATGCCTGTCCTCCTGAAGGCACCACCCAGGCGTTACTCGATATGCTTGGCCGTCACGGCAATCGTCCCGCCCATATCCATTATTTCATCTCGGCTCCCGGGCATCGCAAACTGACAACCCAGATCAATATCGATGGTGATGAATATCTGTGGGACGATTTTGCTTTTGCCAGCCGCGAAGGCCTGGTTCCACCTGTTAATGAAATCACCGATCCAGACCTGATTAAACAAAACGGCCTTGAACGTCCCTACAAAAACATCGTCTTTGATATTCATTTGTTGAAAGACATCCAGGAAGCCCCCTCTTCCGTTGTTGAGCGCCGCAGGGCTGCAGCCTGACACCCGGCTTTCCTGCCCACACCCCCCATTCAATTCCAATTGCCTGCCGCCCCTGGCCGCAGGCAAGCCAGATTTTTGCTTAAAAATGGAGAAAGCTGATGACTGCAGCACTGGAAACCCAGATAAATATCGACAATTTACTGATTGAAGACAAGGAAAAAGGCGACTATCGCGTCCACCGAAGCATCTTCACCAATCAGGAGTTGTTTGAACTGGAAATGAAACACATATTCGAAGGTAACTGGATTTACCTCGCCCATGAAAGCCAGATTCCGGAAATCAATGATTATTACACCACTTATATGGGACGCCAGCCCATAATTATTGCCCGCAACCGTCAGGGGGAACTGAACGCCTTCATTAATGCCTGTTCGCACCGGGGTGCGCAATTGTGCCGTTTCAAACGCGGCAACAAGGCAACCTATACCTGCCAGTTTCACGGCTGGACATTCAACAACAGTGGCAAACTGCTGAAAGTAAAGGATCCTGTTGAGGCCGGTTACCCGGAATGCTTCAACAAGGACGGCTCACATGACCTGAAAAAAGTGGCCCGTTTTGAGAACTATCGTGGCTTTCTGTTTGGCAGCCTGAACGAAGACGTCGTGCCCCTTGAAGAATTCCTGGGTGAGGCGGCAAAAATCATTGACATGATTGTAGACCAGTCGCCAGAAGGCCTTGAAGTGCTCAAAGGCTCTTCAACCTATACCTATGAAGGCAACTGGAAACTGACAGCCGAGAATGGCGCCGATGGCTACCATGTAACAGCGGTTCACTGGAATTATGCGGCAACCACCAACCAGCGCAAGGAAAAAGAAGCCCAGGAAGACAAAATCCGGGCCATGAGCGCCGGAAAATGGGGTCAGCAAGGCGGTGGTTTCTACGCTTTTGATTATGGTCATATGCTTTTGTGGACACAGTGGGCCAACCCTGAAGACCGCCCCAATTTCCCCAAAAAAGAAGACTACATCAAGAATTTTGGTGAAGAAAAAGCCAAATGGATGATTGAACGTTCACGCAACCTGTGCCTATACCCCAACGTTTACCTGATGGACCAGTTCGGTTCACAAATCCGGGTATTGCGCCCCCTGTCCGTTGACAAAACCGAAGTCACCATTTACTGCATTGCCCCCAAGGGTGAAAACAAGGAAGCCAGGGCCCGTCGCATCCGCCAATATGAAGACTTTTTCAATGCCAGCGGAATGGCCACCCCCGATGACCTGGAAGAGTTCCGCTCCTGCCAGGCTGGCTATAACGGCATTGCCATGGAGTGGAATGACATGAGCCGCGGTTCCGTACACTGGATCGATGGCCCCGATGAGGCAGCCGAAACCCTGGGACTGAAACCGGTCCTGAGCGGCCTGAAAACCGAAGATGAAGGCCTTTATACCGTTCAGCACAGATATTGGTCAGAAGTCATGAAAAAAGCTCTTGCACAGCAACAGGAGAAAAATTAATGAGCGCTATTCCTTACGAAACCATACAGCAATTCCTGTACAAAGAAGCACGCCTGCTTGATGATGCACAATGGGATGAGTGGTTAAACTGCTATGACCAGGATGCGCAATTCTGGATGCCCGCCTGGGACGATAACGATACCCTGACCACCAATCCCGAGCAGGAAATCTCCCTGATTTACTACCCTGACAGGGGTGGACTGGAAGACCGTGTTTTCAGGATCAAGACAGAGCGTTCCAGCGCCACATTGCCTGATACCCGTACCAGCCACAATATTTCCAACCTGGAAATTGAATCACAGGAAGGCAAGGTGGTGACCGTCCGGTTCAACTGGCATACACTGAGCTTTCGTTACAAAACCTGCTACAGTTATTTTGGCATGTCCCGTTACACGATTGATTTTTCCAATGCCGAACCCCTCATAAAACGCAAATATGTGGTTCTGAAAAACGATTACATCAACCAGCTGATTGATATTTATCACATTTAAATTCGGTGCCTGTCCGGCTAAGGACAGGCTTGCCCGAAAGCATTTTATTCATCTATCCCAAAACCCAGGAGAAATGTTGTGGAGCATACTATTGCACTGCAGTTTGAAGATGGTATAACCCGCTTCATTAGCTGTAAATCAGGCGAAACCGTGGCAGATGCCGCATATCGCCAAAAGCTGAACATTCCATTGGATTGCCGCGACGGCGCTTGTGGCACATGCCGCAGCTTCTGCGAATCAGGCAATTACGACATGCCGGCAGAACTTTATATTGAAGATGCTCTGACTGAAGAAGAAGCGGAGCAAGGGTTTGTCCTGACCTGCCAGATGCGACCTACTTCCGACTGTGTGGTCAAGATTAACGCCTCCTCTGAAGCCTGCAAGACAGGCGTCACCCGTTTTGAAGGCACGCTTTCTTCGCTTGAAAAAGTTTCCGATTCAACGATTGCCTTCAGCATTCATCTTCCCAACCCGGAAAACCTGATTTACTTGCCCGGCCAATATGTCAACGTCCAGATTCCCGGCACGGACCTGACCCGTTCGTATTCATTCAGCTCGGCCCCTATGGACAAGAACAGCAGCTTTGTCGTACGCAATGTACCCCAAGGCAAAATGAGCACGTACCTGACCACCCAGGCCCAGGTTGGCCAGCCCATTTCGTTTACCGGCCCGTATGGCAGTTTTTACCTGCGCCCGGTCGTGCGCCCTGCCCTGTTCCTGGCGGGTGGTACCGGTATTGCCCCTTTCCTGTCCATGCTTGACAGTCTGGAAGTATCCGGTTGCCATTATCCAATCAACCTGGTTTTTGGCGTCACCTATGATGAAGACCTGGTAGAACTTGAAAAACTGGATCGCCTGAGTGAAAAACACGACTGGTTCAACTATACAACCTGTGTCGTGGCTGAAGAAAGCCGGCACCCAAGAAAAGGGTATGTCACACAGCATATCGAAAAAGAATGGCTGAATGAAGGGGATGTTGATATTTACCTGTGCGGCCCGGTACCCATGGTGGAAGCCGTGCGCGGCTGGCTGGAACAGGAAAATCTGACACCCAAAAACTTCCATTATGAAAAATTTTCACCCAGCGAGGCATGATTCATGAACCGGAATGCACGCTTTGAAAACAAGGTTGTCATTGTTACTGGCGCTGCCCAGGGCATTGGTGAAGGCGTGGCCTGCGCCATTGCCGCTGAAGGTGGCAAAGTGATTCTGGCAGACCGCAACCTGCTGGTGCAGGACGTTGCCAAACGCATTAATAACAATAACGGTCATGCGCATGCGGTACTGGCTGACCTGGAAACCTGGGAAGGTGCCCAGGCAGTCGCCCAAAGTGCCCTTGAGATATACGGCAAAATTGATGTCTCGATTCATAACGTAGGAGGCACCATCTGGGCCAAACCCTATCAGGAATATGCGCCCGACGAAATCCTGGCAGAAGTGAACCGTTCTTTGTTTCCCACGCTATGGAGCTGCCGCGCCGTTTTGCCCACCATGATCAGCCAGAAAAGCGGTGTTATTGTGAACATTTCATCCATTGCCACGCGCAGTATCCATCGCATCCCCTACGCGGCAGCCAAAGGCGGTGTCAATGCCATGACCATGAGCCTTGCCATGGAGCATGCTGAAAACAACATTCGCATCAACGCGATTGCCACGGGAGGCACCGAAGCGCCACCGCGTCAAATACCCCGCAACCCAAAACCGTTATCAGAACAGGAGAAAGTCTGGTACCAGGCCATTGTTGACCAGACGGTATCAAGCAGCCTGATGAAGCGCTATGGGACCATACAGGAACAGATTAACGCCATTCTTTTCCTGGCCTCTGATGAAGCCAGCTACATCACCGGCACGGTGTTGCCTGTTGGCGGCGGCGACCTGGGAATGGGGTAAACCGTCATGAATGACAGGCTAGACAAGGTACATACCGGGCAAAAATATCCCTTAAAACAAAAAACCACTGATTGGTCAATTTCCGCTATCGTTTCCGGATTCCTGGCCGTACTTATTTCCTATGCCGGCCCCCTGGTTATATTTTTCCAGGCGGCCTCCATGGGCAATATTTCCAATGACATGATGGTTTCATGGGTCTGGGGCATTTCCATCGGTGCCGGCATTTCGGGTATTTTTCTTAGCTGGTGGCTTAAAGTACCTGTGGTCACCGCCTGGTCAGCCCCCGGCACGGTGTTGCTGATATCCCTTTTCCCGGAAATTACCATGGGCCAGGTCGTGGGTGCTTACCTGAGTTCGGCCCTGCTGCTGTTTATCATTGGTATTACCGGCTACTTTGACAAGGCGGTTCGCCTGATTCCCCATGGCATTGCCGCGGGCATGATTGCCGGTATTTTATTGCAGTTCGGGCTGCGGGCCTTTGAGGCCAGCGCCCTGTCCCCCTTGCTGTCCGTGGGGATGATTCTGGCCTATATTCTGTCCCGGCGTTACCTGCCCCGCTACAACATTGTCATTGTAGCCATTGTGGGTTTTACCATTGCCTTTTTACTGGACAAAACCAACCTGGGCATTTTGTCCCCAAAATTGGCCATGCCGGTTTTGATTGCGCCCGAGTTTGATCTGGCGACATTCCTGAGCTTTACCATCCCGCTCACCCTGGTCAGCCTGACCGGCCAATTCCTGCCTGGCATGACGATCCTGAATCTGGCGGGATACCGGGTACCGGCCAAGGCCATTATTGTTATTACTGCCCTGGCCTCTGCAATGGTTGCCTTTACCGGTGGTATCACCATTGTCCTGGCTGCCATTACAGCGGCCATCTGCACCGGTAAAGATGCCCACGAAGACCCGAGTAAAAGGTATGTCGCTGGCATTTCAAACGGGCTTTTCTATCTCATCGGCGGGCTTTTCGCGGGCACCATCGTGATGCTCTTCACGGCCTTGCCCAAGGAACTGATTACCATTCTGGCCGGACTGGCCCTGATTGGCGCCATTACAGCCAACCTGACCATTGTTATTGAAGACACGAAACACCGCGAAGCTTCACTGATTACTTTTCTGGCCACTGCCTCAGGCATGTCCATGTGGGGTCTGGGCTCGGCCTTCTGGGGGATTGTTATCGGATTGCTAGCATTTTTCATCATGAACAGCAAAACAGCCTTAACCGACAAAAAAACATCCTGAAAACACTGAGTATCAATCACTAAAACACCGCTTAATGAAATAAAAAAAACTCAATGTAACAAAAAATTTTTCAGTAACCACTTTTAAAAAATTATTTGCAGTTATATCAACAAGGAGGAAGGAAAATGAGGAAAGTTGACATAAACCATGTCATTGACGAGGCAAAATTCAGGTCGTTTCACTGGAATGTATTATTCTGGTGCACCCTGATCATTATTTTTGATGGTTATGACCTGGTTATTTATGGTGTGGTTCTGCCGATCCTGATGGATCAATGGCAACTGACGCCGATTGAAGCGGGCTCCCTGGGCAGTATTGCCCTGTTCGGCATGATGGTGGGGGCCATGACATTGGGTACGGCATCCGATAAATTCGGGCGTAAAAAAATGATTCTGCTCTGTATCATTTTATTCAGCCTGTTTACATTTCTTTGCGGCTTTGCCCAAACCCCCGGCCAATTTGCCGTGATGCGGTTCATCGCGGGTCTGGGCATTGGAGGCGTAATGCCCAATGTCGTGGCCCTGATTTCCGAATATGCGCCCAAAAAAATCCGTAGCACACTGGTTGCCCTCATGTTTAGCGGCTATGCGGTTGGCGGCATGTTATCGGCCGGCCTGGGCATCTGGATTGTGCCAACTTGGGGCTGGGAAATTATGTTCTATCTGGGTTGCATTCCACTGCTTCTGTTGCCACTGATCATGAAGCTGCTGCCCGAGTCACTGGGTTTCCTGTTATGGGACAATAAAGATAACCAGGTTAAAACGATTCTGGCCAAAATCGATCCTCAAATCGTTGCCACCCATCAATATGAACTGGTCCGCCAGGAAGTGGTTGCCAGGAAAATACCCATTCTGGACTTATTCAGTGAAAAACGGGCAATCAGTACCATTGCTTTCTGGATCAGCTTTTTCATGTGCCTACTCATGGTGTATGCCCTTGGCTCCTGGTTACCCAAATTAATGCAAACCGCTGGCTACCCTTTGAAATCAGGTCTGATGTTCCTGTTTGCCATGAACATTGGCGGCATGATAGGTGCCATCCTGGGCGGCCACATGTCCGATAAATTCAACCTGAAGAGCGTACTGGTCACCTTCTTCATTTTGGGTGCCATCGCCATTACCCTGCTTGGCTTTCGCAGCAACACCTATTTCCTGTATTTTCTGGTCATGATCGCCGGCGCAGCCACGATCGGCTCACAAATCCTGCTTTATACCTATGTGGCGCAATATTATCCCATGCATATCCGTTCCACCGGCCTGGGCTGGGCGTCGGGTGTGGGAAGAATTGGCGCCATTGTAGGACCCATGTTGGGCGGTGTATTGATGCAACTTAGCCTGCCCCATCACCAGAATTTCATGGCTTTTGCCGTACCGGGTATTATTGCCGCACTGGCCATTGCCTTGGTGGGATTGAAGTTTTACGAAACCCGAAAAGTAGCTGTTAAATCTTAACGCATCCTGAAAATTGCCTGGATGTTTGAAAAATTGGCCTGAATTGATATCAGGCCAATTTTGTTTATGACAAGCATTTGAAACAATAACCATGCGGGATTTTCCATTGCCATCTCCATCATCTGCGCTTGCCAAACCCGATAAAAGGTATTAAAAAGATCGTGTAAAGACAAACTTCATAAAGGATCACCATGGAAAAGTCATATCACCGTTTTTCGGAATTATTTGCCCAACTTGGTTTGCCGTCCGATGAAGCGGGCATACGCCATTTTCTGGTTCAGCATTCTCCACTGCCTCCCGATATTCTGCTCGAGGATGCCCCATTCTGGAACGAAGCGCAGGCAGCCTTGCTCAGGGAAGAGAAAATTGAAGATGCCGACTGGGCTGAAGTGATCGATCAACTTGACAATGCTCTCCGGGAAAATTTGAACTGAAAAACCATTCGTTCAATTGTGTCGACCTGCCCGCCAGACCGACAAACGGGTAACAAAAAAGGTCTGGTGTTATACCAGACCTTTTCTTTGGAAACTGCCCCATTTTAACAGGCGGGCCTTCTGCCGTTACTCTAACGTGAAACCCACTTTGATGGATACCTGCCAATGAGCCACTTTACCCTCTACCACATGCCCCCGCGTTTCCGTAACGGTAAACCATTGAATATTCCTGATGGTTTCATGGGCTTTTGCCAAGGCATTACTCACGGCATCTTCAATACTTGTCTTGGATGATCCCGTCAATTCAATTTGTTTATATACATGATCACTCATCACACTTCTCCTTAAACAATGGGAATTAAGAATATAGTAGTCCGTTAAGCTTATTTATTCAACAAAAGCCTTTTCCGTATTTCATAACAAATATCAATTTTTGAAAACATTTGATATTTATTAACATGCTTTTTTATAATAAAAGTTCATAATGAAACTGGCGGCAATATCCGTGCGAATACCCGTCACGCATTGTCATTACCAACGAAACCAATAAAACTTATCTAAATCAAACCGAGAAACCACCTATGAGGCCCATTATAAAAAACCAGGAGCAACTGAATGAAAAAGACACAATACAAGAGAATGAGGCTCAACAGGAACCAGACACAGAAGAATGGGCCAAAAGCAATTTAAGTTGGTTGAGTCAATCTGAATACCGAAGATACCTGGATTTACTTGAAGAACAAAACCTGATTAAGGATCTGGACAGCACTGGCGACTAGCACTAGCAAGCCTAGCCTATGCCACATACCGAAAAACCATTTTTCTTGTGCAGGATATTATGGTTTTTATCTGAAACCATAAAACTCGAATAAGACCTGATCCATTAAAACCAAGGTGATTTATTGTTTTTTAACCACAAAAAATCAATAAAACTCATAAATTCACAATATTCTCAGTACTTTATCTTGCCAGAAACCAGATAAATGAATTATATTACTTCTTCTTTGTTGCGAGCGTGGCGGAATTGGTAGACGCACTGGATTTAGGTTCCAGCGCCGAAAGGTGTGAGAGTTCGAGTCTCTCCGCTCGCACCATAAGAAATCATAAAAAACACCCTCTCCTTATCAGTGCATTCGTCACTGTCAGCCCCCCCTTAGTCTGCGTGTTTCAAATTGCCTATTTTTTGAGGCCATATTCATTTTTTCAAACAAAACAAAAGCAAATCCAGTGATAGAATGATGTGTCCTGCATAATAAAAAACAAGACCTTGCAACCCAAACGGACATTTCAATCACATGAATGCCAGACTAGATTTACTACAGCCCTATCCCTTCACAAAACTCAGGACATTGCTTGCCAATGCCACCCCTCCCACACACAACACGCACATCAATCTATCTATTGGCGAGCCCAAACACGCTACCCCAGCGCTGATTGAAGAGGCCATTAAAAACAATCTTTCCGGCCTGTCTTCCTATCCGCCCACCAAAGGGGATCCGGCTTTACGCCAGGCTATCGCCAACTGGATAGCCCGTCGCTACGATATTCCTGCCCCTGATATTGAAACCCAGGTTCTACCCTGCACCGGTTCACGCGAGGCACTTTTTTCCTTCACGCAAGCCATGATCAACGGCGGACCGAACAGCCTGGTTGTTTGCCCCAACCCGTTTTACCAAATCTACGAAGGAGCAGCCCTGCTCGCGGGTGCCACCCCTTACTATCTGAATGCAGACCCCGCCAAAAATTTTGGCAGCAACTGGTCTAGCGTCACGGCGGATGTCTGGGAAAAAACCGAACTGGTATTTGTATGCTCTCCCGGCAACCCCGCGGGTAATGTCATGCCATTTGAAGACTGGAAAACCCTGTTTGCACTGTCTGACCGCTATGGCTTTATCATCGCCTCAGATGAGTGTTATTCAGAAATTTATTTCTCCGATGAAAACAAGCCAATAGGCGGCCTGCAGGCAGCCCAACTGGCAGGACGCCCCGACTACCCCAATCTGGTCTGTTTTTCCAGTCTGTCCAAACGATCCAATGTTCCCGGCATGCGTTCGGGCTTCGTGGCTGGCGATGCCCGCCTGCTGGAAAAATTCCTGCTATACAGAACCTATCATGGCAGCGCCATGAGTCCGGTATTCAGCGCTGCCAGTATTGCCGCCTGGAATGATGAGGCGCATGTCGCACAAAACCGCGCCCGGTATAAAGCCAAATTTGAAGCGGTGTACCCCATTTTGGCCAACGTCCTGGACGTAAAAATGCCCGACGCTTCTTTTTACCTTTGGGCACGCACCCCTATGCCCGATGACGAATTCACACTGCAATTATTTGAACAAGAGCACGTCACCGTTTTACCAGGCAGCTATCTGGCACGCGATGCCCATGGCATTAACCCGGGCAGAAACCGCATTCGCATTGCCCTGGTTGCTCCTCTTGAGCAATGCCTTGAGGGTGCGCAACGGATGGCCCGCTTTATTAAAAACAACCGTTGAAAGCACGCCTCATCAGCATGTGAACCCATTTATTCGACACCCTTTTCCAACACAACCTCCCCACCGGGAAAAATATCATGAACTGCGCATTGCAAAACACAATTGAACAAGCATGGGAAAACCGTAACGAGCTGTCACCATCAAATGTCAGCCCTGAAGTGCGAGATGCCATAGAAACGGCCTTGGCCGGTCTGGATAACGGCAGCCTTCGCGTCGCAGAAAAAAAACAAACAGAATGGGTTGTCAACCAATGGTTGAAGCAAGCCGTTTTATTATCTTTCCGGATCCAGGACAATGAAATCATGAATCACGCACCCATGCAGTTTTATGACAAGGTGCCACTCAAGTTTCAAAACCATACCGCCACGGATTTTGCCAACGGCGGCTTCCGGGTCGTGCCACCGGCCATTGCCAGACGTGGCGCATTTATCGGAAAAAATGTAGTCCTCATGCCATCATATGTAAATATTGGTGCTTATGTCGATGAAGGCACCATGGTGGACACCTGGGCAACCGTTGGCTCCTGCGCCCAAATTGGAAAAAACGTTCACCTGAGCGGTGGCGTAGGCATCGGCGGTGTGCTGGAGCCTTTGCAGGCCAACCCCACCATTATTGAAGACAACTGTTTTATCGGTGCCCGCTCGGAAGTGGTTGAAGGGGTCATTGTAGAAGAGAATTCGGTTCTGGCCATGGGTGTATTCCTTTCCCAAAGCACCAAAATTTATAACCGTGAAACGGGTGAAATCACATACGGTCGCATTCCGTCTGGCTCTGTGGTCGTTCCTGGCTCCCTGCCTTCTGCCGATGGCTCACACAGCCTTGCCTGCGCAGTCATCGTAAAACGGGTTGATGCACAAACCCGCTCCAAAACCAGTATCAACGACTTGCTAAGGGCTTGATTGACATGACAACAGATGTGCTTGACCTGGCCAAAGATCTGATCAGCCGCGCTTCGGTAACCCCGCAAGACCAGGATTGCCAGGATTTAATCTCCACCTATCTGGCCCCTTTGGGGTTTATTGCAGAAAACATGCGCTTTGAAGAGGTCGACAATCTCTGGCTCAGGAAAGGCACAGCGTCTCCGGTACTAGTATTTGCCGGGCACACGGACGTTGTCCCTACCGGCCCGCTTGAAAAATGGGACACCGATCCTTTTACCCCAACTGAAAAAAACGGCATCTTGTACGGACGCGGGGCCGCTGACATGAAAAGCTCGATTGCCGCTTTTATGGTGGCCACCAAAGAGTTTGTGCAGGCCCATCCCCATCACAAAGGCTCTATTGCCATGCTGATTACCGCTGACGAAGAAGGGCCTTCGGTTAACGGCACCGTCAAGGTTTGTGACGCATTAAAGGCACGAAATGAAAGTCTTGACTATTGTATTGTGGGTGAACCCACTTCAGACCAGCAACTGGGTGATGTGGTTAAAAACGGGCGCCGGGGTTCCCTCAACGGAGAGCTGATCATCAAGGGAAAACAGGGGCATGTTGCCTACCCACACCTGGCCCGCAATCCGATTCACCTGTGCGCAGCCGCCCTTGATGAATTGGCCAGGACTGAATGGGATCAGGGCAATGAATACTTTCCGCCCACCACCTTCCAGATTTCCAATTTTCATGCAGGCACCGGCGCCAGCAATGTCGTGCCCGGTGAGGCCCGCATTTTATTCAACTTCCGTTTTTCAACCGCCAGCACCGCCGAGCAGCTTAAAAACCGGGTTAACACAATCTTAACAAAGCATGGGTTAGAATATAGCCTGACTTGGACACTCAGCGGAGAGCCCTTCCTGACGCCAAGGGCAGAATTAAGCAATGCCATTGCCAAGGCGATTATGGATGAAACCGGTATCAACACCGAATTATCCACGACCGGTGGTACCTCTGATGGACGTTTCATTGCCAAAATTTGCCCGCAAGTGATTGAATTCGGCCCGATAAACGCCAGTATTCACCAAGTCAACGAACACATCGCCATCAATACGCTGGAACCCCTGAAAAACATTTACCGTCGCACACTCGAACATCTTCTGCTTTAATTATTTACTTTGCACTTAACTGCCCTTCATGACAAAAACTCATAACGAACTTAAAACCGTCCGGGACATGATCCGCTTTGCGGTCTCCCAATTCAACCAAGCCAAGCTGTCTTTTGGCCATGGCTCCGACAGCGCATGGGATGAAGCGGTTTACCTTGTTTTGCATACCCTGAATCTGCCGCTTGATACGCTGGACCCGTTTCTGGATGCGCGTTTACTCGAAGAAGAAAAAAAACGTTGCCTCAAGCTGATAGACCAACGCGTCAAGAAACGGATCCCCTTGGCCTATTTGCTTGGTGAGGCATGGCTGCAAGGACACAAGTTCATTGCCGACAAACGGGTCATCGTTCCCCGTTCGCCCATTTCAGAGTTGCTTTCAGAACAATTGACCCCCTGGGTGATTGATCCTGAAAATACCGCCGATATTCTGGATATGTGCACTGGCTCCGGATGTCTGGCCATATTGGCGGCACTGGCCTTTCCGAATGCCACCGTTGATGCGGTTGATATTTCCCACTATGCGATCCGTCTGGCACACTTGAATGTGGCCATGTATGGCCTTGAAGACCGGGTAAATGTGATACAAAGCGATTTGTTTGAAGCGCTAGGCCAGAAGCAATATGATTTTATTATTTGCAACCCGCCCTATGTAAACAGCACTTCCATGAAAACCTTGCCTGTTGAATACCAGAATGAGCCGGAATTGGCCCTGGACGGTGGAGAGGACGGCATGGCGCTTATCCGCCGGATTTTAAAACTATCCCCCTGCCACCTTAAAGATGATGGTTTCATCGTATTGGAAATTGGCCATGAATATGAAAACTTCATCAATGCCTTCCCGACCCTGGATCCTGTTTTTCTTGAAACGGCAACAACTTCACACTGCATCCTGTTATTGAACCGGTCCCAGTTGCTGACCCTGGAATAAGAAACTTCTTTTTATCTGGATTTATTTTGATTCGCTCTACCGGCCTCACACTAAGACGAGGCACAAAAGTATTATTGGATAACGCCGAATTTGTCATACACCCCGGAGAACGGGTAGGTATCGTCGGTAAAAACGGAGCCGGAAAATCCACCCTGTTTGCCCTGTTACAGGGTGAGCTGGATCAGGATGCCGGTTCGCTAACAATGCCAGACACCTGGCGCATCGCTAGTGTCCGCCAGGAAGTGGTTTCCAGTGACCAGCCTGCCCGGGAATTTGTCATTGACGGTGACACGCATCTTCGTGCCTTGCAGGCTGAACGCGCACAGGTGGATGAACACGATGGCACAAGAATTGCCGAACTGGAATCTGCCCTGATAGAAGCGGATGCCTGGAGCGCTCCCTCACGCGCTGAGCAATTGCTGGCGGGTCTGGGGTTCAGGCCAGACCAATGGATGAATCCGGTCAACAGCTTTTCAGGGGGGTGGCAAATGCGCCTTGCCCTGGCGCGCGCCTTAATGGCACCTTCCGAATTGCTGCTGCTTGATGAACCCACCAACCACCTTGACCTTGACGCCATGCTGTGGCTTGAAAAATGGCTGGCCGCTTACCAGGGTACGGTCGTGCTGATTTCCCACGATACCGAATTTCTGGATGCGGTGGCCAAAGTGATCCTGCATTTTGACCAATGCAAGCTGGTGCGTTACAAAGGCGGCTATGAAGACTTCCTGACACAGCGCGCCGAACGCCTGAAACAGGCACAAATCGCCATAGACCGCCAGGCACGGGAAAGCGCCCGTTTGCAAGGCTTTATCGACCGCTTCAAAGCCAAGGCAAGCAAAGCCAAACAGGCACAAAGCCGTGTCAAGGCACTGGCCCGCATGGAAAAACTGGCCCCACTGCAAATGGAGTCCGGGATCAGCATTCATATTCCCTCTCCGGCCAATATGCCAGACCCGCTTTTGGTGCTGGATAAACTGTCTACCGGCTACACCTGTGAAAATGGCGAACCTAAAACGGTTCTGTCCGATGTCACCCTGATGGTCCGGGGTGGTGCCCGAATTGGCGTACTGGGCGTTAACGGTGCGGGTAAAAGTACGCTTATCAAAACCATTGCCGGCGAGCTGGCACCGCTGGCTGGTCAATACAAGCCGTCCAAAGGGATGGAAATTGGTTATTTTGCCCAGCAACAGCTTGATATGCTGGATCTGGACGCCACGCCCTTGCAGCATCTGGCCCGGATTGCGCCCGATACCCGTGAACAGGAGCTGCGCAACTATCTGGGCGGTTTCGGTTTTGGCGGTGATAGCGTCAATTCCAAAGTAGCCCCGTTTTCTGGTGGTGAAAAAGCCCGTTTGGCCCTGTCATTAATTGTCTGGCAAAAGCCCAACCTGCTTTTGCTTGACGAACCCAGCAACCACCTTGATGTTGATACCCGTGAAGCATTGGCCACGGCCCTGGCTGAATTCAACGGCAGCATGCTGATGGTTTCACACGACCGGCACCTTTTACGCACCACCGTGGACAGTTTCTGGATTGTGGCCGATGGCAAGGTTCAGGAATTTGACGGTGACCTGGAAGATTACCGTGACTGGCTGAACCAGCGTAACCAGGCTGAGCGTAGCGAAGCCCGCCAGGAAGCGGCAGAAAACAACGGCAAGGACAGTATTGACCGCAAGGCGCAAAAACGACTGGAAGCTGAAGAACGCCAGCGCCTTTCAGCCTTGCGCAAGCCTTTGGAAAGCAGGCTCAAGAAAGTGGAAAGCGAGATGATCAAAAGCCAAAAGCGGCTGGAAGAGATTGACTTGCTCATTGCCGATGAGTCTTTTTACGCCGATGAGCGACGCGATGAGCGCGTTAAGGTGCTTAACGAGCATGGAGAACTCAGCAAGCGTCATAATGAGCTGGAAGAGGAATGGCTAATGCTGCAGGAAGAAATAGAAGCACTTGCCGTGTGACAGGCGTTCCCTTGCATACTTTCGTTCCCACGCAGGAGCATGGGAACGAGTACATCCTTCTATACACGCAGATTTTCGTTTTACTCGTTCCCATGCTCTGCGTGGGAATGGAAATCCTTGCACATGCCAGGGTTTGCTTTCAGCGACTCAGGCGTTTACCACCTGCTCCATGAAGACACGGGTTTTTTCTGCTGATTTCACCCCAGGCGCAGACTCTACCCCACTGCTCAAATCAATGGCGTAGGGTTTTACATCCCTGATGAGTTGCTGCACATTACCGGCATTCAGGCCACCGGCAATGATGATTTTTCTGGCTGGCAGAATTTCACGCACTTTTTCCAGCAAAGACAAGTCAAAGGTCAAGCCCGAACCACCATATCCTGCACTGTAAGCATCAAACAAAAAACCGCTGGCATTAGGGTATTTTTGTACCTCTCGGGCAACCGCGTCTGGCGAAAGCAATGAACCCCCGCCAACCCTTAATGCCCGGATATAGGGAAACCGGAACTGCTCACAAAACTCAGCGGATTCATCACCATGAAACTGCAATAAAGTGGGTTTGACATCATGAATGATTTGTTCTATGTCTGCCTGGCTGGCATTAACCACCAGCACCACGGCAGAAACAAAAGCGGGAATCTCGCGACGCAATAAAACAGCCTCTTGCACGCTGACTGCCCGTTTACTGCTGGCATAAACAACCAGACCAATGGCATCTGCACCTGCATCAGCCACCATATGGATGTCTTCTTTGCTGCGCAAGCCGCAAATTTTTACCCGTGTTCTCATAATGAATGTATGTCCAGGATGCTTTTTTTGTAAAAAGCCACAAACTTATTTGAAATTAATTACTTAGACCAGCCGGTGCCTGCACAGAGACTCGAACCCGGCTGGCACTCGGCTTGACAGCTTCTACTTGAAGGCATCGGCAGGACTGGAAAAACCGTCTCCGCCATACGGACTAGGTGAACCGTAAGGATCCGAACCGTAAGAACCGGCACCGCTATCAATAATGATCGTACTTGGATCAACACCGGAGCCCTGCCCTTTGTAGTGCATGACCACATCAGGCCAGTACATGACCAAGGCCACCATCAGCAACTGGATAACAATAAAGGCGATGGAGCCCTTGTAGATATCCCCGGTTGTTACCTTGGTAATCAGCTTGCCGGTTATTTTGTCTATGTAATCATCCTTGGCTGCCACTGAACGCAGGTAAAAGAGGGCAAATCCAAAGGGCGGATGAATAAACGATGTTTGCATATTCACGGCCAGTAACACCCCGAACCAGATCAAATCAATGCCCATGCTTTCTGCAACAGGACCCAATAACGGTACCACGATAAAAGCCAGCTCGAAAAAGTCCAGGAAGAATGCCAGGAAGAAAACGGCAATACTGACAACAACCAGAAAGCCAAACTGCCCACCAGGCAATGACTCAAACAGGTGATGAACCCAGACCTGGCCCCCAAACCCGGTAAAAGTAAGGGTGAAGATGGTTGAACCCACCAGAATAAACACCACAAAACTGGTGATTTTGGTGGTGGTCTCCATAGCCTGTTTCAAAAGATCCAGACTTAACCTGCCCCGCGACATGGCCAGCAAAATGGAGCCAACCGCCCCCATCGCGCCGCCCTCTGTTGGCGTAGCCACCCCGATAAAAATGGTTCCAAGCACCAGAAAAATCAGGAACATGGGGGGAACCATCACAAAGATCACCCGTTCGGCAATACGCGACAGCAAGCCTAAACGAAGAAACTTGTTAACCAGGGCAATCACAAAAGCAATCACGCCCCATAACAATAGGGAAACCACCACTTTTTCATCAACAGGCGCACTCTCGCTGACCAGAATACTGTCCAGATAATAGGCAGCAACAGCGGCAATCAATGTAACCACCAGCAGGGATCCAAGACCCCGGCTGCCATTGGGTTCATTATAAACACGCGCTTCTTCAGGCAATGCGGGTGCTGATGAAGGTTTAATGATGGATGAAATAATAATATATAGAATGTATGTGCTAGTTAGCAAAAAGCCCGGCACAATGGCGCCACGGTACATATCGCCAATTGAACGGCCAAGCTGATCGGCCAGAACGATAAGCACCAAAGACGGCGGGATGATTTGCGACAGGGTTCCCGAGGCGGCAATGACCCCGGTTGCCAGCTTGCGATCATAGCCATAACGCAACATGATGGGCAGGGAAATCAAGCCCATGGAAATGACCGATGCGGAAACCACCCCGGTGGTGGCCGCCAGCATGGCTCCCACGACAACAACGGCAATGGCAAGACCTCCGCGGATGGGGCCAAACAATTGGCCAATCGTCTCAAGCAGGTCTTCGGCCATCCCCGATCGTTCAAGCACAAGCCCCATTAAAGTAAAGAACGGTACCGCCAGCAGGGAGTCATTTTGTACAATGCCAAAAATACGTTCAGGCAAGGCCTGAAGGAAGGCAAAGGTAAACTCTCCCATGAAAATACCCAGCAAACAGTACAAAATACCGTTTGCCGCCAGAGAAAATGCGACCGGAAAGCCTAACAGCAAAAAGCCAATCAGGGTCAGGAACATGATTGGCGGCATGTTATTGATGATGAATTCCATGCTTATTTCGCTCCTGCCTGCTGATCACGTTGTGCTGCTTCACGGGCAATTTCTTCCGCCAGCAACTCTTCTGCTGATTTGGTGTTTTGACGAGCCAATGGATTTGGCCCCTGACCAGTAAGAAAAGCCGCGCATTTTATCAGATGGGAAATACCGGCTAATGCCAGCAATAGAAAACCAAGCGGAATTAACAGTTTTATTGGCCAGCGAACCAAACCACCTGTATTGGAAGACTGCTCCAGCGTCTCATATGACAGCATAAAAAACGGCCATGACAGATAAATAATCAAGCCACAGACGGGAAGCATGAACAGAAACACGCAAACCAGGTCAATAGTGACCTGCGCACGTTCGGACATACGCTGTGAAAGAATATCAACACGTACGTGCTCGTTTTTCAGGAAAGTGTAGCCAGCGGCAAGCAAAAAGATGGCGCCAAACAAATACCACTGAATCTCAAGCCAGGCATTGGAGCTAAGATGAAACACTTTGCGAAAAACGGCATTTCCGGCACTAATCACCACCACCACCAACGTTAACCAGGTAACAAACTTGCCGGTAAAGGTATTGAGTGAATCAATCAGCCGTGAAATGGAAAGTAAAAAACCCATAAAGCTCTCAATTGTGAAACATAAATCTATTGATACCCAGGCGTAAACATCTTGAAAAAGATGCTTGCTGAATATATTTTATAAACCTGCCTCGGATGCATTCGGAGATGCAAGATGATAACTGATTAACCACATCTTGTAAGCTGAGATTAACCCTTGGCACAATTTTAATTTGACAAACCAGAATTGCCATGGAATTTTTTTCACGAAAACATACACCCCGCTTGGGTTTTCCTTAAGACTGAAGTAAAGAAAATAAAGGCTGGTCAATATTGAACTGACTGAATGAATTCAGGCCATATTCTTCGGGGTAATCAACATGAGCCAAATACAAGCCATCTGACATAAAGGTGGGCGCCGCAAATTTGCGATCTTTTTCCTGAAGCAAGGAGGCGACCCACTCGCTAGGAAAACGCCCTTTTCCCACATACACCAAAGAGCCGATAATATTGCGCACCATGTGATGTAAAAAAGCATTGGCTTTTAAGGTAAAGACAATAAAAGTACCCTGCTTTTCTATCTTCAGCAATTCCATGGTTCTGACCGGGCTGGCCGCCTGGCACTGGGATGAGCGAAAACTGCTGAAATCATGCGTACCCACCAGGTGTTCAGCTGCCTTGCACATGGCCTCAAGGTTCAAGGGATGAAAATCCCAGCCTGCCCTGCCGACCCAATGCGGTGACAAGATGCGTTCGTTCCTGAGTACATACACATAAGTCCTGGAACGGGCGGAAAAGCGAGCATTGAAATCCGGAGCCATTTCTTTGGCCCAACGTACCGAAATACTATCGGGCAACAAAGCATTCAGCCCCCTGACCCAGGATTCATCACGACGCACAGCCTGTGTATCTATGTGAACGACCTGGGAAAGTGCGTGTACACCGGTATCTGTGCGTCCGGCACAAATAGTGGGGGTTAACTGCGTTGTGAACTGACGTAATGCTGCTTCAAGTTTATCTTGTACCGTTTGACCGTTTGGCTGGGTTTGCCAGCCATAATAAGGGGTGCCATGATAGGCTACCCCCAAGGCGATCCTTTTTAATGGCGATTCGTTTTGAATATCCATAAACAGGCTTACTTGCTCTCTGGAGAATCAAGGTCAAGATTGATTTTTTCCAGTTTAGCCTTTAATTGTTCATCAGACATCATTTTCGGTTGCTGTGCGGCCTTCTTTTTAAGGACCGCAATCGCCACCGCAGGCACAATGAGCATGACAAGACAAACCGCAATAATCAAGACGGCCGTTTCATTGGCCATCCAGGCTGGTAAATTCATGACTACAGCTCACCAATCGCAATACGCAGCATACGGCGCAAAGGCTCCGCAGCACCCCACAACAACTGGTCACCCACGGTAAAGGCGCTTAGGTACTCAGGACCCATGGACATTTTACGCAATCTGCCAACAGGAATATCCAAAGTGCCGGTAGTTGCAACCGGCGTTAACAATTCCATGGATGCTTCTTTGGTATTGGGCACGACTTTGGCCCACTGTGTACCCTGCTTAAGGATATCGGTGATTTCATCCAGGGGAACATCGCGTTTAAGCTTGATGGTTAAAGCCTGACTATGACAACGCATGGCGCCAATCCGCACACACAAACCGTCGATGCGGACGGGGTCACTACCAAAAGCCTCACCACGGCCAAGAATTTTATTGGTCTCGGCTTCGGCCTTCCACTCTTCCCGAGACTGCCCGTTCTCAAGGTCTTTGTCAATCCAGGGGATCAGGTTGCCGGCCAATGGCACGCCAAAGTTTTCCTGCGGCAGAGCATCATCTTTCTGGGCCGCCAGCAGCTGACGATCAATTTCCAGAATGGCTGAGGCAGGATCGTCCAGCAGGGGTTTAACCGATGCATTGAGCAAGCCGAATTGCGTGATGAGTTCGCGCATGTGTTTGGCACCACCACCGGAAGCCGCCTGGTAAGTCATGCTGGTCATCCATTCAATCAGGTCTTGCTGGAACAAACCGGCCAGACCCATTAGCATGCAGCTGACCGTGCAGTTGCCACCAATAAAGTTTTTAACGCCTTTGGCAAGCGCGGCATCAATTACGCCACGGTTAACCGGGTCAAGTACAATAATGGCATCATCTTTCATGCGCAATGAGCTGGCAGCATCAATCCAGATGCCATCCCAACCGGCAGCGCGCAACTTGGGAAATACTTCTGTCGTGTAGTCTCCGCCCTGTGCCGTCAGAATAATGGGCAGTTTCTTGAGCGCCTCGATATCGTAGGCATTTTGCAAGGGATCTGCGCCTTGCGCCCAGTCAGGTGCAGAACCGCCCGCATTACTGGTAGAGAAAAAAACAGGATTAATAAGATTGAAATCCCCTTCATCACGCATACGCTGCATGAGAACAGAACCGACCATCCCGCGCCAACCGACCAAACCGACAGATTGTGTCATTTTTAACTCACAAAATTTCAAATTACAAAAAATTCAGACAACAAAAGGGACACTGTCACGCTAGTGGATTTCCACCTTCGCAACAAGCCCCTCTTGATTGTTTAAGTGCTTATATTACAACACTATATCAGCTTAATGCTTTCAATACAGCATCCCCCATTTGAGAAGTTGTAACTTTTTCAGCTCCTTCTTCATAAATGTCGGCTGTACGCAACCCTTGTGCCAATACCTGGCGAACTGCCTCTTCAACTTTGTCTGCCGCTGCGGATTCATTTAATGAATAACGCAGCAACATGGCAGCCGACAGAATAGTTGCCAGTGGGTTGGCAATATTTTGACCGGCAATATCCGGTGCAGAACCATGGCTGGGTTCATACAGACCCTGGTTGGACGCATTCAGGGAAGCCGATGGTAACATGCCAATGGAGCCTGTCAACATGGCGGCTTCATCAGACAGAATATCACCGAACAGGTTGCCGGTAACGATCACGTCAAACTCTTTGGGTGCACGAACCAGCTGCATGGCGGCATTATCGACATACATATGGGACAGTGCGACGTCCGGATACTGTTTGGAAACATCAATCATGATGTCACGCCAGAACTGGGAAGTTTCCAGTACATTGGCCTTGTCAACGCTGCATAATTTGCCGTTACGCTTGCGGGCTGCCTCAAAAGCGATTTTGGCAATCCGGCGCACTTCGGTTTCGGCGTAACGCATGGTGTCAAAGCCTTCCTGCTCACCCTTGAAAGCACCATCTTCAGCAGTACGAACGCCACGTGGCGTACCGAAATAAATATCGCCGGTAAGTTCACGGACAATCAGGATATCCAGGCCGGAAACCACTTCTGGCTTAAGGGAAGAGGCATTGGCCAACTGCGGATACAGAATGGCCGGACGCAGATTGGCGAACAACCCCATGTTTTTACGCAAGCCAAGAATCGCCTGTTCGGGACGATGCTCACGTGGCAGGGAATCATATTTCCAGTCACCCACTGCACCAAACAGGATGGCATTTGAATTTTTTGCCAACTCCAGTGTTGAGGGTGGCAAAGGATGCCCGAATTGGTCGTAAGCGGCACCACCAACAGGTGCCTCTTCAAGTGCAATATCAAGGTTAAGCGCAGTGAGCACGCGCACAGCCTGATCTACAATTTCTTTTCCAATGCCATCACCTGGCAAGACTGCAATTTTATAAGTCATGTAAATATCCTGTTATTTAACCAAGCCGGCATTGCCTTCAAGCCATGGATGGCGGGCAAGACGCTCTGCCTCGAATGCCCTGATTTTATCTGCTTTTTGCAGGGTCAGACTGATATCGTCGAACCCGTTCAGCAAACAGTATTTACGGAACTCGTCAATCTGGAAGGACATTTCACGGCCATCAGGCGCAATCACGACCTGACGCTCCAGATCGATACGCAGTTTATAGCCGGAAAAACCTTTAACTTCATCAAACAGGCGAGACACTTCCAGCTCTGACAGCACAATGGGCAACAAACCATTCTTGAAACTGTTATTGAAGAAAATATCCGCAAAAGACGGGGCAATGATCGCCTTGAAACCGAATTGCGTAAGCGCCCAGGGAGCATGCTCACGGCTTGAACCGCAACCAAAGTTTTTACGGGCAAGCAAAATTGAAGCACCTTGGTAACGGGGCTGATTCAAGACAAAATCGGGGTTCAGCGGCCGTTTGCTGTTATCCATGCCCGGTTCGCCATGATCCAGATAACGCAATTCATCGAACAGGTTGGGACCAAAACCGGTACGTTTGATGGACTTCAGAAACTGCTTGGGAATGATCAGGTCTGTGTCCACATTCTCACGGTCCAAGGGGGCTACCAGGCCTTCATGTGTAGTAAAAGCTTCCATTTCGGTTATCCTAATTTTCTGACGTCAACAAAATGACCGGCGATTGCGGCGGCGGCGGCCATGGCAGGGCTGACAAGGTGAGTACGGCCACCCTGACCCTGACGGCCTTCAAAGTTCCGGTTTGAAGTTGAGGCACAACGTTCACCTGGCTCAAGACGGTCGGCATTCATGGCCAGACACATTGAGCACCCTGGCTCACGCCACTCGAAACCGGCTTCAATAAAGATTTTATCGAGGCCTTCCTGTTCTGCCTGTTTCTTGACCAGACCGGAACCGGGCACCACCATGGCCTGGATAACGTTTGAGGCCACATGTTTGCCACGTGCCACCTTGGCAGCTGCACGCAGGTCTTCGATACGGGAGTTGGTACAGGAACCGATGAAAACACGGTCGACACGAACATCCTGGATAGGCGTATTGGGTTTCAGACCCATATATTCAAGTGCGCGCTCCATGCCGCTGCGGCGCACGTCATCTTTTTCCTTGTCAGGATCGGGAATGCGATCTTCGATGGAGAGCACCATTTCAGGTGAAGTACCCCAGGTAACCTGTGGTTTGATATCTTTAGCATTGATTTCAACTACCGTATCAAACTTGGCACCTTCATCAGAGTGCAATGTTTTCCAGTATTTAACGGCTTCATCCCATAAAACACCGGTTGGTGAATAAGGACGGCCACGGAAGTATTCAATGGTTTTTTCATCAACGGCGACCATGCCTGAACGGGCACCTGCCTCGATGGCCATATTGCACACGGTCATGCGGCCTTCAATGGACAGGGAGCGAATGGTGCTGCCGGCAAATTCGATGGCATGACCGGTACCACCAGCAGTTCCAATCACCCCAATAATATGCAATACCACGTCTTTCGCGGTACAGCCAAAAGGCAGCTCACCTTCCACTTTGATGAGCATGTTTTTGTTCTTTTTCATCAGCAGAGTCTGGGTAGCCAAAACGTGCTCAACCTCAGAAGTACCAATACCAAAAGCCAGGGCACCCATCGCACCATGTGTACTGGTGTGCGAATCGCCACACACTACCGTCATGCCGGGCAAGGTTGCACCCTGTTCTGGACCAATCACGTGCACGATTCCCTGACGCAGGTCATTCATGCGGAATTCGGTGATGCCAAAAGTTTCACAGTTTTGGTCCAGGGTATCAACCTGCAATTTGGAAACCGGATCTGCAATACCTTCTGCCCTGTCTTTGGTGGGTACGTTGTGGTCAGCCACTGCCAGGTTGGCGCTTAAACGCCATGGTTTGCGCCCGGCAAGCGTCAAACCCTCGAAGGCCTGTGGACTGGTTACTTCATGCAACAATTGACGGTCTATGTACAATAAACAAGTACCGTCTTCTCCTTGGTCTACGACATGGGCATCCCAGAGTTTATCGTAAAGTGTTTGCGCCATTTTTTTCTCCGCACAACTAAATGAATAGCTTTGTTGGGTTGACAAAAACCTTTTCATCAACATTGACAATAATTATCGCTGATTGTCAGCACTTAACAAGCTCATTATTTATACTAGTATTGATACTACTATAAATAAAATATTCATCACTCATACACAAGGCACCGGGTCTTGCGCATTCAACAGTCTCTACCCGTCAAACTGTTGCAAAACAATCACATAGCTCAATCTTATAGGTAAAACCCGCCTGTTTTTCCAGATTGACAGCATGTCATAATGCACAGGTAAATTGCAGATAATAAATTTTTTTTCATATCAGACAAAACACCTTTCATCAATCACGCACTTTTCGGAGTAAAGCCATGCGCCAGACACCCGATCTTTCCCATTTTTGGATGCCCTTTACCGCCAATAAAAACTTCAAGGCGGCACCTCGCCTGCTCAAGGCGGCTAAAGGCATGTATTACACGTCTATCGATGATCGACAAATACTGGATGGCTGTGCCGGTTTATGGTGTGTGAATGCCGGGCATGGCCGTGAGGAAATAACCCAGGCCATGATTGAACAAATTAATACACTTGATTATGCGCCCGGTTTCCAGATGGGGCACCCCATCGCGTTTGAAGCAGCCCAGGCAGTCGCCGAGTTCATGCCAGAGGGAATCAACAAAATTTTCTTTACCAACTCTGGTTCGGAAGCTGTGGACACGGCCCTGAAAATCGCCCTGGCCTATCATCGAGCCAACAACGAGCCAACCCGCTCCCGCTTGATTGGCCGTGAACGCGGATATCATGGGGTTGGCTTTGGAGGCATTTCAGTCGGTGGCATCAGCGCCAATCGAAAAACCTTTTCCAATAGCCTGCTGCCCCAGGTCGATCACTTGCCCCATACACACCATCTGGAACACAATGCCTATAGTAAAGGACAACCTGCCTGGGGCGCACACCTTGCTGATGAGCTTGAAAATATCATCGCCCTGCATGATGCCTCCACCATTGCCGCAGTCATTGTGGAACCCATTGCCGGCTCTACAGGGGTGTTGATTCCACCCAAAGGTTATCTGGAACGATTACGTGAAATCACCCGTAAACATGGCATTTTATTGATCTTTGATGAGGTCATTACCGGCTTTGGGCGCTTGGGTACGGCCACTGCCAGTGAATATTTTGGCGTCACCCCCGACCTCATCACCCTGGCCAAAGGCCTTAGTAATGCCGCTGCACCAGTGGGTGCGGTAGCTGCCCACGAAAACATTTACAACACGATCCTCAATCATTCCGCAGGAGGCATCGAACTCTTTCACGGCTATACTTACTCGGGACACCCCCTGTCTGCTGCCGCTGTCAAGGCAACCCTGGAACTGTACACAAACGCGCGTATTTTTGAAAATGCACAGGCAATGAGTGGCGTATTTGAACAGGCCGCACATGCCTTGAAAGGCTTCCCGCATGTTTTGGACATACGCAACCTTGGCCTGGTGGCGGGTATCGAGCTAAAACCGAGGGAAGGAGCCCCAGGCGCCCGAGCCGCTGAAGTTTTCCAGAAATGCTACGAACAAGGGGTCCTGCTGCGTTACACCGGCGATATTATTGCCATTTCGCCTCCGCTCATTATTAATGAAGAGCAAATCACACAGATATTCAATGTCCTTGGCAATGTCCTGAAACAAGTGGATTAAAAATCCATCATCAATCATCCATAAAGCTGAACGGAGCAGATTTTTCCAGCAGCAGCCAGACTTACCTCTGGCTGTTTTTTTACTTATCCGGTAAAGTATCATCTGTTACGGTTTTATCCGTTACACTAAGCCAGACAACAAAACGCAGTACCATGCAGGAAAACCCTTATTCGCTTTTTTCACAGAGACCCCCTTATAATGGTTGCGTTTTCAACTATAAGTTCAAACTCTTTTTAAATTTATTCAAACGCATGACAACACTGAACGAGACACATAATCCCCAACTGCAAAGCTGGGTTGAATCAGCCAACATCCCCGGCAACGGTTTTCCCATCCAGAATTTGCCTTTTGCCTCTTTTCGCAAAGCTGGCTCACAAGAGTCCTTCCGTCCTGGTGTTGCCATTGGTGATCAAATCGTTGATCTGGCCGCACTGGCAAACCTGAACCTGTTTGAAGGCAAAGCCCAAGAGGCCCTGAATGCCTGCCGTGGCACTCACCTGAACGAACTGATGGCCCTGGGCCAGGAATACTGGTCTGCATTACGCCTGGCCCTGTCACGCGCCCTGCGAAGCGGGTCTGATTTGCAAGCCAGCATCCAGCCACTGCTGGTTCCCCAGGCCGATGCCGAATACACCACAGCGGCAAAAATTGGCGATTACACCGATTTTTATATTTCTGTCCATCACGCCACCGCTGTTGGCAAACAATTCCGTCCCGACAATCCTTTATTACCCAACTACAAATGGATTCCCATTGGCTACCACGGACGCGCCTCCAGCATTGGTGTATCGGGTCAGCAATTTCATCGTCCGGTTGGCCAATTGCGTCCTGCCACCGAAGGCGGAAAGCCCGAACTCAGCCCTTGCAAACGTCTTGATTACGAACTTGAACTGGGTGTCTTCATTGGCAGTGGCAACGAACTGGGTCACCGCATCAAAATAGAAGATGCCCCCAAACACATCTTTGGCCTGTGCATTCTGAATGACTGGTCTGCCCGCGATTTGCAAGCCTGGGAATACCAGCCACTGGGTCCATTCCTGGCCAAAAACTTTGCCAGCACGATTTCTCCGTGGGTCGTTACCACCGAAGCCCTGGCTCCCTTCCAGACTGCTTTCTCTCATCCCGCTGAAGACCCTCAGCCCCTTGAGTACCTGAGCTCTGAAGAAAACAGCAAGGCCGGTGCCTATGATCTGAAACTGGACGTTCTGATCAGCACCGAAAAATCGCGCAGCAGCAATCAGCAACCGGCAAAACTGGCCAGCAGCAACTTCAAGGATGCCTACTGGACCATTGCCCAAATGGTTACACACCACACTGTTAACGGCTGTAATCTGCAACCCGGAGACCTGCTGGGCTCAGGTACCCTGTCGGGCCCCAACCCCGAAGAGGCGGGTTCCTTGCTGGAAATGAGCGAAGGTGGGAAAAAACCCATCGAGCTGCCCTGGGGTGAGAAACGCACCTTCCTGGAAGATGGTGATGAAATCATTATCAAAGGCGTTTGCCGCAAAGAAGGTTATCCCGATATCAGCCTGGGTTCTGTGTCTGGAACCGTGCTGAAAGCCTTGTTCTAATCGCGCTTTCAAATGAAAAAGGACGGTATTCAAACCGTCCTTTTTCATTGACTGCCAATAATGGTCTGCAACCGGCAATTAGCAGCGATAAGCCCGCTGCCTGAGTGCGTGATCGATTAAAACCAGTGCCAGCAAAGCCTCGGCAATTGGCGTTGCACGAATTCCCACGCAAGGATCGTGCCTGCCCAAGGTTTGCACCATGACCGGCTCACCGGCCTTGTTCAGCGATTTTCGTTCAATACGGATACTGGAGGTTGGTTTGATGGCCAAAGACACCGTAATATCCTGACCGGTAGAAATACCACCCAGAATACCCCCCGCATGATTGCTTAAATAACCATCAGGCGTCAATTCGTCACCATGCTCGGAACCGCGCTGGGCCACAGACTCGAAACCGGCTCCGATAGAAACCCCTTTCACGGCATTCAATCCCATCATGGCATGGGCAATATCGGCATCAAGGCGATCATAAATGGGTTCGCCCCAGCCAGCAGGCAGGTTTTGGGCCACCACTTCTATGCGTGCCCCAATAGAGTCACCATCCCGTCTCAATTCATCCATGTAACTTTCCAGCTCGGGAACCAGGCTTTGGTTAGCCGCAAAAAACGGATTATTGGCAACATGGTCCCAGGAATCGAAAGGAATTTCGATAGGACCCAACTGGCTCATGTAACCACGGATAAGCGTGCCGAATTCTTGTTTAAGCCATTTTTTGGCCACCGCACCGGCCGCCACCGTGGGCGCGGTCAAGCGGGCTGAGGAGCGTCCGCCCCCCCGCGGGTCGCGAATACCGTATTTTTTCCAGTAAGTGACGTCTGCATGACCAGGACGGAAGGTATCCGAAATGGCCGAATAATCTTTGCTGCGCTGGTCCTGATTACGAATAAGCAGCCCTATGGGTGTGCCTGTGGTTTTACCTTCATAAACACCCGACAGGATTTCCACCTGATCGGGTTCCTGGCGTTGAGTCACGTGCCGTGAAGTCCCGGGCCTGCGCCTGTCCAGTTCCAGCTGGATATCTTCCGCTGACAATTCCAGACCGGCCGGGCAGCCATCAATAACACAACCAATGGCCGGTCCATGCGACTCGCCAAAATTGCTGACCGTAAAAATTTTTCCTAATGTATTACCTGACATTTTATTCTCTTATCCAAATTTTTTTATTTCTGCTGTTCATGTATCTTACTCAAGAAGAACAGCTTACCGCAATCTCATTGGCCCAATCGGGTGGCAAGGCGGCAAATTGCTCCATGCCCGCGTGTTCCACAAACGGGTTTCTTAACACCGTTAACAGGTTTTCAATGGTGGCCGGATTTTTACGCTTGGCATCCCAAATCGCCTTTTCGGCCAGATAATTTCGCAACACATACAAGGGATTCACCGCGTTCATGCCATCCACCCGTTCTGCTTCGTTTCCTGAAATACCGGCGATACGCGCCTTATATTGCTGCAACCATTGCTGCGCGGCAGATTTGTCAGAAAAAAGACCCAGAAAACGGGAGTCGTCGTGCATGACCTCAGACAAATACCTGAAACTTAAAGTGAAATCAGCCTTTTGGGCATGCAGCATCTGCCACCACTGTTCCAGCAGTTGTTCATCATCTTCCTGCCATTGCACCAGCCCCATTTTGCGTATCAATTTCTCACGGAAAGTGGCGGTAAAAACTGGCTCATAGCGATCAAGACATTCGGTAAGCGCCTCTTGGGGAACTCCCAATGAGACAAAGCAATTGGCCAAACGGTATAAATTCCACAAACCTACTGATGCCTGTTGATTCCAGGCATACCGTCCTTCGCTATCAGAGTGGTTGCAAATATGGTTGGCCTGGAAGCCGTCCATGAAGCCATACGGACCATAATCAATGGTTAAGCCCAAAATGGACATGTTGTCGGTATTCATGACGCCATGACAAAACCCGACACACAGCCAGTCTGCCATGAGTACGGCGGTACGTTTGATGACGCTATCAAGGAAACCGCACACCATGGCCGGCAAATCGGCATCGCTTTGTGCCACCTTGACTTCATCGGCAAAAAAATGACTGACCACATAATTCAGCAACTCACGCAACAGGTCTGGACGGCGATTGGCATACCAGTGCTCGAAAGAACCAAAACGGACAAAGCTGGGGGCCACCCGCGTGACGATGGCGGCTGTTTCGGTGGTTTCACGATAAACCGGATCATCAGACTGGGTAATGCATAAGGCCAGCGTGGTGGGAATACACAGACCCACCATGGCGGCACTGGCCAGATATTCACGCACTGAAGAGCGTAAAACGGCGCGACCGTCTCCCATACGGGAATAAGGAGTAAGCCCGGCACCCTTTAACTGCAACTCCCAGTCGCAGGGCTTACCAGTGTCATCGTGCCCTGCCACGGCACCCAGCAAATGCGCCCTGCCATCACCCAGCTGCCCGGCCCATACGCCAAACTGGTGACCACTGTAGACGGCAGATAGGGTGACACCACCTGGCAATGGTGCATTACCGGACATGATTTGCAGGAACTCATCACTTTCGGTTTGGGCTTTATCAAGACCCAGCAAGCCTGCCACATCGTTATTGACATGCAACAGGGATGGATTATTCAGACCACGTGGCTGCAGCCGGGTATAAAACTCGGGTGACAGTTGGGCAAAACTATTACTGACCGGCAATTGGGCAAACATATTTTATTTACCCTGTTTCTTGGTGGCACGGGCCACTTTCTTGGCCGGGCGAACGTATAGAATGGCACTTGCAAACACAAGCAATGAAAGCAGGGTTTCAGCCATGCCCAGATACATTGAGGTGGTACTTATATCGGAATACCAACGCACGGTGCCCTCCATAATATAAAGCAGGACCAGCATGGAAGACCATTGCATGGTGTATAAATTGCCTTTATAAACACCATATAGGGGGAAAATAAGCGGTAAGGCTTTCAGGACATAAATACTGCCCCCCGGCACCAGCGGGTCAAGCACCAGCTCCCATAGCACGCATAGCAGCAACAAAGCCAACAGACTGGCAAAACAAATATAACGATAGACCGGGTTCAGCGTGACCATCATGGGATGGTTGACAGAATAAACGGGGCTATCAGGTTCTGGAGAAGAAATTACAGGTGCTGGCACAAAAATACTCAATCATCATGTGGACGTTAATTACTGTATTATAAGCGCAGCCTGACTTAAAGGACGGTGATAATCTTGTTATACTGCCTTTAAATTGGCCACCTCCCTTACTTTTTCATGAAAACCAAAGACAAGCAAAACTATCTGGATCAGGAAGAGCACCTGGAGCAAAAGCAGGAAGCCCTGGAAGTACAAGAAGAACAGGAGCAGCTTTCCCAGTTCACCCGGCAATCCCGGTTGCTGTTTTACAGGGACGCCGTTCTGTTTGCTTTTACCCGACTGATGCGTGACAATCTCACACAAGTTGCTTCCAGTCTGACATTTACCACCGTACTGGCCATTGTTCCCCTGCTGGCGGTTATCCTGTCCCTTTTCACCGCCTTTCCGCTATTCACCGACTTCAAGGAATCACTGGATGCCTTCCTGACCAACAATCTTATGCCTCCCTCGATGTCGGAAAACATCATGAGTTACCTGAATACGTTTGCCCAACAGGCAAGCCGGCTGACTACTATCGGGGTGGGTTTCCTGATTGTTACCTCCATTATGCTGATGATGACGATAGACGAGGCCCTGAACAAAATATGGCATATCCGTCGACAACGACCAATTTCCCAACGTATCCTGGTTTATTGGGCCATCCTGTCACTGGGCCCCATCATGCTGGGTGCCAGTCTGTGGACAACAGCCTTTCTGGCCCGGGAAAAATTTGGCCTTACCGATGATCTTTCACTGTTAAGCAGTATTCTGGTTTCCTTGATCCCCATTCTGCTGTCAGTCATTGGCTTTACCTTATTATATTTGGTCGCCCCCAATGGCAAGGTTGCCTTAAAAGATGCCCTGATCGGTGGCTTTACCACCGCTCTTTTGCTGGAAATCATGAAAGCCGGCTTCACTTATTACATTACCCGCTTTCCTTCCTATACGCTTATTTATGGTACTTTTGCCACGATCCCGCTTTTTTTATTATGGATTTACCTGTCCTGGCTGGTTGTGTTGTTTGGCGCCTCGGTCACGGCCATTGCCCCACAAATCCGGCTTGGCAGCTTCCAGCACAATATTCTTCCAGGCACCCGGTTTATGGCTGCCATTCGTGTTTTACGTCTGCTTCATGCCACCCGTGATGACAATCCACCCGGCCGAAGCACTGCCTTTCTTGCTTCTTCGCTAAAAATCAATCAGGACGAGTTGCCCGAAGTATTGGATCCGCTACAGGCAATGGGTTACATCGTTAACACAACGGGCAAAAGATCTGAACGTTGGGCACTGGCCAGCAGTGAAAAGGCCAGCCTAACGGCTCTGTCCAATTATTTTCTGTTTGACCGGCAAGCCAACCCTTTACATGACGAACCCGAAATCCGCGAGGCCATTCCCGCACTCATTCTGAGCGACGATAGTGTCAAATTGGGCGACATCATTAAAAAACCATAAAGAATCCAAGACAATGCCAGTATTCAATACACCTAGGTATTAATACTGGCAAAACCACTGTTTCCATGTCGCCCTGCAGCCATACGCGAAAATTTAACTTTAAAAGACCCCTTGTATGGTGTACATTTCTATATATCAAATTTCATTTATTACCGTAAAAGCAGCTAGGTCCGTTTAAGCGGCTTTCAAAAGCACTTAAATTATAAAAATACAGCTGGCAAGTATCAGGGAGAGCAATATGTTGAAAATCAGTGAAGTTCTGCGCGTTAAAGGCAATACGCTTTATACCGCCACACCAGATCAAACCGTTGCCCAGGCAATTGAAACCATGAGCATTCATGATATTGGCTCTTTGGTTATTATGGAACAGGGCCAACTGGCCGGGATGCTTACATTCCGTGAGATCATCCGCCATCTTAGTGACAACAACCATCAGGCGGGTAACACTACCATTCGGAAAATCATGGATGATGCGCCCGTTAGCGTTTCACCCAATACCAATGCCAATGAAGTACAGCGCTTAATGCTTGAGCATCATGCCAGGTATGTGCCTGTCATGGATGGTCCTACCCTGCTGGGTGTGATTTCTTTTTACGATATGGCACGCGCCATTCTTGAGGCACAAAAATTTGAAAACTCCATGCTCAAGGCCTATATTCGTGACTGGCCCTCAGGCACACCGGAAGAAGAATAAGCATTAACCGGATTTTCAGACAATCTGTTACCACAAGAAACTCGAAACTCGTTCCCAAGCGAAACTCGTTCCCACGCTCCAGCGTGGGAATGCAGCTCTACCCACGTAGACGTCCCCACGCAAGAGCATGGGGACGAGAATTTTCTTCAGACTACTCTACCAAACCCAAACCATTCAAAGCGCCCAGGCTCTTGGGCCATTCACGGTTACGCGCATGTTGCAATAAAATACGTGCCCAGGCAATCCATGCCTCCCAGGCAATCCGCTTGTCCCAGGCCAGGCCCCATGACTGCAAGGCTTGCAAACCGGCCAAAGCCTGTGTCTCGGCCGTTTCAAAATCACCACCAGTCAGTGCCAACTGTGCCAATAACAAACGCGGTTCACCCACATAGGGGTTATGGTCTATCACCGACTCAAGCATGAGCCTGGCCGTGACGCTTTCGGTCAAGGGATGCATGCGGGTAATTACCTGCCAGTATAAGGCCGCGGCTGCCGCTTCATCCTTGCGCTCAAGTACGCCCTGCCCTTGCCGGAAAGCGGGTGGAACAGGGATCCCGGTATCTGTTGGCATTGCCTGCAATATATTGACCAGACGTGACAGCATATGCAAAATATTGGCTGGCGGTTTCAATGGTCCTGGCCACATGGAAGCGACCCAATGCGGTGCCAGCTCGCGTTTTTGCTGATAAGGATAACCGGAAAAAATTTCATCCTGCCAGCTATGCCATTGCTCGCCAACATCTGCCACCGTCATCACTATAAAAGCGGCTACCTGGCGTGGTGTGAGGTGAGTGATTTCACCCTTGTCATCTTCCAAATCAAGGCCTTCAGGACCTGTTCCCTGTCCATCCAGCACCGCCTGAACAAAACGGGTGCGTGAGATGGCACAAAACAGACTCACCCATGACTCTGCTTCCTCACCAATCAGGTCTCGTAGTGTTGCCCGTTCCTTTTCACGATTGAACAAGGTCAGATTGACATACTCATTGCCATATACACTATGAAACAAGCCAAGCATCCGTACTTCCCTGGGCTGCTCCCACAGACATAAAGCACGATACACCCCCAGCAAATGATGTTTAAAGGTACCGGCCTTGTGCCAATCCTCACTGGCACTGCGTGCAAACAGCACTTCAAGCAACTGGGGCAAATCGGCATCAATCGCTGCATAATTGTCAGCTAACAGATCAGGAACATAACGATGCAATTCGGGTAATGACATAAGCCTTTCACTCAATTAATTAAAACTACCTGAATGGGTAATTGTATAAGCAAGGATTTTAATCCAATATATATTTCCAATGGTTATATTCATATAATAAATAAATTCTTATTGCATTTATTCCTTGTGGTTATAATTTTAGCCAAAATAAGGCAAAAATCTTATAACGATTTATTTGCTAATTTAACCCTCTGTTTTTCTATCATTCACTTTCCAACCGGGATTTATAAAAAATGACTATTTTTCACGCCGCTATAAAGCTGAAAAAAACACTGCTTTGCGCAACATTAACACTAGGCCTGAGCACCGCACCCCTGGCTTTTGCACAGGAAGCCCTCCTGAAAGTGGGGGTTACGGTTGGTCCTCACGCCCAAATTAGTGAAGTAGCTCGCCAGGTTGCCGAAAAACAGGGTTTGCAAGTCAAATTGATCGAATTCAGTGACTTCATCCAGCCCAATGCTGCCCTTGATACCAAGGAAATTGACCTGAATATCTATCAGCATCGTCCATTCATGAATGCCCAGAACAGTGCCCGTGGTTATAAACTGGTCCCTGTTGCCGATGCCGTTGTGCAATTGATGGGGATTTACTCAAGTCGCCATAACAATCTGGATGAATTACCGTCTGGCGCCACCATTGCCATTCCGAATGATCCCAGCAATGGTGCCCGTGCCCTACTGGTTTTGCAGGCCGCCAGGCTCATTAAGCTGAAAGAAGGCGTAACCACAACCGCTTCACTCTTCGATATTGAAGAAAATCCCAAAAAACTTAAATTCATCGAAATTGAAGCCGCACAATTGCCGCACTCATTAAAAGACGTGGATGCCGCTGCCGTTAACTCGGCCTATGCCATTCCTGCCGGCCTTGACCCCGCCAAAGACACCCTGGCACTTGAGGATGAAAAAGCCGATTTCGCCGTGGTGGTGATTGCCGCCCGGGAAGATAACAAGGATGACCCGCGGGTTGCCCGTTTTATCAAGGCTTACCAATCCGATGAAGTCAAAGCATTTGTTGAGAAAACATTCCCAGGGGCTTACTTTACCGCCTGGTAATACCCGGTTCACTCCGCATGGAAATGCTGACTGACCTACGTAGGCGTTCCCACGCTGGAGCATGGGAACAAGAAAGGCCAAAAGGAGCATTGATCCGCCCCCTGCTTACTCGTTTACTCGCTCCCATGCTCCAGCATTACTCGTTCCCATGCTCCAGCGTGGGAACGCAAACCGTCAAGCTCCCAAAAAGCACGCTAATAACCATAAAGATATATATAAATTGAGAATTTGTATTTAATAATTTTAGCTGCTCCCCTTACACTGGCAACAAGATAACCAACAAAAAAGGCCGGGTATGAAAACGATTCATAAACTGCAAATACTGGCTGGCATACTTTTCTTTGCCCTTCTGGTCATGAGCTTTTCTGTTGCCGAGATTGCTACCGCACTGAACCAGGAAAGTGCCCTGACAGCCAAACAAATCCTTTTATTAACGGTGCATGGTATCTGGATCACTATCTGGTGCTTATGCATTCTTTTCACATTTCGGCTGACCTTAAAAAAAACCCCTGCCTTGGCAGGGGAACAATAAATTATTGTTGTTTTTTCTGGTTAATATCTTTATTCCACTATTAAAAACTAGAAAAAGCCCAAAGCCTTTGCACTATAGCTCACCAATAAACACTTGGTTTGCTGGTAATTCGCCAAAGCCATTTTATGGGTTTCCCGACCAATGCCCGATTGCTTGTAACCACCAAAAGCGGCATGCGCCGGGTATAAGTGATAGCAATTTGTCCATACCCTGCCGGCTTCTATACCCCTTCCCATCCGATAGGCACGTGTTCCGTCACGCGTCCAGACACCAGCCCCCAAACCATAGTAGCTGGCATTGGCAATTTCAAGCGCCTCTTCCTCATCTTTAAAAGTCGTTACCGAAGCAACGGGCCCGAAAATTTCTTCCTGGAAAATGCGCATATCATTTTTGCCCAGCAACATGGTTGGATTAATATAATAACCATCCTCCAGATTTCCCGGTCGATGACGGTCACCCCCTATCAGACAAACCGCACCCTCTTCCCGCCCGATATTAATGTAGGACATGATTTTATCCATCTGCATCCGGGATGCCTGCGCGCCTACCATCGTACCGGCCTCTAGCGGATTACCGGTCTTGATGGCCTGAACACGTTTGATGGCCTTTTCAATAAATGCATCATATATGGATTCCTGGATCAGGATTCGGGACGGGCACGTGCAGACCTCACCCTGATTCAATGAAAACATGGCCAGTCCTTCCAGTGCCTTGTCCAGGAAAGAATCCGACTGATCCATCACATCGGCAAAGAAAATATTCGGGCTTTTGCCACCCAGCTCAACAGTGGAAGGAATCAGGTTTTCTGCCGCAGCGTGCAAAATATGCTTGCCGGTTGCCGTTGAGCCGGTAAACGCAATTTTTGCAATACGTTTATTGGTTGCCAGGGCGTTACCGGCCTCTTTGCCAAAACCGTTAATCACATTGATCACACCCGGCGGGAAGAGATCTGCCGTCAACTCCATTAAAACCAGAATGGAAGCGGGGGTCTGCTCAGCCGGCTTCAAGACCACGCAGCAACCTGCGGCAAGCGCTGGAGCCAGTTTCCAGATAGCCATCAGGATCGGAAAGTTCCAGGGAATAATTTGACCTACGACACCCAATGGCTCTTGAAAATGATAGGCAACCGTGGTTTCATCAATTTCTGAAATAGTGCCTTCCTGGGCGCGAATACATCCGGCAAAATAACGTAAATGATCTATTGCCAGCGGCAAGTCGGCAGCCATGGTTTCACGAATGGGTTTGCCATTATCAATGGTTTCGGCCACAGCCAGCAACTGCAGGTTCTTTTCCATGCGGTCTGCCATGCGAAGCAACAAATTCGAGCGATCCATGACCGAGGTTTTCCCCCACGCACGTCGGGCAGCATGTGCCTTATCCAACGCCAGCTCGACATCTTCCGCACCCGATCGGGCAACCTGACAAAACGGCTTTCCGGTGATGGGAGAAATGTTCTCGAAATACTCGCCTGATACAGGCGCGACCCACTGACCTCCTATGAAATTGTCATACTGCTTTTTATAAGGATAAGCTACATCCAGACCAAACTGCTTCAATTCTGAAAGATCCATGTCATCTCCTTGGTGACGTTGAGAATTGCCAACACCCTGTTATTGCGCTTTTTTCCTCTGATAACGGCTATCTTACAAGGTTTTTCATGACATTCAAGAAGTGAAAACACCAAGAAAAACAGCCGGCAAGCAAATTAACTCTCTGCTTGCCGGCTGTTCCTGGATACAGGCAATTGTATTTTTCACAAAGCCTGTTATGGAAAACCCTTACTCAGCGATGATGGTATTGCGCAGTACACCTACCGCATCCACTTCGATTTCCACGACATCCCCCTCTTTCATGAATACCGGTGGATTACGCTTGGCACCCACACCACCTGGTGTGCCTGTCACAATCACATCACCGGCATTCAACGGCAGGAAGGTGGAAATATAGGCAATCTGCCTTGGAATACTGTGAATCAGAAATTTCGTTGTTGTACGCTGCATTTCCTGACCATTCAGTCGTGTAACCAGCGTCAACTCCTGACCGGGCTTGATTTCATCAGCCGTAACCAGCCAGGGACCGAAACCACCGGTTTTCCAGAAGTTTTTGCCAGGACCCCATTGTGAAGTGGCGGTTTGCCAGTCACGGATACTGCCATCGTTATAGCAGGCATAACCGGCAATATGATCCCATGCCTCTTCTTCTGAAATGCGACGGCCGCCTTTACCAATCACAATGGCGATTTCACCTTCGTAATCCAGTTTGACCGATTCGGGAGGCAGCACAATACTGTCATTATGAGCCACCTGGGACTCGGCCACGCGCAGGAAGATGGTGGGTGACTCGGTTACTTCACGATTGGTTTCCTTGACATGGTCGGCATAATTCAGGCCAATACAGAAAATCTTGCCCGGCTGGGGAATCACGGGTAGCAGTTCCAGCTCGTCATAATCGAGCGTAGCCGGGTTGTTGGCCAGCGCCTCTTGTACCGGTGAAAGATCGTTGTTGCCCAACAGGCTGACCAGATCGGCAAAGCGCTCTCCCAACAATGGTCCCAGATCCAGCACTTTTTTCTCATCGGTAACCACACCATACGTATTTTTACCGTCTAAAACAAAACTGATTAACTTCATCTGACTTCCTTATTCCTGTTTCAATATTGTTGAAAACCATTAAACCAAATTATGTGAAATACTTCGGGTAGCGCCTTCAAGCATTTCTTTCATTTTATGAAGATCAACCACCTCAAATCGCGATAATTCCGCCACCAGTGACATGGCTCCCCATACGCCTGGCTGTCCTTGCTTTTCAATGGGAACCGACAAGGCACCCAAATGAGACTCCAGCTCACCGACTGAATAATAAAATCCCCTTTTTTTGATACCCTGATAATAAGCCCTGAAACCATCCCAATCCTCCGGTATGCCGGATTGTTTCAGTTCTTCGGTATGCGCATCATAAATTTTACGCAGCTGCCGGTTGGGCAAATGGGCCAGTATTACCTTTGGAGCGCCCCCTTGAAACAAAGGCCGTGGCATCCCCCTGCCATAACTGAGAAAGGTTTTCCCGTTACTTTTCTCATGATGCGAATCCAGCACCCGGTCACCATAAAAAGCAGATAAGACGCATTCAAACCCGGTTTTGGCCACCAATTCTTGCATGAGCGGCACACTGGCACGCAAGACCGGATCAGACTGCCGTACATAATAATCCATGACAAGAATACGGGGACCAAAGGTATAACAAGACTCTGACTGATGGGTAAGCCATCCCGATTCCACCAGCATTTTCATATAGCGATAACAGGTTGGAATGGACACTTCCAGTTTCTGGGCAATATCTTCAACACTCCATATGGGAGTGGCTTCGGTAAAGAAATCCAGCACCATTAACATACGAACCAGACTGGAAGGGGATTTTTCACTCATCATAAAACCTTTAACTTAGACCGCAATAGGGCACTAATGACAACAATGCCTGTAATTGTGCCTCATTTTTACCCGTTCCCAGTACATAACGGTCCGGACGTAGCACAACAAAGTCCGCATTTTTGTCAGCCAGCCATTCTCCGACCTCTTTGCAGTCCATTTGCACCGGAACAATATCCATGTTTTCCGGCAACACACCTGTCAAGTTGGGAAGACTGGCCTGACTGGTATACAATATCGCAAAGCGGTTACCCACCAAATCATCCAGCGCAATGCCTTCCTCATTTTTAGGTTGGAAAAACAATTGCCCTCCTGCCTGTTGTTGTCCATCCCAAAGTCCTTCACCCAATTTGGAAACTGGCATAAAAAACTCACGACTGGCATCTTCACGGAATCTCCTGTCCCGCTCTGCCGCTTTTTCAGGATCCGTCGTCTGGATAATACTGCCCAAATAAACGGCCAATCCAATCACTTCATGCACATGCGCAGAACGTTCTGACTCGTAAGTATCGAGAATGACGTCACTGGCATTACCCGCAATAACTGCTTTCAGTTTCCAATAGAGGTTGGCAGCATCACGTATGCCGGCACACAAACCCTGCCCCAGAAAAGGTGGTGTCTGATGTGCGGCATCACCGGCCAGCATCAGGCGCCCTTTGCGCCAACCTTCTGCAATCAGTGAGTTAAAAGTATAAATGACGGCACGTTCCAGGTCCGCCTGCTCAGGGCTGATCCAGCGTTCCAGCATCTTCCAGATATTTTCAGGTTTGACCAATTCTTCCTGATTATCGTCTGGCATGACCATGATTTCCCAGCGACGGCGGTTACCCACCACATTGCAATAAGTCATGGGACGTGCCGGATCGCAATGCTGAATGGTGTAAGGTGACAATTGCACGTCTTCTTTGAGCAAGACATCAAAAACCAGCCACTGCTGACGCAAGCCAAGGTTTTCCATAGGGCTACCCATGGTTGTTCGTACAAATGAACGGGCACCATCACAACCCACGACATATTTGGCCTGATACTGTTCACTTGACTGGGTTTGATGGTTGTGTACGGTCAATACCACATGATCGTTCTGTTCCTGAAGCCCCGTCAGTTCCGACTTTAGTTTTACCGTTACATTTGGATGACTGGCCACTTTTTCCCGCAGCAAGACTTCCAGATGAGGTTGATGAAAATAATAGTTATTGGCACACCCATTAGGTCCATTCCCGGCACTGCCCGCACGAACCAGCAAGGTTTCTCCCTCGGCATTGAGAAAGTGCATGCCATGAATTCCTGGCCGGCTGATTTCAAGCACTTTATCTTTAAGACCCAGACTTTGGAAAATCCGCATGACTTCACCATCAAAATGAATGGCACGTGGCAAGGGATAAATAGCGGCCTCACGATCCAGCACCAACACCTTCAAACCTTCCTGACCCAGCAAACCGGCCAATGTGGCACCTACAGGTCCATAACCAATGATAGCCACATCATAGAGTTTTTTGTCTGTCATTCTCTTACACTCCCATCAACTGACGCATCTCTTCATGCCATTCGGAACGCAATTTGAATTTTGGATATTTGCGTGCGATAGCTTCGGCCTTGGCCATGATTTGCTCATCACTCAATTCAAGATCAATGGGTTCACGCAAAGGCTGGTCGCAATACCACGGGGTATCCATGAAAATTTCAAGCCGGTTACCTTCCGGATCACGGCAATAAACAGAAACGGCATTTCCATGGGTAACACACTGGATATCACTGACATCTTTGTGATTTTTTGCACGTGCATAAAAACGGCGCAGATTGTCCAGGTTGGGAACACGAAAGGAAATCTGGTTGATGAGATTGAATTGAAGGTTGTCCGGACGCCCGGTTGCCAATACCAGTTGGTGATGCTCTGCGGGATCACGACTTAAAAACACCAGTTGGGTATGCCCCAGATCACCTTTGTCGGTTTGAGTGAATTCAAACGTTTCCTTATAAAAAGCACTCATTTTTTCCAGGTCCTGCACATAAATACCCAGGTGGCTGAGAGAAAGCTGAATATTGTCTTTGGACTGTGTCATTTTGTCTCCTAAATGAAAATATCATTTAACGATAATTTGATTAAAATTAAACAAATATTATTTGATGTTTTTATTATATTATGATAATTTAATAAATATCAAGTTTTATTAAATTTAATCTGGACAACGACATACCTAAGGAGACAAACATGCGTTTCACGCTTAATAAACTTTCAAAGAAAATCACACTCGGACTAAGCCTGGGTCTTATCGCTTTAAGCGCGCAAGCGGCTTATCCCGATCGCCCCATTCGCATCATTACACCGTTTGCCCCCGGCACCGGCCCTGACACCAATGCTCGCGAAGTTGCGGCCGAGCTTCAAAAAAATCTGGGTGTCAGTGTTATTATTGACAACAAACCAGGTGCATCAGGAGCCATTGGCAACGCTGCTGCCGCTCAAGCCAAGCCTGACGGTTACACCTTATTGATTGGCTCAACCAGTACACTTTCCATTCAGCCACACCTTTATTCCACAAAAACTTATGATATTGAAAAAGATTTTGTGCCTGTGAGTTTGCTTGGCGTCATGAACACCGGCCTGATTGCCAGCCCGCAGGTGGCCGTTGAGGACGTGCAGGATCTGATTAAGAAATTGAAAGAAAATCCAGGGCAATTCAATGTTGCCACCATGGGAATCGGCAGTTATTCTCATTTGTCAGGCGAATGGTTTGGTTTTGACAGCGAAACCAAACCCGTTTTCATCCCTTACAGCACCACTAATCCGTTTAGCGATTTAATGGCAGGACAGGTGGATTTTTTATTTGACGCCCTGCCAGCGGCAGCTGGTGGTATTAAAACCGGAAAACTGAAATTGCTGGCGATTACCGGTGACGAACGCCACCCCAGCTTCCCCGATGTCCCCACATTCAAAGAAGTTGGCCTTGAAGACTATAGCCCCTTCGGTTGGCAAGGTTTGCTGGCACCGGCCGGTACACCGCCTGAAGCGCTGAAAGTGCTGGGAGAAGCCATGCAAAAGGTCAATGACAACAAAGAGCTGGCCGAGCGCTGGGAAAAAAGCTATATCGGAAAACTGGTCGGCAGCACACCAGAAGCGTTCAAAGACTTCATTTCTGAAGATAGTGAAAAATGGGAAAAAGTCATTAAACGTGCCAATATCAAGCTGGATTGATTGGCGGCAGAAGAGTCTTGTTCCCATGATCCGCATGGGAACACGCTGAACTCACGCTTTCATTTAAAAATCAGGTTTAGTGAAATCAAGGCTGCTTTGTGGCTCGAATTCTTCACTTAAAGCAGGTTGCCCGGGCTCATAGGTCTGGGCAACATCCAGGTGCACGGTATTCACGGGGACACAGCAACATGGCAATACCTCATTACGGGAAATAAAAGCCAGCGGCTCGGATAAATATTTGACTTCACCCGAAATCAGACGGGTGCGACAAGAGCCGCAGTAACCCGCACGGCATTGGTATTCCACTTCATGACCGGTTCTTTCAAGCCCTTCCAGAAGGGTTTCCCCGTCAAGCAAATCAAAACTGGTATCCAGTGTTGCAACAAGGGTCATAACTCAAAATCTTGCAAGGCATCCGTATTGATTTCCGCATCAATCTGACCGATCAGATAAGAACTGATTTCCACTTCTTGTGGTGCAACCTGCACATTATCGGATGACAGCCAGGCATTGATCCATGGGATCGGATTCTGTTTATTACCTTCAAAAGCAGGTGCCAGACCAACTGCCTGCATACGCAGATTGGTAATATACTCAACATACTGACACAGAATATCTTTATTCAGGCCAATCATGGAACCATCCCTGAACAAATATTCCGCCCATTCCTTTTCCTGCAAAGCTGCCTTTTTGAACAGGTCAAAACATTGCTGCTCGAGCTCTTGGGCGATCTCGGCCATTTCGGGGTCATCTTCACCGCTGCGCATAATATTAAGAATATGCTGCGTACCGGTTAAATGCAGCGCCTCGTCACGGGCAATCAGTTTGATGATTTTGGCATTGCCCTCCATGAGTTCACGCTCGGCAAACGCAAACGAGCAGGCAAAACTGACATAAAAACGAATCGCCTCAAGGGCATTGACCGCCATCAGGCACAGGTAAAGTTTTTTCTTCAGTTCACGCAAACTGACGGTCACAGTCTTTCCGTTAAGCGTGTGAACACCCTGACCAAAAAGATCATAATATTCGGTCAGTTTAATAAGCTCATCGTAATACGCGGAAATGTCACGGGCACGGGCAAGAATATGCTCGTTAACCACAATATCGTCAAATACCGTGGCAGGATTGCTAATAATATTCCGGATAATGTGCGTATAAGAACGCGAATGAATCGTTTCTGAAAAAGACCAGGTTTCTATCCAGGTTTCCAGTTCAGGAATGGAAACCAGGGGTAACAAAGCCACGTTAGGGCTGCGACCCTGAATGGAATCCAGCAGAGTCTGGTACTTCAGGTTACTAATGAAAATATGTTTTTCATGATCGGGCAAGGCGGCATAATCAATCCGGTCCTGGGAAACATCCACTTCCTCGGGGCGCCAGAAAAAAGACAATTGCTTTTCAATCAGTTTTTCAAAAATCTCGTATTTTTGCTGATCATAACGAGCCACATTCACGGGTTGACCAAAGAACATGGGCTCTTTTAACGGATCATTGGCAATCTGACAAAAAGTACTATAAGACATAATTTCTTTACTCTATTAAAACCACAGCTTAAATTTTGCAAGCGCCACCGGCACAATCATCGGCCCCCTGGTCGGCGGTTTGTGCATCTTCGGCACCATCACGGGTATTTTGGTAATACAAGGTTTTAAGGCCGAACTTATAAGCGGTTAACAAATCTTTCAACAGCTGGTTCATGGGCACGCGACCATTCGGGAAACGGGACGGGTCATAATTGGTATTGGCCGAAATGGACTGGTCGACAAATTTCTGCATAATGCCCACCAATTGCAAATAACCATCATTGCCGGGCATATCCCACAACAGCTCATACTTGTCTTTCAAGCGCTCATATTCGGGCACCACCTGTTTCAGGATACCGTCTTTGGACGCTTTTACACTGACCAGACCGCGCGGGGGCTCAATACCATTGGTGGCATTGGAAATCTGGCTGGAGGTTTCCGAAGGCATCAGGGCCGTCAGGGTGGAGTTGCGCAAGCCATAGGTCACAATATCCTTGCGCAGGGCTTCCCAATCCAGATGCAAAGGCTCATCGCAAATGGCATCCAGATCTTTTTTATAAGTATCAATCGGCAAAATGCCTTTTGAATACGTGGTTTCATTAAAGGCCGGACAAGCACCATATTCTTTGGCCAACGCAACCGATGCCTGCAGCAAATAATACTGGATGGCCTCAAAGGTACGATGCGTCAGTGCCTTGCCACTGCCATCGGAATATTTGGCATTGTTTTTGGCCAGGTAATAGGCATAATTGATCACGCCCACACCCAGGGTACGACGGTTCATGGTGGCAATTTCAGCCGCCTTGATCGGGTAATCCTGGTAATCCAGCAGGGCATCCAGAGCCCGCACCACCAGTTCAGACAAATCCTTCAACTCATCCAGTGACTCGATCGCCCCCAGATTGAACGCTGACAGCGTGCACAGGGCAATCTCGCCGTTTTCATCGTTAATGTCATTAAGTGGCTTGGTTGGCAGCGCAATTTCAAGGCACAGGTTACTTTGGCGAACCGGTGCCACGGCTGGATCAAACGGACTATGCGTATTGCAATGGTCGACGTTCTGGATATAAATACGGCCTGTCCCTGCCCGTTCCTGCATCATCAGAGAAAAAAGGTCAACCGCCTTTACCTTGCGCTTGCGGATGTCCGGATCGTTTTCGTATTGCTGATACAAAGTTTCAAAACGGTTCTGGTCTTCGAAGAAAGCATCATACAGACCCGGCACATCAGAGGGAGAAAACAGCGTGATATCGCCACCCTTGATCAGGCGCTGGTACATAAGGCGGTTGATTTGCACACCGTAATCCATATGGCGTACCCGGTTTTCTTCCACACCGCGGTTATTTTTGAGCACCAGCAAAGATTCCACTTCAAGGTGCCAAATAGGGTAAAACAAGGTTGCCGCACCACCGCGCACACCGCCCTGCGAGCAGCACTTAACGGCCGTCTGGAAGTGTTTATAGAATGGAATGCAGCCGGTATGTTTGGCTTCACCACCACGAATGGTGCTGCCCACCGCGCGGATACGACCCGCATTAATGCCAATACCGGCCCGTTGCGATACGTACCGCACAATTGCGCTGGTGGTGGCATTGATGGAATCCAGGCTGTCACCACATTCAATCAGCACGCAGGAGCTGAACTGGCGTGTAGGCGTGCGAACACCCGACATAATAGGAGTTGGCAGGGAAATCTTGAAGGTGGAAATAGCGTCATAAAAGCCTTTCACATACTGCAAGCGGGTTTCTTTGGGGTATTTGGAAAACAGGCAAAGCGCAACCAGAATATACAGGAACTGGGGACTCTCATAGATTTCCTGGGTGACCCGGTTTTGGACCAGGTATTTGCCTTCCAGCTGTTTGACTGCAGCATAGGAAAAGGACATATCACGCCAGTGATCAATATAGGAATCGACTTCGTCCAGCTCTTCTTTGGTGTAATCCTGCAGAATATGGGCATCATATTTACCCATATCCACCATTTTACTGACGTGATCGTACAGCTTGGGGGGATCAAACTGACCAAATGCGATTTTGCGCAAATGGAAAATAGCCAAGCGAGCAGCCAAATACTGGTAATCGGGCGATTCTTCAGAAATCAGATCTGCGGCCGCCTTGATGATGGTTTCATGAATATCATCGGTACGGATGCCATCATAAAACTGGATATGGGAGCGCAACTCGACCTGAGAGACAGAAACATGATCCAAGCCTTCAGCAGCCCATGCGACAACACGGTGAATTTTATCCAGATTCAGGGGTTCTTTTTCCCCGCTACGTTTGGTGACTAAGAGGTTCTTGTTCATGTATTTACCCGAAAAAATATTAACAACACTTCCCGCTTATCAACCTGCCTGCCACAGGAATGTAAACGGTTTCTTTGGAATGGATTTATTAAAATAAAACAGCCATCTTCATTGTATTCGATGAAAAACAGTAAAGACAGCTATTGGAAAAAATTCTACATTTAGTAAGGGCTCAAGGCCGAACCACAATATATAGTAACTTGGTGACAATATCAAGCGCAAAAAACCCGCCTGAAAACCTTATTGTGCTCTACAATCAATTGATAAAACAGCCAATTTTCCCCATGCCAGACAACAGATTTTTTTATAAAAAATTACAATTTTTGTTGGTTCACGCCACAGTTTGACTGTTTGCCAACTGGTCAAAAGCCTGCTTAAGCAAAGCAGGATCATTGTTGGCCAACAGGCGATGATCAGACAAAGTGCGACGCCACAGGCGCGATCCTTTCTGACCATTGACCAGCCCCAGCATGGGCTTGACGAGCAAGCGCATGGGCACCCCGTCCTCCAGCTCTTGGCTGACATAAGCCATCATGCTTTCAACAATAGCCTCATTGGAAAGAACCTCAACATCAGGCCATAACAATTGGCTGGCCTCGCGCAACAGATAAGGTTCGTGCCAGGCGGCCCGCCCTATCATAACACCATCAAACTCATTGGCCCTGGCCTGCATTTGCCGTACATCGTTGAGCCCACCGTTCAGAATGAACAGGGCATCGGGAAAGTCCCGCTTGAGCCTGGCAACCACATCATAACGCAAGGGCGGGATTTCCCGGTTATCTTTGGGTGATAAACCTTTTAACACGGCATTGCGGGCATGGGTTACAAAAACCCTGCAACCCGTATGATAAATTTCTCCAACAAAATCACGCACAAAAGCATAAGACTCATCGTAATCAAGCCCCAGACGATGCTTGACGGTGACGGGCAGATCAACGGCATCCTGCATGGCCTTCATACAATCAGCCACCAGTTTGGGCTCGGCCATTAAACAGGCACCAAAAGACCCTTTTTGTACCCGCTCGGAAGGACAGCCGCAATTTAGATTGATTTCATCATAGCCCCATTCCTGCCCCAGTCGGGCACAGTGCGCCAGTTCATGTGGCTCGCTACCGCCCAGTTGCAAGGCAACGGGATGCTCTTGCTCATTAAATCGCAAGTGTCTGGCAATATCCCCATAAATCAGCGCCCCCGTGGTAATCATTTCGGTATACAGCAGCGCCTTGGGAGCCAAAAGACGATGAAAGAAGCGGCAATGACGGTCCGTGACATCAATCATGGGTGCAACCGACAATCGCCATGGCGCATCGGCACGGTGGTAAAGCCCGCCAGGCGCCCCATTTTCCTGCTGTTTATTTTCGACGATCGTCATACAATTTTCTCGCTCTTACATCCAAAATAGCGTCACTGCTGGCATCCAGCAATCTTTTCAATTCATTCAGTTTTTTCAGCACATCCGACTTATAAACCACACCCAGCAATACTGGCCTCTCATCCATACTCAAGACTGGCAAGCGTTCACCGTTGAAGGCTTCAAAATAGTCCTGTACTTCATCCAGCGTCATATCCGGTTTCAGCGCGGTCAAATAGGAACGATTAACCAGCTCTCCGGATAAAGGTGCCTTCAGATCATTGCCCGACAACAGAAAGCTGCTGATGTCCTTATGCGCAATAACACCCTGGTATTCGTTCATTTCATTAACCACATAAATGAAACGAACACCATATTCAATAAACATGTCCAAGGCATCTTGCACCGTTTGATGATGTTTAATGACTGTGCTGACCGGGCTAACCAGACTGGCCAACCTGAGTCGTCGCAGACTATGACGCAGCTGCAAGTCTTTGTCACGCGACTCGGTAACCGCATACATGACTGCACCCGCAATGGATCGGGAGGTGAAATATGAAAATACACAAGCCAGCATCAGGGGCAGTATTATAGTATAACTGTGCGTCATTTCAAAAATCATGAGGATCGCCATTAAAGGCGCACTGGTAGCGGCAGCCAGAAAAGAGCCCATGCCCAGCAACACAAACATCGCGGTATCGGCGGGCACGACCGGCAAGAGCAAACTGAAAACCTGCACACATAGCAAACCCAGGGCACCGCCTACAAACATCACAGGGGTAATGACACCGCCCACCGCGCCTGACCCCACCGTAATACCCGTAGACAGCACCTTGCTAAGCAAGATAACCGCTACCGCCGACCAGGCCCAGGAGTCATGCAAAAAAGAGTTGATGATACTGTAGCCATTGCCGGCCACCCGTGGCTCTATCTGCATTAACAAACCCAGCACCAGGCCTCCGAGCGTCAGCCGCAGTGGCAAACCCAATCCGGTTTTTTTAAACAGACGTTTGGCAAAATCAAGAAAACGCAAAAACTGTGGCGCAAGCAAGCCCGACAACAGACCCAACAAAATGGCAAACACCAGAAAATACGGGGAAACCGGCGCCAGTTCGGGTAAATCGTACATGACATGGTAATAACCCAACAGCCGCATGGTAATGTTTGCCGTTGCCGCCGACAACAGCAAAGGCCCCAGAATCCGCATGGACATGCTACCCAGGACAATTTCCGCCACAAACAAGGCTCCTGCAATGGGCGCATTATAAGCCGCCGAAACCCCTGCCGCCGCACCACAAGCCACCAGGAGGCGTAGGGGAATGGCTTCAAAGCAAAAGAGCCGGCCGGTGGCAGAGGCACCCATGGCTGCCAGGTGAATCATGGCCCCCTCGCGCCCAACCGATCCCCCGGTAGCAATCACGCTTAGTGAAGACAAAACCCGTAAAACCCCCTGCCTCAACGACAAACGGCCATCACCAATGGCGACCGCCTCCATGTAATCGGCATTACTGTCCACCTTGAGTTTGCTTGCCCACCATAACAGCAACCCGGCTACAAGGCCACCCAACGCCGGATACAGGATGCGTTCTGGTGCAGACCAGCTGCGCGCAACCGAAACAATAGACCCTGACTGCCCGGACAGAAACAACTGGACCTGATGGATACCCCAATAAAAAACAATAGTCGCCAGTGCACCGACCACGCCCATGAGCAGGGCCCACACCAGTAAGGCAGGCTGCCCCGAAAGCCACCGGGCCTGTTTGCATTGTTCCCTGAGCACGCCAAGGCCATCACTGAAAATCATTGTTCATCCAAAAATGCCAGGATTAAAAAAATCATTATATCCAAACCTTGTTATAACCCATCAACACCCTGACATGCTTTATTTTTATATACAGCAAACGAATGTATCATTCCCTCTTCAACCTGGACTAAAATACGAAGCATCCGTGTTAACTTAATTTATGTGATCAATACCTGATATGGCTGTTTTTACGAATCTGACTACCTCTGAAGCCGAAGCATTTCTTGCTGAATATGATCTGGGTGAGCTTGTTTCCTTAAGGGGCATTACAGCCGGCATCGAAAACACCAATTATTTCCTGAGCAGTACGCAGGGTGAGTATGTTCTGACCATTTTCGAAGTACTAACCCATGAACAGCTGCCCTTCTACATTGAATTAATGCACCACCTGGCCAGCAAGGGCGTCAAGGTACCCATGCCGCAAACCCGCAAAGATGGCAAGCGCATTGGCACCCTCAAAAACAAACCCGCCTCAATCGTTACCCGTCTGGCTGGCGGCTACGAAGCATCACCCAGTGTCAATCACTGCATTATTGCCGCCCAAACCCAGGCCCAGGCACACCTTGCTGCGCTGGATTTTCCAATTGGACAGCCCAATTTACGTGGACTCGACTGGTGGCAAGCCACTTACCCCAGCATCCAGCCTTTCCTGAACCAGGAATTGACCCATCTGTACCAAACCTCACTGGACGAACAAATAAAGGTCCAGGGTTCGGCCCTGTGGCAAAACCTGCCGGAAGGCCCCTGTCACTGTGATATGTTCCGTGATAATGTCCTGTTTGATGGCACATTTGAAAACCCAAGCATGGGCGGCATTATTGATTTTTACTTTGCCGGCTGCGATAAATGGATTTTCGACGTGGCCGTGGCCGTCAATGACTGGTGCATAGAACGCGACACAGGAGCTTTTCTCGAGGAACATGTAAAGGCCTGGTTGCAAGCCTACAACCGTATACGTCCTTTTACTGAGGAAGAACGGCAAGTCTGGCCTGTCGCCCTCAGGGCTGCCGCCTTGCGCTTCTGGACATCCCGGCTGTATGATTTTTACATACCACGTCCGGCCCAAACCCTGAAACCACACGATCCTACCCATTTCGAGCGCATTCTCAAGTTGCGTACTGTCTCAGCCATTCCACAACTGCCATAAGCAATCATGCAAGCTGCTAAACTTCCCTTTTCCGCAGGGCTACAATGGGTCCAGGCCGCTTTTGCCTTGTTCAAAAAGCAGCCTACGGCATTGCTGGCCATTACGTTTATTATCAATTTCCTGAGCCAAATTCTGATCATTCTGCCACTGATCGGCTTGCCGCTTTTCATTGTCAGTATTCCCATTTCCAGCCTGATAATGGTAACCGCCTGTCGTTCCATCGATCATCACAATAAAGTCATTCCAGCCGAGTGGATCCAGCCGCTCAAGAAACCCGCGGTTATCCAACGTTTGGCCATCATTGGTTTTTTATACGCCAGCATCTTCGTACTGATTACATTCATTGCCTTTTACCCCACCCTGAATGCCCTCAGCCATGAAGACATGCAAAAAATTTCCCGTTTGCTTTCCGACCCCGAGTCCAAGCTTACCCTGAACGACATTCCCAGTTTTTCCATTAGCATTTTTCAGTATGTGTTATGGGCTGCCCTAACATTTTTAACCGCCATTACTTTTTGGAATGTCCCCCAATTAATCGGATGGGAAAACATGAGTGTTAAAAAGGCCCTGTTCTATTCCCTGGTTGCTTCCTGGCGCAATAAACTTGCCTTTATCGTTTATTTTTCCGTTTGGGGTATATTATTTTATGTCAGCCAGTATCTGCTCACCGACCTGCTGGTGGCTATAGGACTCCCGCTCATGCTGGTTGCCTTTGTTATCCAAATCCTGGTCATGATTATTGCCGTCAGCATGTATTGCGGTTTTTATTCCAGTTATATTGCCATATTTGGCAAACCCGACGTTCGCGCCATACAACCCTGAATCACATCCATCCTGTTTTTTTCCAAGAGCCATCATGATTAAAAAACTTGTCATTTCCAGCCTTCTGATTGGATCACTTAGTGCCTGTGAAGGCATGAATACCGCAGGCATGGTTGACGCGGCCTCTTCACTGTTCCAGGCCGCCACCATTAACGATGCCGACATCCAGGCGCTGGGCGTACAGTCACAACAGCAACTTGATCAACAAAATACCGTTGCCGATGCCAATAACAGTTATACCAAACGACTGGACAACATCACCCGCAACCTGCGCAGTTACAATGGCAAGGCACTGGACTACAAAGTCTACCTTAACCCGGAAGTAAATGCTTTTGCCTTGCCTAATGGCAGCATTCGCGTTTATTCGGGCCTGATGGATAAAATGACAGACCCTGAACTGCTGTTTGTGATTGGTCATGAAATTGGCCATGTTATGAATGGTCACTCAAAATCACAGGCACGTACCGACCTGCTTACATTAGCCGCTCGCAAAGCTGGTGCCGCCAGTGGCAACACTATTATTGCTTCTTTGTCAGCCAATGAGATTGGCACGCTGGCCCATAACCTGGTAAATGCCCAGTATTCGCAATCACACGAACTGGAATCTGACAGCTATGGCCTGAAAATCCTGCAGGAAAACAATTACGATAAATCACATGCTGTATCAGCCTTGCGCAAACTGGGAAGCGGTGGTGGTGGCTTCTTCTCCAGCCACCCCGATTCTGCCAAGCGGGCAGACCGGATAGAAAAAATGTAATAAATCCCAACCATAAAAAAAACGCTTCATAAGAAGCGTTTTTTTATGGTTTTGAGAAGGCAAAACAACAAATGTGTTTTGCCTTGTTCATGCTGTGCCTTACAGCGCACCAACCAGTTCAGGAACCGCTGTGAACAGGTCAGCAACCAAACCGTAATCGGCCACACCAAAAATAGGTGCTTCCGCATCTTTATTGATGGCAACGATCACTTTGGAGTCTTTCATACCTGCCAGGTGCTGAATCGCACCGGAGATGCCGACCGCAACATACAGTTGTGGCGCAACAATCTTACCGGTTTGACCAACCTGCCAGTCGTTAGGCGCATAACCGGCATCAACTGCGGCACGTGAAGCACCCAATGCAGCACCCAGTTTGTCAGCCAGAGGATCAAGAATCTTGAAGTTCTCGGCGCTGCCCATACCACGACCACCAGAAACAATAATGGAAGCAGCGGTCAGTTCAGGACGATCGCTCTTGGCAACATCACGGCCAACAAATGAAGACAGGCCTGAGTCGGCAACTGCGTCAACGCTTTGTACCGCAGCAGAACCACCTTCAGCAGCAACAGCATCAAAAGCGGTAGTACGTACGGTAATGACTTTTTTCGCGTCAGCACATTCTACGGTTGCGATAGCGTTACCGGCATAGATGGGGCGTTGGAACACATCGGCAGACTCTACAGCGATGATGTCGGAAATTTGAGCCACATCCAGTTTGGCAGCCACACGAGGAGCCACGTTTTTACCCGAAGCTGTAGCCGGGAACAAAATATGGCTGTAATTACCGGCAACGGCAATAACCTGTTCAGCCACGTTTTCAGCCAAAGCATCAGCCAATTGAGGCGCATCTGCCAGCAATACGGCGCTGACACCAGCCACTTTGGCGGCTTGATCGGCAACAGCCTGAGCACCACTACCGGCAACCAAAACGTGAATATCACCACCAATTTTTGCTGCTGCGGCAACGGTATTTAATGTGGCTGCTTTTAATTCTGCATTATCATGTTCAGCAATAACCAAGATCGTCATATTAAATCACCTTTGCTTCATTCTTTAGTTTATCTACCAGAGTAGCCACGTCAGGAACGGTAATACCGGCTTTGCGTGCTGGCGGCTCTGATACTTTCAATGTTTTGATACGAGGAGTCACATCAACGCCCAGATCTTCCGGTGTAAAAGTATCCAGTTGTTTTTTCTTCGCTTTCATGATGTTGGGCAACGTTACATAACGTGGCTCATTCAGGCGCAAGTCTGTGGTGATAATGGCAGGCAATTTGACTGAAATGGTTTCCAGACCACCGTCAACCTCACGGGTAACCTTGGCGCTGTCACCTTCAATTTCAATTTTGCTGGCAAAAGTAGCCTGAGGCCAGCCCAGTAATGCAGCCAGCATCTGACCAGTCTGGTTGGCATCGTCGTCGATGGCCTGTTTACCCAGAATAACCAGTTGGGCCTGTTCTTTTTCGGTAACGGCTTTAAGCAGTTTTGCCACGGCCAATGGCTGAAGTTCAGCATCTGTTTGAACCAGAGCGGCACGGTCAGCACCGATGGCCATTGCCGTACGCAGTGTTTCCTGGCACTGTGTGACACCGCAAGAAACCGCCACTACTTCAGTAGCAACACCCTTTTCTTTCAATCGTGTTGCTTCTTCAACAGCGATCTCATCAAACGGGTTCATTGACATTTTTACATTGGCAATATCTACCCCGGTTTGATCTGATTTGACGCGCACTTTGACGTTATAGTCAACGACACGTTTTACAGGTACTAATACCTTCATCCAAGTATCTCCTAATATTGGCAACTTTACTGCCATAAACAAAACCCATCAATTCTACAATGTAGTCATGATAAAGGTAAGCTATTTTAATACAACTGACTATTTTTCTTTACTGAAGACCTGTTTCAGCTTTTATAAAGAAGCCAGTGCCTTGATATGTGCGGTTACACTTCTTCCCAACGCCGATAAACTATACCCTCCTTCCAAAAAACTGATGATTCGTCCGTGTGCATACCTATCGGCCACTTCCATCAGTTGTTTGGTTATCCATTCATAATCTTTTTCCACCAGATCCAATTGCCCCATTTCATCCTCACGATGGGCATCGAAACCTGCCGATATAAGCACCAGTTCGGGCTCAAAGGCATTTAAGGCAGGCAACCACCTGTTCAGGACAATGTCCCTGATCACATCGCTTTTGGTAAAGGCAGGTACCGGTGTATTGAGCATATTGGGCGCAACATTGCCAATACCACAGTCAGGATACAGCGGATACTGAAAAAAACTGCACATGATGATATGGGGATCATCCTTGAAAATATCCTCGGTACCATTACCATGATGAACATCAAAATCAATGACGGCAATTTTTTTCAATTGAAATTTTTCAATCGCATAACGGGCAGCAATGGCAAGATTATTGAAAAAACAAAAACCCATGGCCCGGCCACGTTCGGCATGATGTCCCGGAGGCCTGACCGCACAAAAAGCATTAAGCGCATGACCCGCCATAATTTCATCAACAGCCAGAATGCCTGCTCCTGCTGCAGAATACGCGGCCCGCAAGGTATGCGGATTCATGCTGGTTTCCTCGTTGTCTATACTGAAATAACCCTCCTGGGGCAGGTTTTCTTTCAGATAGGCAAGGTATTCTGGCGTATGTACCCTTAACACATCGGTATCTGAGGCATTAGGCGCATCAAGGTGCCTTAGGCATGAGGAAACACCACTGGCCAACAAACGATCATTGATTTCATCCAGGCGGGCAGGCGCCTCTGGATGCCACTTATGCATCATGTGCAAACGACAGTTTGGATGTGTAATATATAAAGTCTCCACGCTCAACTCTCTGATTGAATAGTGTTATGGCTAAAAAAAACACCATTTATTTTAATGAATCATTACAATCTAACATACTTCTTTCAAAGAAGTCGGCCTATCCATTACATTTTTCATCAAATCAAACGTGGTACGCCCTAAATCCCAATTACCGCGTCCAACCTTAAAACAAGCATACCGAATCATGATGTTAAAAACCAGAACCCCGCTCTTGATAGCCCTAAGCTCCCTGCTTTTAACAGCCTGTGCCGGCGCCCCTGTTGAGCAGAAAAATAAAACAGCCATCAACAACGCAAACACATCGACCCAATCCGCCAAAACCGGTTGGCAGCTTGAAAACTCTCCGCTGTCAGCCAATCGGGAGCAGTTTGTAAAACAAGTGTCCCAACGTTATGGCATTCCCGAAACATATGTACAAAACCTGCTGAACAATGCCCAATACAATGAAAGGGTTGCCCGGCTTATTATGCCGCAAGGCCCCAAAGGCCGCATCAAGCGTGTCTGGCCCAGTTACCGTGCACGTTTTGTCGAACCGGTCCGCTTGCAACAAGGTACCGAATTCTGGGAAGCCAACCGAAGCGCACTTGCACGGGCTGAAAGCCAGTACGGAGTACCCGCAGCCGTTATTGCCAGCATTATTGGCGTAGAAACAGTTTACGGCCGTTACATGGGCTCATTCCGCATGCTGGATGCCCTGTATACCCTGGGCTTCAATCACCCTGATGCCTCTCGCCCCGAGAAAAGCCAAATGTTCAGAAATCAGCTGGCTGCCTTGATAAATCTTGACTACCAGGGAAAGCTGAATGCCTTGCACGAAGAGGGTTCTTTTGCCGGTGCAACCGGTCTACCGCAATTCATGCCAATCAGTATTTTGCACTACGCAATTGACGGTGACAAAAACGGCAAAATTGATTTACGTAACAGTACAGAAGACGCCATTATGTCTGTGGCCAATTTCCTGGTTAAACACGGCTGGCAAAAAAACACACCGATCTTTGCACCTGTTCGCCTGCCTGCCAATCCCGCTGCCTTGGTTGATGGTGGCCTTGAGCCTTACCTGAGCTGGGAACAATTGCAATCTTCCGGTGCAACGCTTTCCAACAACAGCAACAACAGCAACTGGAAGTCGGGTAAACAACTGGGCGTTATCAACCTGCCTGATGAAATCCGTGGGCAAACCGAATATCGCACCGCCACACCCAATTTCTTTGCAATCACCAAATACAACCGCAGCTACTTCTACGCCACCGCTGTTGCCGACCTGGCCCAGGCTCTGGCCCAGAAACAACGCAGCAACGGTTACAACATTACTTTTCCATAAGTGCTGCCTTGCAAAGAATGAGTACTGCATGGCAATCGCTTGCTGTGTAAAGAAACGGAGGCCTCGCATCCTATCTTGCGAAGCCCCCTGACGGAGCCTTTACAAGCTGTTTTTAAACCCGGCCAGCTTAGTGAGCGGCAAACTGGGCTTCTTCGGTAGAGCCTGTGAGTGCTGTGGTTGAAGAACGACCACCTTCAATCGTTTGTGTAACCGCATCAAAGTAACCTGTTCCAACTTCACGCTGGTGTTTAACCGCTGTAAAGCCCAAGTCAGCAGCTGCAAACTCTTTTTGCTGCAACTCAACGAATGCGCTCATTTGACGACGGGCATAACCATGAGCCAATTCAAACATGCCATAGTTCAGTGCATGGAAGCCTGCGAGTGTGATGAACTGGAATTTATAACCCATGGCACCCAACTCTTTCTGAAACTTGGCGATGGTAACGTCATCCAGGTTTTTCTTCCAGTTGAAAGATGGTGAGCAGTTATAAGCCAGCAATTTGCCAGGGAATTGTTTATGGATGGCTTCAGCAAATTTTTTGGCATCATCCAGGTTAGGGGTTGAGGTTTCACACCAGAGCAGATCTGCATAAGGCGCATAAGCCAAACCACGTGAAATTGCCTGATCAACACCGGCACGGGTACGGAAAAAGCCTTCAACAGTACGTTCACCAGTGATGAACTCACGATCGTTTTCATCAATATCACTGGTGATGAGGTCGGCGGCATCGGCATCGGTACGGGCCAGCAACAAAGTGGGAACACCCATTACGTCGGCGGCCAAACGTGCTGAAACCAGTTTTGCAACAGCATCACGGGTTGGGACCAACACTTTGCCACCCATGTGACCACATTTTTTGGCTGCAGCCAGCTGATCTTCAAAGTGAACGCCGGAAGCACCTGCCTCAATCATGGATTTCATTAATTCGTAAGCATTCAGAACGCCACCAAAACCGGCTTCGGCGTCGGCAACGATAGGAGCGAAGAAGTCGATAAAGCCTTCATCGCCGGGCTCTTTGCCTTCCATCCATTGAATCTGGTCACATCGGGTTAAAGCGTTGTTGATGCGACGAACAACGTTTGGTACAGAGTTAACCGGATACAGGGATTGATCGGGATACATTTCACCGGCAATATTGGCATCGCCAGCTACTTGCCAGCCAGACAGGTAAATGGCTTTAAGGCCGGCCTTGACCTGCTGCATGGCCTGGTTACCGGTAAGTGCGCCCAAAGAGTTGACGAAAGGCTCGGTGTGCAACAAATTCCACAGTTTTTCTGAGCCACGACGTGCCAGGGTATATTCCTGTTGCAGGGAACCTTGCAACTTGACAACATCTTCCGCGCTGTAATTGCGCTTAATGCCCTGCCAGCGTGGGTTTTCGGCCCATTCTTTTTGCAAGTTACGGATTGCTGTTTCACGGTTTGACATAGTCATCTCCTGGAAAAATAAAGATAAAAAATAAAGATTAAAAATGTTTGAGAAGTTGGATAAATTCTATCTCTTTGCGGCACCGCAAAACACACTTATGTCTTATATAAGACCATTTATTTTTTATATATTTTTCATATACTTATAAATTTCATTTTATAATATGGAATGCTTTTTTTGTTTATGAAATATTTTTTTCAACATCGCAACATCATTTTTTCATATTATGAAATGCTGTATTCACAATATAAAAAACAAACATATAAGCAAGGGTTATGATCAAAACCAGCCAGCCATAAAAAACACCGTCATGATGACGGTGTTGTAAAAAGGGAAAAGTTCAGGCGCTAAAAACAGGACCAAAACTGGTTGGATAATGTAATAAACAGGCTGGGCTGTGTATACATAATAAATACCAGTGCAAGAACCAGTACCAAGCCACCATAAATAAAACATTTTTTTAACATTGGATGCATGCCGATTTTACTCCTGGACTAAGCGACTACCACCGGACGAACAATGGCACTCTCTTTAATCGGTAAATTCATGGCAGTGGCAAAAACACTAAGCGCAATGGCCAAATACCAAACAGGGTCATAACTGCCATAGATATCGTACATGATACCACCCAGCCAGACCCCCAGGAAAGAACCTATCTGATGACTGAAAAACACAAACCCACCCAGCATCGCAAAATGCTGGACACCAAATATTTGCGCCACAATCGCATTCGTCGGCGGCACGGTGGATAACCAAAGCAAACCCATGACAGCTGAAAACACATATACGCTCACAGGCGTCAGGGGTGCCAACAGGAAAATAATAATCGTAATCCCACGCAAGGTATAAATACCGGCCAGCAAATAACGTTTGGGATATTTTTGTCCCATCAGGCCAACCGCATAAGTGCCAAATACATTAAAAAGCCCGATTAAAGCCAGGGCATAGCTGGCCACTTCCGGATTCATGCCTGCATCTTTAAGGTAACTGGGCATATGAACGCCAATGAACACGACCTGAAAGCCGCATACGAAATACCCGGCCACCAGCAAGCGGAAACTGGGGTATGCAAATGCTTCTTTAATGGCAGGGACAATACCCTGGCGTGCACCCGAGGCAACACCGGCCACTGGTGAAGGCTCACGCATGCCCATACCCAACGGAACAATAACCAGGACCAGGCCACTTAACACCACCAGGGCAATCTTCCAATCAAACACATCAATCAGAAAATTCTCAACGGGCACCATTAAAAACTGGCCGAAAGAACCGGCTGCAGCAACAACCCCCATGGCCCATGAACGACGGTCAGCCGGAATATTACGTCCTATGACACCAAAAATAATCGCGTACGTCGTACCTGACTGGGCTATACCAATTAAAAAACCACTGGACAGCATAAATCCCAGACCGGTGGTTGAGTAGGCCATTCCCAACAAACCAAGAGCATACAAAACACCCCCCAGGATAATGACCTTGACTGCACCGAAACGATCAGAAACCATCCCGGCAAAAATACCGGTGAACCCCCAAACGAGGTTTTGCATGGCCAGGGCAAATGAAAAGGTTTCCCTGTCCCATTCGTTGGCCTGGGTAATGGGCTGCAACCACAAGCCAAAACCATGTCGTATCCCCATTGACATGGTGACAATAAAGGCGCCACAAAACAAGAGCTGCGCCATAGTGAGAACTTTTTGTTTTTCTGTTTGAACATCCATTATTACAACCCTTTTAGCTTTGCACAATAAGCAACCCAGAATGCAGCCGCCACGGCCACAAAAGAAGCCAGTCCGGCACCTATCCAAGGCCCCGAAAACTGTCCATAATCAAGCATGACGCCATAGGCAACCGGCCCAAGTGCCGAGCCGACATCCATACCCGAATAAACCAGCCCATAAACCGAGCCCATGGCCCCTTTGGGCGCCACCCGCCTGATAAGCATATCGCGCGACGGTCCGGCCATCCCAAACAGAAAACCAGCTACACATAAACCAAAAATAGCCCAGGACGACGGAACAAGACCACTGGCCAGGAATAAATAGGCCAGCCCTGAGCCAAACAAAGCCACGCCCACTATTTTTTCAGTCCTGCTGGTAGTGCCGGCCAGAAAACCACCAATCAGCAACCCCGCCCCTGCCGAGAGCATATAAAGCGACAAAGCCGTACTGGCAACCTCTTTGGTCGTGTCATAAAGCGCACCCATAATGGGTACGGTGAAATTCTGCACCGAAGACATGGCAATCGTGCCACAGGCAAAAAAGATAAACGCTCCCCATAAAGCCGGATTTTTCAGCAAAAACAACAATTTTTGAACAAACCCCATGCTTTGATGGGGTTCGGGATGTGCAGTCTGCCCACTATCCTTGACGGGCGCAATCAATGCCCCCTTGAGATACGTTAGCAAAAGCAGCAATAGCAACAACACCCCGGCAGCCGCTGCGGCAATTCGCCATGAACCGGTCATGGCAATCATGAACGCCATGAAAACAGGCGCAAATGCCCAACCCAGGTTACCTGACACTCCATGCACACTGAATGCATGCCCCAGGCGTTTTACCCCGACATGTTGATTGATGAGAGAAAAATCCACCGGATGAAAAATGGCATTACCCAATCCTCCGATAATAGCCGCCAATAGCAAAGCCGGATACCCTGGCGCCAGGGCGATAAGGAAAGCGGAAATTGCCATAAATGCCAAACCAAAGCGTAAGACTGGCCGCCCCCCTTTTTTATCAACGATAAAGCCTGAACTGGCCTGCCCCAGCATGGAAACCACGAAAAACACCATGGTGACCAAACCAAGCTCGGCAAAACTGTAACCAAATTCCCGGTTAAGTGAAAGATACAGAGATGGCAATACCAGCTGAAAAAAATGTGACCCGGCATGCACTACCCCAATCAGGGAAATGACTTGCCAGTCACGGCTTGCCGCTTCTTTTTCATCCAGCGTTGCATCAGGAGATAATACTTGCGTGTTCATGTCTCATTTTGTTTTTAAAAAAATTAACCACCCTGATACGAGTGGTTAATTAATATTTTCAAAAAGTTATTTCATGCCTGTTTCCGGAGAATAGGCCATGCCTTGCGCATGTAGTAAAACATGGACCATACCGTTAATATGGCAGCCACATAAATAAGTACCTGCCCCACCTGATAAAAAGGAATACCTTGCCAGGTTTGAGCAAACATCAAACAGGGAATGGCCACCATTTGTGCCGTGGTTTTAAGCTTGCCCAGCCAGTGCACGGCCACACTATCACGGGCACCAACAGTCGCCATCCATTCACGCAGGGCGGAAATGGTTAATTCACGTCCAATAATAATAAGCGCAATAAAAGAATCCAGCCGGCTCAGATCAAGCAAAATGAGCAAGGCGGCACACACCATCAGCTTGTCGGCAACCGGGTCCAAAAACGCCCCGAACGAAGAAGTCTGATTCCAGCGCCTGGCCAACCAGCCATCGAACCAGTCAGTAAGCGCAGCTACAATAAAAGCCAATGCACCAATCGTATCGCGCAAATGAATGCCCATCCACTCGGTAGGCAAGTAATACAGGGCAATGACCAACGGAATCATGGCAACCCGCATCCAGGTCAAAATAATGGGTATGTTCATTGTTTTCATAATGTGTAATCCTACCACTATCTTAGTGATTCGTAGATACGTTCTGCCAAAGCCTGCGAAATTCCTTCCACCGATCGCAAATCATCAATACTGGCGGCTGCCACACCAGAAAAACCACCAAAACGTGCCAGCAGCTTTTGTCTGCGTTTGGTACCCACTCCCTCGATTTCCTCAAGCCTGGATACATTACGGGTTTTGGCCCGTTTGGCCCGCATGCCGGTAATGGCAAAGCGGTGCGCCTCATCACGCACCTGTGCTACCAGCATCAAGGCCGGAGAACCCAAACCAAGCGCCACCGGTTCCCGTTCATCGGTAAATACCAGGGTTTCAAGTCCCAATTTACGCCCTTCACCCTTGGCCACACCAACAATCACGCTGGTATCCAGACCCAACTCTTCAAATACCTGCCGGGCAATTTCAACCTGACCCTTGCCGCCGTCAATCAACACCACGTTTGGCATGGGAGATTCCGCATCGGCCACTCTTGAGAAGCGTCGTTCCAACACCTGGCGCATGGCGGCATAATCGTCACCCGGTGTAATACCCGCTATATTGTAACGACGATACTGCGAAGGTTGCATGTCATGATGAAGATAAACCACACATGAAGCCTGGGTAGCCTCTCCGGCAGTATGGCTGATATCGAAACATTCAATCCGAATGTCATCCAGTGCATTCTCATCGGTATCCAGCCCAAGCAACTCGGCCAGCGCCCGCGTACGGGCCGCTTTTGCCGTCGACTCGGACAACACCCGCGACAAGGCCAATTGGGCATTTTTCACTGCCTGTTCAAGCCAGGCTTTTTTAATACCCTGAACACGCGTCTGCAACCGCACCTTCACCCTGCCTGCCGCATGCTCATTCAGCATATCCAGCAATTCCGGTTCAGACAAGGGGTGAGAGCAAACCAATAAGGCAGGCATCACATTATCAAGATAATGCTGTGCCACGAAGGCACTTAACACATCAGAAGGCGTATCGCCATCTGTTTGTGCCGGAAAAAATGCCTTGTCACCCAGATGCCGCCCGCCTCTTACCATGGCCAAATTGACGCAGACCTTGCCGCCCAGCATTTCAACCGCAATAATATCCACATCACCACCACCGGCTTCTTCCATGGATTGCTGGTGCAAAACCGTGGCCAGGGCATGCATCTGATCGCGCAAAACGGCAGCCTGCTCGAATTCAAGTGCATCGGAAGCCGCCATCATGCGCTTCTCAATATCATCAATCACATCACTGGCCTGACCATCCAGAAAACGCACAGCCCTTTCCACGTCCTGCCGGTAAGCATCTTCGGAAAGCGCCTGCACACAAGATGCGGAACAGCGCCCGATCTGATGCAGCAAACAGGGACGGGAACGGTTGGCAAAGACCGTGTCTTCACAGGTGCGCAAACGAAACACCTTTTGCAGGATCTGAATGGTTTCCCGCACTGCCCAGGAGTTTGGATAGGGTCCGAAAAAGCGCCCTTTCTTGCTGGTGCTGCCCCGATAGTACACAATCCGCGGGAACGCATGATCGCTAACCATTAAATAGGGATAGGATTTGTCGTCCCTGAATAAGATGTTATAGCGCGGGCGCAATGATTTAATGAGATTATTCTCAAGAATCAGGGCCTCGGCCTCGGAGCGCGTGACAGTGACTTCCAGACGCACCACGCGGGCCACCATATGGGCAATACGCGGACTGGACGGGGTTTTCTGAAAATAGGAAGAAACCCTTTTCTTCAGGTCACGCGCCTTGCCCACATAAAGGACCGTACCATTTTCATCCAGGTGTCGGTAAACACCCGGCAAATGAGGCAGGTCACTCAGAAACGATTTTATGTCGAAAGGCTCGGGCATCTTGGTACCGCTTATTCAATTGCAAGGCTTCCCAATTCATGAAAGGCATGGCTGGCATCAGGCGCTGAATCCGTTCAATGGACTCGCTTGTAATGGCAAATTCAAGCCGTTCAAGCAATTCATCAGCCAGGTCAGGACGGTTGCACACCAGCACCATATCACAACCGGCGTTCAGGGCTGCCTGCGCACGTGCGACGATATCGCCAGCGACCGATGCACCTTCCATCGTAAGATCATCAGAGAACACCACCCCATTATAGACAAGTTGCCGGCGCAGAATATCCTGCACCCATTTCCGGGAAAAACCGGCAGGTGAATTATCAACCTTGGGATAAATAACATGGGCGGGCATCACAGCGGGCAAAACCATATCACCCAGCCACTGGTATGGCAGCGCATCTTCATTCATGATTTCATCCAGGGTACGCTCATCCACCGGAATGGCCAAATGGGAATCGGCTTCCACAAAGCCATGCCCCGGAAAATGTTTGCCACAGGCCGCCATACCCGCCAGGCAAAGCCCCTGAATAATGGCTCGCGCCAATGTGGTCACCACCTTGGGATCGCGGTGAAAAGAACGACTGCCAATCACCTGACTGACCCCATAGTCAAGGTCGAGTACCGGTGCAAAGGTAAAGTCCACCCCACAGGCACGCAACTCGGCCGCCATGACATAAGCCAGCTCAGTGGCGGCACGAATGGCCGACTGCGGATCCTTCTCCCAATAACACCCCAATTCGCGCATGCCGGGCAAGTGTGTAAAACCGTTGGTTTTGAAACGCTGTACCCGCCCCCCTTCATGGTCAACCGCAATCAGCAGAGGCGCTTTCCGGACTTCATGGATTTCCCGGGTAAGTGCACTTAGCTGTTCGGGGCTTTCATAATTGCGGGCAAACAAAATAACCGCCCCCACCAACGGGTGACGCAAACGTTCTTTTTCGCGCTGGGTTAACTGCGTGCCCTGCACATCAACCATAACGGGTCCGGGCGGTACTGCCAATGATTGCATTTTATTGTCCTTTTTTAGATTCAACCAGGACAAATGCCATGGCCAGATCAGATTCGTCGGTAACTGACACATGTGCCGTACCAAACCGTTGTTCATACCAGGTTTTAAGCGGTTCAGCCAGCACCACCACGGGCTTGCCACTGGCCGCATTCAGGGTTTGCATCCCGGACCAATACATGGGCATGCGCATGCCCAAGCCAATGGCCTTGGAAAAAGCCTCTTTGGCAGCAAAACGAGTGGCCAGAAAACGGATGCCACGGGCCGCATCACGCGTGTAGCGCCTCTCAAACTTGAGGATTTCCCCTGGCCCCAGGATGCGTTTTACAAAGCGCATGCCAAAACGGTCATAAGACGACTGTATCCGGTGAATATAAATCAGGTCTGTGCCAATACCGGCAATTCCCTGCGGGCCCGCCTGTCCGATTAGTGTCTGCATGTCTTCGCCAGTCCCCAATACATCTACACTTTAATGAAGTGTTCCCGATAATACTTCATTTCCTCAATCGACTCATGAATATCGGCCAGCGCCTCGTGCTTGCTTTTCTTGGCAAAACCCTTGTAAACCTCGGGTTTCCAACGGCGGGAAAGTTCTTTAAGCGTACTGACATCCAGATTGCGGTAATGGAAATACTGTTCAAAACGAGGCATGTACTTGAACATGAAACGCCGATCCTGACTAATGGTATTGCCACACAGGGGAGATGCACCTTTCGGCACATATTTGGACAGGAACTCAATCAAAATATCTTCAGCCTGCTCTTCTGTTAAAGTGGAATCTTTAACTTTTTGGATTAATCCACTTTTACCATGGGTGGACGTATTCCATTTATCCATGGCATCTAATACACTATCAGGTTGATGAATAACCAATACAGGCCCTTCAGCCACAATAGTCAGATCCGGTTCGGTAACCACAACGGCGATCTCCAGGATTTTTTCTTTTTCAGGATCCAGACCGCTCATTTCCATATCCAGCCAAACCAGACGCAAATCATTTACTGCCATTTTCATTTATCCTTAATACTGAGTTTCGTTATTTTCGCACAGAGCAATCATTAACATATGACAACAACGCTGTTTACACTCTTATTTATCCTGTTTCTTGGCCTCGAAGCCATCGTTAGACTTTGGCTGTCAAGCCGTCAAATCCGTCACGTCAGCCAGCACCGCAACGCGGTTCCTGCAGAATTCTCTGAAAAAATAAGCCTGCGCAGTCACCAGCGGGCAGCTGATTATACGATTGAACGCATGAAACTGGGGATGGGCGAGTGGATATTTGACGCAATGATACTCATCAGCTTTACCTTATTAGGTGGTTTACATCTGCTGGATGCTTTCCTGCAAACACAAATTTCAGGCGACATGTGGCGACAACTGGCCCTGCTTGCCGCCATTGGCATTATTACCGGCCTGCTGCACCTGCCTTTCAGTTTATGGCGTCAATTCAAGTTAGAGGCCAAATACGGCTTCAACCGCATGACATTTAAACTGTTTATCAGCGATACGATTAAAGGCATTATAGTCAGCCTGATTCTTGGCCTGCCCTTAATGGCCGCCATTTTATGGCTAATGGCTGAAGCCGGCAACGCCTGGTGGCTCTGGGCATGGGCTCTTTGGGTTGGATTCAATGTACTTATCCTGTATTTGTACCCCACATTTATTGCACCGCTATTCAATAAATTCACCCCGCTTGATAACCCCGAACTGGCTGAACGCATTAATAAACTGGCTTCGCGCTGCGGGTTTACGCTAAATGGCCTGTTTGTCATGGATGGATCCAAACGCTCTGCCCATGGTAATGCCTACTTTACCGGTTTTGGCAAATCACGGCGCATCGTGTTTTTTGACACTCTGCTGAACAAACTCAATGGTCCTGAAATTGAGGCCGTGCTTGCCCATGAGCTGGGTCACTTCAAACACAAACATATTATCAAGAGAATGGCCATCAGCTTCTTTGTTGCCCTGGTGTTTTTTGCCTTGTTAGGTTATGTCAAAAACACCATCTGGTTTTACGAAGGCCTGGGTGCCCCCCCGGCACTCATGCACAGCAATGATGCGCTGGCACTCATTCTGTTTTTCATGGCCGTGCCGGTATTTACCTTCCTGCTCTCTCCGCTGGCAAGCTGGTTTTCCCGTAAAGACGAATTCCAGGCCGATCAATATGCCAGTGAGCAAACCGAAGCCCAATCACTGGTCTCAGCCCTGGTCAAACTTTATGATGACAATGCCGCCACACTCACTCCTGATCCGATACACTCGGCCTTCTATGACAGCCATCCACCGGCCTCTGTCCGTATCCAGCACTTGTTAACCGGTTCAAAGGCGTAAACACATGAAAGGACGCGTAATTTCCGCCCATGGCCGTCATTACCAGGTTGAACTTGAAAACGGTCAACTGCGGCAATGCTACACCCGTGGCAAAAAAACCGGCATCTGCGTTGGCGATTTTGTTCGCATTCAACCCCAGGGAGAGGACGAAGGCAGCATTGAAGAAACCCTGGAACGACAAAACCTGCTCTACCGCTCGGATGAAATGCGTTCCAAGCAGTTTGCCGCCAATGTAGACCAGTTGCTCATTGTGGTCGCCACCGAACCGGTTTTTTCTGATGATCTTACCGGACGTGCCCTGACCGGCGCCTGGAGTGCAAACATCAGCCCCATCATCCTGCTGAACAAATGCGATCTGGAAAGCGGTTTGGCCCGCGCGCAGGAATCCCTTGGAATTTACCGTGAGATGGGCGTTCCGATTATTTCATGCAGTATTTACGAGCCCGAACAGTTAAAGCGCGACCTGCTACCCTTGCTGAAAGACAAAACCAGCCTGTTGCTTGGGCAAAGCGGCATGGGCAAATCAAGCATTTTAAATGTGCTTATTCCAGATGCCAAAGCGCACACCCAGGCGCACTCGGTAGCTTTGGGTACCGGCAAACACACCACAACCAGCACACGGCTGTATCACTTACCCGGCCAAACCGGCTGTCTTATTGACTCGCCCGGCTTCCAGGCATTTGGTCTTTACCATTTGGCACAAACCGATATTGCCAATGGCTTTCCTGAATTCAAGGAACATATTGAATCATGTCGCTTTTATAATTGCACCCATTTGCATGAGCCGGGATGTGGCGTGCTGGCTGCGCTGAAAGACGGCAAAATAAACAGCAAGCGCCATGAGCTTTATGAGCGTATCCTGCTTGAAAGCCAGTCAGCAAAACGCTATTGATTAAAAGAAAAAACGGGCAAAACCACCCCTCGCTTATGCCGTGGCAATCCTGGTGGTTTTACCTGCTTTGCTCAAATGGCTGCCTGGTGCAGGCGATGATACAAATTTCTGATAACCGAGGCCGTTGCACCCCAGATAAAATAAGAATTCCAAGGCATTGAAAAATAATTTCTGATCGTGCCATCGGGCAATTTTGCATTGTGCAAACGGTGGTTGCGTGGATCCATAAGGAAAGACAAGGGGACATAAAACACCTCTTCCACCTCGTTACTGTCCTTCTGGATTGAAAACCCTTCATCAACCCAGCCCACATAGGGCTTCATCAGAAAACCGGTCCCGGTAAACAGGTCTGGCAACTGGCCAACCACCTCTATACTGGAAGCCGGAATACCAATTTCTTCTTCCGTCTCACGCAAAGCGGCATCTTTGGCAGAGGGGTCGCTTGCCTCAACCCGTCCTCCAGGAAAACTGATTTGACCGGCATGTTTTTTCAGCCGAGGGGAACGTTTTGTCAAAATAACATGAATTTCTTTGTTGACATAAACCAGCGGCAACAGGACAGCCGCATCTATATACGTTTGCTGTTCTGTGAATTTGACATTATTCCAGTCGTGCAGCAGCGACTCTGCCTGCCAGACAAAACGATGATCAAAAGCCTTTTGAAATAAATCGGGGGTCAACAATGAGCCTGGCACCGCAGACAGGTTTTCACTGGCCGGAGACCAAGGCTGAATAACCGGATCAAATGGCAATATTATTTTTTGCTGGGGCCTGATAATTTCTTTCGACAAATAAAAATCCTCTGAAATAAAAAAAGCACCTATAAATATAGGTGCTTTTTCCTTCAGGGACAACTGAATTTCATAAAAAATGAAATTATGCTGCCACTGTTTTGCGTACCAGTTTTTCTTTAATACGAGCAGCTTTACCGGAACGGTTGCGCAAGTAGTACAGTTTGGCACGACGTACATCACCACGACGTTTCACTTCGATGGAAGCGATGGTGGGAGAATACAACTGGAATGTACGCTCTACGGCTTCACCGGAAGAAATTTTACGTACGATAAAAGCAGAATTCAGACCGCGGTTACGCTTGGCAATAACAACACCTTCGTAAGCCTGCACACGTTTACGTGTACCTTCAACCACGTTTACGTTAACGATAACTGTGTCACCCGGTGCAAACTCAACAGCTGGTGTACCACCAGTCAGGCGATCAATCTCTTCTTTCTCGAGTTGTTCGATAAGGTTCATGAGAACTCCTTAAATCATCATACACGGCTAAAAACTGATACAAAGCATTTATTTTTTACGCCGTACTTGCAGATAACCCTTTACCCGCAAAGCCGCCAGAGGATGAATACAATAAAGCAGAAAATTATATATCCTTAAACGGATAAATGCCAGTGTTTTCTTATGTTTAAGACATTAAGCACCTTTTTACAGACCAGAAAAAGTAATATTTTCACAACATTCGGGTGCTATTGAGTACTATATTGGCTAATACTAGGCTAATACCCTGCCATGGTACCAATAAACAACACAAGGGGTATGGCCACTGCCCATACCAGTGCGGAACAAACGTCCATAAACATTCGACCTAAAGACAAATGGTTTTTACGGGGGTGGCAATGATGCTTGAGATTGTTTAACATGGCATACGTTTGATCATATGGGGACCAGGAAATGTCGTTAGCCATATGACGATTGATTGAACCTGATGAAGAAAGTTTACCTGCTTGCATTTATAGCCTCCTGAAAGTTCGGGACTGCCGGATATGGCATTAGCCACACCCGGCAGAAGTACCAGGACCCTAACCTGGGATATCGCAACTATGCATGCGATAACCTGTACTGTATATTTATACAGTAATTTTGGCAAGTGATTATTTTCTCCTTGGTGAAAACACAACAAAAAAACCGCCTGCCCCAAAAGGAGCAAGCGGTCTTATATCCGTGCAAACAACAAGCGCTTACTTGCTATCGCGAGGATTCGGGCCCAATAAAAGCCGGCAAAACAAGCGGTTTAAACCGTTTTCAAATAAGCAAGGCTTTCCTGGGCCAGGTCGCCAGCCTGTACAGCTGCTGACAATGCGGAGACGCGAGGCAACAAATGCGCGGCATAAAAAACGGCCGTAGACTGTTTTTGCCTGTAAAAAGCTTCGTCGCGCCCCTGGCATTTAAGCGCGGCACGTGCCAGTTGCCAACCGGCATGCACATAACCAGAGAGCATCAAAAATGGCACGCTACCCATGAAAACAGCACGCACATTACCCGCTTTGGCAGTCTCAAGCACATAATCAATGCTGGCCTCGTAGGCTTGAATGGCAATGTCCAGACGGGTGGCAATAAAAGCCGATTGACTGCTGCTATTGGCTGCCTGCTTAAGCTCAGCCACGGTTTCATGCATGGCTTTGACAAATCCTTTGGCAACGGCACCGCCATCACGCAAGGTTTTGCGACCCACAAAATCATTGGCCTGGATAGCCGTGGTACCCTCATAGATGGATAAAATACGGGCATCACGGTAATACTGGGCAGCACCTGTTTCTTCTATAAAACCCATGCCTCCATGCACCTGTACACCCAGCGAGGAAACCTCAACGGCATTTTCGGTAGAAAACCCTTTTACGATAGGCACCAGGTACTCATAAGCCGCCTTGTTACTGGCCCGGACGGACTCATCCGGATGATTGACTGACAGGTCATTGGCACGGGCCGCATACATGGCAACCGCACGGGCACCCTCGGTAAGGCCACGCATAGTGGCCAGCATGCGCTGCACATCGGGATGATTGACAATGGGCACTGGCCCGGCAGACCCTTCCAGGGCATTGCTCTGGACCCGTTCCTGAGCATACTCTTGAGCTTGCTGCAAGGCGCGTTCGGAAACGGCGATACCCTGGATACCCACGTTATAACGGGCCGCATTCATCATGACAAACATATACTGCAGACCCTGGTTTTCCTGGCCTACCAGGTAACCAATCGCCCCCTCACCCACCTCTTCCGATTTGCCTGAGCCGAACAACAGCACTGCAGTGGGACTGGCATTGATACCCAGCTTCTCTTCCAGGGAAGCGCACCATACATCATTGCGTTTACCCAGGCTGCCATCTTCATTGACCAGGAATTTAGGCACAATAAAAAGTGAAATTCCCTTGATACCCACCGGTGAACCTGGCGTACGGGCCAGCACCAGATGCACGATATTTTCTGCCATATCGTGCTCTCCGTAAGTAATGAAAATTTTCTGGCCAAAAATACGATAACTGCCGTCATCCTGGGGAACAGCCTTGGCATTCACCAATGCCAGATCCGAACCGGCCTGCGGCTCGGTCAGGTTCATGGTGCCGGTCCAGCGCCCTTCAAGCATGGGAGGAATATAGGTTTCCTTTTGTTCCCGGGATCCTGCCTGGGTAATGGCTTCTATGGCGCCATCGGTTAACATGGGGCACAAGGCAAAAGACAGATTGGCTGCATTCAGGTTTTCAGAAGTGGCTGCCGCCACGACTTTGGGAAAGCCCTGCCCACCATGTTCAGCATCATGCTGCAAACCTTGCCAACCACCCGAGGCAAAAATTTCAAACGCTTCTTTAAAACCCTGCGGGGTTTTGACATGCCCATCGTTCCAGATGGAGTGTTCGCGATCGCCAACCACATTCAATGGTGCCACCACCTCTTCCACGAAACGGGCATTTTCCTCTAGCACCGCCTCTACCACATCTTCGGAGACCTCTTCAAATCCGGGCAATGGCAAAACATCGTTCAACAAACCCATATCTTTAAGATTGAAGACAATATCTTCAATTGGCGCTTTATAGCTCATTTTTGTCCCTGCTCAATAGTTATAAATTCAAAAAAACGACCTGACCAATTTCGATGGCCAAAAAACCAATATAAAACGGCCCACATCTGGCTACCAGAAAAAAAACCCAAGTCTGGTTAATATAAACGATTTATTCTACGATAAAACTGTTAAAATTTGTTTCGATCGCGGGTTTTAAATTTAATATAAAACAATATATTGGCGTTTTTATTTTTAAAACGAGTCTGATTGACCCGGTGCGCGACAGGCCCCGCCGTTTAGGGCGGAGAGGATATCAATTCAGCGGTGTTGCTCTGGTGTACGCCAGCCATTGCATCAGTTGCCTGTCCGCTTTTCAGATATCTGCTGAAAAAAACCTTCAGCCAGACAACATGCCTGCTCCCAGGCAAGTGCCTCATCATCAGACAAAACGCCTGTTGCCAGCTCAAGCACACAATATGCCTTGCGACAATAGGCAAACCGCCATGGTTTCAGGAAAGAAATCACTTTAAGCACCTGATAATCACGGCCCAGAAAAATCACGCAGATGGAAAACCGCATGCCCACGGTATGTACGCTGCTGCAGGGCCGAATCAATAATACCTGGTTGGCAGGCCAGTTTTTTTTGCCAAGCAGGCCCTTGAAGCGCTGCCAGAAGGTGTTTGCCTGAGACAGTTGCATTAAGACAGGCCTGAATGAAGCAGTTTCATGCCGATTGGAAAGGCAATCACAATAAATGTACAGGGAAAAATACATAACACCAAAGGCAACAGCATTTTGACAGGTGCTTCCATGGCCAGTTTTTCTGCCCGAAGAAAGCGTTCCGAACGTCGTTGATCGGATTGCGCCCGCAAAATGGGCCCCAGCCCCATACCCAATGCATCGGCCTGCGCCATGGCCGTGACCCACTGACGCAAAGCCTGCACCCCGGTACGGTCTGCCATGGCCCGCAAGGCATCCAGCCGGGGCATGCCTGCACGCATATCATTAAGCGCATGCCCAAGCGCCTGACGCAAAGGTCCTTCAGGACTGAGTCGGGCTGTCTGAATAAGTGCCCCCTGCAGGTTCAGCCCGGACTCCACGCACAAAGTGGTCATATCAAGCATGAAGGGAAAAGCCTTCAATATTTGCCGCTGCCTTTGTCTGCCCCGCAAACGCAGCCAGTGCCGGGGTAACCAGCCACAAAACAGGCCTGGCACTATGGCAAGCAGCAAAGACAAACCCAAAGGCCGTGATAAAACACGAACACTCACCCACATCATCAGTAAAGTGCCAGTCAGTCCGGCCAGCAACTGCAACGCGCTCATATTCATGCAAGTCAGATTGCGTTCCAGTCCTGCATGACGCAACTCTTTGTCAACCCGAAGCCGGTACTTCCAGGGTAAAAATGGTTGCACAAAATGCCCCATACGATCTATCCATGGCCAAAGCAGCCTCAACATCCAGGGATGTGCATCCCCCGAGGGCAATGAGGCACCTTGCATGCCGGGGCGAAGCAACAGAAGCACACACAAACATAAGCAAACCCCCGCAGCACTTATACTTAACCAGAACTTCAATTTCTGCTCCTAAATATCTATGGACACGATTTTTCTAATCATCCATGCCCCGGCCACCTCAAGCACCACAATAACGGCCAGCACAACCCAACCTATAGGTGTTTCCCATAAAAACCGCATGGACTGCGGATCAATCACGTTAAGCACCAGCATCAGGCCAACGGGCAGGCTGGACATAACCCAGGCCTGCATTTTTCCTTGAGAAGTGAGCGCCTTGATGCGTCCCTGAACCTGTATCCGTGAACGTAATGTCAGAGAGATCCGATCCAATGCTTCGGACAGATTCCCCCCGTTTTGAGTCGCGATTTTCAGGACTGACACCACCAACCCGGTTGCTTCCGAAGGCATGCGTTGAGCAAGGTTGTCCAAGGCCTGTTCAAATGACAACCCCAGACGCTGCTCCCGCTGCATCAAACCAATCTCCTGTCCCAAGGGAGACGGTGCTTCCTCGACCAGCAACTTCAGGGCATTTTGCACGCCTGTTCCAGCCTGCAGCGCACCAGACAGGGACAACAACATATCCGGCAATTGGCGGTCAAACCGCTCAAGACGACGTTTTCTTAACACAGACAGCACATGACGTGGCGCCATCAACATCACCAGCCCCATCACCACAGCAACCGGCAAGCTATTAGACAGCAACCAGACCAGAATAACGGTCAACGCGCCCATTAGCACAGCCAATACCCACAACTGCACCGGATCAAAAAACAGGAAAAAATCACCCAGACTTTTTTGGGTCTGGTACTTGAAATCATGTTCATACTTCCTGAAAGCGCTCAGAAACCATTTCAAGGCAAACCAGAACAGAATGGCAGCAGCAACACTGCACAACACCAATACAAACCAGATCATGCTATTTTGCATACGCGGGGCCCATATCATTCCATAACGATATCGTTGAATGAGGCCGCATGAGCACTGCCCTCATGACGCTGGCTGAACAGCGTCGGGTCAAAATCAAGCCCATCCTGTCTCATCCGTTCAAAGCAATTGGGAACAATGCCTGCCCCCACAAAAACACCTCCACCTTTTCGTTCAAAGGAAAATATCTCCTGGGTTTTAATAATGCCGTTCTCCAACCCGCCCACCTCGACAATTGAGGTTACCACCCGACGCCCATTGGACAGGCGGGTTTGCTGAATAATGAATTCAATACTGGCAGCAATATGCTCACGCACCGCAAGCAGTGGCAAGTCCATTCCCGCCATTAAAATCATGGTCTCAAGCCGTGACAGAGCATCACGCGGGGTATTGGCATGCAAGGTGGTTAATGAGCCCTCGTGCCCGGTATTCATGGCCGACAGCATATCGAAGGCTTCCGCCCCACGACATTCGCCCACCACAATCCGGTCTGGACGCATGCGAAGGGCATTGCGCACCAAATCACGAATCATGACTTGCCCCCTTCCCTCGAGGTTGGCTGGACGCGCCTCCAGTGCGACCAGATGCTCATGATTAAGCCGCAATTCCGCGGCATCTTCAATCGTGACAATCCTTTCATCTGCCGGAATGCAATTGGACAAAATATTCAACAAAGTGGTTTTGCCAGAACCGGTTCCCCCCGAAACAATTATGTTTTTACGCTGCCGGACACACAATTCCAGAAAACGACTCATACAGGGGTCCAGTGAACCCAGTTTCAACAAGTCCTGCATGCCGGGACGGCGCTGGGGAAACTTCCTGATCGTCATGCTTGCCCCCTTCAGGGCAATCGGTGGAATAATCGCATTGACCCGGGAACCATCGGCCAACCGGGCATCCACCATGGGAGAACTCTCATCAATACGCCGGCCAATAGGCGCCACAATCCGGTCTATAACGCCCACTACCGCCTGCTCCGAACTGAATGCGGCATGATGCCGTTGCAAACGGCCATTTTCCTCGACATAAATCTCATCATGACGATTTACCATAATCTCGGTAATATTGGCATCTTGCAGCAAAGGCTCAAGGGGCCCCAGGCCCACCGCTTCATCGAGCACCGCCTGCATCAGTCGTTGTCTGTCTGCGTCGGGAGGGATCTCTTCATCGGTCCGGATAATTTCGTCCAGTAATCCCCCCGCTTCGCTCCTGAGCGCCTCGTCACTCATCATGGAAACATCCCGGCGACGCAAATCCAACGCCTCTAGCAAGGCTCCGTGGAGCCGCCGACGGATATACAAGTCTTGTGCCAGATCTTGCCGTGGTTTTTCCCGGACAGACCCAGATGATTGGGGCATCTTCTGTACCGTGAATGCCTGAGACTTTGCCGCCCATTCTTCCTCTGAGACGACCCCATCTGAAAGCTGACTTTTCATTGCACTGGCGATACGCTCTGATCCACCTTGCAAGCCTTGATGATTACTCAAATGACTGATTTGCCTTATTTTCATCATGCAAGGGCCAATAATAATCTCATCGCCTTCCTGCAAAGGCCCGTGACAGCTTATTCGCTGACCATTCAAGACAGTACCGGTAATCGCTCCCAGATCTTCAATAAATACTCCCGCATCCCTGACCTCCATCCGGGCATGTTTCCTGGCTACACGCCAGCTGCGCAATCGCAACCCACATCCGGCCAAACGACCAATATCAAATGGCAATGGTATTTCCCTGATTTCCTTTTTACCATCTTCAAACTGCATTTCAATTCTCAGCATGGCGCGCTCCTTTTCCACTCATCATGAATTACCTTGCTTTCCTGAACCGAATACCGGTTACCGGGGCATCAAGAACCGGATTCCATACTGAACCTTGCAACTTGTTGCCCTGCCATTTACGCTGTCGTGGCTTGCTCTCATTCGCTGTTTTTGTATCGGGAGCCATACTTTCATCTTCCTGTGCTTCGCTTTTTACATGTACATTAAGCACGGGGCCTGCCTCAAAAGTACTATCCAGAATCAGCTTTGAACGCTTGACACGTTTTTGCAAATCCTTGTTATCGGCAGACACCACCACAGGCCGGACAAAAATCGCCAGTTCCGATTCATTGTTCTGGAATTTACGGGACTTGAACAAAGCTCCCAAAATGGGGGTATCCCCAAAACCCGGCACCTTGTCATTGTTTTGGACCTGATCACGCGAAATGAACCCGGCCAGCACCAATGTCTCTCCGGACTGGACATTAAATTCGGTGGATGTACGGCGGGTTTTAAGGGCTGGTCCACCAGCCAGGTTCAGCGAGGCATCGACTGAACTGACCTCGACATTGATTTTTGAGCGCACCGTACCGTTTTTTTCTATCCGGGGTGTAATGAACAGACTCACGCCATAGGGTTTGAAAATAGTCTGGGTATTGCCATTATTGTCAGTCACTGAATACGGTACCTCGCCACCCGCCAGGAACTCTGCGGTAGACCCGCTGCGCGCCATCAGCTGAGGTTGCGCCAGAACCACTGCCTCACCCTGGGTTGCCATAGCCTGAATGGTGGATGAAAGCACGGCACTGACACCAAAATAACCGGCTGGATTATTCATGGGAAACGATACATTCATGACCTGCTCACCGACCCGTTCAAACAATTTTGAAGAAGCGGCATCCCAGGTCATGCCTGCATTGAACCCGCCTGCTGACGCCGGATTCCAGCGCACGCCAAGCTCCTGCAGATAATTGCGCGGCAACTCCAGTATTTGCACATCCAGCAACACCATTTGGTCCCACCCCACCTGGCTGGTCATATCAATGATTTGCGGATAGTGTTTGGCCAAAATACCAACCCGCTCACGATCGGCATCAGTCAGGCTGTCACCCTCGACAATCACTTTGTCACCAACAATACTGGCACGTACTTTGGGAATCCGCACCAGAATGCGCCGGATATCCTGCATCAATTTTTGTTCTTCCGCCGCCTGCACAACAATCTGAAAAATCTGACGCTCTCCGTGCACGTCCCAGATTTGCAACGTGGTTTGCCCCTGGTCTTTGGCAAACACAATCACTTCGCGGTCATCATCGCTGACCGCATTAACCACCTTGCTATCTCCTACCGCGATACGGGCAATATCAGGTATGGGCAAAACCCGTATATCACCAATATTCAAGCGCAAATGAACCGGGTCATCCGCCGACCAAGCCGGCCCGGCAAGCATGATCACTAACCACCCGACGATCATTCTCAATATGACCGCTTTTGTTTTTCTTGCCAACATCAACTTCACTCCTCATCCATCCTGGTTACTGCTCAACTACAAAATCCGCCTGTGCACCGCTTGCCGTCTGCATTGAATCAGGCAATGTATTAATCCAGGCACTGACAATATCGTCTTGCACGGGCAACTCAAATACGCCACGCTCATCCCGTTTACCGGCCGTTTCAGGATTGGGCGGCAGAGCCAGACCGGGCAACTTCCTTAAGGCATCATCACCATAAATAACGGCCGGTTTTTTCCTGACAGGCGGTGGTGGCGTGGCAATGCCCAGAATACTGGCCAGATCTCCCCGCACCGCTTTTTGGGTTGCCTTGTTATCTTCCGGATTTCTGAGCAAGGCCGTAATCATGCCCGCCTGACGGGCAGCCACCAGTTTGGCCGCCTCCTCTGGGGCCGTATCCAGCGTGACGGTTGAATAACCCTGGTCAGCGCCACTGTCTTCAAGGCCTTCGGCATACCCGCTTTTGCTTTGCCGGCCGGTTGCCATCACCAATACCCCTTGCAGCAATGGTGCGGTAATTTGCCGCTTGCGATACTCGAAAGACACGTAAAGGTCGATCAGATCACCGGGCACCAGCATGCCCGATACAGAATTGATCGCATCCACCGGCATGGTGACTGCCCTTCTTCCCGGGTTGATTTTGGCGGAAAACGGTGCATTTTTAGCCTTTGCCACATTGGCCCATAAAACCGGGTCTCCGACTTTTAACGCTGTGGTAATAAGCTGTCCCTCTATCTGAATGAACTCTTCAGGTGCAAGGCTCCCGCTTACCACCCATGGCTCCGGGACTTCACGTACAGCCACGTGTACCGCTTCTATACGGGTACCCTCAGGCAAGTCATAAGCCGCCACCACTCTTTGAATGGTTTTGACCTGGGCTTCCTGTTCGATCTGCCTGATCTTGTCCTGCAAGTACTCCCTGGCCGCCCAAGCGGCAAACAAGCCCGCCAATACAGCCACTCCTACCATCACGGTCGTTTTATTCAGCCATTTACGCTTTTTCATTACTCCGCCTGTTTGTTTTTTTTCATCAGATAAACACCTGTCCCTGCCTTGATTGCATGTACAAAGACATAAAGTGATTGATTGCCTTTATGCCAAACACCCTGCTCCAGTAAATCTTCACTGTCTGGCACCCATTGACTGGCCAGCAAACGGGCCTTCAACTCATGCCGCGTTTGTCCGGCACTTTGGTTTAGCCAATAAAGCTGTTGCAGCACTTTTTCCCTGCCGGGTAATTCGATATCCATCAACAATTGTGCACCTGCCGGTATCCACGGTAAAAACCTGGCCGCCACCCGTTCATTGAAAGATGACTGGCTTAAAGTGGCTGATGACTGATTTTCAATGAGACTTAATTCACCCCTGAAACTGTTTTCAGCAGTGGCAAACAGACGCAACATGACATGCACCTGTGTCAGACTTGCATGCAAAAAAACCTGATCAGCGATCACGTCTGCATAACGGAAAACCGTCTGCTCTTCCTGAATTTGCCGCATAAAGCTATCCAGTGACTGGTCCCGGGTAAATACAACGGTCATGGCCGGTTCCCCAAACAGTTTCATTTCCTGCGCCAGGTCAAACTGTTCAATTTTTAATGAACGCAACAGACGACTGGATATTTGTGGCAAACTTTCTTTTGCCCAAACCGGCATGGCCAATGTCATGCCAACCGTTAAAACCAAAATCCGTATTAGTGGCCTGATCATTTATTGCTCCAGGTGATGGATCGGCAACATGCCTTGCCAGGGTTGCAGCCAGTCCAATACGGGCTGGGGTCGATCCCAGGGAGCATCTACGCTTTGTGCAAACGATTGAATTTTTCGGCCACTTGCATAGGACAGGCCAGCTGCGTTTTGCCAACCTTCTTGACTAACTGAAGACCGGGTATGCGCGGCCTGATCACTGGCAGCATGCCCGGCACCTGTCAGAATGCTGGTATGCCGCTTGATGGAAAGCGAAAAATGATCGAAAAAATCAAGTCCCAAACCAAGCACTGCATTGGCCTCGGGCTGTTTGCGTGCCGCAGCAAACATGGGTGTTACACTTAACGCCAGCCTGGCCAGACCCGGATCCTCAATTTCCCAGTCTTTACGCAGCAATGAGGCCTGTTCATGATTTGCGCCTGGCTGCATAAAGGCACTCAGTTTTTCGCTATGATCTACGGTCACGGCAATGGCATTATTGCTCAGCAATAAATTTCCTCGGCGGTCTCGCCAGTTTTTTTCCGGACCCAGCAAAAAACGGGAGGCCAGTTCAGCTTTGTTAATATCGGGAATTTCCCGACTCAGCTGGAAAGCCCCATAATGACTCGCATGCGAAGCCTGCAACCCCATATCCAGCAAACGCCCCAGCCAACCCATTCCCACAAAGAACAGCAACAAAACCAGCATGATCACCAAACCTTCGGCCAGGGCCTGACCACTTTGCAATGTCCGTTTCATTCAACCACCTTTAGTTCTGTATCAACCAAACGCGCTTGCCAGAATGGGTGCCAAAAATTGGCCTTTTCAATCCGCCTGTCAGTGCGTGCCTGAGGCCTTTCAAAAAAAGTTTGTGCCCGACTGTTAACCGTAAAGTCATGCCCCCATGCGTTCTTGCGAGTCAAAGAAAGCGTGAATGCCACCGAAGACTGACGACCGGCATTGGCAATATCCACATAATTGGCCAGACCACCACCTTGCCAGCGCTGGCGAGCCGCCACTGCACGTGAATTGGCCAGCGGGTTCTGGTTGCCACCATAAATATTCCATTGGGTGGCTTGCCTTACCCAACGCCAGAAATCCATCCCGGAAAAATTATCGGGCGGTGTCTGCGTGTGAGGCAAATCCATGGCCATGCTGTTGGCATTGCCAGGCACCCATCCCCATCCCATGGGATACTCCCTGAAATAACAGCCAATCCAGCGATTCGAACGCAAGGCATGATAAGACTCGGTGTCGATAGACTGCCAATTTCCTTTTTCATCCAGGACGGTTTGCCCCCTGCGCCTTAATTCATGACGTTTCCAGGGACATTTATCATTCACCATCCATGCATTTTTGCGAACATGATTGCGCTCATCCAGAAAACGATACACACCGGCCACCTGCCCGATTAATGAGCGATAATTGCCCGTGGGCTCAAAAACCGCAGAAAACCCTTGCAAATTGTCATGCTGGACTTCCCAGGACAGATTCTCACGAATATGGGATTCTGGATAATTGGCCAGAATCACTTTCTCGATAGCCCGGTTACGGGCGGACTCTAGTGTTTTGTCAATCGCCAGACTGGCTGCCTGCAGCACCTGGTGTACCGCTTTGTCGTGCGCTTCAAAAGCCTGAAACAACTCATTGCCTGGACTGGCAATGGTGGTAATGGCCCGTGCCTTGCGGGCAGATTGATAGGCCTGTAGATGCCCACTACCAAACATCATGCCGATTAAATAGGCAGGTGGATTTCCGGCACTGGCCTGCTGACCCTGCGTGGCACTGAATTTTGCCCAAGACCCCAGGGTAACCAAATGCGCCATGGCCATTTGATGACCAATTTGGGCAATATTGATATAAGCCTGCATGTTCAGGGCACGGGCCTGAATAAGCGCCCCCGAATACGCGGCAGCATCGACCGTATTAAGCTGACGCGCCTTGACACCAATGAGCCTGCCAGTGCTGAACAGGGCATTAATGGCAATGGCAATAACCCCCAGCAACAGTATCCCCAGCACAAGCGCCTGACCAGACTGCCCATGAGTTTGCCTTGCTGCATGACTGGGGAGCATTGCCATTATTGCCCGCCCGAACCTGCATTGCCGGTAAAGCTTTTAAGGGATTTGGCCGTGGTTTGCGCCGAAGCGGCCTGTGCGGCATTTTGTGCGGAAGCGGAATACTCGGTACCGTCTTCACCCGCCAATTCACTGGCCATGGCCGCGGTTTGCGAGCGAATGACCTGACCAAACAATTGATACACGGCAATTGCGGAAATGGCCACCAGGGCAACGATAATAATATACTCGGTCATGCCTTGTCCGCGCTGCCTGAAACGGGCTTTTTTCATGGGGTTCTCCTTATAAATAGCAACAGGCATAGTTTGCTACCACCCTCATGGATCAACAATTCGCAAAAACCGAAATAGCCAAAAGCATCATGGACAAACAGGACCATTTTGCAAATGAGCGCACACCCCCTATAATTTGCCTTCATCCATTTGAATTATTGCCTGTGCCATGACAGATAAACCCATCCCACGCCAAGCATCCAAAGAAACCAATGTCAAAACGGCGCTTCGGGTGATTGAAATCATTGAAATTTTCGCCAAGGAATGCCGTCCCCTGGCGCTATCTGAATTGGCGAAATTGCTGAATGCCCCCATGTCGAGCTGCCTTGCGCTTATCAGGACACTGGTCAGTTTGGGGTATTTGTATGAAACCAATCGCAGGGCCGGTTACTACCCTACCGGACGGCTGCTGGCCATGGCACAGAAAATATCCGCTGCTGACCCCATTCTGGAACGTATTTACCCAAGCCTGGAAGAGTTGCGCAACATCACGAATGAAACGGTGGTGATTGGCAAATTGCATAACAACCAAAAAGTACTTTATCTGGAAGTTTTGCCTTCCGCCAATCCGATTCATTATGTGGCAATGGCCGGTGAGCAAAAAGAAATTAATGCAAACTCATTGGGTAAGGCCCTGTTTTCAACCCTGGGTAACGATGAAAAGGAAGAAGTGCTAAGCCATCTTCCTTTTCACGCCTTCAATACCAAAACCATTGCTGGCAAAGCGGCTTTTCTGGCAGACATCGAACAATCATTGCAAAGGGGCTGGTTTGGAAATTTTGGTGAATCCATTCCCGATGTGGGCGCATTGGCTTGGCCAGTCAAGCTTTCTGGCAGCTACTATGCCATTTCGATTGCCGGACCCTTGTACCGGATTCAGGCGAATCTGGAAGACTTCGCCCAAAAACTAAGAGTCATCAGTACGTTTATTGAAAAATCCGCCTGAACAGAATGAACCGGCAAGCAGATCTTCGCACGCTTTTATGCTTGAAGCGCAGCCAGATCAGTTTAACCTGGGTTCATTTAATATGACTTGGGCAGGCCCAGTACCTTTTCCGCAATAAAACACATAATCAGCTGCGGACTGACCGGGGCAATACGCGGAATGAAACTTTCGCGTAAATAACGCTCTACATGGTATTCCTTGGCATACCCCATCCCCCCCAGGGTTTGAATGGCCGTTTGGCAGGCATTGAATGCCGCTTCAGCGGCCAGATATTTGGCTGTATTGGCAAATTCACCGCACGGTTTATTGCTGTCATACAAACTGGCGGCTTTGCTGACCATCAGGTCTGCGGCCTCCAGATGCATCCAGGCCTGTGCCAACGGGTGTTGAATTCCCTGATTGGCACCAATAGCCCGGCCAAAAACCACCCGTTCTTTGGCATACCGGGTGGCCTTTTGCAGGGCAACCTGTCCCAGCCCCACCGCTTCGGAAGCAATCAGAATCCGTTCCGGGTTCAAGCCATGAAGAATATATTCAAAACCCCGCCCTTCTTCACCCACCCGGTCTTCTTCGGGAATTTCCAGTCCGTCAAAAAACAGCATGTTTGAATCCACGGCCTTGCGTCCCATTTTTTCAATTTCACGCACTTCAACATAGTCACGATTAAGATCTGTGTAGAACAGGGACAGGCCCTGGGTAGGCTTGCTGACGTCTTCAAGCGGGGTAGTACGTGCCAGCAACAGCATTTTATCTGCCACCTGGGCGGTGGAAATCCAGATTTTACGACCATGAACAATATATTTATTGCCCTGTTTGACCGCTCTGGTTTTAAGCTTGGTGGTGTCCAGCCCGGCATCGGGTTCAGTAACGGCAAAGCAGGCTTTTTGCTTGCCCTGGATAAGGGGTGGCAGGGCACGCTGTTTTAAGTCTTCCGAACCAAACACCACCACCGGATTCAGGCCAAAAATATTCATATGCACAGCCGATGCACCGGTAAAACCGGCCCCGGAACGGGAGATGGTTTTCATCAACAAGGCGGCTTCGGTCATTCCCAGGCCCGCACCACCATACTCTTCAGGCATGGCAATGCCCAGCCAGCCCGCTTCAGCCAGTGCCTTGTAAAACTCCTCAGGATATTGGCCATCAGCATCCCTGGCATGCCAGTAATCATCATCAAAATCGGCACATAAGTTTTCTACTGCCTCCACCAGCATCTGCTGGTCGTTGTTCAGCTCAAAATTCATGGTTTACTTCTTCCTGTATTATTAATCAGAGAATCAATCACCGACTGATCCAGATCCGTTTCTTTTAAAACTTCTTCGGTATGCTCACCAAGACTGGGCGCATGGCGGTATATTTTTAAAGGTGTTGCCGAATATTTGCCCAACGTGCCCGGGGTACGAATCCGTCCCTCGGTCGGATGATCCATTTCCACAACCTGCTCAACCGCTTTGATATGCGGGTCTTCCACCAAATCTTCCACACTGTATAAAGGAGCCGCCGGAATATCCGCCCGGGCAAAACAATTCAGCCAGTATTCGCTGTTTTTTTCAGCAAGAATCTGCGCCACAAAACTGTAGACCTCGGCAATATTGTCGGCACGCACCGAATGACTGGAGAATATGGACCCCTCCAGCAAATCTTCCCGACCAATCAAAAGCAGGAAATTTTTCCAGTGTTTATCGTTATAAATCAATACACTGATATGGCCATTGGCGGTTTTATATGGTTTGCGATGCGTGGCCAGCAAACGGGCATAACCCATGTCCCCTTTCTCGGGCACGAATGTTTTTCCGCCCAGATGATCCCCCAGCACAAACTGGCTCATCCCCTCAAACATGGGAATCTCGATTGACTGGCCTTTGCCCGACGCCCGGCTTTGGATGACACCGGCCAGGCAGGCAATGGCAGCCTGCAGGCCAATAGTCCGGTCTGCCAACGTCAAGGGTACATAGCGAGGCTCATCACCCGAGTTTTTCTCGTACAAGACGGGGATACCGGTCATGCCCTGGATCAGGTCGTCATAAGCCGGTTTTCCTGCATAGGGGCCGTCAGTCCCAAAACCGTAGGCACCGGCATAAACAATGGCAGGATTAACCGCGCAAACGTCTTCATAAGATAGTCCAAGCCGCGCCATGGCCTGCGGACGCACATTGTACAGAAACACATCTGCCGTTTTTGCCAGGGCCAGGCAAGCCAACCTACCCTGCTCTGTTTTCAAATCAAGCACAATGGAACGCTTATTACGGTTCAAATGTAAATAAAGTGCCCCCATATCTTCATTAACCATTGGGCCCACTTTTCGCATGTTGTCACCAGATGGCGGCTCTATCTTAATCACATCTGCCCCCAAATCAGCCAGCATCTGGGTGGCAAACGGCCCCATAACCACCGAGCTTAAATCAAGTACTTTGATGCCGCTCAATGGCCCTGGGTTTGGTTCATGATGATTATTCATATTATTTTTGCTCAATGCCAGCCGCCTTGATCAAGTCGCCCCACAACACATATTGCTGCTTCACGAAATCAGCAAATTCCTGCTGGGTTCCACTAAAAGCATCAAACCCCAGATTGGCCAGTTTTTGCTTGATCTCTTTATCTTCCACAATCTCATTGATGGTTTTATTCAAGGTTTGAACGACCTCATCCGATAAACCGGCAGGTCCAAGAAAGCCGTTCCAGGAATTAATATCAAAATTATTAATGCCTGCGGCCTCCATAGAGGGCAAGTCTGGCAATAAGGCACTGGGCTTGGCGGTAGAAACAGCCAAAGCCTTGACCTTATTGGACTTAACGAAAGGAATACCTGAAGCCAGATCGGTAAACATGAAATCAACCTGCCCGCCAATCAGATCGGTGATTGCCTGAGGCGTGCCTTTATAGGGCACATGCAAAATATCAATATCAGCAGTATTCCCCAATGTTGCCCCTGCCACAATTCCGGTACTGTTTCCCGAAGCATAACTTAACTTGCCAGGATTGGCCTTGGCATACTCAACCAAGTCCTTGACCGTTTGATAAGGTTTGCTGGCATGAGTAATTAAAATAAAAGGCAAATTTCCACCGCGTGCTACAGCCGTAAAATCGTTAACCACATCATAAGATACATTTTTCATTAGCCAAGGTGCGGCAGACAAAGGCGTATTGGTGGAAATTAATATCGTATAGCCATCGGGTTTGGATTTGGCAACATGCTGCGCTGCAATCGTCGCATTGGCACCGGGTTTGTTTTCAACAATCACTGGCTGTCCCAAACGGGATGACATTTCTGAAGCAAAAATACGTCCTACCGCATCTGTGCCGGAGCCAGCTGGAAAGGGTACCACCAGCGTAATAGGCTGTTCCGGGTAAGCTGCCAATACGCTACTGCTGAAAAGGCTCAGGGCCAGAGCAGTCATTTTTTTCTTGATACCTGTTTTATACATTATGTCTCCTTTAAATTTTAATTTGGTTTTATCCAGCCATTGCCTAACGAATGACTCTTTCCGGCTTTTCTTCATAGGGGGGTGAGTAAATAATAAGTACTCTGGCAGGCTCTTCGCTGGTAACGGTAAAAATGTGTTTTTTATAAGGAGGGAAATAACAGCAATCGCCTGGCTCCAGTTCCCCTTTTTCTCCATCCATTTCCACATCGGCGCTACCGGAAATCAAATAACAGACCTGCTCAAGGTCTGGATGCGCATGTGGCAGTGCCCCCTGGTTTTTTTCTATTGTCCCGATCAGGACTTCCATGTGTTTTGCGCCTACCGTTTCAGCACTGATCAACCTTTTGTTAACGGTACCCGTATGATTGGCTGGACTATACCCTTCAATTGCGTTTTCTTTAACAATCCATTTATGCATAAATACCCTCTTCTATTAAATTCCCGTATGTGAATTAATTTTCACACACATAAATTATTTTGTATTTAAGGGTAATTACTAAAATTGCCATTCGGCCATAAAAAATGCCTCCCGCCGCTACTTGAGCGAAGGAGGCAATTTGTTTTTTTTACCGCTTTAATTATCCAAAACCACACACTCACAAGGATCAATGCGCAGGTATACTTTGCTGCCGATGTCCAGCTTGGGCAAAAACCGGTTGTTTAGGCTGTCTACGGTTAACACTGTGTTTTCTGCCCTCACCTTGAAGCGCACCACACTACCCAGCAAATGTTTCTCGGTAATAATAGATGCAATCGGCTGGGAAACCTTTTTGCCAAAAGACAGGGAAGGATGATCCAGGATAATCGCTTCGGCCCTGATAGCCACACCATTAGGTGTTTGCAAGCCAAGCCAGCGCTGCGTATTGCCTGCATCCAGAAAATTGTAGGTGCCCATGAACTGTGCCACCATATTGCTATTGGGCCGTGCATACAACTGCTCTGGCGAACCCGATTGCTCGATACGGCCCTGGTTCATTAAAAAAATCCGGTCTGACATAGTCAGGGCTTCTTCCTGATCATGGGTGACAAAGATGGTGGTTAGCTGCAACTCTTGCTGCAATTGGCGGATTTGCTGTCGCAAATGGCGGCGAATACGGGCATCCAGTGCAGACAAGGGTTCATCCAGCAACAAAATACGAGGCTCCATAACCAGGGCCCGGGCCAGGGCCACCCTCTGACGCTGGCCGCCCGACAGCTCATGTGGCATGTTTTTTTCCTTGCCTTGCAATTCGACCCGCGCAATCGCCTGCCCCACCTTCTCTTGAACCAACCCCTTGTCCATTTTGCGCAAATTCAGGCCAAAGGAAATATTGGCTTCCACGGTCATATTGGGAAACAGGGCATAACTTTGAAAGACCATGCCAATACCCCGATGCCGGGCCGGCGCAAACGTGATGTTTTCATTGTCCACCTGAATATACCCGCTATCAGGCTGGGTCAAGCCTGCAATGCAACGTAACAAGGTAGACTTGCCACAACCGCTTGACCCCAACAAAGTCACAAACTCACCTTTTTCAATGGTAAAACTCAATTCATCAAGAATAACGGAATCGCCAAATCGCTTGGCCAAATTGGAAACGGTTAAATAAGACATGATTTAAGCTTTATTGAAACGGTTGGCAAGCAAGGTAAACAGCAGAATGAACACAAAATAGCTGATCACAATAGCACTGGTAAAATGACCACTGGTCTGGCGCATATTGAACAGGTAAATCTGCAGGGTTTCAAAGCGGGTTCCCACCAGCATATTGGCAAAAACGAATTCACCAAACAGCAATGAAAAGGCAATGAACCATGCCGAGGCAATGCCCTTGCGGATATTGGGCAGCACCACCTGCATGAAGGCCTGAAAACTGCTGGCACCCAACAGACTGGAGGCATCCATCAAATCATGCAGGTTCAGGGCCCGCAGATTATTAACCAGGGAACGATACATAAAGGGCAACACAATCGTGAAATAGCAGCCCACCAGAATCCAGGGAGTACCCATCATGGGTGAGCCGGCATAAATTTGCAGCAAGCCTGCCGTGGCAACAATTGGCGGCATGGCAAATGGAAGCAGAATCACCAGATCCATGATTTTCCGCCATTGCCGATAACGGTATTCCATCATAAAAGCCAATGGCAGAATCACCAGTAAGCTAACGATAATGGAAACCATGCAAAGTAAAACAGATCGGCCAAAGGCCATCAGAAAGCGAGGATCGCTCCAGAGTTGCACATACCACTTCAAGCTTAAGGCATCAGGCAAAATGGTTGCGCCCCAGGAAGTTGAAATGGAATACAAAAAAGTGGCCAGCAAGGGCACCAGCAAGATCAACATCACCACACCAATCACAAGCAGATGCATGCCCTGTCTGGAGTCCTGTTTATGCATAACGTCTCCTGCGCATCAGCCACTGGTTAATCATGGTGACCATGACCAGCTGTACAACCAGAACAATGGAAAGCGCCGCGGCCAGGTTCGGGTTCAGGGAAATATCACCGGCCACCAGGGCCCCGATACGAATCGGGATCAGGTTAACATTACTGGCCGTGAGCGCAAAAGCCGTGGCATATGCACCCAGTGCATTGGCCAGCAACAACACAAAAGTACCCAGTAAGGAAGGGAAAAGAATGGGCAGCACCACCTTGCGCCAGTAATCAAAAGTACTGGCGCCCAGCAATCGGGATGCTTCCTCCCAGTCATCCTTCAGGGCATCAAATGCCGGGTAAAGCAGCAAAATAGCCAAGGGAATCTGAAAATACGTATACACCACCGTCAAGCCGGCACGGGTGTATAAATCAAACCCGTTCAGAAACCCCATTTTATTCAACAACAACGTAATGGCACCATTGGTTCCCAAAATAATAATGAACGCAAATGCCAGGGGCACGCCGGCAAAGTTATTGCTCATATTCACAAAGGCAATCACCCATTGCCGAACCCTGCCTTGCACAAATCGTAAGGACGAAGTAGCCAGCAGGCCAATCAGCAGTCCCAGAAAACTGGAGTACAGTGATAACCAGAAACTGTTTTCAATGGCAATCAGGTAAAACTTGCTACTTAAAATTTTTTTATAATTGGCCAGCGTAAAACCACCCTCGTCTGCCATAAAACTGTTAACCAGCACCCAATAGGTGGGAGCCAGGCAAAAAGCGCCCAGCATCAACACAAAAGGAACAAAGAGCCATAAATGGGCCCTGGAAGGCTTGGCGAGCATCATGAGAGGAAAGACTTCAGTTCATATCAATATAACTTTATGTTGATGCATGGTTTTGCGCTTATTGATGAATCAGCACATGTTCCTGCATCAGTTCAGGCAGCTTCTTGGACAAGGCATCCCAGGCGGCCTGGTCTTTGATGGGCTGAACATTTTTGTACGCTTCGGCAGGCAATAACCTGGCTTTGGCTTCTTCAGTCAACACAACCTTATCGCGAATGGGACGGGCATAACCCTTGGCCAGATTGTTTTGACCGGCATCGCTAAAGATGTATTCACGCGCCAGTTTGGCCGCATTGGGGTGCTTGGCGTATTTATTGATAATAGTGGCATAACCCGCCATGATTGAGCCATCTTCAGGAATCACAACGGTAAAACGCTTGGGATCAATCTGGTCACGATAGTTAAGTGCATTGAAGTCCCACAGCACCCCCACTTCCACTTCACCTTTTTCAAGTGTGGCCAGTGTGGGATTGCTTAATGACAGACGTTTTTGCCTGGCCAGTTCACCAAACAGTTCCAGGGCTGGGGTCACGTTTTTTTCATTGCCACCCAAGGCAACCGCCGCAGCCAGTACTGCATTGTTGGCCTGTGCCGCTACGCCGACATCTCCCAACGTAACCTTATACTTGCCAGAGGTCAGGTCTTTCCAGCTTTTGGGTGCGTTTTTAACCGTGTCATTATTGATGATGAAAGCGATTGCGCCGGTATAAGCCACTGCCCAATGACCTTCCTTGTCTTTCGCCCATTCAGGAATTTCATTCCAGGTGGTGGGTTTGTAGGCCTGGGTCACTCCCTTGTCAACCGCGATAGGGCCAAAACTTTGGCCAACATCGCCAATATCAGCCGTTGCGTTTTCTTTTTCTGCCGCAAACTTGGCAATTTCCTGTGCCGAAGACATATCGGTATCCTGGTGTTCCAGCCCGTAGTTGGTTTTCAGGTCAGCCCAGGTATCTTTCCAGTTAGCCCATGAGTCAGGCATACCCACACTATCCACACGACCTTCTTTTTTTGCCGCCTCAATAAGCGAAGTCAAATCAGCGGATTGTGCCTGTGCCACCAATGGCAACGATGCCAGACAGACTGCCAGCCATGCTTTTTTCAAACTCATTGTTCTTCCTTGGGAAAATAAACAAGGCACACAATATGCCTTTTGCATAAGAATAAGGAGGAACCGAGTATAAGGATGCTTTATTGCCAATTCATGACATGCACAACAAATTGCAAGGCATTAAGCAAACACCCTTATTCGGCATACAGCCATGTCATGCAAAACAGATAACAGCCTATCATTACCAGTATCAGGTATAACCAATACCAGTATAAGAAATGGTCTTGTTCATCATTCCCATTTCCCATCATAATAAATCTGACTTTTATCAATTTAAAAATCCAATCACTTCATCAGTCAAAGGCACAGCAATGCAAACAATCCAAGAGGAAAGCCAGGAAGAACACTGGAAACGCAACCTGTACGTGTGCGTATTCGGTTCATTTACCACCTTAATGGCCATGACGCTGGTGCTGCCATTTCTGCCCATCTACATTGAGCAACTGGGAGAAACCGACCCCGAATCCATTATTCGCTGGTCAGGTTATGCTTTTAGCGCCACCTTCCTGACAGCGGGCCTGATGGCGCCCGTCTGGGGAAAATTTGCCGACCATTATGGCCGCAAGCCCATCTTGATCCGCGCCAGCCTGGGTATGGCCTTTAGCATTGCCTTAATGGGCATGGTCAGCAATGTGCAGGAACTGTTTGGTTTGCGTCTGTTGATTGGGATTTTAGGGGGTTATGCCTCGGGCGCCACGATTCTGGTGGCCACCCAAACCCCCAAAGCACATACTGGCTGGGCCGTAGGCACCCATGCTGCCGGCATGTTGGCGGGCAACCTGCTGGGGCCATTGGTGGGGGGCTTGCTGCCCGGTTATATTGGCATTAGAAATACTTTTTTTCTGGCTGCCAGCGTTATCTTCATTGCTTTTCTGGCAACCGCCTTTTTAATTAAAGAAACCAATTTCAAGCGCAAAACGGCCACCAGTCAGAACGTTAACCAAGGCGAAGGTTTCTGGCAAAACGCCCCCAGCCGCAACATGGTACTGTTAATGCTTGGCTGTGCCTCCCTGTTAATGTTTGCCAATTATTCGGTTGAACCCATCATCACCCTGTACATGGCCAGCCTGCACACCCTCACGCAAAACATTCCATTGCTGGCTGGTATTGCCATTTCAGTCACTGCCTTTGGCAGCCTGCTGGGATCGGCCAGAATTGGCCGACTGGGTGATCAGAAAGGCCATCTTTGCGTGCTGGTTGCCTGTTTTTTGTTTACCGCCCTGACCCTGCTTTTACAGGCCTTTGCCTGGGCTGACTGGCAATTTATTGCATTAAGGTTTTTAATGGGGATTGGCTTAAGCGGCCTGATGCCAGCCATTACCGCCCTGATCCGGCATAATGTGTCGGGCCATATTGCCGGCACCGTACTGGGTTACTCAACGTCTGCCCAATATCTTGGCATGGTCCTGGGCCCGGTTGCCGGTGGCATGGTGGCAAACCTGTATGGAATGACGGCCGTATTCATCATGACTGCAGGCATCATGGCCACAGCCGCCTTGCTGATTGGCATATCAAGAAAGCGCCAGCACAAGGTGGCTTCCCACTTGATTAACCCAATCAACCGTTAAAACCTTATTTTTCTTCCTCATGCCGGGTCACCAGTACCTGGTCAATCCGGTAATTGTCAATATCCACCACTTCGAACTTGTAGCCCTCATACAAGACGAAGTCGGTGGGACGTGGCACTTTACGCAGCTTGTACATGATGAACCCGGCCATGGTTTCGTAATTGTTTTCAAAACCCTCAAATTCCTTAATGGTCAGGGCGGCCATCACCTCCTCGATAGGTGTCATGCCGTCCATCAGCCAGGAATGGTCATCGCGTTTTACAATCCACTCTTCCTGCAGGGAACCCACCAAATCCCCCATCACGGTACTCATGACATCTTGCAGGCTTAGCAGGCCCACCACCAGTGCGTACTCATTCACCACCAGACTGAAATCTTCCTTGGCTGCCCGGAACTGCTCAAGCGCCTCGAACAGGGTGAGTGTATCGGGCAGCACCAGCACCTTGCGGACAATGGGGGCGGTTCTAAGAGATAAATCCTTGCCCTGCAGGATACGGGGCAAAATATCCTTGGAATCCACATAACCAATGACATGGTCTAGCGTATCCTGACAGACCGGAAACTTGCCATGTGGAAATTCGGCGATTTTCTGGCGGATATTTTCTTCGGTTTCATTCAGGGAAAAATACACAATGCTTTCACGCGGTGTCATGGCAGAGGGCACAATGCGCGAATCCATCTCGAACACGTTGCGAATCATGTATTGTTCCTGCTGCAAGACTCCACCGCCCTGTGCGCCGGCTTCGGCCAGGGCCACAATATCATCACCGGTAATTTCCTCTTCGCGCACTTGCGGTACCCGCATAAGACGAAGAATGAGATTGGCCATACTGCTGAACAACCACACCAGGGGCGCAAACACCAGCATGCAAAACTTCATGGGCTTGACCACAGCCATGGCCTGTTTTTCAGGCCGGGCCATGGCAAGGCGCTTGGGAATCAGGTCTGAAAACATCACAAACGAGGCCGTGACCAGTAAAAAGGACAGCAAAAATGACCAGGTGCCCAGCATAGGCCCGTTGTAAATAACCGAAACAAGTGTGGCCACATAAGGTGACAAGGCGCTTTCACCGACGATACCGGCCATAATCGCTACCGCATTTTGCCCGATCTGGATCACGGTAAAAAAGTTGCCGGGGTTTTCCTGCAAGGCCAGCACCTCTTGTGCTTTGGCATTACCCTCATTGGCCAGCAGACGCAGCTTGATTTTGCGTGAAGCGGCCAGGGAAATTTCCGAAATGGAAAAGAAACCACTGATAATAATCAGCAGCAAAAGAAAAAACACGTGTGTGAGCAAATCACCAACCGACATAAACAACCACTAAGAGTCTGTAACCCTGTGATTTTGTACCATTTGACAGGAAATGGCAATGGAAACCGGCTTCTTAGAGGCATGGTTTCCCCTATCGCTGAACCATTATGCGTCCAGCCTGAACAACCCATTGAAAAGATAAAGAGCCGCTGGATACTGGCTGTTGATTTTCCATCCTTACTGGGCAACCCGGGCTAGCTCCATCGCCCGGGGGCGTAGGTAAACACCGGCAAAGACCAGCGCCAGCGAATGGCGGCAATACGTAAAGCCAGACCAAAACCGAATGAAACCAGCAAATTAATGTCATGGCTAACACCCCAGTGCCGCAGGCATAAATACAATATGGCAACCAGCAGCGAAACACTGGCATACAGCTCCTTGCGTAGCACCATGGGCGTGCGATTACACAACAGGTCACGCAATATGCCCCCAAAGATACCGGTGGTAATACCCGCCATAATAACAACGGTGGTGCTGTATTCCAGCTTCAGGGCCACATTACAGCCAATAACGGTAAAGGCGATCAAACCCATTGCGTCGAGCACCAGGAAAATGGAATGCAATCGATGCATGTAACGGGCAACCACCATGGTAAAAAGGCCGGCAAGAATCGTGATGTGGATATACATGGGGTGCTGGGTCCAGGAAACCGGGTAATTGCCCAGCAACATGTCACGCACCGTACCACCGCCCAAAGCGGTAATAAAGGCAACGAAAGCCACACCAAACATGTCCATATTGCGTCGGCCGGCGGCAAGCGCACCCGACATGGCCTCGGCGGTAATCGCCACGATATAAATATAGAGAAGCAAACTTGAATCCTTGTTGTTTTATGCTGCCTCTCCCCCTGTCCTTTTACCTGAGAGTTTATGCAGTTATATAAACTGCTTGCCCCTTCGGTGGGTTGCCAAACAACCTCTCTCCAGCTGGCGTTACGATTGTGCTGTTGTCCTTGTCAAAAAAACAGCCACCATTCGAATACGTTTCGCAGTTACGATGCCTGAGCGATTATGGGAGTTTGCGCCTTCGGCGGGAACCACGCTTTAAGCTGGCCCCTCTCTCCTGCGAAGCGAGGGATTATACTGCAAGTAAATCGTAATTTGTGAGGTAGTGGTAATTTAAATTGATATGAATTCCCACGCGAGAGCGTGGGAACTAGAAATCCTCGCTCCCATCATGCTTTTCTGGCTCCCATGCTCCTGCGTGGGAGCGCAAAAATGGGTACCCAACTTTTTAGGCTCAGTTCACTTCGCCCGGAAACGCGCTGCTCACCACAAATAAGCCTTATTGGTCCTGTTTTCCATTTCCAGTGTTTCTGAAGTGTCATGAATCAAGGAGCGCAGCCACATGTTGGCCGGGTCGCGGTGAAACCGCTCATGCCAGAACTGGTTGACGGTATAGGAAGGGAATTTCAATGGCAACTGCACCATTTTGACCGCATTTTCCGATTCAAAAATAATGCCAAGCCGTAACGGCACAATAGCGACAAGGCTTGAACTGGCCACAATTTGTCCCAGACCGATGAAATTGGGAACATTAGCCACATAATTGCAAACAATCCCTTTGCGCTCCAGGAATTTCTCGATAATGGAATGGGATGTGCCCGTTAGCATCACTTTCACAAATTTTTGTTGCTGCAACTGGGCCAAGGACATTTTGCCATCAACATCCGGATGATTTTTTGAGGCAATCAATACAAATCTTTCATTATTGAGTTTCTGCTTGTAAAAACCCGCCTTCATTTCCTCTGTAAACCCCAAAGCAATATCAGCCTCACCGGTTTCCAGTTGCCGTGCAGTTTCATAGCTTAAATTAGACACTTCAATATTCACATTGGGTGCCTGTTTATCAATAACCGATAAGAGCCTTGGCAGCAATATCGTTTGACCCAGGTCGGGCATGCAAATCCGAAAACAGCGACTTGAAGTCAAAGGATCAAATACCAGGCTTGGCTCCAGGCATTGCTCCAGCAGTTTAAGTGCCTGATACACCAATGGTCGCAGCGCTTCTGCCCGTGGTGTTGCCTTCATGCCACCCGAGGTACGCACAAAAAGCGGATCGCCATAATGTTGACGCAATTGCGCCAGCACCACGCTTACCGATGATTGACTCAGACCCACAGAATCGGCGGCGCGCGTTACGTTTTTGCTTGCATATAAGGCCAAAAAAATCCGAAGATGTCGTATATCCAGTTCGTTCAAGGAAGACACCCATTATTAATAAAACCGATGATGGGTATTAATCATAATCTATTGTAAGAATAATTGCACCTGCTCTATAGTTAGCCTTCAAAAAGCATAAACATGAGACACTATTATGGATAATCTTGGAACACTGGAAGAATTACCAGCTGAATATGTACAGGCACTTAGTGAGGAAAACCTGGTTCCCTTATGGCCAAGCCTTGGCGCCGTTTTACCTGCGGATATTCCTGCCAGAAACACCCAACCCACACATTGGTCTTACAACAAAATCCGCCCGCTGTTGTTACGGGCCGGTGATCTGACCCCGATTGAAAAAGCGGAAAGACGCGTGCTGGTCATGAGCAATCCGGGACATGGCCTGGATGCAATGAAAGTCAGTCCGTCCATGTACGTGGGTATGCAGTTGCTGTTACCCGGTGAATGGGCGCCCAGTCATCGCCATACACCGAATGCAGTCAGAATGATCATTGAAGGCGATGGGGCGTACACCACGGTAGCCGGGGAAAAATGTCCCATGAACCGTGGCGATCTTATTTTGACACCTTCCGGGCTCTGGCACGAACACAGTCATGATGGCCAGAATCCGGTCGTTTGGCTTGACGTGCTGGACTTGCCCCTGATTTACTTCATGGAAACCAGCTATCACAACGTGGGTACCCGGCAAACCGTCAACCCCACCAAAGGCCATGGCATTTATGCCAATGGCGGTGTACTCCCCGCCCCCGTCTTCACGCGTCATCATAACCCTTACCCCATGTTGCGCTATCCATGGTCACAAGTACGGGCCAGCCTGATAGCCTTATCCGAAGCACATCCAAACGAAAAATCGGTTCAGGTTGAATACATTAATCCGGAAACCGGTGACAGCGCCCAGAATATTCTGGGATTTTATGCCTTGATGATCCAACCCGGCCAGACACTGGACTTGCCGGCGCGCTCTCCTGCCAGCCTGTTTCATGTGATTGAAGGAAAAACAAAGGCTGAAATCAGCGGTAACACATTTGAACTGAATGAAGCAGACACCTGCTGTGCCCCTGGCTACACACCGGTTCGCCTGCATAATCAAGACACCGCCCGCCCCGCCTTTATTTTCATTGCCGATGAAAGCCCTTTACACCGAAAAATGGGTGTACTGGAAACCCGGTAAAAACATATAAAACATAATAAAACCACCACAACAACACAGAGAAGAGGAGACCCTTCATGAGACATTTTTTTCTTGCGACAGCCCGATCCGCCTTGGTCGTTTTGCTGGCCACCCTTTCAGGTATCACCAACGCGCAAGCACAAACTGACACTGCCTTCCCCGATCGACCGGTAACCATCATTACCCCATTTTCAGCTGGCAGCGGGCCAGATGCCGTCCTTAGAATGGTAGCTGAAAGCCTGACCAAACAATGGGGACAAACAGTCATTATCGACAATCGCCCGGGTGGTGCAGGCTTCATTGCCATTGAGCAGGCACGCCGCGCCAAACCCGATGGATACACGCTATTGCAGCTTGACAGTGAACAGATCAGTGCCCTGCCTTACTTGTACCCTTCCAGAAAAATATCGCCATTAGAGATTTTTGAACCGGTAGCCGCCTTATTCAGGACACCGTTTTTTATTGCCGTTCCCAGCAACTCTCCCTGGAAAAACATGGGGGATCTCATTAAAGCAGCACAAACAAACCCCGATTCTGTCAGTTATGGATCATGGGGTGTTGGCAGTCCGGGGCACCTGGGCGCCCTGCAACTGGAAAAGATGAGTCACACTAAAATGCTGCATATTCCCTATAAGGAAACCGCACAGCTTTATGTCAATCTGGGGGGTAACGAAATCCAGTGGGCCTTTGCCAGTGTCGGCTCCAGTGAAAGCCTGTATAGGAAAGGCAGCCTGAAGTACCTGGCCATTGCGGCCAAAAGCCGACACCCAGGCATGCCGGACGTACCCACTGTGGCCGAAGCGGGAGGACCACAGCAACTGACGGTAGACTCATTTGCCGTGTTACTGGCTCCCAAAGGCACCAATACAAAAATTATTGAAAAAATCCATGCTGATGTGTGGAAGGCCGTTCAAACTGAAAAAGTAAAAAACAATTACGCGGCCTTTGCCTTTGAGCACCTGGACTGGAGTCCGCAGGAAATCACAAGAATCAGCAAATTAAAAGGAGAGACATACGAAAAACTGGTTCGTGAAGGAAACATTCGACTGGACTGATCCATTCACGACTATCCATTGACAAAGCATTGCGACCTGACCGGTTGCAATGCTTTTTTACCATAACAGCACCCTTCATTTTTCCTGGATGACATCGGCAATGACTTGCCTGAGCCACCGGTTACCGGGTTCCTGATGATACCGTTCATGCCAATATTGCTTCACATCATAAGACGGTATTTCAATGGGCACATCAACACGTCTTACGGTTTTATCCCGACATATGATCTGCGCCAAATGCACGGGCGCCAAAGCCAGCAAATCGGTGGTGCGGACAATATCCGCCAGCCCAAGAAATGAGGGCACCCACAGTTCAATATTCCTCGAGATACCGGCATCATCAATCGCTTTTTCCAGCAGCCAATGCGCGGTACCGCTGCTTTTTACCGCAACATGTCCCTCGGCCTTGAATTGCTCAATCGTCAGTTCATGGTTAATGCGCGGATGATTATGACGGATCAGGCACACATAATGCTCCCGGAATAATTTCTGCTGGTAAAAACCCGGGCCCATGATGGTGGTAAAGCCCATGGCAATATCAACCTCACCACGTTCAAGCTGAAGCGGTGTCTGTTCCGTAAAATCAATGACTTCTATCCTGACCTTGGGGGCCAGCCTGTTCAACACATTTTTAAGCCGGGCAATTACCACCACCTGCCCCGTACTGGTCATGCTTAATCGAAAAATACGGTTGGAGCCAAGCGGATCAAAACTGGCTGCCCCCTCTTCTATATCCGCCAACAAACCAAGCGCAGACCGAATGGCGGGCAATAGCTCGGCAACCCGTGGGGTGGGCTGCATGCCTGTCCGGGTACGAACAAAAAGCGCGTCATTGAAATGCGTGCGCAATTTGGCCAGACGGATACTGACCGATGGCTGACTTAAGCCCAGTATTTCAGCGGCGGCCGATATATTGCAGGTGCGTGTCAATGCGTCGATCAGGGCAAGATCACGTATGTCGAGATTACTCATGAGCCTTTATACAGTATCAAAATCCATTCACCAATTTTACCCCTATTATTGTTAAATACAATATCAACTATAAATTTCAATTTATTGAACCAATAATAAAGTTCATGAATACTAACAACATTCATTAAGGAGACGATAAAAAATGCGAATTTGCCGTTTTGACAACAATCAACTGGGCGTTGTACAGGGAAATGATATTTATGATGTCAGTGCTGCCCTGGCGCTGCTACCCGAACAGGCTTATCCCTTTCCCGGCCACGATCTTTTGATCGCCAACCTGGAAAGCCTGCGCCCCCGGCTCATGCAGTTAATGGAGAATGCGCCAAAGAAAGCGCTGACGGACGTTCAATTGCTGGCACCTGTTGCCAACCCGGGGAAAATTATTGCCGCCCCTGTCAATTACCTGAAACACCTGGAAGAAGCACGTGCCGATAAAGAAATACACCATGCCAACCAGATTGGTGAAATTCAGCGGGTGGGCCTGTTTTTAAAAGCCAACAGCTCACTGATTGGTGTATCGCAACCCGTAGAACTTGCCCACCCGGAGCGCAGAAACGACCACGAAGCCGAGGTGGTGGTGGTGATTGGCAAGACGGGCCGCAATATTGCGGCCAAAGATGCCCTGCAATACGTTGCCGGCTACTGTGCCGGCCTGGACATGACCACCCGTGGCCCGGAAGAGCGCAGCATGCGCAAATCCATTGATACCTACACGGTGCTGGGCCCGTGGCTGGTGACGGCAGATGAAATCCCCGACCCCGGATCACTGGCGTTTCGCCTGACCGTCAATGGTGAAGAACGCCAGAACGCCAACACGAAAGATCTGGTGATTGATATTCCTCACCTTATCGAGTTCGCTTCCTCTTTTTACACCCTCAATCCCGGTGACCTGATCTTTACCGGCACGCCAGAAGGGGTTGGTCCCGTTGAGCCCGGAGACCGCATAGAAATGGAACTGGAAGGTGTAGGAACAATCGCTGTTAATGTTACAACCATGGAGACTGTATGAAACAAGCATCAAACGATCAAATTTTAATTGCCGGTGGTGGCATTGGCGGTTTAGCGGCAGCCCTGGCCCTGGCCCGCATTGGCAAAGAAAGTCATGTATTTGAACAGGCCGATGAAATCAAGGAAATTGGTGCCGGTATCCAATTGGGGCCCAACGCCTTCTACACCTTTGATGAGCTGGGCATTAGCGATGAAGTCAATAAACTTGCCGTCTTTCCCGATGATATCATCGCCATGGACGCCATCAGTGGTGAAGAAATCCTGCGCCTGCCCGTCAGTGAGCTCTATCCGGAACGCTTTGGGAAACCTTATGGCCTGATTCATCGTGCAGATCTGCATGCCGTTCTTTTGCAGGCCTGTCGGGATAGCGGGAAAGTCACCCTTTCAGCATCCAGCAAAGTGGAAAGCCATGTTTCAGATGGAAAGAGCGTTACCGTCACCACCTCGGATGGTCAAACACATACCGGACCCGCCCTGATCGGTGCTGACGGCCTGTGGTCCACTGTACGGCAAAGTATTGTTAACGATGGCAAGCCAAGGGTTTCAGGGCATATCGCCTACAGGGCCGTCTTGCCTATTGACCAGGTTCCCGAAGCCAACCGGAAACATGCCATGGTGATCTGGATGGGTCCCCGCTTCCATCTGGTGCACTACCCGTTGAGACAATCTGATGTCTTCAATCTGGTTGCGGTGTTTCATAGCGACAAGTATGACGAAGGCTGGGATACCTATGGAGATCCGGAAGAACTGAGAGCGCGCTTTCAGGGTGCCCGCCCGGAAGTGCTGGGCATGCTGGAAAAAATCGAATCCTGGCGTATGTGGGTGTTATGTGACCGTGACCCGGTTGGCAACTGGACCAAAGACAATGTTACCCTGCTGGGTGATGCCGCGCACCCGATGCTGCAATACCTGGCACAGGGTGCCTGTATGGCCATGGAAGATGCGGTTTGCCTGGCCAAACACGTCCAGGCTTCAGGGGGAGACTTCAGCAAAGCGTTTGACTCATACGCCAAGGCCCGTTATTTGCGCACCGCCCGTATCCAGCAAACCGCACGCTTATATGGGCAAGCCTACCACGCAAGCAACGCCACCCGCGACCTGAGAAACGCCTTCCTTAAGGAAAGGACGCCCGATCAGGTCATGGAAGGCATGGCATGGATGTATGAGAAGGATCAGATTCCAGCCTAGCATCGGTTGAATTTTACTTGACCAGGCGTTCCCACGCGGAGCATCACTGCCATTAAGTTAAGCATTTTTTATGACTCACTCCCATGCTCCTGCTTGGGAGTGCGCGTTTTATTCAAGGGCGCAGGCATTGCCACGTTTGCCACAATCACTCAATAAGTAAATCCTGACCCCGACTCACTATTCTGCTACACTTTTCCCATGTTTAACTATAAACAAGGCCAAACCATGAAGCCTTTTAAGCAAACGAGCATTAACCCCCCTGTTTTTTTCTCGGCTGCCGCTCTTATTCTACTTCTGATTGGCCTTGCTGCTTTTGCACCTGACTTTACCCAACAGCTATTTAGCAATACCCAGACCTGGATTCTCAGCCATGTAAGTTGGTTTTATATTCTAACTGTCGCCATCATTTTACTTAGCACCTTCTTTTTAGCTATCAGTCGATATGGCGACATTAAATTGGGGCCAGATCACTCTACGCCTGACTTCAAGAACTTCACCTGGTTTGCCATGCTTTTTTCTACCGGCATGGGCATTGGCCTTATGTTCTTTGGGGTGGCTGAACCGGTCATGCATTTTCTTAGTCCTCCTACCGGCGAAGGGGGAACCGTCTTGGCGGCACGTAACGCCATGAGCATTACCTTTTTTCACTGGGGGCTACATGCCTGGGCTATTTATGCCATTGTGGGTTTGGTTCTTGCATTTTTCTGCTACAGACACGGCCTGCCGCTAAGACTAAGCTCTGCGCTTTATCCTATTATTGGAGACCGCATTTATGGCCGCACCGGTCAGGCCGTTGACACCTTTGCCGTTCTTGGTACCGTCTTTGGCGTGGCCACCTCGCTGGGCTTTGGGGTAGCGCAAATAAATAGTGGCCTGAACTATTTATTTAATCTGCCCGTTACCCTCCAGGTACAAATTGTCCTGATTATTATTGCCTGTGGTTTAGCGACCCTATCCGTAGCCAGTGGCCTGGACCGGGGCATTAAGATTCTTTCAGAAATCAACCTGGGGCTTGCCTTTTTATTACTTTTGTTTGTACTCATTCTAGGCCCTACTGTCTTCCTGCTCCAAACTTTTGTAGAAAACACGGGGGCCTATTTATCAAATATAGTAACGGCAACCTTTACCCTTTATGCTTATGAACCCAATGACTGGATTGGTGGCTGGACCCTCTTTTACTGGGGTTGGTGGATAGCCTGGTCACCTTTTGTCGGTTTATTCATTGCCCGTATTTCACGAGGCCGCACTATCCGTCAATTTGTACTGGGCGTGTTGTTAGTGCCATCGGGCTTTACTTTATTTTGGATGACCGTTTTCGGTGATACCGCCATCTATTATATTTTAGTTGAAGGCATGAGCAACTTTGGCCTGACCGTTCAGAACGACGTAGCACAGGCCCTGTTTGTTTTCCTGGAAAAACTGCCTTTAACCAGCCTCACTTCCATTCTGGCGCTATGTATGGTTGTTGTGTTTTTTGTTACCTCTGCAGACTCTGGCGCTTTGGTTATTGATTTGCTGGCCTCTAAAGAAAACATGCCCTCTCCGGTATGGCAACGTATATTCTGGTCTGCCTTAACCGGCGTGGTTGCCATTGCCTTGCTTTTGGCCGATGGCTTGCAAGCACTGCAAACGGCAACCATTGTTAGCGCCTTGCCTTTCTCTATTATTTTATTAGCCGCTATTTTTGGTTTATTTAAAGCCCTTAAAACCGAGGCCACCAAACGGCAAATTCGTTACCAAACAGTGGCACGTACACCGCCTTTGGCCCAAGGACAAGACTGGCAACAACGTTTACGTAACTTGGTCACTTTACCCGAACAAAACCAGGTTGTTCGCTTCATGAATCTTACCGTGGCACCGGCAATGAAGGCAATTGGCGCAGAACTGCAGGATCTGGGCTTTGAGGCAGAAGTCATGCAAAAATCATCTCCTGACAGCGATGCCAAAGGTTGGGCGCTAACCGTTGCGCATCACGGCGAATACCAGGACTTCAGCTACCAGGTTTATCCTGTCGCTGAAAATCGTCCTACGCTGAATCCGGTAGACACCGAACGCCCAGATAAGGAAATATACTACCGGGCCGAGGTGCATTTAACTGAAGGCGGGCAAGACTACGACATCATGGGATGGACTAAAGACGATATTATTGTAGATATCATTAATCAATATGAACGTCATCGCCATTTCTTGCATATGGTGCATGATAACGAACCCATTCCTGATGATAAGTAAGCAACCGTGGAACTGGCTCCCATGCTCCAGCGTCACTGCCATTAGGTTAAGCATTTTTTGAGATAATAAGCGGATTTGATTGACAGTTGAACATGGCTAAAAAAAGCAGGCAATTGAAGTTACCCAAGAGCGGCTTGAAGCGAATGGCTTCAAGCACCGTCACCGTCAGAGCGATAAAGCGTTCACACGCGAGCGCCGCCTGTCCTTCGCGTTGGTTGTGGTGTTGATCATGAGGAATAGCGTGAAATCGTTACAAAACGTCGTCAATGAGGCGATGACGGGGTTGGAGCAGCCACCCGTGACCGCCAGCGCTTATTCGCAGGCGCGGTATAAACTGAAACACACCGCCTTTATCGAGCTTAACCAGGCCGCCGTCGTGCAAACGCATTACGGTGATGGTGATTACCTGCGCTTCTGGGACTTGCGGGTACTGGCGGTCGATGGTTCCAGGATCACCCTGGACCCCCTCTGTCAGACTAGTTGTCCGATATTTTGATTTTTACATTTTATCCATTTGAGGGAGCGGATAGAGTTTTTCAATATCATCCTACAGTCCTGACCTTAAAGCGCAGATCGTTAAAAAATGATGCCGCCGAATAACCAGAGTGTTGCCCAAGTGAGCGTCAAGCTCGGCATTGAGTGCAGCCTCTATCGTAATCTTGGTCAGTATCTGGCTGAATTCATTCAGGTCCTTTTCGGTCTTCAAGCCTTTGGCTGCTTCACGAGCAAACGCTTCCAGTTTCTTTTTGTCCAGCTACTCATCCGTGAGCGAAAATCCATATAGAAAGCATCTATTTTCTATACATATTACCTGCAACATATATAAAAAAACAGATTTTCTATACACATTACCAGCAACATGTATAAAAAAACCGTTTTTCTATACATATCATCTGTAACATATATAGAAAAACCCATTTTTTTATATATGTGGAGTTCATAGTGACACCGATTACGCCCCTTGAACATTTAAATGCAGAACGATTCGATACTCCTCTCATCCTAAAGAAGCTCACAAGTAGCAGCCGTTATCTTGCTGAACTGAAAGGCGTGGCCGCCTCTATCCCAAACCAAGGCATTCTTATCAACACCCTGGGTTTACAAGAGGCAAAAGACAGCTCCGAGATCGAAAACATCGTAACCACTCATGATGAGCTGTTTCGGGACGACGCCGACCCTGACGGATTTGCCAATCCGGCAGCCAAAGAAGTTATGCGCTATCGCCAAGCCAAACCAAAATGCTTATATAGAGCGATTTAATCGCAGTTATCGCACCGAAGTCCTGGACCCGCATTTGTTCTCATCGCTGGATCAGGTGCGAGACCTCAGTTGGGCCTGGATGTTAAGTTATAACGAGGAACGACCCCATGAGTCATTGGGTAACTTACCACCCAGTGAATTTAAACGACAGTTAGCAGCAGAAGTCTCTAGTTATGAACTGTGCGCTTGACGGTAAGCTTACGCTTTTTATTATTTCGCTTGTAAGGGAGTAAGCGTTCGGCCATCTCATCTTGACAGCGGTTTTCTTTAACCTGTTTTTTTACATCGCTGTCTGTGGTTGCCAATTATGCGGCAACAGTTCAGCAATACGGCTGGCGGGCTGAGTGGGCAAGCGTGTGAGTACATCCTTCAAATAGGCATACGGATCATGCCCATTGAGCT
>NZ_JAHSPR010000004.1 GCF_019132845.1 Advenella alkanexedens | reverse complement strand
ACACCAAGATTCATATGGTTGCCGCGGATGATCGAACTGCCGTAGCGTTTTCACTTTCTCCCGGACAGGCCCATGATGCGCCTGCTGGACGTGTCTTGCTCGAACGGCTCGGCGCGCTCACTCGGCCTTAACATTTCTAAGCTGCTTATGCAGCAGTGAACATAAACTAACAGAACATCATTAAAATCCAGTCTTTCTAAGCTGCTTATGCAGCAGTGAACCGTTGTTAGGGCAGCTGTTGCAGATAAGCCGGTTTCTAAGCTGCTTATGCAGCAGTGAACCCTTTGGGGGGCGCCCCCTGCGTGGGGTTGCTTTTCTAAGCTGCTTATGCAGCAGTGAACTGCAGCAGGCACGTACTATATCGGCACACGCATTTCTAAGCTGCTTATGCAGCAGTGAACCACCCCAGGTATCGTCATAAAGCCTCACTCTGTTTCTAAGCTGCTTATGCAGCAGTGAACTAATGCGGAACCGTACGATGATGAAGGGCATTTTTCTAAGCTGCTTATGCAGCAGTGAACAGATATGGATTGTGACAAAATACGGGCATTATTTTCTAAGCTGCTTATGCAGCAGTGAACTCGTAAACTCCTGGCAAAAGATATTGTCTTGTTTCTAAGCTGCTTATGCAGCAGTGAACCCCTGCAAATGATCGCCCCCTATTTTTCAGTTTTTCTAAGCTGCTTATGCAGCAGTGAACAGCTGTGCAGGTTATTCTTAACACAGTCGATTTTTCTAAGCTGCTTATGCAGCAGTGAACGGTGATGCGCTAATCGGGGCTTTTGCCGGCGCTTTCTAAGCTGCTTATGCAGCAGTGAACACCATATCAACAACATCCACGCCTACTTGTGCTTTCTAAGCTGCTTATGCAGCAGTGAACCGTTGCCAGACCTTCGCCACCATCTGTGTTGATTTCTAAGCTGCTTATGCAGCAGTGAACCGCGTATCTTTTTTTGGTCGCTTGGCTGAAGTTTTCTAAGCTGCTTATGCAGCAGTGAACACTTGGTGCGCAGCATGAGGACAGATTTAAAATTTCTAAGCTGCTTATGCAGCAGTGAACGCCGAGCAAAAAAATCAGTTAGAAATTGAGCTTTTCTAAGCTGCTTATGCAGCAGTGAACGCACGCAGTGCGCAGCCCTGGACGGCGAGAACTTTCTAAGCTGCTTATGCAGCAGTGAACAATTTAATGAAATAGAAAATACAGATCCATATTTTCTAAGCTGCTTATGCAGCAGTGAACGTAAATCAAAAGGTTAAAGGTTAAAACAATATTTTCTAAGCTGCTTATGCAGCAGTGAACGTGATGATTGCTTCGGTCATTTGACGAACCATTTTCTAAGCTGCTTATGCAGCAGTGAACTACCGTCAAAATGCGGGGCTGGATGCAAATAATTTCTAAGCTGCTTATGCAGCAGTGAACCCCAACGCCATCACCAGATCATCCAGCAGCTTTTTCTAAGCTGCTTATGCAGCAGTGAACATTAGATTCGATCAAATAATCAAACCGTTTTTTTTCTAAGCTGCTTATGCAGCAGTGAACAAAACCTCTCCAAATACATTTTCCAAAATTCCTTTCTAAGCTGCTTATGCAGCAGTGAACATGAAGAACCTCGCTTTTGCTTTTTGCTTTTGTTTCTAAGCTGCTTATGCAGCAGTGAACGCTTGCGCCAATGAATGGCTGGATCAGCTTGATTTCTAAGCTGCTTATGCAGCAGTGAACAAAAAGCCCAGGAAGGCACTAAATCGAGCCTTTTTCTAAGCTGCTTATGCAGCAGTGAACCTGGATCACGTTTTATAACTGGCTCTGCTTTTTTTCTAAGCTGCTTATGCAGCAGTGAACATCAAGCTGGCACAGGCCGAGTCCTTGCCACCTTTCTAAGCTGCTTATGCAGCAGTGAACAGACCCGCTACATGAGCGGGCCAGATTGGTTATTTCTAAGCTGCTTATGCAGCAGTGAACGCCAGTGCGCGGCGCTTTTCGATTGTTTCTCTTTTCTAAGCTGCTTATGCAGCAGTGAACCAGTGTTTCTGTTGAAAGTTCATTCGGCAAGCTTTCTAAGCTGCTTATGCAGCAGTGAACCCTCGCTTTCGAGCAATTTAAGGAGCAATCATTTTCTAAGCTGCTTATGCAGCAGTGAACAACGTACTGTCCGCGCCCCTCCCATTTACCAATTTCTAAGCTGCTTATGCAGCAGTGAACGATTACAGAATGTGAGCTATCGGAAACAACTTTTTCTAAGCTGCTTATGCAGCAGTGAACGTGCAATAGCCGTAATTAAGGACGGCATACCTTTTCTAAGCTGCTTATGCAGCAGTGAACAACAATAGCTTTACAGCGAACAATAGGTACATTTTCTAAGCTGCTTATGCAGCAGTGAACGCGCAAGACCTCCTAACTGGGGACACCCGGCTTTTCTAAGCTGCTTATGCAGCAGTGAACGTACCACTGGACAAGCACAAAACGGCTTCGCATTTCTAAGCTGCTTATGCAGCAGTGAACGGTGTAAAGGGTGTCCAGCGATTGAGCCAACATTTCTAAGCTGCTTATGCAGCAGTGAACGATACCGGCCAATGCCTTTAAATTAGCTTCCGTTTCTAAGCTGCTTATGCAGCAGTGAACCGGCACCACTTGCAATGGCTGTAATTAAAGAATTTCTAAGCTGCTTATGCAGCAGTGAACACAGAGGGCGACTCGCTCCCCTCGCTGGCGAGTTTCTAAGCTGCTTATGCAGCAGTGAACTCCGAAGGTGTCAGGATTAAGGTTATCCAGCTTTTCTAAGCTGCTTATGCAGCAGTGAACGATTTTAATTGGCACTTCAGCAACCCGAAAGATTTCTAAGCTGCTTATGCAGCAGTGAACCCCTATTACCATTCTGCCGACCTGCCACGGGTTTTCTAAGCTGCTTATGCAGCAGTGAACTTGCACAACAAAGCATATTTGAAGAATAGGATTTTCTAAGCTGCTTATGCAGCAGTGAACAAACATTATGCTTTAACTCTGGATTTGTATCTTTTCTAAGCTGCTTATGCAGCAGTGAACTTCACGATTTTGAAATAGATTGCCGAGCGTCATTTCTAAGCTGCTTATGCAGCAGTGAACCAACTGATCGAACTCAATAAACGGATCTGACCTTTCTAAGCTGCTTATGCAGCAGTGAACGATTGCCAAGGCCATGGCCGGAGCAAGGTAATTTTCTAAGCTGCTTATGCAGCAGTGAACCAAGACATAGCCGAATATGAACCGGGTGATCATTTCTAAGCTGCTTATGCAGCAGTGAACTTTGAGTATAGCGAGCCGCCAGAAAACCACGCTTTCTAAGCTGCTTATGCAGCAGTGAACAGCGGGTATCTGTTGTTGGTCGGACAGGATCATTTCTAAGCTGCTTATGCAGCAGTGAACTTGACGGCCGTCTTGAGCCGTCTAATGGCTAATTTCTAAGCTGCTTATGCAGCAGTGAACGCGTTGGACGCGTTGAAGCCATGCGCCTGCGTTTTCTAAGCTGCTTATGCAGCAGTGAACCCCATCGCTACCGCTCAGGCCTCAAGGTACGATTTCTAAGCTGCTTATGCAGCAGTGAACGGCAGTACGATATCCGGTTCCGCAAGATCACGTTTCTAAGCTGCTTATGCAGCAGTGAACGGCGTTATCAGGAGCGGTAAGCGGTGAAGATTTTTCTAAGCTGCTTATGCAGCAGTGAACAGGGTCTGCCGTTTGGCTGGGTCGTTCGGGTCTTTCTAAGCTGCTTATGCAGCAGTGAACCAACATTCCGGCCAATGCCTACCGATTCGGCTTTTCTAAGCTGCTTATGCAGCAGTGAACATTCAATTACCAAATCCCGTAATTCACCATCATTTCTAAGCTGCTTATGCAGCAGTGAACTCACTGATTACTTTCACGATGCTTGATGTGCATTTCTAAGCTGCTTATGCAGCAGTGAACGAATATATAACGCAAACCCCATAGAAAAAAGGTTTCTAAGCTGCTTATGCAGCAGTGAACCATAAACTCCAGCCCCTCCGGCAAGTCCTGCATTTCTAAGCTGCTTATGCAGCAGTGAACTCCATTAATGAGCGGTTCTACTGACGAATTAGTTTCTAAGCTGCTTATGCAGCAGTGAACAATTTATTTTTAGATCTGGTAATCAAGTTGTTTTTCTAAGCTGCTTATGCAGCAGTGAACAATTAGACTTTGTAATCCGTTCGTTTTGTTCATTTCTAAGCTGCTTATGCAGCAGTGAACTAACCGCTTCAGCAGCAAGCATAAACCCAACTTTTCTAAGCTGCTTATGCAGCAGTGAACGCTTTACCTGCATTTTTGAGAAATTAAAGCTATTTCTAAGCTGCTTATGCAGCAGTGAACTAGGGATGGAACCATAGGGCAATCCTATTTTTTTTCTAAGCTGCTTATGCAGCAGTGAACAATTAGTCCTTGATTTTATCGCTCAAGAGATTTTTCTAAGCTGCTTATGCAGCAGTGAACCATCGCCGATAAAGCAGCAGGTCAAGGGCGCGTTTCTAAGCTGCTTATGCAGCAGTGAACGCCTTTTTTTTATGCCGGTAGTGATCTTACGTGTTTCTAAGCTGCTTATGCAGCAGTGAACAGCGAAGCGCTGGCGGGGCAACGCCCCTTAGATTTCTAAGCTGCTTATGCAGCAGTGAACTATAATCCTTTAAAATATCTTGATTTTGACCATTTCTAAGCTGCTTATGCAGCAGTGAACATCTTTTTTGACCTAAGCCCATCAAGCCAGAATTTCTAAGCTGCTTATGCAGCAGTGAACAGCTTGAGCGTAGCGAGGCCGAGCGGCGGGAATTTCTAAGCTGCTTATGCAGCAGTGAACACACCGGAACGACCGACATATGCAATGCAACATTTCTAAGCTGCTTATGCAGCAGTGAACGGCCTGTTGTTGTCGTTGAGAAGCCTGTGACTTTTCTAAGCTGCTTATGCAGCAGTGAACAAGGTGGACGCGGAGATTGAGGCAAAGCGGGTTTTCTAAGCTGCTTATGCAGCAGTGAACGATCCGGCCAAGGCTGAGGCTGTGATGAAAATTTTCTAAGCTGCTTATGCAGCAGTGAACGCAAAAAAAACCGCTTAGCATATTGCGTAAGCTTTCTAAGCTGCTTATGCAGCAGTGAACTTTCAACTATGGGCGGCACAGTCACTAAAACATTTCTAAGCTGCTTATGCAGCAGTGAACATGAAGGTTATCAGAATTTCGCCATGCGAAGAGTTTCTAAGCTGCTTATGCAGCAGTGAACTCCAGAAATACCAGTCAAGCAAATAGCAGAAATTTCTAAGCTGCTTATGCAGCAGTGAACAGCGCAGCCGTCAAGGGTTTTCAATGGCCGTATTTCTAAGCTGCTTATGCAGCAGTGAACAAAAATGTAATTTTTTGAAACGTTACATCTATTTTCTAAGCTGCTTATGCAGCAGTGAACGCTGGCCCTCTTGAACCTTACGCCGGGCAAGACTTTCTAAGCTGCTTATGCAGCAGTGAACGATGTGGACTCACACGGTAAGATGCCTGATGTTTTCTAAGCTGCTTATGCAGCAGTGAACCAAGTCCCGTTTCAAGGCTTGTTGCCTGTCGATTTCTAAGCTGCTTATGCAGCAGTGAACATTCTTAATAAAAAAATCCGGTAAACCGTCCATTTCTAAGCTGCTTATGCAGCAGTGAACGCAGGAAAGAAAAAACCCAAGGCGGGAACCTTTTTCTAAGCTGCTTATGCAGCAGTGAACCCATCGGAACAACAGCAATTATTGGTACTGTTTTTCTAAGCTGCTTATGCAGCAGTGAACAGTCGCCCTCTGTCGTCAGGGAAGCAGTGGCGTTTCTAAGCTGCTTATGCAGCAGTGAACCCATCGGAACAACAGCAATTATTGGTACTGTTTTTCTAAGCTGCTTATGCAGCAGTGAACTCGGTCAATACCCTGATCTTTCAGGCTCAAATTTTCTAAGCTGCTTATGCAGCAGTGAACTTTATTTCCATGCCTTGCCTGAATATCGTTACTTTCTAAGCTGCTTATGCAGCAGTGAACGACGAAGCCCACCGCATTACGCCTACCGTCAATTTCTAAGCTGCTTATGCAGCAGTGAACTAGAAATTCTAAAAGAATATTGTTGATTTATCAAGTTGTTAAAGAATAATTATGGTTTTTCCCCTTTTTTAAAGCCGATGTCTAACTCATTGATTTTATATTGTATTTATTATTGGCTTTAAAAAGGGTCAAAATTTAAAAAAGAGGTACAGTAAGTTGTGTACTTAATCCAAAGGAGTTGAACATCCCCTTATTGCTAGGGAGATTAGTCTGCTGCCGTTTTATCTGGAGTATCCAGTTTTGGCCAGTAGTACTGCTTTTTAAATGAACATGAGGATAATTTTTTTGCTTCATATATTTTGCAAGCATATTTTCTGCAATCTCATCAGACCACTCCCCTCGTTCAGTTAATCGCTTTTGGCTTCTCCTGATATGGCTGGCTCCTTTGTGATGGAGACGGCTAAAATAAGCATAGCTATTGACTGTTTCTGGAATGGGAATAACAGCGCCGATTAAGGCGTAGTCTTTCATGCTATTGAGTAGCAGTGCTTCTTGATTAATGGCAGAAATGTCTTTTTCACCTCCCAAAAGACGGATAATTCCTCCTAAGGTTTTTTGTTGTCCATAGGCCGGAAAGCTAAGACCAATTTTCCCATTGAATTTTGGGAGTAGCTGATGTAATAATTGCATAATATGGCTAATTACTTGGGATTGAGTTATATCAGCTTGTGGAATTGCTTTAACATCAAAGTAATGGGATAGCTCCGACATACTTACTCCTTGCCTGCAGCGCCAAATACACCACCACGAATTAGGACTGAAATTACATAATGTTGATCTTCTGGACTTGGTTTTTCATCTTTTAATATCCAGTTGTCGAATAGTGTATAAAAATCCTTTTTAGCTTTGGGTTGTCTAAATGCTGTCCCTAAAGTTGTGACAGAACCATAGGGTTCAGCAGCGATCGGGAATTGGGCGTCATCACTGTACCAGGTGTCAATGGTACGCAGGGCATTACCAATTTTTTGGGAGTGTATGCTGGCTACATCACCAATTTGATAGAGTACTTTGCTTTTTGTTTTTCCTGTGTCCAAAATCAATTCTTGAGAGGGATAAACTTCCTGGCCATAACCTACAATGGCTTGTGCTTCAATGTATAAGATAACAAATTGCTCATTTTTGAACCCTTGCTCAATAATTTTGGCTAATTGATCGATTTGCTCATTCTCAATATCAAATGAGTTTAAAGGCAAGTTTTTTGCATTATCAAAAGAAAGAGAAAATTTTTCCCCATCAATCGAGCAGCTTACTGTTACATGGATTTTTTCTGCACCAATTCTATTTCTCCAAAGCCAACGGGCGTTGGCAATATTAATAGCATAACGGCGGGCTAAAGTGCTTAAACCAGTTTCGTTAAGATAAGACTGGACAGTAGAAAGCAGTTTGATTTGGTAGTCGGGGTCATTACAAACATTGGGTTTGCCGGTAAAGGGCAGAACCTTACAACTGAAACAGGCAACAAGCGTATCTTTGTCATTATCCAGGGTTGCTACATCCACTTTTTGAAGGTTTGCTTTTTCAATTTCGGCATCCAGTTTTGCAGGATCATTTGTGATTGTATTTTTTAAACGATTGGAAATGGTTCCACGGACTGATTTTTCCCGGACGTTAACGACTGTTTTTTTGTTATCCGGGTTTTGGCTGTCGAGTTGTTCGAAGGTACAATCAGATATATCTAAATTTCGTTCAAATGCCAATACACTTGCAGTAGATAATTTTGCCATTGTGTATAACTCCTTAATATTCAGATTGTGAAATTAAATAAAGATTGTTTTCTGGCTGCTTAAAACGCCAAAAAGCAGAATTAAAATTGTCTTCTATCCGATATGGAAAAACCCATTTCCCTAATGAGTAAATGCACTCAACATATTGACTGGGGTATTCAGATGTACGACAGTTTTCCAGTTCACCGCAGGTAAAGGGTTCGTAAATGCCTTGATATCCAACTGCAATAGGAACAATCCAGCCCCTGCCGGTCTTAATGCTTTTTGTTTTCCATTGAGTGGCCTCAGGTTCGTCACTATCCGTTTCCGGTACGTGGTGCAGTGTGGCTGTTTCTATTAAGGCATCAAGCGGGGTTGCATCTGGATGTTTGGCTTTTAATTCGTTGGTTATATCAACCAGTTCCTGAGCGGCATCCATTAATACAAAGGCGGGTATTAATGAGTTGATAATGGGAGAAATCCCTTCTTCGCCATATGCGGGCACAAGAGATGCTTTTTGAATGTGCATAACGCTGCCACTGGCAAGTCGTTGTTGCATCATTTGTTTTTGTACGTAATCAATTAGTTTTTGTTGTAACGCATCGTTATCGCTTAGATCAATATCGTCGAATACTTCAATTACCAGGCTCACAGTTAAATCAATTCTGCCTTCTTCCACAATGGCAGCGGTTTTCCCATCTTTTTTGATGGGGTTTCTAGTTAGGTTGAATGTATAGTCTGCCGAGTTATATGGGCGATAGGCATGTAAATGATATTCATGACAAGCAATTAAGGTGCCATCAAGTCTTATACCAGGGAAAATGTTTTTGATTTTTCGGTTAAGGGCATGAATGGCACCAATAAAACCACTAATGGCCGGAAAACCATAGGTTAGTGGGCTTGAAATGGCATTGGCGTTTTGAATACGAATTTTGTTCAGCACAAGGTAATTGCTTAGGTAACTCATTCAAATACTCCTTCATTTTTTTGTGCACTGGCTTTTATTCTTCGACGTAGTGTTTTACGCCATTCGGCATATTCAGGATCGGCAATATTTTCTTTTAGTTTTGGGAAGTTTTTTCTGATTAAACTGTTGATCCAGCTGGCAAAAGCATGTTCAATTTCACTGATCCAGTCTGTGCTGTCTTTATCTGCCTTGAAGTTTTCTTCATTGATTAGTAAGGCTCGTTCGGGGTCAAGCCAATATTTTTGTGACCATTCCAAATCATGGGTTTTGCTCCAGCCTGGCTCATAGGTGGACTGAATAGAGTCAGCAATTTCAAAAACTTTATTAATAATTTCTTCAAGAGCCTCTTTTCTTTTTGTGCGAATGCCAACGTTGTTTGCTTGTTCTTCTATTACGTTGAAAAAATTCTGAATACTGGCGAAACAGTAATAGCTTAAGTTTTTATTAAATAGACTGGTTTGTTTTTGCCCAAGATGAAATTTGGGTCTGCTGTTAATTTTTGGTGGCAGGGATGGCAGCAAATAATTGCGGCCTCCTTGGGAGCTGGTTAATTGTGAAATATTTTGTGGTTTGGTGCCGCCTAATTTAACTACTGCCAAATTATTAATGGAAAAATAGGCTTGGGTTTTATCTGTGTTTTTCTTTTTGCTGTTTTCTCGGGCTTGTTTGTTTTCTTCTGAGTATTTTGCATTGACTTTTTGATAAAGTCGATTGACCATAGCAGATGGGTGTAGTGGTATCAGGCAAATATAATCATCGCCATTTATCTCAATGGTATCTGTATTGGCAGGCCATAGCAGTTGTTTGTTGCGCGCATCTGTTTTGGGAAATTCGATTTTGTTGTCTAGGGTGTCTTTGAAAATTTGCGCATATTGCTCGGAAAGAATTTTGTCATTTGCAAAACAGCTTTTTAGTGCTGGATGTTCATGCTGAATTAGGTCGCGCAGTTTGTAGTTTGTGTTTTCTATTGGTGTGTTGAAGAATGAGGCCAAGGGGAGAGCAGCGGCGTTGCCTGTGGCATCCAAAGAGGGGTGCTTAATAGATTGAGAACCAACAAGATGCTTAGGCAATTCCTGAATGCTTTGAAAATTGATATTGTTACCCTTGCTGTCTGGGTGAATGCCTTTGGAGATATGTGTTCCAAAATGCAGTTGCTTGGATAGCCTATGGGCAGCGTCACCAATCCATGTATTCAGCTCATATTTTTCTTGTGTTTCATTGATGTGCTTTGTAAGCGCTTCAATGTCGGTAATATTTCCCGCAATTTTGGCCTTTTCAAGCTTTTTAACTTCGTCTTCGGTCTTTTTATTGATTTGCTCGGCAAGGAAATTTTGAATAGCTTGATCTACTTGGTCTTTGGTTATACTGTTCATGACGTATCCTGTAACAAGAAGAAAATATATTTATTTTTATATTAATTATAAGTTTATTATTAAAATATGCAAATAGAAAGGAATAATTAAATTTTAATCTTGATTGTGAGGAAACGACCACCTGTTCGGCGGTAAAAATTTCAAAAAATATGCAAATAGAAATTTATAAGCCACCTTTTCGGTGGAGAAAACTCCGCCATTCTAATAGATTTCAGGTCGAAAACCTGTAAATAACAGTAAATGCATGAAGGTGGCAGTGCTGTCAGAAAGGTAATGCAAGAGGGTCTTAGTCTGCTTGAAGAATGAACTGCTATACGTTTTTTATCGCCAAAATCCCAGCCAGGGATGAAAATGCCATGATTTGTTTTCAACATAGTTTTCCAGTGAGATAGTTGCAAATTCTTTGGCAGTGGTTAAATAATCTTTGCCCCTTTCTTCTGCCAGTTTTTCCAGTTCTTCATTTAAGTCACAGGTCAGCCAGGGTGAAACAACGGGATTATGATGTTTAAACTGTGAAAATAAAATAAGGTAGTTAACGGTTTTTACTTGGTTGATATCTTGGTTTTTCCAGGCGATATCCGAAGGTACAAAGCTGAAACCTGTTTCGTTGCTGTCATCAGGCATGCATATATATTCGGTTTGCAACACATCTTGCTGTCTGAAGGGGCTGAGTAACTGTAGTTGAATCCAGAGCAGGTGGCTTAAACCGGGTTGCCAAAATGCATTGACATAGTTACGTTGGGCGTTGTTAATAACATCAGCAATTACAGCATGCTCCAGGTCGGCAAGCTTGGTTTTAGGAGTTAAGTTCTGGGGTTTTTGCACGCGAGGCACGGCATTAATTGGGTTCAGTTGTTCTTCTGCAATCAAGGTTTCAATATTATGGGCATCCAATTTGAACTTTTTCCCATCTTCAAAACCAGGTCTTTCAAAAGCGACAATACTACTTTGTATTAATGCACGAATATTTTTGTTCATAATCGCAATATTGGGTATTATTGTGCTTTTTTGAGGGCGGTGTCGCCATATACGTCCTGCCAATTGGATGATTGAACGCATAGATGAAGGTTCAACGATTGCCCAGTCATAATCATGATCACGACCCACTTCACTGACAGGGCTACTAATTACAATAAATATGTGCTGCTTTGCTGGGCTTTGGGCTAGAGCATCCTGTATTTCATTATGGCTAAATATCGCATTTTCTTTATTGCGATTTAGGATTTTGTCCAGTTTTGCTTCCAGTGCATTGCGTAAAACAAGCAATTGCCGTGCATGGTAACAGCATAGATGAAAATGAACGGTGTCGGTGATAAGCTCCTGCTCATACATTGCTTTAACGACTTGAATAATGTTTTTAGTGTTAGCAAGCCGTATTAAGCCAATACTTACCTGTTTTTTGGAGGTTGGGCATATCTCATGATGATGGACGTGCATTTGTTGTGCTGAATTTAGTAACAGTTTTGCGAGCTCTGCGTAATTTATTTTCTTGCCTTCTTGGGAAGTGCAATTATCAACGGTTAATATGCTGCCTATTCGACGTATAGGTTCCTGTCGAAGTTTTATGACCCTTTTTTCTACAAAGGCAGTGTGGGACAGGGCAAAACCATTGGCCTCATCATGGGTTTGATGTTGTTGCTGGTGTTCATCAACCCAAAAACAGTCAACCCCTCTATTGGGATGTTGATTATGAAAATTCCATATTTCCCTACCTGCTTTATAGGCGGAAAATAAGCCACAAATAAGATCCGGGGTGAGGGTGGCGGAAGAAAGAAGCACCCTGCTGCCAAACAGTCCGGTTAAATAAACCAGCCGGCTAAGGGCGGGTAAGTCGTTATGATCAAAATCATCGGGTTCATCCAGAATTAAATCAGATGAAAGCAGACGAAGAATTGGAGTTATGTGTTTACCGCCACGACCATTTTCACTTGCTGCCATTAAGTGGTCAATGGTGCAGCTGACAATAGGTGTATAAAGCAATTGCCGCGCTTTTGTGTCGGCAATAATAGTACCAAGCTCCTCAGTCTCAATACCACTTTCCGAGACGTTAACTATCTCCTCAACCAGTTCTTGCATGGATTCGCTACCCAGATTGGCATATCTGTTTTCATTTTGTTGTGCCTGCTGGGAAAGATTGAAAAGCTCACGCATGGCATGGCCGCCCACTAGAACGGCAAGGCTGCTGTCATCCAGATTGAGTTTTTGGCGTAAAGCCTCACCGGTTTGTAAAGTTAAAACACGCAAGCCTAATGCAATAGTGAAACGTACGCCAGCTTTAGGATTGGCCAAGGCAGCCATTATTCGTGCATTCCCCAGTGTTTTACCGCAACCGGTAGAAGCCATGTTGACCCCAAAGAAACCGTTTTGATGGCTGCTTTCCTGAAGTGATCTGGCCAGGTCGAAGGCTTTGTTTTGCCAGTTAAAGCGGGCGATAGTAGTGCGTTGATTGAATGTTTTATGTTTTTTTATCGCAGGCAGCTCCTGGGAAAATTTGGGTAGAAGACGTGAAAAACGCGCGGTGAATTGACCAACTCCCATCAAATGTTCGTCCAGTTTTTGTTTGGGTTTGCCCTGACTATCGGTATTGGCAATCAGATCAAATTCACTGTCGCCCTGTAGGCGTTTAGGGTCATTGCTTTTTAAGCTGGAGTAATTGTGATCCCCCACCATCAGGCTTAAACGTGCCAAGTGCAATATAAAAGGGTCGCTAATGGTGCCTGATGCTGCCAGTTTCTTAAGGGGCGGATGGTTGAGAGCTTTGCCGGCCCAGCGTTTCATATGTTTCTGCCAGCTTTGGCTATACATGGCCTGGTTGGAAAATTGCCAGAACTCTTTGCTGTCTTTGCGTTCATCGTTGGCTTTTTGGTTTTTAACCCAGCCATCAACCGCTTTTAGTTTTTTATAAAAATTACTGGCATTACGGTTGAGTAACTCACCATTTAACTGTGCACGAATACGGGCAGGCTTATCTGCATAGAATGTCTCAATGGGCATGCGATGATGTGTAACGATCAACCATGAAACCAATTGGGCAATGGGGGGCAGATTGGCAAATGAATGAGATGTATCATTTTTTTTCTCATCATTGATTAAGTGCTCAAGCCAGTCAGAATTATTTGAAAAATAAACATCTAATTCAGTAAAACGTTTTAACCATGATTCATCATCAGGGCAGCCGTATATTAGTGCTTGAAACAGTCGCAAGGAAATCCACTCGTGTCGGTAAGGATCTGCCTGTAACGGAGCATCAGGTTTAAGTTTTTTGGCAAATCCGATGTTGGCTTTGCCAATGTCATGTAACAGGGCAGCGATAGTAGCAACAATTTGAATGGTAGAGCCATGTACCCATCGGTTTTCATCTTCTGCACGTAAAATATTGCGACGTGTTTTGTTGGTAGGTACTCGGCCTTGTTCATTGAACTGGCTTTGGTCGCCAACAATCCATAAAAGTTCAGTCAGGTTTTTGCCATGTGTCCAATAACATGCAACAGCCGTGTTTTTGCGTGCGGTTTGCCTTAATAATTTTCGTAAGGTATTCAAACCTGCCTGAGTGATAGGCGTTTGCCACGTGCGCTCGCCACAGCGTTCGGCAAACTGGTCCAGAATACGGCGGGTTTCTTTAAGGGCATTCTTATGGCATTGACTGACTAACAGAATATTCATGCTGAATGGGTAGTAAGGGCTAATTGTTTAAGGGTATCAATAATAATATCAAGAGCTTCAAAACGCGCGAATTGACTTATACATGCTTGCCTGAAATCACTTTCACTATCCCCTGACTGCGCTGAAATAAAGGCTTGTGGCAAAACCATGGCATCTTTAATAATATCGGCCGCATCAAAAACCAGACCGCCACGACGTGTTTTTCCATGTAAAATTGCCAGGCCATGTGGTAGACCCAAAACCCAACATCCCGTTGCGCCCAAGCCATAGGCCAAATAGTTGCCGTGATCTAAAAACCGGTTTGCCGGGTCAATACTGTTGCCTCTGCTACTCCTGCTAAAATCACTATCATTAATGGTGGCACGATTGGCAAGTGCATAAAGTTTTAGGGTTAATCGGGCTTCTGCGGTTAATAAGGATTGATGGTCGTTGACATTATTGAATTCATTCGAGGCATTTTCAAGTAAGGCAAGCAGTTGCTCATGTGGATAATCCCATTCAAACTTGGGCCAGAATTTTTGTATAACCATTAGGCGTTGGGTTTGCAGGTTTTTTGCCGCAACCAAGCGTTTGTCATCGTTAAACCAGAATTGACACCATTTTTGCAGGTATTCGGTTGGGCGATACTCACTTTGCGGACTTAAAAATTCGCAAGCTATTTCGGCTTCTGTGCCTGCAAATAAAGGTGTTCCACCACCACCGCTAAAACCAATCATGACGCCTGCTTTTGCAAGTTCCCGCATGGCTGCCTGGGTAATGGATGTGCCAGTTCCCAATAAAATACATGTTGTATTGGCAATTGGAATGTTCCAATATAAAGATTGAGAGCCTTGGTCTGTTACATATTCAACACGGCCCCCATTTACCAAAACACGGCAGTGTTCCAGGTAATAAAGGTTTGCCCGTTTTGAATGCAGGATGGTTTTGAGCTCGGTAGAGGGAATTTGAGGTGTTTTGCGTTTCATCTTACCTGCGTAGTATTTATGGCATGCATAGATCATACGATACGCAGTTCAATTGGACCAGCATTCAGTAACCAGTTGGTTGGTCTTATGCATTCCCACGCAGGAGTAAAGTGATCCCAAAAAGTTGGACACCCATTCAACTTTTAGGGGTCACTTCACTGGAGCGTGGGAACGAGCACACGAGCACAAGCATTAACACAACGAGTAGTAAACTACCTTCAACCTCAATCCAGAAACGTCAGCTGCTGTGCCCGGTTGGGGGCTTCCCTGCTGTATTTGAAAATCAGTGTGCCTTCGTAACCTTTTCTTCTGCCGGCTTCCACCGTCAGGTACCAGGTGGGAATGTGCGCCATGTTTTCCAGGCGGCTTAGCAGTTCTGTAATGCTGCCGTCCTGGCGGGCCTTGAAAATGGCCATTTCCTGTGCGGTCCAGGCAACACCTGGGGCTGCTTCTGCCTTGTTGGGGTCGTAGGTTTGTCCGGCGTAGCGAATGGCATAGCCGTCTTTGGTTTTATCGCAGGAAGGGTTGGGGCATTCCATTTGGAAAACCTCTTCCAGTGCATTTTTGGAGGGCATGATGCTGGGGGTTTTGTTGTACCCGGCCCGCAAGGTAAGCACTTCATCGCATAAATCGGCAATGATCTTGGGATTGGCGATGTCCAGGAATTTGGCCGTGGCAATCCAGTGCTTGCCAGTATCAGCCTGCCTGGCTGCGTCTCGCAGAAGTTGGATTTGTGCCGTGTTCATGAAGTGATAGTGCCTGAGTTAAAGAAACAAATCTGGCATTTTAGACAACTTTAGGTCAATTGTGGCGGGTTTGCAAGCGGATGCGTTATTTTTTGGGTCACATAATTATGAAAGTTGACGCAATAGCAGTTATCAAGGTGTTACGGTGTTTGAATAGGTAAAAATAATCGCCAATATATTGATCTATTCGAGGTTTATTTGTTAATCTTTCTGGTAACATCTTGTATAAATTAATGAATAGCCAACAGGAGACACAATGGCTGATTTTGATACGGGCCTTCAGCGTAACCAGGCCAATTATGCACCCTTAACCCCTATTGATTACCTGCAACGCGCCGCCAGTGTATATGGTGACCGTCTGGCAATCGTTCATGGGCCTATCCGACAAAACTGGGCTGAAACCAACCGTCGCTGCAAGCAGTTGGCGGCGGCGCTGCGCCAGTTGGGTGTAAAGCGCAATTCCACGGTTGCGGTTTTGCTGCATAATACGCCTGCCATGGTAGAGGCCCATTTTGGGGTGCCCATGTCGGGGGGTGTGCTTTGTTCGCTAAATGTGCGCTTAGATACAGACAGTCTTATTTTCTGCCTCGAACACGGTGAGGCCGAGGTGCTGCTGGTAGACAGCGAGTTCGAGGCCCACATTCCTCAAATCCGTCGTAAACTGCCCCATCTTACTATTGTTCAGGTTAATGATGCCCTGGGTCCGCAAAATATCCAGCCGTTTGCCGAACTTGATTATGAATCTTTCCTGGCTTCTGCCAAAGATCTCAATAATTGGCAAATGCCTGAAGATGAATGGGATGCCATCGCCCTTAACTATACGTCGGGCACCACGGGCAACCCCAAAGGGGTGGTTTACCATCATCGTGGGGCGGCCCTTAATGCAATGTCAAACATTTTAGAATGGGATATGGGCAAGCACCCCGTTTATATGTGGACTTTGCCCCTGTTTCACTGCAATGGCTGGTGCTTTGCCTGGACAATCGCTGCGCGTGCCGGGGTGAATGTCTGCCTGCGCAAGTTTGATGCCAAGGTTTGCCTTGATTTGATCCGTGATGAAAAAGTTACCCATTACTGTGCCGCCCCCGTGGTGCATTCGGCCCTGGCCAATGCGCCCGATGAATTGAAAAAAGGCATTGATCATACCGTCAAGGGTTTAATTGCCGGTGCGGCACCTCCAGAGGCCGTGTTGGCCAGCATGGAAAAAATGGGTTTTGATATCACTCATGTTTACGGCCTTACCGAAGTCTATGGCCCTGCATCGGTTTGTGTCGAGCACGACAGCTGGCAAGCGTTAAGCATAGAAGATCGAGCCAGGCTCAAATCCCGTCAGGGTGTGCGTTATCACCTGCAGGCTGGTTTAAGCGTTAAAAATCCGTCCACCATGGAAGACATCAAGGCTGATGGCCAATCAATGGGCGAGCTGATGTTCCGGGGTAATATTGTCATGAAGGGTTATCTTAAAAATCCGCATGCCACCCAGGAAGCCTTCGAAGGCGGCTGGTTCCATACGGGCGATTTGGGTGTCATGCATGAAGACGGTTATGTACAAATCAAGGACCGCAGCAAAGACATCATTATTTCAGGTGGCGAGAACATTTCCAGTATCGAAGTGGAAGATGTGCTGTATAAATATCCCGGTGTGGCCAACTGCGCGGTGGTGGCGCTTGGCGATGAGAAATGGGGAGAAATTCCGGTTGCCTTTGTCGAGCTGAAAGAGGGTGCACAAGTTCAGGAAGACGAAATCCTGGATTATTGCCGTGAGAATCTGGCCCGTTTCAAAGTGCCTAAAAAAATCATATTTGGTGAGCTGCAAAAAACAGCGACCGGTAAAATCCAGAAATATGAATTAAGAAAGCAGGCACAAGAGCTGTTGTCTTCACCTTCCAAATGATTATTTAATTAAAAATTAAATAAGATGAACCCAAAGGGCATATAAGTTTTCTTATATGCCCTTTTTTCGTTTTGTCAGGCAGGGAAGGGAAAGTCCCTATAAGCAATTGCTTTATTAATTTTTAAAAATCGGCATAATTCGTCTTTATAAGTAAATATATTTACATAAATGGAGACAATGATGAAAAAAGAAGGGATGTGCATTTTAGGTAAGGTGGCAAAGGCCGGTGTGGGCCTGTCTTTAGCTATGGCGGCATTGCCGGCAGTACAGGCTGCCGAGCCAAAAATCAGTGACAATCTGGTCAAGGTAGGGGTGCTGACGGATATGAGTGGTCCTTATTCGGACTTTAGCGGTGCCGGAGCCGTCACCGCGGCACAAATGGCGATTGAGGATTTCCAGAAGGCGAACCCGGATTTCAAGACCCCCATCGAGCTGGTCAGTGCCGATCACCAGAACAAAGTGGATATTGGCATGGCCAGGGCCAACGCATGGTTTGATGTGGACAAGGTGGATGTGATTACCGAACTGGTCACCTCTAATATTGCCTTGGCAGTCAGTAAAATTGCCGCGGACAAGAATCGGGTTGCGCTGGTGTCCGGAGCTGCGTCCTTGCCGTTGACTAACGAGCAATGCAATAAGAATACCGTGCATTGGGTGTATGACACGTATTCGCTGTCCAATGGGACGGCCAAGCACGTGCTGGATTCAGGCAAGAAGAATTGGTATTTTATTACGGTGAACTACACCTTTGGCGGTGCCATGATGGATGCCGCTGGCAAGGTGATCGAAAAAAACAATGGCAAGATTGTGGGGTCTTCCAGGCACCCGCTGAACTCAACCGATTTTTCTTCTTATTTGTTGAATGCCCAACAGTCCAATGCCGATGTCATTGCCCTGGCTAATGGCGGCCAGGACACGATTACCGCAGTCAAGCAGGCGGCCGAATTTGGCATCACACAGTCAAAGCAAAGCATTTTACCCATGGTCATGTTCATTAATGATATTCATGCGTTGGGGCTGGATGCGGCACAGGGCCTGATGCTGACAGAAGGTTTCTATTGGGATCGCGATGACAAAACCCGTGACTGGTCAGAGCGCTATTATGCCAAAACCAACAAAATGCCTAGTATGGGGCAGGCTGGGGTGTATTCATCAGTGATCAATTATCTGGATGCCATCAAGCAAACCGGTACTGACGATGCCGACAAGGTCATGGCGTATTTGAAGTCTAAAGAAATTGATGATGGCCTGTTCAAGGGCAAGATCAGGGAGGATGGCAAATTTGCTCATGATATGCTTTTGCTGGAAGTGAAAAAACCGGGCGAATCAACAAGACCCTGGGATTATTACCATATCAAGGGCGTTATTTCAGCTGAAGATGCCAACCTTCCTTTGTCAGAATCCAAATGCCACTTGGTAACAAAGCGTTGAACATAAGGAGTCAATATGCCTGAAGCGGGGTTGATCGGTAAGGAATTGGGGTCTCACCAGGTGCCGGTTTCCCTGTTCCAGGTGCAGTTTTATGCGAAAGTCACCGGGCAGACCGAGCGTTTGTTCTTTGATGAGGTTTATGCCAAAGCGCAGGGGTATCCGTCGGTCGTGGTGCCCGTGGGGCTGTTGTTCGGTCTGGAAATGAACAGGGAAGACCCCTATGCCTGGTTTACCCAGGTGGGTCTGGATGCCGGTAAAACATTGCATGCCTCGCAGGAATTCATGTGCCATGGCCAGTGTTTTGCCGGTGATGTATTAACGTTTACTTCCCGGGTGGCTGATGTCTACAGCAAAAAAAACGGCACCCTGTATTTTCTTGACCGTTACACGCGGGTGGAAAACCAGGATGGCAAACATGTTGCCGATTTAAGATCGGTATTTGTGGAAAATCGGAAATCATGAGCAATTCAGGGTTTGAGTTAAGACATTGCAAGGTGGGTGATCGCTTGCCGCTATGGCAGGGGGAGCCCTTCAGTCGCGCGGCACTGGCCCTGTTTGCGGGGGCTTCGGGCGACCATAACCCATTGCATATAGACAGTGATTATGCGCAAGCCGCCGGTTTTGATGATGTGTTTGTGCATGGCATGTTTACCTTTGCCTTCATGCAGCAGTGTCTTTCACGCATTGTGCGGCAAGAATATCTGGACAATATCAAGGTGCGCTTTGTCAGCGTCATGCAGTTGGCAGAGCAGCCGGTATGTACCGGCACTGTCAGTCAGGTGGAGCAGACAGAAACCGGTCAGTTGCTTGTGATGGATTTGAGCGTTTGCAACCAGCATGGCGTGCAAAAGTTAACCGCAGAGGTGCGGGTAACATTGCCGTTTATGTGAATGTTCAAAACACAGCCTTGTTAATGCCCGATGCATGGCCTGTGATTTGTATTATTTGTCAGTGAAGTTACGCCCAATCAAGTATCATTATTGCTGTCAAATGATGTTTTCTATCTTGAATGGAGGCTTATGACTGCCGCTTCACCTGAGTTTATGATTTCCGCCTTGCCGGCGCTGTCCATCGATGGGCTGGTGGCGGCAGATGCCCGTCAGCAACTGGTGCTGACCGTTAACAACCGGCAGGCATTGCGTTTGAAACAGTGGCTGATCCAGCATATGGGTCCTTCTGCCAGTATTGTTGAATTACCCCGGATTATGCCGCTGGGCCGATGGCTTCGTGCCTTGCATGATGATCGTTTATTCAGTACTCAAAGTCATGTGCCGGCCATTGCACTGGACCGTTTTGCCGAGCAATTGGTGTGGGAATCGGTTATTGAGCAGGAAGAAGGGGCGGGACGCTTACTGGATTTGCAGCAAACGGCAAAAATGGCTTCTGATGCCCATCATTTGTGTGCCGACTGGCATATTCAGGTCAGGGAGGATGAAAGCACGCAAGAGTACGAGCGGTTCAGGCAATGGCAACAGGCTTACCTGCATCGCCTGTCCCGGATGGATGCGGAAGACGATTGTCTGATGCAGGAAAGTCTGATTCGTGCACTCGAAAATCATGAAAACCTGAGTTTGCCCAAGCAGATTGTTTTGCTGGGGTTTGCGGAGTGCTCCCCCCGTTTGGGCAGGCTGTTAAAGGCTTGCCAGGCGAATGGGACCAATCTGTATGTGCTGGCTGAAAAGTCGGCCAGCGCCAGTGATGTTGGCAAGACAGCGTTGGGAGATACGGCTGCAGAATGGGAAGCGGCGATTGAATGGGCACGACAGGCCCTGCAGGATAACCCTCAGGGGACGTATGCCATTGTGGCACCGGATCTGGAAGCCAAAGCCCCATTGGCCAGACGTTTGTTAACGCAAAACCTGGGTCGCCATGGGTTAAGCTGGAACGTGGCGGTTGGCCGTCCTCTAACCGAGTGGGCGCCCGTGCGGGCGGCCTTCGCCTGGCTGAGGCTGCTGGCGCAGCTGGGCAGTCGCGGGCAATGCGAGGTACAGGTGCTGGGGGCGGCCTTGCTCGCAGGGCATTGTGCCGCCAGGCCTTCGGTGTTGGCGGCCATGGCACAATACGATGCCCAGCTGCGTCAGAAAGAAGACATTACGGTTCCCGAGGCGGTTGTGTTGGCCATGTTTGAAGAGCTGGATACGGCAGCGTCCTTGAAGTTCAAGGAGGTTTATCAACACTGGTGTCAGCCTTTTCAGGGCAAGTACACGCGTGCCAGCACCGACCAATGGGCACAGCGTATTCGTGAATGTCTGGTGAGTTTCGGGTTTCCTGGTCCGGCAACACTGACTAGCGCCAATTTTCAGGTGTGTCAGGCTTTTGAAAAATTGCTGGTTCGTTTCTCTGCCTTATATGAGGTGGGCGGGCTTCTGGATGCCACCGGTGCCTGTGCCTTGTTGCACAGATTGGCACGTCAATCGGCTTTTCAGCCGCAACGGGATAAAAAGGCACGGCTTGATGTGCTGGGTTTTCTGGAGGCAGAGGGCGGCCGTTGGGATGCCGTATGGATTCTTGGCCTGACCGACGAGGTCCTGCCTGCCAGCCCAAGTCCCAATCCTTTTTTGCCGGTCAACGCGCTGCGCAGGGTCAATGCACCACGCGCCACGCCTGAGCGGGAAAAAGCCTGGGCAGATGAGCTGTTTCATGCCTTGCGGCAATGTGCGCCTCAAGTCCGTTTAAGCTGGCCCCTGATGGAGGGTGAAAAAGAACTCAGGGCCTCATCATTATTGGAAAATATTCCATTATTTGAGGCTGAAACTTTATGTGTCAGTGCAAAAGGCGAAGAACCCCGTCGTGATATTGAGGTCTTATCCGATCACCAGGCGCCTGCGCTTTCGGGCAAGCGCTCCGTTAGTGGTGGCATGGATGTGCTGGAAACCCAGGCACGCAACCCGCTGTGGGCGTTTGCCCGTTACCGTTTGGGGGCGCGTGAGTTGAAGGATTATCCGCAGGCGGTCAGCCAGCGGGTGCGGGGTGTTTTTCTGCATAAAGTCATGGAGCTGGTGTGGGGCATGTTGCAAGACTGGGAACGGCTGGTTGAAAAGTTTGAAGACGGCTCGCTTGAGGGTTTTGTGAATGAGTGCGTGGAATTGGCTGCCGATCAGGAACTCAAGCATGATTATGCTGCTGTTGTGCAAATGGAAAAAGACCGCGCCCGTCGGATTGTGATGGATTTTTTGCAGATCGAGCTCAGGCGTGAACCGTTTGTCGTGCAACAGCTCGAGCAGGATGTGAAGTGGCAGCATGCGCAGGTCAGGCTGTCATTACGCATGGACCGGGTGGATACCCTGGCCGATGGCCAGCAGGTGATTATTGATTATAAGTCAGGCAGTACGCCGGCTTTCAAACAGGATTGGTCACGAGAGGTGCCCGTTAATTTGCAGCTGCCTTTTTATGCCGCGGTTATGGGGGCGGGCAAGGGCAATCCGGTGGCCGGCTTGCTGTTTGCCCGTTTGAATGCGCGTCAGATCGAACTCAAGGGTATTGCCAATGAAGACCTGGGCGTTGATGCCCTGGATGATCGCAGCAGTTGGGAGCCAGCCGTATCCTGGGATGATTTGCTGCAACGCTGGCAAACGGTCATGGCGCGATTGGCAGAAGATTTTTCTGCCGGGAAGGCCATCAACCGGGCCTGGCGGGAAAGCGATTTGGAATATTGTGATGTCAAACCCTTTTTAAGGCTGGCGCAGGAAAGTGAAGATGAGTGAAACGATGGCAGCAGATCAATCCTTACAGGTTCAGGCGTATTCGCCCAATCCGTCGGCAACGCGTTTGCCCAGTGATCATCGGGCCCGTGCCCGGGCCATCAAACCCGACGAGTCGTTTCTGATCCAGGCACCGGCCGGTTCCGGCAAGACAGAATTGTTGACAGACCGGATCCTGGCCTTGCTGGCCACGGTGAACCGGCCCGAGGAAATCCTGGCCATTACCTTTACCCGCAAGGCGGCCTCGGAAATGCATGCGCGGGTGTTGAAAAAACTGGCTTTGGGTTTGCAGCAAGAAGAGCCGGAATCGGCGCATCAGAAAAAAAGCTGGCAGCTGGCCCGGGCAGCCTTGCAGCGCGATCAGGAAAAGGGCTGGAATTTGCTGGCGCATCCGGCACGTCTGAGCATTAAAACGATTGACTCTTTTTGTGCTTCGCTGGTGAGATCCATGCCCTGGTTGTCGGGTATGGGGGGTATGCCTTCGGTGACCGAAGATGCCCGGACCCTGTATGGCAAGGCGGCACGTAAAACACTGGCCCTGATTGACAGCACCGAATGTGTACAGGCATTGGTGGCGCATCTGGATGTGGATTTACAGCCTGCCGAAGCCTTGCTGGTGGATATGCTGGGGTTCAGGGATCAGTGGCTGCAGGTGGTGAATGATCCGGCAGGTGCCATGCAGGCGGTGATGGAATCCCTTGCGCAGGCCATGGATGAAGACATTGCCAGGGTCAGTGGGCTGATGCCTATGGGCTGGGCCGACACTTTGGCTCCCATCGCACGCATGGCGGCCAGCACCCTGGCCGACCCGGCTGCCGGTCATTATGATGATTACCCGTTGCTTGATTGGGATGGGAGCCCCCTGTCACCTTATTTCACGGATATTGGTCGTTGGAAGGCGCTGGCCCGCCTGTTGCTGACGGGCAAAGGGCAGTTGCGCAGTCGCCTGACCAAGAACGAAGGCTTTCCCCCCAAGACAGCGCACAAGGAGGCCATGCAAGCCTGGCTGGAGTCACAACGGACCGACTCGGAAGAGTGGGCGCAAGCCCTGCATGATTTGACCGATTTGCCTGATGTCTTGATGACACCGCAGCAAATTCATATTATTGGCAATTTGCTGGAATGTCTTAAACTGGCTGCACAACAGCTTGAGCAGGTGTTTGCCAGTGAAGGCGAAGTGGATTTTATTGAAATCGCCTGGCGGGCAGGGCAAGCCTTGGGGTCGGTGGATAATCCGGCCGAATTGCTGCTGTCGCTGGATGCCGTGATCAAACATATCCTGATCGATGAATTCCAGGATACCAGTCAGGTGCAGATTGACCTGATTCGCAAGTTGACGTCAGGCTGGCTGGCCAACGAAGGCCGCACCCTGTTTCTGGTGGGTGACCCGATGCAATCGATCTACCGTTTCAGGAAAGCCGAAGTGGGCCTGTTTCTGAAAGTGGCCCGTGAAAGCATTAATGATTTGCCACTGACGGTATTGAAGTTGACGGAAAATTTTCGTTCCCGCCAGAGGGTGGTGGAGTGGGTGAACCAAACTTTTGCCCGGATATTTCCGGCCAGGGATAATCCCGTTCTGGGGGCCATTAAATATACGCCATCCGTGGCTTTTAATGAGGCAGGCGAGTCCGAGGCGGTGTTGATGCATCCGTTTTATTATGGTAGCCATATTCCCGCCCATTTGCTCGAGCCCCATACCCTGCCGCAAGCGGCCGCCTCTGATGAAGAACCGTTACCGATTGAAATAAGCCGGAAAATGGCAGAGACAGCGGCTCAGGACAGGGTGATTGAATTGGTCAGGACGGCTTTGCAAACACATGCGGGTAAAAAAGATCCTGTGGCCATTCTGGTGCGGGCACGTACCCATCTGAATGAGTTGATGCACCGGCTGATTCTGGAAGGTATTCCCGTGCGGGCCGTGGATTTTCAGCCGCTTAAAGACCGTCAGGTGGTGATTGATCTGGTACAGCTGATTCGAGCCCTGTCGCACCCGGCCGACCGTGTGGCCTGGCTTTCACTGCTGCGTTCGCCTTTATGCGGACTGACCCTGAATACCTTGGATACCCTGTTTGGTGAGCAGCAGAAAATGCCCGTGCCACAGTTGCTGGCGCAGATGCTGGCCGAGACAGGTTCCGGTCATGATCCGGAGCTTGCCAGGGAGCTGGATTTATCGGATGCTGAGCGGGCTCGTGTACTACCCGTGGCCCGTGCCTTGCTTGATCGGCCTTTTGAACATGATGTGATTACTTTTTCCGCGCATGTGGAATCTGTCTGGCGCGCTTTGGGCGGGTTTGTTTTTTATGACCATGAAAGTGAGCACGACGATGTGCAGACGGTGCTGCGCTTGCTGGATAACCTTGCTCCGTATGGGGGCCTGAATCCTGCCGATCTTGATCGTGAACTTGAGCGCCTGTATGCTGCTTCCTCTCACGAGCAAAATGCGGTGACCATCATGACCATGCATAAATCCAAGGGACTGGAGTTTCAGGAAGTTATTTTGTATGGCCTGAACAGGGTTCCACGCAATAACCCTGATCCCTTGCTTCGGTTTGAACAGTCCGAGGGGCACCTGTTGCTGGGGCCTATCAAGCCCAGGGCATCCGAGGAAAAAGATCCGATTTCGGTCTATCTGGCCGGGCGTGAGAAAAAACGTACCCAGTATGAACTTGACCGCCTGTTATACGTGGCCGCTACACGGGCGTGTCAACGACTGCATTTGGTGGCGGTCTTGCAGGTCAGGGACGGGGAAGTGCTCAATGCCGCATCCAGCACGCTGTTTTCACGGTTGCAGCCTTTAATGGATACTTTCTTTACGGTTAAACCCCCTTATCTGCCTGTGTCACAGGCCAAGAACGGGCAGGGCGGTGAAGATGGCCAATATGAGGTGGTGGGGCCGCCGCTAACCCGTTTTACCGGTGCCATGATGCAGACCCTGCACCCGCAAGCCGGAAAACCCCAAAAACCAACAGACCTGACCTTCCATGAGGGGGGCGCCTGGCATTTTGAAGAGCGTGATGAGGCGCATGTCGGTACGGTCGTGCATGCCTGGCTGGCCCGTATGGGGCAGGATCAATTACAAGGCTGGACACCCGGGCGGATCCAGTCGGCTGAAAATATTATTGTGCGTCAGTTGCTCCAGGAAGGCCTGCGTCCCCAACAGGCCCGTGAGGCAACCGGACGAGTGCAATCTTTATTGCTGAATTGCCTGGCTCATGATAAAGGGCAATGGCTGCTGCAACAGCCCAATGCCCGTCAGGAATGGGAGCTGGTGGATGTCAATGGCAAGGTGCTGATTGTGGACGTGGCGGTTTCCGGCCCCGATGGCTGGTTGGTGGTTGATTACAAAACGGCACTGAAACATGAGCATGAGTCTGATGAGGTGTTTGAAAACCGCTTGCGGCAAACGTACCGTAAACAGCTCCAGGAGTATTGTGAGTGCTTGACAGCGTTGGACGGACGCCCTGCCCGGGCAGTTATTTATGCGCTGGATGGTAACCGTTGGCTGACCTTGTAAGAGGCCCGGTCGGTTAAGCGATTATTCTTTGTTCTGCCTGGTTGTAATTATGTAATAAGTTGTTAGTGTCTTGGTTTATATAAAACATTTTTTATAAAAAAGGGAATAATGCTTGTCAGTTAATTTTGTTTACTAAATTTTTAGTTTTGGAGAACCAATGAATCCGATTATTCATGCCGCATGTAAAAAAACAGAGTCAGAAAAAAACAAAAGCACGGTGTTGCGCAATTGGATGGTTTGTGGGGTGGCAGCGGTTGCCGTTTTGGGCAGTGTTCCTGCTGTGGCGCAGGCGGTTAGTCCCATTATGGCAGCCATGCAGGCTGTTTATGAGGCCGTGCCTGATTCTTCACCCGTAGCGGTCACTCAAAATAATCAAACCCGTACGATTTCCGTAGGTGAGCAAGCCAATGGAAAAGAAGTGTCCATGGCGGGTAGCGAAGGTCCTCGCATGGTTTCCGGAGTGGCTGCGGGCAGTCGGCCCACCGATGCCGTAAACCTGGGTCAAGCTACGGAAATGTTTAATGATGTCAATCGCAAGATCCGTCAAACCGAACGTAAGGCTGATGAAGGTACGGCTGCCGCGATTGCCGCAGCCAATTTGCCACAGGCCGTTTTGCCGGGTGAAAAAGTGGTGGGTGTCGGTGGCGGTACCTGGTCGGGTGAGTCCGGTTATGCCGTTGGTGTCTCTGCCGCAACTGACAACGGCAAGTGGTTGCTCAATGGTTCTGTGGTGGGGTCTTCAGGTGGAGACGTTGGTGCGGGTGTGGGCGTAGGCTATCGCTGGCGTTAAATTTTCATCCGGTTTGGGGGCGGCTGGCATTTTTGTATTGTAATAATCCAGAAAGCTGTTACAATGCTTTTTGGTGGGCCCCTTCGCATGGGTCGGCGGCGAAACTGGTCAGGTCGGGAACGAAGCAGCCATAACCGTTTAGATTCAGTGCCGGAGTAAGGCTCACCCCTCATCTACAAAAATATTCAGTAAAACAGTCGTCACCGTCAGGGTGACGTTTGCATTTCTGGGCTACAATCATTTCATGAGCTACCTTGTTCTTGCCCGTAAGTGGCGTCCCCGATCCTTCGAAACCCTTGTCGGCCAAGAGCACGTGGTAAGGGCGTTAAGCAATGCGCTTAATACCCAGCGTCTGCATCATGCCTGGCTGTTTACAGGTACTCGCGGGGTGGGTAAAACCACGCTGTCACGCATTCTTGCCAAGTCCCTTAATTGTGAAACCGGTATTACCGCCACGCCTTGCGGTCAATGTCGTGCCTGCGTTGAAATAGACGAAGGCCGTTTTGTGGACTACCTTGAGTTTGACGCGGCCTCCAACCGGCGCGTTGAGGAAATGACGCAGTTGCTTGAACAGGCCGTGTATGCGCCCAGTGCCGGTCGTTTCAAGATCTACATGATCGACGAGGTCCATATGTTAACGGGGCATGCGTTTAACGCCATGCTAAAAACGCTTGAAGAGCCCCCGCCGCATGTCAAGTTTATACTTGCCACCACCGATCCACAAAAAATTCCCGTTACGGTATTGTCCCGTTGCCTGCAATTCAATTTAAAACAAATGCCACCCGAGGCGATTGTCGGGCATTTGCAAAATGTCCTTGAGCAGGAAGACGTGCGTTTTGACCTGGGTGGCTTGCGTCTTATTGCCCAGGCGGCTGCCGGCTCCATGCGTGATGCCCTGTCCTTGACTGATCAGGCCATCGCCTATAGTTCTTCCAATATTACCGATGCTGCCGTTCGCGAAATGCTGGGCACCATCGACCAGAAATATCTGGTGCGATTTTTGCAGGCTTTATTGCAGGGTTCGGCACAGGGTGTGATGGATACGGCCAATGAGTTGTCGATGCGGGGGTTTTCTTATTCAGGTGCGCTGGCCGATCTGGCTGTTTTGCTCTCGCGCATCGCGATAGAGCAGCGCTTGCCGGGCACGCTCATGGCGGATGACCCTTTGCATGAAGATATGCAGACATTGGCCAGGGCGTTTCATCCGGATACCCTGCAGCTGTTTTACAGTATTGCCGTGCATGGCCGTAACGAGTTGTCTTTGGCACCCGATGAATATGCCGGTTTTGTCATGACCGGTTTAAGAATGCTGTCATTGGTCAGCACGGTCGATATGGCTGCTTTGCCTGCGCCAGCCATGTCGTCACCCATGGCATTACCCATGCCGTCACCCGGGCAGCAGGCCACTGAAAAGTCTGTCGCTGAAAAGCCTGCCACAGTCACAATGCCAGCAAGTCAAGAGGGGGCTTCAGACGCTCCCTCCAACGAGGCGGCTCCAGATGTTGCGGCGTCCGTTGCGAAGACCGCTGCCAATGATAATGACAAGGTGAAAACGGCTGAAAAAAAAACGGCTGACGATTTTGTTCCTGCCTGGGAAGACATCCCGGCAGAGTGGGAAATGCTGGCAGCGTCCGAGCCTGATGATGAAGCGGCTTTTACGCAGGCAATACCCCCGGACCCTGATATGGATCTGGCCGATCCCGAGATGGCGTCTTTTCCGGTTGAACAGGAAGATGCTACCTGGATACCCAGCCATCAGGGCCAGTTGCCCGATCGGAATCTTCAGCAAATGACGCCTTATGACTGGACGGTTTTGTCGCAAGAGTTGGCCTTAAGCGGTGTGGCGGCCGAGTTTGCCAAGCAAAGTGAATGGCTGGGCGTGAAAGAGAATGAAATCCGCTTGCGTATCCCGGTGAAAAACACCAACGAGCTGGGTGCCAAAGCAAAATTGAATACGGTGTTGAGTGAATATTTCGGGCAGGTGGTAAAGGTTTCGTTTGAATATGCCGAAAATGTAGAGGAAACCGCTTACGCCTCTATTCGTGCCGAGCAGGCTGCCCGCCAGGAAAAGGCCGAGCAGGGCGTGCGGGAAAGCGAGTTTATTAATGCCCTGATTGAAGAGTTTGACGCCCAGGTGGTTCCCGAAAGTATTAAACCGTGCTGATCATCATGATCTTTATGGTTTAATCTACTAAAATACGGGCTGATCCCATTAATTAATGAAGCAGGAAATCATTCATCATGATGAAAAATCAATTGGCTGGCTTGATGAAGCAAGCCCAGCAAATGCAAGACAACATGAAAAAAGCCCAGGAAGCGCTGGCAGATATCACGGTTGAAGGCTCTTCCGGTGGTGGCCTGGTCAAGGTAACCATGACATGCCGTAATGATGTAAAACGGGTGGTTATTGATCCTTCCTTGCTGGAAGACGAAAAAGACATGCTGGAAGATTTGGTGGCGGCCGCTTTCAATGATGCCCTGCGCAAGGCTGAAAGCACTGCCCAGGAAAAAATGTCTTCCGTAACGGCTGGCCTGCCATTGCCACCGGGAATGAAGTTCCCATTCTGATGCAAGATCATTTGCCTGAACCGGAGCCGCTATCTGCGCTGGTGGATGCCTTGCGCAGATTGCCCGGTGTTGGTGTCAAAAGTGCCCGGCGCATGGCGTACCATTTGCTGCAACACGACCGTAAAGGGGCGCAGCAGCTGTCTTTTGCCCTGTCGCATGCGGTGAATCATTTAAGACACTGCAAACGCTGTCATTCGTTTTCCCAGGATGAGATATGTGAAACCTGTCTTAATCCCAAGCGTGATGACAGTCTGCTTTGCATTGTGGAAACCCCGGCAGACCAGAACATGATAGAGGCCAGCCATGGTTACCGTGGCCTGTATTTTGTGCTGATGGGAAGCCTCAAACCCCTGGAAGGGGTGGGGCCCGATGATCTGGGTTTTGATAAATTACTCGAGCGTGTCAGTGATGGCAAGGTACAAGAGGTTATCCTGGCCACCAATTTTACGGCCGAGGGCGAAACCACGGCCCATTACCTGGCGGAAATGCTTAAAAGCAGGGGGCTGAAGGTGTCAAGAATTGCCCGTGGTATTCCCACTGGCAGCGAGCTTGAATACGTTGATGCTGGCACCATTGCCTGGGCTTTCATCGAGCGTCGAAGCTCTTGAATGAGTGCCCGGCAAGGTAGAAAAGTACACGAATAATACTTAGGCGCGGGCCTGTTCAATAATCCGGTCAAGCTTGATCGAGTCGGCCACGAAAGCGCGAATGCCTTCGGCCAGTTTTTCAGTACCCATGGCATCTTCGTTCAGCATGAAACGGAAGGCCACCTCATTGGCTTTGATGGGGGCAATATCCAACTGGCCGGCTTCCTTGGCATTCAGTACAGGCTGAACCACTTCCTGGCTTTGTGCCAGGTTTGCCAGCAATTCGGGGCTGATGGTTAACAGGTCGCAGCCGGCCAGGGCAATAATTTGCCCCTTGTTCCGGAAGCTGGCGCCCATGATTTCGGTTTTGATATCGTGTTTCTTGAAATAATTGTAAATACGGGTTACCGACTGGACGCCCGGATCATTTATGCCGGCATTGGCTTCTTCATTCCACTGGCTGCCCGCATTCCTTTTGTACCAATCGTAAATACGGCCTACAAAGGGTGAAATCAGTTGCACCTTGGCATCCGCGCAGGCGACTGCCTGGGCCATCGAGAAAAGAAGAGTCATATTGCACTTGATGCCTTCTTTTTGTAAGGTGCGTGCCGCATTGATGCCCTCCCAGGTGGAGGCGATTTTGATCAGAATGCGATCACGCGAAATGCCTTCTTTTTCGTAAAGCGCAATCAGGTGGCGGGCACGCTCGATGGTGGCCTGGGTATCAAATGAAAGGCGGGCATCCACTTCGGTGGAAACCCGTCCCGGAACAATCTCCAGTATTTGTTTGCCAAATCTTACCAGTAAGTGATCCAGGGTTTCTGGGGTGCTGGCATTGGGATGATCCTGGATGGTTTGCTCCAGCAGGGGGCGGTACGCGTCTTTCTGAATGGCTTTCAGAATAAGAGACGGGTTGGTGGTGGCATCGGTGGGACGGTGCTCACGCATGCTTTGGAAGTCTCCGGTGTCGGCAACGACAGTTGTGAATTTACGCAGTTCATCTAATTGATTACTCATATATATTTGTATCCAGAATAGAAATTATAATGGCAACGATAGTGGAAGTTATTGTTCAGATTCCATACAACAATATAGCCTGATTTTGAATCAGGATTAAAATCCGGGTGCAGTCATGTCGTTTATATGTTTCAGGTTTGACAGGGTGGCATATTAATTGTAGGCTTTTGCCTCTTCAAATAATTACTTGTCAAGCATGGGTTTTGGTAGTATTTTTTTACACTCTGGGTAATATAATTATAGGTAAATAGTAACATCGGCTGTCTATTTGTAGATAGCTTGATATGATTTCATTGTGGAACAGTTCAATTTAATTAAAAGGTTGTAAGTAAATGCTACTTAAGCTGGGTAGGCTATTTATGGTGTTTTTTGGCCTGCTCTTTTCCGTGGACGCGGTATATGCGCAATTTGATCGCTCCCTTTTAAAGGTGGGCGTTGGTTTGTCGTCCGCCGCTCAGGAAATCTCCCTGAATCCGTGCATTCCCGAGTCGGTAATAAAAAGCAGGTTTGGGCAAAGTGGTGTTGAGCTGTTACGTGAAAATAAAAAAAAATGGCCGGCCAGCATGTGTGAAAACACACAGGTGGCCATCGGTTTATTCGAATGGCTTTATCTCAGTTCGGCCCTGCAGGCACAAACCGACCGTCCTGTCTTAATCAGTCGATTAATCAAAACCCGTAATAACGGTTTGGCTTTGTGTCAAACGGTGGCCTGCCTGGCTGAGCGCCTGCCGCGCATGATCGAGTGGGCGCAAACCAACCTGGACCGTACCGTCATTTACCGGGAAAGTGATCGTGTTCCGGTAAAGTCCGAATTATTGTCGCATCCGCGTCTTTCCCTGCGGGAACTGGTGTTGCCCTTGCAGGGACAATACGAGTGGTGTCACAGTTCCACTTTCGATGCGCTTGATTTTCATACGGTAAATATCAAGGTTTCCGGTAAGGCGCTGGTTTTGGTGAAATGTAAAACCGGTAAGCCGGAAGGCCCTACCTGGATTATTGAAAATGCCGCCAATTCCAAGGCCTGGGTGCCCATCATGTCCAGTCAGTTACTGGGTGAGCTGTACATATTGCCCAATAGCCGCTATACCTATCCCACGCTTCATAGCCAGAAAAAACTGTCCGATGGCATACGGGTCACTTTCTTTGAGTATGGCGAAGACCTCTATCAGGAAAAGCTCGCTTTCACGGTTAATGTAGATGCCTCAAGAGAGGCATTGGCTTTTGATGTGCAGATACCCTAGAAAATTAAAGAAAATAACGTTTTTTTTCGTGAGAAAAACGTAAAATTTCCAATAGAAAATCAATAAAACAGTATAATAACAAGGTTTACTTATTGATTTTAGAACTTGGGGTTTTATGACGCTGCCGTCACATATTTTCGGGGAAAACACAGAATTCCCTACCGCAATTCTGGCTTTGGCCGATGGTACTGTATTTAAAGGCATTTCCATTGGCGCCAACGGACATACCGTAGCCGAACTGGTTTTCAACACCTCAATGACTGGTTTTCAGGAAATCCTGACCGATCCCAGTTATTCCCAGCAAATTGTCAGCTTCACCTACCCGCATATTGGTAATACGGGTGTTAACAAGGAAGATGTTGAATCTTTCAAGACACATGCTGCTGGTATGGTTATCCGCAATTGCCCGGATCGTATTTCAAATTTCCGTGCCACCCAGTCACTGCCTGAATATCTCAAAGAAAATGGCATCGTGGCCATTTCAGAGGTGGATACCCGTAAAATCACGCGCCTGTTGCGTGAAAAAGGTGCGCAGGGTGCGTGTATCCTGGTTGGTGATGATGTGGAAAAAGCACTTGAACTGGCGCGTGGTTACAAGGGTATGCAAGGCCAGGATCTGGCCAGTCAGGTCAGCCGCCAGCAAATCGAGAACTGGTCTGAAGGCACCTGGCAATTGGGCAAGGGTTATACCCGGCCCAACCAGTCCAGCTACCATGTGGTTGCCTATGATTTTGGCGTGAAGTCAAATATTTTGCGCATTCTGGCCGATAAGGGTTGCCGCTTAACGGTGGTGCCTGCCACAACACCTGCAGAAGAAGTTCTGGCCCTTAATCCTGATGGCATTTTCCTGGCTAATGGCCCAGGAGATCCAAGTGCTTGCGGTTATGCGGTCGAAGCTGTTAAAACCCTTCTCGATAAAAAAATTCCGCTGTTTGGCATTTGTCTTGGGCAGCAAATCCTGGCGCAGGCTATTGGTGCCCAAACCCTGAAAATGAAAACAGGCCATCATGGTGACAATCATCCTGTCAAGGACGTACAAACCGGTCGTGTTTACATTACCTCCCAAAACCACGGTTTTGCAGTAGATGCCGGCACTTTGCCAGCCAATGCACGTGTTACCCACGTATCACTGTTTGACGGCACCTTGCAAGGTTTCGAACTGACCGATCGTCCCGCCTTCTGCTTCCAGGGGCACCCTGAAGCCAGCCCCGGCCCTCATGACATTATTGTCCTGTTCGATAAATTCATCAGCCAAATGGCACAGCAAAAGTAGAGTATTATGCCAAAGCGTACCGACATAAAAAGCATTCTTATTATTGGGGCAGGCCCCATCATTATTGGCCAGGCATGTGAGTTTGACTACTCGGGTGCCCAGGCCTGTAAAGCCCTGAAGGCAGAGGGTTACCGTACCATTCTGGTTAACAGTAATCCCGCCACCATCATGACAGACCCTGAAACGGCCGATGTCACCTATATCGAGCCCATCACATGGCAGTCTGTGGAAAAAATCATCGAAGCTGAAAAGCCGGATGCCCTGTTGCCCACCATGGGTGGTCAAACCGCACTTAACTGTGCGCTGGATCTGGCTCATAACGGTGTTTTGGCCAAGCATAACGTAGAACTCATTGGTGCTAACGAGCACGCGATTGAAAAGGCCGAAGACCGTCTTAAATTCAAACAGGCCATGGAATCCATCGGTCTTGAGTCTGCCAAGTCCGGTGTGGCTCACAGCATGGAAGAAGCCTGGGAAGTACAAAAAAACATTGCCGCAGAAATCGGTACGGCCGGTTTTCCAGTGGTCATTCGCCCCAGCTTTACACTGGGTGGTAGCGGTGGCGGTATTGCCTATAATCCCGAAGAGTTCGAGATTATCTGCCGTCGTGGCCTGGAGGCTTCTCCCACCAAAGAATTGCTGATTGAAGAATCCCTGCTGGGTTGGAAAGAGTTTGAAATGGAAGTGGTGCGCGACAAGGCGGACAACTGTATCATCATTTGCTCTATCGAGAACCTGGATCCCATGGGCGTGCATACCGGTGACTCCATCACCGTGGCACCTGCCCAAACCATGACAGACAAAGAATACCAAATCATGCGTAACGCCTCCATCGCGGTATTGCGTGAAATTGGTGTGGATACCGGTGGTTCCAACGTGCAGTTTGCGGTCAATCCCGATAACGGTCGTATGATTGTGATTGAAATGAACCCGCGCGTGTCTCGCTCTTCAGCGCTGGCTTCCAAGGCAACCGGTTTCCCGATTGCCAAAGTCGCTGCCCGCCTGGCGGTTGGTTATACACTTGATGAGCTGCAAAACGAAATTACGGGTGGTACAACACCGGCTTCTTTCGAGCCAACCATCGATTATGTGGTTACCAAAATCCCGCGGTTTGCTTTCGAAAAATTCCCCCAGGCCGATTCTCACCTGACGACTCAAATGAAATCCGTGGGTGAAGTCATGGCCATGGGCCGTACTTTCCAGGAGTCTTTCCAGAAAGCCCTGCGTGGCCTGGAAGTGGGTGTTGATGGCCTGAACCAGAAAACCCTGGACCGTGAAAAACTGCAGGTTGAATTGGCAGAACCCGGCCCCGAGCGTATCTGGTACGTGGGCGATGCATTTGCCCAGGGTTTCACCCTTGATGAGGTGCATGCTTTAACCAAGATTGACCCCTGGTTCCTGCATCAAATCCAGGAAATCGTGGAAATCGAATTGGCGCTTGAGCAAAAAACACTGGCCGATCTTGATGAAAACGTGATGCGTCAACTCAAGCGTCGTGGTTTTTCAGATCGTCGCCTGGCTTTCCTGCTTGACGTTTCAGAGTCTGAAGTACGTAAGGTGCGTCATCAGTTGGGTGTTCGTCCGGTTTACAAGCGCGTTGATACCTGCGCCGCAGAGTTTGCCACCAAAACCGCATATATGTATTCCACCTACGAGGAAGAATGCGAAGCAGAACCCACCGACAAGAAAAAAATCATCGTGCTCGGTGGTGGTCCCAACCGTATTGGCCAGGGTATCGAGTTTGATTACTGCTGTGTGCATGCTTCCTTGTCATTGCGTGAAGATGGTTACGAAACCATCATGATCAACTGCAACCCTGAAACCGTTTCTACCGATTATGACACTTCCGATCGTCTGTATTTCGAGCCATTAACGCTTGAAGACGTTCTTGAAATCGTCCATCTTGAAAAACCTGAAGGCATGATTGTTCAGTACGGTGGCCAAACGCCGCTGAAACTGGCCCGTGCCCTTGAAGCCAATGGGGTGCCTATTATTGGTACCAGCCCCGAATCCATCGATGTGGCTGAAGATCGTGAGCGTTTCCAGAAACTGTTGCAAAAACTGGGTCTGCGTCAGCCACCAAACCGTACTGCGCGTACAGAAGCTGAAGCCATTGCCCATGCCGCTGAAATCGGTTATCCGCTGGTGGTTCGTCCAAGCTATGTGCTGGGTGGCCGCGCCATGGAAATTGTTCACGAACAAACTGACCTCGAGCGCTATATGCGTGAAGCGGTTAAAGTCAGCAACGACTCTCCAGTGCTTTTGGATCGCTTCCTGAACAATGCGACCGAAGTTGATGTGGACTGTCTGGCTGATGGTGAAACCGTGTTTATCGGCGGCGTCATGGAGCATATCGAACAGGCGGGTGTTCACTCTGGTGACTCCGCATGCAGCTTGCCACCGTATTCCCTGTCCGCCGAGGTCATCGAGGAAATCAAGCGTCAAACCGGCTTGATGGCCAAGGCACTGAACGTCAAGGGCTTGATGAATGTGCAGTTTGCCATTCAGAACGGTGATGTTTATGTGCTGGAAGTCAATCCACGTGCTTCACGTACGGTTCCTTATGTTTCCAAGGTTACCGGCTTGCAACTGGCCAAAATCGCGGCGCGTGTCATGGCAGGTAAAACCCTGGCTGAGCAGGGTATCGGCAAGGAAATCACGCCTTCTTACTACTCGGTCAAAGAAGCGGTATTCCCCTTCGTCAAATTCCCGGGTGTTGACACCATTCTCGGCCCTGAAATGAAGTCCACCGGTGAGGTCATGGGGGTTGGCGAAACCTTTGGCGAGGCCTTTGTTAAATCCCAGCTGGCTGCCGGTGTTATTTTGCCAGAAAGTGGTACGGTCTTTATCAGTGTCAAAGACCAGGACAAGGCCAAGGCGGTTGATATTGCCAAGGGCTTGCACGATCTGGGCTTTAAGCTTGTTGCCACCCGTGGCACGGCTGCTGCGCTGGAAGAGGCGGGTCTGCCGGTATTGGCGGTTAATAAAGTCACCGAAGGTCGTCCACATATTGTTGACATGATTAAAAACGGTGAAATCGCCATGGTGATCAATACGGTTGAAGAGCGTCGTAACGCCATTCAGGACTCCCGTACCATCCGTACCCAGGCTTTGGCTGCCCGGGTTACTTTCTTCACTACGATTGCAGGTGCCCGTGCCGCAGTTGAAGGTATGCAGTATTTGCGTGACTCACAGGGTATGAAAGTGTATTCCCTGCAATCATTGCATGCTTCCATCAACGCGGCATAATCTTGCTGCAGGGCAAGGGGCGTAACGGTTTTTTTCTTTACGCCTGTTGCCAGACATTAAAAAAATGCCCGCCTTGTGCGGGCATTTTTTTAAACTGGTTATAATCTATTCACCACCTTCATAAAAAGGAATTTATTATCATGAAAGGACATCACGAAGTAGTTGCATTTTTAAATCAATTGCTCACTGGTGAATTGGCCGCCCGCGATCAATATTTTATTCATTCCCGCATGTATGATGAGTGGGGCTACACCAAACTGGCCGCCCGTATTGGTCATGAAATGGAAGATGAAACCGGTCATGCAGATGATCTGATTCGTCGTATTCTTATGCTCGAGGGAACACCGGATATGGTTCCCGCCAAAATCAACGTGGGTAAAGACGTGCCTGAAATGTTGCAGCATGATTTGGACACCGAATATGAGGTGCGTGAAAACCTGAAAAAAGGCATGGCACTGTGTGAGCAGCATGGTGATTATGTATCACGTGATTTGTTGCTGAAACAGCTTGATGATACCGAGCAGGATCATGCCCACTGGCTGGAGCAGCAGCTGAATTTAATCAGGCATGTGGGGCTGGAAAATTACCTGCAATCGCAGTTGTAATGATTTTATCTGAAGCCATAAACCATAAACCACGCGTGCATTGGTGCCCAGGCAAAATCGGGTTGAATAAGGACTGAATCGGTGACGAATCCGGGGTCAGTCCTTTTGGTTTGTGATGCCATCAGGACAGTGAGCCGTTTCTGGGTTTTCTGCCCGACTTGAAGGCAAAATAATCATAAACCGGGTTTGGGATCCATTTGAGCAGTTTGGCCACGACTCCCATTTGCCAGGGAATAACGGTATAGCTGCAGCCTTTATCGATGGCCTTCAGGGCTGCATCGGCAAAGTCCTCGGGCTGCATCAGGAAGGGCATTTTATACGGATTGTGTTGCGTCATGGGGGTATCGATAAACCCGGGCGCGATGGTGACTACTTTAAGGCGGGTATTGTGCAAGTCAACCCGCAGGCTTTCCAGATAGGTGGTAGTAGCCGCCTTGGAGGCAGAATAGGCGCTGGAGCCAGGCAAGCCGCGTACACCGGCCACGCTGCTGATGCCCACCAGCGTGCCGCTGTCCCGTGCTTTCATGGATTTGATGAACGGCTCAAAGGTGGCGACCATGGCCAGCAGGTTGGTGTTGATCACCTTCTGGAATTGGACGAAGTCTTCTTCATATTCGGTCAAGGTGCCAATGCTGATACCGGCACAGGCAATCACGATATCAACCGGTCCTTGCGCCAGAAAATCGCGGGCGGCCTCATGCAGGGCGCTTCTGTTTAAAATATCCAGGGCATAAACCCGGTGTTGTCCGGGCAGGCTGGCCGCCAGTTCTTCCAGTGCACCTGTATTGCGTCCAAGCAGTCCCAGGCTGGCGCCTTGTTTGGCATAAGCGGTTGCCAGGGCTTTGCCAAGCCCGCTGCTGGCGCCTGTTATGAAAATACGCATCTTGTTATCCTTCGGGAAGCCGCTTTTTATTCCACCACATCGCCATCAAAATAAAACCATTTGCCATCTTCTTTCACGAAACGGCTGTTTTCATGCATTTTAAAGGCTTTCCCGTTTTGCTTGTATTTGGCGGTGAAAGACACTTCTTGATGGTCGGCATCAATCTCATGGAATTCATGTACGGTCAGGCCCAGCCATTGTGGTGGTGCCGTTTCCAGATCAAGGGCGGTTGGTCGCGTGCTCGGGTGCCAGGTATTCAGCAGGTAATGCTCATTGCTGTGTACGTAGGCAGAATAGCGTGATCGCATCAGACGCTCTGCATCCGGGGCTTGTTCCTGACCCAGGAGATAAGGCTCACAGCATTCTGCAAATGGTTTTTTTTCCTGATGGCCCCCGCAGGGGCAGACTGCTTTTTCAGTGTTTTTATCTTTCTTTTTACTCATGACTGCGCTCCTTGATTCCTGGGCATGGCCGGAAATAGGGTTAGGGGTGGATGGTTGGTTTTTGATGAGTCATTGGTCAAGATGACTGGCATCGGCCCACGATATGACCGACCATTTGTTTTCAGGGGAAATTTGCAAACGGTTAATGGATGTATTGCGTTGCGTAAATTCACGGGGGGCATTGGGAGGCAGTTGATGGGCCGCCCGCCACATCATGTCAATGGCACCACCATGGGAAATGACAAGCAGTGTTTCGTTCAGGTGTTGCCTTGCCAGGTCAAGCAGGGTGTTTCTGATTCGATCGTAGAATGTTTGCAGGGATTCAGCCTGGTGTTCTTTCTGGTTAAGTTCGATGGCCAGGTTTTCTTCACGGATGGCGTTGTATTCTTTCAGGACGGACCAGTGTTTGCCTTCCAGAATGCCATAGTTGCGTTCACGCAGGCCGGGCAGGGTGGTAATGTCAAGATTGTTGGCACGCGCATAAGGCAGCGCGGTATGATAGGCACGCTGCAGGTCGCTGGTGTAGATATGATGGGGTAAAACCGGAAAGAAATCCCGGTTAAGGTGCCTGCACAGGTTTTCTGCCTGAGCCAGGCCGGCCTCATTCAGTGGAATATCTCGCCAGCCCTGCAAACGGCGTTCGCTGTTCCAGTCGGTTTCTCCATGACGGATAATCCAGATATCAGTATGTGACATGGGTTTCTTAAAGCAATTTGCCTGTTCAATTCAATAATGCTCTATTGTATTACTTTAGGCGATACGGGTGGTGGACGTTGGCAATAAGCGTATTTGTGACGGGGGTAGGGCAAGTGCAACCGCCTGGCCGCCAGAACATCATCTTCAGGGACCTCACCGTTGACGGGAATGTGCAGTTCCCCAATTGCATCGACATAAAGAGAGACTTTATTGGTTTCGCGGGCGGTGACGCGGCCTTCCCCTGTATTTTTGGCACCGCTGATCAGTGCGATATTGGCGGGTACGATGGCGGTTGTTTCCGGATAAACAAACTCAACCGGAAAATTTGAAAATTTGCTGGATAGTCCAAAAAAGTCAATGACCGGGCCTGCGCCGAATTGCCCGTTATTGATGCCATCGGGTACGCCAAACGAGCGTTCGGTTAAGGCGCTGCTGTTGCCAGCCATGCGAAAAATGGTGTTCCAGCCCTCATCCCAGCCCTCACCTATGCAAAATGGTTTCAACGGTCAGGTGCTGCGTGCCTGAACGTGATGGAGAGGTCATGCCCACATTGCCATACCATTCCGGCTTGAGCAGGTCGTGCCATTCTTTGGGTTCTGCCAGGTTCTTGGCTTTAAGAAAGCGGGTGTTATACATGATGCCGTAGCCGGCCAGTGCCTGCCCTAGGAATAGGCCGCTGGGATCATTAATGGGGAAACTGCCGATTTTGTCGGGGACATCAGGATTTGAGATATCGCCCGCCTTTTCAAGCAGACCGGCAGCCCCCAGAACCTCAAAGGCATCGGGAGCGCTGGCCCAGAAAACTTCGGGGCGTTGACCTTCCGGGGTTTCTCGGACATAGGCAATTCCTGAAACGGTGTTTTTATTTAATATTTCAAGTTTGATGTCAGGGTTGGCTTTTTCAAAAGCGTTTTTATAGGCTTGGGTAAGTTCCTAGGGAAAAGAGGTGATGATGGTCACGGTACCGGCAAAAGCGCTGGGGGCGCTGGTGAGCATCAGGGTTAAAACGGCACATTTGAGCCCTTGTTTCAGTTTGGCTTTCATGGTTTTGTCTCCTGGTGGTTGGAATATCGCTTTTGGTATATGACTGGCAATATCCATGTCACAATACGATTGATTGACTAAATTGTCCAATAGTGGTTGCCCCTGGTTTTCCTGTTATATTTACTTGCCAGCAAAGCCATTCAGGACGTACACTTTCCTTCCAGCATTTATGTAAAACAATTTTAAAGGGAAAGAAATGTCTGGATCCTATTTTCCAATCTGGCGCAAGGTTGACGAACTTGAGCCCGGGCAGGTGGTTGCCCCTGATGAATACTTGCCGGCAGGACAAACCGTTGCCATGGGGGTGCAGCACGTTGTGGCCATGTTCGGCTCAACAGTACTGGCACCATTATTGATGGGCTTTGATGCCAATCTGGCGATTTTGATGTCGGGTATTGGCACCCTGATTTTTTTCCTCTTTGTCGGAGGAAGAGTACCCAGTTATCTGGGCTCCAGCTTTGCTTTCATCGGCGGCGTCGTGGCGGTTACCGGGTATTCCGGTTCTGGCCCCAACCTTAATATCGGGGTGGCCTTGGGAGCCATCATTGCCTGCGGTGCGGTCTATACCCTGATCGGTCTTATCGTTTGGTATGCCAATTCAAGGGGCAATGGATCGGCCTGGATAGAAAAACTGATGCCACCGGTTGTCACTGGCGCAATTGTTGCCGTGATTGGCTTGAATCTGGCACCCATTGCGGCCAAGGGAGCCATGGGGAGTGGCAGTAATTTTGAAGCGGCCATGTCGATTATGACGATTCTATGTGTGGGCATTATTGCGGTTTTTACCTCAGGCACCATACAGCGCCTGCTGATTCTGGTGGGGCTTGTTTTGGCCAGTGTGCTGTATTGGGTTTTTGCCAATGTCATGGGCCTGGGCCAGCCGATTGATTTTATCGCGATCCAGAATGCGGCATGGTTTGGCTTGCCTTCCCTGGCCACTCCTCAATTCAATCTTTCAGCCATTTCCGTGATTGTGCCGGTGGCGGTCATTCTGGTGGCTGAAAACCTGGGACATATCCGGGCAGTCAGTGCCATGACCGGTCAGGATCTTGATCAGTATCTGGGCCGTGCTTTTGTCGGGGATGGGGTTGCGACGATGCTGTCAGGTTCGGTGGGCGGAACAGGCGTTACTACCTATGCCGAAAATATCGGCGTGATGGCCGTGACCCGCATTTATTCGACCATCGTGTTTGTGGTTGCCGCCTTGTTTGCCATCTTGCTGGGCTTTTCCCCCAAGTTTGGGGCCCTGATTCACAGCATTCCGGCCCCTGTGCTGGGTGGTGTTGCAGTGGTGGTTTTTGGGCTTATCGTTATTGCCGGTGCCCGCATCTGGGTGGTTAACCAGGTTGATTTCAGTGACAATAAAAACCTGATTGTGGCGGCGGTAACCATGATTCTGGGCGCTGGAGATTTTAAAGTTTCCATGGGGGTTCTGGAGCTCAATGGTATTGGTACGGCTACTTTTGGTGCCATTTTGCTTTATGCGCTCTTGAATTGTCGTGCAAGCAAGTATTGATTTTTCTGGTGTTAAAGCGGAGTAGACGTTTGTTCGTGTTTTTTGACGACAGAAAAATGTCTTTTAATTAAATGACTTGCAATTTTAATCAAATTTAAGCACAATTGTGGTTAGTTCCCCGGTTCAGAGTGAACCGGGGAAATTTTTTGTCTTTTAAAAAGACGCGTGTTTATTTGTAACGCTCTGTATTTATTTAAAAATAATGCGGGGCGTTTAGTTTTTTATGAGTGTGTGAAATTATGGCAGCTATTCCATTAACGGCGCGTGGTGCAAAGCGCTTAGAAGAAGAATTGCACCGCTTGAAAACCATCGAACGTCCCAATGTCATTGAAGCAATCTCCGAGGCGCGCGCTCAGGGAGATTTGTCTGAAAATGCCGAGTATGATGCCGCACGTGAGCGCCAGGGTTTTATCGAAGGCCGTATCAAGGAACTTGAAGGCACTTTGGCCAATGCGCATATCATTGACCCGGCTACATTGGAAGTGGATGATCGTATTGTTTTTGGTGCAACGGTGACTATCGAAGATCTGGGTTCCAGTGAAACGGTGACTTACCAGATTGTGGGTGATCTCGAGGCCGATATTCGCCAGAACCTGATTTCCGTTTCCAGCCCGGTTGCCCGTGCGCTGATTGGCAAATCGGAAGGTGATGTGGTCATGGTGAATGTGCCCGCCGGCGAGAAAGAGTTCGAAATCATCGAGATCGCATATAATTAAACAAATCGTTGTTTCAGGATTTTGTGCTTGCCTAGCATGAAATTGCATGCCACGCTTAAATTAAAGAGCTGGCATTTTTGTTTTTCGGGCGTCAAAAAAAGCCAGCTTGAATGCTGGCAATTGTCAATGAAGTGATCCCTATCCGGGGATAGGGCGGTAATCATTGCTGGCAGTTTCTGCCAGCAAGAATGATCTTAGCGGGTGCCGCGGCGTGTTGTACTGTTGCGGCGTCCGGCACGCAGGGACAGGGCACTGCCGGCACGACGCGGAATATTATGGGCAGGGCGACTGGCTGATGGTTTTGCCACGGGCTTGCGAGCAGGTCTTGAGTTGTCGGAAGCCAGAGCGTCATTACTCTTGATGACGGTTTTACGGCGCTTGTCTTTGATACTTTTGCCGGCGGCGGCCAGTTTTTTGGGTGTATAAGGTTCGGAAGGTTTACGATAGCTGGCCTGTTGGGGTTCTTTGTCGTTTTCCTCAAAAGCACGGTTGGCCGAGCCGTGACGATATAGAATAAGCGTTTTGCCCAAATGATGAATATTGGCACAGGAAAGTGTGTCGCAAATCTGATTCAGCATATCAATGCGAGCTTGCCGGTCGTCTCCTGCGACGCGGACTTTGATCAGGCCATGAACTGTCAGGCTGGTGTCGATTTCTTTCAGGACTGCATCGGTCAGTCCGTTATCGCCAATCAGGACAACCGGTTTGAGTGGGTGGGCGGCAGAGCGTAAGGCGCTGCGTTCTTTAGATGTTAATTCGAGTATAGGCATAAGTTAGGAAATACGGCAATGGCCAAAAAGAAATTCTCAAAAGAGTGGATCCATCAGCACATTAATGATCCATATGTGAAAATGGCTCAGCAAAAAGGTTACCGGGCACGTGCTGCATTCAAGCTGATCGAGATCCTGGATTCAGAAAAGCTCATGCGTCGGGGTGATATTATAGTCGACTTGGGCTCTGCTCCGGGAAGTTGGTCGCAAGTTGCACGCGAAAGATTGGTTGGGCCGGGCGGCATAGTGGACGGCCGGGTTATTGCACTTGATATTTTACCCATGGAACCGATTGCTGGGGTGGAATTTTTGCAAGGCGATTTTCGTGAGGATGAGGTTCTGGCACGCTTGCATGAGCAGGTGGGCAATCAGCAGGTGGATCTGGTCATCTCGGATATGGCGCCCAACCTTTCAGGTGTGAGCTCGGCCGATTCAGCGCGTATCCAGCATGTATGCGAGCTGGCTATGGATTTTGCCCTTGATCATCTCAAGCCCGATGGTGCGCTTATTGTCAAGGCGTTTCATGGTAGCGGGTTTTCACAAATTGTTGAAATGTTCAAGCAGCATTTCAAAAGAGTGGTGGAGCGCAAACCAAAGGCTTCGCGTGACAAATCATCGGAAACTTTTCTGGTTGCCCGGGGTCTGAAGAAGCTTCGGGAGCAAGATCCTCAGGATTAAGCAGGCTTGCAATTTCCGGTTTTGTCCCAATTTAAATCTTTCATGTATATTTCGATACATTTTAATTCATTCGAAATATGCACTAATTCCATCTTTTTTATTTCTATGATATAGAATGTAAACAGGTGCAATCTTAGTTTTTTTGTAGTTTTTATGAGTCATAAAAATTGCAGCTCTAAATTTCATGCGGGAGAGCTGATCTTTGAATAATTCTTTTTCTAAATTCGCCATGTGGGCCATTGTTGCCTTGGTGCTGTTTACGGTGTTCAAGCAGTATGATGCGCCCGTGCGTAATAACGATGGCGTCAGTTATACCCAGTTCATCAATGACGCCAAGCAGGGTAAGATTTCCAGCGTGGAAATCCAGGGTGATACCATTCACGTGACCCCAAGCGGTGGTCGTCCCTATTCGCTAACCTCTCCAGGAGACCTCTGGATGGTAGGCGACCTGGTGCGTGACGGTGTTAAAGTAACCGCCAAACCACCAGAGCAACCTTCTTTTCTGTTAAGCGCCATTATTTCCTGGTTCCCCATGTTATTGCTGATTGGGGTCTGGTTCTTTTTCATGCGCCAAATGCAGGGCGGTGGCAAGGGCGGTGCCTTCAGTTTTGGTAAATCCCGCGCCCGTATGCTTGATGAAAGCAGTAACCCCATTACCTTTGCCGATGTGGCTGGTTGCGATGAGGCCAAGGAAGATGTGAAGGAACTGGTCGATTTCCTGCGTGACCCTTCCCGTTTTCAGCGTCTGGGTGGTCGTATCCCCCGTGGCGTGTTAATGGTGGGTCCTCCGGGAACCGGTAAAACCCTGCTGGCCAAAGCCATTGCAGGCGAGGCAAAAGTGCCGTTCTTCACCATTTCAGGTTCCGATTTTGTTGAAATGTTCGTGGGTGTGGGTGCTTCCCGTGTTCGTGACATGTTTGAAAATGCCAAAAAACACGCGCCGTGCATTATCTTCATTGACGAGATCGATGCAGTGGGTCGTCAGCGTGGTGCCGGTGTGGGCGGTGGTAACGATGAGCGCGAGCAAACACTCAACCAGATGCTGGTTGAAATGGATGGTTTCGAGTCCGGTCAAAGCGTGATTGTGATTGCTGCCACCAACCGTCCCGATGTTCTGGATCCCGCTTTGCTGCGCCCTGGTCGATTTGACCGTCAGGTGGTGGTTAACCTGCCCGATGTGCGTGGTCGTGAGCAAATCCTGAATGTACATATGCGTAAAGTGCCCTTGGCACCTAACGTAGTGGCTTCAGTTCTGGCTCGTGGCACACCTGGTTTTTCGGGCGCAGACCTGGCCAACCTGGTTAATGAAGCCGCCTTGTTTGCCGCGCGTCGTAATGGACGTACCGTCGACATGATCGATTTTGAAAAAGCCAAAGACAAAATCATCATGGGTGCCGAGCGCCGTTCTATCGTCATGCCCGAAGAAGAGCGTAAGAATACGGCTTACCATGAGGCTGGTCACGCCATTGTGGCAAGCATGCTGCCTAAAACAGACCCAGTCCACAAGGTTACCATTATTCCTCGTGGTCGTGCCTTGGGTGTTACCATGCAATTGCCCGAAGGCGATCGTTACAGCATGGATAGGGAACGTTTGCTTAATACCATTGCTGTACTGTTTGGTGGCCGTATTGCCGAAGAAGTGTTCATGAATCAAATGACCACCGGTGCTTCAAACGACTTTGAGCGGGCAACCGCCATTGCACGTGACATGGTTACCCGCTATGGGATGACAGACTCATTGGGCCCAATGGTTTATGCCGAGAACGAAAATGAAGTCTTCCTTGGCCGAAGTGTGACAAAAACCACACATATGTCAGAATCCACCATGCAGAAGGTGGATACTGAAATTCGCTTGATTATCGATGAGCAATATGCCATTGCGCGCAAGATTATCGAAGAGAACAGCGATAAAATGCATGCTATGGCCAAAGCGCTGCTAGAGTGGGAAACCATTGATGCGGATCAGATCGAAGACATTATGAAAGGTCGTGATCCTCGTCCGCCTAAAGAGCCTGATGCACCGCATGATTCCGCTGGTATGCCCCCGCCAACAGGCACGGCTCCCAAAGGTAAAGACAGCGATAGTCCGGCAACTGCCGTGTAATAATAATATTTTTACTGAATGAATAGTACATTCCTTTGCGGGCGCTTTGAACTGGGGTTCGAGCGCCCTTTAATTATGGGGATAGTGAATATTACGCCCGATTCCTTTTCGGACGGTTCACATCATTTTTCAACCAACGCGGCGATTGATCATGCCTTGGGGCTGGTCGAGCAAGGTGCCGATATCCTGGATATTGGTGGAGAGTCCACTCGTCCCGGTTCTGATCCGGTCAGTATTCAGGAAGAGCTCGATAGGGTCATTCCCGTTATAAAGGGCTTGCGTGATTGTGGCGTGCCTCTGTCGATTGATACTTTCAAGCCCGAAGTGATGAGGGCGGCCTTGCAATCGGGGGTTGACTTAATCAATGATATTTATGCATTAAGACAGCCCGGTGCACTTGAGGTCGTCAGTGAGTTCCCGAATTGCGGAATTTGCATCATGCATATGCATGGTGAACCTAAAACCATGCAGGTTAATCCGCCAGATTATGACAACAATATTACCCGTGAAGTGTTTGCTTTTTTACAGGACAGAATGAAAATTATGCTGCAAAGCGGGATCGATCCTCGTAGAATTATGATCGATCCGGGGTTTGGTTTTGGTAAAACAGTGCAGCAGAATTTTCAATTATTGCGTGAAATGGCAGCCCTGAATGAATTGAAAGCACCCGTACTGGTGGGTGTGTCCCGCAAAACCATGATTGGTGCGGTAACCCATAAACCGGTCAATGACCGGGTGGCGGGTAGTATTGGCGCTGCGCTGGCAGGTGTGGCCCGGGGGGCAGTGGTAGTCAGGGTGCATGATGTGGCCCAGACGCGTGACGCCTTGGCTGTATGGAATGCCGTTGAATTTGGAGCTAATGAATGAGCCGTAAATATTTTGGAACCGATGGAATTCGGGGTGAAGTGGGTGGAGAACTGATTAATGCCGCATTTGCTTTGCGATTGGGGTATGCGGCAGGACGTGTTCTGTCCAAGAACCATCAGGGAGGCGGACGCCCCATTGTCTTGATCGGAAAAGATACCCGTGTTTCCGGCTATATGCTCGAATCCGCCCTGGAAGCGGGTCTGAGTGCGGCAGGTATTGATGTTTTTCTGGCAGGTCCCATTCCCACGCCTGCGGTCGCTTACTTAACTCGTGCCTTGCGATTGACGGCCGGGGTGGTGATCAGTGCCTCGCATAATCCTTATGATGATAACGGGATTAAGTTCTTTTCCGGTCAGGGCACCAAATTGCCCGATGAGGTGGAAGAGGAAATTGAACGGGCCATTGATGAGCCCATTGGTTGCGTACACTCGGAAAGTATTGGCCGCGCAAGGCGGATTGATGATGCGGCAGGGCGTTATATTGAATTTTGTAAAAGCACGTTCCCCAATGAACTGGACTTGAAAGGTCTGAAAATCGTGGTGGATGGTGCACATGGTGCCGCCTACAACATTGCGCCATATGTTTTTCGTGAGCTGGGTGCCGAGGTGATTGAGATCGGCTGTCATCCTGATGGTTTCAATATTAACCAGGATGTGGGCGCCCTGTATCCCGACAAACTGGCTGCAACGGTTTGTGCCCGTGGTGCTGATTATGGTATTGCCCTTGATGGTGATGCAGACCGGATTCAGATGGTTGATGCCGATGGACGTATTTATAATGGTGATGAGCTGTTGTATGCCATTATTCTGGAACGTCTTTCCCAGGGGCAGGTCAAGGGTGTTGCCGGCACACTGATGACCAATTATGGTTTTGAAAAACAAATGGCTGCCTTGGGGATCCCGTTTGAGCGTGCCAAAGTAGGGGACCGTTATGTGCTGGAAGCCTTGAAGAAAAATGGCTGGCTCTATGGTGGTGAGGGCTCTGGACACTTGTTGTGTCTGGATCATCACACAACGGGTGATGGTATTATTGCCGGTTTGCAGGTGCTTAAAGGTTTGGTTCGCAGTGGAAAAACACTGTCTGAATGGATTTCCGATCTGAAAATGTATCCGCAGGTCATGATTAATGTGCCGTTGGCCAAAGGTGTCAAATGGGAGGCGCATACAGGCCTTCAGGCTGCCCGTGAAGCCGTGGAAAAAGAGCTCGGCAGCCGTGGTCGCGTCCTGATCAGGGCTTCGGGTACCGAACCCAAACTGCGTTTGATGGTGGAGGCCGAAAGTTACGATTTGGCCAAACACTGTGTTGATCAGCTTGCTGCCGTTAATTTGTCTTGCTAAAACAACCGCATCACGCCAGAAAACAAATACAGTACAATGCTTTTCACAAACACCTTATGTTTCGTGTTTGTGAAAAGTGTTTGTCAAATGAAATCGGTATGATGTCATTGTTAATCATTTCGTAGGAAAAGAAGCGAATGCAAGAACTATTGCGTACAGAGGCGGATACGGCAACTCAGGATGAACCTGGATTGGTTTTGGGGCTTGCAACAACACCGGAAGAATTGGAGCAGCTGCAAAGATTGCGTTTCGATGTTTATACCAAAGAAATGAACGCTGTTTTTCCTGATGCCGTTGATGGGGTTGATATTGACCGTTATGACCAATGGTGTTATCACTTAATGGTGTGTGATACAAAAACCGGTCAGGTTGTGGGAACTTACCGTGTCATGACACCCGAAAAAGCCATTGAAGCCAATGGTTATTATTCAGAATCCGAGTTTGATATTTCCAGCTTGGATCATATCCGTCACTTATTGTGTGAATGCGGTCGTTCCTGTACCCATGCCGATTACCGCAATGGTTCTGCCATCATGATGCTTTGGACAGGGCTGACCAGGTTTATGCATCAAAAAAACTATCGCTATATGCTGGGTTGTGCCAGTGTCAGTCTGGCTGATGGTGGTGTGCAGGCTTCCCAGGTGTGGCGGGCGGCAAAGGCCGATATGGACAAACACCCTGAATTGCCAAGGGTAACGCCGTTAAATCCCTATCCACTGGACAAACTTGAGGCTACCGGTGAAGTCAAAATTCCTCCCTTGATCAAGGGATATCTTAAAATTGGTGCCCGTATTTGTGGTGAGCCTGCCTGGGATCCCAATTTCAATGCGGCAGATTTTCCCATCATTATTGATATTGAAAGTATGGATCCGCGTTATCGTAAGCATTTTGGCATAGATTAATGTTGGGTTTTAAAGCAAAGGCCTCATTGGTTTACCAGTGAGGCCTTTGTTTTATCAGGCATTGGAAACAGCCATTAGTTTATGCCAATATGGCCTTTATGTCGGTACTACCTTGAAGGAAAAACAGGAGTCGGCATGTTTCCATTCCGAAGTTTCCAGCTTAAGGCTGTACTGCGTTAATGGATGCTGAGCCAGCCATTTGCTGGAAATAATCAGCGAGACGGTTTTATCATTGACGTCCAGTCTTGAAATTTCCGGGTTGATCAGTTGCCGGCGACGCAGGAAAAGGGTGGCCAGCCTTAAGCATAACAAGGCAAGCCATTGGTTTCTGGTGGGGGTGTAGGTGTTGATTTTGTCCAGTTTGCCCTGGTGGCCTAGCGTTAGTAATGAAAGAACACTTTGGTCAGCTTTGGAAAAACCCGGCATATCGGCATTGCCCAATACATAGGCAGTGTGTTTGTGATAGGCGTTTTGTGAAATGCTTAACCCCACTTCATGCAAATCGGCGGCCCATCCCAGAGCCTGACGCAATTCGCCCGCCAGCGGATCATTAAGCTTCAGTTGGTCAAAAAACTGCAGGGAGAGCTGTTTGACACGAGTGGCCTGTTTGATATCTATATGGTAGCGCCGGATAAACTGCTTGACCGATTCATCACGTTTGTCAACAGCGGCCTGCCGCCCCAGCATGTCGTAAAGTACACCTACCCGAAGCGCACCTTCACCCTGAAGCATGCGTTCTATTTTAAGCTCTTTAAAGGCGGATATCATAATGGACAGTCCTGCGGGCAACACTTCCATACGATCAATTTTAAGACCTTTCAGTTCGGGGGCTTTGGCAGAACCGTAGCGAATCAAGACTTTCTTGAGTTTTTGCATGCCATCAAGGGTGATGCCTTTTTCCGAGAAGCCGGATTCTTCCAGGGTGGCCACTAAGGCCTTTGCGGTGCCGGAAGAGCCATAAGCTTCGGCCCAACCCATTCTTTGGAATTGTTTGGAGATGGCCTCCAGCTCTTTGCGGGCAGCAATTTCTGCATGGGCAAAACCTTCAGCTGTCACTACGCCTTCTGGAAAATAGGCTTTGGTGAAGCTGACGCAGCCCATGCTTAAAGATTGCATGAGTTTGGGTTCAAGGTTTTGACCAATAATGAATTCTGTTGAGCCTCCGCCAATATCGATCACCAGGCGTTTTTCGTCTGATGGTGGCAGTTCATGGGCCACACCCGAAAAAACCAGTCGGGCTTCTTCATGACCGGCAACCACTTCAATCGGGTAACCTAATGCAGCTTCAGCGCGAGGCAGGAATTCCTTGATATTGCGGGCAACCCTAAAAGTATTGGTGGCCACTACACGAACGCGGTCGGGAGGAAAGTTTTCTATTCGGTCGCCAAACCGTTCCAGCACGGCAATCGCCCTTGCAATCGCTTCTTCACTAAGAATCATGTTCTTATCAAGGCCAGCTGCCAGGCGAACCGTTTCTTTCAGTCTGTCCTGTGCATAGATTTGTGAAATACCTTCACGCTGCACAATGCGTCCGATAGAAAGCCGGAAACTGTTGGAGCCCAGGTCAACGGCAGCTAATAAGTTATTTTGATCCATGCGTTTGCTGTCTTAGGTGTTTAGTTGCGCTATTTTAGTAAAAATAAATGTGTGTTTTGTATAAAAGAATAAATGCCGAAAAATTTAAGCGACATTTGCAGAAATTTTAACTGAGTAAGTGGGGCAAACATAATTGGAGGGTTATGTGATTTGCGTAAAGTGAGTGTGTGCCAATGAGACAGAAATAATTAAATTAATGAAAAAAAGCGCTTATACGACATTGTCATTAAATGGTAATTTATATAGTGTATAAGCAACAAATAAAAAATTAAATCATTTGTAAGGTAATCATGATCGAGAATAACCAGGAAGATGTGTCACCCCCCAATTTGCTGAACCGGGAGTTGTCTTTACTCAAGTTTAACGCCAGGGTATTGGGAATGGCTGAAAACGAAAATACGCCACTGCTAGAGCGCTTGCGATATATATGTATTGTCAGTTCCAATCTGGATGAGTTTTTTGAGATCCGGATTGCCAGCCTTAAAGAGCAGGAGCGACGAAATCCACGGGTGATTGGTGATGATGGTTACACACCCAGTGAGGCATTTGAGTTGGTGCAAAAAGATGTGCATGAGCTGGTTAAACGGCAGTATTCCTTATTAAATCAAAGTATCTTGCCAGCCTTGCGTGAGAAAGGGGTTTATATTTTCAAGCCCCAGGAGTACACCGAAAGCATGATGGCCTGGGCCCGTGAGGTGTTCCTGGAGGATGTGATGCCTTTATTGACGCCCATCGGGCTTGATCCATCCCATCCATTTCCCCGGGTCTATAACAAAAGCCTTAACTTTATCGTTTCACTATCGGGTGTTGATGCGTTTGGACGCACTTCTTCCATTGCCATTGTTCAGGCACCGCGTGCCTTGCCGCGGCTGTTAAAAATTCCCGAAGAAGTGTGTGGCCAAAAACACGGACACACTTTGCTGTCCAGTCTGATGCAGATGTTTGTCGGAGATCTGTTTCCAGGATTGGAAGTCAAGGGACTGTATCAATGGCGGGTAACCCGCAACAGCGACCTATATGTCGATGAAGATGAGGTAACCGATTTACGGCAGGCTTTGCAGGGAGAGTTGTCCCAGCGCAACTTTGGTGCCGCGGTTCGATTGGAGATTGCCGAGGATACCCCTGAAGAGCTGGAAGTTTTCCTGCAATCCGAGTTTGCGCTGACACCACTTGACACATACCGTACTGCGGGCTCGGTTAACCTGACCCGCATCATGCCGTTGTGTGATATTGATGCGGGAACCGATTTGGTGTTTCCAGGTTACAGGGCAAAAATTCCATCACCCTTTGATAAAATGGAAGATCATCCTGAGCATATGTTCAGTGCGATCGCCAAAGAAGATCTGCTGTTGCATCATCCATACCAATCTTTTGATCCGGTCATCGATTTTCTGACGGCGGCAGCCATAGACCCGGCCGTGGTCGCGATCAAGCAAACCATTTACCGTACCGGTGAAGACTCTGAATTGATGCGTTTGCTGGTTATGGCTGCCAAGTCGGGCAAGGAAGTTACTGTAGTGGTAGAACTGATGGCTCGCTTTGATGAACAAACCAATATCAATTGGGCCGCTAAACTTGAAGAGGTTGGTGCGCATGTGGTTTATGGGGTGGTTGGTCATAAAACCCATGCAAAAATGGCATTGGTGTTAAGAAGGGAAGGGCGCCGCATTGTGCGCTATGGTCACCTGGGTACCGGTAATTACCATCCGCGTACAGCCCGTCTGTATACCGACTTTGGCATGCTAACCGCCAACCGGGAAATTACCGAGGATATGGATAAGATATTCTCCCTGTTAACCGGTTTGGGGGCCAGGCGTCCACTGAAATTGTTACTGCAGTCTCCTTTTACCCTGCATGGCAAAATGCTAACGCTGATTAATAATGAAGCAGAAAACGCACGTCAGGGTAAAAAGGCCCGTATTATGGCCAAAATGAATTCCCTGCTGGATATCCAGGTGATTAATGCCCTTTATGAGGCAAGTCAGGCCGGAGTGGAAATTGACTTGATTGTGCGTGGGGTGTGTGCCTTGCGTGCCGGGGTTGCCGGTATGTCTGAAAATATTCGCGTGCGATCCATTGTAGGGCGCTTCCTTGAGCACTCCCGGGTATTTTATTTTTATGACAATGGTAAAGAACAGGTCTATCTCTCTTCGGCTGACTGGATGGAGCGCAACTTTTTCCGTCGTGTAGAAGTCGGATTCCCTGTGTTAAATCCCGCACTGAAAAAACGGGTTATTGCCGAGTCATTCACTTATGCGCTTAAAGACAATGTACTGGCTTGGGAACAGCAACCCGACGGCAATTACCAGCGTGTCAGAAACCGTCGCCAACCATTTAATTTGCAAAATCATTTAATGGGATTGCTGGGTAAATAATTCTTTCCCCCGGTCATCACCAGGCACCAGCCGGGCCTGGCTTTGAAAACGTGGGCAAATTCAGGAGGCCTAAAGCTTGTTGACATTTGTTCACGTTTTTTGTCTGATGTAAAAAATCAACATCTTTCTTTTAATTTATTGATTAATTAGGGTTTTTGGAGGTTGTGGTCTAGACAAGTCGCAAGCGAATATGCAAGAACTGTCACAATCATGTCATATTTGGGATTTACTATGTCGTCATTGGTATAAAAATCCATTTCCACTTTTCTCGAAAGGAAAAACAATGTTGAAGCATGCATTTAAACGCGTTACATTGGCAGTCGCCTTAGGCACTGCTGCTTTTTCAGTACAGGCCGCCAGTACAGTAACTGGTGCAGGTGCTTCTTTCCCATATCCTATTTATGCAAAATGGGCATCTGAATACGCAGCAGAAACTGGTAATAAAATCAACTACCAGTCAATTGGTTCGGGTGGTGGTCAACAGCAAATTATTGCTAAAACCGTTGATTTCGGTGCTTCCGACGACCCAATGAAAGCTGACAAACTGTCAGAAAACAATCTGCTGCAATTTCCTGCTGTTATTGGCGGCACAGTGCCTGTTGTTAATATCGAAGGTATCAAACCCGGTGAACTGAAACTGTCCGGTTCTGTACTGGCCGACATTTTCCTGGGTAAAATCAAAAAATGGAACGATCCTGCTATCGTTGCCCTGAACGCCGATCTTAAACTGCCAAGCGCCGACATCGTTGTTGTTCACCGCTCAGACGGTTCAGGCACCACCTTCGGTTGGACCAACTACCTGTCTAAAGTTTCTGCTGAATGGAAAGAAAAAGTAGGTGAAGGCAAGGCCGTTAAATGGCCAGTAGGTCAGGGCGGTAAAGGTAACGAAGGCGTTGCTGCTTACGTAGGTCAATTGAAAAATTCGGTTGGTTATGTAGAGTATGCTTACGCAAAACAAAACAACCTGTCTTGGACACAATTGCAAAACAAGGACGGTAAATTCGTTCAGCCAGAACAAAAAGCATTCGCAGCAGCTGCCGCCAATGCTGACTGGAAAGGTGCCCCAGGTATGGGTGTTGTGTTAACTAACGAACCCGGTGCAGAATCCTGGCCTGTTACTGCAGCTACTTTCATCCTGGTGCATAAAGTTGCTGAAAAACCCGAGCAAACAAAAGCAGTGCTGTCATTCTTTGACTGGGCATTTAAAAATGGTGCTAAAACAGCCGCCGAGCTGGACTACGTACCGCTGCCAGAAGCAGTTACCAGCCAGGTTCGTGATGCATGGGCATCTGAAATCAAAACAACTGGCGGTGAAGCAGTTTGGAAATAAACAACGGGCTGTTCAATTAATTGGCTAACCTTGTTTGAAAAACATGGCGGTTATTAAAAAACCGCCATGTTTTTTGCAAAATTCAAAAGTAGAGTCGAGAATGAGCGCTACAATAACCCCTTCCGTTTCTTCTAATATTAAAACTGCTGATTCAGCCATGAAAAAAGATATCCCACCAAACCCGACAAGTAAAAATGCACTTGCAGATGGTTTGTTCAAAGGTACAGCCAGGTTTTTCGCCTTCTTCGTCTTTATTTTGCTTGCAGCCATCATGGTTTCCCTGGTTTATGGAAGTCGTGAAACCATTGCCGCCTATGGTATGTCATTTTTTACCATAAATGACTGGGACCCTGTCAATGATGTATATGGCGCTGTTGTACCTATTTTAGGTACGGTGATAACCGCCTTTATTGCACTGGTTATTGCGGTTCCCGTTTCTTTTGGTATCGCCATGTTCCTGACTGAACTGGCCCCGGCCTGGTTGCGCAGGCCATTGGGTGTTGCTGTAGAAATGCTGGCAGCGATTCCCTCCATTATTTATGGCATGTGGGGCTTGTTTGTTTTTGTGCCTATTTTCCAGGAATACATTCAGCCCGGCATGATTGCCGTACTTGGCAATATTCCTGTCATTGGCGGCTTTTTTTCGGGCCCTCCTTTTGGTATTGGCCTGTTCACCGCCGGTCTCATTTTATCCATTATGATCATTCCCTACATTGCCTCGGTCATGCGTGACGTGTTCGAGGTGGTGCCAGCCATGCTTAAAGAGTCTGCTTACGGGTTGGGCGCTTCAACCTGGGAAGTCATGTGGAAAGTCGTCTTGCCTTATACCCGCAGCGGTGTCATTGGTGGTATTATGCTTGGCCTTGGGCGTGCATTGGGTGAAACCATGGCAGTTACTTTTGTCATTGGTAATGCTTTCCGCTTGCCTGACAGTATTTTCTCTCCGGCAAACTCTATTGCCTCTGCCATTGCGAACGAATTCAACGAGGCAGGTGGTTTGCAAAAATCAGCCTTGATCGAACTGGGTCTTATCCTGTTCCTTATTACGACCATTGTTTTGGCACTTTCCCGCTTGTTGCTTGCACGTGCAGCCAAGGGTGAAGGCAAGAAATCCTAAGCGTACCGGATACAAAAAATGAATACATACTCTACATTGAATACATCTGCGCCTGTAAAATCGTTGCTTAACAACGATAACGCCCTGTATAGAAAACGTAGCAAAATCAATAAAGTCATGTTAACGCTGTCTTTCATTGCACTGGTTTTCGGCTTGTTCTGGCTTTTCTGGATTATTCTTACCTTGCTGCTTAAAGGTGGTGCATCCTTATCCTTTACCCTGTTTACCGAAATCACCCCCGGACCGGGTGATTCGGGAGGCTTGGCCAACGCCATACTTGGTTCCGTGCTTATGTCGGCGGTGGGCACCATTATTGGCACGCCTATTGGCATCATGGCAGGCACCTATCTGGCCGAATATGGCAGCCGTGGCTGGTTGGCACCGGCTACCCGTTTCCTGAACGATGTCCTGCTATCAGCCCCTTCCATTATTATCGGTTTGTTCATTTACTCCTTGTATGTGTCCAATGTGGGTCATTACTCCGGTTGGGCAGGAGCGCTGGCCTTATCCATTCTGGTTATTCCGGTCGTTGTGCGCACCACCGACAACATGCTTTTGCTGGTGCCAAACAGCCTGCGTGAAGCCGCTGCTGCGTTGGGTTGCCCCAAATGGCGTATTGTGACCATGATTTGTTACCGTGCTGCGCGCTCAGGCATTATTACCGGCATTTTGCTGGCAGTGGCCCGCATTATGGGTGAAACGGCTCCCTTGCTGTTTACCGCATTGTCCAACCAGTTCATGAGCTGGAACATGAATGCACCAATGGCCAACCTGCCAGTGGTTATTTATCAATACGCGGCCAGTCCCTTTAAAGACTGGAACGAGCTGGCCTGGGCAGGAGCAACCCTGATTACCCTGCTGGTATTGGGCCTGAATATCCTGGCTCGCAGTTTGTTCCGTAAGTAAACAGATTATCGATATACAGATTTTAGGAAATTGAAATGGAAAATTTGGTTCCAGTCGATGAGACAAAGATCGAAGTTAAAAACCTGAATTTTTATTATGGTGGTTTTCACGCGATCAAAGACGTAAACATGCGTATTGCCCGTAACAAGGTAACTGCTTTCATTGGTCCTTCGGGCTGTGGCAAGTCTACCCTGTTGCGTACCTTCAACCGCATGTTCGAATTGTATCCAGGGCAGCGTGCAGAAGGTGAGATCAACCTTGATGGTGAAAACCTGCTTACCACCAATACCGATATTTCATTGATTCGTGCAAAAGTGGGAATGGTTTTCCAAAAACCTACGCCGTTTCCCATGAGTATTTATGACAACATCGCTTTTGGTGTCAAGTTGTTTGAAAAACTCAGTAAGGCTGAAATGGACGAGCGGGTTGAATGGGCCTTGACTAAATCGGCTTTGTGGAATGAAGTGAAAGACAAGCTCGGTCAAAGTGGTAACGGCTTGTCGGGTGGTCAGCAACAGCGCTTGTGTATTGCACGTGGTGTGGCCATCAAACCCGAGGTGTTATTGCTTGATGAGCCTTGTTCGGCACTTGATCCTATTTCAACCGTAAAAATCGAGGAATTGATTACCGAGTTGAAAAAAGACTATACCGTTGCCATCGTGACCCATAACATGCAGCAGGCAGCCCGTTGTTCCGACTACACTGCCTATATGTACCTGGGCGAGCTGATGGAGTTTGGTGAGACAGAGAAAATCTTTGTTAAACCACAGCGCAAGGAAACTGAAGATTACATTACCGGCCGTTTCGGTTAATGTTGCTATAAATGTGAATGGCGTGTAGGTGGTTCGGTGCTTTCCATCGTGGAAAGCTGCCTGAAAATGCCACAGTTTTCCACCGCCTGCGCGGTTTCACATTGCTTTCTCAAGTCAATCAGTTGCTCTTTCAGGTGCAATAGCTCCTGAATACGGGCATCCACATGTCCCAGGTGTTCTTCGATCACCTGGCTAAAGCAGGCGCAGTTGCCATTGCTTACATCCTGCACCATTAGCAGAGTGCGAATCTCGTCATGTGTCATATCCAGTGAGCGACAATTGCGGATAAACCGCAAGCGTTTAACATGTGCCTCACCATAGTGACGATAATTGCTGGCATTACGCTCGGGTTTGGGTAACAAGCCTTCTTTCTCGTAATACCGAATAGTTTCCGTTTTGCAGTTGAGCAAACTGGCCAATTCACCTATTTTCATTGCTGACTCCTGAAAACACTTGACCTTGTAGTTGCTACAAGGTGTTTAATCATTATAAATGAATAACCGGATAAGTGGAGTACGTTATGGCAGGCTGTTGCCAGCAACATAATAATAAGCATGAACATGAACATGAACATGAACATGTTCATGAGCACGAGCACGGGCACGGGCACGATCATAAGTCTGGTCATGCTCATCATGAATCCAAAGAGGGGTTCAGGGATTTGCCCTCCCGGCAGGTGGTGGGTAATGCCGTGCATACCCCCATTCGTATCATGCAAATGGATTGTCCAACCGAAGAGCGGCTCATAAGGAGCCGGCTTGAGAATACTGCGGGGGTCATGACCATGAGCTTTAATTTGATGCAGCGTGAATTGTTGGTCGTGCATCAACCTCAGGCCCTGGATGCAATTCTTGAGGCGATTAAATCCTTGGGCTTCGAGCCAGAGACTGCCGAAACGGATGTAGTGGCTGGCAAAAACAGCATGCGGAAAAGCCGCTTTCCGTTTGGCTGGAAACTGCCTGTGGCCGCCATTTTGGCCATTTCTTCAGAAGTCATTCATTGGGTAGAAGGGCCATGGCTATTTTCTGCCTTGCTGGCGGTGCTGGCCGTATTTTTATCGGGTCTGGGCACTTACCGCAAGGGTGTTATTGCCTTGTGCAACTGGCAGTTAAACATCAATGCACTCATGACGATTGCGGTCAGCTGTGCATTGTTGATCGGGCAATGGCCCGAAGCTGCCATGGTGATGGTGCTGTTCAGTATCGCCGAGTTGCTGGAAGCCAGGTCACTGGATCGTGCCCGTCATGCCGTGAGCGGTCTGTTGCAAATGGTGCCGCAAACCGCCTGGGTTTATCTGGCGGATAAAGGCTGGCAGGAATTGCCGGTTGGGCAGGTAGGAACCGGGACGCTTGTGCAGGTCCGTCCGGGAGAGCGGATTCCGCTTGACGGAACGGTTGTCAAGGGGTATTCCACGGTGGATCAGGCGCCCATTACGGGTGAAAGCATGCCTGTTGACAAGCGGCAGGGTGATGAGCTGTATGCCGGTACCATCAATCAAAGTGGTCTGCTCGAGTTCAGGGTGGGTACTTTGGCTGAAAACAGTACCTTGGCCCGGATTATACGGGTAGTGGAACAGGCCCAGGCAAGCAAAGCACCCTTGCAACGGTTTGTGGACCAGTTTGCCAAATATTATACGCCTGCGGTTTGTCTGCTGGCCTTGTTGGTGGCCGTTTTTATGCCCTTTGTCCTGGGAACCGCCTGGCTTGATGCCATCTATATGGCACTGGTGTTGTTGGTGATTGCCTGTCCCTGCGCCCTGGTTATTTCAACACCGGTTACCCTGGTAAGTGGTTTAACCGCTGCGGCCCGACATGGTGTGCTGGTTAAGGGGGCTGCCTATCTGGAAAAAGGCCGGAAACTGCGTTGGCTGGCGCTGGATAAAACAGGAACCCTCACACAAGGCAAGCCGGTGCAAACCGACATGATGCTGATGCCTGAAAAGTTGGCGGTTACGCAGGTTTCGGGAGGGCGTGTGGGTCAGGAGAAGGCCAGTCTGGACGAAACGGAAGCGCGAAGAATAGCCGCCAGTCTGGCAGGCCTGTCTGATCATCCGGTATCCATGGCGGTCGCGCAGGCTGCCCGCAAAGACGGTGTGCTGGCCTATCCGGTTGAGGGTTTTCAGGCTTTGCCTGGCCGGGGTGTGCAAGGTGTCATTAATGGTGTGGAATATATGCTTGAAAGCCCACGGCGTGCGCTTGAACAGGGTTTGCTTAATGCCTCGGTAATACAAGCCGTACATACTTTTGAAAGCCAGGGTAAAACAGTTGTCTTGCTGTGTTGCCAGAACCGGGTAATGGCCGTCTTTGCGGTGGCGGATACGGTCAGGCCCGATAGTCGGCAAGCCATTCAGCGACTGCATGAGCAGGGCGTTAAAACAATCATGTTGTCAGGCGACAATTCGCAAACCGTGCAAACCATCGCCCGCCAGGTAGGTATAGATCGTGCGCTTGGACAGCAAATGCCGGAAAACAAGCTGGATGTAATTGCTGAATTGCAAAAATCAGGCATGGTGGGTATGGTGGGAGATGGGATCAATGATGCACCCGCCCTGGCACGGGCCGAGATCGGTTTTGCCATGGGAGCCATGGGCACGGATACGGCCATTGAAACGGCCGATGTTGCGCTGATGGATGATGATTTGCGTAAAATACCGTGCTTTATTGAATTATCCCGTGTGACATATCGGGTGTTGGTGCAAAATATTGTTTGGGCGCTGGGTATTAAACTGGTGTTCTTGCTGTTAACCTTGGGCGGAATGGGGACTATGTGGATGGCAGTTTTTGCCGATATGGGTGCCAGTCTGCTGGTGGTTTTAAACGGGCTTAGACTCTTGTCTTTCAAGCCTTCTTATTAAAATGGATGTCAGACATGACGGATTTGCAGCAACAGGATGATAGCTTGGACAGGCATGCGCTGATGGTCGAAGGATTGCGTCAAAAACTTCAAGCGCAGACAGGGGCGCAGGTTGTGGTTACGCAAACCCATATTTCAACCATTATTCTGGCTGGTGAGTTTGCCTATAAACTGAAAAAACCGCTTAAGTTGCCGTTTCTGGATTTTTCCACGCTGGAAAACCGGCATCATTACTGCCTGAAAGAATTGGCCATCAACCAGCGCACGGCGCCAGAGTTATATCTGGCTGTTTTGCCGGTAACAGGTAGTCCGCAGGCTCCGGATATTGACGGTCAGGAAGGTGTGATCGACTGGCTGGTGAAAATGCGCCGTTTTGACAGCCGCCAGGAATTTGCCGTGATGGCGCGTGAAGGAAGACTGACGTTCCCACTGGTGGAAACACTGGCGCGGCATTTGGCCTGTTTTCATGAATCTTTGCCACGTCTGCCTGGTACGGTGGCCAATGGAAAAAGCACATTAGACTGGCTGCTTGAAAGTTTTGATGAAATCAAGTCCCATCCGCTTTTTTCAACCATGCCGGAAGCAGCGGAGTGGACGAGTTTCAGGGAAGACTTGAAGGCAACGTTTGAATGCCACCTTCCATGGCGCAGGCAGCGAATTGAACAAGGCTTTTTCAGGCCCTGCCACGGTGATTTGCATCTGGGGAATATTGTGCTTTGGCAAGACCGGGTCATGGCCTTTGATGCGCTTGAGTTTGACGACAGTTTAAGCAATATCGATGTCATGAATGATTTGGCCTTTGCATATATGGATTTGCTGGCCAATCGCTTGCCCGAGCTGGCCTCGCGCCTGCTGAATACTTATCTGGAAGAAAGTGGAGACTATGAAGGGGTACGGCTTTTGCCAGAATATGCGGCCTACCGGGCTTTGGTCAGGGCCAAAATTGCCTTAATGCAAGGCAAGAACGAAAAATTCAGTCAATACTGGCGCTTGGCCAGGCATTTCGTGTCTTGCGCAACGCAGCGGGCCCTGGTGCTGGTGTATGGCTTAAGTGGTTCGGGCAAGTCTACCGTGGCGCAAATGCTGGCTGACCAGATGGGTGGTATTCGCTTGCGCTCCGATACTGAACGTAAGCGCCTGTTCAGGAAAGCGTTGAAAAGTGGCCAGGATGTGAATAAAGACGTCCTTTATGCGCCCGAGACCAGCCAGCGGGTATACGCGCGCCTGCTTGAGCTTGCTGAAAAACTGTTGCAGGCCGGATTTGTTGTGGTTGTTGATGCTGTTTTTTTGCGGCAGTCCGACCGGGGCTTGTTTCAGGATCTTGCCAACTGCTTGGATGTGCCATTCAGGCTGATCAGCTGCGAGGCACCCGAGCGCATCATGCAAAACCGTATTGTTCAAAGAGCGCAGGAAGGTAAAGACCCATCGGACGCCACTGTAGAGGTATTGCATGCACAGGCGGACAGGTTTGAGCCGGTATCAGCGGGTTGGGAAGCGCTTTCATTCAGTGTGGTCAATGATGGTTCGCTGGAAGATTTAAGGCGGAAAGTACAACGGATGGCGGGTTTGTTGGTGGAAAGGTAAACAGGCGGTATGCGGGAATAGCCCGAAAACAAAATACAGTCACGTATTGGTTTTCTCCGGTTACGTGACTGCATAATGTTTATTTGGTTTTCATGCCTGTGATAAAAGCGGCTGAAAAAATACGGTTAACAGGCTTATTGTGGTTCAACGCCTGCTTTTTTAAACAGCTCCGCCCATACCGGGATTTGTTGCTCAACCTTGGCTTGTAAAGCGGCTGGATGGGCATCGTTTTCAAGTACGGTGGCACCCAGCTGGTCCATGCGCTCCTTGAATTTTGGATCTTTTAAAGCACCAGCCAGTGCTGATTCAAGCTTTTCCAGGACAGGCTTGGGAGTACCGGCCGGTGCCCACAATGCGTGCCAGATACCTACCTGAAAATCCTTGAAGCCTTCTTCCTGCATGGTTGGCAGATCGGGCAGGGTAGGAGAGCGTTCTGCACTGGTAATGGCATAAGCTTTAACTTTTTTGCCCAGGATTTGTTGTGATGTGTTGGTGGTTTGGTCACACAGCAAGTCTACCTGTTTGCCCAGCAGATCGTTCATGGCTGGGGCAGCGCCTTTATAGGGAATGGTTAGCAGGTCTACATCAAGGGCAGACATCAACATGGTGCCACATAGATGGCTGGCAGCACCAACACCGGCATTGGCCAGGGTAACTTCGTCTTTGTGTGCCTTGACATATTCAACCAGTTCTTTCATGTTATTGGCCGGAAAATCTTCGCGGGCAATAATGGTCATGGGGACATCGACAATCATGCCAATGGGCTCAAAGCTTTTGACGGGATCGTAACCCAGGTTTTTATATAGGGATGGGGCGGTTGAAAACCCGATATGCATGAGCAAAATATTGTAACCGTTTGGCTTTTGGTGGGCGACATGAGTTGTGCCGATGGTGCCACCTGCGCCAGCCTTGTTTTCAACAACAACCGTTTCCCCAAGCTGGGTACGCATGGCTTCAGCCAAAGAGCGCGCGACATTATCGGTAGGGCCGCCCGCTGTAAAAGGGATGACCATATTGACGGGTCGTTCAGGGTATTTGCTTTCTTCTGCCTGGGTATTAAAACCCAGAAAACCAATTGCAAGCCCAGCGGCCAGCACGGTTTTCTTTAAATGCAACATTGTTACTATCCTTGAAGTAGAAAATAAAAATAAATCGTGTGTTTTTGGATTTTTATTTTTATACAGGCAAAAGCACATGCAGATTGCGCAATCGCTTAACGTATTTAAGTTTATTTCTTTGGTAAATAAATGTATATATGTTTAAGGGAAGAAAAAGGATTGGGGATTTTTATTCTAAAAACAATTTGATATATATCAGAATGCGTGTGGGTGTCAGGCAACAGAGTAAATGGACTGAAGGACTGGACGCAAAAAAGCCGCTTCAGTTTAATAACTGTTAAGCGGCTAACTTGTTTTATATTCTTGGGAATGGATGGTCGGGACAGTAGGATTCGAACCTACGACCCTCTGGTCCCAAACCAGATGCGCTACCAGGCTGCGCTATGCCCCGACTTGTTTCTTCACCGTGTTAATCAGTGAAGAAATAATTATTGCATAAAAACATCTTTATTTGCAAGTGGTGAAATAAAGATGTTGTCAAAAATCCAAAAAAACAACAAAAAAACAACAAAAACGATTTTTAGGGGGCTTTCCTTGCATTAGATCTTGTGACGATTAATGCCTGTGGTGCGGATGTCCGTGTTTTTTAATGTGTTTTTTGTAGTATTTATGGCTGTGTCTTGGGTGTTTATCGTAAAAATAAACGGGCTTTGGCCGGATATGGCGGTGACGTTCCACATAAATGACCGGTGGTGGTGCGTAATGACGATGTGGCCGCTCTACCACAACACCCGGTAATCCTATTCCAATATCAACATTAACTTGCGCATTGGCGGCCGTTCCCATGCTTAAGGTGGCAGCGGTCAAAAGGGGTAGTAATAGTTTTTTCATGGTTACTCCTGTCAGTGTGGTAACTGGATTTTATGGTTGGCGACTGGGGTTGTTTCGGTTGTGTATATCTGGGCGATTGTCGATGCTTCTTTCTCTTGATGAGGATTGATTTGGACGGGTTCGTTCAATTCTTGGACGAGCCTGTTCAGGCTTGTTGAAAGCGGGGCGTTGAGGCGAGTTTTGTTGCTGCTCAATGCGGCGCTTGTCAATATTCCTTTCTTTGGGGGTAGGTAAGTTGGGGCGTGGCTGTTCAGTCTTCTTGAATATGGAACGTTGAGTGGGGTTTCGGTTTTGCTCGGCACGACGCTTGTCCTGGATGTTTTTTTGGGTCCAGACAGGTGGTGGCGGAGCCTTGGGTTTTGCGTTGTGACGGTCGTTATCGGGTTTGCGGTTCCAATGATTCTGATTGACGGGTTTTTTGTTGTTATCCCAATATTTTTTCTGATCAGCGGGGCTGCGCGTTACCCAGATACGACGATCGGTGTCGTAATAGCGATAGTTGTTGATGGTGGTATACGAGTTGGTATAACCATACCCGCTGCCGTACCCGGGACCATAGTAATAATCATCATAATAGCCATAACCATCATCAATAACGCAGCCGGCAAGGCTGGTGGTCAGGGCCAATACAGCAAGAATCTTTTTCATGTTGAGCCTCAAACAAGCATTAGTGAGCTGAAATTCTACCGTACAGCATTCTATGCACATTATCGGTGAATGCTTATTTCGAATTTGTTTCTTAAAATCACTTAAATGAAAGTAATGATTAAAAAAAGGTTTGTTTGGAATCAATTGAAATAAGGAAAGCTTTATTGTTTGTATGCCAAGGGTTGTTACCAGGTTTTATAGTGATTTTTAATATTGTTGTAAAAAAGACATGATTTTTGTGGAAAAATGAATTTTTAATAGGTGTTTCTGGACATAATTTAAATTACTATGCTATATTTCTTCTTTCTTAAGTGTGTCGCACTCGTGGTGAAATAGGTAGACACAAGAGACTTAAAATCTCTCGGGCATTGCGCCCGTGCCGGTTCGATTCCGGCCGAGTGCACCAGAGAGAAAAAAGGAAGCTTGGCAGAGCGGTTGAATGCACCGGTCTTGAAAACCGGCGAGGGTTTGCGCCCTCCGTGAGTTCGAATCTCACAGCTTCCGCCAGTATGCAAAACCCCGGATTCAGCAATGGTCCGGGGTTTTTTATTGCTTTTTGCAAGCAGAGATGCAATGTAGATGTAAGCAGGTCAATACAAAGATTGCCCGTCAGGAGGGGGAGCATTTTTTGTGTTTGGGTGTCCGTGCAGTATCAAATTTGTTAGTATGGACCATCTTCTTTTTTTTTATTAACGCGACGTAAGTCGTTTTTTGTGTATTTCTATTTAATATGTCAACTAATAAGTCGTACCGTATAGAGAAAGATTTATTGGGAACGAAAGAGGTTCCTGATGATGTTTATTATGGTGTCCAAACATTAAGAGCAATTGAAAACTTCAAGCTTTCCGGTATTCCATTGTCTCACTACCCTGATTTCATCAATGCCTTTGCCATGGTTAAACAGGCAACCGCGCAAGCCAATTGCGAACTGGGTTATCTTTCCGGGGAAAAATGCGAGGCTATCAAAAAAGCCTGTCAACGAATTGTCGCGGGCGAGTTTCATGACCAGTTTGTGGTGGATATGATCCAGGGTGGAGCAGGTACTTCCACCAATATGAATGCCAATGAAGTGATTGCCAATATCGGTCTTGAGTCAATGAATCATGCCAAGGGTGAGTACCAGTATCTGGATCCCAATAATGACGTGAACATGTCTCAATCCACCAATGACACTTACCCAACCGCCATTCGTCTCGGTTTGTTGTTCAGTCATGAGTCTTTGTTGGTCAGTCTCGATAAGCTCGCAGCCTCATTTGTTGCCAAGGCCAATGAATTCGAGCATATCCTTAAAATGGGCAGGACCCAGCTTCAGGATGCGGTTCCCATGACACTGGGACAGGAATTCAAGGCTTTCGCTTCCACTTTGGCGGATGATCTGCCCTTGTTGCGCTCAGTGGCGGCCAATTTGTTAACAGCGGTTAATTTGGGTGGTACCGCCATTGGTACAGGCATTAATACCGATCCCCGTTACCAGCAGTTGGTGGTTAAGCAATTGGCTGAAATCAGCGGTCAGCCCATGAAGTCGTCTTTTGATCTGGTGGCAGCCACTTACGATATGGGTGACTTTGTGCTGCTGTCTGGCATGCTTAAGCGCACTGCAGTCAAACTGTCCAAAATCTGTAATGACTTGCGTTTGCTTTCCAGTGGTCCTCGCACTGGTATTAATGAAATCAATCTGCCCGCCCGTCAACCAGGCAGTTCCATCATGCCCGGCAAGGTGAATCCGGTCATTCCAGAAGCGGTCAATCAGATTGCTTTCGAAATTATCGGTAATGATGTTGCCGTCACCATGGCCTCCGAAGCCGGACAACTTCAGTTGAACGTGATGGAGCCCCTGATTGCTTACAAGATGTTTGACTCCATTGGCCTGTTGTCGCGCGCGATGGATATGCTGCGGGAATTGTGTATTGATGGTATTACTGCCAATGAGGCACATTGCAGTGCTTTGGCCGAAAATTCAATTGGCCTGGTAACTGCCCTGAATCCGTTTATTGGCTATGCAAACTCAACGCGCATTGCTAAAAAAGCGCTGGAAACAGGACGTGGTGTGCTTGAGTTGGTGAAAGAGGAAAACCTGCTTGATGAAAAGGTACTGGCCGATATTTTGCGTCCTGAAAATATGATTGCGCCACGACTGGAAAGCGTTTCAGTCTAAATGCTGGTCAATTCATAAGGCATCATCAAGGAGGGGGCTGATCACAGCTCCCTTTTTAATGTTCATCGTGTTTTTTATGGTCTGTGCATTTTTTGGGGATTTGGTGTGTGCCTAAAGTCTTGTCCAAACACCTTGTGTCTGCCTGAGCCTGCTAGAATAGAGCGCTTGATTACCCTGATCTTATATAAAAAGGAAGAAGACAATGAAAGCAATTGAAATCTCACAGCCGGGTGGGCCCGAAGTACTGACTGTGGTGGAACGTGAGAAACCGGTGCTAAAAGCCGGTGAGGTTTTGATTAAAGTAAGTGCCGCAGGCATTAATCGCCCGGATGTGTTCCAGCGCAAAGGTTCTTATCCTCCACCGGCGGATGCTTCTGATTTGCCCGGCCTGGAAGTGGCGGGTGTTATTGTGGAAGGCGATGTTTCCGGAACTGATCTTAAAATTGGTGACAGGGTGTGTGCCCTTACGCCTGGTGGTGGTTATGCCGAATACTGTGCGGCCCCTGCTGGCAACTGTCTGCCTATTCCCAAGGGTTTAAGCGATATAGAAGCGGCCGGTTTGCCCGAAACGTACTTTACGGTCTGGACCAACGTGTTTGATCGCGGTGCCCTGGCTAAAGATGAAGCCTTGCTGGTGCATGGTGGTGCCAGCGGTATCGGTACAACCGCGATTCAATTGGCGCGAGCTTTTGGCAATACCGTTTATGCGACCGTGGGTAGCGATGAACGTGTCAAGGCGGTTGAGGCATTGGGTGCCAACAAGGGTATTAACTATAAAACCCAGGATTTTGTTGAGGAAATCAAAGCCCTTACCAACGGCAAGGGTGTTAACGTCATTCTGGATATGGTGTCTGGTGAATATGTCAATCGCAATATCAATAGTCTGGCCGATGACGGCCGCATTGTGATTATTGCCCAATTGGGGGGCAGCAAGGCAACGATTGATACCAATCAGTTAATGCGTCGTCGCCTTACCATTACCGGTTCAACCCTGCGACCACGTTCGCCTGCGTTTAAAACAGAAATTGCCCGGTCTTTGCAAAAACATGTATGGCCATTGCTTGAAGCAGGCAAAATCAAGCCCGTTATTCATGCCACCTTTCCCTTCGAAAAAGTCGTAGAGGCGCACACGATGATGGATGCGGGGGAGCAGATTGGTAAAATTATTTTGACTTTTGAAAATTAAAGACAAATCGGCCATATACGGGTTAGAATACTGGGTTAATTAAATTTAACCCGTATATATTTACACAAGCCGGACTTAACTATGACAACAGCAAAAACGCGTCAGCGACTGGTTATTGGGAACTGGAAAATGAATGGCAGCCTGGCTGCCAATGAAGTGCTTTTGAAAGGCATTCGTGAAGGTGTGGAAAATGCCACAGCGCCTGTTAACTGTACAATTGCTGTTTGTCCTTCTTTTCCCTATCTGGGGCAGGTATCGCAGGCATTGGCCGATAGCCCGGTATCCTGGGGTGCACAAGATGTCAGCCTGCAGGAGTCCGGTGCATTTACCGGTGAAGTGTCTGCGACCATGCTGAATGACTTCAATTGTACCTGGGTACTGGTGGGTCATTCCGAGCGTCGTGCCCTGCATGGGGAAACCAGCGAACAGGTGGCCTTGAAAGCGCAGGCTGCCTTGGCTCACAATATTACACCTGTGGTTTGTGTGGGTGAAACCCTGCAGGATCGTGAACAGGAAAAAACCCTGGCGGTCATTCAGGCGCAGCTGGCTCCGGTGCTTGCTCTGGGTGAGCAGGCGGTCAATAAAATGGTTATTGCCTATGAGCCGGTCTGGGCAATTGGTACCGGTCTTACCGCTTCACCTGAGCAGGCTCAGGAAGTGCATGCTTATATCCGTGCCCAGTTAAACACGGTGGGTGCCGGAAATGTCCAGGTTCTGTATGGTGGCAGTGTCAAGGCTGCCAATGCGGCCAGTCTGTTTGCCATGAGCGACATTGATGGTGCATTGGTGGGTGGTGCCGCCTTGGTTGCCGAAGAATTTTTGAATATTGCTACTGCTTAATATTTTTGGAGTTTTACTTTTATGCCTTCATATTTATATCCATTGCTAACCGTAGTACAGGTGATTGCTGCGTTAAGCGTCATTGTGCTCGTGTTGCTGCAGCAGGGCAAAGGCGCCGATATGGGCTCTTCCTTTGGAAGTGGTTCCGCAGGCAGTTTGTTTGGGGCCACCGGTGCGGCAAACTTTTTTTCGCGCTTAACCAAATGGGTGGCTGTGCTGTTTTTTGCGGCCACCGCAGGTCTTGCTTATTTGGGCAATTCATCGCCCGATTCAGCGACAAGTCAAACAAGCAGTGGTTTAATGGAAGGTTTTCAACCACAGAATCCTGCCTTGCCAGTGGCTCCTGCTGCTGATATTGCAGTTCCGGTTGCCCCCGCAGTCCCTGCGGCACCGGAAGCGGTTCCTGCTGCTCCCGTCTCTGAAGCTGCCCCTGCTGAAACTGTTGTAGAAACACCAACAGAATTGGTGCCGGAGTCTGAAAAAACAGCAGAAAGTACGCAACAATAACAATTTTCTGGAAAATGCGTTATAATTTAATGCTTTCCAGAACACGTTTTATGCTCATGTGGTGGAATTGGTAGACACGCTATCTTGAGGGGGTAGTGGCGAAAGCTGTGCGAGTTCGAGTCTCGCCATGAGCACCATTCGGTTTAAAACTGAATCAGCAAAAATGCAAACCCTTACTCTTAAGAGTGAGGGTTTTTTGTTTTAGGCGGAATCTATTTTTGATGGATCGAGCTAAGATTGATCTAACTAAGATTGATCTAACTAATGCAATTTGTTTGAGTTGTTAATAAATAATTCGCAACCGGCCAGTATAGTACCAATCTACACTCATGCTAAAAAATCCTAGGGTATTCCCTTGATTTTTATCAAAAATTATTACTATTTTACTCAACTATTAATCAAAAATAGTGTTTAATATTGAACATTAGCTTATTACTTATCGTATGATACGAAAGTATAAAAGTTTTATTCACAGGAGAAATATATGTCTTTCAAAAAATTGGCGCTTGCTGCTGTTCTGTCTGTTGCTGCAACCCCTGTATTGGCAGCCGAGTGTGTTGTAGACATCGAATCGAACGATGCCATGCAATTCAACACGAAAGAAATTTCCATTAGTAAAACATGCGAAGAATTTACCATTAACATGAAGCACGTAGGTAAATTGCCTGCGGCTGCCATGGGTCATAACGTTGTTATTACCAAAACTGAAGACATGCAAGCGGTTGCTACCGACGGCATTGCAGCGGGTGCGGCCAAAGATTATGTCAAAGAAGGCGATGAGCGTATTGTAGCCCACACCAAACTGATTGGTGGCGGTGAATCCACAAGCGTTACTTTCCCTGTGAAAGATCTGGTGGCTGATACCGATTACACCTTTTTCTGCTCTTTCCCTGGCCATTCTGCCATTATGAAAGGTGACGTTAAACTGGTTGACTAATTTCTAGCCCAATCAATGATCTTTAAAAGTCCTGCCGGGAAAGCGGGGCTTTTTGGAAATGGTCAAAGCCTGAATTTCAATATTGAAATTCAGGCTTTTTATTTTGATAATTCACCAAAAGAAACATTTAAGATTCAAGGAGTTGTTTATATAAGACAGTAATCAATCATTATTGTAAGGAAATGAAAAGTCAATGATTATCATTAAAATTAGAAAAATTCGTAACTAATTGATTTGCAATGAGTTTTTTTTTATTTTACAAAACATCAGGAATAGCCATAAAAGTAATTTAATGTAAGTCCTTCATTTTTTTTATATGATTGATGGGAATGGTCAGCTAAGGCAGCGAAGACTCGTATCTGTCTGGTATTAAAAAGGATTTGAGGATGAACAGGATTTACAAAAGCATTTTTAATGAACAAACAGGAACCTATGTAGCGGTTTCTGAAAACACAAAAAACAAGGGCAAAAAAGGAAATAAAGTACTGGCTGCAACAGCGTTGTCTGCCGCTTTGGGGTTTGGAGCGATGGGGTCTGCGCAGGCGCAGTTGGTGAGTGCTTGTACTGGCGTTAGTTTGCCCTCAAGTGTTGTCTCAGATGTGGTCGTTGGAGACATTTTGTATCCAATTTTGACTGGTTTGCCGGTAGTTGGTCCCGTGGTTTCGCTGCTGGGAGTGGATGGTTTGCTTGCGCAGGTTGTAGACGGCGATCCTGTTAAACTTAATGTGCTTGACACTAGTGGCACGGTTTTATCTGATAACGCACCTTGTGAAACTACAGCAGATTCATACACCTTAAATACTGAAGGTGGTATTGCTATTGGCGGCAATAAAATTACCGGTTTGGGTGCAAATGGTATGGAAGCTGAAGCAACGGACATTACTTCAATTGCTTTTGGTAATAATGCCAAGGCTTTGAGTGTCAATACAATTGCAGTTGGTACTGGCGCACAAGCCACAGCAGCAGGCTCAACAGCCCTTGGTGCCGGAGCCCAAGCCAATGCGACGAACTCGGTAGCGCTGGGCAATGGTTCCGTTGCCACAGTCGCCAATACCGTTTCTGTAGGTTCTGTTGGAAATGAGCGTAAAATCACTAACGTGGCTGATGGTACTGTTGCTGCTGGCAGCACCGATGCCATTAACGGTGGTCAATTACATCAATTAGCCATCTCAACAGGTCTGGGTTTGGTTCAGCAGGCTGATAATCTGGCGCCCATTACGGTAGGTAAGGATAGCGCGGGTACCGTGGTAGATTTTACTAACATAGCAGCACAAACTCGTAAATTGACTGGAATTGCTGACGGTGAGCTGTCTGCAACCAGTACCGATGCGGTCACCGGCAAGCAATTGAATGCAACCAATCAGAGTATTGCCACATTAAGTGATAATGCGGTCCAGTATGATGGCGCTGACAAGTCCATGGTTACCTTGGGTGGTGCAACCGGGACAACCATTACCAATGTGCAAGCCGGTGCCGTGAATGCAACCAGCAGCGACGCCATTAATGGGGCTCAGCTTTATGCGGGTAACCAGTCTATTGCAACTGCTTTAGGTGGTGGTGCAGCGGTCAATGCCGATGGCACCATCTCAGCGCCGAGTTATGCCGTTGATGCAACATTGCCGGCATTTGATAATGTGGGTGGTGCGCTGGGTAATCTGGCCGGTCGTGTCGCTGGCAACGAAACAAGCATTACCAATATTGAGGGTGATATTACCTCCATCATTAATGGTGAGACCGGTATTGTTAAGCAGGATGCCACCACACGCAACATTACGGTAGGCAGTGAAACTGACGGTACGGTTGTTGACTTTACCGGTACAGATGGCGTGCGTACGTTGACTGGATTGAAAGATGGTGAGCTGTCTGCAACCAGTACCGATGCCGTAACCGGTAACCAGTTGTTTAACACCAATACTGAGCTGGCTGCGACCAATGCAAATCTTGATTCAACCCTGGCCGCCCTAGGGGGTGGTGCACAGGTGGATCCTGTCAGCGGTACTGTGACCGCCCCTTCATATGTGCTGGATGATGGCACCAACACGGGCGTGACAACAAGCTTCGATAACGTAGGCGGTGCCCTGGGCAACCTGGATGGTCGTGTAACGTCCAATACAGGCCGTATTACCAATATAGAAGGCGATATTACCGATATTACCAACGATTTGGGTGATTTGACGGCCAATGCCGTAACCTATACTGATGCAACTAAAACTGCCATTAATCTGGCGGGTGCGGGTGGCACAACCATTAGCAATCTTAAGGATGGTGAGGTAAGTGCAAGCAGTACCGAAGCCATTAATGGGGCCCAGCTGTATCGTTCCACTTCTGACCTGGCTGCTGCATTGGGTGGCAATGCGGTGGTTGATGCTGATGGTAACCTGACCAACGTCGGCTATGATTTCATTGCAGGTACCCAGACTAGTGTGGGTGATGCGTTACTGAATCTGGACACTCGTGTTGATAGCAATACCACTAATATCACCAACCTGATGAATGGTACTTCCGGTTTGGTTCAACAGGCGAATGGCACAGCACCGATTACGGTGGGTGTGGCGACAGGTGGTACGATTGTTGACTTTACCGGTACGGATGGCGTACGCAAACTGACCGGTGTTGCCAATGGCAGCGTAGCGGCAGGCAGCACCGATGCCATAACCGGTGACCAGCTGTTTACCAGCAGCAAATCTGTGGCCGATGCATTGGGCGGTGGTTCAACGGTAGACCCGACAACCGGTGCTGTGAGCGCACCAGAGTACGAGCTTGATGATGGTACCGATAGTGGAACCAAAGTTACCGTTACCGGTGTGGAAGATGCGCTGACCAATCTTGATGGTCGTGTTGCTTCCAATACAACAGAAATCACGACGATTAAAGGCGATATATCCAATATACAGACTGATATCACCAATATTACAAATGGTACGCTAGGTATTGTTAAGCAGAACGGCACCACACGCGTTATTACGGTAGGTGGTGACACTGATGGAGCAGAGGTCAATTTTGCCGGTACTGCTGGCGTACGCAAACTCACAGGTATTGCCAATGGTAACGTGGCGGCAGGCAGTACCGAGGCCGTAACGGGCGATCAATTGAATACCACTAATGTTGCGGTTGCCGCTGCGCTGACAGCTTTGGGGGGGGGGGCATCGATTGATACGAATGGCGTCGTTACAGGACCCATCTATGACATCGGTGGTGCCTCATTTGATAATGTGGGTGGTGCGCTGACTAACCTGGACGGTCGTGTTACTTCCAATACAAACCGTATTACCACGATTGAGGGTGATATCACTAACATTAAAGGTGATATCACCAATCTGGACGGTCGTGTTACTACGATTGAAGGCGACATTACCGATATTAAAAATGGCGCCGCGGGTATTGTCAAGTTTGATTCAGCGGCAGACAAGATTACCGTAGGTAGCGAAGTTGCGGGTTCGTCTGTTGACTTTACCGGTACTGCCGGAGTCAGAAAACTGACGGGTATTGCTGATGGTGAGCTTTCCGCCACCAGTTCAGATGCCGTAACAGGCAAGCAATTGCATGCGACCAATCAGCAGGTGAAAGCCAGCAGTCAATTTACAGCCAGTGCGTTGGGTGGTGGAGCAAAAGCCAATGATGATGGCACCTTTGTTAATCCGCTTTATGCTCTGCAGGAAATTCAGCAGGATGGTAGCAAAAAAGCGGTAACCTTTGATAATGTCGGCGGTGCCTTGACAAGTCTGAATACGTCAGTGGCCAGCTTGCAGGATCAAATCAATACCAATACGGCAATTGGTTTGGTGCGACAAGACTCAACAACCCGGGTTATTTCCGTGGGTGGCAATACCGATGGCACGGAAGTCAACTTTGCCAACAGCAACGGTGAGGCTCGTGTAATTAGTGGGGTGGCGGCTGGTAAAGGCCCGACCGATGCCGTTAACGTCCAGCAGGCCCAGGAGATGATTGCTGGCGCCACCAATTCCTTGAAGGGTGATATCCGTCGTGCCGAAAAACGTGCCGATGCCGGTGCGGCAGCAGCGACTGCGGTCGCAACGCTTGGTCAGGCTTATCAGCCCGGTCAAAGCGCGTTCTCAGTCGGTGGTGGTACATGGCGTGGTGAGGCCGGCTATGCGGTGGGTCTTTCTACCGTCTCCGAGAACGGAAAGTGGCTGCTTAAAGGTGCGGTTAGCGGTTCAGGCCGTGGCGGTGCCGGTGGCGGTGCCAGCGTTACCTACTTGTGGTAAACCTTTGGTAAGGCCGGGTGTGGTTTAATCCGGCTTGCCAGGAATGCCCAAGGGCTTGCTGTTAATATGCAAGCCCGTAACAAAAACCGGTTCATGCGTTTTTCAAGTATGAATCGGTTTTTTTGCGCTTGGGATAAATGTTGTCGATTAAAAAATAGGGCGGGTTTGGCGCGTTTTTCCCTAAAACGCCTTGCGCGTACCCAATAACAATAACAGCGCAATGCCAAGCGGTATCAGCAGGAATAAAAAGCCATAGGCGTAACTGCCCATGTATTCAGAGATCAGGCCAATTAGTGGTGGGCCAACTACTACACCCAGGTATGTCATGGAAAGTGTAACGCCCGTGATGGAGCCCGATTTGCCTTCGGGTGATTTGCGGGCCACTTCGGTCAGGTAAACGCCATTCCAGCCAATACCCATGGCACCGTATAAAATAAAAAACAGGGCAATGAACAAGGTGCTGGTATCGGGGGTAATGGAGTAGACTGCCAATGAAGCGGTAATCATGCCCAGGGCAAGGAAGACCAGCATGCTCCACGGAGAAAAGAAACGGTCGGCCAGCCAGCCCCAGAAAATCCGGCCAATGACGCTGGATACCTGTGAAAAGGACAGCAGCATGCCGGCAATGACCAGCGCAAAACCCAGCTCTTTATTCAGGAAAGTAATGGCATAAGTCATTAAGGTGAGCTGACAGATGGAAAAGCAAAATGAAGACAGGGCCAGCGTGCGTAAAGCGGGAGTACGAAAAACGGTTTTCAGGGCATTGATGAATTCGGTCTTGAAGGAAGTGGTCATCACCGTATTTTCAGGCTCCCAGTCTTTGGGGGTAAACAGGGCAATGCACACAAACACGATGAGTGCCAGCAAAATAACCAGCATGGCTGAATGCCAGCTCATCACTTCCAGCAGGGCCGGTATCAATAAGGCCGCCAGGACACCCCCTAAAGGAACACCGGTTTGCTTGATGGAAAAAATCAGGTTAAGCCGGTGTTTGGGGGTGTTTTTAATTAGGATTTGCGAGCTGCATGGTGTAATGGGTCCATAGCCGGCACCAATAAAAGCGCCCATCAGCAGCAGGGTGGGTAAGGAGGGGAGCAGCAGGAAAAGCAGCATCCCGATGGCACAAGAGGCAATGCACAGTATGCTTAAGCGGATGGGGCCGGTTATGGTGAGCAGCATGCCGGTACAAACGCTCATGGTCATGGCGGTCAGGTAAGCGCAGGCAATATACAGGCCCAGGTTACTGGTGGAAATATCGAGATCGGTGCTGAGGACCGGAATTAAAACTGGCGGAATCAGCAAAACCATAGAACCCAGGGACTGGATGGTAATTGTCAGTACAAGTACCAGCCAGGCTTTTTTGTTGTCAGCGATTGTGCTCATTTTTATTGATATTTTATTTTCAATTTAAAGGTAGGGGGAGGCCAGCCAGATGATTTTGTTTCTGAGCTGTTTGATAAAGCTCATTGATTTTAACGTTTCCCGGGTTATAGGGATAGCCTTTTCAATCTCCCTGTCTATGTGTTGGCCAATGCGGGTGCTGAAGGGCCGGTCATACACTTCGATATCCACTTCAAAATTCAGGCGCAGGCTGCGGGCATCCCAGTTTGAGGAGCCCACCAGGGCCCAGCCATCATCTACCGTGAATAGCTTGGAATGGTCAAAAGGGCCGTTGCTGCGCCAGACATGGCAACCCGCGTCCAGTACCTGGTTGAGCTGGGCCATCATGGCGCAGTTAACCAGGTACAGGTTGTTGTTACCCGGAATTAATATATCAACCCGAATGCCTCTGCGTGCGGCTGTATTCAGGGCGCCCAGCAAGACCTGGTCAGGAAGGAAGTAAGGGGACTGGATGCGAATATGTTTTTGTGCCACTGCACAGGCCGCCTGGATGAGTCGATGGGTGCTGGTAATGTCGTTATCGGGTCCTGAAGTGATGCAGCGGGCGGCAATGTTCGATTCGGGCAGGGTTTCAGGGGTAAGTATCCAGAGGTCGGGTTTGAGTTTTTCCTGGGTGGTAAATGACCAGTCATGAAAAAACACCAGTAACAGCTGAAAGACCAGCGGACCCCGTATTTGAAAATGAACGTCTTTCATGGGCTCGCCACGGCATATTTCAGAGGTGAAGCTTTCTCTGATGTTCATGCCGCCGCTAAAGGCAAGCTGGCCGTCTATGACCAGGATCTTGCGGTGACAGCGCAAGTTGGAATAGGGCATTTTGAAGGTAAAGAAATGTGCCTCAAACAGGGCGACATCAATGCCGGTGTTTTTGAACAGACTAATAATGGATGGCCTGGAGTATTTGGCGCCAATGGCATCAATCAAGACCTTGACGGTGACGCCTCTTTGGTGGGCTCGCACCAGGGCCTGTACAATGCGTTTGCCAACTACGTCATTGTCAAAAATATAGCTTTGCATGGCGATGGTTTTGGTGGCGCTGTCAATAGCGGCGATCATGGCTGGATACGCCTCGTCTCCTCCCGGCAGCGGGGTAATGTCGTTATTGCTCCAGATGGGAAAGCGGCTTAGCTGGTTGCCGGCTTTTTTCAGGGACTCGAACTGGGACCCGGATATCTCGGCAATATTGGTGGTTACCTGGTGTTTGCCGTTGACTTGTTCTTGAAGCAAATATTCATTGTGTTGCAGGCGTCTGCTGCGGTTGATGCGGTTGATACCTACCAGGAAATATAAGAAAGCCCCAAAAAATGGCGATAGAATCACCACACCCACCCAGGCAATGGCTGCCCTTACATCGCGTTTGGTCATTGCTGCATGAATGGTGGCCAGTAAGCCAACAAGTAAACCTACTCCAAATAACAGGTGTGTTTGGTATTCAAGCAGAAAAGCCCACAAAGCGGTCATAGATAAAAATCCAACAAATAAACAACAGTAATGTACTTTATTGTAAAGCGTGCTTGCAAAATCTGAAAGGTCTTGCTATAGTTCTATCTTTATTCAGTGGTGACCGTAGCTCAGTTGGTAGAGTCCCGGATTGTGATTCCGGTTGTCGTGGGTTCGAGCCCCATCGGTCACCCCAAAAAAATTAAACCGCTTGGTGCGGTTTTTTTTTCGTCTTTTTTTTGCGCTAGTGACTTATATAATAATAAATTGCCAACTAAAAGCCTTTGATGCTCTGCTTCAAAGGGCAAAAAAGATTCCTGCCGTATTGATAAAAACAAAGCAGGCATGCAAAAACCGCAATCAAGTCCCTTAACGGGTCCTGATTACGGATTTTAGGGGACTCCGGGTTTAATGGCTATTTGTGCCTGGATAACCAACTGGCCTGTTCATGTGTGTTCATGTGTGCCCGATTCTGCCGATTTCAAAAAATCATGCTGTTTCTTATCGGTGCTGGCCCAGTGATCTTGCCATTCTGAAGCATGGTTTTCCACCTTGCTGATTTGAACTGCCGTTACCTTGTATTCGGGGCAGCTTGTGGCCCAATCGGCATTGTCGGTGGTAATGACATTCGAGCCGGAGACCGGGTGATGGAAAGTGGTATAAACCACACCCGGCTGTACGCGTGTGGACACTTTGGCTTTCATGGCAATTTGTCCGACCCTGCTGGCAATTTGCACAATGTCGCCATTTTCAATCCCCCTGTCTGAGGCGTCATGAGGATGGATTTCCAGCAGGTCTTCTTCATGCCAGGCGGTATTGCCGGTTCGACGCGTTTGTGCCCCCACATTGTATTGGGTAAGAATACGGCCCGTGGTAAGAATAAGCGGAAAGCGTTTATTGGTGCGCTCGCTGGTGGGGATATATTGGGTGGGTACAAAGGTTCCTTTTCCATGAGGGAAGCTGTCGATATGCATGATCGGTGTTCCTTCGGGGTTCTGGGGGTTGCAGGGCCATTGAACGCTACCTCCCATTTTATCGATATGGGCATAGTTGACCGAGGCGAAGGTGGGAGTCAGACGCGCAATCTCATCCATGATTTCGCTTGGATTTTCGTATTGCATGGGGTAGCCCAGGGCGTTGGACAGGGCCTGGGTGATTTCCCAGTCTGCCATTCCCGATTTGGGACGCATGACTTTTCTAATGCGCGAAATACGGCGCTCGGCATTGGTAAATGTCCCGTCTTTTTCCAGAAAAGATGCACCGGGTAAAAACACATGGGCATATTTGGCCGTTTCATTCAGGAACAGATCCTGGACAATCAGGCATTCCAGGTTGGTTAAAGCAGCTTCGACATGCTGTGTATTGGGGTCGGACTGCAAAATGTCTTCTCCCTGGCAATACAGTCCCTTGAATGTGCCACTAATGGCTGCATTGAACATATTGGGAATGCGCAGGCCCGGATTTTCGTCAAGCTTGACTTGCCAGGCCTGTTCCAGCTGCTTGCGGGTTGCCGCATCGGATACGTGGCGGTAACCGGGAAACTCATGGGGAAATGAGCCCATGTCACAAGATCCCTGGACGTTATTCTGGCCCCGTAACGGATTGACGCCAACGCCACTCAGGCCAATATTGCCGGTGATCATGGCCAGGTTGGCAATGGCCATGACAGCGGTTGAGCCCTGGCTGTGTTCGGTGACACCCAGGCCATAATAAATCGCGGCTTTGCCACCCGTGGCAAACAGGCGTGCCGCTGCACGGATGGTTTGGGCAGGAACCCCGGTTATGGTGGCGGCTGATTCGGGTGAGTTTTCATCAAGCAGGATAAACTCAAGCCACTCTTTGAAGGTGTCCGAATCGCAACGTCCGGTGATAAACGCCTTGTCTTGAAGGCCTTCTGAAATGATGGTATGCGCAAAGGCATTAAGCATGGCCACATTGGTGCCGGGTTTCAGGGGCAGGTGAAAATCGGCCCTGGCATGCGCCGTGGACACCAGGGAGATGGTTCTTGGGTCGATGACAATCAGTTTAGCACCCTGGCGTAAACGTTTCTTCAAACGCGATCCGAACACCGGATGAGCATCGGTGGGGTTGGCGCCCATGACCAGTATCACATCGCTGTCTGCGACGGATTCAAATGTTTGCGTACCTGCAGACTCACCCAGCGTTTGTTTTAAACCGAATCCGGTGGGTGAATGGCAAACCCGGGCACAGGTGTCTATATTGTTATTGCCCAATGCCGCCCGCACGGTTTTCTGCACCAGATAGACTTCTTCGTTTGAGCAACGGGATGAAGAAATGGCGCCCACCGAAATTTTTCCGTATTTGGCCTGGATGCGTTTTATTTCGCCGGCCGCATAATTGATGGCCTCTTCCCAGGATACCTTGCGCCAGGGTTCGTTGATTGACGCACGGATCATTGGCGTGGTAATGCGGTCCGGGTGTGTGGCATATCCCCAGGCAAAGCGGCCCTTGACACAGGCATGGCCTTCGTTGGCTTTACCGTTTTTCCAGGGTGTCATTCTAACCAGTTCCTCACCTTTAAGCTCTGCCTTAAGGCCGCAGCCAACCCCACAATAAGCACAGGTGGTGATGACCGCATGATTGGGCTGACCCATTTGTATCACACTATTATCCATGAGTGCACCCGTTGGGCAGGCCGTGACACAGGCACCGCAAGAGACGCAGTCGCTGTCTTTGAAGTTGGTGTTTAATCCCGTGCTGATTTGCGATTCAAAGCCTCTGCCATCCACCGTTAAGGCGAACGTGCCCTGTGTTTCTTCACAGGATCTGACGCAGCGATTGCAGACAATGCATAAATCGGGATTGAAGGTAAAGTAGGGGTTTGAGGTATCGGCGCTTTTATTGGCCTGTGTTTTATCGTAACCGTCGAAACGGACCTGCCTGAGTCCCACCTGGCCGGCAGTTTCCTGCAGCTCGCAATTGCCGTTTGCCGAACAGGTCAGGCAATCCAGCGGGTGTTCTGAAATATAAAGCTCCATGACATGGCGGCGCAGGTCGGCAAGGCGTTTGTTTTCCGTTGTCACCACCATACCTTCTTCAGCCAGGGTAGTGCATGACGCAGGGTATCCCCGGCGTCCCTCTATCTGGACAAGACACAGGCGGCAAGAGCCGAAGGGCTCCAGGGAGTCGGTAGCGCATAATTTTGGAATATTCAGTCCCAGCATTGAGGCAGCGCGCATGATGGAGGTGCCTTCCGGCACCTGAATGGTTTGTCCGTCTATTTGAAGACTGACTTGCTTGAGCGCCCGGGTAATGGCCGGGGTACCAAAATCCTGGTCGCGCCTGAGAACCGTTTCTAACATTTTTGTCTCCTGGATACTTGTGTTTTTTATATTTTAAAGTTGTAATTTTTTATTTTTGGAAGTCTTGTGGGTATTTGTTGACGGCCGACATGACCGGGTATGGAGCCATGCCACCCAGGGCACATAAAGAGCCGGCAATCATGGTGTCACACAATTCTTCCAAGAGTGCCAGGTTTTCTTCCGTTTGAATGCCCTGGCGGATTTTGATAATGGTTTCCACGCCCCGTTTTGATCCAATCCGGCAGGGCGTGCATTTTCCACAGGATTCATGCGCACAGAATGCCATGGCATATTCGGCCATTTCCGCCATATCCGTATTTTCGCTGAAAGCCACAATGCCACCGTGACCGACCATGGCGCCAATTTGTGAATAGGCTTCATAGTCCAGGGGAATGTCCCATTCTTTTTCAGATAAATAAGCCCCCAGTGGCCCGCCAACCTGAACGGCCTTCAGGGCCAGGCCGTCTTCGCTTCCACCACCATAATCGTAGAGCAATTCTTTCAGGCTCACTCCAAAGGCTTTTTCAACCAGGCCGCCGCGTTTGATATTGCCAGCCAGCTGGAAAGCCAGGGTTCCGTAAGACTTGCCGCTGCCAAAGTTTTTATAAAAATCAGCGCCTTGGGCGAGAATGACAGGAACGGTGGCAAGGGAAACCACGTTGTTGACAACGGTTGGCATGCCCATAAAACCCTTGATGGCCGGCAAAGGCGGCTTGTATCGGATAACGCCACGTTTGCCTTCCAGGCTTTCAAGCAGTGCTGTTTCCTCGCCACAGATGTAAGCGCCGGCGCCTTTTCTGACTTCCAGCTCAAAAGAGAAGCCGGAGCCTAAAATGTTGGATCCCAAATAGTGGTGGCCAGTGGCAATATCGACGGCTTTTTGCAAGGTCTCAATGGCGATGGGATATTCTGAGCGCACATAGATATAGCCTTTGCTGGCATTGACAGCCAGGCCGGCAATGATCATGCCTTCAATCAAGCTGAAAGGATCCCCTTCCATGAGGATTCTGTCCGAGAACGTGCCCGAGTCGCCTTCATCGGCATTGGCGACAATATATTTTTGCTGGTCTTGCGCCTGCCGGACGGTATTCCACTTGATGCCGGTCGGGAAGGCGGCACCACCACGCCCCCGCAGACCAGACTGCGTCACCATGTTGGTAATGGCTTCATCGTTGAGGGTCAGGGCCTTCAATAAGCCTTGCCAGCCACCATGGTTGGCATAGTCTTGAATGTTCAAGGGGTCAATGATGCCTACGCGCTTAAAGGTCAGCCGTTCCTGGTTTTTAAGGTAAGGAATGTCATCGGTTATGCCTTGTGACAAGGGGTGATCGTGACCAGAGAGCCACCCGGTGTTGAATAAACCGGGCAGGTCTTCAAGGGTGACTGGGCCATAGCCTATTCGGCCCTGCGGGGTTTCAATTTCAACCAGGGGCTCCAGCCATAAAAGACCGCGGCTGCCATTGCGGATAATCTCAATGCTGATATCTTGTGCCAGTGCCATTTTTTGAATGGGGGCGACTAATTCGTTGGCACCCATGGCAACGGCTGCAGAGTCCATGGGAATATATACCTTTACCCTTTGCATGTGGCCACTCCTTGAATTTTTGCCTTGATTTTTTCAAGGGTAATGCGAGCTAGCGGTTGTTGATTGACGGCGACGGCAGGGCCTTGGGCGCATAAGCCAAGACAATAAACCGGTTCCAGGGTGGCATTCGGCCATTCGGTGTGAAGCATTTCTTTTACTGCTTGCTCAACTTCTTTTGAACCCCGCGCCTGACAGGCTTCGGCCTGGCAAAACTCAATATGAATATCGCCACAGGCTTGCGTTCTGAAGTGTTTGTAAAAACTGATCACGCCAAAGATTTCGGCACTGGAACGATTGATCGCCTGAGCGATGGGGGCGATCAAGTTTTCAGGGATATAGCCGATATGGTCTTGAACGGCATGCAAGATGGGCAAGAGGTTTCCCTCTTTGTGTTGGTGTTCTTCCAGTATTTGGTTTAATAGTTGGCCGTGCGTGTGCCGGGGCTCATGAAGGGTAGCCGGTTGCATGTCTCATCCTTTGTAATGCTTATTTATAATGTTTTCAAATTCGCATAGGCATTATGCAGTTTATATTGTTTTGTTTGCCGCCACGATTTCAGTATAGTAAATGTCTTTGCTTATGATAAGCAAAGTTCATGTTGAGCGGCAAGTGATGGATTTTTATATATCGTTGAAAATAACTCACTTGTTTTGAATGCTGGTGGCAGCAAAACGGGTTTTTTGTTCAGAAGATGCGTATTAGTGGATGATTTGCTCCCACGCAGGAGCATGGGAGCCAGAACGAAACCTGGCCTCGTTCACATGCTGACTCGTTCCCACGCTCCTGCGTGGGAATGCCTACTCCTTCTGCCCAAAAAGATTACGCAGTTTATACAGGGCATCCAAAGCCTCCCGCGGGCTCATGCTGTCAGGGTCAAGCTTGACTCGTTCCCACGCTCCTGCGTGGGAATGCCTACTCTTTCTGCCCAAAAAGATTACGCAGTTTATACAAGGCATCCAGCGCCTCTCGCGGGCTCATGCTGTCTGGGTCAAGGTCGTTAATGGTGTCGCGCAGGGCCTGCAGTTCAAGCTTGACTCGTTCCCACGCTCCTGCGTGGGAATGCCTACTCCTTCTGCCCAAAAAGATTACGCAGTTTATACAGGGCATCCAAAGCCTCCCGTGGGCTCATGCTGTCAGGGTCAAGATCGTTAATGGCTTCCCGCAGGGTCTGTAGCTCAAGCTGGTCATCGCTGGCCTGGTCATTGGCCGGGGCGGTTTCGGCAAATAAATCCAGTTGTGCCGTGTTGCTGGCCTGGTTTTCAAGGCGTTCCAGTTCACGCTTGGCCTGGCGGATAACCGCAGCGGGAATGCCGGCCCGCTGGGCAACCTGGATCCCGTAGCTGCGACTGGCGGGGCCTTCCTGGACCTCATGTAAAAACACAATGCCACCGGGTGATTCGGCCGCGGCCAGATGAACGTTAACGGCAGCCTCGTTTTGCTCGGGCAGGCGCGTAATTTCAAAATAATGGGTCGCAAACAGTGTCAGTGCTTGGTTGTGGGTTAACAGGCGGCAGGCAATTGACCAGGCCAATGACAGGCCGTCATAGGTCGAGGTGCCGCGCCCGATTTCATCCATCAGTACCAGACTGTGTGGCGTGCTGGCGGCCAGGATCGCAGCGGCTTCGGTCATTTCCATCATGAAGGTGGAGCGGCCGCCGGCCAGGTCATCGGCAGCGCCAATGCGGGTGAAAATACGGTCTATCATGCCAATGCGGGCAGACTGGGCCGGTACGAAACTGCCCATGCGAGCCAGCAAAACAATCAGGGCAATTTGCCGCATGTACGTGGATTTACCCCCCATATTGGGGCCGGTAATCAGCAACATGCGTCGGTTGGGGTTCATTTGGCAGCTGTTGGGGGTGAAGCGTTCTATGCTGCGTTCAACCACCGGATGGCGGCCCGCCTCAATCTCAATAATGGGGGCCTCGCACAATTCAGGGGCCACCCACTCATTGTTGCGGGCATGTTGCGCCAGCGATAAATACACGTCAATTTCAGAAACGGCTTGGGCGCATTGCTGTAATGCTGGGACGGACTGGGTCAGCTCTTCCACCAACTGCTCATAAAGCCATTTTTCCCGGCTTAATGAGCGGTCCTTGGCCGACAGGATCTTGTCTTCCCAGGCTTTCAGTTCGGGTGTGATGTAGCGTTCAACATTTTTAAGGGTTTGGCGCCGGCGGTAATCATCGGGGACTTTGTCAATTTGCCCTTTGGATACCTCAATAAAGAAACCATGTACCCGGTTGTATTCAACCCGCAGGTTGGCAATATCGGTGCGGGTGCGTTCCCGGGCTTCCAGCTCCAGCAGGAAGGCGCCATTATCACTGGCCAGGGTACGCAGTTCATCCAGTTCGGCATCAAAACCCGGGGCAATCACGCCACCTTCACGGATAAGCGCAGCAGGTTCCTCATCAATGGCCTGGTGCAGGCGGTGCTGCAGGGCAGGGTCTATGGTCAGGGACGCAAACAGCGTTTCCATGCGGGGGGTAGAGGCAATGTGTTCGTTAAGCAACTGATACAAATCGGGCAGGCGGGCCAGGGCATCGCGCAGGCTGGCCAGTTCGCGAGGGCGCACCGACTGCAGGGCGATACGGGTGGCAATGCGCTCCAGGTCGGGGAAGGATTTGAACAGCTGGTTGATTTTTTCCAGCACAATAGCCGGGTGCAAGGGGCTGTCTGATTTGCCCGTCAGGAAGGCATGAACGCAGGCCTGTCTGTCGGCAATCGGCTCATTGGCGCGTAGCGGGTGGTGCAGCCAGCGGCGCAGCAGACGACTGCCCATGGGGGTTTCGCAGGCGTCCAGCAAAGAGAACAGGGTGGGGCTTTCTTCGCCACTAATGGTTTCGGTAATTTCCAGATTTTTGCGGGTTACCGGATCCAACACCAGGTAATCGCTGGCCTGGTCAACGCTAATGCCTTGCACATGGGACAGCGACTGGGTTTGTGTTCTTTCCGTGTAACGCAGCAGGGCGCCGGCTGCGGTCACTGCCGAAGGCATGTCGTGAATACCAAAACTGGCCAGGGAATCAACACCAAAATGCTGACACAGCAAGGCATTGGCTTCGTTCTGGTCAAAGTGCCAGTCTGCGGTGGTGCTTAAGGTGCCTTGCCAGCTGGTTTCCGGCTGGAAAGAGTCGGCATGCACGATTTCAGCCGGAGCAATGCGGTGGATCTCGGAGTCCAGCGAGGCCGCATCGCATTCGGTCAGGCGGAACTCGCCACTGGCCAGGTTCAGCCAAGCCAGGCCATATTTGGGCTGGCGACCTTTATGGGGCAGGTAAATGGCCATTAAAGGACGGTCGGACTTGGATGGCAACAGGGTTTCATCGGTCAGGGTGCCGGGGGTGACAATACGTACAATCTTGCGCTCAACCGGGCCTTTGCTGGCAGCCGGGTCACCCACCTGTTCACAAATGGCGACTGATTCGCCCATGGCCACCAGGCGTGCCAGGTATTGCTCCATGGCATGCATGGGTACACCAGCCATGGGAATCGGCTCGCCATTGGAGGTGCCGCGCTTGGTGAGGGTCAGATTCAGCAGGCGTGCCGTTTTAATGGCATCGTCATAAAACATTTCATAAAAATCGCCCATGCGATAGAACAGCAATATTGAGCCTGCTTCTTCTTTAAGGGCAAGGTATTGCTGCATCATGGGCGTGTGGCCGGCAAAACGGTTAGGGATCGCTTCGGCTTTGGAAGAAAGGGACTTTGTGCTCATAGAGGGGTATTGTAGCGGTTAAAACCAGGAAATAAGCAATGAAATGGTCAGGACCGAGATGACCGTAGACAGGAAAATGCTTTGGGAAACCAGCTGTGAATTGCGCTTATACAGGGTGGCCAGCATGAAAGGGCCCGTGCCGGTTGGCAGTGCGGCCAGCAGGATGGCGGCTTGCCGGTAAACCGGCGGCATATCAAAAACGTAAAACACCAGAAGCGCCGTAAAGGCGGGCAGGAGCAACAGCTTCAGGGTAAGTACGGTTACCGTGCGGGTTTGCAGATCCTTATTGGGGGTTTGTGCCAGAAACAGGCCAATGGTAACCAGGGCACAGGGGCTTGCCGATGCACCCAGCAAACGGGTAAATTCCAGCAGTGGTACTGGCATGCTGACAGGGCTTGCTGCCATCAAACCACCCAGAACCGGTGCGGCAATCAGTGGATTTTTAGCCAGGGAAAGTGCGGTTTTGCGCAGGGTCTCACTTAATTTGGGCGAAGACTGCACGCCAAACTCGATAAAAATAATGGCCATTGCAAACAGTACGCAGGCGGTCAGGATCATGGAAATGATCGCCGGTATCAGTCCTTCCGGCCCAAACACAAGGGTGCATAAAGGAAGGCCCATATAACCGGTATTGCTGTAGGCGGCGCTTAGGCTGTTAACACTCCGGTCGGCCAGTGGCGTTGTTTTTTTCTGCCAGACCAGATAGACAAGAAAGACGATCAGCATGGCGCCCATAGAGGCCGCAATAAAGCCTGGCTGGTACAGGTCTTGCCAGGGGGTGGTTGCCATTGCCTGGAACAGCAGCGCAGGCAGGGCCAGCCACACCACGTAAAGATTCAGGTGGTGGGTGGCCTCATGACTGAGTATTTTCTTTTTTGCAGCCAGGTAACCGATCAGGATCAGGGCAAAAATCGGTATTACCGCATTGACAACAGCCGTCAAGCTGAAAATTCCTTTGTTATTTGAAAGCGGTTTCTATAAAGCTGCGTAGTTTACGCGATTGCAGGCGTTCGCGTGGCATTTCACGCAAAATTTCCAATGCGCGCATGCCAATGTATAAATGCTGGTTTACCTGGGTGCGGTAAAAATCGGTGGCCATGCCGGGCAGCTTCAGTTCACCATGCAGGGGTTTGTCTGACACGCATAGCAAGGTGCCATACGGTACCCTGAAGCGAAAACCGTTGGCGGCAATGGTGGCCGATTCCATATCCAGCCCGATGGCACGCGATTGCGACAGGCGTTGAACCGGTTCATCGTGGTCGCGCAATTCCCAGTTGCGGTTGTCGATGCTGGCGACAGTGCCGGTGCGCATAATGCGTTTGAGTTCCCAGCCATCCAGGCCGGATACCTGGGCGACGGCTTCTTCAAGGGCAACCTGGACTTCAGCCAGGGGGGGGATGGGTACCCATAAAGGCAGGTCGGCATCCAGTACGTGATCATCGCGCACATAACCGTGTGCCAGTACGTAGTCGCCCAGTCTTTGGGTGTTGCGCAGGCCTGCGCAGTGGCCCAGCATGATCCAGGCAGAGGGGCGCAGCACGGCAATATGATCGGTAATGGTTTTGGCATTGGACGGTCCTACGCCCATATTGACCAGGGTAATGCCCAGCCCGTCAGGGCGTTTAAGGTGATAGGCCGGCATTTGCGGCAGGCGCACCGGTTGACTGCCGGTTTCGGGGGTGTGGGTGGCGGTGGTAACCAGATTGCCTGGCTCAACCAGTTCACTATAACCGCTGTCGGGGTCACGGACCAGTTCGCGGGCCTTGTTGCAGAAGGCATCTACATAAAACTGGTAGTTGGTGAACAGGACAAAACCCTGAAAGTGTTCAGGGGCGGTTGCCGTATAGTGCTGCAGGCGGTGCAGGGAATAATCAATGCGCGGCGCGGTAAAGGGGGCCAGTGGTTCTGGCATATTGGTGTCGGTTTTCAGGGTGCCGTTAACGATGGCGTCATCCATGATCGCCAGGTCGGGCACATCAAAATAATTGCGCAGGGTCAGGTTGTTGGTATCGTCATAGACCCTTTCCACATACTGGCTGCCCGTAAAAGAAAAATGCAGGGGAATGGGGGTTTTGGATTCGCCAATCTCAACCGCCACCCCATGGTTTTTGATGAGCAGGCTGATTTGTTCCAGTAAATAGGATTTGTACAGCTCGGGCTGGGTAATAGTGGTGGCGTAGATACCCGGTTCGGTGGCATAACCGTAGGAAAGGCGCGAGTCAATTTCCCGGTGATCGGTAACACGCAGGCGGATGGCCGGATAAAATGCCCGCACGCTGTATTCGGGCGGGTTTTCATTGTTGATGAAATCGTAGAAAGCCGTGCGAATAAACCGGGTATTGCGTTGATATATATACACCAGCTGCTCATAGGCCTTTTCGGCATTGTCAAAAGCCATAAAAGCAATATGCTCGGGTGTGGAGATGGCTTTGGGGGTAAGATGCGTATATGTCATTGTCGTATTTTGTTATTGGAATTCAAGGGGTTTTTCTTTCCAGACAGTATAGCGGCATATTATGACAATGACAGCACCCCCATTATTTTTTGCTGGCGTGTTTGATAATGTTGGTGCAGACACCGCGCATCATGTCCACTTCTTCCTGGTTCATATGAATGCGGGTGAACAGGTAGCGCATGCGGGGCATCAGTTTTTTCGGGTGTGCCGGGTTCAGGAAATCAATGGTGATCAGGGCCTGTTCCCAGTGTTTAAGCAGGGCTTCCACTTTTTCACTGGGAGCATACGCGATTGCATTTTGGGTTTCATTGGCCTGGGTGGCCGCCGGATTGTTTTCCATCAGGGCGTAACGCAGTTCCCAGGCGGCCAGTTGCAGTGCCTGGGATACATTCAGGGAGCTGTAGGCCGGATTGGCCGGAATGTGACAGATCCGGTGGCAGCGGCTGATTTCCTCATTTTCAAGGCCGGTTCTTTCCGTACCCAATACCACTGCCACGCGGTTTTCGGGGGCGCTGGCCAAATGACGGGCGCTTAATTGGGCGCTTTGGCGGATGTCCAGGGCTGGCGGGCCCATGTCCCGGCTACGTGCGGTCAGCGCGAATGACAGCGTGACCGGGGCCAGGGCTTCATCCAGGGTTGAAACAAGGTGGGCATTGTGCAGGACATCGGTTGCGCCACTGGACAGGGCAATGGCTTCGGGGTTGTTTTTGATGTCCGGGTCTTTGGGAGACACCAGTACCAGCTCGTTAAAGCCCATGGTTTTGATGGCCCTGGCGGCGGCACCGACATTGCCGGGATGACTGGGTGCCACCATGATAAAACGGGTATGGGCAAAGCTGGGAAGCATGATATTCCTTCAAAAACCATATATTCTAGTGAAAAACAGGTGTTTGGCTAGAACTTGTGGCGGTTGTCATTTAAAATGCCTATTTTACCCAACTCGACTAAAACAGAACAAATATGCATCCAATGCTCACCATTGCCATCAAGGCAGCAAGACGTGCCGGCGCAATCATCAATCGCGGCAGTCTTGATATTGATAAAGTTCAAATCGCCCGTAAAGGCCATAATGATTATGTGACCGACATTGATCATGCGGCCGAAGAGGCGATTATTGATGTGTTGCGTGAGGCTTATCCTGATCACGCTTTCCTGGGGGAAGAGTCCGGTTTTGTATCCGCACAGGAAGGCGACACAAGTGTTGCACCTGAGTATCAATGGATTATCGACCCACTGGATGGCACCAAAAATTTCATTCATGGCTTGCCCAACTACGCGGTTTCCATTGCCCTGGCGCATCGTGGCGTTATTACACAGGCCGTTATTTATGATCCGGCCCGTAATGAAATGTTTACCTCTACCCGTGGTGGTGGCGCCTTTTTGAACGACCGTCGTGTCCGCGTTGCCAACCGTACCCGTTTTTCCGACGCCATGCTGGCTGGCCGCTTCCCTTCCGTGACCAGCTCCAACCGTAAAGGGGCCGAGCGTTTTTATCCCCTGATTGATGAAAGTACGGGTTTTCGCCGTTTGGGTGCCACGGTGCTTGAATTGGCCTATGTGGCTTGCGGGCGTCTTGATGGTTTCTGCGGTGTCAACCTGAAACCCTGGGATATCGCGGCAGGCAGTCTGCTGGTTCTGGAAGCCGGTGGCCTGATTGGTGACTTTGAAGGTGAGCAAACCTGGATGAAAACCGGCAATTTGCTGGCAGGTAGTCCCAAAGTATTTACTCAAATGATTGCTGCTTTGCAAGAATAACGCCAAGAAAACGTGAATGGAACAGTTTATTTATTTACTGAAGGCGGCCTTCCTGGGTGTGGTGGAAGGCCTGACCGAGTTTTTGCCTATTTCAAGTACGGCGCATTTGTTAATTCTTGGTGACTGGATCAACTTTGATTCGGGTGATTTCAAGGTTTATGAGATTGTCATTCAGCTGGGTTCCATTCTGGCGGTTATGTGGATTTTCAGGTTTCGTCTGTGGCAGGTCATACGGGGTACGTTTACCGGTGACCGTACCGAGCTGCTGTTTACGCGTAACCTGATCCTCGCATTTTTGCCGGCTGCGGTTATTGGGCTTATTCTGATCAAGCAGATTGCCCAGCTGCTTGATGGCAAGTTTATTGTTTATGCCTTTACCCTGGTACTGGGTGGTATTCTGATGTTGTGGGTTGAACGCCGCCCCGATATGGCCAAGCATGCACCAGCCGATTCTGATGCTCAAAATGCCAAGGTGAAACGTCTGGAAGATATTACCTGGAAACAGGCGCTGGTGGTGGGTTTTGCCCAGTGCCTGGCCATGATTCCCGGTACGTCCCGTTCCGGTGCCACGATTATTGCCGGCATGATGGCGGGCATACACCGTAAAACCGCGACCGAGTTTTCATTTTTCCTGGCCATGCCTACCATGCTGGGAGCAACGGTCTTAAGTATGTATAAATACGGTGGCGAGCTTAGCGACAGCAATATGCTGGCCGTGGTGATCGGTTTTATCGCAGCTTTTGTCAGTGCCCTGTTGCTGGTTCGTGCTTTGCTTAAGTTTATCAGCGTTTATTCTTATCGGCCGTTTGGCTGGTATCGTATTGTGCTGGGCCTGATTGTCGGCCTCTGGGTGTGGTCGGCAGCCGCTTAAGGTTCTCTGCGACTCCCGGGGTTTTGTTAATAAGGAAGCGGCAGTGAAAAAATCCCCCTGAAACCTGGTTTCAGGGGGATTTTTTTCTGGTTTCCACGCTTTCTGGTTCCCACGCTCCCGCGTGGGAACCGCTCCGGTTTGCATTCCCACGCGGGAGCGTGGGAACGAGTACGCGGGAGCGTGGGAACCAGCAGAAGGGCGATTATTTGTTCAGCTTATACTGCTTATCCAGATTGAATTCGCGCAGGATTTCTTCAGTATGCTCCCCCAATAAAGGCGGGGCCATGCGATATTGAATGGGCGTTGCTGAATAGTTAATCGGGTTGGCCGTGGTAGGCGCAACTCCGGCAATCGGGTGCTCAACCGTTTTCCAGATATTTCTTGCCTTGACTTGTGGCATTTCAAAAACCTGGTCAATGGTATTGATAGGGCCACAAGGCACGCCTGCCGCTTTCAGTTTGTCCAGCCAATTGTCCCGGGTATCGGTACGCATGATGGGCTCCAGAATGGCAATCAATTCCTTGCGGTTTTTCAGGCGACTGCTATTGGTTGTGTAATCCGGATTTTCTGCCAGATCAGGGCGGCCAATGGCTTTGCTGTATGCTGCAAATTGACGGTCGTTGCCGACAGCGACAATCAAATGCCCGTCGCTGGAAGCGAAAACCTGATAGGGCACGACGTTCTGGTGAGCATTACCTGCCCGTTTGGGGGCAACACCCGAGGTCATGTAGTTCAGGTTCTGGTTGGCCAACATGGCAATATGGCAGTCCAGCAAGGCAACATCAATGTGCTGGCCAAGCCCGCTTTTGTTGCGCTCTTGCAAGGCGCCCAGGATACCAATAGTGGCATACATACCCGTCATGAGATCGGTAACCGCCACGCCTGCCTTTTGCGGGCCACCGCCAGGCAAGTCGTCGCGTTCACCGGTAATGCTCATCAGGCCGCCCATTCCCTGGATGATGAAATCATAGCCGGGCTCCTTGGCCATGGGGCCAGTCTGGCCAAAGCCGGTAATGGAGCAATAAATCAGCCTGGGGTTGATTTCCTTGATGCTTTCGTAATCAAGGCCGTATTTTTTCAGGCCACCGACCTTGAAGTTTTCAACCAGAATATCGCATGATTTGGCCAGTTCACGAACCAGATTGCTGCCTTCTTCACTGGCAATATCTATGGCGATAGAGCGCTTGTTGCGGTTGGCACTTAAATAGTAGGCCGCTTCACTGGTGTCGTTACCTTGCGCATCTTTCAGGTATGGAGGCCCCCAGGCACGGGTATCGTCGCCCGTTTCGGGGCGTTCAACCTTGATGATATCAGCGCCCAGGTCGGCCAGGTTTTGCGAGCACCAGGGGCCTGCCAGCACACGCGACAGGTCAAGCACCTTGATGCCTTCTAATGGTAATCCACGTTTAGTCATTTATTTAATCTCGGCAAAGCCATTGCTTAATACAATAATATTTCTTTCTTTGACTTTAGCCTGGAACTGGATTTCGTGCTCATTGCGTTTCCACATTTCACATACCAGCGTTTCACCCGGATAAACAGGTGCAGAAAAACGGGTATCAAAACGAACCAGACGCGCAGGATCATAGTCGCAGAAGGTCTTCATGATAGCATGAGCCGCTACGCCATAGGTGCACAGGCCGTGCAAAATGGGTTGTGGATAACCAGCTGCACTGGCAACGGCCGGATCGATATGCAGGGGATTCGGGTCGGCATTGAGACGATACAAAATGGCCGCCTGCGGCAGGATGGGTAATTCACAGACCTGATCCGGTGCCGTATCGGGGACCTTGGGCAGGGCTGGGGGCGGTTCATCACTAACACCAAAGCCACCATCTGCACGGCAGAAGGTGGTTTGTTCGATGGTGGCCAGCAAGGTACCTGCCTCATCGTAAAGCTTGCGCTCGGTAATCACCAGGGCGCCTTTGTCGGCACCCTTGTCAATTACGTGGGATACCCTGATTTTACCGGTGATTTTTCCGCTGGCAGGCAGCGGTTGATGAATCGTGGTGCGTTGCTCGCCGTGAACCAGTTTTACCCAGGTAATGCCGGCGGCCGGATCTTGCATCCAGAAGCCGGGATAACCCAGAACAACCGCCATGGTGGGGAAGGCCTTGATGTTTTTTTCGTAAACAAATTGCAGCTGGTTTTCATCAAGGGGGTCTTGTCCCAGGCCAATACCCAGCGCGTACAGGATGCTGTCCTTGACAGTATATTCCTGCACGACATCGGGGAACGTCCAGTTTTTAATAAGGTTATAGTCTAAAGCCATTCTTGTCTCCTTGTTGATCAACAGGAATTAAATAGGATCCCAGTTGATGACTTCGGGAGAGCGCTCAAGTTTGAAGAAGCTGCCTTTCAGTGCAGGTGCGGCCACTTCGGCAATTAGTTCAGGGGTCCAGCCGGTAGACATGTGAACTGAACGGATAGGACGAGGCTGGCTGAACAGCATGATTTCGTTGGCACGTACACCAAAGATCTGGCCGGTTACTTCAGAAGCGGCGTCACTGCCCAGATAAACGGCCATTGGCGCGATTTTATTGGCTTCCATTTTTTGCAATTTTGCAACGCGTGCTTTTTCTTCGGGTGTTTCGGCTGGAATGGAGCTGGTCATGCGGCTCCAGGCAAACGGAGCAATACAGTTTGAACGTACGTTGTAGCGGGCCATGTCAAGCGCAATAGACTTGGATAGGCCAACAATGCCCATTTTGGCGGCAGAGTAGTTGGACTGGCCAAAGTTGCCGATCAGGCCGGAAGTAGAGGTCATGTGTACGAAAGCACCGGATTCCTGTTCGCGGAAGTAAGGCGCAGCGGCACGGCTGACGAAGAATGAACCATGCAGGTGAACATCAATCACCTGGCGCCACTCTTCTTCGCTCATTTTGTGGAACAGACGGTCACGCAGGTTACCGGCGTTATTCACGATAATGTCAATTTTGCCGAAACTGTCAATCGCGGTCTGGATGATATTGTTGGCACCTTCGTAGCTGGCAACGCTATCCAGGTTGGGAACTGCCTGACCACCGGCCTTGATGATTTCATCAGCAACTGTTTTGGCCGGGCCGTCGCCACCGCCTTCACCGGTCAGGGAAACGCCAATGTCATTGACGACAACTTTGGCACCTGCTTTGGCATAAGCCAGGGCAATATCACGGCCAATACCGCCACCGGCACCGGTTACAACAACTACTTTTCCTTCTGCAATTCCGCTCATTTTTGATCTCCGAGGTTTTTTTAGGATATAAATAAGAATGCAACCATAAAAACACGATGTGTTCATGGTTTACACATATGGTTGGAGTATAGTAGGCCATAAAATGAATTTTACTTATTCATATTTTTTAACTACCCCCTTTCAATTTATTTAAGATGCGCTACGATTTAACGGATTTAAAATTATTTATCAATATTGGTGAGACATCGAATCTGACCCGTGCTGCCGAAAAGACCTTTCTTTCTTTACCAGCGGCCAGTGCTCGAATCAAGAATCTTGAAGAGTCGTTGAAGGTGCGATTATTGATCCGTCAGGTGACCGGGGTAAAAATGACCCCCGCTGGTGAGATCCTGCTTAAATATGCCAAAGGGGTTTTTCAGCAGCTCGATTGTCTGCATTCCGAACTGCAGCCTTTTTCAACCGGCATCAAAGGCAAGCTGAGAATTCTTGCCAACATGACTGCCACCCATTCTTTTTTATCTGAAGCCCTTTCTTCTTTCCTGCTTGAAAACCCCGATGTTGATATCGAGTTGGAAGAAAAACTGACCAAAGACATCGTTTCCGCCATTCGGGCCGGGTCTGCCGACTTGGGTATTGCATCTGGCAGCATCAATCTGGATGGGTTGGATATTGTTCCCCTTTTCAAGGACGAACTGGTGGTGATTACCGATCTTGAACATGAATTAAAAGATGTTGAAGAAATCAGGTTTGAGGATTTGATCGAAAAATATCAGTTTGTCGGGATTCACCCAGAAAGCGTCATTCAGTCATTCCTGGAAGAAAAAGCATACAAATTGGGCAAGCGCATTCATCAGCGTGTGTATGTGGGGAGTTTTGAAACGGTCTGCCGCATGGTTGACGCCAAGATTGGCCTGGCAATCGTGCCTATAGAATGTGCCCGTAATTACAGCAAGTCAGAGCGTTTGAATATTGTGCGCATCAGCAATGATTGGGCCAATCGCGAGCGCTTCATCTGTCGCCCGGGGGGCAAGGATATTCCTGCCTTTGCCGAGAAGTTCATCGAACACGTGATGAAAATTGCCGGTAACATCAAGCGGCAATAAGCATGGCTTTCAATTTCATGAGGGATGTCTTTTAAAAAGAAAAGGGTTAAAAGATAAAAAGAAACGGCATAATTGGCGGTTAAGTAAATAAAGGAGACGTTAATCATGCCGGTCTTATTCAAACATCGCAGAGCAGTTATTAAAACATTGGCAGCCGTAGTGGTGTCAGGTTTGCCTTTTGGCGCCAGTTGGGCGGATGCCGACAAGTGGCCAGAGCAGGCGGTTAATTTTGTGGTGCCATTTGCACCAGGCGGTCCGGTTGATACGGCAGCCCGCATTGTGACTGCACCCTTGAATGATAAATGGAAGCAGCCCATCGTGATTGATAACAAGGCGGGAGCAGGTGGTATTGTGGGTGCCCGATATTCCGCCAAGGCCAAACCCGATGGTTACAACTATTTCTTTACAGCTATTCATCATGCCATTTTGCCCAGTCTGAACGACAATCTGGGTTACGATGCCCAGAAAGATTTTGAGCCTGTCGGGGGTGTTGCGCGTTTTCCGTTAATTCTGGTGGCCCATCCTTCGCTGAATGTGAAGTCGGTCCAGGAATTGATTGACCTGGCCAAAGAAAAGCCCAATACCATTTCTTACAGTTCATCAGGTACGGGTGGCGGTACGCACCTGGCAGGCGAATTGTTTGCCAGTATGGCGGATGTCCAGTTGCAGCACATTCCTTACAAAGGCAGTGCACCTGCGGTACAGGATCTGGTGGGTGGGCAGGTACAGTTAATGTTTGCCGATGCCACTTCTGCCTTGCCCTTTATTAAAAGCGGTAAGGTGATCCCGTTGGGTGTGGGCAATAAAGAGCGCTCTGCCTTGGCACCTGATGTCCCCACCATTGCTGAATCCGGTTTGCCTGGCTATGAGGCTTATTCCTGGAGTGGTCTGTTTGCCCCCAAAGGCACACCGGCTGATGTTATTAAAAAGCTGAATGCAGACATGAATGAAAGCCTGAATACGCCCGAGATTATTGAAAAAATGAACGGTTCCGGCTCTGAGCCCATGCCTACAACGCCTGAAGAGTTTGGCCAGTTCCTGGATGTTGAAATCAAGAAGTGGCGCGATACGATCCAGAATGCCAACATTAAAGTTCAGGGTTAAAGTTTGAGTTTTGCCACCCGATAAAAAATCCGGCCATATGGCCGGATTTTTTTATATGGAACAGGTTCGCCGGATTATTGATTTGGCTGGATACCCGCTTTCTCAATCACTGCTTCCCAAAGCTTGTACTCACGATCCACTTTGGCTTTCAGGTCAGCGCCGTTACTGAATGTTCGGGTGTAGCCACCGGTTTCCATCAGTTTGTCAAACTCGGGGTTTTGGTCAATGTTTTGCAGGGCCACTTCAAGACGCTTTACAACATTTTCCGGCAAGCCTGCGGGGCCAACCAGGGCATACCATCCGGTTACGGCATAGTCTTCAATGCCGGCTTCGATCATGGTCGGTACATCGGGCAGTGCCTTGTTGCGAGTGGCTGATGTGACGGCCAGCGGGCGCACTTTGTCACCGTTGATATAAGAAATGGCGGTGCCGCTAATGTCAAACATGAAAGAAATCTTGCCGCTCATCACGTCAACCATGGCGGGGGCATTGCCGCGGTAAGGTACATGCAGCATTTCCGTACCCGTTTTTTGCTTCATTAACTCGGCAGACAGCTGGTTGGAAGAACCAATACCGGCAGAACCGAAAGAAATGGCGTTGGGGTTGGCCTTGGCGTATTCAACCAGTTCCTTGACGGATTTGATGGGCAGGTCTTTGTTGGCGACCAGAACGTTGGTGTAGTCAACAATATTGCCAATATAGGTAAAGTCTTTGTCAAGATTGAGGTTGGCTGATTTCTGGATATGTGGCGTGATGGTGGGGGTAGGGCTGGCAATAAAATACAGGGTATAGCCATCGGGTTTGGAACGAATGACGGTTTCGGCGGCAATCATGCCACTGGCACCGGTTTTGTTTTCAATCACGACGGATTGCTTGAGTTCATCGGACAGGAATTTCGCAAATGAACGGGCTGCGGTATCAACCGGTCCGCCTGCCGCATAACCAACCAGCAGTTTGATGGGACGATCCGGCCATTCTGCCGCAAAGGCAGACATTGAAGCGGACAGGGCAGTAAGGGCAGTTGCTGCCACCAATAGTTTCTTGACTAACATAGGGTCTCCAGAAGATACAATCTTAAGGCAAATGCCTTAAAAAAGTTCAAAATTAAAATTTTAGATGTGCCAAAAGTTATTGAACTTTGGCACCTGATTTTTCAACGGCCACTTTCCATTTCTGGATTTCGCTGCTGATATGTTGTTTAAATTCATCCGGTGTTGAACCGGTGATTTCGTAGCCGTAACTGTTGAGTTGTTTTTTAATTTCAGGATCATTGGCCGCATCAACAAATGCCTTGTTCAGTTTCTCGACAATCGCATCAGGTGTTTTGGCCGGGGCAATAATTCCGTACCAGCCGTCAACCGTAAAGTCGGGCAGGCCAGATTCGCTAACGGTAGGGACATCGGGCAATACGTTTGAACGGTTTTTCCCGGTTACGGCCAGGCTTTTTAGCTTGCCGCTTTTAACGTGTGGCATGGAAGTGGAAATGCTGTCAAACATCAGGGAGACTTCCCCGCCCAACAAGGCGACGACTGCCGGGCCACTGCCCTTGTAAGGAACATGAATCATATCGGTGTCGGTGGCTGCCTTGAACAGTTCTGCGGCCAGGTGGCTGGTGTTGCCATTGCCTGCCGAGGCAAAGGTAAGGGCCCCCGGATTCTTTTTGGCGTAGTCGATGAGTTCACTGATATTGTTAGCCGGTGTCTTGTGGGGCGCAGCAACAAGCATGGGCAGGGTGGCCAACAGGGATACCGGTGCAAAATCCTCTTCAGTGTTGTAAGGCAATGAGGCGTACATGCTTGGATTGATGGCATGCGCAGCCAGTACCATCAGGACGGTATAACCATCAGGCTTTGATCTTGCCAGTTGGGAAGTGGCAATGCTGCCGCCAGCACCCGGCTTGTATTCAATCACAATGGGCTGGCCCAGGGCTTTTTGCATTTGCGCGGCAACCGGGCGAGCCAGCATGTCGGCACTGCCACCAGGAGGGTAAGGAATAAGCAAGGTGACTGGCTTGGTTGGGAAATTGTCGGCTTGTGCGTGGGCAACCGTCAATCCGCCACAAAATAATACGGTTCCCATGCCTGCCAATAATTTTGCAACGATCGTTTTTGATGCTTTCATTTTATGTCTCCTCGATTTATTTTTTGGAACCGCTTAGTTGCTGTAATAAGGTTGCTGGTTCTTGTCCAGAAGGATTTTTTTGGGTGGTGTTTCCGCCACCAGCTTGCCTTCGGTTTTTGCCTGCAGGTCTTCAAGGCTTAAACCGTCTACCATGGCATGTACGTGAAAGGCATTGTCTTTCACTTCAATCACGGCCAAGTCGGTATAGACCCAATCAACCACGCTGATACCGGTAAGCGGATAAGTGCAGGCATTCAGCAATTTGGGCTGTCCGTCCCGGGTGGTATGATCCAGCATGACAATGACATTTTTGGCGCCAACAGCCAGGTCCATGGCACCGCCAATGGCTGCGATGGCATCAGGTGCATCGGTAATCCAGTTGGCCAGGTCTCCGTTTACGGCTACCTGAAAGCCACCCAGAATGGAATAGTCCAGGTGACCGCCTCGCATCATGGCAAAAGAATTGGTGTGCTCGGTGATGGAAGCGCCTTCCAGAAGCGTGATGGGTGTGCGGCTGGCATTGATGATGTCGTAATCAATTTCATGATCAATGGCCGTGCGACCCATCCCTAAAATGCCGTTTTCGCTGTGAAGAATGATTTCCCGGTCTTCGGGCAGATAATCGGCAACCAGGGTTGGCATGCCAATGCCCAGGTTCACGTAGACGCCATCGGGCAGGGTTTGGGCGACAAGTTTGGCAATCTGGGCCCGGTTCAATGAAGTAATACTAGACATTGCCAGCTCCTGCCAGAACAATTGATTTGACAAAAATACCAGGTGTCATGACGTGTTCGGGGTGAATTTCCCCCAGTTCTACAATCCGGTCAACCTGGGCGATCGTGTTTTTGGCTGCCGTACTCATAACGGGATTGAAATTGCGGGCGGCCCAGCGATAAGTCAGGTTCCCCCAGCGATCCCCCAAATGGGCTTTGATCAGGGCGAAATCACCGTGCAGGGGTTGTTCAAGAATATAGCCTACGCCATCAACAACACGTTGTTCTTTGCCTTCGGCAACACGGGTGCCATAACCGGTGGGTGTAAAGAAGGGGCCCAGACCGGCACCGGCTGCGCGCAGGCGCTCGGCCAGTGTGCCTTGGGGCATGCATTCAAGCTCCACTTTGCCGGCACGGTAGGCTTGGGCAAACACATCCGATAAAGGCGGGCGTGGGTGCGAACAGATGATCTTGCGAACCTGTCCGTTTTTGATCAGGCCGGCTATGCCGATTTCGCGGGTACCCGCGTTATTGCTGATGATCGTCAGGTCTTTGGTGCCGATCTTCTGAAGGCTGGCCAGCAGCTCGAAAGGAATGCCGGCATCCCCAAAACCGCCAACGATGACGGAGGCACCGTTGGGGATTTGTTCCAGCGCTTCAAGATGGGATGAAACGATTTTATTGATCATGCTAAGTGTTAGTCCATTTTCAGATTGGCCGCTTTAACGGTATCGGCCCACAAGGCTTGCTGGTCTTCAATGAATTTGGCAAACTCTGCAGGCGTGTTGCCACCCGGCTGGCCGCCCATGGCGGCAAAACGGGCTTTTACGTCCTCGCTTTCCAGGGCATTTTTGGCGGCTTTATGAAGCTTGTTAACCACATCATCGGGGGTGCCGGCCGGTGCCAGCAGGCCAAACCATGCGGTCACCACCATGTTGTCAATACCGGCTTCTTTCATGGTGGGCACGTCGGGCAGTTCGGCAACCCGTTCATCGCTGGTCACTGCCAGTGCCTTGAACTTGCCAGACTTGATGGAAGGCAGTGAGCTGGGCAGGTTGTCAATCATGAAGGTGTATTGATTGCCAAGCAGGGCGCTGACGGCAGGGCCGGCGCCTTTATAGGGAATATGCTCGGCTTTCAGGTTGGCGCGTTGCATGAACATTTCTGCCGACATATGCGGAGACTGGCCTTTGCCAGATGAACCAAACGTTTGGTGCTGCTTGTTCTCGGAAACGTACTTGATCAGTTCGTCAACCGTATTGACAGGTGTTTGCTCATTGACAACCAGTACATTGGGTACTGAAATAACCAGGGAGATGGGGGCGAAATCTTCTTTTTTATAGGGAAGTGAATCGTACAGGCTGTAGTTAATGGCATTGGGGCCAATGTTACCCATGATCAAGGTATAACCATCGGGTTTGGATCGTACCAGTGCCTGGGTACCGATAATGCCAGCGGCACCCGCCTTGTTTTCAACCACAACGCTTTGACCCAGTTCCTTGCCCATTTTTTCACTGAGGATACGGGCCGCAATATCCGTGGTACCACCAGGCGCAGCGGGCACAATAATCGTGATATTTTGTTCTGGCCATTCAGCCATGGCAGAGGTGCTGAACAAAATGCCAAGCGAAAGGGCCAGTACTGATTTAATACGTTTCATAATGTCTCCGGTCTTATGGTTATGGGTTTGCCGGCCCTTTTCTGGAAAGGGCCGGTTGGGTGAATTTAAGTTTTTTATTAACACTTAAAGTGTTTCAGCGGTGCCCAGAATAGCGGTTGACTGGCTTGACAGCGTACCGCCATTGCCATGGACAACTGCCAGTTGAGCACCGTTCACCTGGCGCTCGCCACAGCTGCCACGCAATTGACGTACTGCTTCGATCAGGATGAAAATGCCATACATGCCGGGGTGAACGCAGGACAGGCCACCGCCGTTGGTGTTGACTGGCAAGATGCCGCCTGGGGCAATATTGCCATTGCTCACGAATGCACCGCCTTCGCCTTTTTTGCAGAAACCCAGGTCTTCCAGGAACAGGATCGTGTTAATGGTAAAGGCGTCATATACTTCGACCACATCAATATCAGACGGTTTTACGCCGGCCATTTCAAAGGCGATCTTGCCTGATTGTTGTGCCGCGGTAACGGTCAGGTCTTGCATGGAGGAAATCTGGCGGTTCCAGCAGGCGGTTGAGTTACCCAGGACATACACTGGTTTTTGTTTCATGTTTTTGGCGCGGTCGGCACGTACCAGCACGAATGCACCGGCTCCATCGGTGACCAGACAGCAGTCACGAACGGTGAGTGGGTCGGAAACCATTTTTGAGGACAGGACGTCTTCAATCGTGAGTGGATCACGCATGGTGGCTTCCGGGTTCATTTGTGCCCATTTACGTGCTGCAACGGCCACTTCAGCCAGGTTTTCACGGGTGGTGCCGTACTGATGCATGTGACGTGCTGCAGCCAAAGCGTAGGAGCTGAGCGGACTCAGCGGGTTGTACGGATTTTCATAAGGCTGTGGATCCATTTGCTTGCGCATATTGCCGATGGCGCTGCGGCTAAGCGTAGAGGTGCGCTGTGTGCTGCCATAGCAGACCAGTACGGCATTGCATTGACCGGATTCCAGTGCCTGGATCGCCGGCATTAAATGAGCTACAAAGCTGGAGCCGCCAATCATGGTGCTGTCAATAAAGGTGGGACGAATACCCAGGTGTTCGATAACCGGCATGACCCACATGGTGGAAGCTACGCTGGCGGTGGCAATGCCATCAATATCCTGCATGGTCAGGCCTGCATCATCAACGGCACGCTTGGCCGCCTGGATCAGGATTTCCATTTCGGTGTAACCGGTTGCCATACCCAGACCTGCTTGCCCTACACCGACAACAGCGGCAGCACCCCTTAGTTTTTTGTCAATCATTTTTATGCTCCTGCTGGTGTGAAAATAACGATGTTCTGGTCGCCAGACTGGCGAATGCCTGCCTGGACTTTCTGGCCGATTTTCACCTCATCGGGTGCAATGCCTTCCACATGCGCCATCATGCGCGGACCTTCATCCAGGTCGATCAGGGCAACGTTATAGTCACCACCTGCGTCCGGTTTGCGGCGGATAACAGTGGTGGAGTAAACGGTTCCCTTACCTGAGGGTGCGTACCATTCAAGTTCATCCGAACCACAGTTTGGGCAGACCATGCGTGGAAAGAAAATACTTTTGCTGCAATCGCTGCAGCGTTGAATCAGGAAGTTTCCCTGGGCAAGTTGATCGTGGTAATGCTTTTCGGCACCCACGCTTAGAGATTTATTTTGCGTCATGAAAATTCTCGTAAAGTGATAATAAACGTATTCATAGTGGGCTACAGTATTCCTCTATATGAAATTTAAGACAATCTTGTTTTTATGAAGTCTGTCTTAAGACGGATTTAATTATGGTTTCTACTAATACGACGGGATACTGATATGTTTTTCGCTTCAGCCTTTCTTGAATGGGGGGTTCCAAAAAAGTAAATTGTGAAACCCTGTTTTTTGTAGTGTCATAGCATGAATTAAAAAATGGAGGACATTATGGATCTGAATTTAACGCAGGAAGATATTGCATTTCGGGAAGAGGTCAGGCAGTTTGTGGCAACGTCCTTGCCCCAGGACATTAAAGACAAGGTGTTCAAACACCAAAGGCTGGATAACAATGATTACATCCGTTGGCATCGTGTGCTGGATGATCATGGTTGGGGTGCACCCAGCTGGCCGGTCGAGTTCGGTGGGACCGGCTGGAGTGCATTGCAAAAACTGATTTTTGAAATTGAAAGCTTTAAGGGTGGGGCCCCTCGCCTGCTGCCGTTTGGCCTAAGCATGATTGGTCCTGTCTTGATGAAATATGCCAGTCCTGAAATGCAGCGGCGCTTTTTGCCTCGCATGTTAAGAATTGAAGATTGGTGGTGCCAGGGTTATTCCGAACCGGGTTCGGGCTCTGACCTGGCTTCACTGAAAACCCGTGCCGAGAAAACCCCTGAAGGTTATGTGGTGAACGGGCAAAAAACCTGGACCACGCTTGGTCAGTATGCCGACTGGATGTTCTGCCTGGTTCGTACCGATCCTGATGCCAAGCCACAACGCGGTATTTCCATGCTGTTGATTGATATGCGACAGCCTGGCGTGACGGTGCGCCCCATTAAAACGCTGGATGGCGGCCATGACGTGAATGAGGTTTGGCTGGAAAATGTCAAAGTGCCTTATGAAAACCTGGTGGGTAACGAAAACGAAGGCTGGACTTATGCCAAATATCTGCTGGGTCATGAGCGTACCGGTATTGCCGGTATCGGTTTATGTTATCGCGAGTTGCAGATCCTTAAAAACCTGGCCGCTGAAGTACAGTGGAATGGCAAGCCGGCCAACCAGGATGTTCGCATGAAAGACCGGATTTCCCTGATTGAGGCGGATATTCTTTCCCTTGAAATGATGTTGTTGCGCGTGGCGGCAGACAGTACGCAAGGTCCGGGCCCACAGGCGTCCGTCCTGAAAATCCGTGGTTCGGAAATCCAGCAGGATCTGGCACGCCTGCAGCTTGAAGTCATGGGCTTGAACAGCTGGCCTTATAGCCCGTCCTGGCTGGAAGCCGGAGAGGATGTGTTTGGACCGGGACACCCGTTTGCGGCAGCCGCATCGGCCAATTATTTTGATATGCGCAAAACCACGATTTACGGTGGTACGACAGAAGTTCAGAAATCCATTATTGCCAAGCAGATTCTGGATGTATGAAGGGTTGTTGAACGTAGAACAAAGAACTAAGGGATTTTGGAGAAAATAATGGATTTTGCATATAGTCAAGAACAGCAAATGCTGGCGGAAAGCCTGGGCAGGGTAGTTAAAGAAGATTGGAGTTTTGAAAAACGGCGCCAGCGCCAGCAGAACAATGAACTGGACAGCAACAGCTGGAACACCCTGGCCGAGCTGGGGGTGCTGGGTCTGAGCGTACCGGCCGAGTATGACGGTTTTGGTGAGTCTGCGTCTTCCTTGCTGGCCATTCATCAGGAATTGGGGCGTGGTCTGGTTTCCGAGCCGGTTGTGCCCAGCGCGGTTATTTGTGCCAGAATTCTGGCCAACAGCGATCACGAAGCGCTCAAGCAGCAATACTTGAGTGCGATTGCCAGTGGACAAACCATTTTCAGCCTGGCGTATCAGGAAAGCCAGCGTAGCGACAATCTGGCAAACATTGACACACAGGTCGTCCTCCAGGATGGCCAGTTGGTGTTGTCTGGGCAGAAGCGGGCAGTATGGCATGCCGGTGCTGCCCATGCATTTGTCGTGAGCGCTTTGCTCAATAATGAACTGGCTTTGCTGGTTGTGCCTGCAGGCGTGGAAGGGATTGTCATTAACGACTACCCCACCATGGATGGCAGCCGTTGTGGCAATGTGGATTTTGCTGGCGTGCGGCTTGATGAATCTGCTTTGCTGGCAAACGGTGAGGCTGCCTTGCAATTGCTGAACCAGGGGCTGGATGACGGTATTGTTGCCTTGTGTGCTCATGCCGCCGGTGCCATGGATCATCTGTTGCAGATCACGGTTGAGTATCTTAAAACCCGTCAGCAATTTGGCAAACCACTGGCCCAGTTCCAGGTGCTGCAACACCGTCTGGCTGATATGTACATCCAGAAAGAAGTGGCCTTGTCCATGGCCTATGTGGCAGCGGCCGGGGCAGGTGAGCCTGACCAGGATAAAAAGCGTCGCATGCTGTCTTCGGCCAAGATCAAGGTGGCGATGGCCGGTCGTTTTATTGGTGAGAGTGCCGTGCAGTTGCATGGCGGTATGGGCATGACCCATGAGCTTGAGGTGGGCGATTATTTCAAACGTCTGATATTTATTGATTATTTACTGGGTGATACCCAATATCATCTGAAACAGCTGGAGGCCCTGGAATGATTGCCAAATTATATGAAACCATTCTGTTTGCTTATCGCGAAGGCGTGGCTTACATTACCCTTAACCGTCCCGAGCGCTTGAACAGTTTTACGGCAAAAATGCATGATGAGCTTAAGGATGTCCTTTCCCTGCTGGAGTCCCGGGTGGATTTGCGAGGCGTTATTTTGACCGGTGCCGGGCGGGGGTTTTGTGCCGGTCAGGATTTAAGTGAGCGTAAGCCCCTGCAACCGGGTGAAGTGCGTGATTTGGGTGAAAGCCTTGAGAATAATTACAAGCCACTGGTTTTGCGTTTGCGTGCCTTGCCAGTACCCGTGGTGTGTTTTGTCAATGGGGTAGCGGCGGGTGCCGGGTTTAGCCTGGTATTGGCCTGTGATATTATTTATGCCGTACAATCAGCCAAATTCATTCAGGCGTTTGCCAAAATCGGTTTGATTCCCGATGCCGGCTCAACCCACTTCCTGCCGCGTCTTATTGGTACGCAACGCGCCATGGCCGCTTCCATGCTGGCCCAGCCGATTTCTGCCGAACAGGCCCAGGCGTGGGGAATGATCTGGAAATGCATTCCAGATGAGTCCTTGCAGGATGAAATTGCGCAAATGCATCAAACCCTGTTGAGTGGGGCCACCAAAGCTTTGGCAGCCACCAAACAGGCGATTTATGCCAGCAGTGAAAACTCACTGGAACAGCAGCTTGACCTGGAAACCGAATTGCAGCGGGAAATGGGAGCAACCGAAGATTATCGGGAGGGTTCCGTGGCTTTTCTTGAAAAACGGCCTCCTGTGTTTCGGGGCACCTAGTCTTTGTTCATTGCCCCGACCTTAGGGGCTGGCAGGCCAGTCAAAGCGGTGTAAACAAACACCGTTTTTTTTTATCTCTATATAGCCACCGCGAACCGGTTCGCGGTCATATTCCCAGTCGGGCAACACCCAGCGTTCAACTATGTTGCCATGAAGTGTGCTTGTGTGATGGCCCGGCTTATGGGTGTGGCCATGGATCAGGGTATGAACCTGGGTGTTTTCAAGGAAGGCCTGTTCTATCGCGGCAGCAGAGACATCCATCATGGCGTTGTTTTTATATTGATGCGAGTTTTTGCTTTTGTTGCGAATGTGGTTGGCTATACGATGACGCAAACGGCGGGGTAGGGCAAGGAATGTGGCCTGGATAAAGCGGTTGTGCACGATTTTTCTGAATCGTAGGTAGCCCGGGTCATCGGTACAGTATTCATCTCCGTGACTGAGACGGATAGGGCCGGCTGCCGATTCTATGACAACCATGTCTGCCAGGAGGGTCGCGTTTATCTGTTGGGCCAGTTTGTGCCGGATAAGAAAATCGCGGTTGCCATGCATTAAATACAGGGGAATCCGGGTGGCTGTTTTTTCGAGTTGGCCAAGGGCCTCTTGCAGCCAGGGCTCGGGTGATTTCAGGGCGATGTCGTCACCGGCCCAGAAATCAAAAATATCCCCGACCAGTATCAGTGCATTGGCCTGGGCCCGCGCACTGTCCAGGAAAGCATAAAAAGCCTGTCTGGTCCTGGGAATATGCTCGCCCAGATGAATATCCGAGGCGAGCCAGAGGGTTCCGTCAAGCGAAAGTTTATTCAACGATGCTGGCTTTCTGGATAACCACGTCATCGACAGGGACGTCCTGGTGGAAACCACGGTTGCCGGTTTTCACGTTTTCAATCTGGTCAACGACTTCAGTGCCTTCCACGACTTTACCGAAAACGGCATAGCCCCAGCCTTGGGTGGTGGGAGCGGTGAAATTCAGGAAGTCGTTATCACGGGAGTTGATGAAAAACTGGGCCGAGGCAGAATGAGGGTCTTGGGTGCGTGCCATGGCAATGGTGTATTTGTCGTTTTTCAGACCGTTGTCGGCTTCGTTTTTGATGGGGTCACGGGTGTTTTTCTCTTTCATGCCCGGTTGCATGCCACCGCCCTGGATCATGAAGTTTTTAATGACGCGGTGAAAAATAACGTTGTCATAAAAGCCTTCCTTGACATAGCCCAGAAAGTTTTCGGCAGTCACGGGGGCTTTTTCGGTATTCAGTTCAATAACGATATCGCCGTGATTGGTTTCCAGTTTGACACGGGGTAGTGTGCTCATTGTTGATTCCTTTGTTGATAGTGAGGTTTCAGCAGCCAGTGAAACAGGCATAATTGCCAGCCCACTGAGCAATACTAGTGAACGGGCAAGCAGGCTTGCCCTGGAAAATAAATGCATGCTTAGTTTCCGTTGATGATTTGTTTGGTTGCCGCGGCCTGTTTCGCGGCACCGGCAACCCCGTTTTGTACGGCCTGGTCAAAAGAGTGGTTGGCCATGATGAGCTGAACCAGCCCCAGGTTGCGATGGGCGATACCATATTTGGGGTTGATGCCAACGGCCATTTTCAGGGATTGATAAGCCTGATCCAGTAAACCCGCTTGCAGTTGCAGGGTGGCCATATTGTTCCAGGGCTCGGCAAGCTCAGGATATTTGCTGGTCATGTCCAGGTAAACGTTAATGGCCTCGGTGGTTCTTCCAAGACCGGTCAGGGCACGCGCGCGCAAGAAACGCAGCTGCACATCGGTGCCGGGTTGTTCCATATAAGAAACCGTTGGCTGTTTTTTTTCAATTTCATTCAGGGCCTGCTGGAATTTTCCGCTGGCAATGAGTTGGTTGATGCGAAGGCTGGCCTGCACCGGTGTTTCAGGAAGCGAGGTGTCAACCGAGGGTTCAAGCTTTTTCAGCACATCGGCCAGCGCCTGCCAGCCACCATCGGGTTTGATGGCCGAGGGTTCCTGTGCAATTGCCCCATGCATGAAGAGTGAAATTGCAGCGATACCGGCCCATTTGAAAAAATTTAATCGTTGTCTCACTGATCATCCAAAAAATAATTGATCCATAAATTAAACCAGGTGCAGATATGCAGATGGAATTGCTATACTTCCGTTATTGCGTATTTTAGCCTCAGTTCAGATTAGAACGTATTAAACTCTCACTGAACCTGATTAAATTCTTCGATTAACTGCATCCGTCATGTTTGCCGGATGATTTTCTGTTTCTTTTTTCTATGCATATCTATAACTCTTTATCCCGTACGAAAGAGCCGTTCAGGACGGTTGAGCCCAATAAGGTGCGCATGTATGTATGCGGGATGACGGTGTATGACTATTGCCATCTGGGGCATGCCCGGATGCTGGTCAGCTTTGATGTCGTGCAGCGCTGGTTGCGGGAAAAGGGATACGAAGTTACCTATGTGCGTAACATTACGGATATTGACGATAAAATCATTCGCAAAGCGGTGGCCACCAATAAAACCCTGGCTGAAGTGACCGGTTTTTATACCGATGCCATGCATGCCGATGAGCGGGCCCTGGGTGTCCAGTCGCCCGATCACGAGCCTCGTGCCACTTTGCACGTGCCAGGCATGCTTGAAATCATCCAGCGTTTGCAAGACAAGGGTCTGGCCTATCAGTCTGATGATGGTGATGTCAATTTTGCTGTCCGTAAATTTGACGGTTATGGCAAATTGTCAGGCCGTTCACTGGACGATATGCGCGCGGGTGAGCGGGTGGCGGTTTCCTCCAGCAAGCAGGATCCGCTTGATTTTGTCCTGTGGAAATCAGCCAAGGAAGATGAACCCGATGACTCCAAATGGGCATCGCCTTATGGGTTCGGACGTCCAGGCTGGCATATTGAATGCTCGGCCATGAGTAAAGAATTGCTGGGCTTGCCCCTGGATATCCATGGGGGTGGTCCCGACCTGAAATTTCCTCACCATGAAAATGAGATAGCCCAGACCGAAGGTGCTTATGGCGGCAATCTGGCCAATTTCTGGATGCATTGCGGTCCTTTAATGGTGGATAACGACAAAATGTCGAAGTCTTTGGGCAATTTCCGTACCATTCGTCAAACCGTGGGTGTCCGGGAAGAGGCCAGCGAGTCGGCGGATTACGAGTGGAATTTGCGTGAAGCCGAAATGTTGCGCTTTTTTATTGTGCGCAATCATTACCGCAGTCCGCAAAACTTTACGCCTGATAACCTGTTCGATGCCCAGGCTGCCATTGATCGCATTTACCAGACGCTGAACAATGTGGGCGTGCAGGAAGCAGGTATAGACTGGTCTTCCAGTTACGCAGCCGCTTTCAAGGCTGCCATGGATGATGACTTCAATACGGCAGTGGCGGTTTCTGTGCTGTTTGAAATGGCCACCGAGGCCAATCGCCTGAAGTCCAAAGAGCTGGCGGGTCAGATCAAGGCATTGGGGGGCGTTCTGGGTTTGTTGTCACATGATCCTGAAACCTATCTGCGTTCGGTAACCCGCTATACCCGTAAAAATCCTGGGTCAGCCGATATTGACGTGCTTGGTGAAGACCAGATCAACGCCATGGTTGAACAACGCCTGCAGGCCAAAAAAGACAAGGACTTTGCCCTGGCCGACCAGATTCGTAACACGCTTAAAGAAGCTGGCGTGGAACTGGAAGATAAACCGGGCGGACTCACACAATGGCGCAGGGTATAGGGGCAAAAAATGACACAAGCAATACCCGGGCAGGCCTGCAAACCTGATTACTGGGATGAGGCGGTTAACTATTTAATGAAACGGGATCGCATTTTGCGCAAGATCATTCCCGATCATGACGGAGTCTGGCTGGCCAGCAATAAAACGCCTTTTGTTACATTGGCGCGTGCCATTGTGGGCCAACAGGTATCTGTTAATACCGCTGAAGCGACCTGGAAAAAATTTACCGCCTTGTGCGGCAGTCGTCCTGCACCGGCCAAGGTTTTGGAATATGATGTCGAGCAGCTTCGGGCTGCCGGTCTGGCAAAAAGAAAATCGGAGTACATTCTGGATTTAGCCATGCACTTCAATGAAAAGAAGGTGCATCCGGCAAAATGGTCTAAAATGAGCGATGAGGAAATTGTTGATGAGCTGTGCAGCATTCGTGGCATAGGTCGCTGGACGGCAGAAATGTTTTTAATATTCAACCTGCATAGGCCGGATGTTTTACCTTTGGATGACCCAAGGCTGTTAAAGGCAATCTCAATACATTATTTTAGTGGAGAGCCGGTATCCCGCTATGAAGCCAGAGAGGTGGCGCAAACGTGGCAACCCTGGCGAACAGTGGCAACCTGGTATTTATGGCGTAGCCAGGAATCCGTTGCCGAATAAGCCCACTTCCAGCCAGATTCATATTAAAATCAAAAACCATGAAATTTACTTTTTTAGACTTTGAAAAACCCATTGCCGAGCTTGAGCAGAAAATTGAACAACTGCGTCATGTCTCTTCAGATTCAGCTGTAGATATTTCTGAAGAAATTGGACGTTTGCAGCAAAAAAGCGAAGCGCTGACCACTAATATTTATGCCAAGCTCACCCCTTGGCAGACGGCCATGGTGGCACGTCATCCACAACGCCCTTATACGTTTGACTATATCCGTGAAATCTTTACCGATTTTCATGAACTGCATGGTGATCGCATGTTCAAGGATGACCAGGCCATTGTGGGTGGTTTGGCACGTTTTAATGGCGAAGCCTGCATGGTGATCGGTCACCAGAAAGGGCGTGACACCAAAGAGCGGGCAAGGCGTAACTTTGGCATGCCGCGTCCTGAGGGCTATCGCAAGGCATTGCGTTTGATGCGTCTGGCTGAAAAATTCAATTTGCCTGTTTTTACTTTTGTGGATACCCCGGGTGCTTATCCCGGTATTGATGCCGAAGAACGTGGTCAGTCAGAGGCCATTGGACATAACCTGTATGCCATGGCCGAACTGAAAGTGCCTATTATTGCCACTATTATTGGTGAGGGCGGTTCAGGCGGTGCTTTGGCCATTGCCGTGGGTGATGTGGTGCAAATGCTGCAGTATTCCACCTATAGTGTTATTTCTCCCGAAGGTTGTGCATCCATTTTATGGCGCAGTGCTGATAAGGCTCCTGTTGCCGCCGAGGCCCTGTCCATCACGGCCAACCGTTTGCTTGAACTGGGCCTGATCGACCGGATTGTGCCCGAGCCCGTGGGGGGGGCGCACCGTGATGTCACTGCCATGTCACGAACCCTGCGTCGTGCCTTAAGCGAGGCATTGCGTCAGGTTGCCAATGTAGATCCCCAGGAACTCATTAATAAGCGCCTGGAACGTTTGTTGTCATATGGCCGGATTCAAGAATAAACAGCCCGGTCAGTCAAAAGCGTCTTTTCTTAAAGACGCTTTTTTATCGCCCCCTCTGCATGCCTTTTTTCGTATGGCCAAACGCCAGCACATACCGGTAGTGGCGGTGGGCGTCAGTGGCGGGCCCGATTCGGCCATGTTGCTGGTTTATGCCGCACATATTGCCCGCCAATATCAGGTAAAGGTTCAGGGGGTGCACGTACACCATGGTTTGCAGGCGATTGCCGATCAATGGGTCTTGCATACGCGGGCGCTGGCTAAAATGCTAGAGGTGGATTGCAGCATTGAATATGTCAGGGTAGATGCGGCATCAGGCCTGGGTACAGAAGCCGCAGCCAGAAATGCACGCTACCGGGCTTATGAGGACTTTTCGGCCAGAACCGGTATCCGTCATTTTTTGTTGGCTCACCATCTTTATGACCAGACGGAAACTGTTTTGCTTCGTTTGTTGCGGGGCGCCGGTGTGCAGGGGATGGCGGCTATGGGTGCACATACGCAAAGGGGGGCGTTGCATTTTTATCGCCCCTGGCTGGAAGTGAGTCGTCAGAACATTCTGGACGCGGCCGAACAATTTGCCTTGGAAACCGGCTGGCAGGCCGTGCACGACCCTACCAATCTGGACCCTAAATATACCCGTGCCGCCGTGCGTGAAATGCTGGTGCCCGCGCTTGATGAGCGCTGGCCAGGATGGCGTAAAAATCTGGCCCGGCACAGTCGCTTAATGGCGGAAAACACCTTGTTGTTAAAGGATCTGGCGCAATATGATTATGCAATGCTGGATGCCGATAGTGATAATCGCAGTTTTTCTTTAAGAAAATGGCGTGAGTTGCCCGAGCATCGACAAGCTAATTTGCTACGTTATTGGCTTGATCTGCAAAATATCGCCATGCCAACCGAAGCACGGCTCGGCGAGTGGATAAAGCAGCTGCGTCAGCTTCACCAAATGGGGTCTGATCGTAACCTGCGGTTAAAACATGGCAATTATGAGGTACGTGTGCTTAATGGCCGGGTTGTCATGGTTCCTGGCCAGTCAAAGGATTAAAATGAAACCTGGCTTTTCGTTAATATAAATACGGTCGTCAAGTTTCATGCCATTCCCTTCGTTCAAGTCTTTTCCTTTAAATACCCTTGGTCGTGATTTTGCGGTAGGTGATATCCACGGCATGTATAGCCTGCTGGAACAAAAACTGGCAGCTGTTAATTTCAATCCACAAAAAGATCGCCTGTTTTCGGTGGGTGACCTGGTGAACCGGGGCCCGGAATCGTCCCGTGTCATGTCTTTTCTGGAACAACCCTGGTTTCATGCCATCAAGGGTAATCATGAAGATATCGCGATACGTTCGGCGACAGATCCGGATTATATGGATTTGATGTTAAGAATCGGTGGTGCCTGGTTAATGGATAAACCCCCAAAAGAACAGGCCAGGATTCGGCAGGTTTTTGATGCTTTGCCTTTGGCAATCCAGGTGCAAACGCTGGCCGGAAAGGTTGGTCTGGTTCATGCCGAGTGCCCGTTGGACTCCTGGGATGACATGATTTTTCTGCTGAAAGAAGGCAAGCAGGATGCCTTGCATCTGGAAGAAAAGCTGTGCTGGTCCAGAAGGCGCTTTAAAGAACGGGATGAAACTCCCATACAGGGCGTGCGTGCCTTGGTGGTTGGGCATAACGTGGTTGAAGGCATGCAGATCATGGGCAATACCTACTACATCGAAACCGGTGCTTTCCTGCTGGACAGGGAGCATGGCATGACCTTGCTGGATTTGACGACTTTGAAGCCCTTATGAGACGTCCTGTGTCAGGACAAGCAAGCGATTTCCTGGTGCTGTCCTGCCACAGGTGTTTTTGAAACCGGCCTGAGTTCAAATCAGTTTTTCAGACATTGCTGGCTGATTTTTGTAAAAACCTCATCCAGTTTTTTGCGTTCCGGACTTTGATCATTCTTGGCAATCATTTCTTCGTAAAGCTTCATTTTTTCCAGGGGCAGTGCTTTCTCGGTTTCTTTGGTGAAGCATTCACAAATAGTACGGCCTTGCTCTTCGGAGTATTGCGTTGTGCTTGACGATGCATAGCTCCTGATACATTCATTGGTCATATTGGCCTTGACTTCCTCGGGGTAGGGCGTAAATTCAGCTTTTTTGTCACAGCCGACCAATGCTGCTGCACTTGCCAAAACCAGGCTTAATAAAATCCGTTCTGTTCGCATGATGTCTCTTTTTGGGTTGTTTCAGATAAAAGAAGTGTAATCCATTGTTTGCGAACCGACTATTATTTGTGTGTGCGCTTGATATTGCTTTGTAATTTATGGCGGGAGAAGCAGGTGTTTGCATTGTCTGCAGCTTGAGAATGCCCTGGAAGAAAAATCAGGCAATAAAAAAAGCCACTTCAAATGAAGTGGCTTTTTAGAAAAACTGGCGCGCCCGGCAGGATTTGAACCCACGACCCCTTGGTTCGTAGCCAAGTACTCTAATCCAACTGAGCTACGGGCGCATTTACTTAAAGATTGTTGGCGCGCCCGGCAGGATTTGAACCCACGACCCCTTGGTTCGTAGCCAAGTACTCTAATCCAACTGAGCTACGGGCGCATCTTTAAAGAAAGCTATTATGACTAATATCTAAAGATTAGGCAAGCAATTTATGTGGGGAATAAGAAATAATAGGGGGAATGATGCTTTTTTGTATGAGAGGGCTTCTTTTTGTTTTATTTTTACAACGAATTAAAAAAAACGGTACGTGACTGGAAATTGGTGAATTTGCCTATCAATAGTGCTTAATAGCGTTTCCGTCCTGTTTTGCCGGGTATTCTTGTCAATGTCACGGGTGACACATACAATGACAGCTATTGCAATGCACAAAATCTCGTTGTGCCATCTCAAAATTTAATCCAACAACTCAATAGTAATGCAAACCCTTCCCTTGAAACAATTAAGATTGATGCTGGCTTTTCTGTTAACCGGTTTCATTCTCAGTCAGGCATATCGAACCATTGGTGGTGTGCTTTCAGTTCCCCTTAAAAACGAATTTCAGCTTGATAATGAAACCCTGAGCAGTATAGTCGGTTCATTTCACCTTACTTTTGGCAGCCTGCAATTGCTGATTGGTATTTGGGTTGACTGCTTTGGTATTCGCAGAACGATTCTTTCTTTTGCTCCCTTCACCGTTATTGGTGCCATCTTGTCTGGCATGGCCACCTCCCCCGGGATGCTGCTGCTGGGCCAGATATTGCTGGGTCTGGGCTGTGCGCCGGCATTTTTGGTTTGTATTGTGCTTATTTCCAGAAATTTTCCGGCCCAGAAATTTGCACCCATGTATGGTATTGCACTCGGCTTGGGCAGTCTCGGGTTGATATTTACCTCTACCCCTGTAGCCATGATTAGTGAGGCGTTTGGCTGGCGCGCCTGTTTTTATGTGTTGGCAGCGGCCAGTTTTCTGTCGTGGCTGTTGATTTATTTTACGGTCAGGGATATTGACGACAGTATTGATTTTTCTTTGAGCTTTAAACAAAAAATGCAGAATGCGTGGCAGGCTGTCTCTGGCTATAAAGTGCTGTTTAAAATGAGGCACACCTGGGGTATTTTTTCATTGCTGTTTGTTTGTTATGCCGCTTTTCTTACCCTGCGTGGCTTGTGGCTGGGGCCTTTGCTGGTAGAGCGTTTCGGGCAAAGTCTGGTATTTGCCGGAAACCTGGCACTGGCGCTGTCAATTCTGTCATTGTTCAGTCCTTCGCTTTTTGGGCGTCTTGATCCGGGTACAGGTAATCGTTACCGGTTCTTGTGCTTTATTCCATGGATCATGGTCATTGGCTTTATCGTGCTGGCTTTCAGCACTTCGCTGTGGATGAGTGTGGCCTGTACCGTTGTGATTGCCATTGTCAACAGCTGCAGTGTCTGGCAGGTGGCTGATATCCGTGATATCTACCCCAAGGAAATGCAGGGCAGGGCCCTGGCCTTGGGCAACAGTGCCTTCTTTTTAGGGGTGTCATTCATGCAGTCCCTGTCAGGTAATGCGCATTCCATTTTGAACATTAATGGCCTGGATGTTTTTGCTTCGGTTTTCCTGATGTGTGCGCTTGTGATGACAGGTGGCATTGTCGGGTATATTCTATTGCGAAGATAATGATTAATTTTCTGAAGTCGGAATTCAGGATCAGGAGACCGTTTTATGAGATTAACCAGGCTTTAAGCGAATTGCGCATGCCGCATGGTAAAAGCCGTATTAATCTGTCTTTGCGGCCATTTGTCTCCAGTATGTGGTTTACCCGGCAATTAAGTGATTTGTGGTCGAAACATCCAGAGATTGAAATCAATCTGATACACAGTTTGCAGGCACCGGATTTTTTTCGTGACAACATTAACTTTGCCATTGTGTGGGGCAAGCAGGGAGATTGGCCTCATTTAAATACCTTGCGGATCATTCCCGGTAATCTTACGCCGGTGTGTTCTCCTTCTTATTTACAGGAACATGGCAATATCGAGACGGCGATTGATTTAAACCGGCATATCCTGATTCATGAAGAAAACCATTTGGGTTGGCAGCAATGGTTTTTAAAAGCAACCGGAAAGGAAATGACGGCCATTAAGGGGTTTCATATTGATGACACGAATGTACGCATGAATGCGGTGTTGAATGGTCAGGGAATAATGCTGGGCTGTCCTGTGTTGTTGCGTCCATTAATGGAGAAAAAAGAAATTGTCCAGTTGTTTGACGTGTATCTGGATGAGTACGCCTATTTTCTGGCCTATCCCACAAAGGCCAATTTAAGTCGCCAGGAGCGGGAATTCATTGATTGGGTGGCCTCGATCGCGATAACGTGAAGATATCCTCACACCAGATTTTTTCATGACTTTACGCCTGCCATTTTGCAGGCGTTTTTGTTTTTTCTGTCGTCTGCTACCCGAAATTAAATGGCATCATTTTGGCGTCAGAGGCTGCATATTGGCTCTCAGGTAAAGTACCCATCTTTAAAAAAATTCATCTATCCATCAAATTTGCTCAATTTTCAAGATTGCATATCTGTCGCATGATTACTGTCAATTGAATAAAAAAACCATTGAATGGTGTTTACATGAATTTAAAGGAGACACAAAGATGAATACTGCCGTACGTTCACCCATTGCTATTGAAGAGTTTGATCAAAGCTATTTCCAGCATGAGACGGATGAAGTGTATGCTTTGCCGCCTGCCTGCTTCACCTCGGAAGCGTTTTTTCAGTTTGAAATGAATGCGGTATGGAAAAAGCAGTGGTTCTGTGTGGGGCGGGCCAGTGATATTCCCAAGGCCGGTGATTTCTTTACCTTTGAGGTGGGCGATGATGCGCTGTTTGCCATCCGTACCCGTGAAGGCAAGATCAACGTGTTGTCAAACGTGTGCCGTCATCGCAATATGCTGCTCTTGGAAGGCGCTGGCAATGCACGTCGGATCAGCTGTCCTTTGCATGCCTGGGTCTATAACATGGAAGGAGAGCTGGTCTCTGCTCCTGGCCTGAAAGTGCTGCGCCATACCGACTATGAATCGGGCAGATTCACCAATGTTTTTTTAAGTTTTAATGAGAATACCGAGTCCAGTCTTGAGTTGACGTATAACTGGGATCAGAAAGATCCTTATGAAAAGGGTCAGGCTTTTGGGCACCTGGCATTGATGGTGAATGATATTCATGAAGCCGTGGACAAACTGGCTCACTCCGGTGTCAGAATCAAGACGCCACCCAAAAAAATGAATCATGGGCAACGCATTATTGCGTTTGTGTTGGATCCGGATGATTATTTGATTGAGTTGATTGAGCCGATTTAATTGATCGAGCTGGTTTAATTCAGTGTTTTCGGGGCTTGGGTTGGATATTAAAAAGGTGAGCCCCCTCTTTGGCCGTATCAACTGGCCTCTTTTTTGATATAAATGGTACGGGACGGGAAGGCAAAGTCGCAGCCGTGCCCATGGACAATATCGACGATTTTCAAGTAAACGTCTTCTTGAATGTCCAGCCACTCAGCCCATTTAACCGTTTTGGTGAAGCAATACACCATGATATTCAACGAAGAGCTGTCAAACTGGTTGAAATTCACCAGCAGCGTCTGGCTGTTGTCGATTCCGTCGTGCTGTTGCAGCATAGTCCGGATATCGTTAACAATGACAGCTACTTTATTGGCATCTTCATAACGCAGACCAATTTCTGTCTCGATGCGGCGATTGGTCATGCGCCCCGGGTTTTCTACAATGATTGTGGAAAAAACCGAATTCGGCACGTACAGGGGCCGATTATCGAAAGTAATAATTTTAGTCAGTCTCCATCCGATCTCGGCTACCGTGCCTTCGATGCTCCTGTCAGGCGAGCATACCCAGTCGCCAATATTGAATGGCCGGTCAAAGTACAGCATGATGCCTGAGAAAAAATTGCTTAAGATATCTTTTCCCGCCAGGCCAATGGCAAGGCCACCGATACCGCCAAAGGCCATAAGGCCAGACATGCTCATGCCGAAATGCTCACCAAATAGCAACATGATGACAACGAAAGTCGCCAGCTTCAAGACACGCGATATCATGCGTGATGAAGTCTGATCCTTACCCTTCTGGATCTGGTTGTGTTCTAGGCGATTGATCAGCAAGAATAGTTCCCGCATAATAATCAGTACAATCATCAGGGTTGCCAAAAACTCCACATCCTTGGTGGAAACATACTTCCAGTGAAATTCCGCAATAGCCATTTGTGTGTATTGTTTCACGACTAGTACGAAGGCGCACCGCACAGCAACCTGCATCAGGTGAAAAATGATGCTGCGTTTTAATTGGCGATGACGATGGGAGTAAAAACGCAGGCCGATGGAAAGCAGCAGGCAGACAAGTGCCAACACAGCACCAACAGCATACTGGATGAGAATATCTTCTGAAAAGTTCAAATTAAGTATGCCCATTTTTTTTCCAGGAAATAGAATTCTGAAATTATATATAAGCTTTTAATAATTATTGAAATTAACATAAAGCCCTGAACTTATGGTTATTACTCCCCTATGGATAAATTAATACCCGGAAGAATAATACTCGGAAGATATTTTCGTTACTGAAGGCAGGGGCAGGGGCAGGGCTGGGATGCAAGTTATCCCACCAGGGTAAAAAGTATATCTATTAATTTAGCGCTTCATTGGCCGCTTCTTCTGGTGTTAATCCTTCGTAGAATTGGTCTGTAAACCACTCGGCATTCTCTTCGATGTAGTCCTGAGCTTCGCGCGGGGTTGCTCCCGCCTTTACCAAAAAGCCTTCCACTTCAATACACCATTCAATGAGTGCCACTTCGTCCGGATCGGGCGTGTTTTTCTTGCTCATGTTTTTCCTTTGTTTGAGACTACATCATGTTATTGGGCGCCACATTGTCCAGGAACGCTGTTGGATAGGGATTTATAGCATAAAAAATATAGCATAAAAAAAGCCCTTGAAATAAATTCAAGGGCTTTTCAGTATCTCTGGCGCAGATGGTGCTCTTCATCATTGCTTCTCGTGGATAAGGCTTAAAATCTCATGTCACAGTCAATCATTAGGAAAAAGACGCTTTGCGTTTTTGTGTGAAAGCAAAAATACCTTCTTGTACATCCTCCTCACCCGCACTCTCAATAATGAAGCGACGTTCCTGTGCTAAATGATTTTCCAATGTTCTTTGGGTAAAAGTGTGATCGAGTAAGCGCTTTACCCTTGATATTGCTTTTGATGGACCGTTCTGTAGCATCTTGAGCAAGGCATGCGCTTGTGTCATTAATTCAGAGTCTGGGTATATTTCATCAACGATTCCCAGACGTAAGCACATTTGAGCATCCAAGGTTGTATTTGAGATAAACAATTGTTTGGCTTTATATACACCCACACGATTAGCCAATAACCAGGAACTGCCTGCATCGGGTGATAATCCAATAGCCGTATAGCCACAACGCAATTTCATCGACTCTGCTGCCAGTACAAAATCAGCCAGCAGGGCTAAGCCGATACCCGCACCACCCACAGCGCCATTCAGGGTAGATACAATAGGAATGCCAGAGTCCGTTAGTTTCAAAATCGTATTATTCAAGGGTGTAACGAGCGAATCAACATAGGCAGGCAGATTTGCCTGTTCTTCTATAAATGCACGTATATCACCGCCCACACAAAAATTTTTCCCGGCGCCTGTCAGTAAAATGGCCCTTACCGACGCAGTATTCAAAATTTCATTTATTGCATCAGCAAATAATGTAACCATGTCAAGGTTGAGCGCATTCCCATGATCTGCCCTGTTTAGCGTAATGGTGGCAATACCGGCATTAATACTAAAATGAAGTGCTTTAATATCCGAATGATGATTGTTGTTAAGGTCTAAGGTGCCCATTTTATCTCCAGAAAAGGTTTGATCTGATCTTGATGTGCACTGGCAAAATACGTTTTTTCCAGTGAAGGCGTTTTCAATTAAGTTGATATATATTCAAAGACTAAATTTGCAAAATGGTCTGTTTGCGATAGGCACCAGGTGTACTGCCTGTCCACATTTTAAAAGCGCGATTGAAGGCGGCAGGATCCTCAAAGCCCAGCTTATTACCAATAGTGGCAATGGGTGTATCGGTTTTATTTAATAAATCGATGGCGATATCCCGTCGTAGTTTGTCCTTGGTTTTCTGAAAGGTCGTGCCTTCAGAGGCAAGATGCCTTGCAAGCGTACGGGGCGAAATATGCTGAATCAGGGCGACATCATTGATGGTTACATTTTCATGTAACCGGTTTTGCAAGTAGTGACGTAGTTGGTGGGTATAGGGTCTGTCATTGGGTGAAAAATAAAACCAGTTAAGGGGTGCGTTACGGATGAACTCATTTAGCTCAGATTGATCTTGACGAATGGGCTCATGCAAATAAACAGGATCCATATACAGGGCCGTTTCATTTTGATTGAATGTTACCGGACCAGGATAGAGCTGTTCGTATTCAGCAGCATGACCGGGTTTGCTAAAGGGAAAGGCGATGGATACGAAGGGTATTTTGCGTCTTATAAGCCAGGATGAGACTCCTTGTACAAGCATCAGTAGCAGCTCAAGCGCCCATGTGCGCGTAGGTCCTAAATTATTCTTTTCTTCCAGCTCTATTTTAATGAGACCGTTTGGGCACGTTCTGACTTTGTATTCAACATCGTCATTGACCAAGTGGAAAAAATTACGGAACCGGTTAAGCGCCACACCAAGGTCTGGGGCGTCCAGCATAATCATACATAAATATTTAAGCGTTCCATTACGCAGTGGGCGTGAGAAAAGACCAGGCGTTTCATCGTTAAGCTCGATTGCCAAAACACGATATAGTTGAGCAAATTTGCTCATGGTTATACGTGTTCCTTCAAGCTCCAAAAGGGCGGGAGATAGTCCTGTTTTGGTAATCCATTTTTCATTATATGTTGAATGCCTGGATGCCCCCATTAATAAGACATTAATAAAACGGACAGAAATTGTTTGGGCTTCCATGGGTTATCACCTTGATTTATGCAGTTTCTGCGTCTTGATATATAAACATGGGGTAGATAAAGAACAGGATACACGACAAGGTGACTGGATTTATTTTACATACAAAATACTTAGGGTAAACACATAGGGTGGCTGGAAGGTGGCAGCTTTTGCATAGTTTTAGTCTTTTTCTGTCATTTGAAAATATAAATTACTGTCCTAAAATGAATCACATAACTTAATCAGATAAGCAATAAATTCAGACAAAAAAATAGAATAAGTCGGTATTAAAAAAACATATAACGGTTACGAGAGGAGACATCGTGAAGCAAACTGTTATTGAGCCGTTGCTAACGCTTGGCAATATTACGCTCGCCTTTGGCGGCGTAAAAGCATTAACTGATGTGGGTTTTAACGTTGTACCAAATACCATCACGACAGTGATTGGTCCTAATGGTGCCGGTAAAACCTCGTTGTTCAATACTATTTCCGGTTTTTATAAACCACAGGCAGGTGAAATATTCTTTGAAGGCAAGAACATCACCTCGACCCCCGCACCAGAGCGTGCACGTTTAGGTTTGGCACGAAGCTTCCAGAATATTGCCCTGTTTCGCGGCATGACCGTATTGGACAATATCAAGTTGGGACGCCATGCGCATTTGCGCACCAATGTTTTAGATTCTTTTCTCTATGTAGGTCGTGCAAGACGTGAAGAATTAGAGCTGCGCCGTGAGGTTGAGGAGCGCATCATCGACTTCCTTGAAATTGATCATATAAGGCATCACCCTGTTTCAGCCCTGTCCTACGGTTTACAAAAACGCGTGGAAATGGCAAGGGCACTGGCCATCCAGCCCAAGATTCTTATGCTGGATGAGCCCGTTGCGGGTATGAACCGCGAAGAAACTGAAGACATGGCGCGTTTTATTTTAGATGTGCGCCAAGAGTGGGGTATTACCGTGTTAATGGTCGAACACGATATGGGTATGGTTATGGATTTATCCGACCATGTGGTGGTGCTTAATTTCGGTCAGGTGATTGCGGATGGCACACCTGAAGAAATACAGCAAAACCCGGAAGTCATACGTGCCTATCTCGGATCGGGCGATGTAGCCGATTTGCGTCAGCGTTTGCGCCAACCCATCACACAGTAGGTGGAACAATGGATTTTGATTGGCTCTTTTTTGTGGAAATCAGTTTGGGCGGGCTTGGTACAGGGGGCCTTTATGCGCTAACTGCCCTGGCCTTTGTCATCATTTTCAAAAGCACGGGTGTGGTTAACCTGGCGATTGGCGAAATGTTGATGGTTGGCGCTTATTTGGTTTATGGGCTGGCCACCGGTTTCGGTCTGCCAATTTGGCTGGCAATCATCGTTGGTGTCCTTGGCAGTGGCCTGGCGGGTGGGGTTATCGAACGGTTGGCGATTAGGCCCATGGTGGGAGAATCACCTATCTCAACCTTTATGATTACCGTGGGTTTGGCCTCTGTACTTGTGGGGGCCGTCGAGTTGATCTGGACGGCAGATCAACGACGTATGCCACCCATTATGCCCGATGAAGCCATATTTATCGGAGAGGCGTTTGTTTCTTCCAAAGTGTTTTATGGTTTTTTTGTGACCCTCATCCTGATCTCTTTAGGGTTACTGGTGTTTAGGTTTTGGCGTGGTGGTGTGGCGTTACGGGCGACCGCTTTTGACCAAGGGGCTGCTTACTCAATGGGTATTAATGTGCCTCGCGTTTTTTCGCTTTCCTGGGTTATTGGGGCCATGATTGCGACCGTGGCCGGCGTGATTGTCGGCGCTATTGGCGGTATCTCACCTTCTATGGGCATCTTTGGTTTGTCAGTACTGGTGGTTGTGATTGCGGGTGGCCTTGATAGCGTGCTTGGGGCATTAGTCGCTGGTATAGCCATCGGGCTTATAGAGGCGTGGGCAAGCGGTTTTTTAGGAGGTGAGTATAAAGTTGTTGTCACTTTCCTGATACTAATAATTGTACTGATGATCAGACCTTATGGCCTGTTTGGTACCCGTGAAATCGAGAGGTTGTAATGCGTATAGGAACGGCAAAATTTAGTTATAAACATGACGAAGCTTTATTTGACAGTCGTACACAATATGCGTGGTTGTTGGTATTGGCTTGCAGCCTGGTTGTATTTCCCTTCATTGCCAATGAGTATTGGCTATACCTGGCGTGTTTGGTGATGATTAATATCGTTAGCGCCACGGGCCTGAATATCCTTACTGGCTACACAGGCCTGGTCAGTCTGGGACAGGCGGCGTTTATGGGTATTGGTGCGTATGCGGTTGCCTATATGGATAACCATCTTGGTACACCCGTTATCTTTAATTTATTGATGGCAGGTGGCATCACGATGTTGGGCGGGGTTGTGGTTGGCATTCCATCGTTAAGGGTAAAAGGCCTTTACCTTGCCATTGCGACGATTGCCGCATCAATGATATTGCATTTTATTTTTGCCAATTGGAGTTCTGTCACGGGGGGTACGGCAGGTCTAACGGTAGCGCCACCGGTGCTGTTTGGTTTTTCCCTGAACACCTCTTTCCTGTTTTATTGGATGGTGGTGCCCGTTATGGTGGTGATGTTATTGGGTGCAGCGAATCTGTTTCGCACACGCATCGGCAGGGCATTTATCGCAATTCGTGATCGTGATATTTCAGCAGAGGTGCTTGGCATACCATTGTTACGTTATAAGCTTTTGTCATTTGGCCTGTCTTCTTTCTATGCCGGTGTGGCAGGTGGCTTATGGGCGTATTTCTTTCGTATCGTTACGCCCGAGAGTTTTCCTTTAAGTATGTCCATCTTCTTTTTAACCGCCATTATTGTGGGAGGTATGGGTTCTATCCTGGGAAGTATTCTGGGGGCTGTTTTTGTGACGATGATACCCGAGGCTCTCAAGCTCATCGTAGGGTGGTTGCCGGTCTCGGCAGATGCAACCCTTATTTTATCGCCCGTACGTACGATCGTATTTGGTCTGTTAATTATAGGGTTTTTAATTTTAGAACCGCTGGGTCTTCAGGAAATCTGGCAGCGGATACGACGTTTTTTTCACTTATGGCCTTTTAAATCATAAACGTTATAACAGCAGGAGACATCATGAAAATTAAAACTGTGAAAAACTGGCTTGCGGGTTCTGTTGTTGCCAGCCTGTTAGGAGTGGCTGGTATTGCCCAAGCCAATGATAAAGAAATTGTAATCGGTGGTTCCATACCAATGAGTGGCGTGTTCTCCTTCGCTGGTATAGGTATTCACGCGGGTATACAGGATTACGTAAAAATCATTAATGATTCGGGGGGCATCGAGGGATACAAGCTTAGATATGTGCCAGAGGACAGCGGTTATAAAGTGGATGTCTCTGTAGCGGCATTTAAAAAAATAACCAGCCAGAATAAAGTTGATTTTTATTACGGTGACTCGACGGGTTTCAGTAAAACAATTAACCCTGAATTAAATCGTATGGATTCCATACTAATGTCCGGGGCCTCATTTGCCACTGAACTTAATGATCCGGAAAAATACCCGTACCAATTTTTAGCGGGCCCGGACTATACCGAAATGTTTAGTATTTTGCTGCGCTATATCGCCCAGGAAAAACCAGGCGCCAAGGTTGCCTTTGTATACTCAGATACGGAGTTTGGTCGTGACCCGATTGAAGCCAGCCGCAAGGTGGCAGAAGATCTTGGCTTGAAAGTGGCGCTAGAGCTGATGACACCACCCGGTAGTGTTGATGTATCTACGGAAACGGCAAAAATGCGCCGCGCCAAACCAGACTACACCATTTTCCACGGTTATATCCTGGCCCCCATTCCGGAGTTTATTGAACAGGCTCGAAAAATGGGGTTGGATACAAAATTCATGGGTACGTTCTGGACCATGGATAATTCTACCGTTATGCAAATGGGCGATGTTGGAGACGGGTTTATGGGGGTTATGCCATACCGTTACTACTATGACGAGTCTGCGCCTGCGCCCATGTTGGAAAAGATTCGTGAAATGCGTCCCGAGTATCAAAACGTACCTTATATACAGGGCTTTTTATCTGCCATGCTTTATACCGAATCAGCCCGTCGGGTGTTAGCCGAAGGTAAAGAGTTAACGGCGGAAAATATGAAAGCGGCACTGAATACCATTAAGGATTTTGATACAGGAGGCCTTATCGGTGTTCCTATCACCATCAGTGGCAACTCTATACCGGTTGGCCGTATTTATCAGGCTGACGCAAGCAAGGGGCAAATGGTACCTGTATCTGACTGGATCGTTTTGGAGTAATGTTATGCAAGCGACAGCTTCCGTACTGGAACTAAATAATATTGAGGTTTTTTACAATAAGAGTGTTCAGGCTCTACGTGGGCTGTCGCTGCGCGTTGAGCAAGGCCAAATTGTGGCTTTGCTGGGATCCAACGGGGCAGGTAAAAGCACTACGCTTAAAGCCATATCGGCGTTGTTGGCGCTGGAAAATGGTGAGCTTACGGATGGACGCATTCGCTTTGACGGCAAGCCGGTATCACAAAAGCGACCGCATGAATTAGTCCGTGCCGGCTTGTTTCATGTCATGGAAGGCCGCCGTGTGTTTGAAGACTTGACGGTAGAAGAAAATCTCGTGGCTGCGACTTATGCACTGAATGGTCGTCAAGGGCTGAAACCGGACTTTGAACTGGTGTATGAGTACTTTCCACGGCTTTATGAGCGTCGTCATGGTTTGGCCGGTTATTTGTCTGGTGGCGAACAGCAAATGTTGGCGATTGGACGGGCCTTAATTGCGAAACCAAAGCTTATTTTATTGGATGAACCTTCGCTGGGTTTGGCACCTTTGCTGGTGGAAAACATCTTTCAAATTATCGCCAGGATTAATGCTGAACAGGGGGTGTCTATGTTGCTCGTCGAGCAAAATGCATCGATTGCCTTAGCCATCTCTCATTATGGTTACATCATGGAAATGGGCAAAATAGTTACCGATGGGTCGGCCGGGTTTTTAGCGAATGACCCGGACGTTCGTGAATTCTATTTAGGTGTTGGTAGTGGGGGTGAGGCCAAAAGCTTCAAGAACATTAAACATTACAAACGCCGTAAACGCTGGTTGTCATAATTATGAGTCATCATTTAATTTCACAATTAACGTTGCCGCAAATGCTGCGTCAGCGCGCGCAACAAGAGCCTGATAAAGTTGCCTTGCACCAAAAAGATTACGGTATATGGCAGCCCCTGACGTGGGCTACTTATTACCAACGTGCTGTATGGTTTGGCTTGGGCATGAAGTCACTGGGCCTTTCTGACAACGGCCATGTTGGAATAATTTCTGAAAACCGTTCAGAATGGGTGTTGGCACAATTAGGCTGTGGCATGGTGGGCGTGGTCACCGTTGGTGTTTACCCAACCAGCCCCGCCCCCGAGGTTGCTTATATCTTGAACCATTCTGACTCTGAAATCGTCGTGTGTGAAGATCAGGAGCAGGCCGACAAAGTTGCTGAGTCTTTGCATGAACTGCCGCAGCTTAAGCATGTCATTATTATCGAGCCTGATGGTTTTCGTAATACTGACGAACGTATTGCCGATATTGCCGTACTGTATAGTGATGTTGAGCAAGCCGGCAAAGCGTATGAAAAGACGCATTCCGGGCTTGTTGATGAGGTATTGGCCAAACAAACGATGCAAGACATAGGGCTTGTCATTTATACCTCCGGCTCTACGGGTAAGCCCAAGGGGGCGATGATCAGTTACGCCAACATACATGGCGTGACACCAGGCATCATAGAACGCCTGAAGCTGCAACCTGACTCAAACCATTTATCTTATTTGCCTTTGTGTCATGTGGCCGAGCAAATGCTGACCACTTTTGTTCCCATTTATCTGGGGTCGGTGGTTTGTTTTGGTGAATCCATACGTACTGTCCAGGAAGACTTGCGTGAGCTGGCGCCTACCCTGTTTTTGGGTGTGCCACGTATTTGGGAAAAACTCTATTCATCCATCGCGATCAAAATCACTGAAACCGGACGCTTTCGCCGGTGGTTGTTTAATAAAGCCATCGCGGCGTGTGAACCATTCAGATACAAACCAAAAAGTGCCCGCAGTCTAAAAGAAAATGTGATTTACGGGTTTTGGTACTGGATTATTCTGCGTGCCTTGCAAAACTTTATCGGCTTGCGTAATTGCCGGGTGGCCTTGACGGGGGCAGCGCCCGTACCACCTGCTGTCGTCAGGTTTTTTCGTACCATAGGTGTGCCTATTGTAGAAGTGTATGGTCTGACAGAGTCCACGGGAATGGTAACAGGGCAACCTCTTGATGACCCCCATCCTGCCTCTGTAGGCAAGGTTACTTATGGTGCCGAGTACAAGATAGAGCCGGATACGGGTGAATTATTGTTACGTGGGCCGATGGTCTTTGCCGGTTATTATAAAAATGAAACTGAAACGGCTAAAACCATTGTTGATGGATGGTTGCATACGGGGGACGTTGTTAACGAGCGCAACGGTCAGCTTTATATCGTTGATCGCATGAAGGACATCATGATTACCGCGGGTGGCAAAAACATCACGCCATCAGAAATAGAAAATACGATGAAGGGCAGCCCTTACATCAAAGAGTGTATCGTTATTGCGGACGGTCGCCGGTTTGTTTCTGCATTGATAGAAATTGACTTGGAAACCGTGTCAAAGTGGGCGGAAACACGTCAAATAGCTTTTACGCATTTTCGCTCGCTTACAGAGCTTGATGAGGTAAAAGAACTCATCGAGTCCGAGGTCGCTAAAGGCAACGCCCTGTTGGCACCCGTTGCAAACATCAGACGCTTTCATTTATTGACGAAGGAACTTGATCATGATGATGGTGAGGTAACTGCAACTATGAAAGTAAAGCGTAGCAGCATTCATAAGGCTTACGAGACAGAAATAGAAGCTCTGTACGCCTAGTTTTTCACGCCGTTTAGGTCTTTGGGTTTTTTATGATTAATAGCAGCCAAAACATGGCTGTAAGGGTGTCTGTTGCTTGCGTTTTGTGACATGCGCCAGTATTCAGGAGTAATAAGATGCAATTTGAATTGACTGAAGAGCAGAAGCAAATACAGGCCTTGGCGCAACAGTTTTCGAAGAAGGAAATACAAGGCATAGCGAGTCAGGCAGATAAGGCTGCACAATTTCCCATGCATATTTATAGCGATGCATTTTCCTTGGGGCTGCTAAATTCAGTATTGCCACAACAATATGGTGGTGCCGGTCTTGGTTGCATGGAGTTGGTGCTGATAACAGAGGCGCTTTGCCATGCTTGTTTGGGCATTGGTGCTGCTTTATGTATCAATACCTTGGCCGCAGAACCTATCGTTATAGCTGGAACGCACGAACAAAAAGAAAAATACCTTAAACGTCTCACCTCGGGAGCGATGGCAAGTTTCGCACTGACAGAGCCTTCAGCGGGTTCGGATGTTGCCTCCATTAAAACCAAGGCGGAAAAGGTATCGGGCGGCTATCGATTAACAGGTGGCAAAATATGGATTTCCAACGCTAATATGGCGGAATTTTTTGTGGTGTTTGCCAAAACGGATGCCCAGGCAGGCCATAAGGGCTTATCCGCTTTCATTGTGGAGGCGGATAGTGAGGGATTATCTGTGGGTACGCCACTTCCCAAGATGGGACAAAAGGCTGCACCAACGTGTGAAGTGTTTCTGGATGGGGTATTTGTGCCCGATAGTCAGCTTTTAGGTGAAGAAGGCAGTGGGTTTTCAATCGCCATGAAAGTGTTTGACCGCACCAGGCCAATGGTTGCGGCTTTTGGTGTTGGCTTGATACAGCGTTGTTTTGACGAATCGCTTGCCTATGCCAGCCAGCGTCAGTCTATGGGCAAGTCCTTGATGAGCCATCAGGCCATTGCCCATAAACTGGCCGATATGCGTTTGCGCCTGGAGGCGGCACGTTTGCTGACTTATCAATCAGCATGGCGTCTGGATTGTGGGCTGAATAATACGTTAGAAGCGTCGATGGCTAAAGTGAATGCGGCGGACTCGGCGATGTGGGCGGCCACTGAAACCATACAAATATTTGGCGGTATGGGTTATTCAACCGAGTACCCTGCAGAAAAGCTTTTCCGTGATGCGAAGGTACTGCAAATTTATGAAGGCACTTCAGAAATACAACGCAATATCATCGCGCGTGAGTTGATTTAATTCATCATATAAAGGTTAAACATATGAATAAGATAGATTCTAATGAAGCGGTGATTCTTGAAGCTGTGCGTACGGCGTTTGGTCGTCGTGGTGGTGCATTAAGAAATACGCGCCCCGATACGTTGCTTGCCACCGCACTTGAAGCACTTGTCAGTCGCTCTGGTGTGCAGACTTCCATGGTAGGTGATGTATTGGCAGGCTGCGTTAGCCAGGCAGGTGAGCAGGGCGGAAATATCTCACGCCAGGCTTTATTGGTTGCCGGTTTTCCTGACAGTGTGCCTGGGGTTACGATGAACCGTATGTGTGGTTCCAGTCAGTATGCGCTTCATGCAGCGGTTCAGGCTGTCGGTATGCAAGACATGGATTTTGCCATTGCGTGTGGTGTGGAAAGCATGAGTCGGGTTCCGATGTTTCTGGATATGACTTTAGGGCAGCATGACTTTACCGGCTTTGATAATTTGCATCCGGACCTGGTCAAACGTTTTGCTATTCCGCATCAGGTAGAAAGTGCCGAACTTATTGCTGACCATTGGTCCTTAACGCGTTCACAGTTGGATGATTACGCGGTCGAAAGTCACGCACGCGCCAAGGCTGCACGTGATGCAGGCTTACACGCTGAAATCATCCCTTTACCAGGTGTTGATAAGGAAGGTAATACCATCACACTGGATCGCGATGAAGGCATCAGGGAGGTGATTGATAGAGTCCGTATGGATGCGATGGCGCCTGTTTTCAGGTCTGCGGAAACGGGTAAAGTGACCGCAGCCAATGCAAGCCAGATGTCTGACGGTGCAGCGGCGGTATTGGTGGGGCGTTATGGTGCCGCCATTGAGCTGGGATTTAAGCCCAAGGCGAAATTTCTGGCACGCGTTGTGCTCGGTTCCGATCCTGTCATGCAGCTCACCGGGATTATTCCAGCTACACGCCAGGCACTTGTAAAAGCCGGTTTAACAATTAACGATTTGGACTGGATAGAAGTCAACGAAGCATTTGCCAGTGTGGCACTTGCTTTTGAGCGTGAATTTAAGCCCGATACAGCGATTCTTAACCCTTGGGGTGGTGCCATAGCGCATGGTCATCCTTTAGGCGGGACAGGCGCGGGTTTGATGGCCAAGATGTTATCAGGATTGCGTCATGTTGACGGAGAGCTTGGTCTGCAAGTAATGTGTATCGGTCATGGTATGGCAACGGCAACGATAGTACAGCGTCTGGATTAGTTGAAGGTTTTGGGATGGTTCCTTTCCATCCCGTGCTGCAGATAATAAAAAAAGCCCTTGAAATAAATTCAAGGGCTTTTCAGTATCTTTGGCGGAGATGGAGGGATTCGAACCCTCGATGCGGGTATAAGCCGCATGCTCCCTTAGCAGGGGAGTACCTTCAACCTCTCGGCCACATCTCCAAAGAAAAAAGGATTCTAACTAATATAGTTTACTTCTGTCAACTGTTTGTATTGGAAATGCTGTTTTTTAGCTAAAAAACAGCATTTTTCCCCATTTACTCTTCAACAGCGGTTTCGGCTGGGTTGCCATCCAGGCCAAATGCCTTGTGCAGGGCACGAACGGCCAGCTCCATGTATTTGTCCTGAATCAGTACGGAAGTCTTGATTTCACTGGTGCTGATCATCTGGATGTTAACGCCTTCCTCGGCCAGGGTGCGGAACATCAGGCTGGCGACACCGGCGTGTGAGCGCATGCCAATACCAACGATGGATACCTTGCAGACTTTTTCATCGGTGATGACTTCGCGGGCACCGGTATTGGGCACGATGGTTTTTTGAATAACGTCCAGGGTGCGTTTGAAGTCGTTGCGATTGACAGTGAAAGAGAAGTCTGTGGTGCCATCAACAGACTGATTCTGGATGATCATGTCGATGTCGATGTTGGCATCGGCAACAGGGCCCAGAATGGCAAAGGCAACGCCTGGTTTATCAGGTACGCCCAAAAGCGTGATTTTTGCTTCATCGCGGCTGAAGGCGATACCAGAAACTACTGCTGCTTCCATTTTTGAATCTTCCTCGAAAGTAATAAGGGTTCCCGAATTTTTTTCTTCTTCGAGCGAAATTAAGGGGTCGGTTAACGATGACAGGACACGAACCGGAACTTTATATTTACCGGCGAACTCGACAGAGCGGATCTGGAGTACTTTTGAGCCCAGTGATGCCATTTCAAGCATTTCTTCGAATGACACCACATTCATGCGGCGCGCTTCGGGAACAACACGTGGATCTGTTGTATAAACACCATCCACGTCCGTGAAAATCAGGCACTCATCGGCTTTCAGGGCAGCAGCCATGGCAACGGCCGAGGTGTCTGAGCCACCACGTCCGAGCGTTGTAATATGACCATCGGGGTCTATGCCCTGAAAGCCGGTCACAATAACCACTTTGCCTGCGTCCAGGTCTGCGCGAACGCGCTGGTCATCGATAGAGGTGATACGGGCCTTGCCGAAAGCGCTGTCTGTTTTGACAGGAACCTGCCAGCCGGTGTAGCTGCGTGCAGGAACGCCCTGTGCCAGCAATGCCATGGCCAGCAGGGCGCTGCTGGCTTGCTCGCCTGTTGAGGCAAGCATATCGACTTCACGAGGATCGGGGGTTTCTGACAGTTCCTTGGCCAGGCCAAGCAAACGGTTGGTTTCGCCTGACATGGCTGAAGGAACCACAACTACCTGATGGCCTTCTGCATGCCATTTGGCGACACGTTTCGCAACATTTTGAATGCGTTCGATGGAACCCATGGAGGTGCCACCGTATTTATGGACGAATAGAGACATCTTGATGATTGAAGTAAGTTTGCCCTGAATTGAGCCTAAAACCTGATATTCTACAACGAGTTAGATGAATTGTTATATTTTTTTTAAAATGAGTGCTTTATTATTGCCAACGTTGGATATTATCGGTGCGTTTACCTGGGGTGCCGCCACCGTGAGGAGACAGAAATAATGACCAAACATCGTGTGTTACAGGTTGGGCCAGCACCATTGCTGGTTAGTCAGCATCTTGAGAATAATTATGATGTCCTCAGGTTGTGGGAGCAGGAAAACGCCATTGAAGCCCTGAAAGCACACGGGCAGGGATGCGTGGCTGCCGTTACCTCAGCCAAATATGGTTTCAGGAATGAGTGGCTGGATTACTTGCCTCAACTAAAAGTGGTTAGCAGTTTTGGGGTGGGTTATGACTCGATTGATGCCGTCGAGCTGAAACGACGCGGCATTCAACTGGGCAATACACCGGATGTCCTGAATGATTGCGTGGCAGATACCGCCATGACACTCTTATTGGGGGCGGCGCGCGGTCTGGTTCGGGCTGATCGTTTTGTGCGTGAAGGCTGCTGGACAACAGAAGACTTTCCGCTGACCCATAGTGTATCGGGTAAAAAAGCGGGTATTGTTGGCCTGGGCAATATCGGTCAGGTCATTGCCAAACGTTTAAGCGGGTTCGATTGCGAGATTCGTTACCATAACCGCTCTGAAAAGCAGGGCGTGCCTTATCGCTATGAGCCGTCATTGAAAGCATTGGCACAATGGAGTGATTTTTTAATCATCATCTGTATTGGCGGGCCAAGCACCCATCACCTGATCAACGATGAAATCATGAGCGCCCTGGGACCGAAAGGTTTGCTGATTAACGTTTCACGCGGAACGGTCATTGATGAGGTGGCGATGATCAAGGCCTTGCAGGAAGGGCGTCTGGGCGCTGCCGCATTGGATGTTTTTGAAAACGAGCCCTATGTTCCCGAGGCTTTGCTGAAGATGGACAATGTCGTGCTGATGCCGCATGTGGGCAGTGCCACGGTGGAAACCCGTGCACGCATGTCGCAACGGGTGATTGATAATCTGGATGGTTTTTTTCATGATGGGAAGATGCTGAGCAGAGTGGTGTGATTGGGTGTGTGGACAGTGCAGGCTGGAAAGTTTAAGTAAGAAAAAATCCACGTTCCCATGCTTCGCATGGGAACCGGTGTCGGTATTGGTGCTTTCCCGCAAGCAGTCAGGTTTCCCGAAATGATGGAAAAACGTCTTTAAAATGACAGTCTGTAACGCATATTCTCAGTATGGTTGTCATACTTCATTTATTCAAAAATAAAACAGTAATACACGGAGACTTACATGAATATCGGATTTATTGGTCTGGGCAACATGGGTGCCCCCATGGCGCTTAATTTGCTGAAAGCGGGTCATCATGTTTATGTTTATGACTTGGTTGAGTCGGCGGTGCAAATGCTGGAAGCGGCAGGAGCCAGCCGTGAAAGTTCGCCTGCACAGGTAGCCAGGCAGGAAATCGATATATTAATAACCATGTTGCCCGCTTCGGTTCATGTAAAACAGGTTTATCTGGGTGATGAAGGGGTACTGGCAGCCGTTGGCAAACAGGTGTTGCTCATAGACTCTTCCACCATAGATCCGCAAACCGCCCGTGAAGTGGCTGCCCAGGCGGCCGCCCAAGGCAATGACATGCTGGATGCCCCGGTTTCCGGTGGCACGGGAGGGGCGCAGGCCGGTACCTTGACTTTCATGGTGGGCGGCGATGAAGCCGTGTTTGAAAAGGCACGGCCCGTGTTGCAGGCCATGGGTAAAAATATTGTGTACTGCGGTGGCGCCGGTAATGGTCAGGTGGCCAAGGTGGCCAATAACATGTTGTTGGGCATCTCCATGATTGGTGCCGCCGAAGCCATGAATCTGGGGGTCTCCCTGGGCATGGACCCTAAAGTGCTGGCAGGTATCATCAATACCTCTTCGGGCCGTTGCTGGAGCACCGAGGTTTACAACCCTTATCCGGGTGTCGTGGAAACGGCGCCTGCTTCAAAGGGTTATGCGGGTGGATTTGGTGCAGACTTAATGCTGAAGGATCTGGGGCTTGCCACCGAGGCGGCCCGTGCTGCCAAAGTTCCTGTGGTCATGGGCGCTGCCGCCCAGCAGTTGTATCAAACATTCAGTTCCCAAGGGCATGGGAAACTGGATTTTTCAGGCATTATCAAGCTTTTTTCCAATCAGTAAACAGAACCGCTGTCTGGGTTGGCTCAGAAACGGTAATGACAGGGTAACAGTAAGGAATGAATGGGAATGTTTAATACCGCATTAAGCGAAGAACAAAGCATGATTCGTGACATGGCTCGCGATTTTGCGCAAAATGAAATAGCCCCCAGGGCAGAACAGTGGGAAAAAGAGGGCTGGATAGACGATGCCATCATTGAAAAAATGGGGGACTTGGGCCTGATGGGGATGGTGGTACCCGAAGAGTGGGGAGGTTCACTGTCCGATTACGTTTCCTATGCGTTGGCGATTGAGGAAATTTCTGCAGCAGATGCGGCAACCGGTACCATGATGAGTGTGCATAATTCAGTGGGTTGTGGCACCTTGTTGAATGCGGGTAACGATGAGCAGAAAAGGCAGTGGTTGCCAGACATGGCCTCGGGCCGGGCGATCGGCAGTTTTTGTCTTACCGAACCGCAGGCCGGTTCGGAGGCTCATAACCTGAAAACCCGTGCCATCCTGCAAGATGGGAAATGGATACTGAATGGCGCCAAGCAATTCGTGACCAACGGCAAGCGTGCCAGGATCGCCATTATTTTTGCCGTGACTGATCCCGATCTGGGCAAGAAAGGGCTTTCCGCCTTTCTGGTGCCCACCGATACCGCCGGTTTCAGTGTCAGTCGGGTGGAGCATAAAATGGGTATTCGGGCATCAGATACCTGTGCCATTACCCTTGAAAACTGCACCATTCCAGAAAATCATTTGTTGGGTGAAAGGGGCAAGGGCCTGTCGATTGCCCTGTCCAATCTTGAAAATGGCCGGATTGGCATAGGTGCCCAGGCAGTAGGCATTGCCCGTGCCGCGTTTGAGGCCGCTCTTAAATATGCGCAGGAACGTGAGCAGTTTGGCAAAAACCTGCTGGCGCATCAAAGTATTGCCAATATGCTGGCAGATATGCATACCCAAATCAATGCTGCCCGCTTGATGGTTCTTAATGCGGCTTCCCTTAAAGATCGAGGTATCCCATGCCTTAACGAAGCGGCCCAGGCCAAATTGATGGCCTCTGAAATGGCGGAGAAAGTCTGCTCAATGGCCATTCAGATACATGGTGGTTACGGTTATCTGGAAGATTATCCGGTTCAGCGTTATTACCGTGATGCCCGTATTACGCAAATTTATGAAGGTACCAGCGAGATCCAGCGCATGCTGATTGCCCGCAGCCTGGTTGATTACCATTAAGTATCTGGGCTAATGGTATGATCCCTCCTGAATGTCACAGGAGGGAATCATGACAGTTGAAGAAACAGTGAATGCGTCAACAAAACCTGTTGCAGGGGTGCCGGGCGTTAAAGCCAATTCAAAGTCTGCAGTGAAACCTGATCCAAAATCTGCTGAAAAATCATCGGCGGCATCTGTCGTTGCTTCAGTTGAATATGAGCATGGCAGGCGTCTTGGTGAGATGACCATAGACCAGATTTCGGGTTATGTCAAAGACCCCAGCCGCCTGTTGTGGGTTGGCCTGAAAAATCCCACTAATGACGAGTTGCAGCATATTTGCAGGCAGCTGTCACTAAGTGCGGACGCCACGGAAGAAATTATTAAAAAACATGGGCGTCCCAAAATGATTGATTATGGGGAGTATATCCAGATTGTGGCTATGACGGTGACTAAAGAAAACAGTAAAAAACCGGTTTTTGGCGAAATGCAGATTATTTTCGGGATTGGTTTTCTGCTAACGGTCCGGCGTGGCGATGCCCTGTCCAATAGTTCTCTTCGGGAAAGGCTGGAAGGATGGCCCGACTTGATTGCCCGGGGAAGTGATTATGTGGCGGCTGAAATTCTGGATGTGCTGGCTGACAGCTATACTCACTTAACCACCAGACTGGAATATGAAGTTGAGCAGTCAGAGCATCAAATGCTGCTGCAAGGGCTTAAGGAAAGTGATATTCGCAAATTGTATAAACAGCGACGCGATTTGCTAAGGGTTCATACGGCCATTTCTCCCATGATAGAAATTTGCCGTAAACTGTCATTGGTACGGATCGATGTGGTGGAAATGGATTCCCGTTCAAATTTCAGTATCGTTTCAGATCGTGTGGCACGTTTGGTGGAGCAGATCAACTCCTTGCGTGAAGCCCTGGCGTTTGCTTTTGAGGCGGGCATGATGATTGGGCAAAACAACCAAACTGATATTGCCAAAAGGCTGGCTGCCTGGGCTGCCATTTTGGCGGTACCTACGGCAATTGCCGGTATTTACGGCATGAACTTCAGGGATATGCCTGAACTGGATTGGTCTTTGGGTTATCCTTTTGTGCTGGTGCTGATGTTTGGTGTCTGTGCTTATCTGTACTGGCGTTTTAAAAAATCAGGCTGGTTATAGGGAAAACGGCTTTCTTCAGTGATCCTGCGCATGGCTTCTGGCGCCCAGGCGTGGTACGTGTTTTCAAAATAAGCGTTATCATGACAGGTATGCAAGCAAGTTTATTTTTAACCGGGTAATTATGGCTTTGAAAGTTTTTGATCTTCAATGTGAGGCACAACATATCTTTGAGGGCTGGTTCTCATCCCACGAGGATTATGATTCACAGCAGGAAAAGGGGCTTCTGACCTGCCCTGTCTGCGGTAACGCCAAAATCAGTAAAATGTTGTCGGCCCCGCATCTGAATGTTTCCCATCTTAAAAAAGCAAAGCAGGCGCAAACGGTCTCACCGGTGCCTGTGACAGAAGCAGCGGCAAGCCTTACCGACAAGGATCTGGCCAAAATACAGGCCACTGTCATGCAACAATTGCGGGCCTATGTTAAACAAACCGAAGATGTGGGTGATCAATTCACCTCAGAGGCAAGACGTATTCATTATGGCGAGGCGAAGGACAGGGCGATTCGTGGCAACGCCACGCCTGAGCAACGACAGGCTTTGCGGGAAGAGGGGATTGAAGTGTTGCCAATTCCGGACTTTCTGGATGATAATCAGCTTCAATAAGTGTTTTTCCTATACGGTATAAAATTTCGTATAGGTATAATGAAAAACAGAATCAATAAACCGATATTGATAATAACCCTTCCTGTTCTGGAGCTCAAAGCATGAGTAGTGAAAATGAATTTGATGTCATTGTTATCGGTGCCGGTATAGCCGGTGCTTCGGTTGCGTATCGTCTGTCCCCACACGTACGCGTGTTGGTGCTTGAACGGGAATCACAGCCCGGTTATCATTCAACCGGTCGTTCTGCTGCCATGTTTATGGAAACCTATGGCACACCCCAGATCCAGGCATTAACCCGTGCCGGACGTGGTTTTTTTGAGCAGGCCCAGTCAAGCGGATTTACCGAGCAGCCTGTTTTGCATCCTCGTGGTTGCATTTACGTGGCACGGCCAGATCAGAAAGAAGAACTGGATAACATGCTTGCCGAAGCGTTGGCCCTATCGCCCAATGTTGAGTTTATTGATCCGGACTCCATTGTTGAAATGGCGCCGTGCATGAAAAAAGAACAGCTGTATGGCGGGATGCTTGAGCGTCATGCTGAAGATATCGATGTGGATGTTTTGCACCAGGGGTATCTGAAGGGAATGAGAAAAAATGGAGCGGAACTGAAAAACAATGCCGAAGTTGTTCAATGCCAGCGTCTTGAAGACAAGTGGCAGGTTAAGCTGGCCAGCGGAGAAAGTTTTCAATGTAAAACATTGGTGAATGCAGCCGGTGCCTGGGCTGATCACATTGCGCGTGCAAGCAACGTTGCCCCAGTGGGATTGCAACCCTGCCGTCGTACCGCTTTTACCTTTGATGCGCCTGAAGGGCTTGATCTGACGACTTTGCCCATGGTTGTGGACGTTAGTGAACAATATTATTTCAAACCCGATGCCGGTCAGGTGCTGGGCTCACCGGCCAATGCTGATCCGGTAGAAGCACAGGATGTAGTGGCCGAGGAACTGGACGTGGCCACCGGGATTTACTATATTGAAGAGGCCACCACTTTCAAAATTCGTCGCCCCAATCATGTTTGGGCCGGTTTGCGTTCATTCGTCAAAGATGGGGACCTGGTAGTGGGATTTGACCAGACTGCCGAAGGGTTTTTCTGGCTGGCCGGGCAAGGCGGTTACGGGATTCAATCATCTGCCGGTGTGTCCGAGCTGGCCTGCGCATTAATCCTGAACCAGCCCCTGTCGGATACATTGCTTAAAGAAAAAGTCGATCCGGCACTGATTTCCCCTAACCGTTTCAGATAAAAAACGTTCATCCCTGTTGTTCAACCAGGGATGCCTGTTCATGTTCTGGACTGTATCTGGCAAAATGGGCATATAAGGCTTGTCTTAACTTAAGACAGGCCTTATGCATGTCTGCGCTTCAGCCAGAGCGGTTAAAATATGCTAATCTTGACGTGGATATTTATATGACTATTAAAAGGAAAGAGAAAATATGCCATCATTTGATGTCGTGAGTGAAGCGGACATGGTTGAAGTCAGGAATGCGGTTGAGCAGGCCAATAAAGAAATTTCAACCCGTTTTGACTTTAAGGGCTCGGATGCCCGGATCGAACAAAAAGAACTGGAACTGACTATTTTTGCCGATGACGAATTCAAGGTGGGGCAGGTTCAGGATGTGCTGATTAACAAACTGGCCAAGCGTGGAGTGGATTTGCGTTTTCTTGAATATGGTAAAAAAGAAAAGATGTCTGGGGACAAACTCAAGCAATATGCCACTATTCGCAAAGGGATTACCGGAGATCTGGCCAAAAAAATCGTTAAAACCATTAAAGACAGCAAGCTCAAGGTACAGGCCAGCATACAGGGCGACACCGTGCGGGTGAGTGGTGCAAAACGGGACACATTGCAAGATGTCATTGCCTTGCTGAAAAAAGAGGTGGCAGACGCACCGCTGGCTTTTAATAATTTCAGGGACTAAATCGTGGATGCTTGTGTATCGGTTCATCCCATCAATAATCCGTTCCTGGAATGGATGGGCATTACTTTAAGTGACTGGTCTGAAGGGTATGCACAAATGCATTTGCCCATGGGTCCCAATCTGGGCAATCGTACGGGTCGTGTGCAGGGCGGAGTGTTGTGTACCTTGCTTGATTCGGTCGCCGGTTACAGTGGTATTTATTCAGCACCCGGAGATCCCGAATTAAAGGCCCTCACCTTGTCGTTGACCACCAATTTCATTGGTGCGGGTGATGGTGCCATGTTAAAGGCCAGGGGTTTTGTGGAAAAAAAAGGACGTAGCATATTTTTTGCCCGTTCCGAGGTGTGGCTTGATGATGATTTGCTGCTGGCAACAGCGGTCGGGACATTTAAATATTCCCTGGTTAAAAAGTAAGTAAAGTCACCCTGCAAAACCAGCACTTGAAAAAAAACCTGAAGCTATTGCTTCAGGTTTTTTTGTTTTCTATGGTTGGAGACCATTGGAATTACATAACACGGCTGCGGTATTCGTGAGTACGTGTGTCAATTTCAATTTTGTCACCAATGTTGCAGAATAGGGGAACTGCAATTTCAAAACCGGTATTGATTTTGGCGGGTTTCAACACTTTACCGGAGGTGTCGCCTTTAACTGCGGGTTCGGTATAGGTGATTTCACGGACAATGATGGTTGGAAGTTCGACAGAAATGGCACGGCCTTCGTAGAAAACCACTTCAACAGTCATGCCTTCTTCCAGGTAGTGCAGCGCATCACCCATGCTGTCGGCTTCAACTTCGTGCTGGTTGTATTCTTCATCCATGAATACATACATGGGGTCGGCAAAGTAAGAATAGGTGCATTCTTTTTTGTCGAGCATGACCACTTCAAATTTTTCGTCGGCTTTGTAAACCAATTCACTGCCGGAGCCTGTTAACAGATTCTTGAATTTCAGTTTGACAACAGCAGCGTTTCGGCCAGATTTATTGTAATCGGCTTTTTGTACAACCAAGGGTTCTGAGCCAACCATGACTACATTGCCTACGCGCAGTTCTTGTGCGGTCTTCATTAATAATAACTCCAGGAATAATGGGTAGTGTATATCTACAGTAATTTAACCGATAAAAATCGGAAAACGCATATTTTATACTTTTTGCGACATTTTATAATGAATATCAAAAATGGATGAAGATAAAGTCTTGTTTTCAGAAAGATTTTGGCAATATTCGCGCGTTTGCTGTTTCCATTGGGCGCATTTGTCGGGATTGAAGAAAATATCCTGAAAAAGACTGGTAAATGAACCGGGAGCTGCGGCGTTGTTCCAGGCTCGTATTATGCTGGCAACAGAAGGGCAGGTTTGGCTGCTGGCAAGCCAGGCATCCAGCTTAATCAGGTGTGTATTTTCCTCTTGCTCATAAATTTGCCATATGAATGGTCTGGCTGCCCAGATGGCCCTGACAAAACTGTCTTCACCACGAATAAAATTCAGCGAGCCTAGCCAAAGCAGGCGGTCATAGTCGCGTTGGTCTATGAAAGGCAGGCGGATAATGTGCAGCGGGGACGGGGCGGGAGCAACCGCCTCCAGCCGGGTAATTTCTTCTTCCAATGAGGGGGCCACGCCTTCCGGAACCAACAACAGAACCGGCTGATTGGCCTTGACAAGAGCCTGGGCCAGTTCATGCACCGGGGCGCTCGGATAACAAAATAAATTAATGATGGGGGCACCCTGTTGCCAAAGTGCCAGTTGTTGGGCATTTAAAAACGGAGCCAGGAATTTTTCTTGTGCCTGCCGGTCATTTTGCCACTGGTCACGCTCTGACAGCAGGTGTTCTTCACGCAGCAACCCCCCTGTTTTGGCGGTAAACCCGGGGAAAAAGAACAGTTTTACCATGCCATTGGGCTGTAGCGAGGGTTGGGCATGAAAGCTTTCCACCCAGGGTTCGGCTGACAGGTATTCCAGGTTCAGCCATAAACGTGTATTGCCTTTCATGGCTTGTACAAAATCGGGTGGCGGGTCACAGGCAAAGGCTTCAATCACTATTTCAGCCGGTTGTTCAGTGAAAGCCTGATCGTTTACCCAATGACGGACATGGATGCCCTGAACGATTTGCTCGTTAAGCATGGGATCCAGTTCAGGGGCGATTTTCCCAAAGCTGCGCAGATCATCAACCCACAGGCGGATGGTGGCCTGGCTTTGTGTTTTCAAATCACGGGCAAGGCGCCAGCACACGCCAATGTCTCCGTAGTTATCTATGACTTTGCAGAAAATATCAATGCTTTTGGGGTAAGCGGGTTTAATGGAACTGTTCACTGGAAGTGTCTACATCATCAAAATCATCGGGCGCACTGATATACGTCAGTTCTCCGGCAGGGTTGGGAAAAAGTGGCTCATCGGTTTCTTCATGAAGGCCGGGTTTGAGCATTTCATTGATACAAATGATATGTTTGATGCCATTGGCCTGCAGTTGCTCAATGATATTAAGAACCTGTGGCGATTCGGTAATGGTTTCAGGGATGGTTTCTTCCTGTTCCTCACTGAAAAGAGGCCACATGCAGCCATAAATAACCTGATGGGAGTCCAGGAAGGTAAAGCCGATTCGATATTCCTTGATTTGGTCTTCTCCGATGCCGGCAATCGTGGCGCGGAAGGATTGGGCAGGGATATTCAGGGTGTTTTGCAACCATTGCACCGAAGCGCTCAGCGCGGCGAAACGGATTCGTTTATCAGCTTCGCGATTGGCGATATAAAACGCATCGGGTAGGGGAAGTTCGAGGCCACAGGCGGGTAACAGTTCCCTGAACAAGGGCAGGGCTTCTTCTTGCCAGTCTTGCAGACAGCGTTGTCGTTGTTCGGCAAAGTGTTCGCTGGCCTGTTGCCATTTGAAAATAGGCTGGTTTTGGATGACACAGAAAGCAGCCATGATATAGCGGGTATCGGCCAGCATATGGGCGTCTTCGGCGGGCGGCTTGGGACTGGAAAGCGGGTTAACAGGCAGATTCAGTGCCTGCCTGGCCAGCGTATCGCACCATAGATGGGTTTGATCAAAGGATTTTGGCATTTGGTCAACTGAACACAGTTGCGGATGAATGGCTATTTCCACCGCTGTGGCACTGATATGTTTTTTTAGCAGATTGACAAGCGCGGTTTGTGTTTTCAGATTAAGGGTGGGTGATGGGATGTGGAATCGGGTCCAGGCCACCACAGGAATCACAATGAACAGGCAGTCAAAATACACGCCATCTTTTTCCAGCGTGCAGGACTCGGACATGGTTTCCGCATGTTCCAGCAAGATATCATGGGTTTCGGTATCGGTAGAGGCCAGAAAATCAAGTGCACGGTCGACCTGGTTTTTTTTATTGCTGTTGAAAATATCGACCACTTTTTGATCGATCAGGTTTTCCCAGTAGCGGTCTTCAATAATGCAGCCGGACTGTTTTAAGGCTTTACAGGCGTCAATAAGAACCTGGCTTGCCTTGCTTAACTTCGTGAATGCGGTTTTACTCATATTTTGTTTGGCTCCTTTCACGGACGATGATGAAAGGAGCCAGGTTTTTTAATTAAGAAAGAAGTTGTCGAAGAACGAAGGGAAGAATACCGCCGTGCTGGTAGTATTCTACTTCGACAGGTGTATCTATGCGTAGCAGCAAAGGGATGTCCTGTTTGCTGCCATCGGGGCGCTGCACGGTTAACACGACATCCTGTTGTGGCTTGATACCTTCTTCCAGGCCGCTGATGTCGTAGGTTTCATCACCGGTAATCCCCAGGGACTGCACCGAGTCATCTCCTTTGAATTGCAGGGGCAGGACACCCATGCCCACCAGATTGCTTCGGTGAATGCGCTCAAAACTGCGGGCAATTACCGCTTTTACACCCAATAGCTGGGTGCCTTTGGCCGCCCAGTCACGGGAAGAGCCTGTGCCGTATTCTTCACCCCCAAAGACGATTGTTGGTGTACCACTGGCAATATATTGCATGGCGGCATCGTAAATGGGCATTTGCTCTTGACTGGGTTTGTGAATGGTTTCACCTCCTTCAAAGCGGCTGCCATTGGGCAGGGCGGGAATCATAAGGTTTTTGATACGAACGTTGGCAAAGGTGCCACGCATCATGACCTCATGATTGCCACGGCGTGAGCCATAGCTGTTGAAGTCGGGTTTCATGACATCGTGGGCCAGCAGCCATTTGCCTGCCGGTGAGGTTTCCTTGATAGAGCCGGCCGGTGAAATATGGTCGGTGGTGACCGAGTCACCAAAAATGCCCAGCGCGCGTGCCTGTTTGATCGGCTGGAGGGCAGCCGGTGTCATGCTGAAGTCGTTAAAGAAAGGCGGCTCGGCAATATAGGTGGAGGTTGGCCAATTGTAAACGTCACCGGATACACCCTTGATTTTTTTCCACAAATCGCCAGGATTGGATTTGACCTGGGCATAGTTGTTGCGGTAGGCCTTTGGATTCATGGCTTTACCCAGCAGTTTTTCAACCTCTTCATCGCTTGGCCAGATATCGCCTAGCCAAACATCTCCTTTTTTGCCTTTGCCAACCGGTTGGGTCATTAAATCAATATTCAATGTGCCTGCCAGTGCATAGGCCACGACCAAGGGGGGGGAGGCGAGAAAGTTGGCTTTGATGTTGGGGTGAATGCGGGCTTCGAAGTTGCGGTTGCCTGACAGGACGGCAGCGCAAACCAGATCGTTTTTGACAATCGCTTCATTGAACTCGGGCAGCAAATCACCGGCGTTGCCGATACAGGTTGTGCAGCCGTAGGCAGCCACATCAAAGCCCAGTTGCTCAAGATAGGGCAGCAAGCCTGTTTTGGCCAGATATTCGGTCACTACCCTGGATCCGGGCGCCAGTGAGGTTTTGATGTGTTTGGGTACGCTTAAACCCGCCTTGACCGCTTTTTTGGCCAACAGGCCGGCTGCCAGCAGGACACTTGGGTTTGAAGTGTTGGTGCAAGAGGTGATCGCGGCGATCAGGATGTCACCGTTTCCAAGTGTGACACCACTGGGGGTTTCATAAGCGGCCGTGAATTTTTCTGCCGGCTGATTGAAGCCGTTTTGCTCGGGGGGGGCGGTAAACAGCTTGGCAAAGGTTTTTTTGACATTGCCCAGCTCAATCCTGTCCTGGGGACGTTTAGGGCCGGCCAGTGAGGGAGAAACGGTTTTCAGGTCCAGCTTCAGGACTTTGGTGTAGTTGATGTCTTTGGCTTTGGGAATGCCAAACATTTTCTGGGCCTTGAAATAGGTTTCAAGCGCTTCAATTTCTTCATCGGTACGACCGGTGCCCCTGAAGTAATCAAGCGTGTGTTCATCAACCGGGAAAAAACCCATGGTGGCACCGTATTCGGGTGCCATGTTGGAAATGGTGGCACGGTCGGTAACACTTAAGCTGGCAGTGCCCGGACCACAGAATTCCACAAATTTGCCAACCACTTTTTCCTTGCGCAGCATTTCGGTAATGGTTAGCACCAGGTCGGTGGCGGTCACGCCACCGCGTAATTGGCCGGTCATCTCAACACCAATCACATCGGGGGTCAGCATGTAATAGGGTTGCCCCAGCATGGCCGCTTCGGCTTCAATGCCTCCGACGCCCCAGCCCACAACCCCAATGCCGTTAATCATGGTGGTGTGACTGTCAGTGCCAACCAGTGTGTCGGGATAGTAAACATCGTTGGCGTCTTTGTGAACACCACGTGCCAGATATTCCAGGTTAACCTGATGAACAATACCAAAGCCTGGAGGGACAACGCCAAAGGTGTCAAAAGCCTGCATGCCCCATTTCATGAATTGATACCGCTCTTTGTTGCGTTGGAACTCAACCTTCATGTTCAGGTCCAGCGCATCTTTGGTGCCGAAGTAGTCAATCATGACAGAGTGGTCAACCACCAGGTCAACGGGGACCAGTGGCTCGATGGCTTTTGGGTTTTTGTCCATTTTATCGGCGACCGAACGCATGGCGGCCAGGTCGGCTAATAAAGGAACACCGGTAAAGTCTTGCAAAACGACGCGGGCCACCACAAAAGGAATTTCCTCTTCACGTTTGGCGTTGGCTTGCCAGTTGGCCAACTGGCGCACATGTTCTTCGGTTACCTTATTGCCATCACAGTTGCGCAAAACCGATTCGAGTACGATGCGGATGGAAACGGGCAGTTTGTTGATTTTGACGCCCAGTTTTTTACCCAGGGCGGGCAGGGAATAATATTTCCTGGTTTTATTGTTGACCGTGAGTGTTTTGACAGTGCTGGAAAAAGGCATGGCAACCTCGCTGTTTGAGTTAATTGGCAAAAGAATATTGGGGTGGATGGGTCTTGTTTTGATTGTTTGTTTCCAATGATAGCACTAGCTGGAAGATGTTTGCTTGCCGGATTTAAGCAAATGTGCAATACATGGATGATTTTTGCATTGGCAGCAGTGATAAATTAAAAAAAAACAGGCCTTTTCAAGGCCTGTTTTAACATTGAACCAAGCCGTTCCGTATGGAACGGAACGGCGTTGACTTCAGTATTTAGATACCAACAGTATCTGCAATTTCCTTGAAGTCTTCGATCTGGTCAAAGTTCATGTAGCGATAGATTTTGTCGCTGTTTTGGTCGATGATGCCAATGTCAGCCATGTACTCTTCACGTGTTGGGATGCGACCCAGACGGGAACAGATGGCAGCCAGCTCTGCGGAACCCAGGTAAACATTGGTGTTTTTACCCAAACGGTTCGGGAAGTTACGGGTGCTGGTTGACATGACGGTAGCACCTTCACGCACCTGTGCCTGGTTACCCATGCACAAAGAGCAGCCTGGCATTTCCATGCGGGCACCGGCTACGCCCAGAACGCCATAGTGGCCTTCTTCGGTAAGTTGCTTTTGATCCATTTTGGTTGGAGGAGCAACCCACAGTTTGACCGGGATGTCGCGTTTGCCTTCCAGCAGCTTGGAAGCGGCGCGGAAGTGGCCGATGTTGGTCATGCAGCTACCGATAAACACTTCATCGATTTTTTCACCGGCAACCTCAGACAGTGTTTTAACATCATCAGGGTCGTTCGGGCATGCCACGATAGGTTCGTGGATGTCGGCCAGGTCAATTTCAATCACTTCAGCGTATTCGGCGTCGGCGTCGGGCTCAAGCAGTTGCGGGTCGGCCAACCAGGCTTCCATGGCCTTGATGCGTCGGGCCAGTGAGCGTTCGTCTTCGTAGCCGTTGGCAATCATCCATTTCAACAGGGTAATGTTACTGTTGAGGTATTCGATGATGGGCTCTTTGTTCAGGCGAACGGTACAACCGGCGGCTGAACGCTCGGCAGAGGCATCAGACAATTCAAATGCCTGCTCCACTTTCAGATCGGGCAGACCTTCAATTTCAAGGATGCGGCCGGAGAAAATGTTTTTCTTGCCTTGTTTGGCTACAGTTAACAGGCCTTTTTTGATGGCGTACAAAGGAATGGCGTTAACCAGGTCACGCAGGGTCACACCGGGCTGCATTTTGCCTTTGAAACGAACCAGAACGGATTCTGGCATATCCAGTGGCATTACACCGGTCGCAGCTGCAAAAGCAACCAGGCCTGAACCGGCGGGGAAGCTGATGCCGATTGGGAAACGGGTATGGGAGTCACCACCGGTACCAACGGTATCAGGCAGCAACATGCGGTTTAACCATGAGTGAATGACGCCGTCACCAGGACGCAGGGAAATACCACCGCGGGTGCTGATGAAGTCTGGCAGCTCGTGGTGGGTTTTAACGTCGACAGGTTTTGGATAGGCCGCTGTATGGCAGAAAGACTGCATGACCAGGTCGGCAGAGAAGCCCAGGCAGGCCAGGTCTTTCAGTTCGTCGCGGGTCATTGGGCCAGTGGTATCCTGGCTGCCAACAGAAGTCATTTTGGGTTCGCAGTAAGTGCCTGGACGCACACCTTTGCCTTCTGGCAATCCACAGGCGCGACCCACCATTTTCTGTGCCAGTGTGTAACCTTTACCTGAGTCAACAGGCTCAACAGGCAGACGGAACAGGGTTGATGCAGGCAGACCCAGTGCTTCACGGGCTTTGGCGGTAAGGCCACGGCCGATGATCAGGGGGATACGGCCACCGGCGCGTACTTCGTCGAACAGGACATCGGATTTGACCTGGAATTCGGCAATGACTTCACCGTTTTTCAGGGCTTTGCCTTCGTATGGACGCAGTTCAATGACATCGCCCATTTCCATTTTGGAAACGTCCAGTTCGATAGGCAATGCACCAGCGTCTTCCATGGTGTTGTAGAAGATAGGCGCAATTTTGCCACCCAGACAAACACCACCGTAGCGCTTGTTGGGTACGAAAGGAATGTCTTCACCGGTGAACCACAATACGGAGTTGGTGGCGGATTTGCGTGAAGAGCCGGTGCCGACAACGTCACCGACGTAGGCAACCAGATGGCCCTTTTCTTTCAGGGACTCAATGAATTTAACCGGACCGCGCTTGCCGTCTTCTTCGGGTTCGAATGCCGCGCCTTCACGTTTGTTTTTCAGCATTGCCAAGGCATGCAAAGGAATATCAGGACGTGTTGTGGCGTCGGGAGCGGGTGACAGGTCATCGGTATTGGTTTCGCCACTGACCTTGAAAACCGTGACAGTGAGGCTTTCTGGTACTTCAGGACGGCTGGTGAACCATTCGGCATCGGCCCAGCTTTGAATAACGGCTTTGGCGTTTTCATTGCCTTTGTCTGCTTTTTCCTTCACATCATGGAAGGCGTCAAACATGAGCAGGGTTTTTTTCAGGCCATCGGCAGCGATAGTGCCCAGTGTTGGGTTGTCGAGCAAGTCGATTAGCGGGCTGATGTTGAAGCCACCCAGCATGGTGCCCAGCAATTCAGTGGCTTTTTCAGGGGTGATCAGGGGGCATTTTTCGGTGCCGAAAGCAACGGCGGCCAGGTAAGAAGCCTTGACTTTGGCGGCATCATCCACACCTGCTGGTACACGGTGGGTAATCAGATCTACCAGATAGTTTTCTTCTCCGGCGGGAGGAGCTTTGAGCAGTTCGATTAAATCAGCGGTTTGTTTGGCTGACAAAGGCAGAGGAGGGATGCCCAGCGCAGCGCGCTCGGCAACGTGTTGACGATATGATTCCAACATGACGTGACCTTAAAAAATATTAGAGACAACATGACCATTATAAGGCTTTTTCGTAAAAAAGTCTTATGTCTTATATAAGAGTTGACTGCTTGCAGCAACATATTTTCCAAAAATGAGCGTAACATTTTGTTTCCGAAAAAATTCAGGTGGTTTTTGGAAAATGAAGGCAATGCAAGCTCAGGTTGAATTTTACACGGCTGTCTGTTTTTTTTGTTTCTTTCGGTGCATGAAAGTTCCGATATCAGCGGACACATCTACCTTGTTGCCCTGCTCAACAGGTTATAATCCGGCTATTGGTTTAATTATCTTTTTGCGGCATTATTCATGACTTTTATAGTCAATTATATTTGCACTGTTGTGAACGTCATGTATAGTGTTGCCGTTACATTTTCAATTAATTACAAGCAAAAGGAAACGTATGTCTTCTAAGAAGAAGCTTGCTATTGCAACGGCAGGGGTTCTGGTTGTTGCTGCGGGTGCAGCCTGGTATGGTGGTAATAAACTGGCTCAAGGCAAGGTAGAGGAAGAGCTGAAGGCTTTTTTGGTAAAAAACGATTTGCAGGATAATGTGTTTTGGGAAAGTCTTGATGCGAATGTGAGCGGTACGGGCTCAATGAGTAATGTCAAACTTGTCGACAAACAAAATCCCGCGCATTATTTCACTTTCAGCAAAGTGATTCTGAATGATCTCGAGAATACAGAGAAAGTCCAGAAAATAGATATTTCTTTTGAGGGCTTTGCTGATGAAACCGGTAAAAGTCCCATAGGTAAAGTTTCAGACAATCGATTGGCCGATCTGGGTTATACCGAGTTGCCCAAAGTCAATGGCAGCCTGAAGGTCAGTTTTGACAGCAGCACAGATCGTTCTATGTATGAAATCAGTATTGATCAACCCGAGTTGGTCAGTTTTGGTGTCAAACTTGATGCCAATAAAATTGGGGGCTTGCTTGAACAGGTGCGTGCCAATTCACAGGCGATACAGCAAAACCCCATGGCTGTGCTTCCATTTCTGGCGCCTGTCAGTATTAACTCCCTGTCATTCAATATTGATGACAAAGGTCTTGTGAAAAGAGTGATTGCCAAAGAAAAAGGGGCAGCTTTGGGTGAGGCACCTACGCCAGCACAAAATGCGACTTATGAGGCAAAAATGCTTCAGCAAAAAGAGGCCTGCATGAAGCAGGGGGCGATTGTTTTTGGTGTCAACAAAACAGAGGCTTCTTGTGATGCGATTTATAAGTATGTGACCAATCAAAAAGACAGCCTTTCATTTGCCATGAATCCAACGCCTCCATTCGAGCTTATGTCGGTTTTTCAGTTATTGTCTGGCGCGGGTGTGGCTAACGCCAATCAGCTTTTCCAAAACCTGAACATTGAATTGAAAAATTAATATATAGTGCGATCTTAAGCCAGCATGAAAAAAGCGTTCAATCCTGAACGCTTTTTTTGTGGTCACGAGAGAAATATTCAAATGACATTGGTGTATTCAGGGTGCCGTTTGAGGTAGGCAACGGTATATGAGCAGACGGGGTGGACTCTCCAGTTGTTGTTGCTGGCGGTTTCCAGGGCAAAACGGGTCATTTCTGCCGCAATACCACGTCCGCCCACTTCTTTGGGAACCAGGGTATGTAAAACATGCATCACATTGTTATCAAGCCGGTACTCAATCAGGCAGGTATGGCCATCAATTACCGCCTGGAAACGGGATTGTTCGGGAAGGTGCTGGATAGTTAAACTCATTGGCTTGCCTTGGCTGGGGATAAGAATATGATCATGATAATACTTTATATGGCAGCAGGCCAATATGTGCTTGCTGCCGCAAGGGTTTATGCCGTTTTAGCGGGTGAGTAAAATACCCCACACCACGCACATGCAAAGAATGCCAATAAAACAGCAACCCCACAGACCAAGCAGGGGCCATTTGATTTTAACGGGCACTTGCGATGGAATGACATGAGGCAAAATGCGATTGGCATGGCCAATCAGCCAGAACTGCACATTGGGGAAAAACAGCCTGAAAAAATAGTCCAGCAAAATCGAGCAGCGAACGGACAGGGAAAACCGGTGAAAAGGCTGCATGCTTAAATACGGGTGCTTCAGCATTTCATTGGTGGGTTTCAGGGAAAAGAAAATCAGGTAGAGGCCGGAAAATGATGCAATCAGGAAACAGGCCATGAGTATTGCAATGGCATAGGTCAATATCAATTCAATCATAAGAAAGGGAATAAATCTCGGGTTGGCTTGTAAATAATAAATTAACGAAGGATTTTAACCGAAGTTGGGCGACTTGTTTTTTTGGTGATATTCATTCAATATCATAGGATTTTTAATTTATATCAGGCGGGTATTGATATTGCCATGATTCTTTTATTTTTTATTTGATACACGCCAAGCGCTGGTCGGTACAGTAGCTATAAATATGAACAAGAATGCATCAGCAATCGCTGGTGAAAAATACATAAAACAGGAGATGGAACATGACACAGGAAGCAAAATTATTGGGCGAGGGTTTTTACTGGCAGGATCTGGAAGTTGGACAGAAATTCAAAACCTTTAAACGTACGATTACAGAAACCGATATTGTTAATTTTATAAGCGTTACCGGCATGCTGGAAACCATTTTTATTGACAAGACTTTTAATGCTGGTGCCATTAAGGGACGTCCGGTGCCCGGTGCACTCACGTACAGCATTATCGAAGGCATGTTGATGCAAACTATGGTTCAGGGAACCGGCCTTGCTTTGCTGGAAGTGCATAAAAAAATGCTGGCCCCTGTGGTTGCCGGTGATACGATTTGGGCCGAAGTAGAGGTCACAAAGGTAAGACCAACCTCCAAACTTAACCGTGCCGTGGTTTCAACACATATTAATATCAAGAACCAGGATGATATAACGGTGATTAGTTATGACGTAACTCGCATGTTATCAGGACGTTAATTTGAAGCATTACCAATAATAATTTTAAATTTAAATTAAGTGGGTGGTTTGTTATGCTTGACGTTCTTGACCTGGCTTATCTTCCTCAAGAAGAAAACCAATTTCGAGGTGAATTGCGGGCTTTTATTAAAGAAACCACGCAGGAAATGGATGCTTACGCACGGGCCCGTTCATGGATGGGTTTTGATGCCGGGTTCAGCAAAAAACTGGCTGCCAAAGGTTGGTTGGGGCTTACTTTGCCCAAGCAGTATGGCGGTGCGGAAAAAGGTTATTTTTCCCGTTTTGTATTGTCTGAAGAGCTGTTGGGTGCCGGGGCGCCGGTTTCGGCTCACTGGATTGCCGACCGCCAGAGCGGTCCTTTGATTCTGCGTTATGGCACAGAGGCGCAGAAACAGTTTTATTTGCCAAAGATTTGTCAGGGGGAGGCTTTTTTCTGCATAGGCATGAGCGAACCCGACTCCGGTTCTGATCTTGCCAGCATTAAAACCAGGGCGCAAAAAAATGACAAAGGCTGGCTGCTTAATGGCAGCAAGATATGGACCACCAATGCCCATCAGTCACATTATATGATTGCCTTGGTGCGCACTTCAGGAGAGGCGGGTGACCGGCATAAAGGGTTGTCTCAGGTGATTATTGACTTAAGCCTGCCAGGTGTTACGGTACGCCCCATTGTTGATGTGGCCGGTGACGCACATTTTTCTGAAGTGTTTTTTACGGATGTTCAGCTGGCTGATGACGCCCTGATTGGCAATGAAGGCGATGGTTGGGAGCAGGTGAATGCTGAACTGGCCTTTGAGCGCAGTGGCCCTGAGCGTATTTATTCCAGTATGGCTCTGGTGGAGTGTTTTCTGAAAGAGTGCCGGCAACAAGGCTGGCAGTCTGAGCGAGTGCAGGTCACGCTGGGTGGCATTGTTGCCCGACTTGCCGTATTGAGAACCATGTCATTGGCGATTACCAGCAAACTGGCCAAGGGTGAAAACCCTTCGGTAGAGGCATCGCTGGTTAAGGATTACGGTACTGGACTTGAACAGGATATTTCCAAGTTGATTGCTGACTGCATGGGTGGGCATCCCGAATGGACGCCTTCCGTTGAGCTGATCAAGACCCTGGCTTTGGTGGATCAGGTTTGTCCTTCCTATTCCTTGCGTGGCGGTACTCGCGAGATATTGCGAGGTATTATTGCCCGGGGCTTGGGCTTGCGATAAGAAGAGATAAAAATGGACAATTCAAGTATGAATAATCTTTTTGATGAGGCTGTGGGCCGTTTGTTTGCCGATGTTTCAGAGAAATCAGGTAACCGCCTGAATTTATCGTGCACAGATTATGAAACGATCTGGTCAGAAATAGCGGGTTCTGGTTTTTTGGATGTGATGCTGCCTGAGGAACAGGGAGGGGCAGGGTTGAGTCTGAAAGAGGCCGGTAACCTGTTCAGGCAGGAAGGATATTTTAACTTGTCTGTTCCTTTTTCCAGTACTCTGCTGGCCAGGAGTTGGCTGGATAGCAACGGGTTGGCCGTACCTGATGGATCTATTGTGATTGCCACCATGGGGGTACAGGTGTCCGAAGGGCAGGGGCGGATAGTGATTAATAAATTGCCTTTTGGTCACCAGGCAGCCAGGTTTTTGGTGTTGGTTAATCAGTCATGTTATTTACTGGCCCAGGAAAAAGCCGTGGTTCATGAGGTTTACCACGCAGGGTTGTTTGCCAGCGTGAGCTGGCATCTGGAAGAGGCGATTGAGCTGGAGGTGTCTGCGCAAGCTTTGGAAGATTTGCGTAATCTGGCTGCTTTGGCCGCATTGGTGCCCAGTGTGGGTGCTATGGAACGGATTTTTGAAATGACGCTGGAGTATGCCAATCAAAGGCAGCAATTTGGCCGACCTTTAAGCAAGTTCCAGGCAATCCAGCATCAAATCAGCGTCTTGGCAGAACAAGTATGGGCCGCACGCATGGCAGCGCAAATTGCATGTAACAGCAATAATCATCATCCAGATCCCAATTTATTGGCCATTGCTAAATACCAGGTCAGTTTTGTGTCCGATCAGGTCGCCGATATTTCCCATGCGATTCATGGCGCGATTGGCATCACAGAAGAGTATGTCTTGCATTTTTACACCCGACGCGTGCGGGAGTTCAAGTCTGAAGCAGGTACTCAGTCCTACTGGGCAGGGAAATTGGGTCGATATGTGTTGGAAACAGAGGGGGAAACAGTGCTTTCAATGTTGACCGGGGAGTTGTGTCCCGATGCTTGAAAAAGTACCGGGTATGATCGGACTTTTGATGCAAAACAAACTTTCTGTTGTTTTTGATCAATACGGAAAACCTGAAAAAAATAGCCACCTGATGGTGGCTATTTTTCATTCATTGACTGGGATTATTTAAGCAGATCGGCTACACCGTCACGCTCTTCCAGCAATTCTTTAAGGGTGAAATCCATGCGCTCACGAGAGAATGCGTCGATTTCCAGGCCTTCAACACGTTTGTATTCACCATTTTCAGTCGTAACAGGAACACCGTAGATGATGCCTTCGGGGATACCGTAAGAGCCATCTGAGGGAACGCCCATGGTGACCCATTTGCCGTTTGAGCCCAACACCCAGTCACGGATGTGGTCAATGGCGGCATTGGCTGCAGATGCGGCAGAAGACAGACCGCGTGCTTCGATAATTGCTGCGCCACGTTTGCCAACGGTAGGGATGAAGGTTTCACGGTTCCATGTTTCGTCGTTGATGAGCTTGTCCAGGGACTCGCCGTTGACAGTAGCGAAACGGGTGTCTGGGTACATGGTTGGAGAGTGGTTGCCCCAAACGATGAGGTTTTCGATGTCTTTAACTGCTTTGCCAGATTTCTGGGCCAGTTGGGTAAGCGCGCGGTTGTGATCCAGACGCAACATGGCGGTGAAGTTTTTGGCAGGCAGGTCGGGGGCGGATTTCATGGCAATATAGGCATTGGTGTTAGCGGGGTTGCCAACAACCAGCACTTTTACATCACGGCTCGCCACAGCGTTAAGTGCCTTACCCTGGGCGGTGAAAATTTGCGCATTGACTTGCAGCAGGTCTTTACGCTCCATGCCAGGGCCACGGGGGCGTGCACCCACCAACAGAGCGATGTCAGCATCTTTGAATGCGGTCATGGGGTCGCTGTGAGCGGTTATTTCCTGCAGAAGTGGGAATGCGCAATCGTCCAGTTCCATCATGACGCCTTTAAGCGCTTTTTGTGCTTTTTCGTCTGGGATTTCAAGCAATTGCAAAATGACCGGCTGGTCTTTGCCTAACATTTCGCCTGAGGCAATACGAAATAGCAATGCGTAACCGATTTGACCGGCAGCACCAGTAACGGCAACGCGCAGGGCTGGCTTGGACATAAATGTTTCTCCAAAATAGATATGAACGTAAAGAGGTAAGAGCCTTAAGAGCGTATGCGGCAGCCCAATATTGGCACCGGATTATTCATGAAAACTCTTATTGATAATTGCCGATAATCTTAGAATAAAATCCGTTTTTCGTCAAATTGTCTTATAACTTATATCTTATATAAGAATAGACATAAACCCTTGGGTATGAAATAATGTCGCACGTTAATTCAGGTTTTCATTATTCTGTAAATATGTCAGTGTCATCATCCTTAACCGGCAAAGGTGGCGCCATTAGTGGTGCCGCTTTCAGTCCTTTGTATAAGCAAATCAAAGCGTTGCTTGTACAAAGTTTGCATGCCGGTGAATGGAAGCCCGGCGAAAGCATTCCCAGTGAGCTAGACCTTGCCTCCCGGTTTCAGGTCAGTCAGGGAACCGTGCGCAAGGCAATTGATGAACTGGCCGCCGAGAATCTGTTGATCAGACGTCAGGGTAAAGGCACGTTTGTTGCCACTCACCATGAAGCCCAGGTTCGCTACCGTTTTTTGCGGCTTACTCCCGATAATCCCGAAAATAATCAGCGTGCACAAAGTACAATACTTGAATGTAGCCGGCAAAAGGCAACACAGGAAATGGCTCGCATGCTCGAAATTCGTTCTGGAGATACGCTTATATATATAAAGCGCATTATGAATTTGGGTAACCGGCCAAGCGTTATCGATGAAATCTGGTTGCCTGCCGATGTCTTCAAAGGGCTTACCAGCGAGATACTGATTCATAACAAAGGGCCGCTTTATGGTTTGTTTGAGACAAAATTTGGTGTCAGTATGGTTCGGGCGGAGGAGAAGATAAGGGCTGTTGCGGCAAGTCCGCAAATAGCTGATTTTCTTAATGTTTCTGAAGGTTTTCCTTTGTTGCAGGTGGATCGTGTCTCTTATACTTATGGAGATCGGCCCATGGAAATTCGCAGGGGATTTTATCTGACCGATCAATATCATTACAGAAATAGTTTAAACTAGAGGCCGTTTTGGTTAGTGCCGGTTCAAAAGAAGTAATATTGGCCGGGTTTGTTTTTTGTTATATATCGTTTCATTATTTTGAGGCCGTTATGTCAGACTCTACGTCAAAGCCACGTCGGGAATTTCGCAATCTCGATTTAGAGCTTATTGCAGTTAAATACCGCCTGCCCACTGCCGGTAAAGTGTCAATTTTGCACCGTATCAGTGGCGCACTTCTGTTTTTAAGCTTACCTATTATTCTGATACCTCTTTTTGCTGCCAGTGTGGCATCACCAGAAAGCTTTGAGGCTTTGGGAAGCGGGTTTGGTGGCTTCTTGCTGAAACTCATTCTGCTGGTTATTTTGTGGGGCTTCATGCATCACTTGTGTGCCGGTATCCGGTACCTGACCCTTGATTTGCATATCGGCATGGATAAAGTATCCGCCCAGAAAAGTGCAGCGATTGTTTTGGGTACAAGTATTGCCCTTACCCTGATTTTTGCAATTAAACTGTTTGGAGCTCTGTAATGGCAACTCATGAACAAATCGGTAGGAAACGCCTGGTTGTGGGTGCACACTATGGCTCATTTGATTTTCTCGTCCAGCGCATGACTGCGGTCATCCTGGCTGTTTATTCTGTTTTATTCCTGATCTGTGCCCTGTTCACATCCATCAACTATGAGTCATGGAAAGGTTTCTTCACCTTTACCTGTTTTGGCTTGCCTTTGGGTCAAATCTCAGCCACGCTGGCTTTTTTCTCTCTGGCCTGGCATGCCTGGGTAGGTGTACGTGACATTTGGATGGACTATGTGAAACCGGCAGGCCTTCGTGTGGCCCTGCATGTATTAACCGTATTGTGGTTAATTGGTTCAGTCTTGTTTTTCGCGAATATTGTTTGGAGTCTATAAGCCGTGGTCGCAATTAATTCTTCATTGCCACGCCGCCAGTTTGATGCGGTGGTTGTGGGCGCCGGCGGGGCCGGTATGCGTTGTTCCTTGCAGCTTGCGCAGGCTGGTCTTAAAGTTGCTGTTTTATCCAAAGTGTTTCCAACCCGTTCGCACACTGTAGCGGCTCAAGGTGGTATTGGTGCATCTTTGGGTAATATGAGCGAAGATAACTGGTACTGGCACATGTACGATACCATCAAAGGTTCCGACTGGCTCGGTGACCAGGATGCTATCGAATTCATGTGTCGTCAGGCTCCCGAAGCGGTTTACGAGCTTGAACACTTTGGTATGCCTTTTGACCGTAATGCTGATGGCACAATTTACCAGCGTCCATTTGGTGGTCATACCGCCAATTTTGGTGAAAAGCCTGTGCAACGCGCCTGTGCCGCTGCTGACCGTACCGGTCATGCCTTGTTGCACACACTGTATCAGCGTAACGTTGCAGCCAAAACCCACTTCTTCGTGGAATGGATGGCGCTTGACCTGATCCGTAACGATGCCGGTGATGTTCTGGGTGTGACTGCCCTGGAAATGGAAACAGGTGATATTTATATCCTTGAAGCCAAGAAAACCATTCTGGCAACAGGTGGTGCAGGTCGTATCTGGGCCGCTTCCACCAACGCATTCATCAATACCGGTGACGGTCTTGGCATGGCGGCGCGCGCTGGCATCTGCCTGCAAGATATGGAATTCTGGCAATTCCACCCAACCGGTGTTGCCGGTGCGGGCGTGCTGATTACTGAGGGTGTTCGCGGTGAGGGGGGTATCCTGCTCAATAAAGACGGTGAGCGCTTCATGGAGCGTTATGCACCTACCCTTAAAGACTTGGCTCCACGTGACTTCGTGTCCCGCTCAATGGACCAGGAAATCAAGGAAGGTCGCGGCTGTGGTCCGGATGGCAACTACGTTGTGTTGAAACTGGATCACTTGGGTGCCGACGTCATTAACAAACGTTTGCCATCCATTCGTGAAATTGCGATCAAGTTCGGTAACGTCGACCCCATTAAAGAGCCTATTCCTGTTGTGCCAACCATTCACTATCAAATGGGTGGTATTCCTGCCAACTATCATGGTCAGGTTGTTACCTGGGAAAATGGCGAAGAAAAAGTGGTTAACGGTCTGTACGCCATTGGTGAATGTGCGGCCGTATCGGTACACGGTGCTAACCGCCTGGGTACCAATTCTTTACTTGATCTGGTTATTTTCGGTCGTGCAGCCGGTAATCACATTGTTGACTCTCATCCGGAAAAACAACGTGAACACCAGCCTCTGGCTAAAGAGTCTGTAGAAGCTTCCCTGGCTCGTGTCAATGCTCTTGAAACCCGTACTTCCGGTGAGAAAGTACAGGACGTTGCCAATAGCATTCGTGTTTCAATGCAGCAGCACTGTGGTGTATTCCGTACATTGAAACTGCTGAACGAAGGTGTGGGTCAAATCGACGAACTGGCAGAGCAGGTCAAACGCATCAGTTTCAAAGACAAGTCAAAAGTGTTCAACACGGCACGTGTTGAGGCGCTTGAAGTTGAGAACATGATTGAAGTAGCGCGTGCAACCATTAAATCAGCAGCCAATCGCACTGAAAGCCGTGGTGCCCATGCACTGAATGATCATCCGGAACGTGATGATGAAAACTGGTTGAAACATACCTTGTGGCATTCTTCAGATGGCCGCCTGGAATACAAACCGGTTCACATGAAACCACTGACTGTTGAGTCATTCCCACCTAAAGCACGCACTTTCTAAGCAGGATATTATGAGTACTAAACGTATCGTCAAATTTGAAATTTACCGCTACGATCCTGATAAGGACGAGCGTCCCTACATGCAAAAGCTTGACGTCGAGCTTCAGCCTACAGACAAAATGTTGCTTGATGCGATTGTTCGCATTAAAAATGACGTTGATGACAGTCTTGCAATCCGTCGTTCTTGCCGTGAAGGGGTTTGTGGTTCAGATGCCATGAATATCAACGGTAAAAACGGCTTGGCATGCACCACCAATCTGCGTGACCTGAAAGAGCCGATCGTTCTTCGTCCATTGCCTGGTTTGCCGGTTATTCGTGACCTGATCGTGGATATGACGCACTTCTTCAATCAGTATCACTCAATTCGTCCGTATCTGATTAACGAAACACCGCCACCAGAAAAAGAGCGCCTGCAAACTCCCGAGGCTCGTGAGGAGCTGGATGGTTTGTATGAGTGTATTCTTTGTGCATGCTGCTCTACCTCCTGTCCGTCTTTCTGGTGGAATCCAGATAAATTTGTAGGTCCTGCAGGCTTGTTGAATGCTTATCGCTTTATTGCAGACAGTCGTGACCAGGCTACTGCAGAGCGTCTGGACGATCTTGAAGATCCGTACCGTTTATTCCGTTGTCACACAATCATGAATTGTGTTGATGTTTGTCCTAAAGGATTGAACCCAACAAAAGCAATCGGCAAGATCAAGGAAATGCTGGTTCGCCGTTCAATCTAAGTAGTTTGTTTATGGACAAATTAACGGAATTGGAACGGGCCCGCCTTCGTTGGCGGGCTCGTCGGGGACTTCTAGAAAACGATTTGATCATTACCAAATTTTTGGATCGTTATGAATCTTCGTTAACCAACGAAGATGTAAAGTCCCTGACTCAACTTTTTGAGCTGGATGATAACAATTTACTCGACCTTTTGTTGGCGCGTTCAGAGCCAGAAGGTGACTATGATACGCCTAATATAAACCGTCTGATCGGTCTGATGCGTGCAGGGTAAGGTGAGTAAAAAATTATCGTGTTGTATAAACTAATAAGGAATATAGATGAAATTGTCTGAAAAAAAAGCTACGCTCAGCTTTTCCGATGGTAGTAATCCCGTTGAATTTCCAGTGTACCAAGGTACAGTGGGTCCAGATGTTATAGACATTCGCAAGTTGTACGGTCAGACAGGCATGTTTACCTATGACCCAGGATTCCTGTCTACGGCATCATGTGAGTCTGCCATTACCTACATCGATGGTGATAAAGGTCAATTGTTGTACCGTGGTTATCCAATCGAGCAGTTGGCTGTTAATTGCGACTTCATGGAAACCAGCTACTTGCTGTTGAATGGCGAGTTGCCAAATGAGAAACAAAAAGCCGATTTCAATCATCAGGTTACCTATCACACCATGGTTAACGAGCAAATGCAGTTTTTCCTGCGTGGCTTCCGCCGTGATGCGCACCCTATGGCCATCATGACGGGTCTGGTAGGTGCGATGGCTGCTTTCTACCATGATTCTACCGATATTACCAATCCAGAGCATCGCCACATTTCAGCCATTAGGCTGTTGGCCAAAATGCCTACATTGGTGGCAATGACCTATAAGTATTCTCAGGGTCAGCCTTTCATCTATCCTCAGAATGATTTGTCATATACAGGTAATTTCCTGCGCATGATGTTTGCAACACCTTGTGAAGATTACAAGGTTAATGACGTTGTTGAGCGTGCTCTTGATCGCATCTTTATCTTGCATGCCGATCACGAGCAAAATGCGTCTACTTCTACTGTGCGTCTATGCGGCTCTTCAGGTACCAACCCATTTGCAGCGATTGCTGCAGGTGTTGCCTGCTTGTGGGGGCCAGCTCATGGTGGTGCCAATGAAGCTTGCCTGAACATGCTTGAGCAAATTCAAGCCAATGGTGGCATTGCGAAAGTGGGCGAATTCATGGAGCAGGTTAAAGACAAGGAATCAGGTGTTCGCTTGATGGGCTTTGGTCACCGTGTGTACAAAAATTATGATCCACGTGCCAAATTAATGCAGGAAACATGTAAAGAAGTCCTGACTGCCCTGGGTCTCGAGAATGATCCTCTGTTCAAGTTGGCCATGGAACTGGAGCGTATCGCTCTTGAGGATCCATACTTCGTTGAACGTAAACTGTATCCTAACGTTGACTTCTACTCTGGTATTGTTCAGCGTGCAATCGGTATTCCTACTTCTTTGTTCACGGCAATTTTTGCTTTGGCACGTACAGTAGGCTGGGTTGCGCAGTGGAACGAAATGATCTCTGATCCTGCATACAAGATCGGTCGTCCCCGTCAGCTGTTTACCGGTGAGATTGCTCGTGATGTAGTGGAAATTTCCAAGCGCTAATTTTTTGCCCGGTATTTCCAGCCAGTTTGAAAAAGCCCTTCAGGATAATTCCTGAAGGGCTTTTTATTTGGGAAAAAAAACGATCAGTTGTTATAAGGCATCAGTTGTTATAAGGCGTATTTATGCAGTATTTGCCTGCACCACCCAGAAAAATAACCAGCGCACCCACCAGAAAAAGAGCGGGTAATTCGGGTACCCAGCCGCCCGAGCGGCTGAATGAAGACAGTTGCCCCATATGGACAAGGAAAAAGGCAAATAGCATATTCACTGCAATGACCAGGGCGGCAGGGCGTGTATAAAGGCCAATAATGACCATGATTGGCGCAATGACCTCGCCCGCATAAACGCCATAGGCGATAAATGCGGGTAAGCCTTTGGCGGTTACCATGCCAATGAGCGGATCGATTCCGTTCGTGATTTTGATCAAACCATGAAACAGGATCAGAAAGCCCACCCCAAGTCTGAGCAGCAGTTTGGCAAGATCATCGCTTTTCAACAAAACCTAGTTTCCTTGTGATTGCTGCGCGTCAACAACGGCCAGTGCGGTCATATTGACAATACGGCGTGTGGTTGCGCTGGTGGTAAGGATATGTACCGGTTTTGCTGCGCCCAGCAGGACAGGACCCATCGCAATACCATTGCTTCCCGTCATTTTCAGCATGTTATAGGTAATATTGCCAGTGTCCAGGTTTGGCATGATTAACAGATTGGCACGTCCTTTGAGCGTAGAGTCGGGGAAAGCATTAAGCCGGATTTTTTCTGACAGGGCAGAGTCGGCATGCATTTCGCCGTCCACTTCCAGTAATGGTGCGCGTTCGGCAATAATTTCACGGGCGCGGGCCATTTTTCGGGATGATTCGCTTGGGCGGCTGCCAAAGTTGGAGTGGGACAATAGCGCGATTTTGGGTGTGATGCCAAAGCGAATCATTTCTTCGGCAGCCTGAATGGTAATGTCGGCAATTTGTTCGGCACTTGGGTTTTCATTAACGTGTGTATCGCAAATGAACAGGGTTTCATCAGGCAACATGAGCACGTTCATGGCGGCAAAAGTCTGGGCGCCGGGTTTCAGGCCAATGACCTCTTCGACATATTTAAGCTGGTTGTCAAACTTGCTTGAAACGCCACAAATCATGGCATCGGCATCACCGCGTTCCATAAGCATGACACCAATAAGCGTATTGTGTTTGCGAACCATGGCTTTGGCAATGTTGGGAGTAACGCCATCCCGTGCTTTCAGTTTATAGTAGGCTTGCCAGGTTTCATTGAAACGGTCGTCATCTTCCGGATTGACAATCTCAATGTTTTTCCCGTTAATCAGGCGCAGGCCCAGTTTTTCAATACGCATGTTGATGACGGAAGGACGGCCGACCAGGATGGGGTAAGCCAGTTTTTCGTCGATAACGGTTTGGGCGGCATGCAGGACACGCTCATCTTCGCCATCCGCGAAAACAACCCGTTTGGGGGCTGATTTTGCCTGTTTGTACAAAGGACGCATCAACTGTCCGGAGTGGTAGATAAAACTCATCAGCTGGCTGCGGTAGGCATCCATGTCCTCAATGGGGCGTGTGGCCACGCCAGAGTCCATGGCAGCCTGTGCAATAGCGGGTGCAATTTGTACAATAAGACGTGGGTCAAACGGTTTGGGAATGATGTATTCAGGGCCGAAATTCAGGTCCTGATCCTGGTAAACCGAGGCGACTTCATCATTTTGTTCAGCTTGAGCCAATTCAGCAATGGCGGTAACGCAGGCCAGTTTCATTTCTTCGGTAATGCGGGTGGCGCCAACATCAAGCGCACCGCGGAAAATGAATGGGAAGCACAGTACGTTGTTGACCTGGTTGGGATAGTCGGAACGGCCGGTGGCAATAATACAGTCGGGGCGTGCTTCTTTGGCATCTTCGGGAAGAATTTCAGGGTCGGGATTGGCAAGGGCCAGAATCAGGGGTTGATTGCCCATGGACTTGACCATGTCTTTGGTAAGAACACCCGCAGTGGAGCAACCCAGGAAAACATCGGCGTTTTTAATGACATCGGCCAGGGTGCGCGCATCGGTATCCTGGGCGTAGCGAGTCTTGTTCTCTTCCATGTTTTCATCGCGTCCTTTCCAGATCACGCCACGGGAGTCACAAACATAAATGTTTTCTTTGTTGATGCCGACCTTGACAAGTAAGTCGAGGCAGGCAATGGCAGCGGCACCAGCGCCTGAGCAGACCAGTTTGACGTCTGCCGGATTCTTGTTGACAATTTTAAGTCCATTCAGAACAGCAGCTGAAGAAATGATGGCGGTACCGTGCTGGTCATCATGAAACACGGGGATGCGCATGCGCTCACGCAATTTTTTCTCAATGTAGAAACACTCGGGGGCTTTGATGTCTTCCAGATTGACCCCGCCCAAAGTAGGCTCAAGTGCGGCAATAATATCGACCAGTTTGTCGGGGTCGTGTTCGGCAAGTTCGATGTCAAAAACATCCACACCGGCAAACTTCTTGAACAGGCATCCTTTTCCTTCCATGACCGGTTTGGCGGCAAGCGGGCCAATATTGCCCAGGCCAAGTACTGCCGTACCGTTAGTAATCACGCCAACCAGATTGGAGCGGGACGTGTATTTGGAGGCCGCTTCGTCACCGTCATTAAAGATGGCCATACAGGCCGCAGCCACACCGGGAGAATAAGCCAGGGAAAGATCGTCCTGGTTGGCCAGTGGCTTGGTTGGTGTCACTGAAATCTTGCCGGGAGTAGGGTGGGCGTGATAGTCCAGTGCCAATTTAGTGAAATCGTGATTCATAGTAGAGAAGACCCTATTGTATTTTTAGTTTGATAAATTAAAACTAATCGTGTTTATAAAGCAACGAATTATACAAATATACCAATTTGCCAGTCAGTAAGCATTAATAATCTTTTGTTTTTGAAAACTTTATAGAGAAAAGCTTGTTAAATGGGGGTATACTTTTAGGTTATTGGCTTTTAAGGCTAGTACGTGCCTTCTGCCCCGCTATCCGCTATTCGGTCTAGCCGTAACGCGGAAGGTATTCCTGCATCCAAAGGGTGAAACACTCATACCGGTGAAGCGTTTATGACTACGGAAATTGAAAAGAAATTATCCACATCTTATTTATTTGGCAGCAATGCCACCTATGTCGAAGAGCTTTATGAAGCTTACTTGGACAATCCTGATTCAGCACCAGAAGAATGGCGTGCTTATTTTGATCAGTTGCAGCATTTGCCCGCAACCGACGGCTCCACGGGAACCCGCGATCAAAATCACAGTTCTGTCATTACTTCATTTGCCCAGCGTGCCAAAGCCAATGCTTTTGCCGTTCAGCAAATTGCACCTCCCAACCTTGAAGTGGCCAGCAAACAACTGCATGTGCAGTCTCTGATTGCTGCTTACCGTTCATTGGGTGTGCGTCTGGCAACCCTGGATCCCCTGAAACGTCGTGAACGCCCCGAAATCCGCGAGCTCGATCCAGCCTTTTACGGTCTGACCGAAGCCGACCTTGATGATGTGTACTCTGCAACGAATACCTACTTCACCAAGAAAACAACCATGACTCTGCGTGAAATTCTCAATGCCCTGCGCGATACTTACTGCCGCAGCATTGGTGCCGAATTCATGCATATGTCCGATCCTGCCGCCAAGCGCTGGGTCCAGGAACGCCTGGAATCCATTCAAAGCAATCCCAATTTTAATGCAGAGCAGAAAAAACGTATTCTGCAGCAGCTGACTGAAGCCGAAGGTCTTGAGCGTTTCCTGCATACCAAGTATGTAGGTCAAAAACGATTCTCTCTTGAGGGTGGTGAAAGCTTTATCGCCTCCATGGATGAAATCGTCAATCACTCAGCCGCCCGTGGCGTGCACGAAATCGTAGTAGGCATGGCTCACCGTGGTCGTCTTAACATGCTGGTCAATATCATGGGCAAAATGCCTGGTGACCTGTTTGCCGAGTTTGAAGGCAAGCATGCTGAAGGCCTGACCGATGGTGACGTGAAATACCATAACGGCTTCTCCAGTGACCTGTCTACCCCTAGCGGCCCGGTTCACCTGTCTTTGGCCTTTAACCCGTCCCACCTGGAAATTGTCAACCCGGTCGTAGAGGGTAGTGCACGTGCGCGTCAAGAGCGCCGTGAAAATGGCAAGCAGCAGGTTCTGCCCGTACTGGTGCACGGTGACTCGGCGTTTGCCGGTCAGGGCGTGGTTATGGAAACCCTTAACCTTGCGCAAACCCGTGGTTATGGCACCGGTGGCACGATTCATATCGTGATTAATAACCAAATCGGCTTCACCACTTCTGATCCACGCGACGTGCGTTCAACCCTGTATTGTACAGACGTTGTCAAAATGATTGAAGCGCCCGTTTTCCACGTAAACGGTGATGATCCTGAAGCGGTTGCTTTCGTTTCCCAACTGGCGGTTGACTATCGCATGGAGTTCGGTCATGACGTCGTAATCGATATCATTTGCTTCCGCAAACTGGGTCATAACGAGCAAGATACCCCGGCATTGACACAGCCATTGATGTACAAAAGCATCAGTGTTCATCCCGGTACACGTAAACTGTACGGTGACAAACTGGTTGCCCAAGGCGTGCTTGATGCCGACGGCCCCGACCAAATGGTCAAGGAGTATCGTCAGTTAATGGAAGACGGCCAGAAAACCGTTGAGCCTGTATTGACAGACTACAAAAACAAATACGCAATCGACTGGACCCCATTCCTGGGCGCCAAGTGGACAGACCATGCCGATACAGCCGTTCCGTTGGCAGAGCTCAAGCGTATTGGTGAAAAAATCACCACGATTCCAGAAAACTTTACACCTCATAATCTGGTCAAGAAACTGTTGAACGACCGTCGCAAAATGGCTGAAGGCGAGCAAAACCTCGACTGGGGTATGGGTGAGCACCTGGCATTTGCAACTTTGGTTGCTTCAGGTTATGCCGTGCGTATTACCGGTCAGGACTCAGGTCGTGGCACATTTACTCACCGTCACGCGGTATTGCACGATCAAAAACGTGAGCGCTGGGACGATGGTACATATATTCCCCTGCAGAACGTCACCGAGAATCAGGCTCCCTTTACCGTTATCGACTCTGTGCTGTCTGAAGAAGCGGTGCTGGGCTTTGAATATGGTTATGCCTGTTCAGAACCCAATACACTGACTATCTGGGAAGCCCAGTTTGGCGACTTCGTCAACGGTGCCCAGGTTGTCATTGACCAGTTCATTTCCTCCGGTGAGGCAAAATGGGGCCGTCAATGCGGTCTGACCATGATGCTGCCACACGGTTACGAAGGACAGGGCCCAGAACACTCATCTGCCCGTATCGAGCGCTTCCTGCAACTGTGTGCCGACAACAACATGCAAGTGGTTCAGCCTACCAATGCTGCCCAGATTTTCCATTTGTTGCGTCGCCAGATGATTCGTCAGTTCCGCAAGCCTTTGGTCATCTTTACACCAAAATCACTGCTGCGTAACAAAGATGCAACTTCTCCGTTAACTGATTTGTCCTCTGGTGAATTCCAGACGGTCATTCCTGAAGTCAACACGGAAATCAAGGCAGAGCAAGTCAAGCGTATTCTGGTTTGTTCAGGTAAGGTTTATTACGATCTGGTTAATGCCCGTACTGAACGCGAAGCCAATGATGTGGCCATTATTCGTGTTGAGCAGTTGTATCCGTTTGCCCACAAGGCATTTGAAGCGGAAATAAAAAAATATCCTAATGCCACAGAAGTTGTTTGGGTTCAGGATGAACCTCAGAACCAAGGACCATGGTTCTATATTCAGCATCATCTGTATGAGAACATGACTGCCGGTCAGAAACTGTCTTATGCAGGCCGCAATGCTTCTTCTTCTCCAGCGGTTGGCTACATGGCTAAACACGTAGAGCAGCAAAAAGCGCTTATTGAACAGGCATTTGCGCCGAAATTAAAAGGTTTTATCCTAACCAAGTAATTGGACTAACATATTTTACGGATTAAAAAAAATGGCTATTATTGACGTTATCGTTCCCCAATTATCAGAATCAATTTCTGAAGCGACCCTGCTCGAATGGAAAAAGAAAGTAGGTGAAGCGGTTACCCAAGACGAAACCCTGATCGAAGTTGAAACAGATAAAGTGGTTCTTGAAGTGCCAGCACCGGCATCAGGCGTGATTGTTGAAATTGTAGAAGGCGATGGCAGCACCGTGACTGCAGAACAGTTGCTGGCTAAAATTGACACCGAGGCAACGGTAGGTGTGGCAGCTGCTCCTGCAGCCGCTGAAGCTGCTCCGGCTGTTGCTGCGCCTGCCGCGGCAGAAAGCAAAACAGTAAGTGGTGTGGCTTCACCTGCCGCCAGCAAAATCCTGTCAGAAAAAGGCATCAGCGCTGCTGATGTGGCTGGCTCCGGTCGTGACGGTCGTGTCACCAAAGCTGATGCTGTGGCTGCTTCTGCACCTGCCAAATCAGTGGCTGCGCCTGCTGCGCCGCTGTCTGTTTCCCTGGACGGTCGTCCAGAACAACGCGTGCCAATGACACGTCTGCGTGCCCGCGTTGCTGAGCGTCTGCTGCAGTCCCAGTCTGAAAATGCAATCCTGACCACTTTCAACGAAGTCAACATGAAAGCGGTTATTGATCTGCGTAACAAATACAAAGAAAAATTCGAGAAAGAGCACGGTATCAAACTGGGATTCATGTCTTTCTTTGTCAAGGCAGCTGTTGCCGCCCTGAAAAAATACCCCATCCTGAATGCTTCTGTAGATGGCAAGGATATTGTTTACCACGGTTACTTTGATATTGGTATCGCGGTTGGCAGCCCACGTGGCCTGGTTGTGCCTATCCTGCGCAATGCCGATCAAATGTCTATTGCCGACATCGAGAAAAAAATTGCCGAGTTCGGTGCCAAGGCACGTGATGGCAAGCTTACGCTTGACGAATTGACAGGTGGTACCTTCTCCATCTCCAACGGTGGTACTTTCGGTTCCATGCTGTCCACACCTATCATCAACCCACCACAATCAGCCATTTTGGGTATTCACGCCACGAAAGATCGTGCTGTTGTCGAGAACGGTCAAGTTGTTATTCGCCCAATCAACTTCTTTGCCATGTCTTATGATCACCGCATTATCGATGGTCGCGAAGCCGTACTTGGTCTGGTTGCCATGAAAGAAGCGCTGGAAGATCCACAACGCCTGTTGCTTGATCTGTAATCAATACATGGTCTACACACGCCCCCTTACGGGGCGTGGTTCTTTATATGCACCCATTGTGCATGCGAATGAATTAAATTAAAGAGAATTATTATGTCTACTCAATTTGATGTGGTTGTTATTGGTGCCGGACCTGGTGGGTATATTGCCGCTATCCGTGCTGCGCAGTTGGGCAAAAAAGTGGCATGTATCGATGCCTGGACTGACGAAGCCGGTAATCCAAAACCCGGTGGTACATGTACCAACGTGGGTTGTATTCCTTCCAAAGCCCTGTTGCAATCATCCGAACACTTCGAGCAGGCCAATCATCACTTTGCCGAGCACGGTATTGAAGTGGGTAGTGTCAAACTCAAACTCGACACGCTGATCGGTCGCAAAGATACCGTTGTCAAGCAAAACAATGACGGTATCCAGTTCCTGTTCAAAAAGAACAAAGTCACTTTCTTTTCTGGCAAAGGCGAATTTGCCGGTAAAGCGGCTGATGGCAGCTACAACATTAAAATCAGTGGTAAAAAAGAAGAAACCATTACCGCTTCACACGTTATTGTGGCAACCGGTTCACAACCCCGTGCCTTGCCTGGCCTGGCTTTCGACGAAAAACAGGTTCTGTCCAACGATGGAGCCTTAAGCATTCCTGCCGTCCCTAAAAAACTGGGTGTGATCGGTGCGGGTGTAATTGGTCTTGAACTGGGTAGCGTATGGCGTCGTCTGGGTGCCGAAGTTGTGGTGCTTGAAGCCGCTCCTGATTTCCTGGCAGTGGCCGATGCCCAAGTTGCCAAAGAAGCGCAAAAAGCCTTCACCAAACAAGGCCTGGTTATTGAAACTGGCGTGAAAATTGGTGAAATCAAACAAACCGAGAAAGCAATTACCATTCCTTACACCACCGCCAAAGGTGAGGAGCAGTCCCTGGTGGTTGACAAGCTGATCGTATCTATCGGTCGTGTTCCTTACACCACCGGTTTGAATGCAGAGGCCGTTGGCCTGCAACTGGATGAGCGTGGTTTCATTGTGGTTGATGCCGATTGTAAAACCAATTTGCCTAACGTATGGGCAGTTGGTGATGTGGTGCGTGGCCCCATGCTGGCACACAAGGCAGAAGAAGAAGGTGTGGCGGTTGCCGAGCGTATTGCCGGTCAGCACGGTCATGTCAACTTCGATACGATTCCTTCTGTTATTTACACCTCTCCTGAAATTGCCTGGGTGGGTAAAACAGAGCAGGCGCTTAAGGCCGAAAAACGTGAAATCAAAGTGGGCAGCTTCCCTTTCCTGGCCAATGGTCGTGCACGTGCATTGGGCGATACGACCGGTTTTGTGAAAATCATTGCCGATGCCAAGAGCGATGAAGTCCTGGGCGTTCACATTATCGGCCCAATGGCGTCAGAACTGATTGCAGAAGCCGTTACGATCATGGAATTCAAAGGTGCGGCTGAAGACATTGCCCGTATCTGCCATGCACACCCAACTTTGTCTGAAGCAATGAAAGAAGCAGCCCTTGCGGTTGATAAACGTGCATTGAACTTTTAATCAAGTTGGTACTGTTTTAAGTTTTGCTTGAAATAGCAGGCCTGCGGCTCGTGGTTGGTGTTCCCTGAACAGCCAGCCAGGCTGCAGGCCTTTTTAATATAATGAATTTTTAAACTTGAATTTATCGTCATGAATGTTTTGCAGTATTATGAAAAAGCGCTGGGTGAACGCGGCTACAAGGCAGATGCGGCACAGCAGCAGGCAATCCGTCGCTTGCAGAAGTATTATGATGATTGGATCGGCTTTAAGGAGCAGCGCTCGAACAAGCTGAAAAAATTGTTCAGCCGACCGGCTATCCCCAAAGGTGTCTACATGTGGGGTGGGGTGGGGCGAGGTAAAAGTTTTCTCATGGATTCTTTTTACCTGACTGTGCCGGTAAAGCGTAAAACCCGGATTCATTTTCATGAGTTCATGCGCGGCGTGCATTTGCAACTGCAGCAAATCAAGGGTACCCAGGATCCGCTTGATGAGGTGGCGCGCCGTATTGCAAAAAAATATCGTTTGATCTGTTTTGATGAGTTTCACGTATCGGATATTGCCGATGCAATGATTCTGTATCGTCTGTTGCTGAAACTGTTTGAGTATGGCACCTCATTTGTGATGACATCCAATTACGAACCTTCTACCCTGTATCCGGACGGATTGCACCGTGACCGCATCCTTCCGGCCATCAAGCTGATCCAGGAACGGATGGATGTGCTTAATGTGGATACTGGGGTGGATTACCGTTTGCGTACGCTGGAACAGGTCAAAATGTATCATACCCCCCTGACCGAACAAACCCGGCATGAATTGCAGCAGGCGTTTGATCAGCTCTCGGATACGGCTGTTCAGGATCCGGTCTTGCATATCGAGAACCGTGAAATCCGTGCCGAAGCCGTGGGTGGGTCTGTGGTGTGGTTTTCATTTGCCACCTTGTGTGGCGGGCCTCGTTCGCAAAATGATTACCTTGAGCTGGCCAATCGTTTTCATACGATTATTTTATCTGACGTACCCAGAATGCGTCCCAAACATGCCTCTGAAGCCCGTCGTTTTACCTGGCTGATTGATGTCTTATATGACCACAAGGTCAAGCTCATCATGTCTGCCGAATGTGAGCCGGATGAGTTATATACCGAAGGCACGTTGTCCAATGAGTTCCATCGAACGGTTTCACGTATCATGGAAATGCAATCAAAAGAATATCTTGAGTCTGAGCGAAGGGAATCGGTCAGTCTGTAAATGGGGAATTAAAATTCATGAGTAAAAACAAAAGAGTGCTAACCGGGATCACGACCTCCGGAACACCACATCTGGGCAATTATGCCGGGGCCATCCGGCCTGCCATTAATGCCAGTCGTGAAGAGAATGTGGATGCCTTCTTTTTTCTGGCTGACTATCACGCCCTGATCAAATGTGATGATCCCATGCGAGTGGCACGTTCACGTCTGGAAATTGCCGCCACCTGGCTGGCTGCCGGCCTTGATACCGACAAGGTTACTTTTTATCGTCAGTCGGATATTCCCGAGATACCCGAGCTCAGCTGGATTCTCACCTGTCTGACGCCCAAGGGTTTAATGAATCGTGCGCATGCCTACAAAGCCTCGGTAGACCAGAATGTGGCCAAGAACGTGGAGCCCGATGATGGCGTCAATATGGGTCTGTTTTCATACCCCATCCTGATGGCGGCCGATATTCTCATGTTCAATGCCAATAAGGTACCGGTTGGTCGTGACCAGATTCAGCACCTTGAAATGGCCCGTGATATTGCCCAGCGTTTTAATCATCAGTATGGGGCAGGACGCGATTATTTCACTTTGCCTGAAGTTCACATCGAAGAAGAAGTGGCAACCCTGCCGGGGCTTGATGGTCGTAAAATGTCCAAAAGCTATAACAACACGATTCCCCTGTTTGAGGGGGGCAGCAAGTTGCTGAAAGCAGCTATTGCCCGTATTCAGACCGACTCCCGTCTGCCCGGTGAGCCCAAAGATCCTGATGAGTCCCACTTATTCACGATTTACCGTGCTTTTGCGGGCCAGGAAGAGGTAGCGGCTTTCAGGCAGCAGCTACTGGATGGTATGGGCTGGGGTGATGCCAAGCAGGCGCTGGGTGATTTGCTAGAAAATACGCTGGCACCCATGCGTGAGCGTTACAACGAACTCATGTCCAGGCCTGACCAGATTGAAGAAATCCTGCAGGAGGGCGCCCAAAAAGCGCGCCGTGAAGCCACGCCGTTTATGAATGAAATTCGCCAGGCGGTTGGCTTGCGCAATGCCTTGGCGGTAAAAGCGACGCCCAAAGAGCAGAAGAAAACGACCAAGGTTGCCCGATTTGTCAGCTTCCGCGATGAAAACGGACGTTTTCGTTTCCGCCTGATTGCGGCAAGCGGACAGGAGTTACTGCTGTCCATTCCTTTTGATAATCCGAAAGATGCCGGGTTGGTGACCAAGCGTCTGCAGACTGCAAACATTCTCGAGCTGATCACGAAAAACGAACTGGGCGGCAGTTTTGAGGTCAAGCTTGACGGGCAGGTAGTGGCCAATGGTTTTCCCACTTCCAGTTCATCGGAACTTGATGCTAATATCAAGCTTCTAAATGAAGCAATTGAATCAATGAAAGCATAAAGAGGATGTGACGTGGGCCAAACAGCATTGACAATAATTACGGAACAAGATCATGGCGTGGTAATTGACCTGGTATACGCCACACCCGATAATCTGGCTGGTAAAGTGGTTTACCAGGAAGCTGTTTGTGCCCTTCATCCCGATGCGGAAGCCTGTTTGCGCAAGGCGGCTGGCTATGCGTTACAGGCTGGCCTGACACTTAAGGTTTTTGATGCTTATCGTCCTGGCAAGGCCCAGGAAATTTTTTGGTCGGTTCTATCAGACGCCCGGTATGTTTCTGATCCGTCACAAGGCTCCAATCACTCGCGCGGTGTCGCTGTTGATGTCACGCTGTTAAACGAAAGTGGGCAGGAGCTGGATATGGGAACCGGCTTTGACGATATGCGGGAACTGTCTCATCATGACCGCAAGGACTTGCCATCCGAAGTACAAAAAAACCGCCTGTTGCTGCTGGGTATCATGCTACATGCCGGGTTTATCTCCATCCCTTCCGAGTGGTGGCATTATGAACTGCCCAATAGCCGTGCATACCCCATGATTGACAGTGATCTTGTAAAAGTGTGAGGGTCTTTCTGTCTTTTTTTTCCGAAAGGAAATTATTTTTACCAATCGGGTAAACAACTATTTCTGAATTAAATTTATTTTGATAAGATGTCCTGTGTTCCGGTCGATATTCATTGGGAGAAATCGCATATGTCAGGACATCGCATTTACAGAAAATTACTGCTTACGGTCTTTGCTTCGGCGCTTGGTTTTTCAGTAGCCATGCCGGGTGCAATGGCGGCAACACCGAAAGACACGCTGGTAATTGCCAAATCAGCCGATCCGCAAACGCTTGATCCGGCTGTGACCATCGATAATAACGACTGGACCGTGACTTACCCCAGTTATCAGCATCTGGTTAAATACAAAAAAGGTTCTACCGAGGTGGAAGGCGATCTGGCCGAAAGCTGGACCGCTTCCGATGATAACCTGACATGGACTTTCAAACTTAAACCGGGGCAAAAGTTTGCCGATGGCAGCGATGTCAATGCTGACGCGGTCAAATATACCTTTGATCGGCTTTTACGTATCAAACAGGGGCCTTCCGAGCCTTTTCCTGCCATGCAAACCAGTGTGAAAGATCCGCTAACGGTTGAGTTCAAACTTGAAACACCGTTTGCGCCTTTCCTTTACATTCTGGCCAATAACGGGGCGGGTATTATTAATCCGGCCGTAGAAAAAGCCGAGGGTGGGGCAGATAATTTCCTGGCGGGCAATACGGCCGGTTCAGGTCCTTACCAAATGACAAAGTGGGAGAAAGGCCAAGCCATCCAGCTTGAACGGAATCCTCACTATGGTGGTGAAAAACCGGCACTGGATAAGGTTCTGTTGAAAATCATTCCCGATGCATCGGCCCAGCGCCTGCAATTGCAAAACGGCGATCTGGATATTGTGGCCAAATTGCCGGTTGACCAGATTGAGTCCTTGAAAGGCAAACCCGGTGTTCATTTCGAGAAGGTGCCCTCCTTGTTGGTTACCTATCTGTACCTGAACAATAAAACCGGGCCGATGGCCAACCTGGATGCCCGTAAAGGCGTTGTGCAAGCGATTGATTACGAAGGAATTGTTGAGGGCGTACTGAATAATCAGGGTAAACAGCTCAAGGGTCCCATTCCAGATGGCATGTGGGCGTATGATGATTCCAACCCCGATTTCAAACAGGACCTTGATGCTGCCAAGGCCAGTTTCGCCAAGGCAAATCTGGGCAAACAGGATCTGATATTGCTCTATTCAAATCGTGATGCCAACTGGGAGCCCATTGCCCTGACGACCCAGGCTAACCTGGCTGCCCTGGGAGTGAATGTCAAACTTGAAAAACTTGCCAATGCAACGATGCGTGATCGCCTGGGTAAAGGAGAGTTTGATATTGCCATTGGTAACTGGAGTCCCGATTTTGCCGATCCGTACATGTTCATGAATTACTGGTTCGATTCTGAAAAAGGCGGCTTGCCTGGTAACCGTTCTTTCTACTCAAATCCCGAAGTCGACAAGCTGATTCGCAAGGCAGCTGAAATCAGTGATCAGGAAGAGCGCACCAAATTGTACCAGCAGGCTCAGAAAATGGTATTGGACGATTTCGCCTATGCCTATCTGTTCCAGAAAAGTGAGGAAATCGGTTTGCGTGATAATGTGAAAGGTTTTGCGTATAATCCCATGCTTGATGACGTTTATAACGTGCAAGATATCAACAAGGAATAATCGGATTATCAATAAACATTAACAGGCAAAAACGCCCTTTTAACGGACGTTTTTGCCGATGGACAACAGGTATGCCGGTTTTTCAAATTATTGCCAAACGTCTGGTAGGTCTTGTTTTTGTGGTATTGGGCGTTTCGGTTATTACCTTTATCGTTTCTCACCTGATTCCCGGTGATCCGGCCCGTCTTATTGCCGGTGACCGAGCCAGCGAAGCCATGGTTGATGCGATTCGTGAAAAACTGGGGTTGAATCTTCCCCTGTATGAGCAGTACTGGCTGTACCTGAAGGGTTTGTTGCAGGGTGATCTGGGTACCTCCATCCGTACGGGGCGCCCCGTGTTGCAGGATTTACTGGCGTTTTTTCCCGCTACCATGGAACTGGCGGTGGTCTCCCTGATACTGGCCATTCTAATAGGTGTGCCGCTTGGCGTACTGTCGGCAGTTTACAAAAACAAGTGGATTGACCAAATAACCAGAACCGTTTCTGTCATGGGTATTTCCATGCCGGCTTTTTGGCTTGGCATGGGGCTGATCATTATTTTTTATGGCAACCTTTCGTGGTTCCCTGCCGGTGGTCGGCTTAGCCAAGGCGTGCCCGTTCCGCCGTTTGTGACCGGTTTTTATCTGGTGGATTCGCTGCTGGCCGGAGAAATGCGGACTTTTTATAATGCACTCTGGCATCTTGTGTTACCCGCGCTTACTTTAAGTTTTGTGCACTTGGGCGTGGTCTCACGGCAGATCCGTTCCTCCATGCTGGAGCAGTTAAGCGAAGACTATATCCGTACCGCCAAAGCCTACGGTCTGCCCAAATGGCAGGTCATTCTCAGGCATGCCCTGCCCAATGCCCTGATTCCTTCAGTTACTGTGCTGGGCCTGGCCTTGGGGGACCTGCTATATGGGGCCGTGCTGACTGAAACCGTGTTCAGTTGGCCTGGCATGGGGTTGTATGTCGTCAATTCCATTCAGGCACTGGACTTTCCGGCAGTCATGGGTTTTGCCGTGCTGGTTTCTTTTGTGTATGTGTTGTTGAATCTGTTGGTGGATTTGCTGTATTTACTGATTGATCCACGTATTAAAGAGGTGGGTTAATGATGGCGATGGTTGCAGGTCTTAAACACCGGGGTTCCTATTTCTGGTATCAATTGCGACGCAGTCCCATGACCATGGTGGGGCTGGGTATTATTATTTTCATGTGCCTGGCGGCCTTGCTGGCCCCTGTATTGGCGCCTTACAACCCTGATGTCATCAATTTGCGGGCGCGATTGCAGCCACCCTCAATGGCCCATTGGTTTGGCACTGATGAAGTCGGACGCGATATTTTCAGCCGGGTTCTGTATGGTGGGCAACAATCCATCGGTGTGGGTTTGTTCGTGGCCTTTGTGGCCAGTTTCATCGGGACCATTATTGGCTGTTTTTCAGGTATTTTTGGCAAATGGGTTGACACCACTATTATGCGCATCATGGATGTGATGCTGTCGGTACCGTCTTTGGTCTTGACCATGGCGCTGGCCGCGGCATTGGGGCCCAGCCTGTTCAATGCCATGCTGGCCATTACCCTGGTGCGCGTTCCTTATTATGTCCGGCTGGCACGCGGGCAAACACTGGGTATTCGCGAAATGGTGTATGTCAAAGCCGCGCAGACGTTTGGTGCCAGTCGTCATCATATTGTGCAATGGCACGTGATTAGAAATGCCTTGCCCCCCATTATTGTGCAAACTACCCTGGATATTGGCAATGCCATATTAATGGCCGCGGCATTGGGGTTCATCGGTTTGGGAGCACAACAGCCCACAGCCGAGTGGGGGGCCATGGTTTCCGCCGGCCGTAATTTTCTGATTGACCAGTGGTGGTACTCCACTTTTCCCGGTCTGGCCATCTTAATCACGGCAATTGGCTTTAACTTGTTGGGTGATGGGGTGCGCGATATGCTGGACCCCAAACAGAAGGTGAAGTAATGCAAGACAATCAAGCTGGCCAGGTCAATGAATGGGTGCTTAGTGTGGAAGACTTGCGTGTTGAGTTTCCCATTTACAAAGGGGCGGTCAAAGCCCTGAATGGGGTTAACCTGCGGGTGGCTGCCGGTGAGATTGTGGGTCTGGTCGGAGAGTCAGGTTCGGGAAAATCGGTGTGTGCCATGATGGGAATGCGCTTGATTCCTTCTGACAGTTACCGGGTCACGAGTGGCAGCATCCATCAGTCGGGCAGGGATGTTCTGAAACTGAGTGAAAAACAAATGCGGGATATCCGGGGTAGTGAGGTCTCGATGATTTTTCAGGAGCCCATGACGGCCCTGAACCCGGTCATGAAAGTGGGCAAGCAAATCATTAATGTGATTTTGCAGCATCAATCCATCAGCCGGGCCAAGGCGAAAGAAAAAACCCTGGCTTTGCTGCGGGACATGTATATTGCCGACCCCGAGCGGGTTTTTGACAGTTATCCCTTTGAGCTGTCGGGTGGCATGCGTCAGCGTATCATGATTGCCCTGGCATTTTCCTGTGAACCGAAGTTGTTGATTGCCGATGAGCCGACAACAGCGCTGGATGTGACGGTGCAAAAACAGGTTTTGCTTTTGCTTCGTGAGCGGGCCCGTAAAACCGGCGCTGCTATTTTATTGATTACGCATGATATGGCGGTGGTTTCTCAGTTTTGTGAGCGGGTCTATGTCATGTACGCCGGGGCGGTGGTGGAAGACGGTTTCACCCGTGATGTCATGAAGCAGCCCCGACACCCTTATACGCAAGGCTTGCTGGCTGGTTTGCCGGAAAATGTAAAACCGGGTACGCCTTTGAAAACGATTGGTGGGCAGGTGCCCGACCTGGCGCAGTTGCCCGTTTGTTGCTCATTCATGAACCGTTGTGAACGCAAGGCAGACATTTGCAGCAAGGTACCTGATTTATTGCCTTTGACGTCAGACCCGTCTCATAAAGTGGCCTGCTGGATTGTGCAGCAAGAGGATGAACGAAATGCCCGATAACTGTCTTGTTTCCCTGAACGATATTCAGGTTCATTTTCCTGTGAAAAAAAACTGGCTGGGACACGTCAAGTCAACCGCGCATGTCCTGAACGGCATAAATTTGCAGGCTAATGCCGGTGAAACCCTGGGGATCGTGGGTGAGTCGGGATGTGGCAAAAGTACGCTTGCCCAGGTTCTGATGGGGCTGCTGCCGCCTACCCGTGGTACGGTTACCTGGCATACTGGCAGCGGCAAACCCAACATCCAGATTGTATTCCAGGACCCACAGTCTTCACTGGATCCTCGTTTGCCTGTCTGGAAGGTGATTACCGAGCCCATCCATATTCAAGGGGGACATTCACGTGCACAATTGCGTCAAATAGCGGCTGATCTGGCGGTTCAGGTGGGCTTGCGTGAAGAATATATGGATCGTTATCCACATGAGTTTTCGGGGGGACAGCGTCAGCGCATTGCCATTGCACGCGCGCTTGCCCCAAATCCTGATATTATTGTGCTGGATGAGCCCACTTCGGCACTGGACATTTCGGTTCAGGCACAAATTCTGAATTTGCTGAATGATTTGCAAAAAGCCAGGAATTTAAGCTATATCCTGATTTCCCATAATGTTTCAGTCATAAAACATATGAGCAAAAGGATTGCCGTGATGTATCTGGGGCAAATTGTCGAGTTGGGTCCCACGTCTGAAGTATTGCAAAAACCGGCGCATCCCTATACCGAACTTTTGCTGGATGCCGTCCCCGATATGGCCGGCAGCCAAACCATGACAGGGTCAATAGACTTGCCCGAATTGCCGGGTAACCGTCATTTGCCCAGTGGTTGTTTTTTTTATGACCGTTGTCATTACAGGGATGAAGAGGGTTGTCATCTTGCCCAGCCTTTGCGTTGCCTTGGGGCGGAGCAGGCAATAAGATGGGTCCGTTGTTACAAGAATATATATGAGAATTCAATCAGAGCAGAATCCACAGAAAGCGGCATCCAATAAATTAAATTTTGGCGTTATATTATCCCTGTTGCCGTATGTGTGGCAATTCAAGTGGCGCGTAGGCCTTGCGCTATTGTGTCTGGTGTTGGCCAAAGTGGCCAGCGTGATCTTACCTATTTTCCTGAAAGATATTGTCGATCAGCTGAGCATGCCGACCAATGCATTGGTTTTGCCGGTGGCCGCTTTGCTGGCCTACGGTTTGGCGCGCGTTTCCAGCAGTCTGTTCGGTGAGCTCAGGGATGCCCTGTTTGCCAAAGTAACGCAGGGTTCCATCAGGAAAATTGCCAAACGCATTTTTGAACACCTTTTTGGCTTGTCCATGCGGTTCCATCTGCTGCGTCAAACGGGTGGATTAAGCAGGGATATAGATCGGGGTACCAAGGGGATTGGTTTTGTCCTGAATTTTACCCTGTTCAATATTTTGCCCACCCTGCTTGAGTTATTGATGGTAATGGGTATTTTGCTGTGGCGCTACGATGTCTGGTTTGCGGGGGTAACGATGCTTACCATTGTTGCCTATATCCTGTTTACCTTTACCGTGACTGAAAAACGCATGGTCATGCGCCGGCGCATGAACAGTCTGGACAGCATGGCCAATACGCAGGCGATTGATGCTCTCATCAACTATGAAACCGTTAAGTATTTCAATAATGAAGCCTATGAAATCAATCGTTATGACGAGAATCTGGGCAAGTGGGTGGATTCGTCAGTCAAGAACCAGATTTCACTGAATTTCCTGAATGCGGGCCAGGGTGTCATTATTACCCTTGGGATTACCATTTTGCTGTGGATGTCGGCCGACCGGGTGGTACAGGGCAGCATGACGGTGGGTGATGTGGTGCTGGTCTCAGCTTACCTGACGCAACTGTATGCCCCCCTGAATTTTTTGGGTTTTATTTACCGTGAAATCAAGAACTCATTGTCTGATATGGAGCGCATGTTCGGTCTGATGGACGAGCAGCAGGAAATCAAGGATGATCCCGGTGCCATCGAATTGAACACCCGTCATGCCGAGATTGAATTCCGGGATGTGTGTTTTTCTTATGAAAGCGAACGGCAGATATTGCATCATGTCTCTTTCAAGATAGGGGCGGGTGAAACGGTTGCCGTGGTGGGAACGTCAGGAGCGGGCAAGTCCACCCTGTCTCGCTTGCTATTCCGTTTTTATGATGTCAGTTCGGGAAGCATCCTGATCAATGGCAGGGATATCCGTTCTTACACTCAATTAAGTCTGCGTCAGCACATTGGTATTGTGCCTCAGGATACGGTGCTGTTCAACAATACCATCTATTACAATATTGCCTACGGCCGTCCCTCGGCCACGCATGATGAGGTCATCGAAGCCGCCAAATCGGCCAGTATTCACCAGTTCGTGACCAGCCTGCCCGACGGGTATGAGTCACAGGTGGGTGAGCGGGGCCTGAAACTGTCGGGAGGTGAAAAGCAAAGGGTGGCCATTGCCCGCACCATTTTGAAAGATCCGCCCATTCTGGTGCTGGATGAGGCCACCAGTGCCCTGGATACCCGAACCGAGCGCAAGATTCAGGATGAACTGTTCCAGATTGCCAAAAACCGCACCACCCTGATTATTGCCCACCGGCTTTCCACCATTGTGGATGCCGACCGGATTATCGTGATGGATCAGGGCAGAATCATGGAGCAGGGCACCCATAGCGAATTGCTGGAGAAAAATGCCATTTATGCCCGTATGTGGGCCATGCAGTTTCAGGCATCTGACGTGGTTGAAGCGTCTGAATCCTGATTTTTATTCTTTAGCTGTCCAGATCGTTGATATGTAAAAATGCCCCGAATCGCTTCGGGGCATTTTGTTGTGCAGCTTTTAATTGGCCAATAATGGCCGGATTATTGCCGGATTACCGTTTGAGCTTGGCAAAGGCAGCAGCCATGGCGTTGTTGGCGGGTGGTTTATTATCGGCCTGTTGCTGACGGCCTTGCCCGCGGGGACGGTTGCCAGCCGGGGCACTGGCGTTGCCACGGTTTGCCGGCAGGGCATCGTCATTCATGCGCATGGTCAGGGCAATCCGTTTGCGTTGCGCGTCCACTTCCTGTACCTTGACCTGAACCGTTTGTCCGACCCTGACGACATCGCGCGGGTCTTTGACAAATTTGTCAGCCAGGGCGGAAATATGCACCAGGCCATCCTGATGTACGCCAATATCCACAAAGGCCCCAAAGTTGGCCACGTTGGTGACCACGCCTTCCAGGATCATGCCAGGCAACAGGTCGTTAATGGTTTCAATGCCTTCCTTGAACGTGGCGGTTTTGAACTCGGGACGTGGATCACGACCCGGTTTTTCAAGTTCACTGAAAATATCCCTGACCGTTGGCAAGCCGAAACGCTCATCAATAAAATCGGCGGGTGAAACCCCCTTGAGGGCATCTTTTTTGCCAATGATGGACTTGACATCGGCCTGGATCTTATCCAGGATGCGCGCGACGACCGGGTAGGCTTCAGGGTGAACCGCAGACGCATCCAGAGGATTGTCTCCGTTGGGGATACGCAGGAAACCGGCGGCCTGTTCAAAGGCTTTGGCACCAAAACGGGATACATTCATAAGGGCCGAACGGTTGGGGAAGGCCCCATTCTGGTCACGCCATTCCACAATGTTTTTGGCCAGGCTGGCATTCAGCCCCGAAACCCGGGTCAGCAGGGGGGCAGAGGCGGTATTTACATCAACACCCACCGCGTTCACGCAGTCTTCAATAACCGCATCCAGTGAACGGGCCAATTCACGTTGGTTGACATCGTGCTGGTATTGGCCAACACCAATCGCTTTGGGTTCAATTTTAACCAGTTCGGCCAGCGGGTCTTGCAGACGACGGGCAATGGAAACGGCCCCGCGCAGGCTGACATCCAGGTCGGGAAACTCTTTGGCGGCCAGTTCAGAGGCAGAGTAAACCGATGCACCGGCTTCGGAAACCACGATTTTCTTGACATCGGGGTTGGGGAAGGCCTGCAGCATGTCTGCCACCAGCTTTTCGGTTTCGCGTGAAGCGGTGCCATTGCCAATGGCAATCAACTGGATCTTGTGACGGGCAATTAGGGCGGCCAGGGTGCGAATGGACCCTTCCCGGTCGCGGCGTGGCTCAAACGGGTAAATAGTGGCGGTCTCAAGCAGTTTTCCGGTAGGATCAATGGCGGCAACCTTTACACCGGTACGAATGCCCGGGTCCAGTCCCAGAACCGATTTTGGTCCGGCCGGGGCGGCCAGCAGCAGGTCTTTCAGGTTGGCGGCAAACACCTTGATGGCTTCTTCCTCGGCCTGTTCGCGCAGCTTGCCCATCATTTCAGATTCAAAAGCGGTCAACAGCTTGACCCGCCATGTCCAGCGGGAAACCTCGGCCAGCCATTTGCCACGTGCATTGGCATCAATCGTGTAATCGGCATCCAGTTGCAGGAAATCGCTAATGCGAACCACACAGGGGTGGGGCACCAGAGCGTCCTGTTCTTCATTCAGGCCAATACGCAAATCAAGCATACCCTGCTGTCGTCCACGCAGTAACGCCAGAATGCGATGTGAAGGCAGGGTCTTGACCGGCTCCTTGAAATCAAACCAGTCACGGAAATTGTCGCCCTCGGCTTCCTTGCCTTCCACTACTTTGGAGTAGAGCCAACCCTGGTTCCATAAATGGTCGCGCATGTCGGCCAGCAGGTCGGCGTTTTCGGCAAAACGCTCGGCCAGAATGTCGCGGGCACCGTCAAGTGCTGCTTTGGCATCGTTGATTTTTAATTCAGGATTTAAGTACTGTTCGGCCAATTCGGCAGGTATCGCATTTTTATGGTCCAGAATTTCATCAGCCAGAGGTTCCAAGCCTGCCTCTTTGGCAATTTGGGCCCGGGTGCGACGCTTGGGCTTGAAGGGTGCATACAGGTCTTCAAGGCGCTGTTTGGTATCGGCAGCGCCAATCGCGGCTTCCAGTTCCGGAGTCAGTTTGTCCTGCTGGCTGATAGACTCGATAATGGCCAGGCGACGGGTTTCAAGTTCCCGAACATACAAAAGGCGGACTTCAAGATTACGCAAAACGGTATCGTCAAGACCACCGGTGACTTCTTTGCGGTAACGGGCTATAAAGGGAACGGTTGCGCCTTCATCAAGCAGGGAAACGGTAGCGGCAATTTGTGCCGGACGTACGTCCAGTTCCTGGGCCAGTAGCGTAATAATGCGTTGTTCATCAATGCCTGTGGCAGTTTCGGTACTTGGTGTTTCGGACATGTTTACTTAAGAATAATTAAAAACGAACTGTAAATTGTGCCATAAGCGGCAGGTTTGTAGTGAGGGGCTTGGTAATATTTATTAATTTGTATGCTTGCCTGCCGCTTGGTGCCGGATTATTTCGTCCTCATTTGGCAGATTGGTGCCGCAGCTTCGTTACCATCATTAAAATAGCGTATGGGCAGGTTGCCGTCATTTTTTGTTGTTTGGAAAGCGTGTGCGAGTTCTTGATTTTGAAATATCCGATTGGTTCCTGCAAGAAGGGCCTTTTGCTGGTGCGATACCGGGTTACAAGGTGCGGGATGCACAAATTCAGCTCGCGCAGGCTATTGATGAAACTATTCAGGCCAAATCGGTATTGGTGGCAGAAGCCGGTACCGGCACCGGTAAAACCTGGGCCTATCTGGTACCCGCGTTTTTGTCGGGTGGCAAGGTAATTGTGTCAACCGGTACCCGTACCTTGCAAGACCAGCTGTATGCCAAAGATGTACCGCGACTGAAAAAAGTCATGGCGCTGCCGGTGCATGTGGCCCTGCTTAAGGGGCGCAGCAATTATGTTTGTCATTATCATCTGGATCGCATGGAGCAGGATGACCGCTCATTGCGGTCAAAAGAAGAGGTGGTGCAGCTTCGGTATATCCGGCAATTTGCCGACCGCAGTCATACAGGCGACAAGACCGATTGTGCCAAGGTGCCCGAAGACGCCGATATCTGGGGTCGAGCCACTTCCACCCGCGAGAACTGCCTGAACCAGGATTGCCCCTTCGTTAAAGACTGTTTTTTGCTCAAGGCAAGGCGCAATGCCCAGGAAGCCGATGTGGTGGTTATCAACCATGCCCTGTTTTTTGCCGACCTGGTGTTAAAAGAAGAGGGTATTGCCGACTTGCTGCCGGCCGCCGATACCGTCATTTTTGATGAGGCGCATCAGTTGCCCGATACGGCCACCCGTTTCATGGGTGATACGGTTTCCACCGCGCAAATCATGGATTTCTTGAAAACAACCGAAGTCGCCTGCCTGGCCCAGGCACGTGATTCGGCGCGTTGGAGTGAGGCGTGCAAAAAAGTTGAATACTATGTGAAGGATTTGCGTCTGGTAGCTGCCGGTATCGATAAAATGCCGGGTAAAAGAGCCACCAGTGAGCAAATCCCCGAAGCGGAAAAATTCAATGAGGTGCTGGCCAATCTGGAGGACGAGCTGGACAGGCTGGTTCGCATGCTGGTGGCCGTGCAAGAGCGGCATCCGGACCTGATGGCCGCGGCCAAAAGTGGTGCCGAATTACGGGCCAAAATTTATCGCTGGACCCACAGTGCCTTGCCCGAGGTGGAGCCTGACGCGGTTGAACAGGATGAAAAAACAGGGCTTGTCAACAAGAAAGCCCGTCAGCAGGAAGAGCTTGTAAGGTGGGTGGAATTCGGCCTGCATCATTTGCGGTTGAACTCGGCTCCCTTGTCGGTGCATACCTTTGCCCACTATAAAAAACCGGATCAGGCCTGGGTGTTTACCTCGGCCACGCTTTCCGTTTATAAGGATTTTTCCCATTTCACCAGACAGCTGGGTTTGCACAATGCCCGCACCGAACGCTGGGAATCGCCTTTCAATTACAAAGACAAGGCTTTGTTATATGTGCCCAATCATTTGCCTGAAACCCAGTCTCCTGATTTTGCCCAGGCTTTTGTTGATACCTTGCTGCCCCTGATCAAGGCCTCGCCAGGGGGTGTATTGGTATTGTGCACCACGCTTAGGGCAGTTGATTATTTTGCTCATCTGCTGATCAAGGCGTTTGACCAGGAAGATATCGACCGTCCTGTGATGAGGCAAGGGGAAAGCACTCGCGGGCAACTTATCCAGCGTTTCAGGCAACATGCCAATGCCGTGCTGGTGGGTAGTGCCAGTTTTTGGGAAGGCGTGGATTTTCCGGGGGATATTCTTACGCTTGTGGCGATCGACAAACTGCCTTTCGCCCCACCTGATGATCCCGTGTTGGAAGCACGTATCAAGGCATGTCGTGAGCAAGGGGGTAACCCGTTTTTTGAATACCAGATTCCGGGTGCGGCGATTGCCCTGAAGCAGGGAGCCGGCCGCCTTATCCGCACTGAAAGTGACTGGGGTGTATTAATGGTGGGTGACCGCAGGCTGGTTGAAAAACCTTATGGAAAATTGCTATGGCGGGGTTTGCCTTCTTTTAGTCGAACCCGTTATCTGGAAGAGGCAGTGGAGTTTTTTGACAGGACCGATCCACTGGTTGATGAAGCTGCTCAAACCTGAATGACCTCAAGGTTATTGAATCGGTCCTAAAAAAATCTGGATGTTTTTCATCTTTTTGGGGGCTTTTCCCCCCAAGGCTAAGTTCAACGTTGTATTGAATTTTTTGTTTTTATTTTTTCATAAACAAAACCCCGGCAAATTGGCCATTTAAAAGCCATTTTGCGGGGTTTTGTCTGGCCGGTGACGGGGTTTGGGGTTTAGTTATTAAACCACGAGGCCGGTTTGAACATGTCGGTCCAGTGTTTGTCACCATCAAGACCCTGTGCATAATATTTACTGTCGGGGAAGTTTTGATCAAGCACACGTTTGGCATCGTTGGCTTGTTCGGTCAGGCCCAGTTTTTCATATGATTTCATCATGATATACAGGGCGCGCTCGGCTGCCTGGACGCCCGAGAAATCGCGAATGACCGCCTGGCTGCGATTGATGGCCGCCACATAGGCATCGCGCTTGTAGTAGTATTCGGCAACGTTCACTTCGTTTTCAGCAATGGTACTGACCAGCCAGGTAAGGCGGGCACGCGCATCGTGAGCGTAACGGCTGTCGGGGAAGCGGGTTATCAGTTCATTGAAGGCCTGATAAGATTGGCGCAGGCCTTTGGGGTCACGTTCGCTGGGATCCTGGCCGGTATAGCTGCTTAAGAATGCGCTTGGGGGGGTAAAGGTAACCAAGCCTTTCAGGTACAGCATGTAATCGGTGCCGGGATGGTTGGGGTACAATGCAAGGAAACGGTTAATGGCTGCTGTTGCCTGTTCGGGTTCGTCATCTTTCCAATAGACATACGCCTGGTCAATAAGAGCCTGTTGAGCCTGGCTGCTATATGGGAAACGGGTTTCCACTGCCTTCAGATGCTGGCTGGCACTTTTCCATTCAGAGGCGCGTACGTTGTCACGGGCTTCTTGGTAAAGCTGGTCTGCAGTCCAGCCTTGTGTTTTGTCTTCCTGGCTTTTGAACACACTACTGCACCCGACCAAAGCCAGGGAACACAGCACCAATAATGAGTGACGAATAATACTTTTTTGCATAATTAGATGGGTTACAGTAAGTTAAAGGCCAAAACGGTTTGCACAATGTTAGCATTGCGACACAACATTATATGATTATTAATCCATGTCTGATACCACAATTTCCCAACAAGATGAATTTATTGACACAGAACCACGAATTTTCAGGGTGCCCGTTTCGGTAAAAGGCGATCGCCTTGACAAGATACTGGCACAATTAATTCCCGAACATTCAAGAAGCCGATTGCAATCCTGGATAGAGTCGGGATATGTAACTGTAAACGAAAAGCCAGGTAAAGTCAGGCAGATTGTAGGCGCCAGTGACATTATCACTGTCTGTGAGCCCGTTGCCGAAGAAAGCCTGGCGTTTACGCCAGAACCGGTTGAATTTACCGTTTTGGAGGAAAGCAGTCAATGGATAGTGGTTGAAAAGCCTGCCGGGTTGGTTACCCATCCGGGTGCCGGTAATTGGCATGGCACCCTGTTAAATGGTTTGCTTTACCGTTTTCCCGAATTGGTGCATGTGCCTCGTGCCGGTATTGTTCATCGGCTGGATAAAGACACGTCGGGTCTTTTGGTGGTTGCCCGTACAGAGCAGGCGCAAACCCATCTGGTTCGGCAATTGCAGGCCCGCACAGTGGGGCGTGAATATGTGGCCCTGGTCATGGGCAAGGTTATGCCACAGGGAACCATAGATGCCCCGATTGGGCGCGACCGTAAAGTACCGGTAAGGATGTCCACCGATAATCCCATTGCGCCTAAAGAAGCTCGTACTCATTACGCTTTGCTGGCATCGGGGATGGTGGAAGATAAAGCTGTTTCATGGGTGCGATGCAAACTGGAAACCGGACGGACGCATCAAATCAGGGTGCACCTGTCCAGTATCGGGCATTCGCTTCTGGGCGATGAGTTGTACGGTGGAAAACCATGGGCGGGGGCGCAACGGCAAATGTTGCATGCACGGCGTTTGCAATTCATTGATCCTGAGACCGAAACGATGCGTGAATTTGAATCTGCGCTGGCGCAAGACATGCAGCAGGTTATTGCCAATATTCAATGGGAAGAGGCTTCACAATGACAGATGCGAAAGTGGGGTTCTGTAATGAAAATCAGGCATTGGTCAAAACGGTCACTGGACATCAATGGCCCGGTGTACAGTATTTCTGTACCACTCGACAGGGGGGATTCAGCCAGTCGCCCTATGACTCTCTGAATATGGGGATGCATACGGGGGATGATCCGCTGGCTGTGGAACAAAATAGAAGCCGGTTGCAGTGTATGTTGCCAGGTCCTGTGGTGTGGCTTGAGCAGGTGCATGGTACCGATGTATATGATGCGGATCTGTTTGACGCAAAAGACAGGCCCATAACGGCTGATGCCGCGGTGACGACAGAACGCAACCGGGTACTGGCCATTATGACGGCTGATTGCCTGCCGGTTGTGATGGCTTCGGAGGATGGTGAGGTGATTGGTGCCGCTCATGCCGGTTGGCGCGGTTTGCTTAATGGGGTGCTCGAAAAGACCTTGGAAAAAATGAAACGCAAAACCCATCGGAAATGTTTTCGGGCATGGGTTGGGCCGGCCATTGGATTTGAGGCTTTTGAGGTGGGACAAGAGGTTTATGACGCTTTTATTAATCGTGATAAAAATCAGGCGTTGTTTTTTCGACCACATCCACAAAACAAGGGAAAATGGCTGGCCGATTTGTCAGGGCTTGCCGTGCATCGCTTAAGTGAAAATGGTGTAAGTGCTGTTGAGGAAAGCAAATTTTGTACTTTCTCGGATCGGGAACGTTTTTTTTCATATCGCAGACAGGGTCGGACGGGACGGATGGTGACTGTTGTGTGGAAGATAAAACCATAGATCTGAACGCCACCCCAGGTAAGGTTATTCCCTGTGAAGTTGAATAACTTTGATTATTCCTTTATCTTAAAGGTATTGATGCAAGTAAAACGTTGTTACGCTTTTTACGCGTTCACGTTTTTCGGGAATAAAAAGGGGGTGCAAACGATGAAGTATGATCAATTTACAAAAAATATGCCCTGGATGATGCCAATGGTCAATCCAGAGCATATCCAGCAATTGCAAACGGAGTTCACTGAAAACTTCAGGCAACTCATGTTGCAGGCCTCCCAGGGAAGTCTGCCCCCTGTCAAAGACCGTCGTTTCAGCAGTGAGGCCTGGCAGCAAAATCCGCAGTTTTCCGCATTGGCCCATCTTTATCTGCTTTCAGCCAGCACGATGAACAAATGGGTTGAGCAACTGGAGATTCCCGATGCCAGTCGCGAACGTTTAAGGTTCTCGATCACGCAATGGCTGGACGCTTTTGCACCCTCCAATTTTTTTGCCTTGAATCCTGATGCCCTGAAAGCTTTTCAGGAAAGCAAGGGTGAGTCGTTGCAAAAAGGTATGGCTAACCTAATGCATGACCTGCAAAAAGGGCGTATTACCCAAACTGATGAAACGGTTTTTGAAGTGGGACGCAATCTGGCGATTACCGAGGGCTCGGTGGTATTTGAGAACCCGTACTTCCAGCTTATTCAATACAAACCGCAAACTCCTACCGTACATGAAACCCCTTTATTGATGGTGCCACCTTGCATTAATAAATACTATATTCTTGATCTTCAGCCAGAAAACTCAATGGTGGCGTATACCGTTGCCCAAGGGCATACCGTATTTCTGGTGTCCTGGCGCAATCCCTTGCCGGAAGACAAGGATGACATTCAAAATGCCACTTGGGAAGATTACATTGAGAATGGTGTTTTAAAAGCCATCTCGGTCGTGTCCGATATTTCAGGTAAAGAAAAAATCAATGCGCTGGGTTTTTGTGTCGGTGGGACCATGCTGGCGTGTGCCTTGGCCGTTGCGCGCAAACGTGGCCAGGATCCAGTGGCGGCCTTATCCCTGTTAACCACTTTCCTTGATTTTGAACATACCGGAATCATGGATGTATTTGTGGATGAGGCACATGCCTCGTTGCGTGAGCAGCAGTTGGGACAAGGCGGTTTGTTGACAGCCGCTGAATTGGGAACGACATTTTCATTTTTGCGCCCTAATGAGCTGGTCTGGAATTATGTGGTTAATAACTACCTGAAAGGGCAGTCACCTGCCGCCTTCGACCTGCTTTACTGGAATGCCGATGGTACCAATTTGCCGGGTCCTTTCTTTACCTGGTATTTCCGTAACACTTATCTGGAAAACAATCTTAAAAAGCCCAATTACCTCAGTATTTCAGGCACGCCTGTAGATCTTGGTCTGCTGGATATGCCGGTGTACATTTACGCGTCCAAAGATGATCATATCGTGCCCTGGGACTCGGCTTACGCGTCCACGCATATTCTGCAAGGCCCCAAACGATTTGTGTTGGGGGCATCAGGTCATATTGCTGGCGTCATCAACCCGCCCGCGAAAAACAAACGTCATTACTGGGTTTCCAGTGCCGAGACGGAGCAGGTGTTTCCGGTTAGCAGTCAATGGTTTGACAATACGAGACAGGTTCAGGGCAGCTGGTGGCCAGACTGGTCTGAATGGCTGGCTTCCCATGCCGGTAAAAAAGTGCGAGCCAAGAAAACAGCCGGTAATGGTACTTACCCTGAGTTAGAGCCAGCGCCCGGAAAATATGTAAAAGTTAAGGCAGTATAGTATTAATTTTTGTAAATGAGTCAATAAAAAACCGGAGATCTTATGAGTCAGAAAATTGCATATGTAACAGGTGGAATGGGTGGTATTGGAACCTCCATATGCCAGCGTTTATACAAAGAAGGTTTCAAGGTTATTGCGGGTTGCGGGCCTAACCGAAATGCCCAGAAATGGATCGACGAGCAAGCCGCATTGGGGTACAAGTTTTTTGCTTCTACAGGTAACGTTGCCGACTGGGATTCAACGGTTGCCGCTTTTGATAAAGTCAAAAAAGAGCATGGTCCGGTAGATGTGCTGGTGAATAACGCCGGTATTACCCGTGATGGTGTTTTTCGTAAAATGAGCCTTGAAGACTGGAAAGTGGTCATGGATACCAACCTGAACAGTCTGTTCAATGTCACCAAACAGGTGATTGAGCACATGTATGAAAAACGTTGGGGACGTATTATCAACATCAGTTCTGTTAATGGTCAGAAAGGTCAGTTTGGCCAAACCAACTACTCGACTGCCAAAGCGGGTATTCACGGCTTTACCATGGCATTGGCCCAGGAAGTGGCCAGTCGCGGTGTAACGGTTAACACCGTTTCTCCGGGTTACATCGGTACCGAAATGGTTCGTGCCATTCGTCCCGAAATTCTGGAACAAATTGTGGGTACCATTCCTGTTCGTCGCTTGGGTACACCTGAAGAAATCGCCTCAATGGTGGCGTGGCTGGCTTCTGAGGATGCCGGCTTCAGTACCGGCGCCGACTTTTCGGTGAATGGCGGCTTGCATATGGGGTAATTCCTTGCCCCACCCTTTGGGGTGGGGTTGTACACTTCCTTCTATAAATTATTATGATAAATTCATCCGAAACCGGTCAAACACGCATTATTAAAAAATACCCCAATCGCCGGCTTTACGACACTGAATCCAGTACTTATATTACCCTGGCCGATGTCAGGAAACTGGTGCTTGATAATGTCAAGTTTCAAGTGCTGGATGCCAAAACCGGTGAAGACATTACCCGAAGTATTTTGCTGCAAATTATTCTTGAGCTTGAGGGGGGCGGGGTACCCATGTTCAGCTCCACCATGCTCGAGCATATTATCCGTTTCTATGGCAATGCCATGCAGGGGGTAATGGGTACATACCTGGAAAAAAACATGCAGGCTTTTGTGGATATCCAGGAACGCCTGGCCGATCAGTCCAAGAACATGTATGGTGCCCAGTTCAATCCAGACGCCTGGGCACAATTCATGAGTATTCAGGCGCCGGTCCTGAATAATGCCATGAGTAATTATGTAGAACAATCCAAGAATTTGTTTGTACAAATGCAGGAACAAATGCAAAACCAGACTCAAAACATGTTTGGGGTTTTTCCTTTTGTCGCACCGCAAGATAAAGAGAAAAAATAAGGTTTGCCGGCTCTTTGGCTCATTTAACCGTTTGTTTGCCTGAATGGGGAATGTGTTGACAGCATGTCAACATATTTTCCAACCTGGCGAGTCTCAGCGTCCAGGAACGCTTCAATGGCCGCGGCAAAATCTTTTCTGGCAATCCAATGTGCTGAATAGGTGGTAACTGGCAGCAAACCACGGGCCAGCTTATGTTCACCCTGGGCACCTCCTTCAAAATAACGGAATTTGTTGTCGATGCAAAATTCGATGCCTTGCATGTAGCAGGTCTCAAAATGCAGGCCTGGAATAAATTCATGCGCACCCCAATAACGACCATAAACGGTATCATCACCAATAATATTCAGGGCGCAGGCAATGGGCTGGTTGTTTTTCAGGGCAAGAACCAGCAAGACGTTTTCGGGGCATTTTTGCAGGTATGCATGGAAAAATTCCCGGTTTAGATAGGGTTCACGACCACGTTCGTAATAGGTGTTTTGATAGCAGGAAATAAAAAAATCCAGTGTTTCCGGTTCAATGTCTCGCCCACGCAAATGCCTGAAATTGACGCCGGCAGCCAGTACCTTTTTTCGGTCCTGACGGATTTTTTTACGTTTGTCGTAATTGAGCTGCTTCAGGAAGTCCTCAAAACTGGCATAGCCCGGGTTATGCCAATGAAACTGTACATCTTCCCTGATCATATAACCGCACTCACGCAGAATGTTTAAATCGTCGTGGTGGGGGAACAGGATATGAAGGGAAGAAACTCCCATTCTTTTGGCAATTTCAATGGCCTGCTCAGCCAGAATCCGTTTGTGTTGTGCATTGTTGGCCAGTAGCCGTGGCCCGGTAACCGGGGTAAATGGGATGCTGCAAACCAGTTTGGGATAATACGCCAGACCATGACGCTCAAAGGCATTGGCCCATGCCATATCAAAAACAAATTCACCACGTGAGTGGGTTTTTACATATAGTGGCATCAGTCCCAAGGGCGTTTGCTGTTCGTCTTGCAAATAAAGGTACTGTGCGTACCATCCGCACTCGGGAGCAACACAGGTGCTGGTGTGCAGCGTTTGCAGGAAATCGGGACTGGCGAAGGGGTTTTTCTGGCAGAATGACTGCCAGGTGTCAGCCTTTAGGTCTGAGGGTGAATCAAGTATTGAAATTTGAAGTTTTTGGGACATAATGAGTCAGAACAACACGGATAAACAGGGGATAGGTGTCACAGTGATTACCGGTTTCCTGGGAAGCGGTAAGAGTCATTTTATCAGGCAATTGTTAAAGCAGCCTGATGCCGGGCAAATGGCCGTTATCGTTAACGAAATTGGTCAGGTCGGGCTGGATCATCTTATATATCGGCACTTAAGTGCACAGATTGCAGTGCTTGAAGGCGGTTGCCTGTGCTGTCAGCTGCATGCGGACCTGAGCCAGACGCTGCGTGAGCTGTTCATGCTGGCCATGCAAAAGAAAATTCCTGCATTCAGGCACGTTATTATTGAAACTTCTGGCCTGGCTGATCCGTCTTCCATTGTTTTTACCTTAAAGCATGATTTCTTTCTGAACGAGCGTTTTTACAATGCCGGTGTCTTATGTGTGGTGGACAGTTGCCATGCAGAACAGCAACAGCAAGCCAATCCCGAATGGCTTAGCCAATTGCTGGCGGCCGATGTGGTGTTGTTGTCTAAAGAAGATATATGCCCTGAAAAGGTGCCCGCTTTAAAAAAACGGATTGAGTTGCTTGTCATGGGTGTGCCGGTGCTTGGTAAACCGGAGCTTGAAGAGGCGGAAGATTTTTTTGGTATTCTGGCAGACTTGAAGCAGTTGGGTAAACAAAAACTGGCGGCATTTGGGGTGCGTTGGCAAACCGCCGTCTCTGCGTCATTAAAGCCAGCGTTAAAGCCAGTGGCCAGTCATACCGACGTGGATGTTATTACCCTTACCCTTGAGCAAGCGGTCAAAAGAGGGCGTTTTATTACCGCATTGGATGCCATTGCAGAAAAATACGGCGCAGCCCTGTTAAGAATGAAAGCAGTGGTGCAGTTTGTGGGTGATAATCGCTTTTACCATGTACATGGCGTGCATCAGCAGCGCTCAGCTTTTGAGGCATTGGATATTGCGCCGCAGGAACGTGGCGGTATTACGCCATGCGTGGTATTGATAATTAAAAAAGGATATTGGCAGGAAGAAGACAGGGTGCTTTTGTCTTGAAACAGCGTTTGTCTTTTAGCTTGAAGTATCCTGGTTTTCAGTTTTTTAGTGGTAGGAATAGCATGGTTCAATGATGGAGCAAGGTGTATTCATGATTATGCAAGACAGATTTTTACGCGTAAACCCAAAATTCATAAAAAACAACTAAAAACCATAAAAAAAACCACCAAATTGCAACATATTTGTAAAATTAACGATAAAGGCTTGCCTATTTATATCACTTAGGGTTATTATTTAAATCTTCAGACGCGGGGTGGAGCAGTCTGGCAGCTCGTCGGGCTCATAACCCGAAGGTCGTAGGTTCAAATCCTGCCCCCGCAACCAAATAAATCAAGGACTTCCGTATTTTCGGCAAGTCCTTTTTTATTGAATCAATTTACAGTTGCAGAGGCCGTTGTGATTTTGCCTCTCTTTTAGCTGCTCCCTGCTCTCATCCACTATCAAACCACAAAATCATACTTATAGTGTGACTTATCCGCTTGTGGTATTTAACAAGCAGGCTTTTTATTTTGTACTGAAGGATAAAGGCATGGATTTAACCCTTTTAATTTTTTTATCGGTTTATGTTGCCATGGGGTTTGGCAAATTACCTGGATTTAAAATTGATCGTACCGGATCAGCCCTGGTTGGTGCACTTGCCATGCTATCCATCGGAAGTATTTCATCACAGGCGGCATGGAATGCCATCGATTATAAAACCATTGGTCTATTATTTGGATTAATGATTGTCTCTGGTGCATTTGCCGTGTCCGGGTTTTATGGCTGGGCTGCCCATAAAGTCGCAACCTTAAATGTAAATCCTGCAAAATTGCTCGCCGTTTTTATTATGGTTAGTGGTATTCTGTCGTCCATATTAACCAATGATGTCGTGGTTGTTGCCATGACGCCGCTACTTGTTTCCATCACACTTGTCCGTGGCCTGAATCCGATTCCATTTTTACTTGGCTTTTGTTTTGCTGCCAATGCCGGTTCCGTGGGCACACTCATTGGTAGCCCGCAGAATATGATTGCCGCGCAAGCACTTGATGTGTCTTTTGTTGAGCTATTAAAAGTGGCTGGCCTGCCTGCCATCATTTCTTTATTTATTGTTTGGGGTGTCATTTGTTTTCTGTTTAGAGGTAAATGGGAAACCAAACAATCCGCCTCTCATGCACATGCACCCATGTCATTACCCCAACTCAATCTCATCGAAACACTGAAGGCATCCGTGGTGACTGTTGCCCTTGTTGTTTTATTTATCATTGATATTTGGCCACAAGAACTGGTTGCACTCGCAGCAGCCGGTATTTTGCTTATTAACCGAAAGATTGCCTCGAATGATGTATTGAAAGAGGTTGATGGAAATTTAATCCTGCTGATTATGGGGCTGTTCATTGTCAATGCGGCCATGGCAGCAACAGGACTGCCTCAAACGCTGCTTGCCGATTTGAAGCACTTGGGCATGGATTTAAATGATCCGCTGTCTTTATATGCAGTCGGTGCAGCATTAAGCAATATTGTGGGCAATAACCCAACCGTCATGTTGCTGGTTCCCTATTTGGATGCCGGTGCCGATGCGAATGCACTTTGTGCGGCGCTTGCACTTGGTACCGGTTTTTCAAGCAATATGGTAATTTTTGGCAGTCTGGCCGGTATCGTAGTTGTTGAACAGGCGAAAAGCTGTGGCGTGGAAATCTCATTTATGGATTTCGCAAAAGCAGGTTTTCCCGTGTCTGTCATCTGTCTGGTTTTGGCTGGTTTGTGGATATATTTGCTTTAGATCGGTTTATTCACTGACGTTGCTGCAGATGATTACAGGCCTGGCTGCATAAAACAGGCAGGCCTGTGGTTATTGAGCTTGGGCCTTGGTGGCTATGCGGGGTGTTCGTGATGTCTTGGGCAGGGTCTAGTCGGTACCATGGCCATTATTGCTTAGCATTTGCATTTGTTCGGCAATGGTTTCTGTTGTGTAGCGGTCCTGGCCTGTGTTTTTGTCTTGCCATTTGCGTGTTTTAAGGCGGCCTTCGACATATACCGCATTGCCTTTTTTAAGGTATTGTCCGGCAATTTCGGCCAGACGGCCAAAGAAAGCAACACGATGCCACTCGGTTTCTTCACGGCGCTCGCCCGTGTTTTTGTCTTTCCAGTTCAAAGAGGTGGCAATGGATACATTACACATGGCTGTGCCGTCGGGGCTGTGCTTGATTTCGGGGTCGTGCCCCAGATTTCCCACTAAAATAATTTTGTTGACTGATGCCATAAAAATTTCCTGAAAAGGGTGATCCAGGTTTTATGGTAGGGGAATTGCCTATATTGCTGAGTAAATGGTGCAGCATTGTGTCCATTGTGGTTATTGCTTAATGGATTTGGAGATTGAGGGAAGTGGTGGAGTGCCGGAAAGCGGATGAGTGAAAGAAAGAACTAAATTGCGATGTCGTTCAGGGGGGGGGGTAAGGTGATAAAGGCTAAGACAAAGGGCTAACAAATAAAAATAACGAACGACAAAGGGGGTAAATGAAAAAGCCTGTTTCTATAAAGAAACAGGCTTTTTAAAACTGGTTGCGGGGGCAGGATTTGAACCTACGACCTTCGGGTTATGAGCCCGACGAGCTGCCAGACTGCTCCACCCCGCGTCTGAAGAATATAATAATAGTCTACCTGTTATAATAATGCAAGCCGTTTATCGGATTTTAATAACAAACCATATACTGAACCATGGATGAACATTTAATACGCAATGTGTTGGAGGCCGCGCTATTGTGTGCTCAGCAACCAATGAAGGTCTCTGATCTGGCAAAATTGTTTGCTGAGTCGGATGAAGTAAAAAACGATGTAATTAAGCAACAATTGTTAAATTTGCAAGACGCGTGGTCAAATAAAGGTTTAGAATTAACGCAGTTGGCTAGTGGATGGCGTTTTCAAAGTCGTCCACAAATGCAAAAGTATTTAGAACGCCTTAATCCAGAAAAACCACCTAAATATTCAAGGGCGGTTTTGGAAACATTGGCAATTATTGCCTGGCGTCAACCGGTTACACGGGGCGACATAGAAGATATTCGCGGTGTGACGGTATCTTCCCAAATCATTAAAACTTTAGAAGAGCGTGGCTGGATAGAAGTGTTGGGTCACAGGGATGCACCTGGAAGACCGGCTTTGCTTGGGACCACAAAACAATTTTTAGATGATCTGGGATTGAAAGCGCTGGATGAATTGCCTGGTTTGGCCTCTGAGGGAGAGGTGCTTCTGGTTGCCGGAGATAAACTTGCCGGCTTGTTTCCTGCTAAGGAAAATCCGGAAGAAAATAGCAGTCATGAGCAGTCGCCCGTTGCGGATTTAACGCCCGAGGTGGCAGTTGTCCCGAATTCCGGGCAAATTGTGAATAATGATTGAAAAGCAATAAATAAACAGTTAAGTAAAAAACGCGGGCAGGACAAGTATTTACTTGCCGGTGTTTGATTAATGGTGAATCACTAAGACCACTTTAATTTCAAAGTGCTTTCGGAAGAAGGTCAAATAAGCAAATATATGGATACAGTAACGGAAACCGTCACGATTGTCGCGGGTGGTGAGGCGCAGCCTGACTCTGCTCAAGTGAAAAGCAAGGGTCGTAAATTGCGCACGCCATTCAGACGCAGGCGTGCTGATGCAACAATCGAGCCCAGGAAAGAAAAAGCAGTTGCAGCAGAGCAACCGGAAAACGTTCCGGAGCCCGCGAAACGAACACGCAAGCCAACCGCCAAGAGTGGTGTTGCAGCGAGCAAGCGCAAACCGGTAGCTCGCAAACCAGCGGCAAACCGGCCGGCTCAGGAAGTGTCTGCAGCGGAATTGGTGAACGATGAGCAGGTATTTGATGAAAATGAATCGAATAATGCTCTGGCGTTTCTGGAAAAATCCGCAAAACTTGAGCAGCGCCTGGGTAAGTATCTGACCAGTGATGCGGTTATGCCCAAGTTGCATAAGGTTTTGGCGGATGCGGGTGTGGGTTCGCGTCGTGAAATGGAAGAGCTGATTATTGCCGGACGGGTTTCGGTTAACGGTGAGCCTGCGCATATCGGTCAGCGGGTTGGTGTGAATGATGTGGTTCGTGTTAACGGACGTCTGGTTGCCCGTCCCAATGCCAAGCGCCCGCCCCGGGTGATTTTGTATCATAAGCCTGCCGGAGAAATTGTCAGTCATGATGATCCGGAAGGTCGTGCGACCGTGTTCTCCCGATTGCCCAAGATGCGTACGGGTAAATGGGTGTCAGTCGGTCGTCTTGACTTGAATACCGAAGGCTTGCTGATATTCACAACTTCGGGTGATTTGGCCAATCGGTTCATGCATCCGCGTTACGGTAACGAACGTGAGTATGCAGTGCGCGTATTGGGTGAATTGGGTGTTGAGCAAATCCAATCCCTGACCAAGGGTATTCAGTTGGATGATGGTCTGGCAGCGTTTGGGGTGATGGAGCATATTGGCGGTGAAGGCAGTAATCGCTGGTATCGCGTCACGATCCAGGAAGGCCGGAATCGTGAAGTGCGTCGCATGTTCGAGGCGGTGGGTGTAACAGTCAGTCGTCTGATTCGGACGCGTTTTGGAGAGGTTGTCCTGCCAAGGAATCTGCGCCGTGGTCGCTGGGAAGAGCTGGATCCTTCATTGGTGGTGGCATTGATGGTTCGTCTGGGTTTAATGAAGGCTGATGATGATTCGGCCTCGGGCAGAGGGCGTGATCGTCAGCCAATATCGCATGATAATGCCATGCCGCCAGGGTTTGAATCTGCGGTTCCTGATATGGGTTTTGGTCCTTCATCGTATGCGAGGGCAGCGGGCAATGGGCAGCGTAAGCCTGCCCGTCCTGGTGGTGTATATAATCGCAAGCCCAATCAGTCCCGTACCGAGGGTGGTGGTTATGCTAAAAATTCGTCCAGAAAAAACACGCGTCCCAAACAGGAAGGTGTTGCGCGTCCTGAAGGTGGACATAAAGCCAGAGGGGCGGCCCGTCATAAGGATGATTGGCAGCCCAAGGGTGCGGCAGCTCACGAGTCCAGGCTGGGCTTTGTCGGTCGTGGCAGAAGCGGTCGGTAGGCTTTAATGATGTTGTTTTGTTGATAAAATATCAAATACTTAGCAAAATCCAGGTTTTTTTGATATAATCATAGGTTGTCTAGTTGTAAATTCCTTTTTTGAGCAAAAGGAATTTACCTGGTTTATGGAACGAATTATATAAAAACAACGGTTGAGGGATTAAGCCGGTGTTTTTGTAAACAATGGGCTGTAAAAGCCCATTTTTTTATTGTATGGCTGATTTATATACTCTTACTGAACAAGCGATAGCTGGCCTTGGGGTCGAGCTGGTTGATGTCGAGCGTGCTGCCTTTGGGTTGCTGCGCGTAACCATAGATCGTGAAGGTGGCGTGCGAATTGAGGACTGTGAACAGGTTTCTCGCCAACTATCGCGGGTGTTTGAAGTTGAAAATATCGACTATAAACGTCTTGAAGTCGGTTCGCCAGGTGTAGATCGCCCTTTGCGTACACTGGCCGATTTCAAACGGTTTGCCGGTGAGCGGGTGGAAATTAAATTACGTGAAGCTGTCGATAATCGCAAAGTCTTTACCGGGATTTTGTCACAGGAAACGGCTTCTGATGGAACGCAGACAGGTCAATTCTGTCTGGAATTTGATGTTAAAAAGAACGAAACTCAAGTAATTGTTTTTGCATTCGAAGATGTAGAAAAGGCAAAACTTGATCCGGTTCTTGATTTCAAGGGTAAAAAGCGATGAGTCGCGAAATTCTTCTATTGGTTGATGCGTTAGCACGTGAAAAAAATGTGACACGTGAAGTGGTTTTTAGTGCGCTTGAGAGTGCTTTGGCCTCAGCCATGAAAAAACGTTTTAAAGAAGATGCTGATATTCGTGTAACGATAGATCGGGCTACGGGTGCGCATGAAGGCTACCGTCGCTGGCTCGTCGTGCCCGATGAGGCTGGATTGCAGGAACCTGACCGTCAGGAACTGTTTAGCGATGCCCAAGAGATCAAACCTGGTATCCAGGAAGGCGAATACATTGAAGAGCCTCTTGAGCCCGTTGAGTTCGGTCGTATTGGTGCGCAGGCTGCCAAGCAGGCTATCCTGCAAAAAATTCGCGATGCTGAGCGTGAGCAGGTGCTTAATGATTTCCTCGATCGTGGGGAAAGCATTATTGCCGGTACGGTCAAACGCCTGGATAAAGGCGATGCCATTATTGAAACCGGCAAAATAGAGGCCCGGCTGCCTCGTAGTGAAATGATCCCCAAGGAAAACCTGCGGGTTGGTGATCGTGTTCGTGCATGGGTGGCCAAGGTTGACCGTACTGCCCGCAATCAGCAAATCATTCTGTCCCGTACGGCCCCCGAGTTCATTCGCGAGTTGTTCGAAAATGAAGTTCCCGAGATCGAGCAGGGATTGCTTGAAATCAAGGCGGCTGCCCGTGATCCTGGCATGCGTGCCAAAATTGCCGTGGTGGCCTATGACAAAAGAATTGACCCTATCGGAACCTGCGTAGGCATGCGTGGTTCGCGTGTTACCGCGGTTCGTAATGAATTGGGTGGTGAGCAGGTCGATATCGTTCTGTGGGCGGATGATCCGGCCGAGTTCGTGATTGGTGCCCTGGCACCTGCTAATGTCGAGTCCATTCTTGTGGATGAAGAAAAGCATGCCATGGATGTCGTGGTTGATGCCGAGAACCTGCCCAAGGCCATCGGTTCCAAAGGTCAGAACGTAAGACTGGCCTCTGAACTGACCGGCTGGCAAATCAATATCATGACGCCAGAAGAAAACCGCAATCGCCAGGATGAAGAGCGTGCCGCAATGCGTGCCACATTCATCGAGAAACTGGATGTGGATGAAGAAGTGGCTGATATCCTTATTGATGAAGGTTTTACAGGTCTTGAAGAGGTCGCTTATGTGCCCATTCAAGAGTTGCTTGAAATTGAAGGTTTCGATGAGGATACCGTCAATGAGTTGCGTAACCGTGCCCGTACTGCTTTGTTGACCGAAGCAATCGTACAGGAAGAGCGTGTTGAAACTGCCCAGGATTTGCTGGATCTGGAAGGTCTGACCCCAGAGCTTATTGCAAAACTGGCCGAAGGTGGTATTCAGACACGTGATGATCTTGCTGAGTTGTCCACTGATGAACTGTCGGAAATGACCGGTTTGTCAGATGAGCAGGCAGGAGAGTTAATTATCAAGGCGCGAGCCCACTGGTTTGATGAAGATGAAAATTAATCTTCATATCTACAGTTTTAATCAGATTGCCTATTGAATGTTGTTGAATTGTTGTGAAAGGGAAGAGAGAGCCTAATGCCCAGTATTACTGTTGCCCAGTTTGCCGTCGAACTGAAATTGCCTGCCAATGTGTTGCTTGAACAGCTTCGTGCGGCAGGTGTCAATGTGAATTCTGTAGAGGATAATGTCACCGAGAGCGATAAAACCAAACTACTGGATTCCCTTCGCCGTGCGCATGGTGCAAAAGAGGGTAAGAAAATTACGGTAACACGCCGTGAAACGTCAGAGATCCGTCAGGCGGATAGCTCCGGGCGCTCTCGTACCATCCCGGTTGAAGTTCGTAAAAAACGGGTTTTTGTCAAGCGGGATATCACAGATGGCAAAGAAGCCGTGGCAGAGGCCGCCAGGTCTGTTGCCCCGCTAACAGCGCCTGATCAGGCCGTAAAAACACAGCCTGAAGTCGAGGCCGTGTCAAAAGAAATAGTGCAAAAAGAAGAAAATCTATCGGTTGCACAAACTTCTGCTGCGAAAGTGGCTCCTGAAGCTGTACAATTGCAAGATAAGCCACAAGAAAATGTCCCGCCAACCGCCAAGGCATCTCCTGAAACGGTATCTGGCGATGCCCAGGAAACAGCTCAGCAGCCAGTAGTTGCGGCTGACAGTGTGGCAAAAGAAGTGAAATCCACAGAGCCTGACGGTAGTCCTCAGCCGCAAGTTCAACAATCCTCCGTAACTACGGAAGAATCATCAATTACATCTCAACAGGTTGAGAAAAAAGAAGTGCATACTGAATCCAAAAATGTGCCGTCTGCTTCAGTAAAGGCTGATCAGAAACCAGCCCAGGCGTCGACGGTTAAAAGCAAGTCTCCAGAATCAGGCCGTATCAATGAACAGCGTGATGGCAAAACATCACGACCGGCTGATCAAAAGTCGTCCCAGCAGGCAAGGCAGGGTGGCCGAAACGAAGTGGTTAAGGGCAAGGCGCCCGTTGCCGCACCAGCGGTCAATAAAGATATGAATATCCGCTCTAAAAAACCTGTTGTAGAGCCAAGACGTGAGCCGGTAGACACGGCAGCACGTGAGGAAGCACGTCGTCAGGCCGAAGCGGAAGCGGCGGCATTGCGTGATATGCTGAATCGTCCCCGCAAAGTGTTGCGCGCGGCACCCGCTGCAGTAGAAGGGGCTGACGCTGCCAAGAAAGCACCCAAGAAAGATGTCAAGCCCGTTGCTGGTGCCAAGAAAACGGAACGTGACAGCAATTGGACAGATGGTGCCCGGGGTAAAAAACCGGTCGAGAAGCGGGCGGCAGCGCCTGCCAAGGCTCAGGAAGAGGGTTGGCGTGCCGGAGGTGGTCGCAGCGGTTCCAAAAACAATCGCAGGAATCAGCAGCAACAGGTTAAAGAACCGGCAGTGCCCGAGTTTATCGCCCGTGATGTACATGTGCCGGAAACCATTTCAGTGGCAGATCTGGCGCATAAAATGTCTGTCAAGGCAGCAGAGGTCATCAAGCTGTTAATGAAGATGGGTCAAATGGTTACCATTAACCAGATTCTTGACCAGGAAACGGCCATGATTGTGGTTGAGGAATTGGGGCACCATGCCATTGCAGCCAAACTTGATGATCCCGAAGCATTCCTTGATGAAAGCGCACAAAGCATAGACGTTGAATTGCTGCCACGTGCACCGGTAGTAACCGTCATGGGTCACGTTGATCATGGTAAAACCTCTTTGCTCGACTATATCCGTCGTGCCAAAGTGGCAGTGGGTGAAGCCGGTGGCATTACCCAGCATATTGGTGCTTACCGGGTGAAAACCGAAGCGGGTGTGGCGACCTTCCTGGATACCCCGGGACACGAGGCGTTTACGGCCATGCGTGCACGTGGTGCCCAGGCAACCGATATTGTCATTCTTGTCGTGGCGGCCGATGATGGTGTCATGCCACAAACGCGAGAAGCCATTCACCATGCCAAAGCGGCTGGTGTACCTATGGTTGTGGCCATTAACAAGGTGGATAAACCCGAAGCCAACCCCGAGCGTGTCAAGCAGGAGTTGGTTGCCGAGGAAGTGGTGCCTGAAGAGTACGGTGGTGATGTACCATTTGTCCCCGTATCTGCCAAAACCGGTTTTGGTATTGATGATTTGCTCGAAAACGTATTGTTGCAAGCTGAAGTGCTTGAGCTGAAAGCCGCTGTTGATGCTCCCGCCAAAGGTGTGGTGATTGAGTCCAGCCTTGATAAGGGACGTGGTCCTGTTGCCACCATTCTGGTACAAAGTGGTACCCTGAAGCGGGGTGATGCCATCCTGGTGGGCGCAACCTATGGTCGCGTGCGTGCCATGCTCGATGAAACAGGTAAAAACATTCCCAAGGCGGGTCCATCCGTACCGGTTGAAATCCAGGGCTTGTCTGATGTGCCTGCCGCCGGTGACGAGGTCCAGGTGGTTATTGATGAGCGCAAGGCACGTGAAATCGCCTTGTTCCGTCAGGGTAAATTCCGTGACGTGAAACTGGCGCGTCAGCAGGCCGCCAAGCTTGAATCCATGTTTGACAACATTGGTGAAGGTCTGCAAACGCTTGAACTCATCGTTAAAACAGATGTCCAGGGTTCTCAGGAAGCGCTGGTTCAATCGCTGGTCAAGCTGTCTACCGATGAAATCCGTGTACGGGTTGTGCATGCAGCCGTTGGTGGTATTTCTGAAAGTGACGTAAACCTGGCCATTGCTTCCAATGCGGTTATTATTGGCTTTAACGTACGCGCCGACCAAAGTGCGAAAAAACTGGCCGAATCCAATGGTATCGATATTCGCTACTACAACATTATTTATGATGCGGTCGATGATGTTAAAAGCGCCATGTCCGGCATGCTTGCGCCAGAAAAACGCGAAGAAGTCATTGGTATGGTTGAGATTCGCGAGGTTTACAGCATTTCCCGTATTGGTAAAGTGGCCGGTTGTATGGTTACCGATGGTCTGGTACGCCGTGACTCTCAAGTACGTCTGTTGCGTAATCATGTGGTTATCTGGACCGGTTACATCGACTCCCTCAAACGCTTCAAGGATGATGCCAAAGAAGTGAAAGCCGGTTTCGATTGCGGTATCACTTTAAGGGGTAATAACGATATCGAAGTGGGCGATCAGCTTGAGATCTTCGAAATCAAAGAAATTGCCCGTACGCTGTAAATTTCATTATGAATCGACACAAGTCAAAATCACCTGCCAGCCGTAATGTGCGACTGGCAGATCAGATACAGAAAGATCTGGCAGTCCTTATCCAGCGTGAGTTGGATATGTCTCGTGTGGGCCTTATTACCTTGACCGGGGTTGACCTGAGTGCGGATTATGCACATGCCAAAGTGTATTTCACCGTTCTGGGCGCAGAGCCTGAAGTGGCTTCTGCTGCCTTGAATGAAAAGGCAGGCTGGTTGCACTCATTGCTGTTTAAAATGCTGCACATTCATACGGTGCCCACCTTGCGTTTCATTCATGATGAGCAGATGGCGCGTGGTATCGAGATGACACAGCTTATCGATCGTGCAAACCGTCCGGAAGATTTTCCTGTACAAACAGATAATCTTGATGATATTGAAACAGGCAAAAAATAATTGCCTGGTATTTGGGTAAACAAATGGGACGAAGGAAAGGTCTGGACATTACCGGGGTGCTACTGCTTGATAAACCGGTAGATTTATCAAGCAACCACGCCCTGCAAAGAGCCAGACGTGCTATGGATGCAAAAAAAGCCGGTCATACAGGAACTTTGGATCCTTTTGCGACCGGCTTGTTAGTCTGCTGTTTTGGGAAAGCGACTAAAATATGTGGTCCCATGCTGAATGTGGATAAAAAATATATTGCCACGCTTCAGTTGGGTTCGGAAACCGATTCAGGCGACCTGACGGGGACTGTTACTCAGGAGGCTGCGGATTTTACCGGTATTACCGCAGAACGGTTAAACAATGTATTGCCCCGTTTTTTGGGTGAAATACAGCAAATTCCGCCGATGTATTCGGCCTTGAAGCGGGATGGGCGTCCGCTTTATGAATATGCGCGTCAAGGAATAGAGCTTGAGCGTGAACCTCGTACAGTAACCATCTACGAAATAAATGTGCTGCGTGTTCAACCTGAGATGGTCGAGTTGGAAGTGTCTTGCAGTAAAGGCACTTATATACGCACACTTGCCCAGGATATTGGAAGGGCATTGGGCTGCTTTGCGCACCTTATTGCCTTGCGGCGAACGGCGGTTGGCCCGTTTACCATAGATAATGCAATTGACCTTGCTTCATTGCAGAGTATGGAATCACCGGTTGATACGCTGATAGCCCTGGATGAACTACCAGACGGTCTCGTGCCGTTAAAACTACTTCAAAAGGAAATACTATGAGCCAAGCGCTCCGTAACGTTGCGATTATTGCTCACGTTGACCATGGTAAAACAACCATGGTTGATCAGTTGTTACATCAGGCGGGTACGTTCCGTGATAACCAGCATATTGCTGAACGTGTCATGGACTCCGGAGATATTGAAAAAGAACGTGGCATTACCATTCTGTCAAAGAACTGCGCTGTCGAATATGAAGGTACCCACATCAATATCATTGATACGCCCGGACACGCCGATTTTGGTGGTGAGGTAGAGCGCGTATTGTCGATGGTTGATGGTGTCTTGCTGCTGGTCGATGCCGTGGAAGGCCCTATGCCACAAACCCGTTTCGTGACCAAGAAAGCCCTTGCCCTGGGTCTGAAACCCATTGTTGTGGTCAATAAAATTGATCGTCCTGGCGCACGTCCCGATTTTGTCATCAATACAACTTTCGACTTGTTTGACAAGCTTGGTGCAACAGAAGAGCAGCTTGACTTTCCGGTTGTGTATGCCTCTGGCCTGTCCGGTTTCGCAGGTCTGACCGATGATGTGCGTGAAGGCGATATGCGTCCCTTGTTTGATGCTATTTTGCAGCATGTTCCACAGCGGAATGATGACAAAGATGCCCCCTTGCAAATGCAAATCATCTCGCTTGACTACAACAGTTATGTGGGCAAGATTGGTGTTGGCCGGGTTAACCGTGGTCGCATCCGTGCCGGGCAGGATGTGGTGGTCAAATTTGGTGAGGATGGCGCCACCTTTAAAGGTCGTGTCAACCAGGTTCTTAAGTTCCGGGGTCTGGAGCGTGTGCAGGTCGATTCTGCTGAAGCCGGTGATATTGTCCTGATTAACGGCATTGATGAGATCGGTATCGGTTGTACCTTGTGTGATCCGGCCAAGCCCGAAGCGTTGCCAATGCTGAAAATTGATGAACCCACTTTGACCATGAACTTCATGGTTAATACATCACCGTTGGCAGGTCGTGAAGGTAAATTCGTGACCAGTCGTCAGATTCGCGATCGTCTTAATCTTGAGCTCAAATCCAATGTGGCCCTGCGTGTGAAAGATACTGACGATGATACCGTGTTTGAGGTATCTGGCCGTGGTGAGCTGCACCTGACCATTTTGCTTGAAAACATGCGTCGCGAAGGCTATGAACTGGCCGTGTCCCGTCCTCGTGTGGTTTACAAGGAAATTGACGGCGTGCGTTGTGAGCCGCTGGAATTGTTAACCGTAGACCTTGAAGATGGACATCAGGGCAGTGTGATGGAAGAGTTGGGCCGCCGTAAAGGTGAGCTGCTGGATATGCAATCCGATGGCCGTGGCCGTACCCGGCTTGAGTATCGTATTCCTGCACGTGGTCTTATCGGCTTCTCAACCGAGTTTATGTCCCTGACACACGGTACCGGTCTTATGAGTCATATTTTTGATGAGTATGCTCCTGTTCGTGAAGGTAGTGTGGGTGAGCGTCGCAATGGTGTTCTGATCAGTCAGGATAATGGTGATGCCGTGGCTTATGCCTTGTGGAAACTGCAGGATCGGGGCCGGATGTTTGTGTCACCCGGTGAGCCTCTGTATGAAGGCATGATTATCGGTATTCACAGTCGTGATAATGACCTGGTGGTTAACCCCATCAAGGGCAAGCAGTTAACCAATATCCGTGCTTCGGGCACTGATGAAGCCGTGCGCCTGGTTCCGCCTATCAAGCTGAATCTGGAATACGCGGTTGAGTTCATTGATGACGATGAACTGGTTGAAGTAACACCCAAAAGCATACGTCTGCGCAAGCGCTACCTGCTTGAGCATGAGCGCAAGCGTGCCGCCCGTGAGAATTCCGGCTTGTAATTAGACCTGGTAAAAACGGCACAGTCAATAAACCGCCGCTTCAGTTCAGGCTTGCAGTCTGGGCAGAAGGGGCGGTTTATTTGTGCGTGATGGATATTGATTTTAATCATGTAGCATCTATTTAGCGTGGTTTTATGGTTTACGATATAATATTTCAATGTTAGTATCAGTCGGTATCCTCTGTTTGTAATTTAAAGTGTGATCAATTTAACTTTCCTTAGATGACTGTGAACCGGATTTCTCCGCTTAAAGGTATCTCATGCAGGTATATATTCTTATACCTGTGTCTGGCCTTGTTTGCGCTGCGTTCGCTCATACCGGTTGGTTATATGCCCAATATGCAGGCTCTGGGCCAGGGCAAGATAGAGATCATTCTTTGTACACCAACAGGTACCCAGTCCACTTTTGTTTCAATCGAAACCCCGCATAATCAGTCCAGCCCGGATAATGCCTACGATGGCATGTTAAGTTGTCCTTTCAGCGTCGTTAACGCGCAAGGAATGCTAGCGGGTTCACCTGGTGTCGGCCTGGATGTTTTCAATTTACCCGGCTTGGTTGCCCCCTCTCTCGACCATTCTCAGGTAATGAATGTCCGCCTGTCAGGGCCTCCGCTAGGTCCAAGGGCACCTCCTTTGGCAGTCTAGTAAGTAAAAACAAACCCGTTAAGCGGGATGTTGTTAAATACCCATTCAAGGTTGGCTTCTAGACCAAGCTCACCATGCTTGTTGTATTTAACGCTATGCTTCCGCCTTGAACAGTTTTGATTGGCATAAACCACGCTTTTTATATATTTTCTCCTGATAAAAACACGGTTTTTACCCGTCATTTCCCATTCTGTTCAAGGTGGATTTGAATGCTTTATTTAACTTGAATGCATGCAATGTCAATAAATCAAAAACGTAGGTTGGTGCTAACCGGATTGGGCATCTTGCCTTTGATGCTTGCTGGTTGCAGTAAAGAAAAACCGCTCGTTGTTCATGGACAGGATATTACCGGAGCAAATTTTGGGCGTGATTTCAACTTGCAGGGACCTAATGGCAAACGTTATACCCTTAATGATTTCAAGGGCAAAGCGCTCATGATTTTTTTTGGGTTTACCCAATGTCCCGATGTCTGTCCTACAGCCCTTGCACGAGCGGTTGAAATTAAAGGTCTGTTAGGTGAAGATGCCGATAAATTACAGGTGCTGTTCATCACCATAGATCCGGAACGTGATACCCCGGAAATGTTGGAAGCATATACGAATGCCTTTGATCCTTCTTTTATGGGGCTTTACGGTACGCTGGATGAAACACAGGCTGTGGCGAAAGAGTTCAAAATTTATTATAAAAAAGTGCCAACCGGTTCTTCTTACACAATGGATCACAGCGCGCTTAGTTACGTTTTTGATACCGATGGCAAGTTAAGACTATCTTTGTCGCATGCGCAAAGTGCGCAAGAGTGTGCGGAAGATATTCGTCAATTGCTAGCATAATTTCAAAAAACCAATCCCCATACAGAGGAATACCATGAAATTTTTGATTAAACCGATTAATTCGGCGCTGATTGTTTCGGCTGTTTTGTTTTCTGCCTCAGCAAGTGCGGCGGTCACTGTTGAAGATGCCTGGGTACGCGCTACTGTTCCAGGACAGCAGGCAACAGGTGCTTTCATGAAATTGACATCCGATAAGGATGGAAAACTGATTGAGGCCAAATCCAATATTTCCAAAGCGGTGGAAATACATGAAATGGCCATGCAGGACGATGTCATGAAAATGCGTCAAATTCCCGCCCTTGATTTACCCAATGGAAAGCAGGTTGAGTTGAAACCGGGTGGTTACCACATCATGTTTATCGACTTGCATAATCAGGTCAAGGAAAATGATGAGGTTGAGCTGCAGCTTGTTGTTGAAAATAATGATGGCAGCAAGGAAACTATCGATATTAAAGCACTGGCCAAACCTTTGACAAAATCTGCCGAAACTGCAAAGCATGATGAACCTATGTCAATGCACAAGCACGGACATTAATGTTTGTGATCCGGTTTCATGCCGGATCTTTTTTACTTATCTATGAAGCCCCTTGTGAAAATTTTAAAATTCTTTATCCCGGTGCTGTTGGTGGCCGGTATTTCATGGTTGGCGGTTGATTACTTCAAAAAGCCCAAGTATGAGTGGATTGAAATTTGTACTGCCGAGGGGATAAAAAGAGTCAAGTACGATGATCAGGGTAATTTGCTGGCCGAGGAATGGATCAGCCAAATTCCCGCTCATTTGCTTTTGGTGGAAAAAAGTCAAAGTGAAGCACAAAACCAGGTACCCGAAATCAAACTGATTGAGTTGGATCATGTAGAGGTTGATCGATGTTGGGTAAGGTTATTACCCGGACATTTACCGGCAGCCGCTTATTTCGAATTAAAGAACAACTCTGGCAAGGAACTTGTGTTAAACGCGATTAAAACCCCGTCTTATGCTTCGGCCGTCATGCATGAAAACATCAGGAAGCAGGGTATGATCACCATGGAGCGGCTTGATAAAGTCAGTATTGCCGCTAACGGATCTCTGTCTTTTTCACTGAATACCTATCATATTATGCTGGAAAATAAACAGGCAAATCTCAAGCCGGGTGATTTCATCTCATTGCAATTCTATTTTCAGGATGAAGGCATGAAAACAGTGCAGTGCAAAGTCAATTCACCCAATTCCCTGAGTTATTAGACATTGAATTTCGATTTTGATCAAAAAATAAGCAAATAATAAAATATTATTAAAATTCAATGGGCTATGATTCTTTTACAGAATTATTAAAGTACTATTCACATTTTTGTTCTCTTTTTTTGTTAATAACTCAATAATTTCCAAAAATGTTAACAACACTGTTGGTAAATTGTGTGTAAGCTGTGAGTGTCTTGTGAATAAATATTTTGGAGCTCAATGGCCATTTTTTTTAAATTCCTGATTATATTTTTAGTGCTGTTTTGGCTGGCACGTTTTTTTAGCCGAAAAATCAATCAGCTTTGGGCAGGAACCATCGGAGCGGCCATGCAGTGGATCACTGACAATGGTGCACGCATGATGAAATTCATGTTTTTCCTGGCGGGCGTGTTGTTTTTAATATTGATATTCCAATGGAGTAGAACGGGCTAGTTCAACGCCATTGTCTGAAGTGATATTTGCACGGATTTAATTCTTTTGTGAGTTTATAGGGCACATATTTTCCGGAACCGACTGGTTTGCCTGTTCCGGATTTTAGTTTGTCTGCGCAAAAAAGACGGTTTTTATCATGAATATGACGGCAAGCGCTAGCGCTTCGGATGTGCGCCAGATCCCCGTCGTGATTGGGTTTGATTGTTACCACCAATGTGTGCTTCACGATCGCTGCGGCTATCCGGGGTTCGCTGGCCTTGGTTTAGCTGAGTGGGTCGTTTGTTGCCTTGTTGATTGGTGTCATTGCTTACTTTGCCGGTGTGAGGTTCTTGTTTATCATTGGCTTTTGAGTGAGACGTCATAGTTTGCTCCTGTTGGTTAGAAACATTAATAATTTCATCCACTTTTTAACGTTACCTTAAGCCTTGGGCGACTGCAAGTACATACACTAATTGATGCAATTTCGGGTTTTGTCTTTTGCCATGCTTTTGGCATAGATGAGTGTCTTATGTTAAAAAGGGTGATTCAAATGGAGTGGATCAATGGCGAAAAACAATAAAGGCAAGCGTAATTTCTCAAAGAAGTATCGGGTTACAGAGGGGGGGCAGTTCCAGTTGAGGAACTGTAAAACCGCTCCTGATGAGAAAATTAACGAGAACGATGCCGAAGCAATGCTCAAGGAAATGGTTGACGAAATTTCCGATCTCCAGAATATTTTGTATGCGGATAATAAATGGTCGTTATTGCTGATTTTTCAGGCCATGGATGCGGCAGGTAAAGACTCTACGATTAAAAATATATTGTCTGGCGTTAATCCTCAGGGGTGTGAGGTTTATGCCTTTGGGCGTCCATCCGCAGAAGAGCTGGGGCATGATTTTTTATGGCGCACCACGAAATGTTTGCCACAACGGGGCAATATTGGCGTTTTTAATCGCTCCTACTATGAAGAAACCCTGATTACCCGTGTGCATCCTGAGCTGTTGAAAGCGCAGAATTTACCTGACACGCTGGTGACGGAAAATATTTGGAAAGAGCGCTTTGATGATATTTGTGCTTTTGAAAAACATATGGCACGCAATGGCACCAGGATTTTAAAATTCTTTCTTTATCTGTCTCCTGAAGAGCAAAAAGCAAGGTTTATCGAGCGGATCGAAAATCCCAAGAAAAACTGGAAGTTTGATAAAAATGACCTTTATGAGCGTACTTTTTGGAAAAAGTACATGCATGCCTATGAAGAAAGCATCAGACATACTGCTTGTGAGCATGCGCCCTGGTATGTGATTCCAGCTGATAATAAAGCATATGCCAGGCTGGCAGTGGCAGATGCGGTGTTATCCACCCTGAAAGAGCTTGATTTGCAGTATCCCAGTTTAAGTAATGAAGTTCTTGTATCCCTTGAGTCTTACAAGGATATTCTGGATAAAGAAGAGCGGGGAATTTATAAAATATAAATGGCAGGATTATGGGGTTTGATTGGGTGTGTAGGACGTGTTTTTCGACACAATCAGAATGATTGATACTTTTAAACCACAAAAATTAAAAAAAAATGCATAAAAATCACGAGGGGCTTGTCATGTTGGCTGATTTGCTGCATAATTTCATTCTTATTTGATCCCCGATAGCTCAGACGGTAGAGCGACGGACTGTTAATCCGCAGGTCACTGGTTCGATCCCAGTTCGGGGAGCCAAATTTAAAACCCATGTGTATGGGTTGTAAATTTGGGAAATGAAATTAAAAAACCAAAAATTATATTTTGCATGTAATTTTCTTGCGATTTTGTAATTTTTATTGCTATAATAGCTTTCTTATTCCCCGATAGCTCAGACGGTAGAGCGACGGACTGTTAATCCGCAGGTCACTGGTTCGATCCCAGTTCGGGGAGCCAAAATTCAAAAAAGCCGGCAATCATTCAATCATGATTGCCGGCTTTTTTCTTGTCTTTTAAGTATCTCTTGTCTTTTAATCATCAATAATAAATTAAACCCAATTGGCACTTAAGGGCAGCGTCCTGTTTTTCCACTAAATTTTTCAGTCTTCGTTTAAATATGGTTTCTATTGAAATCATATTTACATATTATTTTTTGTTTGCTTTAAGAGGCTAATCAGGAATTTTCAGGCTTTAAAGCAGTCTTTCGTAGCATTTTCTATCAAATCTTAGTTATTTTCTATTGGCGGGATAGCTATTTTTGCTTTAATATAGTTCGCATAGAAATTAATTTAACACTAATCATTCGTGTCATTATGAATTCAATAGAATCAAGTCTGCAGTACGATTTACGCATTTTGCATGCGTTGCGCCGCATTACAAGGTCTATCGCCTTGCATTCGCGGCATTTGGCGTCGTATAGCAATATTACGGCGCCACAGCTTATTTGCATGCGGGCGGTTGTGGCCAAAGGCCCCATTACCGCAACCGCCATCAGTCGTGAAATTCACGTCAGTCCGAGTACGGTTGTGGGCATCCTTGACCGCCTTGAAGACAAAGGCTTCATCAAACGTGAAAGAGGGCGCCAGGACAGGCGTACTGTGTTTATTACCGCTACCGAAGCAGGAGCTGAACTGGTTAAGAATACACCGTCTCCATTGCAGAAAAAACTGGCCGATGCGCTTAATGCGTTGCCGGAACTTGAGCAAGCCACCATCACGCTGTCGCTTGAACGTATCGTGACACTGATGGAGGCCAGCGGTACAGAGCCTGCCGAGGTTCACAAAGAACCCGCCTCACCCATTCTGGATGTTCCCGTTGGTGGGGCTCACCCTGAATCTGGAATTATGGTTTGACAACAACACGAACACCCAACCCCACACCTCCATTGCCTGAAACCCCATCTGCCTTGCCAGATGGCCTCGCAAGAGAAAACACAGCCCTGTTGCGGGCCCCATGCAAGACCGATGGCTATGCCATTTATCAGCTAATCGCAACGTGCCCGCCACTTGACCTTAATTCGGTTTATGCCTATTTGCTCCTGTGCGAGCACTTTTCAAATACCTGTGTTGTCGCCCAATCCGCCCATGGGCTGGATGGCTTTATTTCCGCCTACATTCATCCCACCCGGCAAGACGTTTTATTTGTCTGGCAGGTAGCTGTTCATGAGCGGGCACGCGGCCAAGGCCTGGGCAGGAAAATGCTGCAAAATCTCTTGCAGCGGCCTGAATTGGCCAACGTGAACTTTATAGAAACTACGGTTGGCCCAGACAATATTGCTTCGCGCAGTATGTTTGGCAGCCTGGCGCGAAAACTAAAGGCTAACGTGAATGAAAGTGACTTGTTTGAGCAAAGCCTGTTTGGCCCCGAAGCGCATGAAAACGAGAAATTAATACGTATTGGGCCATTTTCGGTTTAATACAGCACTAACCGGCTAGCGGGCAGTTTGCGGCGGGTCGGTCATAGTAAGTGTTTTACATATCATGATTAAAAAGGAGAATATCATGGACTTGAAAATATTTGACCGGATGGAGTCGGAGGTCCGAGGCTACATCCGGTCGTTTCCAGTTGTATTTAATAAGGCCAAAGGGTCATTGTTATTTGATGAAACAGGTAGGGAATACGTTGATTTTTTCAGCGGTGCCGGTACCTTGAATTACGGTCACAACAATCCTGTACTTAAGCAAAAAATGATTGAATATCTGGAAACCGATGGCCTTGTCCATAGTCTGGATATGGCTACATGCGCCAAACAAACATTTCTTGAAACGGTTGATCGCGTTTTGCTTAAGCCCAGGAACTGGGAATACAAATTGCAATTTACCGGTCCAACCGGCACTAATGCCGTCGAAGCGGCGCTTAAGCTGGCCCGTCAGGTTAAAGGACGCTCCAATATCATTTCATTTACCCATGGTTTTCATGGTGTCAGCGGTGGTTCGCTAGCTGTAACCGCGAATGAGAAATTCCGCAGGGCGGCTGGCGTTGCCCTGGCCAATACCACTTTCATGCCATTTGACGGTTATTTTGGTCCCGATGTAGACACCATTGTTTACCTTGAGAAAATGCTTGATGACGCCAGTAGCGGCCTGGATTTGCCGGCGGCCATTATTGTGGAAACCGTGCAGGGAGAAGGAGGCGTTAATGTTGCCAGCTGGCGTTGGCTTAAAGAGCTGGAAAAGCTTTGCCACCGTTACGATATGCTGTTAATTGTGGATGATATCCAGGTGGGTTGCGGCAGAACCGGCAATTTCTTCAGCTTTGAAACGGCCGGTATTCGCCCCGATATTATTACCCTGTCCAAATCTTTGTCGGGTTTTGGCTTGCCCATGTCATTGGTGCTTATCAACCCAGAGCTGGATATCTGGAAACCCGGTGCCCATAGCGGTACTTTCAGGGGCAATAATCTGGCTTTTGTTACGGCAGCGCAAACGCTTGACAGCTATTGGGCCAAGGATGACTTTGCCCGCAATACCATTCGTAAAGAACGACTGGTACGTGACTGGCTGGAAAATATCGTACACAGCTTTCCCGGTGCTGATTTAAGCGTGCGTGGAAGAGGCCTGATCCAGGGGCTGGTGTTCGAAAGCAAGCCTGAACTGGCCAATAAAGTAGTCAAAAAAGCGTTTGGCCATGGTTTGGTTATAGAAACTTCGGGTGCGCGTGATGAGGTGCTGAAAATTCTTCCGGCCTTGACGATCGAAGACGAAATTCTGATTCGTGGGCTGGAAATTATCGAGCGCAGTGTAACGGAAGTATTAAAAAACCAGGGTATTAATGCCCAGGTATTGAAATTTGGAGGAATAAAGAAATGATTGTCAAGAATGTGAAAGATGTGATTGGTACCAAGGAAGAAGTGGTCACTGAGAACTGGCTGAGCCGTCGTGTGTTATTGAAAAAAGACGGCATGGGATTCTCATTTCATGAAACAGTTATTTTTCCGGGTACCGAAACACATATTCACTATCAGAACCACTTGGAAGCCGTATGGTGTGTTGAAGGTGACGGTGAAATTGAAACCGTGGCTGATGGCAAAAAATACGCCTTGGGCCCAGGGGTGGTTTATGCACTGGATCAACATGACGAGCACTGGCTGCGTGGCGGTAAAGAACCCTTACGGGTGATCTGCGTTTTCAACCCACCGCTTACGGGCCTTGAAGTGCATGATGAAGAAGGTGTTTACCCATTGGTGACTGATACCGTTTAATGGGAGAATGCAATGATAACCACATCATCTATGACTGATCTTTATGCTTCACGTACCAATAGCACGGCAGCCATTATGGCCAGAAATGAGGACGTGGTATGGAATGACGGCAATTATGCGGATGCGCTTTCGGCAGGGCAACTGAACGCTTACCGGCGTGACGGCTTCCTGTTAATTGAAAATGTCTTTACACCGGAAGAAGTAGCGGCTTTGCTTGAAGAGGTTGTTCGTATGAGCAAGGATGAATCTATTGCCGGCATGGATGAGGCCATTACAGAGCCGGGCAGTGATGCCGTGCGTTCCATTTTCAAGGTACATGCCTTGAATGCGTCTATTGGCCGCCTTGCCCGTGACCCGCGACTTATTCATGTGGCAAGGCAAATCCTGGGTTCGGAAGTATACATCCACCAATCCCGGGCCAACCTTAAACCGGGATTTACCGGCAAGGAGTTTTATTGGCATTCAGACTTTGAAACCTGGCACGTGGAAGACGGCATGCCGAAAATGCGTGCGTTAAGCTGTTCTGTGTTGCTGACTGATAATAATGAATGCAATGGTCCGCTAATGCTGGTGCCGGGCTCACAGATGCAATTTATTTCATGTGTTGGTGAAACACCGGGTGAGCATTACAAACAGTCGCTTAAAAAACAGCAATATGGGGTGCCAGATCCACTTACCTTAAGCTTGCTGGTAGAGCAGGGCGGTATTAAGACCATGCAAGCCAAGGCCGGTTCGGTGGTGTTTTTTGACTGCAATACCATGCATGGATCAAGCAGCAATATATCTCCCTGGCCAAGGTCAAACGTATTCATGGTGTATAACAGTGTTGAAAATACGCTTGAGCAGCCCAAGTATGGCTTGGTACCACGGCCTGAGTATATTGCCACACGATCGGATTTTTCAGCACTGGAACCGTTAGACAGTGTTAACAGCCAGACACCGTTCTAGTTGGCATTGAAGTTTTCTTGCCATTGGACAATGGTGAGTGTTGGCGATGGTTATTCGGCTTAAACAGGAATCCGGCACACAGGGCGTTCATGCATTGCATGCCTGGTGTGCCGGATTTTTTGTCTGGAATATGCTTTCACTGTTCTCAGCAATGCTTAAAACTCAAAAGTCCCGGCTGGACGGTGTCATCACGGCCATGTAAAATCTGCTTGTATTTTCGTTCAATTCGTAACTAATTCTTCCTTAAGTTGCTACGATCAGCCAAGGCTTCATTAATGACAGACCGTGTAAATACAGACTTACCCCAACAGTTGTCCCCCACAGACTGGCATACCTTAACACCCGGCCAGGTAGAGCAAATGTTGCAAACTGGCAGAGGCGGCCTGGCGCAAGAAGAGGCCCGGCAGCGCTTAATGAAATATGGTTTCAACCGTTTGGCACCGCCCAAAAAACGCGGGCCGCTGCTACGCTTCCTGCTACAGTTTCATAACCTTCTGCTGTATGTCATGATGGGTGCTGCGGTTATCACGGCCTCGCTTGGTTACTGGATAGATACCGGCGTGCTGATGATGGCGGTGGTGCTTAATGCCATTATTGGTTTTATCCAGGAAGGCAAGGCGGAATCGGCACTGGATGCCATCCGCGACATGCTCTCCCCACACGCTACGGTCATCCGGGACGGCCAGCACCATGACATTGACGCTGGCGATCTGGTGCCCGGCGACATGGTGGCTCTTGTCTCGGGAGACCGGGTGCCTGCTGACTTACGTCTGATTAATGTACGAGACCTGCGTATTGAAGAGGCTGCCCTGACTGGCGAATCCCTGCCGGTAGAAAAAAATACGGAAACTGCCGAGCCCGATACGCCTTTGGGTGACCGTTATGGCATGGCTTATTCGGGCACGCTGGTTATTTATGGCAAGGCGGTAGGGGTGGTGGTGGCAACCGGCGCCCAAACAGAGCTGGGTAAAATCAACCAGATGCTGTCAGAAATTCGTAACCTGGCAACACCCCTGCTACGCAAGGTGGATTATTTCGCCCGTCAACTGGCCTTCTTTATTCTGGGTTTGTCGGCACTGACTTTTGTTCTGGGCACGTTATGGCGCGGGCACAGTCCCCAGGACATGTTCATGATGGTTGTGGCGTTAACCGCTTCTGCCATACCTGAAGGCTTGCCAGCCATTATGACCGTCACCCTGGCATTGGGCGTGCGCCGTATGGCCAGGCGCAACGCGATTGTTCGCCTGTTGCCGGCCGTCGAGGCCCTGGGTTCGGTAACCGTTATTTGTTCTGACAAGACAGGTACCTTAACCCGTAACGAAATGACTGTGCAGCGCATTATATGTGCCGAGCACAGAGTCAATGTAGAGGGCGTGGGTTATGAACCAAGCGGTGAATTATGCATTGACGGGCGCTGTATTACGGCTGCCGAATACCCCGAACTGGCTCTGGCCATTCGTGCTGGTGTGTTGTGTAATGATGCCCGTTTGTTGAATGAAGAGGGCAGGTGGTGGGTAGAGGGCGATCCCACTGAAGGTGCCTTGCTGGTACTGGGGGCAAAAGCGGGCCTTACCCTGAATGAGCCCAATGAGAATGCCTGGCCCCGGATTGATGCCATTCCCTTTGAATCCCAGCACCGCTTCATGGCCACTTACCACTGTGACAGCCAGCAAGAACCCTGGATTTTTGTCAAGGGCGCACCGGAACGTATCCTGGATATGTGCCGCACGCAGCTGGGTAGTAATGGTGAACAGGAACTGGATGTTGATTACTGGCGGCGCATGTCCAACGATATGGCAGCCCAGGGCTTGCGCCTGCTGGCACTGGCATGCAAGCGGTCTGCACCACAAAGTGATTTACTTGACCATAACGATATGGAGTCGGATTTTGTCATGATCGCATTACTGGGCATTATGGATCCGCCCCGTGAAGAGGCGGTACAGGCTGTACGTGAGTGCCATCGTGCCGGTATTCGCGTCAAAATGATTACCGGTGATCATGTGGAAACTGCCCGAGCCATTGGTGAAAAGCTGAATATTGGCGTTGGCAAGCCTGCCCTGACCGGTGCGGAAGTGGCAGTGATGGATGACGAGACCTTGCGTAATGTGGCCATGGAGGTGGATGTTTTTGCCAGGGCAGCACCCGAACACAAGCTGCGTCTGGTGCAGGCCTTGCAAGAAAGTGGGCAGGTGGTGGCCATGACCGGAGACGGGGTTAATGATGCCCCGGCCCTGAAGTGTGCCGATGTTGGTGTAGCCATGGGCATGAAAGGCACCGAAGCCGCCAAAGAGGCGTCGGATATGGTGCTGGCCGATGACAACTTTGCCACCATTGCCAGTGCCGTGCGTGAAGGTCGGGCTGTTTACGATAACCTGAAAAAATTCATTCTTTTCATGCTTCCCACCAACGGTGGGGAAGTCCTGGTGGTGATTGCCGCCATCCTGTTTGAATTGACCCTGCCATTAACACCGGCCCAGGTGTTGTGGATTAATATGGCCACATCGGGTACGCTGGGTCTGGCATTGGCGTTTGAGCCGGCTGAGCGGGGCATTATGGACCGGCGGCCCCGTCCGCCCGGCGAAGCCTTGCTCTCGGGCTTTTTTATCTGGCGTGTCTTAATGGTGTCGGTCATTATTATGATTGGTGCGCTGGGGGTATTTTTGTGGGAATTGAATGCGGGCACTAGCCTTGAGGTGGCCCGGACCATGGCGGTTAATATTGTGGTGGTTTGTGAAGTATTCTACCTGTTCAACAGCCGCTTTTTTCTTAAATCGGTGCTAAGCCGCGAGGGCCTGACCGGCAACCGCTATATCCTGTTTGCGGTTGCCGCCTGCATCCCTTTGCAACTGGCCTATACCTATTTGCCAATAATGCAAACCATCTTTAATTCTGCCAGCCTGTCGCTGCTGGAATGGGGCAAGGTACTGGCTGCGGGGTTGTTACTGTTCCTGCTGGCAGAACTGGAGAAGTTTATTATCCGACGTACTGGCCTAGGTAAAAGGTTGGGGTTGCAGTAGCGTAAAGATTTTTTTTAAAAAAAGCCGCACATGTGCGGCTTTTATTTTGGTGTAAATACGTATAAAAGTAGAAATCATTGTTTTAGGGTTCAAAAGTCTAAAAGTAATTGCTCAGAATTGTTTCGTTGTTAAAAAGAACATTTTATATCCAGAATTACCCTAGGTTTAGGGGTAAAAGAATTGACGCTATGTAGAGCTGCAGTTATATTCGTTTGTGCGATTAGTGTAAAAGATGTGCGATATGCGAACAAATTGATTTTCAAATAAATCATATCGCTTTAGCATTAAACAAAATATTTACCCTTGGGGGAGCTCGAAATATGACGACTGAAGTCAATACTTACGTCCGGTACCAGTTCAATGAATTTGGCATGGGCCTGAAAAGAACGGAAGTGGAATTACCTAAACCCACTGGAACCGAGGTTCTTGTGCGCGTGAATTATTGTGGTGTATGCCATAGTGATGTTCACATTTATGAAGGCTATTATGGTCTTGGGCAAGGCAAAAAATTATCGCTGGAAGAGCGTGGAATCAAATTACCTGTCACCTTGGGCCATGAAATTGTGGGTACGATCGAAGCCGCCGGCGATCAGGCTGGGGAAATTCAGCCTGGCAAACAAATGCTGGTTTATCCATGGATTGGATGTGGTGAGTGCTCTGTTTGCAAAAGAGGCGAAGAAAATCTTTGCACCAAGCCTGCCGCGTTAGGCGTTTTTAAACCGGGTGGTTATTCCCAGTATGTATTGGTGCCGCATCCACGTTATTTAATGGACTTGGGTAATTTGAATCCCTCCCATGCTTCTTTGTTGGCATGTTCGGGGTTAACCACTTTTTCAGCCATTAAAAAAATGGGGGATGTTCATGACGATGAAGCCGTTGTTGTGATTGGTTGCGGTGGTTTAGGTTTGCTTGCCATCAGAACCTTGTCTTTGCTGGGTGTGAAAAACATTATTGGCCTGGATTTGTCCGAGCAAAAACGTGAGCTTGCCCTGAAAGTCGGTGCCACATCCGTCTTTGATTCCTCCCAGGAAAATGTGCTGGAAGCGGTGTTGCAGGCAGGCAATGCCAATTGTGCCGCTGTTCTTGATTTTGTGGGTGGTGATGCGACAGTCCAAATGGGTCTTAACCTGGCCCGCAAAGGTGGCAAACTGATTATTGTTGGTTTGCACGGTGGAGAGCTGTCTTACCCCATTCCCTACATCATTACCAAAGCCATTTCAATTATTGGTTCTTACACGGGGTCACTGGGGGACCTGAAAGAGCTGATTGAGTTTGCCAACAAACACGACTTGATCAATCTGCCTATTCAAATCAGGCCACTGGATGAGGCCGATGATGCCTTGAACCAGCTGACCAAAGGGCAGGTTGAAGGCCGTCTGGTTTTGGAAAATTCATAGCTGAACGTTATTTCAAAGGCCAGGATGGGCTTGGAGAAAACCCGTCCTGGATGGATATGAAATTAGAGAGCATGAATAATGAATCACATAGAAATACTTTTAAAAAAAATCAATCAAGTGATTACCTTGATTGGTGGGGCGGCAATTGCATTAATGATGATCCATGTGACAGCGGACATCGTTGCAAGATTTTTTATCAATAAACCTTTGCCAGGAACCATCACGTTCGTTGCGCACTACTACATGATTATCGCGATATTTTTGCCGTTGGCCTATACCGAGCAAACCAAAGCGGCGATTTCAGTCGAGCTTGTCTCTGGCTTTTTCTCGCCAAAAATGAATAAGGCCGTTGATATGTTCGGCAGTCTGTTTGTGTCAGTCACCGCATTTTTAATCGCCTATGTATCCTGGGGGGTCGCCTTGAAAAATCTGGCGTCCAAAACCTCGGTCATGCAAGGTGATTACACAATTCCTACCTGGCCAAGTTACTTCATCTTGTGCTTTGGGGCTGGCTTATTGGGTGTTTATTGCCTGGTGAAATTTTTGCTTTACTTAATGAACAAAGAAAATAACCAGATGATTGGGGAGCAAAAATGAGCGATATTGGCATCGGGTTTATAGGGCTTATTGCTTTATTTGTACTGTTATTGTTAAAAATGCCCATTGGTTTTACATTGATAGCCGTCTCGTTTGTGGGTATTTGGGCTGTTGTTGGGGTTGATATTGCCATGTCTTCACTGGGTATCATTCCTTACAACTTTGCCGCTAACTGGACCCTTAGTTCAGTACCATTGTTTCTGTTCCTGGGTTTTATCTGCTATCACACCAATCTGACCCAAGGTATGTTCAAGGCTGCCAGGGCCTGGTTGGCAGGCGTGCCTGGCGGTTTGGCGATCGCCTCTATTTTTGGTTCGGCAGGCTTTGCCGCTGTTTCCGGATCTTCCATTGCCTGCTCTGCCGCCATGGGCCGGATCGCCATTCCGGAAATGCTTCGCTACAAATATGATCCCAGCCTGGCAACCGGTACGGTTGCGGTTGCCGGTACCATTGGTGCCCTGATTCCCCCTTCAATCATCATGATTTTGTATGGGGTGATTGCGCAAACCTCCATCTCTCAATTGTTTCTGGGGGGCATTACCGCTGGCCTGATAACGATTATTGGTTATGTCCTGGTTGTTTATGTCCGGGTGAAGCTTAATCCGTCTTTGGCTCAGGATGTCAAGGAGGAAATTTCATTCAAGGATAAAGTAGTTGCCTTAAAAGATACCTGGCCTATTATCCTGATCATGATTGGCATTTTTGGCGGGTTGTTTGGCGGCGTGTTTACCCCCAATGAAGCCGGTGCGATTGGTGCGTTTTTGGCTTGTGTGGTTGCTATTTTGAAAAGGGCAATGACATGGGCTGCTTTCAAGGCTGCGGCCCTGGAAACATTAGTCACCACCAGTGCTTTATTGATTATTGCCGTAGGCGCCAGTCTGCTTACCCGCTTTTTGGTTCTATCAGGAACCGGTGATTTTATTGCTGACTTTATTATTAGCCTTGAAGCCAGTGATATGTGGGTCATGCTGGGTATCATTCTGATTTATTTGGTACTGGGCATGTTCCTGGAACCCGTTGGTGCCATGTTGTTGACCTTGCCGGTGCTGTTGCCCATTATCGAGACCACATCATTCAGCCTGATCTGGTTTGGCGTGATTCTGACTAAATTGTTGGAAATCGGCATGATTACTCCACCCGTTGGCATGAACGTGTTTGTTGTAAAAAGTGTCGTTGGCGATGCAGTGACAACCTCACAGGTATTCAAGGGGATCCTGTGGTTCCTGGTGATAGACCTGGCCATAGTGGGCATGTTTTTGATTTTTCCGGAAATCATCCTGTATTTGCCTGAATGGGTATCGAATTAAAAAGCTTTTTTTGGAGGGATAACAATGAATAAAGAAGTAACTGAATTCATTAAGGACAAGACCTTGATTAATGGTCAGTGGCTTGAAGCGATTAGCGGAAAAAAATATCCGGTATTCAATCCTGCCACAGGCGAACAAATCGTGCTGGTTCCTGATATGGGGCAGGCAGATACCCGATTGGCGATTGAAAAGGCGGAGCAGGCACAAAAACTGTGGCTCAAACAAACCGCCAAGCAACGCTCGATTATTTTAAAGCGCTGGGCTCAACTGGTTGAGGCCCATCTTGAGACACTGGCCACCATTTTAACCCTCGAGCAAGGCAAGAGCCTGGCCGAGGCAAAAGGCGAAGTCACTTCATCAATCAACTATATTGACTGGTTTGCCAACGAGGCGATGCGTGTTAATGGGGATGTTTTACCACCTAGTGCCGCGGGTAATTTCGAGTTTGTTAAAAAACGTGCGGTGGGTGTGGTGGCTGCCATTACACCCTGGAATTTCCCCAATTCGATGATTGCTCGAAAAGTTGCACCGGCCCTGGCTGCTGGTTGTTCTGTGGTCATCAAGCCAGCGGAAGACACTCCCTTGTCAGCACTGGCGTTGGCAGCCCTGGCTGAACAGGCCGGGATTCCTGCCGGTGTGCTCAATGTCATTACCGCCAGTTCTGGCCATGAAGTTGGACAGGAGCTGTGCGCCAACCCGATTGTCAGAAAACTGTCATTTACGGGCTCTACCGAGGTGGGTAAGATTCTTAGCCGTCAGTGTGCAGATACGGTTAAAAAGTTAAGTCTGGAATTGGGTGGCAATGCGCCGTTCATGGTTTTTGATGATGCAGACTTGGATGCCGCCGTGCAGGGTGCCATTGCCATCAAGTTCTATAACTCGGGGCAAACATGCATTTGTGCCAATCGTTTGCTGGTGCAGGATGGTGTCTATGAGGCCTTTATTGCCAAGCTGCAAGAGGCCTTGGGTAAATTGCGCCTGGGCAATGGTTTGCAGCCTGATTCAACACATGGCCCTCTGATCAATGAAAAAGCCATCCGGAAAGTGAGTTCAATTGTGAATAAAGCCGTGGAGCAAGGTGCGCGTCTTGTTCAGGGCGGTGCTCATCTTCCGGAAATTGGCAAACAGTTTTTCAACTTCACTATTCTGGCCGATGTCACACCCGAGATGGATGTTTTCAAAACGGAAATCTTTGGTCCTGTGGCTGCCGTTTATCGCTTTAAGTCGGAAGAAGAGGCTATTCGCCTTGCCAATAGCACCAATTATGGCCTGGCCGCTTATGCCTACACGGAAGATAAAGGTCGGATTTTCCGTTTAAGCGATCAAATGGAATATGGCATGTTGGGTATCAATACCCCCCGTTTTGTATCTGAAACCGTTCCTTTTGGCGGGGTGAAAGAATCAGGAGTCGGTCGCGAAGGCTCGGTGCATGGCATTGACGAGTTTTTGGAAATGCACTATGTCTGCATTAAAAATTAAGCAATCAAATTTTTTTTGTAATTTATAACTAAGGTGGAGCCTTTCATGTTTTCTATGAAAAAATTAACAGGTCTGGTTGGCGGTGCGCTTGTAGCGGCGTCTTTTTCAATGCCGGCTAAAGCAGATACGCTGCGTTTTGCGGTTGGGTTTCCTTCAGGTGCCCCCATTGAAGCAGCGCAAAAGTATGCTGAAGCGGTAAAAGAGTTAACGAATAACAAACATCGGGTTCGTATTTTTGAGCTTTCACTGCTCAGTCATGCTGAAATGAATGAAGGTATTAATAAAGGTCTGGCTGATGTAGGCTATTTGTTAACCGCTTACAGTCCTTCAGACTACCCATTCTCAAACCTGGGTGCAGATATGAGTATGTCGGTTGCGCTCAATGACAAGATTCCCGAAAAAGAAGGGATGGCTTATTCAGGGGCGATGCTTGAGTACATTATGCTCAATTGTCCTGAGTGCCAGGGAGAGTTCAAGAAAAACAATCAGGTATATACCGGTGTGGTTTCAACGCCTGTGTATACCATGTTCTGTAATGCCCCTGTGGATACCGTTGAAGAGCTGAAGGGTAAGCGTATTCGTATTTCAGGTGCGCCCTGGGCACGTTGGGCACGTGAATTTGGCGCCCAGCCGGTTGCCTTGCCAATTGGTGAAGCTTACGAGGCCTTAAGCCAAGGGGTGGTGGATTGTACATTCTTCTCGGCAACCGAGTTGACCAACTTTAATTTGATTGAAGTGGTGAAAAATATTGTGACAGATGTGCCAGGTGGTTTGTATGCAGCGGGTGGTGCGGCTACATTAAATAAAACCAAGTGGGACAAGTTTAGCACGGCTGAAAAAGAGGCCTTGTTAAAAGCCGGTTCAGTCATGACCTCTGAGGTAACTTATCGTTATCAGAAACAAGCGATGGATGATCTCGAAAAAGCACGTAAGAAAGGGATTAATGTCATGCAGGCTGATCCTGAGTTGTTGAAGAAATCACATGAATTCATCAGTAAAGACCTGGCTTATATCCCTGAGTTTTATGCGCAGGAATACAAGCTGGACCCTGCCCGACTGAAAGATTTGTCTGGCACAATGTCCAAATTGGTTGATAAATGGAGTGATATTGTTGCCAAGGCTGATATCCAGTCTGCTGAAGATTTGCAAAAATTATACTGGGATGAAGTTTATTCCAAGATTGATGTAGACAAATACGGCAACTAAGTTTTAACATGATTCATAGGGTGGCCAATGTCACCCTATGTTTTATCTGCATAGGAAAGAGGGTTTTGTCTAAGGTCATAAAAACAGATGATTCCGACAAGGATTTTTTGACAACCTTTGCCAAGGGACTGGAGGTTATTAAGTCATTTAACGATGAAACCCCCTGTTTAACAGTTACCGAGCTTGCGCAAAAGGTGGGCCTTAGCCGGGCTGCGGCAAGACGCTTTTTGCTGACTTTGTCTAAGTTGGGGTATTTAAATCAAAACAATGGACAGTTCAGTTTAAGCGCCAAAATTCTTGATCTGGGATATTCATATCTGGCGTCACTTAATTTTATGGAGCGTGTGACGCCCATTATTGAGCAGGTTGCCCGTGACCTGAATGAGTCGTGCTCTGTCACTGTTCTTGAGGATAAGGATATTGTTTATATTGGACGGGCCAGCCGTAGCAGGCTTGTTTCCATGAATCTGCAGATAGGCGCGCGTCTGCCGGCGTATGTGACCTCAACGGGACGTATTTTTTTGGCAACTTTAAGTGATGAGCAACTGGATGAATTTTTCAGGGATGAGGCTTGTAAAAAATTAACGGAACACACCAAGACGGCAAAGCAAATTATCGCGGAAATCAAGAAGGTGCGTGTGCAAGGTTATTGTCTGGTGAATCAAGAGCTGGAACTGGGGATGTGTTCACTTGCAGTGCCTGTTTATAACCGCAGCCATCAATTGATACTGGCCTTAATTGTGAGTTGTAATCCCTGGCTGATATCGCCAGAGGAAATGTTGCAACGTTTTTTGCCTGTCTTGAAAAGTGCCGCTCAAGAGATAACTTTGGTATTACCTTAAGTGATTTTTTGTTCATAAAGTAACCACCAGCTTGTGTTTGCCGAAAACCTTAATCGGTTATTGATTGATTAATTGACCAGGGAGTACGGGACGCGGATGTCCATCTTCCGGGATATTTGGTGGCATGTAAATTAAGAGCCTTGGCAGATATCGCAGGCAATAATAAAACCAGGCTGCTGAGTTTTAAGAACAAAAAGAAGCGTGACATGTAGCAGCTATATGTTAATTTGATTTATTCATATCAGAGCGGGTAAGTATATTAATTAACCTGAACCAAGACAAATTACTTTTTCGCTTATGAATATTACCTGTTGTTTTTTTAGAATATCAGTAAGCATCCGCCCCATACCGTATTGACAGCTTAAAGCTTTTTTACAGCTGCACTCGCCAGGGCAATAATTCGTCGACGCGATTAACCGGATAGTCGGCAATCACCGTCAGCACATGACGCAGGTACGCCTCGGGATTGATCCCGTTCAGTTTGACCGTATCTGGCAAACCTCAAAAGATTTTATGAGCTGGCTTATGGTACTGAGGATGCTGAAAGGATATTGCTTGAGCAAGTGTCAAGTGTGAAATCGGCATTAAGCTACGAAGATACGCTGGAAAATGATACGTGGTTGGTGGAATAAATCAAACTTCTGGATCCCCATTGTTGAGGGCGCATCACAAGCAGTATTTTTGGACGGAAACTATCATCAGGTGGAAGCCATATTATTTTCAAAACACAATGGAAAGGTGGTCCTCGAATCAATATTCAAAAAAATGGAAATAAAGAGAAAGCCTATTCTGTTGGCCATAATGGAGTTGGTTTAAATGTCCATTACTAGTGCGCAGTATCGTAGATTTAGAATGTGCCGCCAAGCCTGTTCAAACAGACGGTGACAGGTTGCAGGGACGTCATTAGAATGGCTGTGTCTGGTTAATATATGTGGTTGTTCATGGCGACTGGCTCTTCTTCTTGTACATTCCTTTGAACAACCCTGGTGGTCTGGAGTGTTTTGTGTTGAAAATATGTAAACCGGTTGCCCTGTTAATGATGTTGATTGCAAGTGCTTATGCGGTGGCTAATGAACGGGCCATTATCGTGTTTGATGGCTCTGGTTCAATGTGGGGGCAGATAGATGGCAAGCCCAAGCATGAAATCGCCCGTCAGGCTTTGGGCAACATGCTTGAAACCGTCCCCGATACGATGGAATTGGGCTTAATGGCTTATGGCCATCGTGAGAAAGGCAGCTGCACTGATATTGAAATGCTGGTGACGCCCGGCAAGAACAATAAAACGGCAGTCTTGCAGGCCGTGCAAAACATGAGTTTTCTTGGCAAAACCCCCTTGTCCGCAGCGGTTCAGCAGGCGGCAGATGCTTTGCGCTATACCGAAGACAAGGCAACCGTGATCTTGATTACAGATGGTGAGGAGACCTGTCAGGCTGATCCTTGTGCCTTGGGTGCCGAGCTTAAGCAAAGCGGTGTTGATTTCACTGCACATGTTGTGGGCTTTGGTCTGAGCAGGCAGCAGGGAGAGCAGGTTGCCTGTCTGGCGCACAATACGGGCGGACAATACTTTGCGGCCAACGATGCGGTGAACTTAAGCAAGGCAATGAACGCTGCGCTTGAGGCGGTGCAAACCGCATCATCTGCCAATGCAGTACAGCCAGAACCATTGCCAACGCCAGACCTGCCTTTGGCAACCGTTTCGGGACCAGAAACCGCCCAAGCGGGAACCGTTATTGAGGTTACATGGAGCGGGCCGAACGGCTCAGGTGATTACATTACCATTGTCACGCCCGAGGCCAAGGATTCAGAATATGGCGTATACAAACGTACGGCCAGCGGTGAGGTTTTACGTTTACAGGTCCCTGATGCCTTGGGAACGCATGAAATCCGTTATGTCCAGAACAAAGACCGTCAGGTACTGGCCCGGCAAACGGTTGAATTGACCCCTGTAGAAGCGACGGTGTCCGGTCCTGAAAGCGTTGGGGCAGGAGGAACCATAGAGGTGCAATGGACGGGGCCCGATAGCCCCGGTGATTACATTACGGTGGTTGAAGCGGGTGCTCCCGATAAAGAATATAACAATTATGCCCGTACGGCTTCCCGAAATCCCGTCAGCCTTGTGGTGCCTGATGGTTTGGGGAACTATGAAATCCGTTATGTTTTGAATAATTCCAAGCGTGTGCTGGCGTCGCAACCTATCAACATAACACCGGTTTCGGCGCGACTGGAGCTGCTGAATACCGCTGTGCCGGGCGGTAAAGTAACTGTGGTATGGACAGGGCCGGACAATCAATCAGACTACGTGACCGTTGTACCCAAAGGTGCCCCCGCCAATAAATACCTGGATTATGCACGGACTTCCTCTGGTTCACCGCTTGTGATTAAAATGCCGGCCCAGGTGGGTGAGTATGAGTTGCGCTATGTGCTGAATAGCTCAACACGGGTATTGGCCAGTTTACCGGTAACCCTGGCAGAAACGGCTGGCACGATTACCGTCCCCGATTCCGTGGTGGCCGGTTCGGTTATTGAAGTCACCTGGAGCGGCCCGGGTAACCGACAGGATTTCATTGAGGTCGTACCCATGGATGCCACACCTGAAACCGCACCGCTTGCCGCAACGCGAGTCAGCCAGGGCAGCCCACTGTCGGTGCATGCACCGGCAATTCCCGGTATTTACCAGGTCAGGTACATGATGCGTGATACCAAAGAGGTCTTGACCAGCAGGCAGGTGGAGGTCAAGCCCAACCCTTAAGCGGGTCTTGTCATTTGTTTATTTAATTGAATCTTGATATAGTTCAGGCAATAACGGCAGGGCTCTTATACCAGAGCCCTGTTTAAAATAATAATCATGTTTTCCTGGTGATCATGAAGGTGATCCGGTGCCCGACGCGCATGAATAAAACAGATGCCAGACAAGGAGGAAAGGGGCATGAGAGGGGTTGCCATTGATGGCACGCAAGCAACGATTTTATGGGTGGAAGATGAGCGGGATTTACGAGAGATATTAAGCAATGAGCTAGAGGATGCCGGTTATGTCGTTGTACAGGCCGTGAATGGCCAGGATGCACTGGATCGGCTTGAAGACTGCCGTCCCGACTTGATATTGTGTGATATTGCCATGCCCGTGATGGATGGCTATGCGCTGTTGCGTGTGATTCGGGAATCCATGACTGATTTGGCAGATGTTCCTTTTGTCTTCCTGAGCGCCCAGGATGGTTCGGATCAGATTGCGCAAGGCAAGTATGCCGGTGCCGATGATTATCTGGTTAAGCCCGTTAATTTTGATTTGATGCTGGCAACGATTGCGGCACGTCTTCGGCAGGTCCGGCGTATGCGCAACAAGCTGGCCGGTGATGAGGGCTGGCGGGCAGCATCGGCTGGTGCCGGACGGCAACTTGAGAGCCAGTCTTTTCATTGCCTGGTTCGCATGTTTAATTTGATAACGGCGGGTGTGGTTCTTCTGGATCGAGAGAGCAGGATCCAGTTTGCCAATATTTCAGCGCAGCGCTTAATGTTTGATTGTGCCGATTCTGTCTCCCAGGGAGTATTCAGTGCTGAAAAAATACCGGGTTTTGAAGGTTTGTTTTCTGTGATTCAGGTGGCGATTGATGCCGCTTTGAATGGACGGGAATATACCGAGTTCCTGTCTTTTCCCCGTTTGAATGGCCAGCGTGATTTGCTGGTGACCGTTTGTGCGCTAGAGGGTGTGGACAGCAAAGAGGATACCTGTGTGGCGGCATTATTCATTAGTGCAGGAGGTAATAATGAACCGGTGCCGGTCAGGGCGCTTGACGCCCTGTTCAAGTTGACCCCGACCGAGGCGCGGATTGCCTGGGCCTTCGCCCAGGGGTTGCGGCCCGATCAGATTGCTGAAACTTTTGACATTTCCCTGACCACGGTGGCTTTTCATAAACGTAATATTTTTCAGAAAACAAATACCAACCGTCAGGCCGACCTGATTGCCTTGTTATTGACCCTGCCGGTGAGTGTTGCCCAAGAGTGAGCCAGGGGATCCCGTCTGTTAATACGGTTTCTTTCCTGTGAACTTTGGATACACTGGGTGATGGTGATTGCTTGGGCAGGGCCAATTGATAAAAACAGGTTAAGGAGAAAGTATATGTGGGATTTCAGTATTGGGCGATCCTTGACATTAATGATGCAAACCATGCCCTTCATTTTATTGCGCTGTGCGGTGTATTTTGGCATTACGCTGGCGTATATCCTGATAACGGGCATAGGATCGGGCATTGGTTGGGGAATTGGCGGGCTGGGTGACGAGGGTTTTCAGGCAACGGCCGCGTTCTGGGGAGGAGCCATTGGTTTTGGCGTAACGGCGGGAATTATGTATTTTCTTAGGGAATACATTCTGTACATGGTTAAGGCTGCCCATATCGCGGCAATGGTGCAGTTGCTTGACAGCAAGCCCATACCGGGTGGCAAGTCGCAAATTGAGTACGCCGGCTCGGTGGTGAAAAGCCGTTACGCTCAAGCCAATGTGCTGTTCGTGATAGACCAGCTTGTCAAGGGTGTCATTACTGCCATTACAGGCTTGTTGCAAGGGCTGGGCAGTATTCTTCCCATCCCGGGCATGCAACAGGTGATGGGGGTGGTGCGCGTCTTTCTTCGGGTGTCGGTGGGTTTAATTGATGAAATCATACTTGCCTATGCCATCAAAACGGAAAGTGGCAATCCCTGGACGTCGGCACAAACGGCCCTGGTTTTGTACGCACAGAATGCACCGGGAATGCTCAGGAATGCGGCTTGGCTTACCGTGCTGATGTACGGGCTGTCGCTACTGGTGTTTCTGGTGTTGCTGGCACCGGCTGCCGCCTTGGTTTATTTCATGCCCGGCACCTGGTCGGCAGGTAGTGTTGTATTTGCCCTGTTGTTTGCCTGGTCGATCAAGGTTGCGGTCATTGAGCCTTTTGCCATTGCATGCCTGTTGCAGTCTTATTTTCAAGCCATTGAGGGCCAAAGCCCAGACCCCACCTGGACGTCCCGGCTGGAAGGGGTGTCCAGCAAGTTTGGCCAGTTAAAAGACCGGGCAGCCCGTTGGACTTCAGGTACGCCTGAGGCCCGGGATGTTTCTGTAGAAACCGGAGGTAGCCAGTCATGAGTACACGTCTGATACTTGGGGTGACAGGCCTGTTCTTGCTAGCAGGGCCAACGGCAGCCAGTCAGGTTTACCAGCAGGCATTGGCAGCACTTGAGGCCGACGCCGCGGCATTCATCCAGGGTGAGGGTTATGTCATTGTCGATCCCGACACCTTAACTGATGAGCAATACTATTCGAAAAAAAATTTCCCTGACGCGCAAAATGGGGGCGCATCGATAAGTTTGCCAGATGCGGATCTGGATCCCATTACCCGGGCAATATTGCTTTTTGATGCCAAAGAAGCCAGTTTGCCGCATGCCCGCTATCGGGTTGCTTACAGCATGAATGCTTCTTCTGAGGTTCCGGAGGCACGGCAGGACTATGTGGAAGTCACACGCTATAACGTGGGGCCGGCACGTCGCAACGAGCTGTTGGCATTTGTGCCCGAAGCACAGGTGGCTGCGCCTGCGGAGTTTGGTGTTGGGCCGAATGTTAGTTGGCGATTTGTCATGGCGCCGGTCATGGGTACCAGGGCAGGTCTTTTGCATGCCAGCCGCAAAGAGATCCCTGATGCCCAGGCGCAGGCTGCTGATTGTCTGGGTGAGCCTTGTCTTGGCCTGGTTGATCCGGTAGGCCCCAACAGGGATTGGATACCGCTCCAGCCGCCATCACTGGCGCCGTCGGCTTATGCCGGAAAAAGTGATGGAGATGTTGCCAGGCCGGCTCGGGTCATCGAAGAACTTTGGGCTAGCATGTCATCTGATGGCATGGATGACATGCCGTACACTAAAGATCAGCCGCCTTTTGTGTTGGTGGTTTCCTGGAATACTGCCGGTCAGGATGTTGCGGTTTCAGGCCTGGCCAGACAGTTCCCGGTGATGGATGATTCGGTGTCTGAAATTTGGACGCAACGCTATGAAATGGCACAAAGTCCCGCCAGTTTTTCAAGTCTCTATGTACCGCGTTACTGATTATTTGCAAAAGAAAGTATTTTGACGATTCAGTAATAAGTGTAACGTTAATTCAGATGCTGCTTGACGCCTATGGTCTCTAGGGAGTTCAATGCGGGTATGGAGTGTCATGCATTAAAAACAAAAAATATTAAAAAGCAATAATCGGCTCTACCACTTAATTGCGATTTCATTGGTTCGGTACCAAAGTTGATTGTCGGTGCAAATATGGTTTCACAAGCAGGCATGAGGGAGGAAGGATCATGAGAGAGTACAAGGCATTATGGTGGACATTAATTGCCGTTCTGGCGATAACCTTTGCAATTCTGGGCTTGGCTGGTGTAGAGGTCTATAAGCACGTTCCTCCCATTCCCAATCAGGTGGTCACGCCTTCGGGCAAGGTTGTCATGACCAAAGATGAGGTTCTGGATGGGCAAACGGCCTGGCAAAGTACTGGTGGTATGCAGGTAGGTTCCATCTGGGGGCATGGTGCTTACCAGGCGCCCGACTGGACGGCAGACTGGTTGCACCGGGAATTGCTGGCCTGGCTGAATCTGGCTGCGCTGGACAAATACGGCAAACCTTATGATGAGTTGGATTTTGATAGCCAGGCCAGCCTGATTTATGCGGCTAAAAAAGAATTCAGGGCCAATACCCTGAATGCCGAAACGGGTGTGATGACTGTATCCGAGCGACGGGCACAGGCCATTGAGCAAACGGCAGACCATTATTTCAGACTCTATGGGGATGATCCTGCGTTACGGCAAATGCGCGACAACTATGCCATGAAGGAAAATACCCTGCCTAATGATGAACGCAGGCAGGCATTAACCAAGTTCTTTTTCTGGACATCCTGGGCAGCTTCTACCGAAAGGCCGGGCAGTGTGGCTACGTATACCAATAACTGGCCGCCCGAGCCTTTGGTGGGTAACCATCCGACAACAGAAAATGTACTGTGGTCTTTGGCCTGTGTGATTATCCTGATTGCCGGAACCGGTTTTCTGGTTATGGGCTGGGCGTTTTTACGCCGCCATGAACCAGAGCCCCAGGCGCCTGCCAATGACCCGCTTTCGCTGGCAGGACTAACCCCGTCACAAAGGGCCCTGGGCAAATATTTGTTTGTTGTGGTTGCCTTGTTTGCCGCGCAGGTTCTGTTGGGCGGGTTTACCGCGCACTACACTATTGAAGGGCAGCATTTTTACGGGATTGATGTTTCACAGTGGTTTCCCTACTCATTAACCCGTACCTGGCACTTGCAACTGGCCATTTTCTGGATTGCCACGGCATTCTTAAGTGTTGGCCTGTTTCTGGGGCCATTGGTGAACGGCGGGAAAGATCCTCCGTATCAAAAGCTGGGGGTGAATATTCTGTTTGTGGCCTTGATTGTGGTGGTCGTGGGCACGCTGGCAGGTAATTTCCTGGCCATCAAGCAGGTTATGCCAGAGTACCTGAATTTCTGGTTGGGCCACCAGGGGTATGAGTATCTGGACCTTGGCCGGGTTTGGCAGCTGGCTTTGTTTATTGGTATTGTCTTCTGGCTGGGGCTAATGCTCAGGGCCTTTATACCTGCACTGAAGCAGGGCGGTGATAAAAACCTGCTGGCCCTGCTGTGCATGTCTACCATTGCGATTGGCCTGTTTTATGGTACTGGCCTGTTTTATGGCGAGCGTACCAATATCACGATTATGGAATACTGGCGCTGGTGGGTGGTGCATCTGTGGGTAGAGGGTATTTTTGAGGTGTTCGCTACTACCGCTTTAGCCTTTGTGTTTTCCAGCATGGGGCTGGTTTCCAAGCGTATGGCAACCACGGCCAGCCTGGCGGCGGCATCCCTGTTTATGGTGGGGGGCGTGCCCGGCACTTTTCATCACCTGTATTTCTCGGGCACCACAACGCCTATTATGGCAATTGGTGCCGCGTTTAGCGCCCTGGAGGTGGTGCCTTTGATTCTGCTGGGCTATGAGGCATGGGAGCACTGGAGCCTGAAAGCACGGGCACCATGGATGGAAAAAGTGAAATGGCCATTGATGTGTTTTGTGGCTGTTGCATTTTGGAATATGGTGGGTGCCGGTATTTTTGGCTTCATGATTAATACGCCGATTGCCTTGTTCTACCTGCAAGGCCTGAACACGACAGCGGTGCATGCGCACGCGGCCCTGTTTGGCGTTTATGGGTTCCTGGCCATTGGTTTTGTATTGCTGGTACTGCGTTATATCAAGCCAGGTTTTGTGTTTAGCGATAAATTGATGGGCACCGGGTTCTGGTGGCTGAATGCGGGATTGGTGTTAATGATTTTAACCAGCCTGCTGCCGGTTGGCCTGTTCCAGTTTGAAGCCAGTGTGGATGTGGGCATGTGGTATGCACGCAGTGATACTTTTTTGCAGCAGGGGTTTTTGGAAACCTTGCGCTGGATCCGCACCTTTGGTGATGTGGTGTTCATTGTGGGAGCTTTCTCGGTTGCCTGGCAGGTTGTGCTGGGCCTGCTTCATTCGGGAGATCATGATGCCACTGTGATGGCGGGTGCAGGCACCCATGCCAGGGCCTCGGCCAGAAAAGAGTGGTAATTTTGGCGTAATGTGAAGAGGTCAGGTCAAGCGTGGTTTGGGTGTGAAGGGTTTAACGACCGGTAATGCCCAAACTTTTTCCAGGACTGAACGCTGTTACTGGCAGCGTTCAGTCCTATTTTGCTTCCTTAAAACCATGAGGTGGTGGAAACCGGTTTGCCATCAAGCAAATTGATGAAGCCCAGGGTGATACGGTAGATGAACCAGATATAGGCGGCAATGAAAATAATCCAGCCAATAAGAATAATCATGAGAATAATACCCACAATAGCCGCTGCCAAGCCTGCCCAGAAGGTTTTGATCAGGTAAACCATGTGGTCATAATAAACCGTTCCCTTGAAATCTTCTTTTTTGATGTAGGCCATGATAACGGCCACCAGACCAAAAACACCCGTAAACAGACCCAGCGTCATTAAAATGTAAATAATGATGGTATAGGTTTTGGGATCGGTTGCGGGTGATGGGGTAGGGGTGATTTCTTGGTTCATGGCGCTTCCTTCAGTTTGGTTTTGGTGTTTTTATTAGGTAATTGTGATGGTACAAAGATTACCTGTTTATTGTAACAGCGATTTTTGTATTGCCATGTATAAAGTGTGAAGAATAAAGGGTATGTCGGGTATTGGTTAAAAATAGAGCGTTAATAAAAAAATGCTGGTTTTTCAATTGCTTGGAATGGCTGTACAATCTTATTTGAAAGTTGTTCACAAGGATTTCAACAATAAAAGTGGATAACCATTTACAACGGGAGCAAACCCGTGAAATGTAGGCCCCTTTTTATAAGGAGGTATTGTCATGAGAGTGCTTATTTTAATGATTCCCAAAGGTTATGACAGGGCGAGCAAGTCGATCGTATCTGATAACGTGGCTTTGGAATCCATGATGAAGTATAACGACCTGCTGTTCAAGGCAGGAGTATTGCTGTCATTGAATGCCCTGCATCCGCCTGCTTCAGGAGTCAGGATTAAATACGAAGGAGGCAAGCAGATTATCCAGCATTCTCCGTATGAGGGGGTGACTGAAACATTGGGAGTCTATTGGATGCTTAAAGTAAACTCCATAGACCAGGCGGTGGAATGGGCTTTGCTATGTCCCTTGCAGGAAGGTGATGTTATTGAAGTAAGGCGGCTTCATGAAACCGATGAGTTTTCTGAAGAGGCGCGGGCCATTTTTGAAAAATATCCGGATGTTCATGCCCGGATTAAAAAATATGCCCAAAAAAAACCGTTGAATGAAAGTGAACAAAATTGGGAGGGTGAGGGCGGCGCCATTCTGGAAAGCCGTTAGGCAAAATCAATGCCGGGGCTTGGGTTGGCGCTTTTGCCATTGTTTCAGTGCCTCCCGGTAACGTTCCAGATCGTTTTGGTAAAGGTCAAATACGCAGGGGTCGCACCCGCTATGGCAGCATTCATCATTGTCAGGACGTACCGGAGGAACTGGCCTGGGGTCTGGCTGATCCTGTTTTTGCGGTTTTTTCTGCAAGGTTTTCTCCCAATAAAAAAGGCTGCTTTACCGGCAGCCTTTTTGTTGCTTGGCATAAATTTGCCCGGGTTTATTCAACCGTCAGGTGAGATGAAGGCTTGTTGGCGAGTTTTTTAAGCTCCAGGTTCAGGACACCATCTTCGTATTTTGCCGTGGACGCAGCTTGGTCAATTTCATTGCCAAGACGGAAGCTGCGGCTGACCGAACCATAGTAGCGTTCACTGTGCAGGACGCGTTCACCTTCTTTCTTTTCAGACTCCTGCTTGACTTCAGCGCTAATGCTGAGTGTATCACCTTCAATTTTGACTTTAATATCTTCTTTCTTGACACCAGGCAGTTCTGCTTTTACCAGGAAGGCATCTTCTTTTTCCGAGATGTCTGTTTTGATGGTAAGCGCGGGGGCATTTTTGGGAAAACCAACGGGTTTCAGGAAAAAACCGTTAAACAGATCATTTAAATCTTCGTAACGTGTCAGATTGCTCATGATATTTACATACTCCAGGTTAAAGGTTTCTTTATGATATAAAGAAGCATTTTGGTTAGGGAAATAATAAATTTGAACAGCGCTGTAACAACCTGTTTAGTATATGAGTATCATGTTTGCAATTTCAAGTCTTGTTGATTTGATTTAATTTATGTTTCTGTATGTTTGATTAAAGAAATTAACTGCAACCATGCTTATAATCGTTTAACAGTAGTCCTGTAAACTCTTGACTGGAGATATGAATGAAAGGCTTTGTAGATAATATTGAAAAACTGACCGTTGAAAACGAAAATTACCGTAAGGTTTTATACACGGGCAAAAATCTGCAATTGGTACTGATGACCCTGCAGCCCGGAGAGGAAATCGGCCAGGAAGTGCACGAAACCCACGACCAGTTCTTGCGGATCGAAGAGGGTAAAGGTACTTTGTACCTGGATGGCGCCACGCATCAGGTTGAGGATGATTTTGCCATTATTGTGCCGGCCGGTGCCGTGCATAATGTGGTAAATACCGGCACGGTTGCCTTGAAACTTTACACAATTTATGGTCCTCCAGAGCACCGTGATGGCGTGTTGCAGCCTACCAAGGCCGATGAGGTTGAAGAACATTTCGATGGTAAAACAACCGAATAATGTCCTTTATGGCCGGTAGGGCGTTTTTATTGCCCGCAACGTCATAAAAACGGCTCTTATATAAATAAAGCAACATAATGCATTAAAAACCTCGCACGGCAGAAGGGCACCTTCTGTGGCGGGGTTTTCCGTGCTTGGGCTGTCATGAGCGGTCAATGACAGGGGGTTAGGTAAAAGCCCCTGTTTGCCTTGTCAACAGGGGTTTCATTCCCTAATACAGGGAACTGGCCCAAAGCGAAAGCAGGCCAATTGCGCTAAAAAAAGCAATAATAAAGCCAATGGTCAGGGTGATGATTTTTCTTTTTGTCTGCATTTTTTACTTGCCATTAAAAGTTGAATAAGTCCTGCTGCATTCACCCACCTGAGCCTTACTGGTTGGGTGGCGGTGGTTCATCAGCCAAGTTCGATTATGTGGGTGGTTTGGCAGAAGGGCAATTCATGAAAGCACTATAAAAAAATGGCAAAGTAATTTGTTGGGTACAACAAATGCTCGAATGAAAAAGATGGCTTTTTCCCGAATCGGTTTTGCAGAAAGTCAATTTAGGGGGAGAAAAAAAAATGCACCTCAGTTATAATTTCCATTTCATGCTACAGCCCGGTCCAAGGGCTTTTTTACAATGACTAAGTATGTGTTTGTTACAGGTGGTGTGGTCTCTTCCTTAGGCAAGGGTATTGCTGCCGCTTCTTTGGCCGCCATTCTGGAATCACGCGGTTTGCGTGTGACAATGTTAAAACTGGATCCCTACATTAACGTCGATCCAGGCACCATGAGCCCGCTTCAGCACGGAGAGGTTTTTGTTACCGAAGACGGCGCGGAAACCGACCTTGACCTGGGTCATTACGAGCGTTTTATCTCCGCCCGCATGCATAAATCCAACAACTTCACCACCGGGCAAATTTACGAATCGGTATTGCGTAAAGAGCGCCGTGGTGATTATCTGGGTAAAACAGTCCAGGTCATTCCTCACATTACCAACGAAATCCAGGATTTCATCATTCGTGGTGCCAAGAAAGCCTACGACGGTAACGCCGATGTTGCCATTGTTGAAATTGGCGGTACGGTGGGTGATATCGAATCCCTGCCGTTCCTGGAGGCTGCCCGTCAAATGAGCCATCGCCTGGGTCGCCAGGGAGCGGCTTTTGTGCACCTTACACTGGTGCCGTTTATTGCTTCCGCGGGCGAATTGAAAACCAAGCCAACCCAGCATTCAGTGCAAAAATTGCGTGAAATCGGTATTTATCCCAATGCCTTGCTGTGCCGTGCCGATCGCCCCATCCCCGACGATGAGCGGGCCAAAATTTCCCTGTTTTCCAATGTACCACTGGATGCCGTCATTTCTGTCTGGGATGAAGACTCTATTTATAAAATCCCGGCCATGCTGCACAAGCAAAAACTGGACTCCATCGTTTGTGATGCACTAGGCATTACCGCACCAGCAGCTAATTTGTCCAAATGGGATAACCTGGTGCATTTACTGGAAAACCCCGAGCATGAAGTTCAGATTGGCATGGTGGGCAAATATGTTGACCTTACCGAGTCTTATAAATCCTTAACCGAAGCATTGGTGCATGCGGGCATTTATACCAAGTCCAGGGTGGTGATCAACTATATCGACTCCGAAGATATCGAGGAAAACGGTACGGCCTGCCTTGAAGGGATGGATGCGATCCTGGTGCCCGGCGGTTTTGGTAAACGGGGTACCGAAGGCAAGATTCAGGCGATTAAATATGCCCGTGAAAACGGTGTTCCGTACCTGGGTATTTGCCTGGGCATGCAACTGGCGGTGATTGAGTTTGCCCGCAATGTGGCGCAATTGGGTGGTGCCAACAGTACCGAGCTGGATCCTTCCACAGCCCATCCGGTGGTGGCCCTTATTACCGAGTGGCAAGACCGGGAAGGCAAGCTGGAAACACGTAGCGAAAATTCCGATCTGGGTGGCACCATGCGCAAGGGCGCGCAGCGTTGCCCCGTCAAGGAAGGCACTCGTGCTTATGAAATATACGGTCCTGAAGTCAATGAACGTCACCGTCATCGCTATGAGGTGAATAATGTGTATGTTCCCCGTCTTGAAGAGGCCGGCATGGTGATCAGTGCCCGTACTCCCACCGAGAACCTGCCTGAAATCATGGAGATTCCGTCTCATCCCTGGTTCATGGGTGTGCAGTTCCACCCTGAGTTCACTTCAACGCCCCGTGCGGAACATCCCTTGTTTGTCAGTTACATCAAGGCTGCCCTGGAGAACCAGCGTCAGCGTGCCCAAAAGGATCAGGTATGAATTTATGCGGATTTGAAGTCGGTCTGGACAAGCCGTTTTTTCTGATTGCGGGGCCTTGCGTTATCGAGTCCCGACAAATGGCCTTCGATACGGCAGGCATGCTTCAGGAAATCACTGGCCGTCTACAGATCCCTTTTATTTATAAAAGTTCTTTTGATAAGGCCAATCGCAGTTCGGGCAAGTCATATCGTGGCCCTGGCATGGAAGAAGGTTTGCAAATCCTGTCAGATGTCCGCGATACTCTGAAAGTACCGGTGTTAACCGACGTTCATGATGAAAGCCAGGTCAGGGATGTGGCTGCAGTCGTTGATGTGTTGCAAACGCCCGCGTTTCTGTGTCGCCAAACCGATTTCATCCAGGCCTGTGCAGCGACGCTGAAGCCGGTGAATATCAAAAAGGGGCAGTTTCTGGCCCCGGCCGATATGATTCAGGTCGTCAACAAGGCACGAGAAGCGGCCATTAATGCCGGTGGTGACGGTTCCAATATCATGGTTTGTGAACGTGGCGCCTCGTTCGGTTACAATAATCTGGTATCTGACATGCGCTCATTGGCCATTATGCGCCAAACCGCTTGCCCGGTTGTGTTTGATGCCACTCACTCGGTACAGTTGCCGGGTGGGCAGGGTACTTCTTCAGGAGGTCAGCGTGAGTTTGTTCCCGTACTGGCGCGAGCGGCAGTGGCAGTGGGTATTTCCGGGCTTTTTATGGAAACCCACCCAGATCCTGCTCAGGCTTTGTCGGACGGTCCCAATGCAGTACCTTTGCAGCATATGGAAGCTTTACTGAGTTCTTTGGTTGCGATTGACCGGATCGTGAAACAGCAAGGTTTTATGGAAGACCGGTTTTAAGCACAGCTTAACAAAGCGTATTTGAATAAGTCCGTTGCGTTAATGATAATCTCATTGGTGCAACGGTTTTTTCTTGTTTGATTTATTGACAGTAAAATAGTTTCATATAAAATGTTTTCATAATCAATTAATTTTTTAAGTGTTTGCCATATCATGTCTGCACAGCCTATTCATATTGATGATGAGGATTCAGGTACCGGAAGAAGGCTTCCCTTTCGACAGTCATTGCTGGCCACTCTGGGCTTGTGTTTTGTGACTATTCTGGTTGGGCTTGATCAATCCATTGTCGGGACGGCCATGCCCACCATTGCGGCAGAGTTGAACAGTTTTGATTTGTATGCCTGGGTGGGAACCTCGTATTTGCTGGCCTCGGTCATTACGGTTCCCATTTTTGGGCGTCTGGGTGATTTTTACGGGCGTAAGCCGTTTGTCATCGCTTCCATAATTATTTTTACAACGGCCTCCATTCTTAGCGGCATGGCAGACAGCATGTTGCAGCTGATTCTTTCCAGAGGCTTGCAGGGGGTGGGTGGGGGCATGCTGGTGGGCACGGCCTTTGCCTGTATTCCCGACCTGTTTCCGTCAGCGGCTGTCAGGCTTAAATGGCAGGTTTTTTTAAGTTCTGCTTATGGCATTGCCAGTGTCGTGGGGCCATCGTTGGGTGGTTTTCTTACCGAGTATTATGGCTGGCGGTCTATTTTTTTTGTGAATGTGCCCATTAGTCTGTTGGGGCTTTGGTCTATCTGGCAATACTTGCCGCTTATCCGTTACCCGCATAAACAGGTTATCAGGTTGGACTGGGTCGGAGCCGTGTTAATTACCTTGGTACTGGGTAGCCTGCAGTTTTTTGTTGAGTTTCTGGGAAGGTATGGCATGAGCTGGAACGTGGTCATGCTGGGACTGGTATTTATATTGTTTACGCTGCTCCTGTTCAAATGGGAAGCCCATTGTCCTTATGCACTGATACCACTTGAACTTTTTCGCATAAAGAGCATGAATGTGCTGTTTTTGTTATCGCTTTTACTTGGCTTTACCTTGTTCAGCCTGTTGTTTTATATACCTCTTTTTCTGCAGGGCGGATTCGCGTTGTCTCCTAATGAGGCTGGTATTCTGATTACGCCATTGGTGGTATGTGTAACGGTGGGCAGTATTTTAAGTGGCAAGGTCGTTACCAGTCTTAAACGCCCCAATCATATTTTATATGCCGGTTTTGTACTGGTACTGGTTTGTATTCTGGGTACGATTTTTTCCAATCGTGAGGGTTCATCATATGTGTTTATGGCTTATATGGTGCTGGGGGGCGTAGGGCTTGGTATGATTATGCCCAATCTGACCATTTTTTCACAGGAAGTGGCGGGTAAGTCAAACCTGGGTATTGCAACCGCCCTGGTTCAATCCATCCGGATGATAGGGGGCATGCTGGGTATTGCTGTTGTGGGCTCATTGGTTAATTATTTGTATGCAACAGGCATGGTGCGGCAAATAGGCGATAAAATACCTCCCGATTCACTGCAGGGGCTGTTTGATGCGCAAGTCCTGGTGAATCCCGTCCAGCAAGCAGCCTTGCAGGCACAGGCTCAACAAATCGGGGTGGGCGATATTCAATTCTGGATAGATGCCGGTCGTGAAACCCTGGTCGCTGCCATTCATTCGGGTTTCTGGATCGTATTTGCCCTGACCTTGTTGGCAACTGTTTGGGTGTATCGATTGCCTTTGATAGACCTGAAAGATAAGAAAACAGATAAGCAAAAAGGAGTCTAAATGGCGTTGGAACTTGAGATGATGCAGCGCGTGGGTCGCATTTACCGAACCTGGGCAAGGCTGTTTGAAGCTGAAGTAGGCATTCCGGGAATAAGATGGAGGATCCTGCTGGCTTTGGGCGACACGCCTGTTTCACAAAAGCAACTGGTGAGTTCGCTGGATGTAGATGCGGCGACGCTGACCCGACATGTAAAAGCCATGGAAAAAGAAGGCTGGGTAAAACGCTCCATGAATCAAGATGACAACCGGGTTACCAATGTGTTGTTGACAGCGAAGGGACGGGAGTTCATGACCAAAACCTGGAACAAGCGCGATGCATTTTTGGCAAAAATAACGCTTGATCTTCCTGAAGATGAAATTCATGTGTTGATTGCCACGCTTGATAAAATACAAGCCCGTCTTTGTCATGTACAATTCAGCCTATGACAAAAACCTTTGTAATACTTGAACAGGCAGGAAATTCATAACCATGAGTGCTATTGTAGATATTATCGGCCGTGAAATTTTGGATTCTCGCGGAAATCCGACTGTTGAATGTGATGTTTTATTGGAATCCGGTGCCATGGGGCGTGCAGCGGTTCCCTCTGGAGCATCAACCGGCGAGCGTGAGGCCATTGAATTGCGTGACGGTGATAAATCACGTTATTTGGGTAAAGGCGTCTTGAAAGCTGTTGAAAATGTCAACACGGAAATTTCCGAAGCCCTGATTGGACTTGATGCCCAGGAACAAACTTTTATTGATCGTACCCTGATTGATCTGGACGGAACTGAAACCAAAGAGCGCTTGGGTGCCAATGCCATGCTGGCAGTCAGTATGGCGGTTGCCCGTGCCGCGGCCGATGAATCCGGCCTTTCTTTGTACCGTTATTTCGGTGGTAGCGGCCCCATGAGCATGCCCGTGCCCATGATGAACGTGATCAACGGTGGTGCGCATGCCAATAATACGCTTGATATGCAGGAGTTCATGATTCTGCCGGTCGGTGCCAGCAGCTTCCGTGAGGCTTTGCGTATGGGTGCAGAAGTTTTTCATGCACTGAAAAAAATCATTCATGACCAGGGCATGTCAACCGCAGTGGGTGACGAAGGTGGTTTTGCACCTAACGTGGCCAATCACGAAGCTGCCATTCAGCTCATTCTGAAAGCGATTGAAAACGCAGGCTACGAAGCCGGTTCTCAAATTGCCCTGGCACTTGATTGCGCCAGCTCCGAATTCTACAAAGACGGTAAATATCATTTGGCCGGTGAGGGTGGTATCTCATTGACCTCAACCGAATTTGCCAATTTGCTGGCTTCCTGGTGCGATAAGTATCCCATCGTCTCCATTGAAGACGGCATGTCTGAAAATGACTGGGAAGGCTGGAAAATCCTGACCGATCTGCTGGGCAAGAAAGTACAGCTGGTGGGTGATGACCTGTTCGTGACCAACACCAAAATCCTCAAGCAGGGTATTGACCAGGGCATCGGTAACTCCATCCTGATCAAGATCAACCAGATTGGTACGCTAACTGAAACTTTTGCTGCCATTGAAATGGCCAAACGCGCCGGTTATACTGCCGTTATTTCTCATCGTTCAGGTGAAACCGAAGACTCAACCATTGCCGATATTGCCGTGGCAACCAATGCCATGCAAATCAAAACCGGTTCACTGTCCCGCTCGGATCGTATGGCCAAATACAACCAGTTGCTTCGTATCGAAGAAGAATTGGCTGAAGTGGCTTATTACCCCGGGGTAGACGCATTTTATAATTTGCGTAACCGCTAATCGGCTGTTTATCTCATGCGTTTGCTTTTTTTGTTGCTTCTGCTGGCATGTATCGCTATTCAGTATCCCTTATGGAAGGGAGATTCGGGTTGGTTGCGGGTGGCGGAATTAAAAGAGCAGCTTAAAGAGCAGCATGAAAAAAACAAGGCATTGTTGGCCCGAAACAATGCCATGAAAGCAGAAGTCCAGGATTTGGAATCAGGTACCGAAGCGCTTGAAGATCGTGCACGCATCGAAATGGGGATGATAAATGAGGGTGAAACCCTGGTGCAGATCCTGGTTCCCAATGAGGCAGTGCCTACCATTACCCTGCCTATCGGTAAAAAAACCGAAGCATCCAAACCGGCCGTCAGCGCCGCTCCTTCCGCACAATAAATACAGGTTCTGCCTAACGTTTGCTAGGTACAGCAAAGGTTGATGCCACAGGCCGGATCTTGCCCATCTACTGAAATTTCATCTTCCGGAGCCGGTGTTTTGGACGCTGCTGGTGAGCTGTTGCCTGCGTCTTTGGCGGGTGTTTGCGGATGATTGGCAGCGGGCATTTGTTGGGCCGCAGGTCTTGTGTTGCCGGATGATGTGGGTAAGGTTTTTGCCCTGTCGCTGAGTGGTCCGCACCATAAACCCGTACAGGTTTGGTTGTTGTTGCTTTGTGGGTGGAAAATATCGTTTCCGTTGAGTAGGTTGTGACTGTAAAGCACTTTTCCACCGGGATCCACCGGCCATAAAACAGGATGGGATTGCATGCTGATGGACAAGGTCTGCTTGATGGGCAGGATGCCCTGATCCATGAGTTGAGCATCGTAAGCGGACCCCTTGCCTGCCAGCATCCTGAATAATTGACTTATGCCGGGAATAAGGGCCTGGTAAGGGTAGGTTAGCTCTATTTGCAGTGTATTGGCCTGAAAAATGTTATGGCCTGAAGACTTGCCCGTACCGGTACGCAGGTATTGCTCGTACTGATAATTGTTGTCAATGGCAGGCCGACCGGTTTGTTGTGCTATAAGCAGGTCTTTACGCTGGAAATCGGTAAAATCGGTCTGGTTTGGGCTTTTGATCACGATACGCCATGGTGCCTGTCCGGTTTTTTGTGTGATGCGTTGGAAATAGGCCTGCATGCGAGTGGCGGGGTTCGCATATTGGCCAGCTGGCGTGAAAAGAGGATGCAGTGCTTTTTCAAAAGCCAGTTCTATGCGTTGTGGACTGGCATGGTGGGTGGCGGCGGCACGGGCAGCCTCAAACAGTGCAAGGCTGCTTGCCTGACGGGTAATATACCAATATGAGGCCTCCAGTGAGCCCATGCCCAGCATTAATAGGGGGGTGGCAACCAGCAAGAACTCTACCGAACCAAAGCCCTTGTTTTTTTGGGTATGAGCCGGTTCGGGTAAAGGGTGTTTTATCGTTGGGGAGAAAAACAAAAGAGTAAGCATGACGTTAGTCTGTGCTTACTCTTGAAGGCTGTAAATTGTGAGTTTTACAAATGGATGGATTGATCCAATAGTTCGCTGTGTGGTTAGTGGCTTGAGGTATTGCCCTTGACCACAAAACTGTCTGGATTCACAAACAGTTTTGCACAGTCTACCGGATCAAAAACATAGGGTTTGCCACAAAAATCACAGGAGATCTCGATGTTTTCCCGCTCACTAAGTATGCTGGCAATTTCTTCGCTACCCAGCATTTTAAGCATGTTGGCAACCCTTTCACGGGTACAGGGACAAAACCAGGTGACAGCAATCGGTTCATAGGCAATCAAGGTTTCTTCCCAGTACAGACGGTGGATCAGGGTGTCCTCATCGGTGGAAAGCAGCTCTTCGGTGCTGAGGGTTTCGGCAAACTGAACAGCGCGTTCCCAGGTCTCATCGGTGGTTTGCGTGGCCGCAAGTATGCCGCCTGTTGAAGGCAGTTGCTGCAGCAGGAGCCCGCAGGCTTTTTCATCATTGGCAGCAAGCCATAACCGGGTATTCAGCTGTTCGGAGTGCTTCATGTAGTGTTCAAGTACGTGTGCCACCGAGTTGCCTTGCATGGGTACAATGCCTTGGTAGGGTTGCATGCCTTCAGACCTGTTTTTGGGGTCAAGAATGACCGCAAACCGGCCATTGCCGTTGGCATTGAGCAGGGTTTGCAGGGTACCGTTTTCAGGACAAACAAACTCTTGTCGCATTTTAACGGTGGCACGCACGTGAAGTGAAGTGTCGCACTCGACCACAATCAGGCTAATGGGGCCATCACCTTGCAATTGAAGAATCAAGGAGCCATCAAACTTGATGTTTGATGTCAGCAGGACGGCTGCTGCGCTTAATTCTCCCAAGAGCCTTCGGATAGTGGGCGGATAGTGCTGGTGGCCCAGCGCTTCGGCCCAGGTTTGGGTAAGATTGACGGTTTGAACTCGCGTACTGCGGTCTTCAAACAGGTATTTTTTTAAGGAATCGTTCATGACAGCAAGAAAATATATCCTGAGACGGATTAATCAAGGCGTTTCAGGTGTTGAGAGTAGCGTTTGCCTTGTTCTACGTAATGACGGGTGCCTGCATGCACACCGGCAAGGTCTTCATTGGTCAGGGTACGGGCAATTTTTGCCACACCAATAACCAGTGAATTGTCGGGGATCACTTTTCCTTCGGGAACGATGGCGCCCGCACCAATAATACAGTTTTTGCCAATAACGGCATTGTTAAGCACAATGGCCTGCATGCCAATTAATGAGCCTTCACCAATGGTACAGCCGTGCAGCATGGCCTGATGGCCTACCGTTACATTTTTGGCTATATATAGCGGTACTCCTTCATCAACGTGCAAGACACTGCCTTCCTGTACGTTGCTGTTTTCATCGATGATAATGCTGGCATTATCGGCCCGAATGGAAACATTGGCCCAGATACTGACATTGGCGGCCAGTGTTACATTACCGATCAGTGTTGCATTCTCAAAGATAAATGCACTGGGATCAATATGGGGTACCAGGTTTTCAAGTTGGTAAATGGCCATTCGGTTTCCTTTCAAGAAGTTGATTCACTGACAGTGTCTGTGAGATTTGTGGGCTCAATGGGGGTACGCCATATATAACCATCGTCATCGGCATAGCCTATAACCCCGGTGCCGATCCACTCACCTGTTTTGGGTGTTTCGTGAATTTGTGAGCTGGACCAGTATGACAGGGAAACGCTTGGATCGGGATAGTCATATTGATCGGTGGTGTGAATGGCAATTTCACCAGACTGGCCGACTTCCAGCTCTTCACCGTCTTCGTTGATAATGGCAACGCTATGTCCGGGGTAGGGTTTGCCAATGCTGCCGTACCTGGATGGCCACTTTTCATGGCTTTCACCAATAATATACCCAAAACCCAGTGGTGCGAAAACACTGTTGATGCTTACATTAAAGCGTTCGCTGACCCAGTCGCGCAGTGTCCGGGTGATTTCGGTGTCGGGACAGGTAATGCAACGGATGGCAATTTGGAACTCGAGCAACGGATCGGGGTGATTCCTGATGCGCTCCAGTTCGTAGCTCGAGACGAGCATATTGGTAATTTGATAGTGCTCCAGGAGGGTGAACAGGCGCGGAATAGTACGCCCGCTGGGACAGCCAACAATGGAGCGGCCAAAGTAAAGCGTAGGCAGCAGGGCATTGAGCAGGCCGTTGGGCGTGCTCCAGTCAAAAGAGGTCCAGAGGATATCCTTGCCTTTGGGGAACCAGTTTTGGGAGGCTACAAAACCGGGCAGCGTACCAATTAACGTACTATGGTGCAGCAAAGTTCCCCTGAGTGGTTTGTTTTCAGAGGGATGCGGGTAGATGAGCAGGGCGGGTGAGTTGGATGCCACAATAACCGGCGTGAAGGTCCCGGGTTGTCTTGCCAGCAAGGTACGCCATGAAATAATACGCTCATCTTCGGTATGAATGCCAATAATCTGCTTGACCGGAGAATGATTGTCGATGGCCGACATCATGGGGGCAATGGAATGCTTGTCAACAATGGCCACCCTGGCTTGTGAATCGTGAATGCGTTCGGCATATTCGGCCGCGGTCAGGGTTGCGGTTAGCGGTACGGCAATGGCACCCACGGTAAGTGCCGCCAACTGGGTTACCGCACTTTCTGCCGAGTGTTGCAGGGCAATGGCAATACGATCCTGGGGTTGTATGCCCATGCGGATGAAACCGTTGGCCAGTTTATTGACTTGTTCTGAAAGCTGGCCGTAAGTCAGCATGGTGAGCTGGCCCACCTGGTCTTCGAAATAAATGGCAACTTGACGGGCTTCGTGCGGACTGGAGGCCCAGCGATGACAGCAGGCATCCGCAATATTGAAATGTGATGGAACTAACCATTCAAATGATTGATACAGTGAATTATATTGATCTGTCATATGACTGTTTGAGAGGCCTGTTTTTTGATGCTGAAGGAAAATAAAAGGGCCATTTCTGACCCACTTTTCCACTATAAGGCTCATTCTAACATTTAATTGTCCAACCCGGCTATGTAGATTAAACAGGTTTACCTCAGGTCTTTGGGCCAGTTTGCAAAAGCGGCGGGGTTTGAAATAGGGATGCTCATGTCCTCACCTGTTAAATGCGTGCCGTTGTTTAACTGGAACGTTATGATGCCATCATCGGAGTGAATGCTTAGTGTGCCATTCGGACCACCCGAGAAAGTTCCATTCCAGACGAAGTTCTCCATGGATGGATGCGAGGAATACACGGAGAGGCTGGCTTTGCTGTGTGGAGGTGAATAGGCACCCACATTCCAGAAAGAAAAGGTTAGTGTGGTGCTGACTTCTATTTCGCCTATGGTTTCAGTGATTGTCGTGAAGGCTGTCACTTGGACCGGTGTGATCTGGGCGATGAGGTTACCGGTATTGTCCTGTTGTTCTGTATCGGCTTCGGGGTTCCAGATGGTATCGCCATCGTGGCGATCGTAGTTCTCGAAAAGATCGAGCAATTCCTTATCACTGATTTTTCCATCCTTATAATCTTCTATCAGTTTTTGCAAGGTATTTTGGTTATTCCAGTTAACGCGTTGTTGATGCTCGTATTCTTTCTGCTCTTCTGGGCTGCGCGTGTAGATAGTGCCGGTTTTCTTGTCCATATATTCGTTTTCAGCAAAGTATTTGATATTGCCATTGCTGTCCATATACGGTTGAGGCGTGTACCAGGGCTTGTTTATGTATTTTTGACGGGTTTGTTCATCACGGACGGCATCTTCGATTTCATTGATCCTGGGTTCGACATATTCTGTATAGGCTTGGCCGCCAGCCCAGGCGCCAGCGATTGAACCACCGGGTATGAAAGAGCCGGCCAGTGCACCGCCTGCTTCAGCCCCTTTCTTGACGCCTCCTCTCACTAAGGCACCGGCAGCGCCTGTGGTGTCACCGGTTGAAAGGTAGCCGGTAGTTTCGGCCGCAACTGAAACGACATCAAGGGCGTTAAGTACTTTACCCAGTTTTGACAGGAAGTTTGTTTTTGCCGCGGCCTGGCTTTGTTGTTTGCCGGACAGTTTGGCTTTATTTTTGAGATTATCCAGTTTGGTTTGTGTTTTTTTTGAGGTCACGTAACCTGATGCCTTACTGCTTTTCGTCTGTATACTTTTGTTTAGCTTGTTAAATTCCTTGGTGTTCTCTTTATGAATTTCATCCAGCTTTATTTGGTTATTCAGTGCGTAATTTTCAGCTATTTTAATGCTTTGCTGTACAGGTTCAGCGCTGAGTGTTTCACCTGTTACGTACAGGACCTCTTCCACGGTACTTAATTTGTCACTTGCAGGCGCTTCATCTTGCGCGACAACCCAGAGGGGGGAAGGCTGTTCATTCTGGCTTTGAGCAGTGGGAATTGCATTGAAATGAGTGGGGGGAGGTATGATAACGGTAGCCGTTTTTTGTGCCATGGCTATATTAGTGATGCAAAGCGAGAGTCCCAACGCAGTTAAAACCGAATAATTCATTTCGCGTCCTTGTCCAGAAAATCGGAAAACCGGTAAAAATCAAAATGGGTGATTTTTACTTTATTATTATCATCACTAATTGCCAGGGTCGCATAAATGTTGGGGTTGTGCGAGGAGGCAAAGATTGATACTGCATTTTTCCCGTCTTCAACATAGGCAACCGGTTCCAAAGAAGCCCACAGTGCAGAATCCACGGCATTAAGTTCTTTGATTGGGGTATTGGGCGGCAATACATCGGCCAACTGCCCTTTTCGGGCGGCAAGCAACAGCCTGTTCCAGGCAATGCGCATGGCATGGGCCACACCGGTTTCATCGACGAATAATGGCAACAGGCTAGTCTGGTGCTCCATCCATTGCAGGGCAGCGCCGGCAACCATGGCTTCTGCTTGTTCAACATTTAAGGAGGCCAGCGGGTTTGGGATTTGGCCCATTCCGGCAGCAACGATCTGGCTGGTGGTTTTTGCGTTTACTTGTCCAATGGCTACGGGTGCCGAAGCTTTTTCTTGCATCCATCCCCGGCCTATCTGGAACGGAACTTTGGCGCCACGGATGACACTGTTCAGGAGAATGCCGGTATCCACAATGCGCAGGCGATTATCCTTGGGTGTTCGTGACCAGAGGGTCAATAAGGTAATATCGGCCCAGGGGTGCTGAAAGTAAACAAACTCAACCTCACTGCCAGTCGCGACAAAGTTGACCAGTGAGTGGCGGAAAAAAATCGACCAGTCATCGGCATTGTCCTGATCAAGCCAAAGCAGTTCACCCAATTCGGCAAAGGTAAGATTGGCCTCAGGGGTAGATGAATTTTTCAGGGCTGCCAGGAAATTTTTTGATGCCAGGGACCGGAACGCTTCCGCTTCGGCCCAGAGCTCAAGGTAGAGTTTTTGATCTTGTGTTTGTGCTTGTGCTTGTGCTTGTGCTTGTGCAAGGCGGGGAATAACACATAGCATCAAGGCAACAGCGAGGATCAGGGGCCGAAATAAAAGGGTCAGTGATCGCATGGCAAATTTCCGGTTGTAGTGAATTAAGCGTATTGTTACAAGACGGCATTGCCGGATGCAAGCCAGAACCCTGACAGCCAGCGTTAAACGTTTGTTACGTATACCAGTACTATAAATAAATACTCTGATATACACATTTTAACATTTAAATACGCTTGCCGGTTATGTTAATTAAACGAGTACCGGCCAGACGATCATGCATCATTAAACCGTCACGGTCCAACCAGCTATACACAAAATTCAGGAAGGGCGTCACAATAATGAACATGGTTATCGAGGCCCAGCCCAGGGATTGGGAAAGAAAGTAAATGCCTGCGGCACCCAGCAGGGGAATGGGCCAGCACAGCAGGTACCTTAAAATTAACTGGCCTGTTCCGGGTTTGTTCCCGCTTTTATCGCAAAGCAGAATATTCCAGGTTTTCATGGGAAGCGTCTGCCCTTTGCGCTTCCATGAAGTAATGAAGTAAAGACCAATCACCAAAAACAGCAGGGCTTGCCGGGGGGCATGGTACATCAGGCCGTGACGGCTTTGGGTCAAGGTGTCAAAAATATAGGAAGCGAAAAAAACAAGGCCAAACAAAAGTACGCCTTCGTACATCATGCAGGCAAAAATTCGCAGTCTGGCAGGGTAAGTCATTATTATTTGTTCCGATAGCTGTCGCTGACCATTTCAAAGGCAAACAGGCGGCAGTCAAGCGCGCCGTTAAAAAGCGGAATGCGCTGTTTGGGTTTGAGCCTGAGTTTTTTGGGCAGGTCAAGGTCACTGGAAATAATATGCACGTTCCAGTTGGCAAACTCTTTTTTCAGGCAGGAAGACCATTCGCGCCACAGGGTGTCGTCTTCAGGGTCCATGCGCTCGCCATAGGGTGGGTTGGTGATCAGCCAGCCACGTTCGGCCGGTGCCTGGGTAAAGCGGGCATCTTTGACATCAAAGAAAATGGAGGCATCGGACAGACGGGCCCGGTGCAGGTTGTCTTTGGCCGCTGCAATGGCGTGCGGGTTGATATCAGACCCATATAACGGCGTTTCCAGTCTGGGTGCCATGCGGCTTAGCGCATCTGCTTTCAGGTCTTTCCAGCGACGGTAGTCAAAATTGCGCAGGCGTTCGAAGCCAAACGGGCGTGATATGCCGGGCGGCACGCCCTGGGCAATCCAGGCCGCTTCAATAAGAATGGTGCCACTGCCGCAAAATGGGTCATACAGGGGCATGGAAGGGTCCCAGCCTGAAAGGGCCAGAATGCCGGCGGCCAGGTTTTCCCGAAGTGGAGCTTCGCCTTTGTCAAGGCGCCAGCCACGCTTGAACAGGGACTCGCCAGAGGTATCCAGGTAAAGGGTGGCGCTGTCGCTGGACAGGAACAGGTGTACCTTGGCATCGGGGCGGACAGTGTCGATACTGGGACGTTCGCCTTCACGGTCGCGCAGGCGGTCGCAAATGCCGTCTTTGGCCTTCAGGTTACAGAACATGAGGCTTTTCATGGGGCTTTTGATGGCAGAGGTGTCTACCCGTAGCGTGTGTTCAGCACCAAACCATTGCTCCCAAGGCGTGTCATAAGCCAGTTCATAAATATCATCTTCGGTCATGATGGGAGCATGTGAGACCTGTACCAGAATCCGGGTGGCCAATCGTGAATACAGATTGGCCCGCATGATACCCATCCAGTCGCTGCTAAAGGCACAGCCGGCACGCCCTTTTTCCACGTTTTCAAAGCCCAGGGCGCTGATTTCCTCGAACAGGACGTCTTCAAGCCCTTGGGGGCAGGGAGCAAATACCCGGAATATTTCGGTGTGCTGGTACTGGGTTCTTTGTCTGCGTGGCTCTTTGCGAGGGTTTCTAGACGCTTCGTAGGACGAGTCACCCTTGACCACAGCGGGTTTGCGGGTGTTTTTTTGTGTATCGGGAAATTGCCCGATGGTTTCAGCGCCACGGCTTAAGCGGTCGGCAAGGCTGGGGCGATGCTTGGCATAGCCTGCGGTGCGGGGCAGGGGGCGTGACTGAATCTTGTTTTTGATGGTTTTGTCGGCGCTTGTGCTGGACTCGGCAAAACTGGCCAGTGCCACGTTGCGGGCACGTGCCCCTGAACGCAGGCGCGGCTTTTGGGATTCGCCTGCCGGGCTTTGTTCATTTTGGCCGGATGGCTTTTTTAGTACGAGCTTTTTGCGGGGTGGTGTGTTGTCTTCTGACATGTATATTGTTTTTTAAAAAGGTTTGATAATGACCAGCGCAACGATCAACAGCAGCAAAAAGACAGGTATCTCGTTAAACCAGCGGTAATAAACATGAGAGCGGGTGTTTTTGTGTTGTTCGAATTGCCGGTAAATACGGGCGCAGGAGTAATGATAGCCAAGCACACCAGCGACCAAAAGCAGTTTGGCGTGCATCCAGCCGTCGGTAAGACCGATTTTGAATTGGATCATCATCCACAGACCGAAGATGACGGCGGGAATGGCCAGTTTGTTGGTGAAACGCAGCAGGCGGGCAGCCATGCCCAGCATGGCCTGATACGTATCGGGATTTGTGGTTTGCGCCATGTTGACATAAATGCGTGGCAGGTAAAACAACCCGGCAAACCAGGAAGTGACAAAAACGATATGCAGGGTTTTAAGCCATAAGTACAACATTTTTTTCTCTTATTTGCGAAGTTGACCGTTACCGTTCAAGACCCATTTATAAGTGGTCAGGCCTTCAAGGCCGACAGGTCCGCGGGCATGCAGCCGGTTGGTGGAAATGCCGATTTCCGCACCCAGGCCATATTCAAAGCCATCGGCGAAAATGGTGGGCAGGTTGACATAGACCGAGCTTGAGTCAACCTGTCTTTGGAAGAGGCTGGCTTCGTGAATGCGTTCGGTAATAATGGATTCTGTATGGCCTGAACTGTGCCGTGCAATGTGCTCGATGGCCTGATCAAGGCTGTCCACCACGCGGATGGCCAGAATGGGTGCCAGGTATTCGGTATCCCAGTCCTCTTCGGTGGCCGGTTTGACGGCAGGAATCAGGGAGCGGGTTTTTTCGCAGCCGCGCAGCTCTACCTGATGTTCGGTATAGGCTTGTGCCAGACGGGGCAATACATCCTGGGCAATGCTGGCGTGCACCAGCAGGGTTTCCATGGTGCCACAAATACCATAGCGGAAGGTTTTGGCATGCAGGGCAATCTGAAAGGCTTTTTCGGGATCAGCGTACTGGTCAATATAAATGTGACAGTTGCCGTCCAGGTGCTTGATCAGGGGAACCCGGGCTTCTTCGCTAAGCCGCTTGATGAGGTTTTTGCCACCCCGGGGAATAATCACATCCACGTATTCGGTCATGGTAATCAGTTTGCCAACCGCGGCGCGGTCGGTGGTGCTGACAACCTGTACCACGGTTTCAGGCAAGCCGGCGTGTTCCAGGCCTTCACGAATGATATTGCCCAAGGCCAGGTTTGAATGAAAAGCTTCGCTGCCGCCGCGCAAGATAGTTGCATTGCCTGACTTCAGGCAAAGTGCGGCGGCATCAATCGTGACGTTGGGGCGCGATTCGTAAATGATGCCGATGACCCCCAGCGGTACGCGCATTTGGGCGATGTTGATGCCATTGGGCAGCACACGTGTGGCACTTAAGCTGCCTACCGGATCAGCCATGCCGGCAATCTGGTTGAGTCCGGTAGCCATTAAGCCGATGGCCTTGTCAGAAAGGGTCAGGCGGTCAAGCAGGGCAGGTTCCAGGTTGTTCTTGCGGGCATTTTCCAGGTCTTTGGCATTTTCGGTTTTTAGATAGTCGGCCTTTTCAAGCAAACGCTGTGCCATGAAGCGCAAAGCCGCCGACTTTTGTTCATCGCAGGCTTGCATGATGTATTTGGAAGCGTTGCGGGCCTGTGCACCGATTTGCTCCATGAGCTGATCTACAGATTGGGTCATTGTTAAATATCTACCTTGTTATTCATAAAATGGCCGGGTTCACGACTTTTAAGGCCAGACGGGTAATTTCTTCCCAGGCGTCGTCCATGCGGCCATTAACGGGATAGCCCTTGAAAAGGCGGTCTATGTCATGGGCGTGCTGGATCATGCCCATTAATTGCCTGAGTGAAAGCCGTTCAAGTGCCTGACGTATTAATTTATCGCGTGGCGGAAAAATATACAATTGCCTGAATAGTCCGGCAATGTTTTCACCTTGCTGACGGGCAGTTGCCAGCGTGTACAGGGTACGTATTTCCCGGGTCATGACGCCCAGTACCAGCGGCAGCGCCTCGCCTTCGGCTTTCAATCCCTGTATCATCCTGACCGTTCTTTGTCCATTGCCTTCAAGCATGGCATTGGACAGGGAAAAAACATCGTAACGGGCAACATCCAGAATGGCCTTTTCGATATCTTCCGCCTGGATTTGACCTTCGGGGTATAGCAGACCCAGCTTGAGAATTTCCTGATGAGCGGCAAACAGGTTGCCTTCTACCTTGTCGGTCATCCAGGCAAGCGTGGCGTCATCGACAGACTGATTTTGTTTTTTCAGGCGTTGTTTGATCCAGGCGGGCAATTGCTGGCGATCAATGTTGGCAATATTGACAACGGTAGCGGCTGCCAGCAACTGTTGGGCCCATTTGGTTTTGGCCGTGGTTTTGTCCAGTTTGGGCAGGCTGATAACGATAATGGTGTCGGTAATTTCACCTTTCTGGACCTGTGCTGCAAGATTGATAAGTGCCGTGGCACCGGTTTTACCGGGTTTGCCGGTGGGAATGGTGATTTCCAGGATTTTCAGATCGCCAAACAGGGAAATGCTTTGGGTGCATTCCTGAATGGCATTCCAGTTGCCATTGGCGTCAAGAATGAGGCTGGTTCGTTCGTTATACCCTTTGTCCCGGCAGGCCTGACGTATGCTGTCAACGGTTTCATTGCGTAGCAAGAGTTCATCGGAGCAGACACAATAAAGCGTATCCAGTGCGGTAGCAGACTGGATAATATGACTGGCAAACGAATCATGATTAAAGGTTTGCCCCATACTACTGCGCAGGTACAAAACCCGGCGTCGGGTTATGTTGCAGATAGGTCGTGATGACATCCGGGGATGTAATGCGACGGATCAGGCGGTCTGCGATGCTTTTTTCCATGTCTGTATACAATTGTGCCATTTCTTCCTGCTTGGCTGATGCATCATCTTCATCGTAAGGCAGCTGGCGGGTGGCCTCAATCCGTGAGGTTGGGATCAGTTCATTGCCATGACTGTCTGTCATGCTGAAGGTCAGAACCAGGTTGAGTTCGTATTCCTCGACCTTACCCTGGGCGTCCAGGGAAACCTCACGCTGTGAGCGGCTAAAATCCTCCTGAATCAGCTTTGCTTGTGCCAGGGCAGCATCGGCAGTGACGGTCGTACCGGGCGAGTTGGCCTGAATGGCACGCCAGACTCTTGAGCCAAAGGCGGAGTTTTGCGGGATATTGGTATACAGGGTGGAAAAAGGCAGTGGTGTGGGACCGCGCATTTTAAAGCCGCAGCCGGCAATGAGCAGACACAGCAGAACACCTGCTGCCAGTAACAGTTGTACACGTTTGGTATGTGGGAAGATGAAGCGTGCTTGTGTCTGCATTTTTTACTTATCCTACAATGTTGATCAGCTTGCCGGGAACAATGATGATCCTTTTGGGCGCACGGCCTTCAAGGAATTTCTCTACTGAATGATGTGCCATTGCCAGTTTTTCAATGTCTTCCTTGGGGGCTCCGTTAGGTACGTTAACCGAGCCGCGCAGTTTTCCATTGATTTGCAGCATCATTTCAATTTCATCGGCAATCAGCGCCTGTTCGTCAAGTTCCGGCCATGGTGCATCAAGCAGGTCACCGTGCTGCTGGGCATAGCCAAGCTCATTCCACAGATGCCAGGTAATATGCGGAACCACAGGGTAAAGCATGCGCAGCAGAATGCAGATTACTTCCTTGATGGCGGCATCGGCTTCGGGACCGGCTTCGAGTTTGGCGTCTTCAATCGCATTGAGCAGTTTCATGTTGGCAGAAACCACGGTGTTGTATTGAATGCGCTCGTAGTCGTAATTGGCCTGCTTGAGCAGGGAGTAAGCGATCCGGCGCAGTTCTTTCACGGCCTTGGGTGCGTTGCTCCAGTCGGGGGCAGTGGCAGGTGCACGGCTAATAATTTCTTTGTGGTTATAAGCCATGGCCCACAAACGCTTGAGGAAACGGTGAGAGCCTTCCACACCGGAGTCGGACCATTCCAGTGTTTGTTCTGGGGGGCTGGTAAACATGACAAACAGACGGGCGGTATCGGCACCCAAGGTGTCGATAAGGGCTTGCGGGTCTACCCCGTTGTTTTTGGACTTGGACATAGTGCCAATGCCGCCGTAGTCGACCGGTGAGTTGTCCTTGATCAGGCGGGCACCGATAATGCTGCCTTTTTCGTTGTAAATATTTTCAACTTCTTCTGGCCAGAAATATTCAATACCACCTTTTTCGTTTTTGCGAGAGTAGATGTGGTTAAGCACCATACCCTGGCAAAGCAGTTTCTTGAAAGGCTCGTCAAATTTGACCAGGCCCATGTCGCGCATGACTTTGGTCCAGAAGCGGGCATACAGCAAATGCAGCACGGCGTGTTCAATGCCGCCAATGTATTGGTCCATCGGCATCCAGTAGTCGTTGCGGGCATCAACCATGGCATTGTTGTTGCCGGGCGAAGTGTACCGCATGAAGTACCAGGAGGAGTCGATGAAAGTATCCATGGTGTCGGTTTCGCGACGGGCAGGCTTGCCACATTTGGGGCAGGCGCAAGACAGGAATGCTTCGTGCTTGTTAAGCGGATTGCCACTGCCATCGGGAATCAGCTCTTCGGGCAGTCTGACTGGCAGGTCTTTTTCGGGTACGGGAACCGGACCGCAGTCTGCGCAATGGATGATGGGAATGGGGGTACCCCAGTAACGTTGACGGGAAATGCCCCAGTCACGCAGGCGCCAGGTGGTTTGCTTTTCGCCCAGACCCTTGCCGGAAAGTACTTCGGCAACGGCATCGACAGCCTGTTGGTGGTTAAGGCCGTTGAACTGGCCTGAGTTGATGACAATGCCGTTTTGTTTGTCGGCATACCATTCCTGCCATTGTTCGGTTGAGTAGGGTTTGTCCTGAACCGAGATGACTTGTTTGATCGGCAACCGGTATTTCAGTGCAAAAGCGAAATCCCGCTCATCGTGGGCAGGTACGCCCATGACGGCGCCATCACCGTAGCTCATGAGGACATAATTACCAACCCAGATTTCAATCTGTTCATTGGTAATGGGGTGGGTCACGTACAGGCCGGTGGGCAACCCTTCTTTTTCACGGGTGGCCATTTCGACCTCGGTTGTGCCACCCAGCTTGCAGGTTTCGATGAAGGCCGCCAGGTCGGGGTTGTTTTGCGCGGCATGGGTAGCCAGCGGGTGCTCGGGGGCAACCGCACAGAAGGTAACGCCCATGATGGTGTCGGGGCGGGTGGTGAACACATACATGCGTCCATCCTGAATAAGCTGGCCTTCATTGTTTTTGATGTCATGGGTAAAGGCAAAACGGACCCCTTCGCTTTTGCCGATCCAGTTTTCCTGCATCAGGCGTACGCGCTCGGGCCAGCCGGGCAGATTGTGCTTGACTTCATGCAGCAGTTCTTCGGCGTAGTCGGTAATGCGCAGGTAGTAGCCGGGAATTTCACGTTTTTCAACCAGTGCACCCGAGCGCCAGCCGCGTCCATCAATGACCTGTTCATTGGCCAGCACGGTATTGTCGACCGGATCCCAGTTAACGGTTTGGGTTTTACGGTAGGCAATGCCTTTTTCAAGCATTTTCAGGAAGAACCATTGGTTCCATTTGTAGTAATCGGGGTCGCAGGCACACATTTCGCGTGACCAGTCGATGGCCAGTCCCATTGCCTGCATTTGTTTTTTCATGTAGGCAATGTTGTCGTAAGTCCATTTTGCGGGAGGGACCTTTGATTTGATGGCAGCATTTTCGGCCGGCATGCCGAAAGCGTCCCAGCCCATGGGCATGAGTACGTTGAATCCACGCATGCGCAGCTGGCGCGCCATCATATCGTTGATGGTGTAGTTACGGACATGGCCCATATGCAGCTTGCCGCTAGGGTAGGGCAGCATGGAGCAGGCATAAAACTTGGGTTTGTCGTTGCCGTTGCTGTCTTTGGCATGCTCGCTGACCAGATAGGCATTGGCATCTTGCCAGTTGCGTTGAGCGTTTTGTTCTACTTTTAGTGGGTTATATTGTTCCAACATGACTTTCTGCGGTAAAAAATGGGCCAGGGATAAATCCCGTAAAACGTATTATTATAAGTCTTTACTGATTTAAGTAGGTTGTTTTGCCACTTGGGATTGAATAGAAATAAAGGGGCCAGGACAGGGTTGCGGGCAGTGCCTTCAGTGGCGCAGGGTATTTAGGTGATCAATTCCGGCAATAGTGCCTTGAACGCTCCTGTCGTTCGGCGACTGGAGTTTGTGTTTCTGAGAATCTGTCTTACGTGATAGGTCACGGTTTCGTTCTTGATTCGAAGCAGCCTGGCAATATCGTTATTGCTCATGTCTGCCACGATACACCGGCTTATTTCCATTTGCCGTGGTGGGAGGGTTGGATGCATGGTGTTCAAATAATGACTGATGAGATTTTGTCTGATCAAATAGCGGGCGGAAAAAACCAGATGCCTTAGGGGGAACAGGTTTTGCCTGATTTCCTGCGTCGAAACAGGATGGCAGGCCCTGAGCAGGGTTAGGGAGTTTTTTTTATGGCCGGAAATATTCTGGCACGGAAAATGCAGGCCGTGTAATTGTGGGAAGTCTTTAAGCAGTCTGGTCAGCTCGGGAGGATTGGAAAGCGCATGTCTGTTCCAGGAGAATGTTTGGTAATGGGCTGTTGAGTCGTTGTTGAGGCAGGCCAGTGGGTTTTTATTGAGCACAATGCCATCCTGCAGGTTTTTCAGGCTTGAATGGGGCAGATTGCTGGCGCACAGGAATTGTGATTCGGTATTATTGAAGGGAAAAGGCGTGTTCTGGATATAAATATAATATTCAAAATCGGCCTTTTGCAATGATTGTTCTAAAAACGCCTGCTGTTCTATTTGGTCAAATGGATCAAAGACGGCATCAAGGTTTTTATCGGTTGTCATTCTTGTTTCTCTTTTTGACAATATATGTTATGCATGGTTAATTTTTGTTAATATTAGCCTGCAAGCAGTGATGTGAGCCCGATAATGTCTGTTTGTTTGATTTATTTCAATAAATAAATTGAAATGATGAGCATTAGTGAATTATTTGAAAATGATTTTTCTGTTCAGGAAAATAAACAGGAGAGCAGACGTGCAATTGAGCAAAGCGCAGGTGGCCGGGATGGTGGCTGTTTTGTTGACGGGATGTGGCAGCGGTGAAATTTTATATGAGAAGACCGATGCCCATCTTATTCTTCCCTGTTATCAGAATGAAAGTGTGTGCCTGCAGAAAATGACAGACCGCTGTGTCAATACATTGTCGGGGAGGGTGATGGAGAGCGAAATAAGAGAGGAAGACGTGCCGGTCGCTTATGTCGTGTGCCGTCCCCCGCAAACGGACACCGGGGATCAGGCCGGTACCGCAAATTAAAAAACGCCCGTTCGGGCGTTTATGAATTCAGATGCTATCCTGAAGTGGAATTAGCACAGCCCAAGCTGGAATTTTTCTTCCAGATGTTGTTGGTGATGGGCCTGGAGGAGGGCGACGATGCGGTCCGGGTCGTCTTCAACCACGAACAGATCCATATCGCTGGGTGAAATATAGTGGTTGCCCAGCATTTGTTTTTTTATCCATTGCAGCAGACCATCCCAGAATTCGGTGCCCACCAAAATAATGGGGGCTTTATGGGCTTTTCCGGTCTGGATCAGGGTAAGCGCTTCGAAGAGCTCATCAAGGGTGCCAAACCCGCCCGGTAAAATGATATAGCCAGAGCTGTTCATGAAAAATGTGGTTTTTCTTGAAACGAAATATTTGAAATAAATGCTTTGTGACTGAAACGGATTGTCTTTCTGTTCGTGCGGGAGCTTGATGTTGAGCCCAATGCTGGTGCCACCCGCTTCAAAACAGCCCTTGTTGGCGGCCTCCATAATGCCGGGACCTCCGCCTGAAATAATATGGAATCCGGTCTGTGCCAGTTTTTGGCTGATCTCAATCGTTTTACGATAGTAAGGAGAATCTGTTTTTGTGCGGGCACTTCCGAATATACTTACAGCTGCTGAAATATCTTTTAAATGATCGGCGGCATCTTGCAATTCAGCGGAAATTTCCCTGATTTGTCCCTGGATGGTCGCTGCTTTTGTTACTGACATGAAAAAAACCTTATTACTTGTTGATGGATCTAGCTATTTGTACCGGGCTTTCCATGCAATGCCTGATTTAAGAAATGCATTGGGTGAGCCAACCGGTGCCATTTATGGTGTCATCAATATGATGCGCAAAATCAACCAGGATTACCAGGCTGATTATGTTGCCTGCATTTTTGATGCAAAAGGCAAAACATTTCGTGATGATTTGTATCCTGAGTACAAAGGGCATCGTCCTCCCATGCCTGATGACCTTGCTTTGCAAATAGCGCCCATTCACAAGGCCATCAGCGCCATGGGGTGGCCTGTCATTGCAAAGCCCGGGGTCGAGGCGGATGACATTATTGCCACTTTAGCAGAAATTGCGACACAAAATGATGTCAAGACCATTATTTCAACAGGGGATAAGGATATCGCCCAGCTGGTTAATGGGCATGTCAGTATTGTTAATACAATGACCAATGAAACGCTGGATGTGGAAGGGGTGAAAAGCAAATTTGGCGTGTTACCCGAGCAAATTATCGATTATTTGATGCTGATTGGTGATTCGGTGGATAATGTACCCGGGGTGCCAAAAGTGGGACCGAAAACGGCGGTCAAGTGGCTCAGTGAATACGGCTCTCTTGATAAGCTGGTTGAAAATGCCGATAAGATAAAAGGGGTTGTTGGCAATAACCTGCGTGAAGCCATTCCCAATTTTGCACTTACCCGTCGGCTGATCACCATCAAGCGTGATTGTGAAATTGATGATTTTTTTACCGATATGTCTGATTTGGCGCGCAAGCCACAGGATTCGGAAACACTCAGGGAAATTTACGATCATTTTGGATTCCGTACCTGGTTACGTGAGTTGACCGGTGATGACCAGGCCGTGCCGCAACAGGATGCCAGGGTTGCCCATGATATTCCCGAGGCACCGGAAACCGTCGATTACGTGACGGTGGATACGCCCGAATTGCTGGAAGATTGTCTGGCACAGATCCAGGCCGCTTCGTTGGTGGCACTGGATACCGAAACCACTTCGCTGGACCCGATGGTGGCATCGCTGGTGGGGACTTCCATGTCCATTCATCCAGGGCAGGGGTGGTATATTCCGCTGGCCCATAAAGGGAATATGTTGGCCCAGCAACTGGATAAAGCCATGGTGCTTGAAAAACTGCGGCCATGGCTGGAAGACGACAATGCGGCCAAGGTGCTGCAAAACGCCAAATATGACACGCATGTATTTGCCAATGAAGGTATTGCGTTAAAAGGGATACAGGACGACACCATGTTGATGGCATATGTGCTCGAATCCCATCGCAGTGTTGGCATGCAAGACCTGGCGCAGCGTTATCTGGGGCGCAAAGGGGTGGATTACACGGATTTATGTGGCAAGGGTGCCCGTCAGATCGGTTTTGATGAGGTTGAAATTGAAAAAGCCTCTTTTTACGCCTGCGAAGATACCGATTTCACCTTGCAGTTGGCTGGTCTGATGCGTCCTTTGGTGGTGGCTGAAGAAGGACTTGACCGGATTTACCGGCTTGAGATGTGGGTTTCTGAAGTGTTGGCCAAAATCGAGCGTAATGGTGTCAAGATTGATGAAAAAGCCTTGCAGCAGCAAAGCCATGAAATTGGTTTGAAGCTGTTGGAGTTGGAAAATAAAGCATACGAATTGGCGGGTCAGCCGTTTAATCTGAACTCGCCCAAGCAGCTGGCCGAAATTTTATTTGAACGCATGCAATTGCCGGTTATCCGCAAAACGCCCAAGGGGGCACCCTCAACCGACGAAGAAGTGTTAACCAAGCTGGCCCAGGATTACCCGTTGCCGGCCACTTTGCTGGAGTACCGTGGGCTGGCCAAGCTTAAATCCACCTATACCGACAAATTACCCAAAATGATCAACCCCAAAACCGGCCGGGTGCATACCAATTATGCGCAGGCCGCGGTCATTACAGGTCGTCTGGCTTCTTCCGATCCCAACTTGCAGAATATTCCGGTGCGTACCGAGGAAGGGCGCCGGGTCAGAACCGCTTTTGTGCCCGAAAAAGGGGGCGTCATTATGTCGGCTGACTACTCACAAATTGAGTTGCGAGTGATGGCGCATGTGTCGGATGATGCCAACCTGCAATTGGCGTTCGCCCAAGGCAAGGATATTCACCGGGCAACTGCATCCGAAGTGTTTGGTACGCCACTGGACGAAGTAACCGCTGAGCAGCGTCGTGCTGCCAAGGCCATTAACTTTGGTCTGATTTACGGTATGGGGGCATTTGGATTGGCCAGCAACCTGGGTATTACTCGTGATGCGGCGCAATCTTACATTGACCGTTATTTTGAACGCTATCCCGGTGTGGCTACTTACATGGACCTTACCCGGGCCAAGGCCAATGAGCAGGGGTATGTGGAAACCGTTTTCGGGCGGCGTCTGTGGTTGCCTGAAATCAAGGGGGCCAAAGGGCCACGTAAAGCAGCGGCAGAAAGGGCGGCCATTAACGCGCCCATGCAGGGCACGGCGGCTGACCTGATTAAAATGGCCATGGTGGCCGTGCAGGAATGGATAGAAAAGGAAAACCTGAAAACCATGATCATCATGCAGGTGCATGATGAATTGGTGCTGGAAGTGCCGCAAGATGAAGTGGATTTGGTCAAGTCCAGGTTGCCTGAACTTATGTGTGGCGTGGCGGAGCTGAAGGTGCCGTTGGTGGCTGAAGTGGGGATGGGTCCCAATTGGGAGCAGGCCCATTAAATAGGCCGTAGACAGGCTCAAAGCCGATATGCTTTGTCTGTACCATGATAAAACAGCGCTCCGGTTTATAAGCCGGAGCGCTGTTTTTTTGCGTTGGTTGAGTTGCCAACGCTTTGGGTACGATTGCGCCCAAAGCGTGATAGAGCGGGTAATTATTTATTTGACAACCCGGGCACGCAATGCATTGATACGGTGCTCGATAGGCGGGTGGGTGGAGAACAGGGCAGCCACATTGACTTTGCCACTAATGCCCGAAGCGTTCAATTGCTGGGGCAGTTCACCGGGGGTGAGGCCGCCCAGACGGGCAAGGGCATGAATCATCGGGTCGGCTGAGCCCAGGAGCTGGGCCGCGCCGGCATCGGCACGGTATTCACGCTGACGGGAGAACCAGGCAACAATGATGGAAGCCAGGATGCCAAAGACAATCTCACAGACGATGACGGAAATGTAGTAACCAATTCCGACATCACGTTCATTTTTCAGGATGACCCGGTCAACGACATAACCCACAATGCGTGACAGGAAAACGACAAAGGTATTGACGACACCCTGAATAAGCGTAAGCGTTACCATGTCACCATTGGCCACGTGGGCGACTTCGTGGCCCAGAACTGCGGCGACCTCTTCCTCGGTCATGCTGTTGAGCAGGCCGGTGGAAACGGCTACCAGCGCATCATTTTTGAAGGCACCGGTGGCAAAGGCATTCGGATCTCCTTCATAAATGGCCACTTCAGGATGGCCAATGCCCGCACGGTCGGCCAGTTGATGAACGGTATCAACCAGCCAGGCTTCCGTGCTGTTGGCGGGAGCGGCAGGGTTAATGACGCGGGCACCCGTGCTCCATTTTGCCATGGGTTTGCTAATTAGCAGGGAGATGATGGAGCCGGTAAAGCCGACAACGGCAGAGAAGGCCAGCAATTGCGTCATGTCCAGGCCTTCAGCCGTGATGAAGCGGTTGATGCCCAGGATATTTAGCGTGACACCCAGCACAACCATAACGGCCAGGTTGGTCATAAGAAATAGAAAAATGCGTTTCATAAGGGTTTAAGTCTTTTAATCTAACTGTTTTCGGAAATGAGCTGCATCATAATATAGTTTAAATAAAATGATTAATACAGCGATATTGATTTGTTTAATAATTATATAAGGTGATTTCCCGTCATTTAAAGGGACCTTGGGTATAGAATGATGATTTTCTTATTTCAGAATGTTCCTTTCAGGGTCAGATAGGCTATGCAATCGTTGTGGATGCTGCTGGCGGCATTGATGTTCGCCATTATGGGTACTTGTATCAAGCTGTCTTATGAGATGGGCTCAAGCCTGCCTCTTGTTGTGATAGCCCGCGGGTTGCCTTCCATTGTAGCGATTGTGTTGTGGGCGCTGTTAAGCCACCAGTCCCTGAAGCCGAAAAGTGTTAAATTGCATGTTTTACGTAATCTGTTTGGCGTAACGTCCCTGTGGATGGGGTTTTATGGTTATTCCGTCCTGCCGTTATCAACCAGTGCCAGTCTTAACTATACCTCTCCGCTGTTTATTGCCGGTTATGTGTTTTTCAGCAACAAGGGCCCGAAAGATTCGCTGCGTCTGCTGTCGGTCATTTTGGGTTTTCTGGGGGTGTTGCTGGTGTTGCGCCCCAGCATCACTGAAGACCAGTGGTTTGCTGCTTCACTGGGCCTGATGTCTGGGGCATTTGGGGGTATAGCCATGTTGCAGATCAAAGCGTTGGGGGCAATTGGAGAGCCGATCTGGAGAACCGTTTTCTACTTTTCACTGATTGTGGTGTTAACCGGTTTTCTTGGCTTGAAGGCGCATGGTTATGGGGAACCCAATCTCACCACCTGGCTGGCACTTTTCGGGGTGGGCGTTAGCGGACTGATCGGACAGCTTGCACTTACCCGTGCCTTTGGTCAGGGTTCTCCGATTCTGACTGCGGCTTTGCAATACAGTACCATTATATTTGCAGCTATACTGGGTATCGTTTTCTGGGGAGATATCCCCGATTTGCTGGCCTGGATAGGCATGGGGCTGATTATTTTGGCCGGACTGCTGTCTGCCTGGAGAACCATGCAACTGGCAGAGGCAGCCCGATCCCGGAAAAAAATGGCTGAGACCTGAATTTGATGATTTTTTGAACTATCTGGAGCAAGAAAGTGGAACCCTTAATTTCAGCACTCGAGTTGCAAGATTTATTAAATGATGATGATAGCCTGATTCTCCTGGATGCCAGGCATGATCTGGCCAACCATCAGTTGGGCAGGGAGCAATATCTCGAGGGACATATTCCGGGCGCCATTTTCCTTGATCATGAAATTGACCTGTGCGGGCTCAAAACAGGAAAAAATGGGCGGCATCCCTTGCCTGAACGTGAGGAGTTTATCCGGTTACTAGGTAACCTGGGTATTGATCCTCAGGCCAATATTGTGGTCTATGACGCCAGGGACAGCATGTTTGCCGCTCATTTATGGTGGATGTTGCGCTGGGCGGGTTGCACCAAGGTCAGGGTGCTTAACGGTGGCTGGAGTGCCTGGGGCCAGATTAGCGGTGATATTGAGCGTGAAAAACCGGCACCGCGTGCGCCTGTTGTGTGGGAGTCTGGGGCCACTGGCATGCCGGTGGTGGATGCCAATGCGGTACTGGCCAATATCAATCAGCCTGTTTTTACGGTTATCGATGCGCGTGCTGAAAACCGTTTCCGTGGTGAAAATGAAACCATTGATCCAGTTGCCGGGCATATTCCCGGAGCGATAAATTGGCCATTTTCCCGTAATCTGGATAGTGATGGTTTCTTTCTTCCCGTTGACGAGCTTAAGTCCGGTTTTGCACAATTGCTTGGCAACAACAAGCCGGAGCAGATTGTTCACCAGTGTGGTTCCGGAATCAGTGCCTGCCATAACCTGCTGGCCATGGAAGTGGCGGGTTTAACGGGATCTGCGCTTTACCCCGGGTCCTGGAGCGAATGGTGCAGTGACAGTTCCAGGCCTGTTGCGGTTGGCTAGGCATTAAATACGCGCAATTACATGCACCGATAAAAAAACCCTTGAAAGCGGTTTCCTTTCAAGGGGGGGGTATTTTTTAAGTTTAAAATGATTTTTTTCTGTGACCGGCTAATTAATGATTCATGATGCGGTTGTACCACTCATGAAAATGTTGCATGCCATCTTCCAGTGGAGACTGGTATGGGCCTGTTTCGCTGGTGTTGCGTTTGAGCAGGGCCAGGCGACCGGCATCCATGCGCTCGGCAATCTCATCATCTTCAATCGCGGTTTCCATATAGGCGGCCCGCTGGGCTTCGATAAAATCGCGCTCAAACATGACGATTTCTTCGGGATAATAAAACTCGACGATGTTGACGGTTTTTTGTGGGTTGACAGGATACAGCGTGGATAAAACCAGCACATGGGGGTAAAGCTCTATCATGTGGGTGGGATAGTAAGTGACCCAGATGGCGCCAAAGTCGGGTTGCTCGCCCTGGCGGAACTTAAGCAACTCATTGTGCCATTTTTTATAGACCTCGGATCCGGGATTGGCCAGCGCCTGATGGGTGCCTACATGTTGCGCACTGAACCAGTCTGCGAACTCCCACTGAAGATCGTCACAGGTGACGAATTTGCCCAATCCAGGATGAAAGGGCGCAACATGGTAGTCTTCGAGGTAGACTTCAATGAAGGTTTTCCAGTTATAGTTGCACTCATGTACTTCGACATGATCCAGAACGTAATCGGAAAAATCGAACTCGGGCTTGGAAAAAAGCCGGGCAAGATCCGTCGCAGGGTCGCGCGGGCCTTCAAAAAGCAGGCCATGACAGTTTGACAGCGGGAATCTTTGCAGGTTTTTGCAAGGTTTTTCGCCAAATTGCGGAGCGCCCAGCAAGGTTCCCTGGTTGTCATAAGTCCAGCGGTGCAGGGGGCAGACAATATTGCCACCATTTTCTTGCAGATTGCCATGATTCTTGACGGCACCGGTTACATTGCCGGCTTCCCCGCCCAGCATGATGGCCTGGCGGTGGCGGCAAACGTTGGATAACAATTCGGGGCCGTTTTTGTTGCGAACCAGAATTCGTCCGGCCTGTTCCTGAACCAGGGTTCTCCAGTCTCCGATGTTGGGTACCATTTTCTCGTTCCCCACATAACAGGCGGACTGTCTGAAAATTTGTTCCTGTTCCCTGGCAAAGACGTTTTCGTCAAAATAAACATGTACCGGTAATTGGGTTTGCGCCGGTTCAACATGTTTCATGGATGCAATTACTGACATTTTGTGGATCCCCCGCTTATATATAATAAAGCCGCCTCACCAAGGGTCATGAGCCGGCAAATTGTTGAAATAGAAAGTAGCGCTAAATTGTACAGAAAATTCAATGCCTTAATAATAAAAAAAGTAAGGGAGGTTATTATTTTTTTGGGCTCGTAAAAAAGGCGCAGATTGAAAAATACGTAAAACTCTTAAAATATGGCCCTTGGCAGGCCATGATTTCGTACAATACCAGATTATTTGAATTTTTCTGGAGTGCCCCTTGTCAGAATCAACCGAAAAACTGGATGTCATTGATTTGCCTAAGGATTTTGAGTCTGCCCTGAAAGAGCTTGAAGAGATTGTACAGTCAATGGAAAGCGATGTGCTTTCCCTGGAAGCCTCTTTGAAAGCCTATGAAAGGGGGGTGGCGCTGGCGCGGGTTTGTCAGGAGCGCCTGGATGCCGCGGAACAACAGGTGCAGGTGCTTCAGAACAATTTGTTGCGCCCGGCACAAATCGAGGTTGAATAGACAATGAGTACAGGTTCAATGTGTTTTCAGGACTGGCTGCTTGCTTGTGTCAACAATGTGGAAACGGCACTCGAGAAGGCGCTTCCCGGTGCTAACGAGGTACCGCTCGAGTTGCATGAAGCCATGCGCTATGCCACCTTGGGGGGGGGCAAAAGAATTCGTGCCACGCTGGTCTATGCGGCAGGAAGGGCTGCCTTGCAACAGGGCGTTGCGATAGATTCATATAGCCATGCGCTTGACAAGGCTGCCGCGGCCGTTGAACTGATTCATGCTTACTCCCTGGTTCATGATGATTTACCCTGCATGGATAATGATGTCCTGCGCAGGGGGCAACCTACGGTGCATGTGCGGTTTGGTGAGGCTACTGCGATGTTGGCGGGTGATGCCCTGCAACCGCTGGCTTTTGCCGAGCTTGCGCAAATGCCGGTAGCGCCTGCCCTGGTGGTACAGGCTGTGCAGGTGCTTGGGCGGGTAGCTGGCAGCCTGGGAATGGTGGGGGGGCAGGCCATTGATTTGGCCAGTGTTAATCAGACACTGACCCTTGATCAGCTGCAATTCATGCATCGCCTGAAAACCGGGGCGCTTATCGAAGGCAGTGTTTTGCTGGGGGCTATTGTTACCGGTGCCACCTCTGAAACCAGGCGTGCGCTGGAAACATACGGCTCTGCCATTGGGTTGGCCTTCCAGATTGTCGATGATATTCTTGATGTCACGGTTGACACAGAAGGCTTGGGTAAAACAGCTGGCAAGGATGCCGAAGAAAACAAACCCACCTATGTCTCGATTATGGGTCTTGAAGAGTCTCGGGATTTTGCCCGGAAATTGTATGAAGTGGCTATCGAAGCCATTAAACCATTAGGTGATTCTGCCGTTCGACTCAAAGAGTTGGCCGATTTCATTATTCACCGCAGTTATTGATGTGAAGCGTATTAATGTCAAATTTTCTAGAAAAGCTCAACACGCCCGATGATGTCAGAAAACTAAGCCGTTCAGAGCTCGAGCAGGCGGCCAGCGAGCTTCGGTCTTTTATTATTCACTCGGTATCCAGAACGGGAGGTCATCTGTCGTCCAATCTTGGAACGGTAGAGCTTACGCTTGCGCTTCACTATGTGTTTAATACACCGCATGACCGGATCATCTGGGATGTCGGGCACCAGTCCTACCCGCATAAAATTCTTACCGGGCGACGTGAGGGGATGGCACATTTACGCCAGGAAGGTGGTATTTCGGGCTTTCCCAAACGTAGCGAATCAGAATACGATGCTTTTGGTACCGCCCATTCTTCCACGTCCATTTCGGCCGCCTTGGGAATGGCCGTGGCTTCACGTAATCTGCAAATAGAGCGTCAGCACATTGCCGTCATTGGCGATGGTTCCATGACGGCGGGCATGGCCTACGAGGCGTTGAATAATGCCGGTGTCACCCCTGGCATTAATCTGCTGGTTATTCTTAACGACAATGATATGTCCATATCCCCTCCGGTGGGGGCGCTTAACAAGTATCTGGCCAGGTTGCTGTCGGGGACGCTTTATCAGGAAGCCCGCAGTGTAGGCAAGGCGGTATTGGGGCAGTTTCCTTCTCCGGTCATGGAAATGGCCCGTAAAATGAAAGGGCATGCCAAAGGTATATTGGGGGCGGCTACCTGGTTTGAGGAGTTCGGCTTTAATTATGTGGGTCCCATAGATGGCCATGACCTGGATGCGCTGGTGCCCACCTTGCAAAATCTGCGCCAAATGGGTGGTTTGCAATTCCTGCATGTGGTTACCAAAAAAGGGCAGGGTTATAAAATGGCCGAGGCCGACCCTATCCTGTATCATGGACCCGGCAAATTTGACCCCGAAGTGGGTATCCAGAAACCTGCCAAGCCGGGCAAACAAACCTTTACCCAGGTTTTTGGGCATTGGTTGTGCGATATGGCCTCGCAAGACGAAAAGCTGGTTGGTATCACGCCAGCCATGCGGGAAGGCAGCGGGATGGTCGAGTTTGAAAAACGCTTTCCGAACCGTTATTTCGATGTGGGCATTGCCGAACAGCATTCGGTCACTTTTGCGGCCGGTATCGCCTGTGAAGGCCTTAAACCTGTCCTGGCTATTTATTCAACCTTCCTGCAAAGGGGGTATGATCAACTGATTCACGATGTTGCCCTGCAAAATCTGGATGTAACTTTTGCCCTGGACCGGGCGGGGCTGGTGGGGGCCGATGGCGCCACCCATGCCGGCAACTATGATATTGCTTTTTTGCGTTGCATTCCCAATATGGTGGTGGCCGTTCCTTCTGATGAAAATGAGGCGCGGTTGTTGCTGAATACCTGTTACCACTATCAAGGGCCGGCCTCAGTGCGTTATCCCAGGGGTGCAGGTGCGGGAGCAAATGTCAGTGACACGCTTGATCCTGTCGAACTGGGCAAGGGTGTGGTGCGTCGTGAGGGTTCGCGTCTGGCGATTCTGGCTTTTGGGCCTTTGCTGCATGCAGCCTTGCCGGTTGCCGAGAAATTGAATGCAACGCTGGTTGATATGCGTTTTGTAAAACCGATTGATGCAGAACTGGTCAAACAGTTGGCAGCGTCACATGAAGTGTTTGTGACACTGGAAGAAGGTAGTGTAATGGGGGGTGCTGGTAGCGCCGTTGCTGAGCTTATGAGCGCGTTTGGGCTCAGTAAACCCATTTTGCAGCTTGGCTTGCCTGATCGTTTTATCGATCACGGTGATCAGGCTGCGCTTTTGAAGGGTGTGGGCCTTGATTCTGATGGAATCGAGGCATCAATCCACGCACGTTTTAAATCCGTTTTGAATATTACTTAGGTTTTTAATATATGAATTCCATGATTGGCTCGGACGAGTTGATGCCCGACGTGCAAAGTTCCCAGGACTTGCGTCATATACCAATTGAACGCGTAGGAATCAGACGTGTAAAACATCCCATGCTGGTGCAGGCTGCTGATGGTTCAGTGCAGCCCACCATTGCTGAATGGACACTTACCGTATTTTTACCCGAAGACGAAAAAGGGACACATATGTCCCGCTTCGTGGCGCTGCTTGAGCGCTATCGCTCACAAGCCATGACTATTGAGCTTTTCAAGGACATGGCTCGCGAGATGCTGCCTTTGTTGCATGCTGAAAAAGGTGATCTGACCGTTTCTTTCCCGTATTTTATTAACAAGAGTGCACCGGTTTCAGGCGTTGAAAGCCTGATGGATTACCAAGTGACCTGGTTTGCGGTTGCCCGTGGCAATGAGGTCGAGTTCGAATTTAATGTGGTTGTGCCGGTCATGAGTCTGTGTCCGTGCTCTAAAGCCATTTCCGCTTATGGTGCCCACAACCAGCGCTCACACATTACCGTTCAGCTGGTTGCAGATAGTGCGTATACGATGGAATCGGTCATTAAAACCGTTGAAAAACAGGCTTCCTGCGAATTGTGGGGCTTGTTGAAACGCCCGGATGAAAAGTATGTCACTGAACACTCTTACGATAATCCCAAGTTCGTTGAAGACCTGATTCGTGACGTGGCAGCCAATATCCGGAAAATTCCCCAGCTCAGGCGCTATAAAATCGAAGCTGAAAACTTTGAATCCATTCATAATCATTCGGCTTACGCAGTAATCGAAGGATGATGATCGCACTTTGTTGCGGGTTTGCGACAAAGTGTGGGTGGCCTTTTCAGGTATTTAAAAACAGAACGAAATCTGAATAATTTTTTGTTTGTTTTTAAGAATTATGTTATATTTAACGGTTTCTTGCTCGACTTATGCTTTGTGGCGGGTTTAATTTGGTGTTTTTGAATTGAATCGGGTGGCAAAAGCATGGGCGGGCTGTCAGTTGCCATTTATGTTAATGGCAAGATATCCTTAAGGAGTTATTATGCGTCACTACGAAGTAGTGTTTATCGTGCACCCGGACCAAAGTGAACAGGTCCCTGCAATGATCGAACGTTATCAAGCTTTGGTAACGGGCAACAATGGTGTTGTCCACCGTCTTGAAGACTGGGGTCGTCGTCAGTTGGCATACCCAATTCAAAAACTGGTTAAAGCCCATTACGTGTGTATGAACATCGAGTGCAACCAGGAAACGCTTGACGAGCTGGAACACTCTTTCCGCTACAACGATGCTGTTTTACGCAACCTGGTTATCAAAACCAGTAAAGCGCACACAGATGCATCTATCATGATGAAATCTGTCGAGCGTGAAGAAGCGCGTAAAGCAACTGCCGAGTCATCTGCAGAGCAGGATAGCGAAGAGTAATCAGCTGGTTATTGTTTGTGAACCAGGTTCAATTGCAGGCCAGGCTACTGGAGGTCAAGCCGTTAAGGCATACACCGGCGGGCTTGCCGGCACTGGATCTTGTGCTTCAGCATCAATCGGAAATCATTGAAGCTTCACATCCACGCATGATTGAGTTGATCATTCATGCAAGAGTACTCGGAGAAACCGCTATGGTGATGTCGGGTCTTGCATTGGGAAGTGAAGTGCGTGTCAAGGGCTTTTTGGCTCAGGCGCGTAAAAATTCCGGACGTGTCATTCTGCATATCCAGAGCGTCCAGTTTCCATCAAATGCTGTTGCAATGGTTCACCCTACTGTCTGAAATACTTAAGTTCAGGGCATAAAGCTCTTTTATGAATTCGAGGCCCAGGCCTCACACACGAATAAAGGCACAAATCATGGCTTTCATGAAAAAAGGCAAGGACAAACGCAGCAAATTCACGCAGCAAAATCCATTGTTCAAACGTCGTAAATTCTGCCGCTTTACAGCAGCAGGTGTTGAAGAAGTCGATTACAAAGATGTCGATACACTGCGCGACTTCATTACAGAAACTGGCAAAATCATTCCTGCCCGTTTAACAGGTACAAAAGCAAACTACCAGCGCCAGCTTGATACAGCTATCAAGCGTGCCCGTTTCCTGGCTTTGCTTCCATACACTGACAACCACAAATAATTAAGGATTATTAATCATGCAAGTTATTTTGCTAGAAAAAATCGGCAATTTGGGTAACCTGGGTGAGGTTGTTCGTGTTCGTGACGGTTACGCACGCAATTTCCTGATCCCTCAGAAAAAAGCCCGCCGCGCGACAGAAGCCGCATTGAAAGAGTTCGAGGCACGTCGTGCAGAACTGGAAAAAGCACAGGCTGAAAAACTGGCAGCTGCACAAGCTGTTTGTGAAAAACTGAACGGTTTTGTCCTGACCATCAACCAGAAAGCCGGTGTGGACGGTCGTCTGTTCGGTTCTGTTACCAACATGGATATTGCTGCCGCCCTGGTTGCTGCCGGTTTTGAGTCTGTTGAGAAACAACAGGTTCGTTTGCTGGATGGTGCCCTGAAAGCTGTTGGAGAGTATCCTGTTCAGGTTCACCTGCATGCAGACGTTAATGCTGAAATCACCGTTGCAGTTCAAGGTGATATGGCTTAACAGACAGCTTTTTAAAACTGTCAAGCTTGTAAAAGCCGGCAATAGCCGGCTTTTTTACGTATATACTTGGAGGTTGCATCGGATAATATTATCCTTGTATTTATTATCCTTGTATTTTGCATCTTCTTTCTTTACGCGCAAGCTTTGCGCGCATCGTTCAACACGTCCCATATTGTAAACAGCATGAATGTAGTCGACCCTCAAATTGAATCACTTCGCCTGCCTCCTCATTCCATAGAGGCCGAGCAGTCGGTGCTGGGTGGTTTGTTATTGGATAACTCGGCACTTGAGTATATTTCGGATATTCTGAGTGAAGATGATTTTTATCGTCATGATCATCGTGTCATTTGGCGTCATGTCTGTAAAATCATAAACCTGGACAGGCCGGCAGACGTCGTCACTATTTACGAATCCCTGGAAACCGAAGGCAAGGCAGAGGAAATAGGTGGTCTGGCTTATCTGAATGCCTTGGCCCAGAATACGCCTTCGGCTGCCAATATTCGGCGTTATGCGGAAATTGTCCGCGAACGGGCCATGTTGCGAAAACTGGTTAGTATTGCCGATGAAATTGCCTCCGAGGCCCTGAACCCCAAAGGCAAGGAAGCGCGTCAGTTACTGGATGAGGCAGAGGCCCGGATTTTCAAGATCGCTCAAGAGGGTACCCGCAGCGAGAATGATTTCCATGAAATGAGCAAGTTGCTGATTGATGTGGTGGATCGGATCGATGAACTGGCACATCGCGACAATGTCTCGGATGTGACGGGTGTACCGACCGGATTTGTGGATCTTGATCGGAAAACCTCTGGCATGCACCCCGGCGATCTCATTATTGTTGCGGGCCGTCCATCCATGGGTAAAACCTCGTTTTCCATGAATATTGGTGAGCACGTGGCTATTGACCAGGGCTTGCCGGTGGCGGTTTTTTCCATGGAAATGGGCGCGGTTCAGCTGGCGGCCCGTATGCTGGGCTCGGTGGGGCGTCTTGATCAGCAACGTATGCGTACCGGGCGCCTGCTGGACGATGACTGGCCAAAAATCACCCATGCCATGCAGTTGATGCAAAATGCGCAGATTTTCATCGATGAAACGCCAGGCTTGAACCCCATTGATCTTCGTGCCCGTGCCCGACGGCTTACCCGTAAATGCGGCCAACTGGGCGTAATTATTATCGACTACCTGCAGTTGATGTCAGGCAGCGGCAGTGGTGGCAAGAACGAAAACAGGACAGCTGAAATTTCTGAAATCAGTCGCTCTTTGAAGGGGCTGGCACGTGAGCTGAACTGTCCGGTGATTGCGTTGTCCCAGCTTAACCGCAGTCTTGAACAGCGAACCAATAAACGACCCATCATGAGTGACCTGCGTGAATCAGGAGCGATTGAGCAGGATGCCGATTTAATTCTGTTTATCTATCGTGATGAGGTTTATCACCCGGAAACCCCGGATAAGGGGACGGCCGAGATCATTATTGGCAAGCAGCGGAATGGACCTATCGGTACCGTGAAAATGACCTTTGCCGGTGAAAGCACCAAGTTTCTTAATTATATGGGTTCCGGTGACAGCTTTATTGCGGATTAAGCCTGCCTGAAATATGGGTGGCAGCAGAATTGGGTACCCATAATAAAACCTGCGAACGAAAGATCGCAGGTTTTATTTTTATACCACAATAATAATTCAGGGGTGCAATTATTTCCTATAGTGCATCGCTGGCGTAGTCGGCCAGGCGTGAGCGCTCACCTTTTTGCAGGGTGACATGCCCTGAATGGGACCATCCTTTAAAGCGGTCCACCACATAGGTCAGTCCTGAACTGCCTTCGGTTAAATAAGGGGTGTCAATTTGGGCGATATTACCCAGGCACACAATCTTGGTGCCAGGACCTGCCCGCGTAATGAGGGTTTTCATTTGTTTGGGTGTCAGGTTCTGGGCCTCATCAATAATGAGAAATTTATTCAGGAAAGTGCGTCCACGCATGAAGTTAAGCGATTTGACCTTGATATGCGATTTGATGAATTCTTTGCTGGCGCTGCGATCCCAGTCACCGGCTTCTGTGTGAATGCCGGAATTCAGGAATTCCAGGTTGTCTTCAAGGGCGCCCATCCAGGGTTGCATTTTTTCTTCTTCAGTTCCGGGCAAAAAGCCAATGTCTTCACCCACGGGAACAGTGACCCTGGTCATGATGATTTCGCTATAACGTTTTGTTTCAAGTACCTGTGTAAGCCCTGATGCCAATGCAAGAAGTGTTTTTCCTGTGCCTGCCTGGCCCAGAAGAGAAACAAAATCACAGTCGGGATTCATGAGCAGATTGAGGGCAAAGTTCTGTTCACGATTGCGTGCCGTGACTCCCCAGACATTATTCTTTTTATGCGTGTAGTCGCGCAAAGTGGCTAACACAGCGGTTTTACCGCTCACTTCCTTGACTTGTGCATATAAAGGGGTGTCGCCTTCAAGATATACAAATTCATTGATAATGAATTCGGGGCACAGCGGCCCTTTGATCTTGTAGTAGGTGGTGCCTCCTTGCATCCAGGATTCCACATCTTTACCATGCCGAGACCAGAAGTTGGCCGGCAATTGCATAATGCCATCGTACAGCAGGTCTGAGTCTTCAAGTGAGTGGTCGTTCAGGTAGTCCTCGGCTTCCATGCCAAGGGCGCGTGCCTTCAGACGCATGTTGATGTCTTTGGAGACCAGAATGACCTGTCGTTTGGGGTGTTGCTTTTGCAGGGTTTGCACGACACTCAGGATCATATTGTCAGCCTTGCCGGTGGGCAGGCTGATGCCCAGATCGCTTTCCATGTTTGAAGTCTGGAACAGCAGCAGGCCGGTTGCATCCTTATTGCCCAAGACATCCAGCCTCATGCCATGCAGGATATCGTCGGTTTCGGCCGCCAGGGCATCCAGGGAGCGGCTGACCTGCCGGGCATTACGGGCAACTTCAGTCATGCCTTTTTTATGATGATCCAGCTCTTCGAGGGTCATCATGGGCAGGAAAATATCGTGCTCCTGAAAACGGAACAGCGAAGAGGGGTCGTGTAACAATACATTGGTATCGAGTACAAACAGTTTTTTGGTTTCCGTAGTGGCGGTGTTTGTTGTTTTGCGGGTTGTTTTTTTTGTCGCCTGGTTTTTTGTTGCCGTGGTTTTGGTGGTGCCTGGCGCGGCTTGTTTGCTTTCCACGCTTTCGCTCACGCTCTTGGTTGCAGTTTTACCGGCGGCGGTTGTGGTGGCCGGGCGTGAGGTTTTTGCTGCTTGGGCAACATCAGCCACGACTTCGGTTGCCGCAGCCGTGGCCTTGGTGGCACTGGCTTTGGGGCGTGCACGGGCTGCCGTGGCGGTTGCCCTGGGTTTGGGTGTGGCGATGGTGCTAATATCAATCGTATCGGCAGGTTTCGTAGGCAACTTGGGTAGTGGCATTCGTTATACTCTTGTTCCGGGTTTGCCTGCATGCACAGGCATGCAGTAAATGGGTTGGCTTAGTGGGTGGCAATGTCCTTGACGGCTTCAAGTACCATGTCGGCATGGCCGGGTACTTTCAGGCCGCGCCACGCCTGCACCAGAATTCCCTGGCTGTTGATCAGGAAGGTGCTGCGTTCAATGCCCCTGACCTGTTTGCCATACATGTTCTTCAGTTTCATGACACCAAATTGCGTACATAATTGCTCTTCAGGATCGGCAATCAGGGGGAAGGGCAATTCATGTTTGTTACTGAAATTGGTGTGTGTTTTCAGGGAGTCGCGTGAAACACCAATAATTTCCGTATTCAACGCCTGGAACTGCTCATATCGGTCACGAAAGTCCTGGGCTTCAACGGTGCATCCGGGCGTGTTGTCTTTCGGGTAAAAATACAGGACGACATTTTTGCCCTTGAGTGCATTCAGGTCAATGGGCCCCAGATGGCTTTCCGCCTTGAATGCCGGTGCTTTTTCTCCCACAACGGGTAAATCACTCATTCAATTATTTCCTTTGTCTTCGTTCAACATTAGTGCGACGGCAACATTGCGTCCTTCTGACATTAACACATTATAGGTGCGTGCTGCAGCCTGTGAATCCATGCATTCAATGCCAATTCCGGCTTTTAATAAGGGAGCCAGTATTTGGGGTGAAATAAACACCTGTTTTGCACCGGTTCCAACAAGCAGGATATCAGGGGCATTATCATAAGAGGCAGGGGCGTTATCGTCCAGAAAATCCAGGGCACTGGCGTGTTTGGCAGTCACACCGGCAGCCAGTTCCAGCAACTCGGTCGTGATGTCCGAAACTTTTGTGACCGGCCAGGTGTTTATTGGACCCTCGGGTTTGAAACAGATGGCGTTTTCATAGCGGATATCGTTAACATCAATATGATTGTCACCATATCGCGTAACGGTATTCAAAGCAGAGCGTTCAACTTTCTGTAATTGCACTTTTTCTCCTTATGCGTACTAATCATATTCTATCTATATTTCATGTTTGTGATGGCTGGACGGACATCATGGCAATTGAATGCCTGTTATGTGATTATCGATCTATTCCTGCATTAAAATGGAAAAAAGATGTTTTTATACAAATTTTTACCTAACCGCCCAAAACTATTTGATCATGCAGTTCATATGCGCTAGATTAATAGGTTTTATTGCGTTTTATTTATTTTTGTTTAAAAAGGTGTTGGCCATGAGGCATTTTCCACGTATAGAGCGACTTCCTCCGTATGTTTTCAATATCACCGGAGAGCTTAAAATGGCGGCGCGCCGGCGTGGCGAAGATATTATCGATATGTCCATGGGTAACCCGGACGGCCCCACTCCCGAGCACATTGTCAAGAAAATGGTAGAGGCGGCCGAACGACCCAATACGCATGGTTATTCGGTTTCCAAGGGGATTCCGCGTTTGCGCAAGGCCATCACCGACTGGTATTTACATCGCTATCAAATTTCTTTTGATCCCGACAAGGAAGCGATTGTCACTATTGGTTCCAAAGAGGGTCTGGCACATTTAATGCTGGCGACTCTTGATCGTGGCGATACCGTTCTTGTGCCCAACCCCAGTTATCCCATTCATATTTATGGTGCGGTCATTGCGGGTGCCAATATCCGCTCCGTGCCCATGACACCCGGCACCGACTTCTTTGAGGAAATCGAAAAGGCGGTGCGTGAATCCATTCCCAAGCCCAAAATGATGATTCTGGGCTTTCCCAGCAACCCAACCGCACAATGCGTGGATTTGCCGTTTTTTGAGCGCGTGGTAAAGCTGGCCAAGGAGCATGACATTATTGTTGTGCACGACCTGGCTTATGCCGATATTACTTTCGATGGCTATGTGGCACCCTCCATTATGCAGGTGCCTGGTGCCAAAGACGTGGCAGTAGAGTTCTTTACCATGAGTAAAAGCTATAACATGGCCGGCTGGCGTATTGGATTCATGGTGGGTAATGAGGAAATTGTCAGTGCCCTGGCACGTATGAAAAGTTACCATGATTATGGTACTTTCACACCCATCCAGGTGGGTGCCATTGCCGCGCTTGAAGGTCCCCAGGACTGTGTCAAGGAAGTGGTTGCCCAGTATCAGAAGCGTCGTGATGTTTTATGCAAGGGCTTGCATGAGGCTGGCTGGATGGTTGAAGTTCCCAAGGCCTCCATGTATATATGGGCCGAGATCCCCGAGCCTTATAAGCACTTGGGTTCACTGGAATTCTCCAAAAAATTGCTGGCCGAGGCCAAAGTGGCGGTTTCTCCCGGTATCGGTTTTGGTGAGTATGGTGACAACTACGTCCGTTTTGCCCTGATCGAAAATGAGCAACGCACTCGCCAGGCTATACGCGGTATCAAGGACATGTTCAGGAAGGACGGGTATCTCAAATGAATTTAAAGCCAATTAAGGTAGGCCTGCTGGGCTTTGGTGTAGTGGGCGGTGGGACCTATTCAGTGTTAACCCGTAATGCTGAAGAAATTGCCCGTCGTGCCGGTCGCGATATTGAAGTCGTGCGTGTGGCTACCCGCACACCCTCCAAGGCAAAAGCCGTCTTTGGCGAAGCTTTGCCGGTTGATGATGATCTGATGGGGTTGGTTAGCGATCCCGAGATTGATATTGTGGTTGAGCTGATTGGTGGCGAAACCCTGGCACGTGAGCTGGTCATGCAGGCCATTGCCAATGGCAAGCACGTGGTAACAGCCAACAAGGCATTGCTGGCCATGCACGGCAATGAAATTTTTGCCGCAGCCAGCAAGAAGGGTGTCATGGTTGCCTTTGAAGCGGCCGTGGCTGGTGGGGTTCCCATCGTCAAGGCGATTCGTGAGGGCTTAACCGCCAACCGTATCCAGTGGGTGGCCGGTATTATCAATGGCACCACCAATTTCATTCTTAGTGAAATGCGCCAGCGTGGCTTGCCCTTTGAAACCGTCCTGTCCGAGGCGCAACGCCTGGGTTACGCCGAAGCCGATCCCACCTTCGATGTGGAAGGGATCGATGCCGCACATAAATTGACTTTGCTGGCCTCTTTGGCATTTGGTATCCGCATTCAATTTGACAAGGCCTACGTGGAAGGCATTACCGCACTGAAGCAGGAAGATATCAGCCATGCCGAGCGCCTGGGGTATCGCATCAAGCTGTTGGGCATTGCCAAGCGTCGTCCCAATGGCATCGAGCTGCGGGTGCATCCAACCCTGGTGCCTGCCACCAAACTGATTGCCAATGTGGAAGGCGCCATGAATGCGGTGCTGGTCAAGGGTGATGCCATTGGCGAAACCCTGTATTACGGTGCCGGTGCCGGTGCCGAGCCAACGGCATCTGCGGTTGTGGCGGATTTGGTTGATGTTACCCGCATGCATACCTCCGATCCTGAAAACCGGGTGCCGCATTTGGCTTTCCAGCCCAATGCATTGGCCGATTTTGATATTCTTCCCATTGCTGAAATCAGGACTTCTTATTATTTGCGGTTTACCGTTGAAGACCGTCCTGGCGTGCTGGCTGATCTGACTCGTATCCTGGCAGATAAATCCATCTCCATCAACTCCATGGTGCAGGAGCAAAAAGGAGAGGGCAGTGCGGCCATTATTATCCTTACGCATGAAGCGCGCGAGGGCAATGTGGTTGACGCCATTCGCATGATTGAAAACCTTGGCTTTGTCCATTCTTCTGTAACTCGTATCCGACTGGAAAATCTATCATGAGATATGTTTCTACCCGTGGTGGGATGGCAGCCCTTCCTTTTTCTGAAATCCTGCTAGAGGGTCTGGCCCGTGACGGTGGTCTGGCCATGCCAGAAAGTCTGCCCCAGGTAAGCCGTGAAACGCTTGCTTCCTGGCGACATCTTTCCTATGCAGACCTGGCTACCCAGGTGCTGAAACTGTTTATCACCGATATTCCTGAAGAGGACCTGTCCAGGCTGACTCACGCGGCCTATAACAGCCAGGTGTTTAGCAGTGAAGCTATTGTCCCGCTCAAGCCACTTGCCAATGGAATGACATTGATCGGTCTTTCTGAAGGCCCCACTTTGGCTTTCAAGGATATGGCCATGCAGTTTCTGGGTCAGGTGTTTGAATATGTGCTGGCGCGTAAAAACACCACCATCAATATTCTGGGTGCCACCTCTGGTGATACGGGCTCTGCGGCTGAATATGCTTTGCGCGGCAAAAAAGGGATCTCGGTTTTCATGTTGTCCCCCTATGGGCGGATGAGTGATTTTCAGCGTGCGCAGATGTATTCCCTGCAAGACGAAAATATCCATAATCTGTCCGTGCGTGGTGTTTTTGATGATTGCCAGGATATCGTCAAAGTGTTGGCCTCAGACCTTGAATTCAAGGAAAAGTATCATCTTGGTGCAGTAAACTCCATTAACTGGGCCCGTATTTCGGCACAGGTGGTTTATTATTTCTGGGCCTGGCTGCGTGCCACCAGCCAGGATGACCAACAGGTTTCCTTTGCGGTGCCTTCCGGTAATTTCGGTAATATCCTTTCGGGGCACATTGCCCGCAGTATGGGTTTGCCAGTACGTCGTCTGGTGCTGGCCACCAATGAAAACAATGTTCTCGAAGAATTTTTCCGAACCGGAGTGTACAAGCCCCGTTCTGCCGAGCAAACCTTTGCCACTTCCAGCCCATCCATGGATATTTCCAAAGCCTCCAATTTCGAGCGTTTTGTTTATGATCTCGTCGGTCAGGATGCCAGCAAGGTCAAGGGCTTGTGGGAATCTCTCGAGCGTAACGGTTCATTTGACCTGAGCGATCTTAAACCCCTGTTTGAAGATAAATTCGGCTTTGTGGGTGGTCAAAGTTCTCATGCAGATCGTCTGCAAACCATTAAAACGGTTTACGAGCAGGAAGGTGTGCTGATCGATCCGCATACGGCTGATGCCGTAAAAGTGGCCCGTCAGTACCAGGAAGAAGGTATTCCCATGTTGGTTCTTGAAACAGCCCTGCCGGCCAAGTTCAGTGAGACCATTCAGGAGGCGATTGGCCAGCCGGCACCGGTTCCCGAGCACCTGAAAGGATTGGCTGACTTGCCGCAGAAAGTCACTGTCATGGACTGTAATGTTGAACTGGTTCGTTCATATATTCAGGAACATGTACAGTTGTAAGTTATATTTCAGGGGCACTTCGGTGCCCTTGTTTATCTGTGCTCTCATTTCTGCATATCAGCAAGCTGTACCCTCATTAATATCGTTCATTCATCCTATCGCTATTAAGTCATGATCCTGTTTACTGCCGGTAATTTTTTTGCAGTGGCCACCGGTGCCGCCCTTGGTGCCGTGTTGCGCTGGTTGCTGGGGATAGCCCTTAATCAGGAGTCCTGGCCATGGGGAACCTTGTTGGCCAATTGTCTGGGTGGCTTGTTCATTGGTATGCTGATTGGTTTTTTTTCTTTCAACGAGCAGACCCCATTATGGGTAAGACTGTTTCTGGTGACCGGATTCCTGGGGGGATTAACCACTTTCTCCACCTTCTCGGCAGAAACCTTGCAGTTTTTACTTAAAGGACAATTGTTGTGGGCGGGTGCCTATATGGGTATCAGCCTGGGCAGCACTTTATTGTTGACGGCACTGGGGATGTGGCTGGTTCAGTTATTCAAATAAGTGTTTATTGTGTACTTCTATCACAAGAATAGCTTTTTTCTTATAAGGTATATATAATAGGTATCTTATAAAGTGATGATGACGTTAAACAGGGTCAATACATGAGTACACTTATTTCCATCTCTCCACCCGGCAAAACCAAAAAGCCCGAAACCCGGATGACGGCGTTCCTGTCGTTGGGGTTTCGGCCCTTATATATTGCCGGTGCAGCCTGGGCACTGATTTCTATTTTGCTGTGGATATATACCCCGCAATTTTTGCTGGGCACTTTAAATGGAATATGGTGGCATGCCCATGAAATGCTGTGGGCCTTTGTGGGTACCATCGCGGTTGCCTTTTTATTGACTGCCAGTGCAACCTGGACCGGCTCCAATCCGATAAAAGGCATGCCGCTGGCCATTCTTGCCCTTACCTGGCTCATTGCCCGTGTTGCTTTTATGATTCCGGGCGATAGCATGTTTTTCACCGGTATGCTATATGAGTTTTCTTTTTACCTGGTATCGGCCATTTGTCTGTTCAGGGTGATCCTGAAAGCCAAAAGCAAACGCAACTATGCCTTACCATGGGCTGTATTGGGTCTTGGCATAATGGATCTGATGTTTCTGCTTACCTATTATCAGGGCAAGTTGGATGTGCTGATGTCGTTTTTTGAAGTCGGCATTCTGTTTATGGTGCTGATTGCCCTGTTAATTGCCCGTCGTGTCGTGCCATTTTTTGCCACCCGTAAAATTCAGGGCTTGCAGATTCCCATGCATACCCGTTCCGGGCTGTACCAGTTAATTGCCTGTGGGATTGCGATTTTCTGTGGGCTTGTTGCCTTGCCCAAAGTAATGGCGTTGTTTATCGGCATTGCCGGTATCATTGCGATTGTCCAGGTTATCCAATGGAAGCCTTCCAAAGTCTTGGGTGAACCCCTGCTTTGGGTGTTGTATCTGGCTTATTTCTTCCTGGGTCTGGGTCTGGTAATGGGCGCCTTGTATTTTGCCGGTATCCGTCCTTCCATCATGGTCCGTCCTGCCGCGTATATTCACGTTATTGGTATGGGCGGGTTTTCTATCATGATTATTGGCATGCTAACCCGTACTGCGCTGGGACATACCGGACACCCGTTAAAGGCAAGCCGCTTAATGGTCAGCAGTTACGTGCTGGTGCTCGTGGCCACTATCAGCCGTTTGGCAGCCTTGTACCCGTCGGCTTATACCCAGTCTTTGCTGCATGTGGCAGGGCTTGCCTGGATACTGGCTTTTGGTTTCTATCTTTGGCAGTTTGTACCCATTCTGACGCGGCCCCGCGCAGACCAGGCTTTTGATAAAGGCGGCCTGATTAAACCCATGGAGAAAAAATGAGGCTGACGGTTAGAACAGACTATGCTTTCAGGATGCTTTTGTATTTGGCCATGCATTCGGACAGGCTTTGTACCATTAAGGAAATTGCCAAGGCCTATCATATTTCAGAACCTCACCTTATGAAAATCACGCACCAGCTTAGTCAGTTGGCATGGATTGAAACCATAAGAGGTAAAGGCGGAGGCATGAAGCTGGCCAAACAGCCGGAAGAAATTTGTTTGGCTGAAGTGATTAAAACGGTTGAGCCGGATTTTTATTTGGTGGAGTGTTTCGGCAGTGACAATACTTGCAATATTGGGGCCTATTGCGGTTTGACGGACGTGATGCAAGAAGCGCTGGATGCATTTATTGCCTGTTTTGCCAAATACACACTGGCTGATATTCTCAAATCCAGTGGGTCAGCCGTAGACGAGCCCCTGGAGAAAATTGTCAATTTCATGAAGTAAGGTGTTGTGCCAAAAGTCGGGCTGCAAGTTGTCCGCTTTTGACAGCACCTTCAAGCACCCCTGGAAAACCGGTGTCGGTCCAGTCGCCAGCCAGATATAAACCTGGCCAGGCAGTGGGGTTTGGCAGGCGCTGCAGGCCCGGCTCAGCGCTAAAGGTGGCCCTTTTTTCGGTAATGATGTCCCAGGCAGTAACGCCAGGCAAGGGCAGGTTTGCCGGGGCCTGTCTGGCAAGCTGTTCAATTGCCAGTCGGATAATTTCCGTTTTGTCCTTGTCCAGCCATTCACTGGCCTGGCTGATAACAATGGTAATTTCGGGTCGTGCACTTTTGCTTGTATCTTTCATGAAGCGTGAGCGCATGAATAGCCATTGTCCCGGGTCTTGTTGCGGATTGTCTGTTTTAAGCAGATAAAGTGGCAAGGGCAAGTCCCAGTTTTTTTCCAGCTCAAGGGTAATGGTCAGAATGGGATTGAAGCTGAACTGTTGCAGTGCTTTCATGAGCGCGGGCTGGTTTTCACTGCCGGGCAGGGAAGCCATGATTTTGGCACATTGTGTGGGAGGCGTGGCCAGAATCACCCCTTCGACATCCCATCCATCTATTTGGTAACCGGTAGACGTCATTTGTATGGATTGTATGCTTTTACCGTAAGCAATCGTAATCTCAGCGCTGAGCTTTTCTGCCCATAAGGCACTTAGATCCACCCTTGGTATCAGGAAGTCGGAGGCCTGTTTGCCGGCATCGGTACTGTGCTGCAAGACACGGGCAAACAGTTGCATGCTGGCTTTGTCAGTATGCGTGTTCAGCGTGGCAATGCAAAGCGGCTCCCAAAATGCCTGATAAAGAAAAGGCGTTTGTTTTTCCTGCCTTAGCCAGTTGCCAACGGTTTGTGCCTGGGGAACCTGCCATTTTTGCCTTTTTAGACTTATCAGTGCACGGATCAGCTTGCATTTATCCGTAAAGGGCAGGCCTCTGGCTCCTAGCAGGGCCAGCAGAAAATCCAGTGGTGCGGGTAAGGCTGACTTGAGGCAAAGTCTGAAATCCTGATTTAAAGTTGAAATATCAAGGGGCAGTCTCAGGAACTGTTCTTTTTCATCCAGGCCCAGTGCCTGCATCAGTGCCAGGGTTTCTGAATAAGCCCCAATTAGCAGATGCTGCCCGTTATCAATTGTTCTGCCCAGTTTACGGGAGTGTACTTTACGGGCACGTCCACCCAGGGTGTGCGATTGTTCGAAGACGTGGACCCTGATGTTGTGTTGCTGCAGGGTGTGCGCGGCAGCCAGGCCCGCCCAACCGGCACCGATAACGGCTACACTTTTTTGATTGGGGGTATCAAGGGGTGGCATTACGCATGTCACGGGTAAATATTTTGCCGCCATTGATCCAGATTTTCCAGGCAATGAAAAATTTCCGGATGGGTGTCAGGCTGATACGCTGGTCCAGAATGTTCCATTGCTCATGCTCGAGTTCTTTTAACAAGGCATGGTAAATGGCGGCCATCATAATACCTGGACGTTGAGCGCGGCGGTCTTCTTCCGGTAACAGGCTGAAGGCTTCTTTATAAAGCTGGCGGGCACGATTGGCTTCAAAGGCCATCAGTTTTTTGAAGTTGTCGTTGTAATTGCTGTTAAGAATGTCGGCGGCTTTGACGTTAAAAGCCTGCAAGTCTTCAATGGGCAGATAAATACGTCCACGACGGGCATCATCGCCGATATCACGGATAATATTGGTCATTTGCAAGGCCAGGCCCAATTTTTCCGCATATTGCAGGGTTTGGGGATTGTGAAAACCAAAAACCCGGGCCGATAACAGTCCCACGACACTGGCGGCGTGCCAGCAATATTTTTTCAGGCCTGCCCAGTCCAGATAGCGGCTTTGGTCAAGGTCCATTTCCATGCCATCAATAATGGCCAGAAAGTTTTCCTGTGGCAGCTTGAAAGGCTCGATATGAGGCGCCAGGGCTTTAGTCACGGGATGCTCGGGTTTTTGTTTATAAAGATTGGCAATCTCATTGCGCCACCAGCCCAGTTTGACCCGGGCCAATGAGGGATCTGAACACTCATCAACGATATCATCAACTTCCCGACAGAAGGCGTAGATGGCGGTTATGGCGCGTCTGGGTTCAGGTTGCAGATACAGGAAAGCGTAATAAAAACTGGATCCGCTTTTGTTGGTTTTATCCTGGCAGTATTCGTCTGGAGTCATGATGTTAAAAATGAGTTAAAGCACGCCATGAAATAATGGCCCAATCAGGTTTTTTCAATACGGGTCGCTGGTTGAAAACATCATAGTTGACGTTTTCGATTTTTTCCAGAATGCGCAATCCACCCTGAATAATCATGCGCATTTCCCAGGCCAGGCGTCCGCGCAGGTTTTTGACAAGTGGCGCACCGGCAAGCATCATTGTACGGGTAAATGCGATTTGTTCCCGCATTAATCCGATCCACTCAGGGGTTATCTTTTCAGATGCCTGGTTTTGTACAGTGATGTTGTGTTGATGCAGGCTGTCCTGGGGCAAATAAACCCGGTTTTTATTCAGGTCAATGGCAATATCCTGCCAGAAATTAACCAATTGCAGCGCCGTGCAGATTTGATTGGAAAAGACAATATTCTCTTCGCTGACTGCCTGGTAAATATGCAGCATTAACAGTCCTACGGGATTGGCAGAAAACCGGCAGTACTCAAGCAGCGCCTGCTGATTGGCAAATGGCATGAAACGGACATCCGATTCGAAGGCAGTGAGTAAATCCTGGAAGGCGGATATGGGCAAATGATATTGCCGGATAATGGTCGCGAGGGGAATAAACACCTGATTTAATTCGCTTGAACCAAAATCATCCGGGTTGCCAGATTGTTGTATTTTTCGTAACGCAGTCCTGTAGGCTTGAAGTTTTTCCAGTCGAGCGGCCGGATTCAAATCACCTTCATCGGCAATATCATCGGCACTGCGTGCAAACGCGTAAACCGCATGGATGGCGGGTCTTAATGCTGCCGGGATCAGGGCAGAGGCAACCGGAAAGTTTTCATAATGGTCAACAGACATTCAGGGACTCGTAAAATAATTGCATCGGGGTGATTATAAGTGGCAGGAGTGATTATAATTTGGGGCTGGGTGCTGTATTTTTAAACTGGAGTAATGCAAATGCCTCGTCCCATCCGTGCAACCATATCTTTGCCGGCACTTTCACATAATTTGCAGGTTGTTCGCAATCATCTGCAGGTGGCCCGCAAGGGCTGTCAGGAAACAACCGGAAAGTTGTTCGGGCCACCTTTCATTTGGGCGGTTATCAAGGCAAATGCATATGGGCACGGGCTTGAAAATGGCATTAAGGGGTTCGGACTGGCTGATGGCCTGGCGATGATTGACTTGAATGATGCCGTTCGTTGCCGCGAACAGGGTTGGTACAAAAAAATATTAATGCTTGAAGGTTTTTTTGAACAGGCGGATTTGCCGTATTTGCAGGAAAACCATATCACGACCAGTATTCATCATATTGCGCAAATTAAAATGCTGGAGAAAATGCCGGCAGGCAAGCCTATTGATGTTTTCCTCAAACTTAATACGGGCATGAACCGTTTGGGATTCCGTCCCGCTGATTGTGCCGCCCGCTTTCAGGATTTACTGGCTTTGCAAAAGCAGGGCAGGGTCGGCAAGATTGGTTTTATGTCGCATTTTGCAAGTGCCGATGGCCAGCCAGGAGCCACCGATGAACCTGCCCGACTTATGAAGCAGGCCATTGATGGCTTGCCCGGGGCGCTTAGCATGTGCAATTCTGCTGCTACGTTGCGCTATCCGTCTCTTGCTCTCAATGAGAGGGAAAACTGGGTCAGGCCGGGTATTTGCCTTTATGGCGCATCTCCTTTTGATACGCCCACAGAAACCGCGACGGCATTCGGCTTGCGTCCGGCCATGTCCTTAAAGGCAAAACTGCTTTCAGTGCAGCACCTGGAAAAGGGTGAGTCAGTCGGGTATGGCGCCACATTTACAACCACCCAAAATACCCGTGTGGGTGTGGTAGCCTGTGGCTATGCCGATGGCTATCCACGGCATGCTCCAACGGGTACACCGGTAATGGTCAATGGGGTGCGTACAAGAATTATCGGCCGTGTCTCCATGGACATGCTGACGGTAGACCTTGATCCTGTTCCCGGTGCACGGGAAGGCGATTGGGTCAATTTATGGGGGCAAGATGGCCCGCACATTGATGAAGTGGCCAGTCATGCGGGCACTATTTCCTATGAGCTCATGTGTGCGCTGGCAAAACGAGTGCCTGTTGAACTGGAAGAATAGAATGCGTCCGAATCTAGTAAAATAGACCGGAATGTGAATATAAGGAAAACCGGATGAAGAACAAATGTGTCCTGGTAACTGGGGCAACCAAAGGTATTGGCTGGGCAATTTCAAGACGCCTGAGTGATGCTGGAGCCCATGTCATTGGTCTGGCCCGCCATGTGGATGAAATCGATTTTCCGGGTTTTTTGTATCAATGTGACTTGAGTGATGCCGGCCAGACCGAAGACGTCTTGCGCATGATCCGTGAAAAATATCCTGTTGATGCCATTGTCAATAATGTGGGTGTTGTTCAGCCTGAAGCGATGGGAGAGATTTCATTGGCTTCGTTTTACCAGGTTTATGATCTTAATGTTCGTTCGGCGGTTCAGGTGGTGCAGGCTTTTTCTGATGTCATGAAACAACGTCAGGAAGGACGGATTATCAATATTGCCAGTATTGCCAGTCAAGGTTCTGCGGGTAAAACCAGTTATTCCGCGGCCAAATCGGCCCTGGTGGGCTGTACCAAAACATGGGCCCTGGAATTGGCCGATTATGGCATTACGGTCAATGCCATTTCACCTGGTCCGGTAGAAACGCAGCTGTTGCGTGAAAGTTACCCGGTAGGTAGTGAAAAAGAAAAAAAATTGCTGGCAGAAATTCCGCTTAAACGTTTGGCACGCCCCGAGGAAATTGCCGCAGCGGTGCAGTTTCTGTTGTCTCCTGATGCCGCCTTTATTACCGGTCAGGTATTGCAAATTGATGGGGGAAAAAGCCTGTAACGTTAAAACCTGGCCGTTGCCAGGGCTTATCTGTTTCAAACAGGCGGTAATGTAAATCATAAAAGGAAAAGGCCAAATTCATGGCAAAAGCAAAAACAGTGTATGTCTGCCAGGAATGCGGTGGCATCAGCAGTAAATGGCAGGGCAAGTGTACGCACTGTGGTGCCTGGAATACCTTGCAGGAAACTATTGAGCAGCCTGTATCTGCGGCGGTCGCCAACCGGTTTTCCCATCTGGCTTCATCTGCACCGGTGCGGATGCTGTCTGACATCGAAGTACGGGAAACACCCCGGCAGCCCACAGGGCTGGCAGAGTTTGACCGGGTGTTGGGTGGCGGGCTGGTGCCGGGCTCGGTGGTTCTGATTGGCGGAGATCCCGGAATCGGCAAATCCACGCTCTTGTTGCAGGCACTGGCCATGCTGTCCCGGGCTGTTTCAGTGTTGTACGTAACCGGTGAAGAGTCCGCGGAACAGGTGGCGTTAAGGGCGCAACGGCTGGATCTTGATGCCAGCAATGTCAAGTTGCTGGCTGAAATCCAGCTGGAAACCATTCAGCGGGCCCTGCAGGAAGAAAAGCCCCAGGTGGCCGTGATTGACTCCATTCAAACCCTGTTTTCAGGGGCCTTGAGTGCTGCGCCCGGTTCAGTATCGCAGGTACGTGAATGTGCCGCACAGCTTACCCGTCTGGCCAAGCAAACCGGCGTGTCCATTATCATGATCGGGCACGTCACCAAGGATGGTACGCTGGCAGGCCCCCGGGTACTGGAACACATTGTTGATACGGTTTTGTATTTTGAGGGTGAACACCATTCTTCCTATCGGCTGATTCGGGCTTTCAAGAACCGGTTTGGAGCCGTCAATGAATTGGGCGTATTCGCCATGACCGATAAAGGGCTCAAAGGTGTCAATAATCCTTCGGCACTGTTCCTTTCCCAGCATGCTTCCAATGTGCCTGGCACGTGTGTGATGGCCACGCAAGAGGGAAGCCGTCCCTTGCTGGTGGAAATACAGGCGCTGGTGGATACCGCCCATGTACCCAATCCACGTCGTTTGTCGCTGGGGCTTGATGGCGGCAGACTGGCCATGTTATTGGCGGTGCTTAACCGGCATGCCCAGGTGGCCACGTTTGACCAGGACGTTTTTGTCAATGCGGTGGGCGGGGTAAGGATTACCGAAACGGCCTCTGATCTGGCCGTGTTGCTGGCGATTATTTCCTCACTAAGAAACAAGCCTTTGCCACAAGGCTTGCTGGTTTTTGGTGAGGTGGGCTTGGCTGGTGAGATTCGTCCCGCCACCCGTGGGCAGGAACGTCTCAGGGAAGCCGCCAAACTGGGCTTCAGTATTGCGCTAATACCCAAACATAATGCACCCAGGCAGGCAATTGAGGGGCTGGAAATCTGGCCGGTTTCCCGTCTTGATGAAGTGTTGCAGTTTATAAAATAAAACCGGAAAAAGGAGTCACGGGTGGATTGGTTGGCGAGTATTCCCTTGTATTTGCTGTTGGGGGCCAGCATTGGTTTTGTGGGGGCCATGGTGGGCATCGGGGGAGGGTTGATCGCCATTCCCATGCTGGTGCTTCTGTTTGATATGCCCCAGCAACTGGCCCAGGGAACAGCGCTGGTCATGATTGTCAGCAATGTGCTGCTATCGATCAGAAGTTATCATCAAAGCAACAGAATCGATTTCAAAAGCGTGAGTATTGCCGTGGTGGTGAATATGATCGCGACCAATCTGGCGGCCATCCTGGCCCAGGATATTGATCCCGTTCTGTTGAGTCGTTTGTTTGCCATTTTTCTTGCCCTGATTGCGTTGCTGTACGTGTGGCAGACTCTGCCGGGGAAAAGCAAAAAGCATTCAACCCATCAGGCAGGGGCTGCCACCAAACTGAAGCTTTCCACTTCTGTCTGGCTGGGGCTGGGTTCGGGCCTGATTGGTGGTATTTTTGGGGTGGGGGGTTCTTTGATTATCGTACCGGTCATGACCATGTATTATGGTTTCAGGCAAACAGCGGCACAGGGCATGGCCTTGGCCATGATTGTGCCGGGCAGTTGTGTGGCGTTGGGCACCTATGCCTGGGGGGGCAATACCGACTGGGTCATAGGGTCAAGTATGGCGATCGGTGGCATGTTCGTGGTGAAATATGGGGTAAAGCTGGCGTACCGCCTGCCTGAAGTGCACCTGAAAAGAATTTTCTCTCTGGTACTCTTTTTCACCGTGGCATTGTTGATGACAAAATAAACGATTGGGAAAATTGGCAATGAAAAGAATGTTAAACGGGCGACTTGCCTGGGTGTCCTTCAAGCGTGACTGGAAATCCGGTGAGCTCAAGCTTTTGTTTCTTGCACTGATTATTGCCATTGTTGCCGTCAGTAGCGTGGGTTTCCTGTCTGACAGGGTGTCACGGGCCCTGGAACGGGACACAGGACAAATGCTGGCCGCAGACCTGTTGCTGGAATCCGATGAGCCGGTTCAGCAAGACTTGCTTGAGCGCGCCCGGAAAGATGGCTTGTCAGTGGCACAAACCTGGCAATTTCCTTCTATGGTGAGCGCTGCTGATCAAACCCGGCTGGCTTCTGTCAAGGCCGTGAGCGACGCCTATCCTTTGCGGGGAACCCTGAAACTGAAGGTGGGACACGAATCGTCCATTGAAAGCGTGCGCCAGGCGCCTGAACCCGGAACCGTTTGGGCTGATGCGCAATTATTGCTGCAGCTTGACGTATTGCCCGGACAGACGGTGCAACTGGGCAATAAAACGTTCAGGGTTGAGAAAATCATCGAGAGTGAGCCCGATAAGGGCTTGCAGTTTGTAAACATTGCCCCAAGGCTTATGTTGAATGCCGACGACCTGGCGGCAACCGGTCTGATTGCACCGGGCAGCCGGATCAAATATGCATTGCTGGTGGCGGGTGATGGCAATGTCGTGGCCAATTATCGTCAATGGCTGGAAACGGTGATTGCCAAGGGGCAGCAAATACGAGGCACCGAATCCGTACGACCCGAGGTGCGACAGTCCCTGGACAGGGCCCAGCAGTTTTTTGCTCTGGTGGCCCTGTTAACGGTCTTGATTGCCTGCGTGGCCATTGCCCTGGGGTCGCGCCGCTTTACCCGGCGACACCAGGATGGGGTGGCTGTCATGAGGACCATTGGCGCCACAGGTCGCCAGGTAAGGCAAATTCTGCTGCTGGAGTTTTTGCTGGTGGCCGTGTTTGCCGCCCTGGCAGGCAGTGCTCTGGGGTATTTGTTTCATTACTTCCTGCTTTACTTTCTGATGCCTCTGTTGCAAACCGAGTTGCCAGCAGCCACTTTGTTGCCGGCTTTCCAGGCGGCCATTGTGGGGGTTGCCCTGCTCATTGGTTTTTCTGTGCCACCGTTATTGCAGCTAAGCAGGGTGCCTCCGCTTAAAGTGCTTCGTCAGGATTTGCAATTGTTGTCAGCGGGTAAAACAGGTGCTTACCTGTTGGGCGGTGTGGTGTTTCTGGCCCTGCTTTGGTGGTTTGCCAAAAGTTTTGTGCTGGCTCTGATCGTCGGGGTCGGTTTCTTGCTGGCTTTGGGGGCTTTTGGCCTGTTTTCTTGGGGGCTGGTTTTGCTGGTGGGGGCGCTGCGCAAGCGCCTGATGCACAAACCGGTCTTGCGTTTTGCGCTGGCCGGTATGGTAAGCCGCAAACAAATGACGATTGTGCAGATATGTTCGCTGGCGCTGGGGCTGATGATTATTCTTTTGCTTGGCCTGATCCGGACTGATTTGCTTGATGGCTGGCGTAACACCTTGCCCGATAACGCACCCAACCGTTTTTTGATTAACATTCAGGAAGACCAGCGCCAGCCGGTGCAGGCGTTTTTTGAAAGCAGGGGGTTGGCCAAGCCATCGCTGGAGCCCATGGTACGAGGACGCCTGGTGCAAATCAACGGCCAGGAAATCTCACCGGCTGATTACACCGAAGAAAGAGCCCGTCGGTTGGTGCAGCGCGAATTCAACCTGTCTTACCTTGACGGGCTGCCACAAAGCAATACCATCACCCAGGGAAAGTGGCTGAATCAGGCAATGCCTGAAGTATCGTTTGAGCAGGAACTGGCTGACACCCTGGGGCTTAAATTAAATGACCGCCTGGCCTTTGATGTGGCCGGGCAATTGGTGGAAGCCAAAATCACCAGCCTCAGAACGGTCAAATGGGATTCAATGCAGGTTAATTTCTTTGCGATTCTGTCCGCCTCATTGCTTGAGGGCAAGCCCGCCACCTGGATTACCTCCTTTTATTTGCCTGAAGACTTGCCGCTGTTTACACAGGAACTGGTGAGCCAGTTTCCCAACATTACGGTGTTTGATGTTTCCGGTATATTGACTCAACTTGAATCGGTGCTTTCACAGGTAAGCCTGGCCGTACAATTATTGTTCATCTTCACTTTTCTGGCAGGCGTGGTCGTGTTGATTGCCGCTTTTTTATCGACTTACGATGAGCGCATTTATGAAGCAGCGGTATTGCGTTCGCTGGGGGCGACATCGGGACAGCTGGATCAGGCACAGCGTCTCGAATTGTTGATTATTGGTTTGTTTGCCGGCTTGTTGGCAGCTACGGCCGCTGTTTTGATTGCCGGCCTGCTGGCCTACTACGTTTTTGACTTTACCATCAGTCTGAATTACTGGCCATGGCTGGTTGGTGTGCTGGTTGGGGTTGCTGCTTCATCATTAGGGGGTAAAATGGCCTTGAAGGGTGTTAAAACAACGCCTCCTTTGCAGGTTTTACGGAGTATGGATTAAATGATACGTGTGCAACCCATGGTTGAGCCACTGGATCGTACGGTTAGTTTTTATGATCAGATTGGCGGTGAGCAAGGTCTTAAAGAGTTGGTTGAGCGGTTTTATGACTTGATGGACCTTGAACCCGATTTCAAGGAACTGCGGCAAACGCACGGTGAGTCTCTGGATAATGCCCGGGAAAAGCTGTTTTTGTTCCTGAGCGGTTATCTGGGCGGGCCCGACCGTTATATTTCACAATTTGGGCATCCACGTCTTAAAGCCCGGCATATGCCTTTTTCCATCGGTTCGGTTGAACGTGACCAGTGGGTGATTTGTATGGGCAGGGCAATGATGGACCAAAACATTCCGGAACCCATCATGGATCGCATGTTGCAGTCTTTTTATGGTGTGGCAGACTGGATGAGAAACCGGGATGACTGAAACGTCAGGGCAAGCGGTCCGGGTTAACGTTGGCAAAAGCGGGATGCTTTATGATGCCGCATTTGCCATTGAACCCGACATGCGTGTGTTTGACCCCGGTTTTTATGCGGACCGTGCCCGGCCGGTCAGTGCAGGGGGACGCAATGCGGCCTGGTTTGTGCATGACCGCTGGGGAAACGGGGTGTTGCGCAAGTATCGGCGCGGTGGGCTGGTGGCTCGTCTGAACAAGTCGCATTATGTCTGGAGCGGGGCGGAAAATACCCGTTCATTTGCCGAGTTCAGGCTTTTGCAATTCATGCATGCCCGGGGTTTGCCGGTGCCCAGGGTGGTTGCTGCCGGCTATACCCGTTTTTGTTGTTTTTACCAGGCTGCATTAATTACTGAAACGTTGCCCGATACCCGGCCCCTGGCCAGTGTCTTGAAAGATATGCCGGCAAGTGCTGATTTTAGTGAACTGGCCAGAGCCTGTGCGGACAGTATTTATCTTATGCATCAGGCCAACGTGTGGCATGCCGATCTCAATGCGTTCAATATTTTGGTGGATGGTAATAACAAAGCATGGTTAATTGATTTTGACAAGGGACGGCAGCTTGTCATGACCGCTTCATTATGTGACGATAACCTGAATCGTCTGAAACGTTCCCTTGAAAAAGTGTTGCGGCAGCCAGGTTTGGTATTTTGGGAACACTTGCGCCGGTTTTACATAAAAAACCAATAAAAAAAATCATTTTCTTTTTAAATGATTTATGATTCTCTTTTTTTTTTACACTGTTTAGGAGTCGAGTACGATATGAAAATGCAATTCGTTCGTAAATTGGCCGTTGCTGCATTGACTGTTTCTGTTTCAGGTGTTGCCCTGGCAGAAGAGGAAAAAGTGCTGAACGTTTACAACTGGGCCGAGTACACGGCTCCTGACACGATTCCGGGTTTTGAAAAACAAACGGGTATCAAGGTACGTTACGATACTTATGATACCAATGATATTTTGCAGGCAAAACTGTTAACCGGCAATTCGGGCTACGACGTGGTCGTGCCCTCAACCCACTATGCGGCACGGCAAATTGAAGGTGGTCTGTTCCAGAAACTGGATAAGTCCAAAATCCCCAATCTGAAAAACCTTGATCCGGCCATTATGGATCTGGTCGCCCAGGTTGATCCGGGCAATGAATATCTGGTGCCCTGGGGTTACGGTACCAATGGCCTGGGTTACAACGTGACCAAGGCCAAGGAAATTCTGGGTGAGGATGCCGATCTGGCCAATTGGGATAACCTGTTCAAGCCCGAGATTGCACAAAAGTTCCAGTCTTGCGGTATTTCCATGCTCGATGAAGCGGCTCAGGTATTTCCTGCCGTGTTGCATTACATGGGTAAAGACCCCAACAGCAGCAAGCCCGAAGATTACCGTGAGGCGCTTGAGGTCCTGAAAAAAATCCGTCCTTATATCCGTCAGTTCAGCTCGTCCGGGTTTATCGATGAACTGGCTTCCGGTGATCTGTGCATGGTGTATGGTTTTTCTGGTGACGTCATGATTGCGGCCAGTCGTGCCAAAGAGGCGGGTAAATCATTCAATATTGATTATTTCATCCCACAGGGCGGGGCACCGGCATGGTTTGACACCATGGCCATTCCCAAAGATGCACCACATCCTGAAAATGCCATGGAATTCATTAATTACATTGAAACGCCCGAGGTGCATGCAGCCATTACCAATGTCATGTTTTATCCCAATGCCAATAAAGAGGCCCGGAATTTCGTGAATCCGGATATTGCTTCCAATCCCATGATTTATCCTGAGGAAGAAGTGGCTAAAACTCTTTTTGTCATCAAGGCCCAACCCATGAATATCGCCCGTTTGCAAACGCGCTTGTGGGCTGAGCTTAAATCAGGTAAATAATCATGTCAGAAGTGCGCCATCCTGCGCCGGTAGACAACATCGACGAGTTCGTCAAACTGGTTGATGTTGTCAAGATTTTTGGTGATACCGTTGCCGTGAAGTCGGTGAACCTGTCCGTGCGTCGTAATGAAATATTTGCCCTGCTGGGCAGTTCCGGTTGTGGCAAGTCTACCTTGTTAAGGATGCTTGCCGGGTTTGAACAGCCCACCTCTGGGCAAATCCTGCTCGATGGGGTGGATATTGCCGGTATCGCACCCTATAAACGTCCCGTCAACATGATGTTTCAGTCGTATGCGCTGTTTCCCCATATGACGGTTGAAGATAATGTGGCGTTTGGCCTGAAGCAGGAAGGTATTGCGCGCAATGAAATTCATGATCGGGTTTTTGCCGCGCTTGATCTGGTGCAAATGGCGGCTTATTCAAGACGCAAGCCCGGTCAGCTTTCCGGTGGACAGCAGCAAAGGGTTGCTTTGGCGCGCAGTCTGGTCAAGCGGCCCAAATTGCTGTTGCTCGACGAACCCATGTCGGCACTGGACAAGCAAATCCGCCAGAAAACCCAGATCGAATTGGTGAAAATCCTTGATCAGGTGGGCGTAACCTGCATTATGGTGACCCATGATCAGGAAGAAGCCATGACGATGGCCAATCGTCTGGCCGTCATGACCGACGGGCAAATCGTGCAGTGTGGTACCCCCCATGATGTGTATACCTTCCCCAATTCGCAGTTTGTGGCCAGCTTTATTGGTTCCACCAATATCTTTACAGGCCGGATCGTGGTGGATGAGCCCGATCACGTCCTCATTGAAAGCGATGAATTGATGCGACCCATGTACGTGAATCACGGTGTTAGCGAACCCTTGGGTATGGAAATCTTTGTTTCCATTCGACCCGAGCAGATTCGGGTGTTGCGTGACCAGCCCGAGGATGAAACCAATGTGGGGCATGGCATGGTTACTCACCTGGCCTGGATGGGCAGTTATGCCCTTTATCAGATTCGTCTGGATTCCGGAAAGATTATTGAAGCCAGTGTACCCAGTATCAAGCTTACCCAGGAGGATGCGCCAGGGATAGATGACGAGGTCTACATTACCTGGGGACCCGACAGCGGTACGGTATTGCCATCATGAAGATCGCATTACTGAAAAGATTCCTGCCGTCACAAAACGTGCTAGCCATCTTGCCGCCTTATCTGTGGCTGGTGATTTGCCTGCTGGTGCCTTTTTTCATTGTCCTGAAGATCAGTTTTGCCGAGTCCACATTTGGCATTCCACCGTATTCTTCATTAATTGACATCAAGGATGGGGTGGTCAGGCTGGCTTTCCATTTGGAAGGTTATATTCTGCTGCTCACCGACAGTATTTTTGTGGGGGCTTATCTTAACTCCCTGAAAATGGCTGCCGTTACCACGATATGTTGCATTTTGATTGGTTATCCAATGGCCTATCACATTGCACGTTCATCTCCTAAAGTGCGCAATTTGCTGATGCTGGCGGTGATTTTGCCATTCTGGACATCATTGCTGCTGCGGGTATATGCCTGGGTCGGTATTTTGCGCAATGAGGGGTTGCTGAACAATTTCCTGCTGTGGACGGGCGTAATCGATACCCCGCTGGAAATCTATCGAACCGATATGGCCGTTTATATTGGTCTGGTCTATTCTTATCTGCCATTTTTTATCCTGCCTTTGTATACCAACCTGATCAAACTCGACCAGCGCTTGCTGGATGCCGCCTATGATTTGGGTGCCAGGCCATGGCAGGCTTTTCTGAAAGTCACATTGCCCCTGTCCAAGCCCGGTGTCATTGCCGGTGCGATGCTGGTGTTCATTCCTTCGGTAGGAGAGTACGTGATTCCTGAACTGTTGGGAGGAACCAATACCTATATGATCGGACGTGTCATGTGGGATCAGTATTTTACCGATGCAAACTGGCCGGTTGCCGCAGCCGTTGCCATTGCCATGATTTTGCTGTTGCTGGTGCCCCTGGCGATATTCCAGTACAACCAGTCCAAACAAACCGAGTCCCAATGAGGAAGTCATGACAAAGCAAAGTGTTTTCTTCAAATGGTTTTTTCTGGGGATCGGTTTTCTGTTTTTATACATTCCGATTCTTAGTCTGATTGTTTTTTCTTTCAATGACTCTGCGTTGGCCTCGTCCTGGTCGGGCTTTTCCCTGCGCTGGTATAAAAGTCTGTTCGAAGATCAGGCCTTGCTAAATGCTGCCTGGCTGTCCCTTAAAATTGCCATCCTGACGGCTACGGCCGCTGTATTCATTGGTACCTGGGCCGGGTATGTGCTGGTACGCAAGGGGCATTTCAAGGGCATAGGGCTTTATATCGGCATGTTGAATGCACCTTTGGTCATTCCCGATGTGATTTTGGGTATTTCCCTTTTGCTCATGATTGTTGAAGTCAGGAATATCACCGGGTTTCCGGCCGGTAACGGTATTTTTACCATTTGGCTGGGACATGTTACCCTGTGTGTGGCCTATGTGTCGGTGGTTATTGCTTCCCGGGTGCGTGAACTTGACCGTTCCCTTGAAGAGGCGGCGCTGGATTTGGGGGCTACACCTCTGAAGGTGTTTTTTTCCATTACCCTGCCACTGATTGCCCCGGCCCTGGTGGCTGCCTGGCTGCTGGCGTTTACGCTGTCACTCGATGATGTGGTGATTGCCTCGTTCCTGAATGGACCTGGCTTTACAACTTTGCCCATCGAAGTGTTTTCTCGTGTCCGGCTGGGTATCAAGCCAGAGGTGAATGCCTTGGCCACTTTATTTATTGTTTTGGTAGGCGTGTTTGTTATTGTTGCCAACCGCCTTCAAGCAGGAACCAACAAAAATGAAAACAATATCGATATACGGTCTTAAAAACTGTAGCACCTGCACGAAAGCCATTAAGTGGCTGCAGGCCCATGAATACGAGGTTGAGTTTATTGATTATCGTGCCAATCCCATTGATGCCGACACGTTGCGGCAATGGGCGCCCTTGGTGGGTGGCTGGGAAAAACTCATCAATCGTGCTTCCATGACCTGGCGCAATTTGCCGGCCGACAGAAAAACGCCTGAATCGGATGAACAATGGCTGGCCATCGCTGCCGGGTTTCCTTCTGTCATCAAGCGACCGATAGCGGTGACGCAAGATGGCCAGGTGTTTCTGGGTTTTTCTGAAAAAAATTATGCGCTGCAGTTTAAGTAAAGGGTGAAGAATATGTTAAGTCAAAATGAGTTGAAACAGCAGGTGGCCAAGGCAGCGGTTGAGTATATCCAGCCATTTCTGGGGTCTGGCGTCGTTGTTGGGGTAGGTACCGGTTCAACCGCCGATTTGTTTATTGATCACCTGGCAGGCTTCAAGGATCAGTTCATGGCAGCGGCAGCCAGTTCCGAACGAAGCGCACAGCGCCTGGCTGGCTTGGGCATTCCCGTGCTGGATCTCAATGAGGTGCAGGGCATGCCGGTTTATGTGGATGGTGCCGATGAAATCAATGCGCGTCTGCAAATGATCAAGGGGGGCGGTGGCGCCCTGACCCGGGAAAAAATTGTGGCTTCAGTGGCCGAGCGCTTTATTTGTATTGCTGATGAGTCTAAAGTGGTGGAAAGGCTTGGGAAATTTGCCATTCCTCTTGAAGTTATTCCCATGGCGGTGAATGCGGTTGCCAGAAAAATGCGGACATTAGGTGGTGATCCTGTCTTGCGTGAGGGTTTTATTACCGATAATGGCAACCCGATTCTGGATGTGGCCGGTTTCAGTCTTGATGATGCTGCTCAGATGGAGGCGATTATGAATAACGTTCCAGGTGTTGTAACATGTGGCTTATTTGCCATTGCTCCTGCCAGCGTTGCCTTGATTGCCACCCAGCAGGGGCTCAGGACAATGAAGGTTTAATGTCATATTCATGTCATTAAACTTTCTTAAAATGATTCATTTATTTTTAAACAGGTGCAGGTATGGTTGAACATACAAATAAACGTTTTGAGGCAGACCTCGAAGACATTCGTTCACGCTTTTTACGAATGGGCGGATTGGTAGAGTCCATGATTGCCGATGGCATTGATGTTTTGACAACCGGCAATACTGTCGTTATGGAACGCATTTTCGAGCGTGAGAAGGAAGTCAACCAGCTTGAGGTTGATATTGACTCTTCCATTACCCAGGTGATGGCACTGAACCAGCCAACCGCAGTCGACTTGCGTTTGCTGATGTCAGTTTCAAAAATGCTGACAGATATGGAGCGCTCCGGTGATGAGGCTGAAAAAATGGCTAAAATGGCGCGACGTCTTCACGAAAACAATCCGCGCTATGAACCTGTGATTGAATTGCGCCACATGGCGGCAAGTGTTATCTCCATGTTAAACCGTTCGCTTGATGCCTTTGCCCGCAGAGATCCCATTCTGGCCGCTGAAGTGGTGCGCAGTGACAAGCTGGTCGATAAAGAGTGGAAGGGCGTGTTGCGTGAATTGATCAGCTACATGATTGAGGATCCACGTACGATTTCAGGCAGTATTGATCTGCTGTTTATCGCCCGTGCGCTTGAACGTATTGGCGATCATGCGAAAAACATGGCGGAGCGGGTGATTTATATGGTTCAGGGCGAAGATGTGCGCCACACTGGTGTCAAGAATGTTGAATTACAGGCACGTGGTGGTAAAGAAGCGGTAGAGGCTCTCAAGGAAGCCAAACTGGCAGAGACAACCGAAGCGCCTGACACCAGCGGAAAATAAAGCCTGTCTTACCGTACGTAATAAAAAAACAGCCTCATCCGAGGCTGTTTTTGGTTATGCTGAAGGTTTATTGCCGGTGGGGTTAGTTTGATGGAGGAACGTAACCCTGGGCTTCGATATTGGCATCTTCAAACAGATAGCTTTCCATTTGCTGTTGCAGATATTTGCGGGCACGTGCATCCGCCAGGTTAAGGCGGTTCTCATTCACGATACGGGTTTGGATTTCCGTCCAGGCTATCCAGGCTTCCTTGGAAATGGATTGCCAGATTTTAACGCCCAGATCGCCAGGGTATGGAGGGTAGTCCAGGCCTTCAGCTTCTTTTTTAAGTTTTACACATTGAACAAGACGTGCCATATTGCTACCTCATTAAAGTTTCTTGATAAAAATTAGACTGTTCCTGGATCGATTGTAATTCATTTGCTTTTCAGCGGGCAAATCACTGAGGGTTCCCTGAACAAAGCCTCGTTTGACAAACCAGTGTGAAGTGCGGGTGGTGAGCACGAACAGACGCTTGACACCGAGCGCACGCGCCTTGTTTTCCGCGTGTCTTAGCAGTATTTCACCCTCACCGCTGCCTTGCCAGTCAGGGTTGACAATCAGGCAGGCCATTTCAGCCATTTTTGATTCAGGATAAGGAATTAACGAAACACAGCCATAAATGATGCCATCGTGCTCCAGGACCGTGAATTTCTCCACATCACGCTCAATCACGTTACGACCTCGAGGAACCAGCGTGCCATCGGCTTCCAGGGGCTCAATCAGGCTGACAATTGCGCCAATATCGTCTATCGTGGCTGGACGCAGGTCATCCAGTGTGTCTTCCACCACCATGGTGCCCACACCATCGTGGGTGAAGTATTCAAGCAGGATGCTGCCATCCAGTTCGTAGGGAATCAGGTGGGCCCGTTTGACACCACGCTTGACGGCATTGGAGGCATGTTGCAGGAAAGTGGCGGTGTCTTCATCAAGGTGGCCTTGCCGGATCAGATTATCGGCATCTTCCCGGGCAATTTCCGTAATGACATTATCATTCAGATCTTTGAGCATGCTGTTCCTGGTCATGAAAATCAGCTTGTCTGCACTCAGCGCAATGGCTGTGCTGGTGGCCAGCTCTTCCATGGCCAGGTTGAAAGCCTCTCCGGTTGGGGAAAATCCAATCGGGGACATGAGCAGCACAGCACCATGAGAGATGATTTTTTTCATCGCATCAAGGTCAAACTTGCGAACCTTGCCCGAATGCTTGTAATCGACCCCGTCAATGACACCTACCGGCTGGGCGGTTACAAAGTTGCCTGAAATGATATGGATGTGTGCGTTGGACATGGGGGTATTGGGCAAGCCCTGGCTGAAAGCGGCTTCAATATCCAGACGGATTTCACCGGCCGCTTCCTTGGCGCACTCCAGGGCCTCCGGACTGGTCGGTTCAATGCCCCGTCCAAATTGATAGCTAAAACCTTTAAGGCGCAATTGTTCATTGACCTGGGGACGTGATCCATGCACTAATATCAGGTGAACGCCCAGGGCTGTCAGTAAGGACAGATCCTGAATCAATGCATTCAGGGCACCAGCCTGTACCAGATCGCCACCAAAACCCACAACAAATGTTTTTCCGCGCAGGGTATGTACGTATGGAGCCACCTCCCGAAACCATCGGACAAACTGTGCCGGGGCATATTCAGGTGCATCTAGGGCGGAATAGGTTTCGGGTTCGTGGGTGCTCATGGTGTTCAGTTACAATCCTGTATGGCTAAAAATGAAAAAATGGCCAGACTTTGAGATTAAAAAGTCAAGGCAAAATTATAATGTCGGATAGACTTAAAGATAGATTATTTATGCATAAAAATGTTGTTTCAAATCACAGTGGCACAAAACAAATGTCAAATGAAGCCGTGCCCGAGCGATTGCCTCCTTCCATCTCTTACCCTGAAGACTTGCCTGTCAGTGCGAAAAGGGCGGAAATCGCCAGGGCGCTTCAGGCCCATCAGGTAATTATTGTATGCGGTGAAACCGGTTCGGGCAAAACAACCCAGTTGCCAAAAATCTGTCTTGAGCTGGGGCGGGGCCTTAAAGGTATGATTGGCCATACCCAGCCACGCCGGCTGGCCGCCACGTCTGTGGCCAAACGTATTGCCCAGGAATTGAATACGCCTATGGGTGAATGGGTGGGGTACCAGATTCGCTTTAGCGATAAAACAGGTCCCGGTGCCGCCATCAAGCTGATGACTGATGGTATTTTGCTGGCTGAGTCACAGCGTGATCCCCTGCTCAGGCGCTACGATACGATTATTATCGATGAAGCGCACGAGCGCAGTCTGAATATTGATTTTTTACTGGGGTTTTTAAAGCAGTTGTTGCCCCGGCGCAAAGACCTGAAGCTTATCATTACCTCTGCCACGATTGATGCAGACCGATTTGCCACGCACTTTGCCGGCAAAAACGGGCAGAAGGCGCCCGTTATTGAAGTCTCGGGGCGCTTGTATCCGGTTGAGGTGCGTTACCGTCCCATTCGTTTTTTTGATGACGAGGAATCCGCCGGAACGCAGTCTGAGTCCAGTCGTCTGGACCGGGATGAAGAAAAAGACCTGATTGATGGCATTGTGGATGCAGTGGATGAATGTGCGCAACATGGTCCGGGTGATATATTGGTTTTCCTGCCCGGAGAAAGGGAGATCCGCGAGGCGGCCGAGTCCCTGCGCAAGCATCATCCAGCCGGTACCATGGTGTTGCCTTTGTTTGCCCGCATGTCTCAGGCCGACCAGGAACGTATTTTTCACCCAAGTACCAATCAGCGCAGGGTGATTCTGGCTACCAACGTGGCTGAAACCTCCTTAACGGTACCGGGTATCCGTTTTGTGATTGACAGTGGTCTGGCCCGGGTCAAGCGTTACTCCTGGCGCAACAAGGTTGAACAGTTGCAGATTGAACCGGTTAGCCAGGCATCGGCCAACCAGCGGGCAGGTCGTTGTGGCCGTATCGGGCCAGGCGTTTGTATCCGGCTTTACGATGAAGATGATTTCAAGCTGCGAGCACCTTTTACCGATCCTGAAATCCTGCGTTCATCCCTGGCTTCGGTTATTTTGCGCATGAAGGCCTTGCGACTGGACGGGATCGAGCAATTTCCCTTTGTGGATAAACCAACGGGCAAAGCGATCGCCGATGGCTATCATCTTTTGCAGGAACTGGGGGCGATTGATGACGCCAATAAACTGACACCGGTTGGTCGTAGTCTGGCCAAATTGCCAGTGGATCCACGCCTTGCCCGCATGATTCTGGCCGCCAAAGAACACCAGTGTCTGGCAGAAATGCTGGTGATTGCGTCAGCATTGTCTATTCAGGATCCCCGGGAGCGTCCTTTCAATGCGAAGGAGGCCAGTGACCAGGCGCATGCCAAATTCAAGGATGACAAATCCGAATTCATGTCGTACCTGAAGCTCTGGAACTGGTATAACGATGCAGTGGCCAATAAGGCCTCCCAAAGAAAGCTGGTGGAAAAGCTCAGGACTTCTTTTCTGTCGCCCTTGCGTTTGCGTGAATGGCATGATGTGCATACCCAGTTGCACAGCCTGGTTCGGGAGCAGGGGTGGCGGCTTAACCAGAGCGATGCCACTTACGAACAAATTCACAAGGCCTTGTTAACCGGCTTGCTGGGCAATCTGGGTTTTAAAGGTGATGAGGCACCGCATTATCAGGGAGCCCGTGAAATCCGCTTTTTTATTCACCCGGGTTCGACGCTGATTAAAAAAGCGGGTAAGTGGATTATGGCCGCAGAACTGGTTGAAACTTCGCGGCTGTTTGCGAGATGCATTGCCAATATTGATCCTCGCTGGATAGAGTCTATTGGCGCCCATTTGCTGAAAAAACAATGGTCCGACCCGGTCTGGAATGCCAAGTTGGGGCAAGTGCAGGCCAATGAAAGGGCCAGTTTGTACGGTTTGCAAATTTATCATGGGCGCAAGGTGAATTATGGCCGGATAGCGCCAGTCGAGTCACGGGAAATTTTCATTCGGGATGCCCTTGTGGCGGGTGATATTGACTCAAAATTACCGTTTATTGTGCGCAACAACCGCTTGATACGTGAAATCGAAAAGCTGGAGCATAAGTCGCGCAGGCCCGATATTCTGGTGGATGATGAGCTGATTTTCGCTTTTTACAACAAACTCATTCCCGAACATATCTGTCAGACCGCCACACTTGAAAGCTGGTATAAAGATTTGCCTGAAGCCAGCCAGCAAGAGCTGATCCTGAACCGGGATGACTTGATGCGCCATGAGGCCATAGGCGTGACCACCGAGGTGTTTCCCAAAAAGCTGGTATGGGATGGCATTGATCTGGCCCTTGATTATCATTTTGAACCGGGTTCACCTCGTGATGGGGTGACCATGACGATTCCCGTTTATGCCCTTAACCAGATTGACGGTACACGTTGTCAGTGGCTGGTGCCAGGCATGCTCAAGGAAAAGGTGCTTTTGTTGCTGAAGTCACTGCCCCAAAAGCTGCGCCGTCACTGCGTACCACTGCCCGATTATGCGGCGGGTTTCCATCAACGCTGGTTTGAGCGGCTGGCTAACCCCAGTATGCCTTTGACAACGGCTATTGCGCAAGATATTTGGGACCAGTGCAAGGTTCGGGTCAAAGAGGAAGACTTCAAGCTTGAATCCTTGCCGGTGCATTTATTCATGAACTTTAAAGTCATCGATGAACACGGACGTATGTTGTCAGCCGGGCGCAATCTGAACCAGCTCAAGGCCGAGCATGGCATGCAGGCGCAGGAAACTTTCCAGCGCCTGGCCAGCAAAGATCGTGATGTTGCCCAGGTGCTGGCCAGTGAGCACATTACCGAATGGAATTTTGGGCAATTGCCTGAACTGTTGGAAATCAAAAAGAAAAACCAGTCATTCATCGGTTATCCGGCATTGGTGGATAATGGTGAGTCCTGTGATTTGGATGTGTTTGATGATCCTGAAACGGCGCGTCAGAAGCATCGGGCCGGTTTGCTGCGACTTTTTCGGATTGCCCTGAAAGATCAGCTTAAATTCTTAAGCAAAAACATTACCGATTTGACGCGCATGAGTATGATTTACATGCCCTTGGGCTCACAGGAAGAGTTGCGTGACCAGATTGTTGATTGTGCCCTGATCCAGGCCTGTCTGGCCAGTCCCTTGCCTGAGGATGCCAATGCTTTTGAACAAAGGAAACAGGATGCCAAAGGGCGTCTGGGCCTGTTGATCCAGGAAATTGCCCGTCTGGCAGGCACAATCCTGAGTGAGTGGGCCGGGGTGCAGAAAAAACTTCCGTCCATCAAATCGCACAAACAGGCTTATGAAGATATTGTTGCCAATCTGGGTGTTTTGATGAGCAAGGACTTCCTGAAAAAGAATCCGTATACGCAATTGGTGCATTATCCGCGCTATCTCAAGGCCTGTTCGGCACGAATAGACAAGTTGCGCAGTGATCCTGCACGGGATGCACGGATAATGGCCGAGATGGCGCCATTGCTGGTGAATTACCAGCGTATGCGAAGTACACTCAAGGGCGCTCCTGATGAGCGTCTTGATGACTTTCAGTGGTTGCTGCAAGAGTTGCGCGTTGCCCTTTTTGCCCAGGAACTCAGAACCCCTATGCCCGTATCGGTCAAGCGCCTGCAAAAGGCGTGGGAAACCATTATTCGTTGATACAATTCTGCCCATGACTTCAGAAAACACCCCTCCATTATTTGTCCATTTGCGTGCCCACTCCGAGTTTTCGGTGGTGGATGGCATTGCCCGTCTTGATGACCTGATTGGCCAGGCTGTCAAATTCGGTCAGCCAGCCCTGGCGGTTACCGATTTATGCAATATTTTCGGTTTCGTCAAACTTTATAAAGGCGCTCGTGGCAAGGGTATCAAACCGATTGCAGGCTGTGATGTCTGGTTGACCAATGAACAGGATCGTGAAAAACCATTTCGCTGCCTGCTGCTGGTTAAAAACCATCAGGGCTACAATAATTTGTGCGAATTGCTTTCCAAGGCCTGGATCAGCAACCAGTACAAGGGCAGGGCGGAAATCAGGAAAGAATGGCTTCGTGAAATGGGAGAGGGCCTGATCCTGCTTTCCGGCGGTCGTCAGGGGGATATTGGTCAGGCGCTTGAGGTGGGTAATCAGGAACTGGCCATCGCTTTGGCCAAACAATGGTCTGAATTGTTTCCTGACGCTTTTTATATTGAGTTGCAACGGGCCGGCTTCGACGCGGATGAGGTTTATGTACAGGAGGCGGTCAAGCTGGCTGCCGCATGTCATTTGCCGGTCGTGGCCACCCATCCCATTCAGTTTCTGAAGAAAGAAGACTATCGGGTTCATGAGGCGCGTGTTTGTATTGCAGAAGGTGAGTTGCTGGGAAATCCAAAGCGGGTTCGGCGTTTTACCGAAGAGCAGTACATGCCCAGCTCCGAAGAGATGGCACGCAAGTTTCAGGATATTCCCACGGCACTTGAAAATGCGGTTGAGATTGCCAAGCGATGCAACCTGACTCTGGTGCTGGGTAAACCGCAATTGCCCATTTTTCCCACGCCTGATGGTATTACCCTGGATGATTATCTGGTTCAGTTGGCGGAAGAAGGCCTGGCCAAGCGGATGGCGGTGTTATATCCTGATGAGGCAGAAAGGGAAAAGCAGTACCCCACTTATCTCGAACGCCTTCAGTGGGAATGTAAAACAATTATCCAGATGGGTTTCCCGGGCTATTTCCTGATTGTTCAGGACTTTATCAATTGGGGTAAAAACAATGGCGTTCCCGTAGGGCCGGGTCGTGGTTCGGGCGCCGGCTCTCTGGTGGCCTACTCCTTAGGCATTACCGATCTTGATCCCATACGTTATGACTTGCTGTTCGAACGGTTCCTGAACCCCGAACGGGTTTCCATGCCCGACTTTGATATTGACTTTTGCCAGGATAACCGTGAAAAAGTCATCGAATACGTAAAAGATAAATACGGACGCGATGCGGTTAGCCAGATTGCCACCTTTGGTACCCTGGGTGCCAAGGCGGTGGTGCGTGATGTGGGGCGGGTACTTGAGTTGCCCTATTCCCTGTGTGATGGCTTGTCCAAACTTATTCCCTTCAATCCGGCCAACCCCTGGTCCCTTGAAAAAACCCTGGCTGAGGAGCCCGAGTTCAAACGTCGGTATGAAACTGATGAGGAAGTAAAGGCGCTGGTTGATCTGGCCAAACCCCTTGAGGGTCTGACACGCAATATTGGCATGCACGCGGGCGGTGTGTTGATCGCTCCGGGTAAATTAACCGATTTTTGTCCGCTTTACTGCCAGCCTGGTCATGATACCAGTGTGGTTTCACAGTATGACAAGGGTGATGTTGAGGATGTTGGTCTGGTCAAGTTTGACTTTTTGGGCCTTCGCAACCTGACTATCCTGGATTGGGCCGTGCGTTATGTGCGCCGTTTTAATGAAAGCAAGCGTGATTTTGACGTGATGGCATTACCGCTGGATGATCCCGAGGCTTACCGGATTCTTTGCGAGGGTAACACTACGGCAGTGTTTCAGCTTGAATCCCGCGGCATGAAAGAGCTCCTGAAGAAACTGCTGCCCAGCACATTTGAAGACATTATTGCGATGCTGGCCCTGTATCGTCCGGGGCCGCTTGAGTCTGGCATGGTGGATGACTTTGTCAATCGCAAACATGGACGGGCAACGGTGGATTACTTTCATCCCGACCTTGAGTCCACCTTAAGCAGCACTTATGGCGTGATCGTGTATCAGGAACAGGTCATGCTGATTTCCCAGATTATTGGTGGTTACAGTCTGGGCGGTGCCGACTTGCTGCGCCGGGCGATGGGCAAGAAAAAGCCCGAAGAAATGGCCAAGCACCGGGAACTGTTTGAAAAAGGCGCCGTTGAAAAGGGCTATGACGGTGAACTGGCGGTAACGCTATTTGACCTGATGGAAAAGTTTGCCGGCTATGGATTCAACAAAAGTCACTCGGCAGCCTATGCCCTGATTGCTTATCAGACCGCCTGGCTGAAGGCTTATCATCCGGCCGAATTCATTTCGGCCACGATTTCATCGGATATGGATGATACCGATAAGGTACAGATTTTCTGGCGTGATGCGGTTGATAACGGCCTGACCGTTTTGCCGCCCGATGTCAACCAGTCTGTTTTCCGTTTTGAGCCGGTTATTGATGAGTACGTGGCAAGAGGAGAGCCTCCCAGAACCATTCGTTATGGTCTGGGTGCGGTCAAAGGGACGGGCCAGGGGGCAGTTGAAGAAATCTTGCGTGCCCGTGATGAGGGCGGTCCCTTTGTGGATTTATATGATTTTTGCAAGCGGGTAGACCGGCACACCGTCAACCGGCGCACGATGGAGGCCCTGATTCGTGCCGGTGCATTCGATGCGATTGACGAGAACCGTTCGGCGTTGCTGGCGGCCCTGTCCCATGCGATTGATGCGGCAGACCAGGCAGAAAAAAGCGCTAACCAGGTATCCCTTTTCGGGGATGATTCCAGTTCGATTGTCCAGCTTGAAATGGGCAAGGTCAAACCATGGTCCTTGCATACCCGCCTGCTTGAAGAGAAAAATGCCTTGGGTTTTTTCTTTAGTCACCATCTGTTTGAGGTCTGGCGTGATGAGGTGCGTCGCTTTATTCCTGGTACTTTGGCCAAACTGCAGGAATCACGTGATTCGCAATGGATAGCGGGTGTCCTGATTGGTATCCGCAGTTTTACCCTCAAGCAAGAAACCAAATCCGGTGATAACCGGCTTTACTTCCTGCTGATCGATGATGGTACTGCCCAGGTTGAAGTGCTGTGTCCGTCTTCTGTTTATGAGATTCACCGGCATCGTCTCAAGACGGATCAGTTGTTGATTGCACAAGTCAAGATCAAGACCAATAAATTCACTGGCGTATTGCGTATATCGGTGGAGTCTCTTTATGACCTGCAGCTGGCGCGGGAAGAAAAGGCCAGGAGCCTGCAAATCAACCTGAATAAAGAGGTTAGTGTGAAGTCACTTAAAGCTTTGCTTAATCCTTACCGGGCCGAGCCTGAAAATGGTGTGCCAGGTGTGCGGGTCCAGTTGAATTTGCAATCGCCCAAGGGCTTCCGTTGTGAGCTTGTCCTGGGTGAAGAGTGGCGGGTACGCATGGCTGATGCCTTATTTGAAAAAATTGAAGCCACCAAACAGTATGCTGAATACGAGGTTATTTACGAATGAGCAAGCAACAATCGCTGACGGATCAACCGTTAAGAATTCTTCACTCCGAGGCGGCGGTCTCTTTTGGTGGGCAGGAACATCGCATTCTCAAGGAAATGCTGGCCATGCGCGAACGGGGGCACCATATTGAATTGGCCTGCCGTCCCGAGGCTCAGTTGGTGGAGCGTATGCGGGCCCTGGGATTTACCGTGCATACCGTACCCATGGGGGGACTGGGCAATTTTGTCAGGGGTGTGCTTAAGTTCAGAAAAATCCTGAAGCAGGGCAGGTTTGATGTGCTCAATACCCATAGCCGGAAAGATACCCTGATAGCGGCCTTGGGTGCCAGGCTGGCTGGAACACCGCTGATTGTACGCACCCGGCATCTGGCTGCTCCCATCGGTTCGCTGTTGTCATACAGTTGGTTGCCACACCGTATTTCCACCGTCAGTAATCATGTCAGGCAGATGGTTTTGGAAAAAGGGGTGCCCGAGTATAAGGTAAGAACCATTTATTCGCCTGTTGCCACGCCCGAGACTGTTGAGCAGTCTACCTTGCGTCAGGAGTTGCATCTGTCTGATAGTGCAATCGTCGTGATCTGTGTTGCCGTCATGCGCCAGAAAAAAGGCCATATTTTTCTGATCAATACTATGCTGCCCCTGTTTGAAAAATATCCCGACTTGCATCTGGTGCTGGTGGGGGCAGGATCGCCCACCTATGAACAGGTCGTGGCTTTTATCAAGGAAAAAAAAGTTGAAAACCGGGTTCATTTAATGGGGTATCGAAAAGATGTGCCCAACTTGTTAGCCGGCAGTGATATTTTTGCCCTGGCTACTGAACAAGAGGCCTCAGGTACGGTTTATGTTGAGGCACAAATGAGTGGCTTGCCGGTTATCGGGACCGATGTGGGAGGGGTTTCCGAAATGTTCAGGGATGGTGAAACCGGTATCCTGGTTCCCGGCAAAGATCGTAAGGCCCTGGAAAATGCCCTGGAGCGCCTGATTGCCGATCCGGCGTTAAGGCAGAAAATGAGCATGGCTGCCCATCAATGGCTTTATGATGAAGGTGGATTTTCTACTGAAAAGCTGGCCCTTGATACGGAAATCGCTTATCGTATTTGGTTGGCCGAACGAAGTGGCAAGGCAGGCAGTTATACCCAGCCACGCAGCCAGTAAACAATTAATCCCAGATATTCCTTGATAATTGAGCGGCTACTCTCGAGTGCCCTGGCATTGGGAAGCAAAAGAAGGAAACCGGGATCATCGGGAATAGTAATTTGCGGGGGATTGGGGGCTGGGGTTACCTCCAGGTTATATCTGTCAAAGACGGCCATGGATCTGGGGGTATGAAGGGCGGACGTGACTAAAATGATGGATTTTATTTCGTTGTGAATTAATTCATTGGCAGTGAATTCGGCATTTTCATGAGTTGTTTTGCTATTGTTTTCAAGCAAAATGGCTGATTTTGGCACACCTTTGCTTACCAGTTTTGCTGCCATGCCTTTGGCTTCACTTACCTCGCCGGCAAGCGCACCGCCCGAGACGATGATTTTGGGGGCTTTTTGGGCGTGGTACAGCTCGCTGGCCGTATCAATCCGGGAATGGGTTGACGGGTTATCACTCAGTTCCTGGAACCAGTTTTCCCGGTTATTGGCGGTGTTCCCACCCAGGACAACAATTGCCTGCGCCGTGGGAATCGAGTCAATACTCCGATGCGGGTAACGGTTTTCCAGTATTCCCCCAAGAATCAGTGAGGTAATGGGCAAGGACCAGAGCAAGACCCAGGATATCCCACTAAGGCACAGGAATACACCGGTTTTTCTTTTTCGCAGTAAAATCAGGACTGCACCTGAAATAATCAGGAAAACGCACAAATTCAGTGGGACAATCAGCGAAATGAGATGGCTTTTCATACCTGGCTCAAGATGTGGTAAGGATTGATATGCTTAATTTGATGACGGTGTCAAGTTCAGGCCAGTGATCCATACTGCCACAGATATGGGCGGTTGTAGACCAGGGTCCGGTGCGTTTCGGGTCGGTAACGCCAATCAGGGTGATTTGAGGTGTTCTGGTTAATGAGGCAAGATGAGAAACACCCGAGTCGTTGCAGACAACCAGGGCGGCTTTGCCGATCAGGGCAACAAACACCCCCAGGCCAACGGCAGGCAGGCACAGGGCATCAGGGGCATTCCTGAAAGCGGCTTCCCGTTCATTGGGGGGCGGACACATGACAACCGTATATCCTTGCTCCCGCATATGGCGGGTATATTCCGCAAACTGTGGCCAAACCTTGTCTTTGCCTTTGTGTTTGCCTGTTGCCGTAGGGGCAATCAGAATGAATGTCTTGGCCTTCAGGCGATGTTCTTTTAGCAGGATCTCGGCTTTTTGCGTATCTTTCCTGTCCAGGGGCAAAATAAGTGTTTTTTCAGGCGTGGGGGCAGAGTTGAGATGCCATTTTTGCAAGGCGCAATGAGTCAGGTGGTACCATGACTCAACCGCATGCAGATTTTTGGACGGTTTGTCAAAAGGCCACTTCAATAGCAACGAGCGGCCATCGTCTTTGTAACCGGCCGAAGGCAGTCCGGCCAGTCTGAATGTCAGGGCACTGGTGAGCGAGTCGGGTAATAGAAGTCCTACCGATTTGCCATTTGCCGGATTGTTTTTTTTGTGTGCCTTGATAATTTCCCTATCTTTATTCCATTGTCCACTCAGACTCAGGAATTGGGTGCCTACAATACCCTTCAGCAGGCTTTCAGCCCAGGGTTTTGCGCAGATAATCACTTCACAGCCTGTGTTCAGGGTTGCATACAGACTGGGCAGGCTCATGCAGACATCACCGATCCAGTTCGGCAGTCGCAGATAAATTCTAGATATATTTTTCATTAGACGGATTTTATCCTGATTGTCATAAAACATAAACTTTTCTGCATGTTTATGTTGAAACCGTTAAAATCCCAAGCTTGACAGGTTAACAAGAGAGTATTCCTTGAGTTTATTCGAACAAAATCACCGGGAAGGGTCCCATGCGGTCAACCCGGAACTATGGAGAAAAATCTACAAGCGGGTAGGCGTGTACTGGAAAGCACTCGCCGTTGCCATGGTGTTCGTGGCTTTGGGGGCTGCGACACAGCCAGCCATGGCCTACATTATGAAGCCTTTGCTGGATGAGGGTTTTAATGGGGCAAAATCGTATTTTATATGGATGATGCCGCTTGCCATTGTCAGTCTTTTTCTGGCGCGTGGAATTTGCAACTTCCTCAGCAGTTACCTGTTGGCATGGATTGCCAATAATGTATTGCTTGGGATGCGATCTGATATGTATGAACGCCTGCTGACTTTGCCTGATACCGAATTCCAGAAGGGCGATACCGGACGATTGATGAACCGTTTTACGATTGATGCCGGTGACGTTACTGATTATGCGACAGAGGTTTTCACCATTATTGTGCGGGAAACTTTTGTGGTGCTTGCCCTGCTGGGGATGCTGCTGTACTTGTCCTGGCAGCTCAGTCTGATCATTTTTCTGATTCTGCCTTTGTCCATTATGGTGGCACGCTATTTCACCAAGCGTTTGCGTCGTATTAATCGGCAAACCATTAATATGAATGCCCAGCTGACGCATGTGGTAAGAGAGGGTATTGAAGGCCAGCGCGTAGTCAAGCTGTTTGATGGCTATGAATACGAGCAGTCCCGTTTTGCAGTGGTGAATGCGGGTTTAAGGAAGTTCGCCATGAGAAAAGCGTCCGCGGATGCTGCCATGACGCCCCTGACGCAGCTATGTATTTCGTTTGCCGTTGCCGCCGTCATCGCAACCGCTTTGTATCAGGGTAATGCGGGCACCTTGACGGTGGGGGCTTTTGTGGCGTTTGTGACCGCCTTGGCACAAATTCTTGACCCCATCAAACGATTGACCAATGTGGCCTCCAAAGCGCAAAAAATGCTTATTGCTGCGGAAAGTGTCTTTTCATTGATTGATGGTGTCCAGGAGAAAGATCTGGGTAAGCATGAACTGAAAATCAATAATGGTGCAGTGGTTGAGTTCAAGGATGTATGTTTTCGTTTTCCGGATGCGCCGCGCAATACCTTGTCCAATATTTCACTAACGGTTAAATCCGGAGAAACGATTGCTTTTGTAGGCCGCTCAGGCAGCGGGAAAACCACGCTGGCCAACATGATTCCCCGTTTTGTCGAACCTGACTCGGGGTGTATCACGATAAATGGTCACGATATTAATGATGTGACCCTGAAAAGTCTGCGGGCCAATTTATCACTGGTCAGTCAGAATGTGGTGCTTTTTGATGGCTCCATTGCACAGAACGTGGCTTACGGTTCCTATCGCAATGCCACCGAGTCACAAATTACAGAGGCTCTCAAGGCAGCCAATCTGCTGGAATTTGTAGAATCGTTGCCCAATGGTTTGCAAACCCATGTCGGTGAAAATGGGGCATGGCTTTCCGGTGGGCAGCGTCAGCGCCTGGCGATTGCCAGGGCTTTAATCAAAAATGCGCCCATTCTTATTCTGGATGAAGCCACCTCCGCCCTGGATAACGAATCCGAGCGTCAGGTGCAGGCTTCACTTGATCTGCTCATGGCGGGGCGCACAACTTTTGTCATTGCCCACCGTTTATCAACGGTACAAAATGCCAATTGTATTGTTGTACTTGATCATGGACGGATTATCGAGTCGGGTACACATGACGAACTCTTGAAAAAAGGCGGTTTGTACGCCACCTTATATCAAATGCAGTTTCGTGAAGATTAATTGAAAATTATTGTTTTATACTCTTAGGCGTTACACGCAATACATTTATATTTTTTTACGGTAGATCAATGACAGAAAAAGCACAGCATGAAATTTCTTCATGGGGTTATGAACACCCCTCGGTAAAGGGCCCTAACGCCTTAATGTTTTTTACCTGGGATTTGTCCAAAACCATTGAAAATGCTTTCAAGAATGCAACAGAAGATACGCTGGACTATTATCTGGCAGAGGCGCAAAAATCCATAGACGAACTTTTGCAAAAATATATTGATATTGAGGCGGATCCTGAAACTTTTGACGGTCAGAGTATTATTTTGCGTCTGGAACCCAATGAAGACTCAAAAACCCCCTTGATTGCGTTGCAAACTTCTCCGCATCTTGAAGATAGAATCATCAAGATGCAAGCTCGGGTCAGGCCCGGGCACGGTTAATGGGTTCACATCAGGACAATGTCATACATTTCCTGCGTATAGGTGTTGTCAACCTCAAGGGTGATGGGCTTGCCAATAAAATCACCCAGCGTGGCCAGGTAATGGCTTTCCTCTTCAAGAAACAGGTCAATAATGCTTTGCGAGGCAATTAAACGAAACTCTTTGGGGTTGAATTGCTTGGCCTCTCGCAGGATCTCCCGCAAAATGTTATAGCAAACGGTTCTTGGCGTTTGTACCGAACCCTTGGCCTGGCAGGTTGGGCAGGGTTCGCATAGCTGGTGCGCCAAAGAGTCACGAGTGCGTTTTCGGGTCATTTCAACCAGTCCCAGTTGGGAAAAACCGTTAAGGGTTGTTTTGGTGCGGTCTTTATCCAGCGCTTTTTGCAGCTCTGCCAAAATGGCATCCTGGTGTTCTTTATTGTCCATATCGATGAAGTCAATAATAATGATGCCGCCCAGATTACGCAGGCGCAATTGACGGGCAATGGCTACCGCTGCTTCAAGATTGGTTTTGAAAATGGTGTCGTTAAAGTTTCGCCCACCAATAAATCCACCGGTGTTCACATCAATGCTGGTCAGGGCTTCAGTCTGGTCTATGATCAGGTAGCCGCCAGACTTCAGGTTAACGCGCCGTGAAAGGGCGCTGTTGATTTCCTCGTCAACATACGCGGTTTCAAATAACGGTCGCTCACCGGCATAATGTTTTATTTTTCCTATGATTGACGGTGTATAAATGGAAGCCCACTCAAGCAGAGTCTGAGTCGTACTGCGTGAATCAATTTCAATGGACCTGGTTTCGGGCGTCACCATGTCACGCAGCACCCGCTGGGCCAGCGTCAAGTCTTCATAAAGAAGGGCGGGGGCCGATTGCTTTTGCACCGCCTCTTTAATCATGGACCAACGCAGGTTCAGGTATTCCTGGTCTTTCTTTATTTCTTCATCGGTGGCGCCTTCGGCCTGGGTGCGTACAATAAAACCGCCTTTTTCATTGGGGTCCATCAGGGCGATGACCCGCTCTTTCAGGCGGTTTCGCTCTTCCTCTGATTCAATTTTTTGTGAAATGCCAATGTGTTGTTCATGGGGCAGGTATACCAGCATGCGTCCGGCAATGCTGATCTGGTTTGACAGGCGTGCGCCTTTGGTGCCTAAAGGATCTTTAATAACCTGCACCAATAAAGACTGACCTTCAAACAGTAATTTTTCGATTTGCGTGTAGGCAATGCCTGTATTTCGTAAAGAGCGGTTTTCGCGCAGGTCGGCAATATGAATAAATGCGGCTTTATCCAGCCCGATATCAATAAAGGCACTTTGCATTCCTGGTAATACGCGTACAACTTTGCCTAAATAAATATTACCAACTTTACCTCTTTGGCTGGTGCGTTCTATATGTATTTCCTGGGCAGCTCCCAGTTCGATTAATGCGACGCGTGTTTCAAAAGGCGTGACGTTGATTAATATTTGTTCGCTCATGTTTGTTTTCTCTTGGTCTGGCGTATTATTTGGGGGTCGTATATTCTATATGAGCTTATCATGAGAACATGCCCAAGTTGAAGTATGTTAAAAACTAACATTCAGAATACGGTGTAACCCATAAAGAAAGGATTTTGCGGTGAGTGACTCACAAGATTCAAGTTATATTTCCAATCATATTCGCAAACGTATCGAACTGGCCGGTGCCCGCTATCATGCCAATGACAATATTTCGGCCTATATCAATCCCGGTGAGCTCGATCTGTTGCAGCAGGAAGTCCAGGAAAAATTAAAAGAAGTGCTTAAAAGTCTGGTGATTGACACCGAAAGAGACCACAACACCAATGATACGGCGAAGCGTGTTGCCAAAATGTTTATCAAGGAAGTGTTTGCGGGTCGCTATCAGGCTATGCCTGAGACAACCGAATTTCCCAATGTGGAAAAATTAAGTGAGTTGATTATTGTTGGGCCTATTCAGGTACGTAGCGCCTGTTCCCATCATTTGTGTCCCATTATGGGGAAAGTGTGGGTGGGTATCATGCCCAATGAGCAATCCAATTTAATCGGCTTGTCCAAATATGCCCGCCTTATTTCCTGGGTCATGGAGCGCCCACAGATCCAGGAAGAAGCCATTACACAAATTGCCGATTTACTGGTCAAGAAAATGAATCCCGATGGGCTGGCCGTTGTTATGGAAGCGGATCATTTCTGCATGCAATGGCGTGGCGTAAAAGATATGGGATCAAAAATGGTCAACAGCGTCATGCGGGGATCATTCTTAAAAGACTCGGATCTGAGAAAGGAATTTTTATCATTGATGAACGGTAACCGTAGAAATTAACGACATCATCAGTGCTTAATAAGCTTGACCAAGCACACAAAGAAAAAGCAAATGAAGAAAAGGGCAACTGTTGTTTTAACCGTTGGCCCTTTTTTTATTACAAAGAATTGAAGGGCAAGCGTGTGTGTTGATGACGGTGTGAGTGTTCGTTTATTTGTTTGTGTTGTAAATTGGCACACGGTATTTTTATGGTTCAACCGTGGGTGCTGGCAGCCAGGTATGCCATTAATTGGGCAAAGACAGAAAAAAAATCGTCATATTGATCCTTGATGGCAAAGAGGATATGGCGGGCAGTTAAAAATGCCGGCCCTGGTTGTGGTGTAAAAACGCAACAAATTATTGTTTTTGACGTTTCCTTATAAATCAAATAGATAGATGATTTTGTGGTTTTTGGGTAAATAAAAAACGTTCAAACTCTTGCGGGAAATGAAAACGTCATGCTATAGTTCATTTTTTCGCAGCAACGGCAACACGGATTTAGTCCAAAACGCCCGGCGGTGAAAAGGAAACGAAGTCTGGTTAAGTGTGTTGGTTTAGAACGCTACGGCTTAAGCAGGCAACGTGAAGTTGGTGGTCTGGCAGGTTGGTGTTAACGATTTGCCGGGTGGTTTAAAAAGAACGGTTTTAAAAATTCTTTAAAAAAGTTCTTGACAAACAAAACCACATACTTCATAATCTCGTTTCTCTGCTGCTGACACAGCAACGCAGTCAAGTCAGTCTGATGTGGAAACCTTCGGGTTTGAATCGGGTTGAGCTGAATGCGACAAGACCTACTGTAAAGCAGGTTTATGTCAGCCTCATGACCGTTGGGTCATGTTGTAATGCTCTTTAACAATATAACAGCCGATAAGTGTGGGCGCTTGGAATGTAAGAGGCCACACCAGCGTAAGCTGGTGATGCTGA
>NZ_JAHSPR010000003.1 GCF_019132845.1 Advenella alkanexedens | reverse complement strand
TTAAGCAGCGATTTTAGCAACAACACCGGCGCCAACAGTACGGCCGCCTTCACGGATCGCGAAACGCAGACCTTCTTCCATCGCGATAGGTGCAATCAGCTCAACGTCCATGGAAACGTTATCGCCTGGCAGAACCATTTCTTTGTCAGCTGGCAAAGTGATGGTACCGGTTACGTCCGTTGTACGGAAGTAAAACTGAGGACGGTAACCTTGGAAGAATGGTGTGTGACGACCACCCTCTTCTTTGGACAGAATATAGACCTCTGCCGAAAATTTGGTGTGCGGCTTGATTGAACCGGGTTTGGCCAATACCTGACCACGCTCAACGTCTTCACGCTTGGTACCACGCAGCAACAGACCTACGTTATCACCAGCCTGACCTTCGTCCAGCAGTTTGCGGAACATTTCAACACCGGTACAAGTGGTTTTAACGGTATCGCGGATACCCACGATTTCAATCTCTTCACCAACCTTGATGATACCGCGCTCGATACGGCCGGTTACAACAGTACCACGACCGGAAATAGAGAACACGTCCTCAACAGGCATCAGGAATGTACCGTCAACGGCACGCTCAGGTGTAGGAATGTAAGTATCCAGGGCTTTGGCCAGTTCCAGAATGGCTTGTTTACCCAATGGGCCTTCATCGCCTTCCAGAGCCAGTTTGGCTGAACCCTTGATCACAGGGGTGTCATCACCGGGGAAGTCGTATTTGCTCAGCAATTCGCGAACTTCCATTTCAACCAGTTCCAGCAACTCTTCATCATCAACCATGTCGGCTTTGTTCAGGAACACGATGATGTAAGGAACACCCACCTGACGTGACAACAGGATGTGCTCACGGGTTTGTGGCATTGGGCCGTCAGCGGCTGAACAAACCAGGATCGCACCGTCCATCTGGGCAGCACCGGTGATCATGTTTTTAACATAGTCAGCGTGTCCTGGGCAGTCAACGTGTGCGTAGTGGCGCTCTTCAGTTTCGTACTCAACGTGTGAAGTGTTGATGGTAATACCGCGAGCTTTTTCTTCGGGAGCTGCGTCAATTTGTGAGTAGTCTTTCGCTTCACCACCGAACTCTTTTGACAGAACAGTACAAATCGCTGCTGTCAATGTTGTTTTACCGTGATCCACGTGACCGATCGTACCTACGTTTACGTGCGGTTTGGTACGTTCAAACTTACCTTTTGCCATGATCTATTATCCAATAAACTATATTTGAATGAGATTGAATTGTCCGGCCCCATAAATTGTTAAGAGCCGGACGCTTAAATTAAATTACTACTTGGAACGTGCGCTGATAACTTCATCAGCCACGTTTTTAGGAGCTTCAGCGTATTGCTTGAATTCCATTGTATAGGTTGCGCGACCTTGTGTCAGGGAACGCAGGTTGGTTGCATAACCAAACATCTCGGCCAAAGGAACTTCTGCCTTGATGACTTTACCGCCACCAGGAATATCGTCCATACCCTGAACCATACCACGACGTGATGACAAATCACCCATCACGGTACCAGCATAGTCTTCAGGTGTTTCCACTTCAACTGCCATCATAGGCTCGAGCAGCACGGGCTGTGCCTTGCGCATACCTTCCTTGAAAGCCATTGAACCAGCCATACGGAACGCATTCTCGTTAGAGTCAACGTCGTGGTATGAACCGAAGAACAGGGTTACTTTAACGTCAACAACGGGGTAACCGGCAACCACACCAGCACTCAGGGTTTCCTGAATACCTTTATCTACGGCTGGAATGAATTCACGTGGAACCACACCGCCCTTAATGGCATCAACGAATTCATAGCCTGCGCCACCGGGTTCCAGCGGCTCAAGTTTCAGAACAACGTGACCATATTGACCGCGACCACCTGACTGCTTGACGAACTTGCCTTCAACCTCTTCGCAAACCTTGCGAATGGTTTCACGGTAAGCAACCTGTGGTTTACCAACGTTGGCTTCAACGTTGAACTCACGCTTCATGCGGTCAACCAGCACTTCAAGGTGGAGCTCGCCCATACCTGAAATAATGGTTTGGCCTGACTCTTCATCACTGCGAACGCGGAATGAAGGATCTTCCTGGGCCAGACGGGAAAGGGCAATACCCATTTTTTCCTGGTCGGCTTTGGTTTTTGGCTCAACGGCCTGGGAAATAACAGGCTCGGGGAAGACCATGCGCTCAAGGACGATATGATCGCCAACGTCACACAGTGTTTCACCGGTGGTAACATCTTTCAGGCCAACAACGGCAGCGATGTCACCCGCCAGAATTTCCTTGATTTCTTCACGGCTGTTCGCGTGCATTTGCAGAATACGGCCAACACGCTCTTTTTTGCCTTTAACCGAGTTGAATACGGTTTCACCCGCATTCAGGACACCTGAATACACACGAACGAATGTCAGCTGGCCAACAAACGGGTCTGTCATCAGTTTGAATGCCAGTGCAGAAAATTTCTCTTTGTCATCAGCTTTACGGTGAATGACATTGCCTTCATCGTCTTCACCCTGGACAGGAGGAATATCAACAGGAGATGGCAGGAAATCAACCACGGCGTCGAGCATACGCTGTACACCTTTGTTTTTAAAGGCGGTACCGCACAGCATTGGCTGGATTTCGCATGCGATGGTACGGATACGGATTGCCTTGATGATTTCCGCTTCGCTCAGGGTACCTTCTTCAAGGTATTTGTTCATGAGCTCTTCGGAAGCCTCTGCTGCTGTTTCCAGCAAACTTTCGCGCCATTCATTGGCCTGATCAACCAGATCGGCAGGAATGTCGATATATTCGAACTTGGTACCCTGACTGGCTTCGTCCCAGATGATCCCTTTCATTTTGATCAGGTCAACCACACCTTTGAACTGGTCTTCGGCACCAATCGGGATAACGATAGGTACAGGATGTGCACGCAGACGGGTTTTTAATTGATCGTATACTTTGAAAAAGTTTGCACCGGTACGGTCCATCTTGTTGATGAAAGCCAGACGGGGAACCTGGTATTTGTTAGCCTGACGCCATACGGTTTCAGACTGGGGCTGTACACCACCCACAGCGCAGTAAACCATACATGCACCGTCAAGAACACGCATTGAACGCTCTACCTCAATGGTAAAGTCAACGTGTCCGGGGGTGTCAATAACGTTAATACGATGCTCTGGATAGTTGCCGGCCATGCCACGCCAGAACGCTGTTGTAGCAGCAGACGTAATGGTAATACCGCGTTCCTGCTCCTGTTCCATCCAGTCCATGGTGGCGGTACCCTCGTGGGTTTCACCAATTTTATGGTTCACACCGGTATAAAACAGAATACGCTCTGTAGTCGTTGTTTTACCAGCATCAATGTGAGCGGAAATACCGATATTACGGTAACGTTCGATGGGGGTTTTGCGGGCCATTGTAGTGTCCTTAAATTACCAGCGGAAATGGGAGAAGGCTTTGTTGGCCTCTGCCATTCTGTGAGTGTCTTCACGTTTTTTCATTGCAGCGCCGCGACCTTCTGCAGCATCCATCAATTCACCGGCCAAACGCAAATCCATGGATTTTTCACCACGTTTTTTGGCAGCCTCGCGCAACCAGCGCATGGCAAGCGCCAAACGGCGAACCGGACGCACTTCGACGGGAACCTGATAGTTGGCTCCGCCCACGCGACGGCTTTTAACTTCGACAATAGGTTTAATGTTGTTGATGGCCAGGTTGAAAACCTCAATGGGTTCTTTGCCTGTTTTGGCCTGAACCTGGTCAAGCGCACCGTAAACAATACGCTCTGCAACTGCTTTCTTGCCTGAAAGCATAACAACGTTCATGAATTTGGCGAGATCTACACTACCGAATTTTGGATCTGGCAGGATCTCACGTTTGGGAACTTCGCGACGACGAGGCATCTTACTTCCTTTGTGACTGTTTCAGTTGAACCACTTTCGTGGCCGTGGCTGGCTATTGAGAACTCAGCCCCTTACATACCGCAGTAAATTTTTTCTCTCGCAGCTGCGGCTGCACGCTTACCACCTTTTGGCAGGAAGCATTGATTCAAACCAGCTTAAGCTTTCTTAGGACGCTTGGCACCGTATTTGGAACGAGACTGTTTGCGATCTTTAACGCCTTGCAAGTCAAGGGAACCGCGAACAATGTGATAACGCACACCTGGCAAGTCTTTTACACGACCGCCGCGCACCAGCACGACAGAGTGCTCTTGCAGGTTGTGGCCTTCACCACCGATGTACGAAATAACTTCGAAACCGTTGGTTAAGCGAACTTTAGCTACTTTACGCATAGCTGAGTTTGGTTTTTTAGGTGTTGTTGTGTAAACACGGGTACAAACACCACGGCGTTGTGGACAGTTTTCAAGCGCTGGGCTCTTACTGTTCACGCGGCTAGTTTCACGCGCCTTGCGCACGAGTTGACTAATGGTAGGCATGACCTTGCTTGTCCTATTAATGTACAAAAATGTACTGGATTTATATATCGTCTGTTTAACGTACTGACTTTAATGTACGCCAGGCCTTAGAAAGATTGACATGCGTGATTGCAGATCAAGGCTATTCTAAGCTAGGATTTGTTGTTATATCACCCGAATAGCCAACTTGCCCGCAAATTTTGACAATCTGCAGATAAGCAACCACAAAGAGCGATAAACTGACCATGGCCTTGTTAAATTGAAAAAATCAACCTAACAATCAACCACTTACCAACCGGTTAAAACCCAAAACAAAACGGGCTTACACCAATCAGCCCATCACAATACCACATTTAACAAAAAAAAGTCAAGAAGAACAAAACTTATTGTGCTTTTGATAAAAAAGTGCAATTTTACAATATCAACTGAAAGCGCAATTTTGCAAAATCAACTGTAAAATGTCAAAGATTGTTAACGATATTTTGTTAAATGAATTACCAATTCTTTTCCTGTTATCTTAGTCCAGGCAAAACCAATCATTAAAAATCAGTCACTTATTTACATTTTATTTACATTGAAACAAGTCATATAAATTCATAAGCATTATTGCGAGTAATTTATACCGCGTTAATATTTTATAAGAGATTTACATTCAATGATCATTGCCTCATTAGAAGACGACCCGGTCCAGGCACAATACATAGTACACACCTTAGCTGAAGCCGGATTCAACAGCAAACATTTTGCAACAGGCAAGGATTTACTGGTTGCCCTGAAAAAATCGGAAAAACTTGATTTATTGTTGATAGATTGGGAATTGCCCGATATTTCCGGCAAAGACATTGTCATATGGATACGTGCCAACCTGGACAACCAGCTGCCTGTGATATTCCTGACCAACCGTAACCAGGATCACGATCTGGTTACCGGACTGAATGCCGGTGCCGATGATTATCTTGTCAAACCCTTCAAGGCGCCCGAACTGATTGCCCGTATCAAGGCACTGCTGCGCAGGAATAACGCAGGAAACACCTCAAACATCATCAAACAGGGACCCTATCAGTTAAATCAGCAAAAGCGCGAAATCACCCTGCATGGAGAGCCTGTCCAGCTGGCACCCAAAGAGTTTGACCTTGCCTACCTGTTTTTCAGCAATATCGGGCGGCTTTTCTCACGGGATACCATCAGTGCCGCCATCTGGAACCGGGAAATACCGGCCACCTCACGCACCCTCGATACACATCTGTCAAACATTCGCCAGAAACTGCACATCAATCCGGAAAATGGTGTTCGCATCGTTTCATCCTATGCTCTGGGTTACCGGATGGAATTATTCAATCACCATACAGACGATACACCAGTAACCACGGTCTGAATAACAAAACACCTCCATCAGTCTGAATGACCCAACACCCCCATGAGAATCAACACTTTCTTACGCCTCCTGCTGTTAAATATTGCCTGTTTGCTAACACTTGATATCCATGCACAGCCTGCCGGTGCCCATGAAGACCATTTTCTGTATCAGATCAAACCCGGAGAAACCCTTTCCTCACTGTCTGAAACCTTTACAAGCAAACAGTCCAACTGGAAAGCCATCCAGAAAAGCAATCGTATTGCCAATACCCGGAAAGTGCCTATCGGCATGACACTCAAGATCCCCTTCTCACTGATTGATGAAGAGCCCGACCAGGCAAAAGTCCTGTATCTGACCGGCAATGTGCTGGTCAATAATCAGCCTATAGACAAAAATCGTGTCATTGCCGAGGCAGACACCATTATCACCGGCACACAAAGCAATATCACCCTGGTACTTTCCGATGAAAGCAAGGTACAAATCCCCCCTGACAGTACGGTGCTCGTGAAACGCTTACGAAAATTCCGTGGCACTGGCCTGATCGACGCCATCTTCAATATTGAAACCGGAAAGCTGGCTGCCCATGCCTCCCCCAAAAAGACCGGGGTAGGCCGTTTTGAAATTCGCACCCCCGTCAGTATTACAGGGGTACGGGGCACCGTGGTTCGGGCAGAGGCTTCCCAACAGGCAGGCTCGTCAAGCGAACTGTTGAACGGTAAAGCGGCCTTCATTGCGGCCGCATCCCGTGACCAGTCCGTGCATCTCAATGCCAATCAGGGCATTACCGCTACTCCCAAAGGCCAAGCCGGTGATATCATTGAGTTATTGCCACCACCGGAGATCCAGCTGAAGCAATCCAGTCCCTTCGAATTCAAGGTAGCCATCCAGCCGGTTACTGGCGCAACATCCTACCTGGTACGCGTATCCAATGACATTTCCGGCTACGATGTCCTGTTCACCGAAACCGTTAAAAAACCTGAAGCCCGCGTTACCGGGCCAGGCAAAGGCACTTATTATGTTTCAGTCCGCTCCATTGACAGCAACCAGCTTGCCGGTGCTGATGCCGTCCAGCCGTTCACCATTACTGCCACAAGTATCATGACAGAAACCGGTGTATCAATTGGCACACAGTCCGGTCCCCTGATCCAGACACACTACTAGCAGCCGACTCATTAAAAATGAAACACATGAAAAAGCGTTATGGTCTCGAATGGCTGGTTGTCAGCCTTCTCATTCTGATGATCACTGCTTTTCTTTCCGTTTTTAAAAGTTTCCCGCTGCTTGACGCCCGCATTTACGATATCGCCATCCAACTAACCCAGGACAAACCCGCTTCCGAAGACATTGTCATTGTGGCCATTGATGACAAAAGCATTGCGGAAATCGGCGTCTGGCCCTGGCGACGCTCGGTCCATGCCGATCTTCTTGCTCGCCTGCAGCAAAGCAAGGCCGTTGCGTTCGATATCAGCTTTATGGGCACGCAAGCCGGCTATGAGCAGGAAAATGCAATATTTGCCAACGCCATCCGTAATCATGGCCGCGTCATCCTGGCCAACTATTTCACTGAAGCCGGTAACCTGCCCAATAACCCTGAGCCTGAATTCGTGCAAGCCGCCCAGGGACTGGGCTTTATCAACATCAAGATTGATCCTGATGGGCTGGTGCGACGCGTCCCCCTGCAAAAAGTGCAAAATGACGGCAGCCCGGCCTACCATCTGAGCCTTGCCATGTTAAATGCGGGCGGAGAACATGAACTGGTTAAACAGACCCTGCAACAAACCGGTAACCGCGAAACGGCCATTCCGTTTGCCGGTGCTCCCGGTCATTTTCAGATGCTGCCTTATAGCGATGTCCTGAATCAGCGCATTCCCGCCAGCTTTTTCAAGGATAAATACGTCCTTATTGGTGTCTGGGGCAGCGGACTGGGAGATCAGTTTCCCACGCCTACCTCATCAAAAAGCCTGAACATGGCGGGTGTGGAAATACTGGCCAACAGCTTGCAGGCAAGCCTTGAGCAAACCTGGATTAAAGAAACCAGTCCGCTCATTGACCTGCTGCTTGGCCTGTTGCCAATGCTGGTTTTATGTGTCTTTCTCAAAAACTCGTCCCCCAGAACCATTCTACTGCTGAGCATCCTGACAGCGATCCTCATTATCCTGCTTCATGGTCTCCTCATGTTTCAATGGGGCATCTGGCATAGCCCCTTGCCTGCCATGCTGGGCATCTTGCTGTTATATCCGCTCTGGAGCTGGCGTACCCAGGAAATGGCGCTTTATCAGATGCGCCGCGAAATTGCCGAGCTTAACGAAAAAGAACCCCTGTTTAAAACAGAAATCAAAAACTGGCAGCAAGTCAATTACGGCCGATCCCTCAATGACCGGCTTGCCGAGTTCAGGGAAATCATGGAGCAGGTTCGCAGTTTGCGGCAATTCATTATGGATGGCATCAACCGCATGCCTGATGCCATCGCCGTATTCAACCTGGATCATAAACTGCAATTCACGACCGATACCACCAAAAACTATATGCAAAAAGTGGGGAGCCCTACACCCGAAAAAAACCAGACCTTGGCACAGTTTCTGATACCCGTTGTCTCAGACAATGAACAGCGGGCTGAAATTATGGCGGTCATCAACAAAATCAGCACCCCTGAAGAGCGACAAACCGGCCTGCTCGATGAACTCAGGAAAAACGGTGTCGAAATCAAAGACTGCATTGAACAGAACCTGCTACTGAAATATGTCAACACCTACTCTGGCAGCGGTGAGCATATCGGCTATATTCTGAGTCTGAATAACATTACACCCATCCGTCAGGCCGAACGCAAGCGGGAAGAAACACTGCGTTTTCTTTCGCATGACATGCGTGCCCCACAAAGTGCCATCCAGGCACTCATTGAGCTGCAAAGAAATCCCCAAACCGCGTTACCTGATGAAGAGTTTTATCAACGTATCAACAATCTTTCCAGTCGAACCCTGAAACTGGTTGATGACTTCCTGCAATTGACACGTGCTGAATCGATGGAACTGAACCTGGTACCCGTCAACCTGACAGAATTGCTGGAACATATCATCAGTGAATACTGGGGAATCAGCCAAAAACGCCATATCAATATCACCAGCGACTTTGGTAATGAACTTGCCTTTACCCAAGGAGATCATGTCCTTTTATCACGCTGCTTCGTCAATTTAATTGATAACGCCTTCAAATACAGCCCCGATAACACCACCATCCATTGTTCCATCCATCGTCAGGACGCCTATTGGCAGGTCAGGATCAAGGATCAGGGTATTGGGATTTCCGAAAAAAACCAAGCCACGATTTTCAATTCTTTTTTTCGTGTATCTGGCCCGGACAGTCAGGTCAACGGCGTGGGACTGGGACTGTCTTTCGTCAAAACCGTCATAACGCGTCATAATGGCCAGATTCAGGTTGAAAGTGAGCCTGGCCATGGAACAACTTTTATTATTAATTTGCCACCGGACGAATACGAAGAATCTGTTTAGCCTTCTCAATCACGGGCATATCCACCATCTTGCCGTCCAACTTGAAGGCGGCAAGGCCGGTTTCATTGGCCATCTCCAGCACGCGGGTGGCCCAGGCCTTTTCTTCCTCAGTCGGTTCAAATACCTCATGAATAACGGCAATCTGGGAGGGATGAATGCACAACACACCAGCGTAACCCATGCCCTTGGCAAACGCAACCGCTTTGGCCAGACCCTGGGTATTGGCAATATCCGGAAACACACCATCCAGCGGAGGCAAAATACCTGCCGCACGGCTTTGAATGGAAATCTGACAACGTACATGATCGAGCAAGGCGCGAGCCCCTGGCGAATCGTCATCCATATTCAGGTCCAATGCCAGGTCAAGTGCGCCAAATGACACCCTTGCCACACCGGGTGTACGGCATAATTCGGCAAGATTGGCAATCCCAACAGCACTTTCAACAATGGGATAAACAGGCTTATCGGCTCGGGCCGCCAACTCAATCTGGCGTGAGCTTTCCGCCTTGGGCAGCATGACACCGGTTACATTGCCAAGGCGTCCGCACATGGCAATATCCGCATCAAACCAAGGTGCCTTGGCATCATTGACCCGAACCAGAAAACGGGCTTCGGGGTTGGCCTTGGCAAATTCCTCAAGATCTGCCCGGGCGCTGTCTTTGGCATTAACCTCAACGGCATCTTCCAGGTCGACAATCACACAATCGGCACCACTTTGTAGCGCCTTGGGGATACGATCAACCCGCGTTGCGGGGACAAACAATGCTGATCTTGACAAACTCATCACACCACTCCCTGTTCACGCCAACCCGCAATGGTTTGCTCGTCATAACCCAGCTCCCGCAGGATTTTTTCAGAATGCTCACCCAGGCCCGGCACCGCATCAATACGATATTCGTAAGCATTATTCACGCCCGGTGGCAACAGCGTTGGCAGCTTGCCCACCGGACTGTCCATTTCACGCCAGCGATTGCGTGATTTCAATTGTTCATGCTCCCACACCCCTTTCATGTCGTTCACAGAGGCGTTGGCAATCTTGGCCGTTTCCAGCAATTCGATCACCTGATCTTTGCTCATACCGGCAAAGGTGTCAACAATAATCTGCTTCAAGGCCTCACGATTGGCAGTACGCAAGGTATTGTTGGCAAAACGTTCATCAGCAGCCAGTTCAGGTTTACCCAGAACCTGCTCGCAAAACACTTTCCATTCGCGTTCATTTTGCAAACCCAGCATAATAGTCTGGCCGCCCCCGGTCGGGAAAGGACCATAAGGATAAATCACGGCATGCGCCGCCCCTGCTCGCACCGGAGGCTCCTGGCCTTCAAACGAATAGTACAGCGGAAAATTCATCCACTCGACCATACTTTCCAGCATGGAAACATCAATACGGCTGCCCTTGCCAGTTTTTTCACGCAACAATAGCGCGGACAGAATATTGCTATAGGCGTACATGCCAGCGGCAATATCGGCAATGGAGCAACCCGCCTTGGCCATCTCATCCTTGCTGCCCGTGACCGATACAAAACCGCTTTCGCTTTGAATCAACAGGTCATAGGCTTTTTTCTTCTCATAAGGGCCACCCTCACCATAGCCGGAAATATCACACACAATCAATCGGGGATATTTTTCATGCAGGGCCTCAAACGACAAACCCAAACGGGCAGCCGCACCTGGAGCCAGGTTTTGCACCAGCACATCCACCTGAGGCAACAGTTTTTCCAACACATCACCAGCCGCCTCATTTTTAAGATCCAGCGTCAGACTTTCCTTGGAACGGTTGGTCCAGACAAAATGAGACGCCATGCCCTTAACGCGCTCATCATAATTACGGGCAAAGTCTCCCACACCCGGACGCTCCACCTTGATTACGCGTGCGCCCAGATCCGCCAGCTGACGTGAACAAAACGGTGCCGCAATGGCGTGCTCAAGACTTAATACGGTGATACCTTCAAGCGGTCTAACACTCATTTGATTCATTCCTTAAATAATTTTATTTATTTGAAAAGCACTTCGCCAAGCTGGGCAACCGAGCCATCCTGCTGGGCCCATACCGCTGCCTTGCCCTCTTCTTTAATCGTCCCTTCGACCCTGAACGGCAAGGGACTGATCAATGGACGTGCACCACGATAAGAAAAACCGGTCACTGTTTTATCCGGGTTGGCATCGGTAAATGCCCGTAACACACAGGTGGCAATCAAGGGACCATGCACCACCAGACCGGGATACCCCTCAACCTCGGTCACATAGGGGTAGTCATAATGAATACGATGGCCATTGAAAGTAACCGCCGAATACCTGAACAGCATGGTGCTGGTCGGCACGATCTGGCTGGACCACTGGGCCGCTTCGGCTTCAGGCGTGCCTGACAGTTTTGGAGGGCTGGGCTCGCGGTAAACGATATCCTGCTCTTCGGAAATGCATAATTCATTGTTCTGGGTGTAGTCGTGCTTGACTGTGACAAACAACAGCTTGCCGGTTGAACCGCTTTTTTCTTTAATTGCCGTAATCGTGGACGTCCGGGTTGCGTCCTGACCCACCACCAGTGGCTTGATGAATTGAACCCGGCCACCGGCCCACATACGGTTGCGATTGTCAGCAGGAGGCAAAAAACCACCCCGTTGCGGATGCCCGTCAGTGCCCAGTTCATCCAAGGGTAATGGGTCCACGAACAGCGCCCACTGCCATAAATGTGGCAAAGGCTGGCCATTTTCGGGAACCGGCGCATTCAGGCTAAGGGCAATTTTCTTGACATGGGCCGGGTTGATAAACTCGCCATAACTTTCCTGACGGCCCAGCCAATCATTCAAATTCACACCATTCTGTTCATTACTCATTTCAGTCTCACAATTACACTTTTAAATATCAGTAATCATCAAGCATGCCCCAGAAACAGGCAAATGTGAATTCTTAAAACCGAAAAGGGGGCTTTTCAGAAAGATAAGGCCGCTAACAACTAACCGGTGACTTGATCTGTCTTTTTCTCTTCCTGCTCAACGTCTTCGCGCATCAGCTGCACCAGATCCTGGGCAAAGGGCGGCAGTTTGTCAAGATTGCGCACACAAACATGCAATTGGCGAAAAGCCCAGGCATCGGTTAAGTGAATGATTTTGACCGGCATGGTCACCGCGTAACGAAACGCTGCAGTTTCGGGAATCACACCAATCCCCACCTGCGCCGCCACCATCCGGCAGACCGCTTCGAAGCCACCCACCTCCACCCGGAACTTCAAGGGCACACCCAGCATATCGGCAGCATTGCGCAAAAACGCATGAATGGCACTCCACTCCGACAAACCGACATAGTCGTATGACAGGGTATCGGCAAAAGCGATCCGATCAACCTTAGCCAGCGGATGGTTCTGATGCGTCACCAGAACCAGATTATCGGAACGGTAAGGCATAAAGGTCAGGCCATCGGCCACCGTGTTTTCAGAAGGCTCCACGCCGGCCACCACCCCCACATCGGCCGTGCCTTCGGCCACCGCCTGGACGATCCGGTAACTTAGCCGCTCGCGCAATTCGATACTGACATCAGGATGACGGGCCAGGTATTTACCCAGAATGGCCGGCATGAACTCATTCATGGCCGTGGTATTGGCATACACCCTTACCTTGCCCTTGATCCCTTGGGCAAACTCACTGATATCGCCCCGCAGGTGTTCGAGCTGGCGTAAGACAATATGTGCATGACGCACGAAAGCCTCACCAGAAGGCGTTAGCGTAACCCCCTGGCTATTCCGGTAAAGCAATGCGGTACCCAGACTGTTTTCCAGATTCTTGATCCGGTTACTGGCGGCCGGCAATGACAGAAAAGAACGCTCCGCCCCCTTTGTCAGGCTATTAACCTCACTGATATTAACCATCAACTGCATATCCGTCAGGTCAAAATGCATTGCCATTTTTCAGCTCCTTAATAATTTGCAAAGCCATACTTAATAAAACATCAATAGTCAAAGCCTCGGAACTCAGGCACATTTACATCATTGAATATATCCATTTACCGTTATTACCCGTTATCTAGGAAAGATCTACTATGCAACACCAAGCCGATGCTTATCAGGATATTCGCGATGCCATCCGTGACCTATGCTCACAATTCCCTGCTGAATACTTCAGGAAAGTCGATGAAGAACGCGCCTATCCTGAGGAATTCGTCAATGCCCTGACCGAGGCAGGCTGGCTGGCCGCATTGATTCCACAGGAATACGGTGGTTCAGGCCTGAGTCTTACCGAGGCCTCCGTTATTATGGAGGAAATCAACCGCAACGGGGGCAATTCAGGTGCCTGCCACGGACAAATGTATAACATGGGCACGGTACTGCGCCATGGTTCCCTGGCCCAGAAACAAAAATACCTGCCCAAAATCGCCACCGGTGAATTGCGCCTGCAATCCATGGCGGTTACCGAGCCCACCACCGGCACCGACACCACCAAAATCAAGACAACCGCTGTCAAAAAAGACGGCCGCTATGTGGTTAATGGCCAGAAAGTCTGGATCTCCCGTATCCAGCATTCCGACCTGATGATTCTGCTGGCGCGCACCACGCCGATCGAACAGGTCACCAAAAAATCCGAAGGCATGTCAATCTTCATCGTTGACATTGCCGAAGCCATGAAAAACGGCATGACCGTCCGCCCGATTCCCAACATGGTCAACCATGAAACCAACGAATTGTTCTTTGACAATCTGGAAATTCCTGAAGAAAACCTGATTGGTGAAGAAGGCAAAGGCTTCAAATACATCCTGGATGGCCTGAACGCAGAACGCACCCTGATTGCCGCCGAATGTATTGGTGACGGTTACTGGTTCATCGACAAGGTCAGCGCTTACGTGAAAGAACGCGTCGTGTTCGGTCGCCCGATTGGCCAGAACCAGGGCGTGCAGTTCCCGATTGCCAAGGCCTTCATCAATATTGAGGCTGCCAGCCTGATGCGTTACGAAGCTGCCCGCCGCTTTGACGCTCACCAGGCTTGTGGTACCCAGGCCAACATGGCCAAATTGCTGGCCTCTGAAGCCTCATGGGAAGCCGCCAACGCCTGCCTGCAATTCCACGGTGGTTTCGGCTTTGCCAATGAGTACGACGTAGAACGTAAATTCCGTGAGACACGTTTGTATCAGGTAGCGCCTATCTCTACCAACCTGATCTACTCGTTTGTGGCCGAACACGTACTGGGCCTACCACGCTCATTCTAATCTGGCCACTATAAAAACCGGGCGGCTTTCGGGGCGCCCGTTTCTTCACTCCATTATTGAATTTTATTGCGATCATGACTACTCAAAGTGAACAGCTGGCTACGTTTGCCGCCAACTTGCAATTCAGTGATATACCCGCCCATGTCATCGCCCGTTGCGAAGACCTGCTGCTGGACACCCTTGGTTCAATCCTGGCCGGCTCTACCGCCCGCCCGGTAAAAACCATTGACGCTTTTGCCAAGCTGCAAGGCCCCACCACCGGTAAAAGCCAGGTGCTGGGCAATGTCCGCAACACCACTGCCCTGTTTGCCTCTCTGGTCAACGCTGCCGCTGCCCATATGGTAGAGCAGGACGACGTGCATAACGGTTCGGTATTCCATCCCGCCGCAGTGGTATTCCCACCCGCACTGGCGGTGGCCCAGGAAATTGGCGCCTCCGGCAAAGAACTGCTAACCGCCTGCGTGGCCGGTTATGAAGTGGGTATTCGCGTTGGTGAATTCCTGGGCCGTTCACACTACAGGATTTTCCATACCACCGGCACGGCTGGTACCATTGCCGCTGCCGTGACCGTGGGCCGTTTGCTGAAACTGAATCCTGAACAAATGCTGGATGCCATTGGTTCGGCCGGCACCCAGGCGGCCGGTTTGTGGGAATTCCTGCGCACTGCTGCCGACTCCAAACAGTTGCACACCGCCAAAGCGGCCGCCAATGGCCTGATTGCCGCCTACCTGGCCAAAGACGGTTTCACCGGTGCCAAACAGATTCTGGAAGGCGCTCAGGGTATGGGTGCCGGCATGTCTACCGATGCCGACCCACGCAAGCTGGTTGACGGCCTGGGTACCCGCTGGGCCTTGCCCGAAACCTCGTTCAAATACCACGCTTCCTGCCGCCATACGCATCCAGCCGCTGATGCCCTGCAAGTGGTCATGAAAGACAACAATCTGTCTGCCAGTGATATTGCCAGCGTGGTCACCCACGTGCACCAGGGTGCGATTGACGTGCTGGGCGCGGTGGTCAAGCCTGAAACCGTTCACCAGTCCAAATTCTCCATGGGTACCGTACTGGCCCTGATTGCCATCCAGAATTTTGCGGGCCTGGCTGAATTTGACGCAGCCCTGCACGACGAACAGGTGGGTGCTTTCCGTGAAAAAGTCACGATGGAACTGGATGAAGAAGTGGATACCGCTTACCCCAACCGCTGGATTGGCAAGGTTACGGTTACCACCAATGATGGCCGCGTGTTCAAGGGCCGTGTGGACGAACCCAAGGGCGATCCGAGCAACACGCTGAGCCGCCCTGAAATTGAAGACAAGGTCATGCGCCTGGGCCAATATGAAAACGCGGCCTCTACCGACACCATCAAGCATCTGATTGATTATGTGTGGGACTTGCAGAACAAGGAAGTGATAGAAGCACTGGTTTAAGGTTGGGTGCTATAACAATAAAAAGTATGCATTCCCACGCAAGAGCGTGGGAACGAGTAAACGAGTAACGAGTAAAAGCGCCGGTTTAAGGGTGGGTACCATATGCATTCCCACGCAGGAGCGTTGGGAACAGGTAGTGCTGGTTTAAGGCTTGCCAAAAATCTGAATTTGTACGATCTCTAGTGGAGTAGACTTTGTCCCTGCGTAACAGCAGGGATTTTTTTGCTTGAAATAATCTCCCCGATCAATAATATATTTATATAATATTTATTTATATAAAAATTGCATGAATATGCTGTAATGTTGTGCTGTGTACTCGTTCCCACGCTCCTGCGTGGAACGTATAATTTTATTCAACGCCATAGATATTTTCAAACTATAAACTGTTGCATAATTTTTTCTATTAATATAATATTTTATATAATATTTATTTATATAACAAAACGTAGTCATCGTTATATGCAAAACCAGCCTGCCTCAGGTTCAGTCGCTGGCAGGCCCTACCCGGATTGCTCGTTCCCACGCTCTCGCGTGGGAATGCATACAGTAAGCATATAGTCATCGTTATATGCAAACCCAGCCTGTACCAGGTTCAGTCACTGACAGGCCCTACCAGGATCAACACCGATCCTCCTGTTAACTTACCAAGGATTCAACATGTCACTTCGTATTAATGATATTGCACCAAACTTCACGACCGACTCTACCGCCGGTGAATTAACCTTTCACGACTGGATGGGCGACAGCTACGCCATTCTGTTTTCACACCCCAAAGACTTTACCCCTGTTTGCACCACCGAATTCGGCGCAGTCGCCCGCCTGGCTGGGGATTTTGCCAAACGAAACACCAAGGTCATGGGTGTTTCGGTAGACAGCGTTGATGAGCACCACAAATGGAAGCGTGATATTGAAGCGGTTTGCGGCTCACCGGCCGACTTCCCCATCATTGACGACACGTCCCTGCAAGTAGCCAAGCTGTACAACATGCTGCCTGCCGACGCCTACCTGCCCGATGGCCGCACCCCCGCCGACAGCGCCACCGTACGTACTGTCTTTATTATTGGTCCAGACAAAAAAATCCGCCTGACCCTGGCTTACCCCATGTCTGTCGGCCGTAACTTTGCCGAGATTTTACGTGCCCTGGATGCCATCCAGGCAACCGATGGTGTGCCTGTGGCCACACCCGCCGACTGGCAACCTGGCGAAGACGTCATTGTGGCCTTAAGCCTTAACGATGAACAGGCCAAAGAAAAATTTGGCGAACTCGACATTAAACTGCCTTATTTGCGTTTTGCCAAGGCACCTGCCAAATAATTGTTTGCTGTTATTGCTTTAAACAGGCTTGATCAGGCCTGTTGATGGAACATTAAAAAACCGAGCCTGCAAAACAGGTTCGGTTTTTTTATATATAAATTTCCGTTGAAATATTATTTCAAGGCCCCACGACTTGCTTAATGCTGAATCCCCCAGCGCCGAATGGTAACCCTTTCCAGCGTTTTGAAAATCAGCCCTTCCACCAGGAGGCCCAGAATAATCACCATCGCCAGACCGGCAAAGACCTTATCGGTATTCAGTTCATTACGATTCTGGAAAATATACCAGCCCAAACCACCCTCTCCCGATGACGCACCAAACACCAGTTCGGCCGCAATCAGGGTACGCCAGGCAAAGGCCCAACCCACCTTCAGGCCAGACAAAATGGAAGGCAAGGCAGCGGGAATCAAAATATGCACGACGTAGCCAATGCCACTCAAGCCATAATTACGTCCGGCCATGCGCAAGGTAGCCGGCACCCCCTGAAAACCCGAAAACGTATTCAGGGCCAATGGCCACAACACGGAATGCACCAACACAAAAATCAGGCTGCCATTACCCAGGCCAAACCACATCAAGGCCAAAGGTAACAGGGCAATCGCCGGCAAGGGGTTGAACATGGCGGTAAAGGTGGACAGGATATCGCGCCCCAGCTGGGTTGAAACGGCTACAGTGGTTAGCACAAAGGCCAGCACAATCCCAAGGGCATAACCCTGCAATAGCACCCCTAGCGAGACACTGACTCGGTCAAGCAATTCCCCGTTGGCAATTCCTGCTACAAAAGCATCAAACGTTTGTAAAAACGTCGGTAACAGCAAATCATTATCGGTAACACGGGCAGCCACTTCCCAAACCAGTGCCAGCACCAGAAGAATACAGGTTTTACGGATGCCATCAATGTGCCACAACCTTTGTGCCAAAGACCGCTTTTTCTCAAGCACAATTTGGCTGTTTGTTTCATGATTAAAGGGTTTAAGATCAATTTCATATTCGGGACGAACAGGAGGTTCACCCGGCATAACGCCACTGGTTGCTTGGAATAAAGTACTCATAAAACTAGGCCTGCTCGTTGAATAATAAATGATGGATACGCTGGGCAGTCGCCTGAAACTCAGGACTACCCGCACTGTCCAGGGAAAACTGGTGACTGTTGATTTCCGCCTTGACCCTGCCTGGGTGCGGTGACAGCAAAAGGATACGGTTACCCAATACCAGGGCTTCCTCAATCGAATGCGTCACAAACATCAGGGTAAATTTGGTGTCTTCCCACAAGGCCAGCAACTCTTCCTGCATTTTGCGGCGGGTTAAGGCATCCAGCGCGGCAAAGGGCTCATCCATTAACAGAACTTTGGGTTCCATGGCCATCGCACGGGCAATGGCGACACGCTGCTTCATGCCACCCGACAGGGTATGCGGGTACGCATCAAAAAAACGGTTTAACCCCACCTTATGCAAATAATGTTCGGCCCGTTCTGCCGCTTCTTTTTTCCCCAGGGTACGGGAGGCCAGCAAAGCAAACATCACGTTTTGCTTAACCGTTTTCCACGGTGCCAGCTGGTCAAACTCCTGAAACACCACCACCCGGTCTGGCCCGGCCTTGCTAACCACCTTGCCGTCCAGTTCAATCGTGCCCGAATGGGGCGGCAAAAACCCCGCCACCGATTTCAGCAAACTGGATTTGCCGCAACCCGATGGCCCCAGCAAAATGAAGCGGTCAGACGGGTAAACATTGAAGCTCACATCATGGGTGGCGCGCACAATGCTTTTGTCGGTTGCATATTCCAGATGAACATTCTTGACAGCCAGCAGGGGTTCCATCGCAAAGTGTGGCGTTGTTTCTATGGCTGTACCAGGAACCGTTACGGTTGCAGCCAGCGACCCTTTTTCAACAAAATCCCGCTGCGCCTGAAATGGCAAGGTAAGACTGTGGCTCATACCCGTTAACTCCCTGATGCATTGTGTGCATCGTCAAAGAAATAATCCTGTGCCGATTGCGGTTTGTTCTTGATAGCGCCAATACGATGCATGAAATCAGCCAGCGTAAAGGTATTTTGGGGTGTCAGCTTGGCCTCAATATCGGGGTTTTTAATAATTTCCAGCAACAGATTGCGATCTAGGCTGCTGTTATTGATGCGCTGGTAAGCATCAGCAGCCCCTTCCGGATTGTTTTTGATATATTGGGCCGCCTCAGCCAGTGCGCCAATAAATGCCTTATAGGTCTTGGGGTTTTCCGTACGGTATTTTTCTGTTGCATATAGAACAGTTGCGGTAGAAGGTCCGCCCAGTACGTCATAGGCCTCCAGCACCACATGGGCATTAGGGTTACCGGCCAGTTCCTGATCATGGAATGGCGGTGTTGCGAAATGCGCATTGATTTCCGTACCTTCTTTTAAAATGGCGGCGGTTGCCTCGGGATGCGGTATGGTAACCGACAGTTTATCCAGCTTTTTATAGTTTTCATCCCCCCATTGTCTGGCCGCTGCCAGCTGCAGAATACGTGACTGCACGGAAACACCCGCATTGGGCAGGGCAATCCGGTCTTTTTCCGTAAAATCTTCTATGCTTTTTACATTGGGGTTGGTGCTGATCAGCTTATAGGGAAAATTGCCCAATGAAGCCACCCCCCGCACATTATGACGGCCTTTGGTTTTGTCCCAGATGGTTAACAGGGGTGCCACACCGGCACCGGCAATATCAATGGAATTTGACAGCAAGGCATCATTAATGGCCGCACCGCCCGACAGTTTAATCCACTCTGGCTTGATATCCAGCCCCTGTTCCCTGCCATGCTTTTCAATCAGCTTCTGGTCCTGGGCCACATGCAACAGCAAATAAACAATACCATGCTGCTCGGCAATACGGATCTGGCCTTCGGCATAGGCCACGCTCAAAGGCGCGATACTTAATAATGCCACCAGTGAAGCCAATAAGCGTTTTTTTGATTTTGCAAAAAACATATTCATGCCATAAACCTTTAATATTAAAATATTATTTTCTTATTAAGAATCATGCAGCCAGTGGACTGGTGCCCTCGACCGTAGTACGGTACATTTTGCGCGGCAAATGATCGGGCGTACCGGCAGCCAAGTGAATCACGGAACGGTTATCCCAAAAAACAAGATCATTGTCCTGCCATTTATGCACATACACATTTTGCGGTTTGATGCTGTGGGCAAACAATTGCACCAGCAGGTCATCACTTTCATCTTGCGGCAAACCAATAATGCGTGATGTAAAGTTTTCATTCACAAAAAGGGTATTAAGACCGGTATCCGGATGACGGGTAACAACCGGGTGCACCACCGGTTTCACCTCTTCCAGTTGCGCTGCTGTCAGCTTGGGACGCCATGATGAACGGGCCTGCAATTCGGCATATTTCTTGATATAAGTATGTTCCGCCTGCCTGCCTTCAACCGCATTTTTCAGGTGTGCCGGCAAGGTTTGCCAGGCCAGATGCATATCGGCAAAATGGGTGTCTCCACCTTCTTCGGGTAATTGACGCGCATACAGCAAGGAACCCAGGCTGGGAATTTCCTTGTATGACAAATCAGAATGCCAGAAAGCGCCCGCATCACCCAAACCGATTGGATTATTATTTTCTTTTATATTTGAAATAATTAAAATTTCAGGATAACCCTGCAACTGGAACTGGTTCAGAACATGAATTTGCAGAGGGCCAAACAAACGGCTGAAATTTATATGCTGTTGTGGCGTAATATCCTGCTCTCGAAAAACCAGTAAATGATGATCAAGAAAAGCCTGTTTAACCCGTAAAAAATCTTTATGGTTCAATACCCTGGAAAGATCAATATGCGTGATTTCAGCACCCAGTGCAGGTAATGCATTAACTGTAAAAGACTGGCCAATTTCATCATTAACCAGGTCATTGATTGTTTTCAGTGAAGCCGCCATAATAAAAAAACCTTATTTATAAAATGTATTTACATACACTATAAATAAGGTTTAATCGCAGGCAAAATACAAGAAAATCATTTAGATATTTTTGTATTAGCTTATATTTTGCGGTCATTGGATCACTGTTTTATTATCACCTTTAATTGATATTTTTTAATAGATTAAATTTAAATTATTCAGGGCAATTACCCGCCTTGCGAAAACCGGCTGTCCTGGCTTCTTTCCCAGTTTTACGTGCTACCGTAAAAAACCTCTTGCAGTGTCTTAAATTACTTGATCACTGCAGCATTAGAAACCTCATCTTCCACCCTAAAATGGCGCAGATCATCACAAACTGCGCCATTTTCCTGTTTAAATCTGGCGCAATTTAATAAATTGCGCCATAATTGCGCCATATAAATCCAGAATGGCGCCACAACACTATGTCATCCACAACAGATTTACTGAACAGCATCCGGGTATCCCCGAACGGATTGTCGCTGGCCGAACTGCTGACCATACACCCTGATATTGCCAGGCGAACAGCACAGCGTTTGATCGCAAAGCTGATCGATAGCGGCCAAATCACTGCAACAGGTAAAAGTCGGGCCCGTCGCTATTTCTATGCTGATACCCAGGCTGACAACAGTGTACTAATCACTAAAACAGATCGCTTCCCGCCTTTTATTCCCCTGTCTGCCGACAGCCAGGACATCCTTGCCTATATTGATCAGCCTGAGGAAGCACGCAAACCGGTAGGATATCAGCGGGATTTTCTGGACGCTTACCGCCCGAATGAAACCTGGTATTTGTCTGAGCCGCTACGTCGCCAATTACAAAAAATGGGCAGAACCACTGACGCTGACAAACCAGCGGGCACCTACAGCCGCGCCATTCTCAATAGATTACTGATCGACTTGTCATGGGCCTCAAGCCATCTGGAAGGCAATACTTACTCCCGACTTGACACACGCGAACTCATTGAACATGGCAAGGCCGCACGGGGCAAGGCTGCCATTGAGACGCAAATGATCCTGAATCATAAGACGGCGATTGAACTTCTCGTGGACAACATCGACAGCGCAAGGCTCAACCACTACACGTTAATGAATTTGCACAGTGCTTTGGCAGAAAACTTGCTGCCCAATCCTGCTGATGAAGGACGAATTCGCCAACATGCTGTCGATATCGGCAAAAGCGTTTATCGTCCGCTATCGATACCACAACAGATCGAAGATATGCTGGAAGAGCTTCTGGGCAAAGCCAATCAGATTAAAGACCCGTTTGAGCAATCCTTTTTCATGATGGTGCATTTACCCTACCTGCAACCCTTTGCCGACATCAACAAACGCACCTCACGGTTAGCCGCGAATTTGCCGCTGTTTCACGCAAACCTTTGTCCGCTGACTTTTCTGGATGTGCCTGAGCAAGCGTACAGCCGGGCCACCCTCGGCGTATACGAAATGACCCGCGTGGAACTGCTGCGTGACCTTTACGTTTGGGCCTACGAACGCTCTACACAGGAATATCTGGCGATCAAACAAGACCTGGCGGAACCCGACCCTCTTCGTTTGGCCTGGCGTGATTTAATCAAGCAGACCATCCGCGAAGTCATCACACATCCAGAACTTGAACCACTCTCCTGCATTCACCAAGCCGTGGCAAAACATGTGCCTGAAGATGAACAGGCAAGTGTCCAGGCACTGGCGGTCGAAGAGCTCCGCAGGATGCATGAGGGCGTGCTGGCGCGCTACGGTTTACGACCTTCCGAATACACAGCCTGGAAGACGGTCCACGGGCATTAACAAGCACAGAAGGCATAGTTATTTAGGGCAATTACCCGCCTTGCGAAAACCGGCTGCCCGGGCTTCTTTTTCGGTTTTAAAAGGCTGCACATTTTTAGGGCTCATCGCGGTATAGCCCGGGCAGTTGGATAAATGGTAAACCTTGGAGTTTTTGTTACCCCGCACGTCACCGTTTCCCACTTTAGGGCCTGTCTGGCTGGCAGCCCGCGCGGTTGTCTGCCCCTTGCGCCAAAGCCATGGCGCAACCGGATTGGCATCGGCCCACAAACCCTTGCGTGCTTTTTTGGCCTGGCTTTGCACGTCATACAGGCTTTTATCCTTGGCATAACTGTCGTACACCCAGGCCATGCCACGGTGCAGCTGCTCTGTATTGGCATCCACGCCATTACAGCTGACCCGCCCCACCACACGGCCATAACGGTCAATATCCTGCACCTGTACCACGGCATTCCTGCCACCGCATATCTGGATTAAAGACTCCTTTGAACGCTGCCCGAAAGCCTGTTTACTTTCTGGCGCATCAATCTCACCCAGGCGGATGCGTTTTTGGGTTTTATCATTTTGCAGAATGGTAAGGGTATCGCCATCGGCAATACTAACCACCTTGCCTTTCAGTTGTGAGGCCTGTGCCTGCCCTGCCAATGTATTCAATACAAGCGCGAATACAATCAAACTTTTTTTCATCTGTTGCTACTATTTTCCAGCTAAAGGGCCACCACTTATACCACAATTAATTCCCGCCGGGCTCCGTTTTCTTTCTGGCTTCCAGCATCGCCAGCACGGCACGCTGCCTGCGCATCTGACACAAACGGATCACCTCGCGTTTTTGCGGGTCGGAATACGTCTGCCAGTTAAAACGCTCTTCACGGCTGCGAAAGCAGCCTTTACAGTAACCCCTTGCATTGGCTTCACACACCCCAATGCAAGGGCTGGGAATTTCAAAGAACTCCAGTTGTTCCATATGAATTACAAACCACCCTGTGTCAATGTCATCGGGTCAAGCAGGCGTAGCAGCTCATCCCGCGGGATATCCGTCTGCTCGGCCGCCACGTCTACAATCGGACGCCCTTCTTTATAGGCCTGCTTGGCAATTTCCGCCGCTTTCAGATAACCAATGATCGGATTCAGCGCTGTCACCAGAATCGGGTTGCGGGCCAGAGCCTCTTGCAAACGGGCGTCATTCACCCTGAAGGTTTTAATACTCTTGTCAGCCAGCAAAACGGCAATATTGGCCAGAAGCTCAATGCTATTGAGCAAATTATGCGCAATCATGGGCAACATCACGTTCAATTCAAAATTGCCCGCCTGGCCGCCAACGGTAATGGCTGCATCATTGCCTATCACCTGTGCCGCCACCATGGCCGCCGCCTCGGGGATAACCGGATTGACCTTGCCCGGCATAATGGAAGAGCCAGGCTGCAAGGCCTCCAGCTCGATCTCGGCCAAACCGGCCAAGGGCCCGGAATTCATCCAGCGCAAGTCATTGGCAATCTTCATGATGGAAACGGCCGTTGTTTTCAACTGCCCCGACAGGGACACCGCAATATCCTGTGAACCGATGTGGGCAAAAAAGCTTTCCGCCGGCGTAAAGGCAAGCCCGGTCATTTCACTTAACTGACGGGTAAATTCGGCAGCAAACGCCGGATCGGCATTAATGCCCGTCCCCACTGCTGTCCCGCCCTGTGCCAGGCTGTGCAACAGGGGCTGGCTGGCTTTCAGCTGGCTAATATTCTGTTCGATTTGCACGGCCCAGCCGGTCAGGCTCTGGCTAAGGCGTACCGGCATGGCATCCATTAAATGCGTGCGGCCGGTTTTAACATACCGGTCTACCGTTGCCGCCTTGTCACGAATCACGGCAGCCAGGTGGACAAGCGCCGGCAGCAATTTTTTATCCAGCTCAATCGCGGCACTGATATGGATCGCGCTGGGAATAATGTCGTTGCTGCTTTGCCCGAAATTGATATGATCATTGGGACTGACCGCACTGCCATAAACCTGCGTTGCCAGGGTCGCCAGCACTTCATTGGCATTCATGTTGGTGCTGGTGCCCGAACCGGTCTGGTATACGTCAACGGGGAAATGTACCATGAAATCGTTGCCGGCCAACAATTCATTGACTGCGGTTTCAATGGCCTGGCCCATGGCTTCGGGCAGGTGCCCCAGCTTGACATTAGCCCTGGCCGCCGCCGCTTTGGCCGTTAACAGCGCGGCAATGAATGCCTTGGGCATGTGTTGTCCGCTTACCGGAAAATTATTAATGGCCCGCTGCGTTTGTGCCCCGTAAAGCGCCTTTTCAGGTACTTCAAGCTCACCCATGCTGTCCCGTTCAATGCGTATTGTCATCTCTGGTTCCTTAACATTTCATAGACCCGATCATGCTGCCAATCCATGCCTGTCACGGACTGATACTCGTTCATTATACGTCTCGCAGGCCGGTTTCCCTAAACATCCCCTGATACACTATGACCTTTTCCGCCCGGGGTTTCGGTTGCAACAGCGATACCCACCCGGCAGATACACTACAATTGGCTATCACACAAGTATATTGCCAGGAGACACGCATGCAAACCAAACTACATTATATTTACGACCCTTTATGTGGCTGGTGTTATGCCGCGGAAAGCCTGCTGGAAGCCGCCATGGCCTCGGGCAGTCGTTTATATGAGCTGGAATTGCATGCGGGCGGCCTGTTCCAGCGCATGCACATTCCTGCGGACAAACGTGACATGATCAGGCAGTCCGATGCCCGAATTGCCCAAATGACCGGCCAGGTTTTTGGCCCGGCCTATCTGAACGGACTGTTGGACAACCCGCACACCATTTTTGATTCCCTGCCCCCGATTGCCGCTATTCTTGCCGCAGAAAAACTGCAAAGAAAATATGCCCCGTTTATGCTCAAGGCTATTCAACATGCGCATTACCGCAGTGGCAAACCGATTGTACAGGTGGACGTGTTAACCGATATTGCCGAAACAATCGGACTGGATCGCCATGAGTTTGCCATGGCTTACGAAGAAATACTTTCAGGCCCCATACAACACCATATTGATGACACCTTAAGACTGATGCATTACGCAGGGGTGAACGGGTTCCCCGCCTTTGTGCTGCAAAAAGGTGATCGCCTGGAAAAACTGGAACACACCCAATACTATGGCCAACCCGAGGCGTTCAGGGATTTGCTGACAGACAAACTTGTCATGCCAGGGGCCTGAACAGGCTGATGCTCGGGCGTTGCTTATTCGGCAGGCATCTTGTGCCTGCCCAGCCACTTCAATTTCAGTTCACTCACCAACACGCCCAATAAAATCAACCCGGCTCCCAAAAATGCCAGGGCGGGCAAACGTTCACCATAAATACGGCCTATCACCCCCGCCCAAACGGGTTCTCCTGCGTAGATCAGGGTGGCCCGTGTGGCTGAAACATATTTTTGCGCCCAGTTCATGGTGACCTGGATAAATGCGCTTCCAAGACCCAGCACCAGGGTACACACCAACAGCAGCCACGAAAATGCAGGCACCGTTTCCCCCACGCCAGCCGACACAATAAAGGAAATCAGCGAGGTGACTGCCAGCTGCACAATCGTGACCCTGAACAGGTTGATGGTGCCGGCAAAACGGCTGATCAGGATAATTTCTACCGCAATGGCCAGCGCTCCCAGGGCCGTTAACAATTCCCCCTTGCCAATACCACCACTAAGGCCCTCGGGCCCGGCCAACAAAGCCAAACCGGCAAAAGCCAGAAAAATACCCAGCCAATTCATGACAGAAGGCTTTCTTTTCAGGAAAATCCATTGCAGCAGTGGCACTAACGGCACATACAGGGCCGTGATAAAGGCCGATTTGCTGCTGGGAATGGTTTGCAGGCCCACGGTTTGCAGACTGTAACCCAGAAAAATGCCAATCCCGATTAAAAACCCTGCCCATAATTCCTGGCGGGTGAGCCCTTTAAGCAGCTTAAAGCTCAGCATGCTCATGGCCAGGGCGGCACAACCAAACCGCAGCCCGACAAAAAAGAACGGCTCACTCACCGTAACCGCCAGCTGAACAATCAGAAAAGTCGCCCCCCAGAACACGGTCACCAACATCAGGGCAAGTTCCGGCTTTCCGAAAGAGTTTGAAGCAGGCTGGGTATTCATATTCATGATGGATGACTTACAATAAAAAATCCGCGCGAGGGACAGGAAGAAAATAAGCGCCCATCATAGCAGAATCCTGCCCAACCACAGCCCTCGTGATTGACATACCCAACCCACCTTCGGGAGCCCCATGAGCTATTGCGAATATGTTACCCGTTTACCCGCCCACCAACCCTCGGTTCACCGCGCTTACCATGACACCCAATACGGTTTCCCGCTGGATGATGACAATGAACTGTTTGGTCGGCTGATTCTTGAAATCAACCAGGCCGGGCTTAGCTGGAACACGATTTTGATGAAGCAGGATAATTTCCGGCAGGCCTATGACGGTTTCAGCATAGAAAAAATCGCTGCCTACCAGGACGCAGACCGGCAACGCCTGCTCAATGACGCGGGCATTATTCGCAACCGCCTGAAAGTAAACGCAGCGATTGAAAACGCCCGCACAATACTGGCACTGCAAAAAGAATTCGGCTCATTCCAGGCCTGGCTGAACCACCATCACCCTTTATCAAAAGAAGCGTGGACACGCCTTTTTAAAAAAACCTTCAAGTTTACCGGTGGGCAAATCGTCAATGAATTCCTGATGAGTACCGGTTATCTGCCCGGTGCCCATGATGCCGACTGCCCCGTTTACCAACGGGTACTGGCCAGCAAACCGGCCTGGCTGGACAACACGGGTCATCTACTTCCCGAATAAAAGTAGGGGCCATCACACCTGGCAACAAACCGCGTTTTAATCAATCCCGATATCCAGGCAAACAATTTGGCCACAATAGGTCTTGGCCTGCGCCTGTAAGTGCGCGGGCTTGTAAGCGGCAAAGGTATAGGTAATATCGGCCATAAAGGTGTTTTCAGCAGCCTGCCCGGTATCACAATTCAGGCCCGTGGGCATGTCCAGGGCAATCCGGGTACCTGACATTTGGTTCAGTGCCTTCATGCATTGCCCCACTTTATCGGGCAAAGCCCCTGAAAAGCCGGTTCCGAAAACGCCATCAAGCAATAAATCATAAGATTTTTGCTGCGAAACCTGCTGCAGGGCCATGATTTGCAAACGCTCGGATTGCGGCAAGCGCTGGCGATTCAGCTCAGCCAATTCAGATAATTGCTCCCCAAGCAGGAACACGATATCCACCTGCCAGCCCTGCTCGTGCAGGCAACGGGCAATGACCAGGCCATCGCCCCCGTTATTACCCTTGCCACACACCACAAGACAACGCCCAGGTAGCGGAAAGCGCTGCAAAATATCACTGGCCGCCGCGGTTCCGGCATTTTCCATTAATTGCTCAAAACTGGTACCGGCATCCACGGCTGCCTGTTCCCGTTCACGCATTTGTGCAGAGGTATAGATTTTCATTTTCAGGCCGCCGCCAAACGCCCCCAGTAACGGGCACGCAAGCGGTCATAAATCAGGTTATACACATAGGTATAAGGCAGGTAAAACATCACCAGCCCAACATCCAGAATAAGCGCTTCAACAAGACCCATATCCAGCCACCAGGCAATAAAGGGTATGGCCATCACCAGCAGGCCAAACTCGAATCCGGCCGCATGCATGCAGCGCATGAAGGTGTTCTTTACCCAGCCAAATTTCTTCAAAAGGCGATCAAAGAAGATGTTGTAAACCATATTCCACAACAGGGCCATTACCGCAATCACAACGGTAACCACCCCCATATCCACCATGGATTCACCCGAAATCCAGGCTGCCAAAGGTGCGCTAATGCCAATGGCCAGCACCTCAAAACAGAAAGCATGCAAAAACCGTTCAAGCACCGATTTGTCTTTTTCCAATTGCACAGCAAAAATCTCTTATTTAACGTTACGACGTACCAGTGTACTTTGCCCAAACAGGCTTTCCACCATATCCAACGCAATTTCCGCCGTTAAATTGCGCACATCCAGGGCCGGATTCAGTTCAACAATATCCAAAGAGGCCATCATTCCTGTATCGGCAATCATTTCCATGCATAACTGGGCCTCACGGTAATTGGGTCCACCCCTTACCGTTGTTCCCACACCCGGTGCGATATCCGGGTCAAGAAAGTCCACATCAAAACTGACATGTAAATGCGTATCCTGGTCCAGGCCATACAAGGCCTCTTGCATAGTCTGACGCATGCCGGTTTCATCGATATGACGCATATCGAAAACATCTATGCCCGCTTCATGGATGAAATGCTTTTCACCGGCATCAACACTGCGGATGCCAATCTGGCGGATCATGTCCGCATTAAGCGCAGGCCTGGTGCCCGACATATTGACGAGCGCCTCGGGGCCATAACCGAACAGGCAAGCCACCGGCATACCGTGGATATTGCCCGTGGGCGACAGCTCGGCAGTGTTGAAATCGGTATGGGCATCCAGCCACAATACCCGCAGCCGCTTTTGCTGTTCCCGGCAATAGCGGGCCACGGCACTGATGGAGCCCACACCCAGGCAATGATCGCCCCCCAGCATGACCGGCAAACGGCCTTCCTGCAGTTGGGCGTAAATGGCATCATGGGCCAGCCGGTTCCAGGCTACAACCTGCTCAAGATGGCGGTAACCATTGACGGGTGACTGCCAGGGATTGGCCGGACCGTGAATATTGCCACAATCGCGCACCTCAAGTCCCAGTTTCTCAAGGGACTGGGTAATGCCCGCCACCCGCAAGGCTTCCGGGCCCATGCTGGAACCACGATGGCCGGCACCCACATCGGTCGGTACGCCAATCAGGCTAAGCCGTTTATTTTGAATATCCACCACTTCATCTTCCTTAAGAATCCGTTGGCCTATTTTCTCACATCGCGCAGGGGCTGGCAAAAATCAATTGGCACACCCGCATTTATTTTGATAACATATCTGTGATCACAGATGTGTTATCAAAATAAATATAATTCGGAGACATGAATGAAGCTGAACGGAAAAAAAGTACTGGTCACGGCAGGCGCCAATGGCATTGGTCTTGCGATTGCAACGACTTTCAAGCAAAGAGGCGCCAATGTTTATGTGACGGATATCGATCCAGAAGCCTTAAGCCGTTTACAACAAAACCATCCCGACATTTACAGCAGCCAGTCTGATATTTCCAAAGAAGAAGACATCAGAAACATGATGGCGGCTGCCGAAAAAACACTCGGCGGCCTGGACATCCTGGTCAATAACGCAGGTATTGCCGGGCCTACCAAACCCGTTGAGCAGATCACCCGTGAAGAATGGGATAACACCCTTAATATCAATCTTACCGGGCAGTTCCTCTGCATCAAGTATGCCCTTCCCCTGCTACGCAAGGAAAAAAATGCCGCTATTATCAATCTCTCTTCTGCCGCTGGCAGGCTCGGCTTTGCCGGCCGCTCTCCCTATTCCGCCTCTAAATGGGCCGTTATCGGCTTGACACGATCCCTCGCCATTGAGCTGGGCCCGGAAAATATTCGGGTCAATGCCATTTGTCCGGGTGCCGTTGATGGCCCACGAATTCAACATGTCATCAGTGAGAAAGCCCGCATGCTGAACAAGCCCCATGAAGAAATTGAGAACCTGTATAAAGGACAATCTTCCATGCACTGTATGGTGACCGCACAGGATATCGCCCATCAGGCCCTGTTTCTGGCCAGTGACCTGAGTATGCATATTTCAGGACAAGCCCTGGCTGTGGATGGTCATACCGAAAAACTCTTCTAGACGTTGATATTGATTTGTTCTGGTTGAAAAAGTGATGGTTTTTCTTTGGAAATATACTCAAAGCTACTCAAAATATCTCCATGCAAGGCTGCTATGGCAGCTTTGCCATCGTGTGCCCTCAAGGCCTTGATCAGATTCTCGTGATGGATCACGGCTATTTTATCAGTGGTCCTTTGTGAACCCTGGCGCAAGTCGTAATTTAGCACTGGCCCTATCCGTAACCACAGGCTTTCTATCAATTTCAGCAGTACCGGCATCTGCGCGGCTTCATAAATCACGAAATGAAATTTCTGATTCAACAGGACCAAGGCCGATTTATTCTGGCCCGATGACGCCATCTCCTTGGCCAGCTGGTCATTAATTCGCGTAATTTTCCGAATCAGGTTTTCATCCGCATGTTGTGCCGCCGCCTCTACCGCCATCCCTTCCAACTGTAAACGGATTTTAGTAATTTCGGCAAAAACCTCCTGACTCAGCAAAGGAACCCTGACCGATTTGTTGGGTGCCACTTCCAGCGCATAATCGGCCACCAATTGGGCAATCGCCTGCCTGACAGGCATAACACTGACGCCCAGACTTTCTGCCGTCGTTCTCAAAGATAAATGCTCACCGGGCATTAATAGACCCGTCCAGAGCATTTCCTTAATCCGATTGAGAATATCTGTACTCAAAGTTTTGCGCGATGTTGTCATATCAGAAGCCATATCAGGGTAAATACTAAAATAAAAACTGTGATCACAGTTGTATAGTGTCGTTATGTTTTAAAAATGTTCGAAATTCATTTCAATGGTTCATCATAACCGAGGAGCAGGCATGAAAATAGTAACACTACCGTTCGTACTGGCATCAAGTATCCTTTGCACGACGGTTGCACAAGCCAATGGCATTTCCAATGATGCCATCCGCATTGGTTTTATTACCGATATGTCAGGCGTTTATGCCGATACGGACGGACCCGGTGGAGTGCTAGCCATCAAAATGGCCATTGAAGAGGCGGGTGGTAATATTAATGGAAAACCCATTGAATTACTAACCGCTGACCACCAGAACAGGGCCGATATCGCTGCGTCCAAAGCCCGGGAATGGATTGACCAGAACAAAGTGGATGTCATTATTGGCGGTACCAACTCCGCCACCACGATTGCCATGATGGGTGTCGCTGCAGAGAAAAAAGTGCCGGTCATTTCAGTAGGTGCTGGCGCAACCTCCATTACCAGCGAACATTGCACACCATACACCATTCATTATGCCTATAACACGCAAGCCACTGCCTATGGCGTTTCTTCCGCCGTACTGAAACAAGGGGGCAAAGATTGGTTCTTTATTACGTCAGACTATGCCTTCGGACATGCACTGCAAAAAACAGCCTCGGATGTTGTCAACACCTCCGGTGGAAAGTCAATGGGTAACGTGCTGGTCCCTTTAAATACTGCCGATTTTTCTTCCTATATGCTGCAGGCACAAACATCAGGGGCCAAAATTCTGGGCTTGGCCAATGCGGGCAATGATTTTATCGGTTCCATCAAGGCGGCACATGATTTTGGCGTCACCTCTTCCATGCGTATCGCCGGTTTACAGGTATATATCAGTGATGTTCATGCTCTGGGGCTGGATGCCACCCAAGGTATGTACCGCACCTCTCCCTGGTACTGGAATCAGGACGACGCTTCACGTACATGGTCCAAGAAATTCTATGAAAAACAAAAAACCATGCCTACCTTCAACCAGGCAGGCAACTACTCTGCCGTTTCCAACTACCTGAAAGCCGTCAACCAGACGGGTACTGATGATGGCGCCACCATCATGGGCTGGTTCAAATCCACACCGATTTCCGACATGTATATTAAAAACGGTAAAGTCAGGGAAAATGGCCTGATGGTACACGACATGTTTCTTCACGAAGTCAAGACACCTGCCGACTCCAAAGAACCGTGGGATTATTTCAATATCATCAGCACCATTCCCGGTGAAGAAGCCTTTGGCCCTGAAAGCATGTCTACCTGCAAACTAAAATCTGCATAGGCGAAACAACAATGATCAAAACAGCCATTATCGGAACCGGCCTGATTGGCCAGGCATGGGCCATTGTTTTTGCGCGGGCAGGATGCCAAACCATCCTGTGGGATGGTAATTATCAGGCAGCTCAGAAAGCGCTTGAACTCATTGCCCTGCAACTAGAAGATCTGCAACAAAATGGGCTGGTATCCGAACCGGCTGCTATTTTGCAAAACATTCGTGTGGTACAGCATCTGGATGAGGCACTGGAAGACGCCGAGTACGTTCAGGAAAATCTTCCCGAAAACCGTGATGTGAAGCGGGCCATTTATAAAGAAATGGATGCCCTGGCACCACCCGGAACGATCCTGGCCAGCTCCACATCCAGTATTCCGGCGTCTGAATTTACCCAAGACCTGAACGGACGCCATCGTTGTCTAGTTGCTCACCCAGTCAATCCGCCCTACCTGATTCCTGCCGTGGAAATTTGCGGTGCGCCATGGACTTCTGAACAGACCATCGCCAAAACCCGACAGATCATGAATCAGGTTAAGCAAAAACCCGTTGTCATCCATAAAGAACTGGAAGGTTTTATTCTGAATCGTCTGCAAGGTGCCCTGCTGCGTGAAGCTTATCGGCTGGTTGAACTGGGTTATGTCTCTGTTGAAGACCTTGATGTAACGATCAAAGACGGACTGGGCTTGCGCTGGGCTTTCATGGGCCCCTTTGAGACCATCGACCTTAACGCTCCAAATGGCATAAAAGAGTATTCGGAACGCTACGGCCCTCTTTTCCAGTCTATATCAAAAGAACAGACCTCTACCGAAAGCTGGTCGGAATCCCTGATCACAAAACTGGAAAACAGCCGCAGGGAACAACTGCCAAACGAGCAATTGCTACAACGCCGTTTATGGCGTGATAAGCAATTAATGGCCTTATTAAAGCACAAACAAAAACAGTCTCTTTAATTTATATTCAAATCAGGATTTCTCAAAATGTCGTCAAAAGTCATTATTACCTGCGCAGTTACAGGTGCCATTCACACCCCCAGCATGTCTGAACATCTACCGGTTACCGCAGATGAAATTGCCAACGCTGCCATTGCTGCTGCCGATGCCGGTGCCGCCATTCTTCACCTACATGCACGTGATCCCGAAAACGGCAAGCCCACTCAGGACCCGGATTATTTCCGTCCATTTCTATCGCAGATCAAAGAAAAAACCAATGCAATCATTAATATTACAACAGGTGGCAGCCCACACATGACGGTTGAAGAACGCATGCTACCCGCTACCACCTTCAAACCGGAATTGGCCTCACTCAATATGGGCTCCATGAATTTCGGCCTGTACACCATGCTGAACCGTTTTACCGAATTCAAACACGAATGGGAACGTCAGCATCTGGAAAACAGCCGTGATCTGGTCTTCAAGAATACATTTAATGATATTGAAACCATTTTACGTATCGGCAATGAAAACGGCACCCGTTTTGAGTTTGAATGCTATGACATCAGCCATCTGTATAACCTGGCTCATTTTATGGATCGCGGACTGGTCAAAACACCGCCGTTTATTCAATCAGTTTTTGGTTTACTGGGTGGTATCGGGCCCAATCCCGAAGATCTGATGCATATGCGCCGTACGGCTGACCGACTGTTTGGTAATAATTACCAATGGTCTATTCTAGGCGCTGGTCGCAACCAGATACCATTAGCCACCATTGGTGCCGCCATGGGTTCCAATGTACGTGTCGGGCTGGAAGATTCCCTATGGATTGCCCCTAAAAAGCTGGCCCAATCCAATGCTGACCAAGTCAAACAGATCAGAACTATTCTGGAAGCCCTGAACCTTGAAATTGCCACCCCAGCTGAAGCACGCCAGATATTGCAATTAAAGGGTGCCGATAATGTTAACTTCTAAGGCATGATGATTATGTTTAAACTTACCGGCCAAACGGCCTTCATTACCGGAGCATCCCGTGGCATTGGTTTTGCAGCAGCAAAAGCACTGGGGTTACAAGGCGCAAAGGTCATTATCAATGCCCGTAATCCAGAAAACCTGCAACAGGCCAAACAGGTACTGGAACAAGCGGGGATAGAAACCATTGCCGCTCCCTTTGATATCAGCAACCCACACGAAGCAGTCGCTCATCTGGAAAAAATTCTGGAGACCCATAAAATTGATATTTTCCTGGGCAATGCCGCCAGCCAGCACCGTCAAAATCTGCTGGACTATCCCCTGGAGAAATTTGAAGAAATCATTCAGGTCAATTTAACCTCACAATGGGCCATGGGGCGCCACCTTGCCCGCCATATGGTTGAAAACGGCCATGGCCGCATTATTTTCACCGGTTCAATCACCGCCCTCTCAGGACGCAAGGATGTCACCGCCTACTCCATTGCCAAGGCAGGCTTGCATGCCATGGTCAAGCAATGGTCGGTTGAACTGGGTAACGCCGGTGTTACCATTAATGCCATCGCCCCCGGTTATATTGCCACCGAATTTACGGAAAAACTGAAACAGGATACTGAATTCACGTCATGGCTACACCAACGGGTTCCCCAACAAAAATGGGGAAACCCCGAAAATGTAGCCGCTGCCGTTTGTTTCTTTGCCTCGCGTGAAGCCGATTTTATTACCGGACAAACGCTGGCCATTGATGGAGGGCTGTCATCGGCGCTTTAAGCGTTGCACCATCACAGATTGACATAATCCCCTCCCTAAAGGAGCAACACCAGCGCCTTGTTGTAGACGAACCAGCACGAGCCAGCGAAGCAGCGTATTTGCCGCTCCTGCTGGTCGTCGGGCATCAATTCGTACTTGTAGTCGAGCAGCAGCAAACCCCACACTGAAACCTAAAGACAAGGACGGCTACACCGCCCTCGCTATCCTTTACGTTTGGCAAAAGCCACCATAAAAAACACCCCAAACCCGGATATCGTTCCGGGCTTGGGGTGTCATTCCATTTTACCAAAGAGACAATGGTGTGACGCTTGAGCTCAAAAAGAACCCGATACCGTTTTTTTTATTTCACCCTGTTATTTGCCATGGTCAGGGCCAAATCCTCAATCATGTCTTCCTGACCGCCAACCGTGCCCCTGCGGCCAAGTTCAACCAGAATATCCCGGGCAGAAACACCGTATTTCTGCTCTGCCCGTTTGGCAAACAGCAGAAAAGAGGAATAAACACCCGCATAACCCAGCGTAAGCGCATCCCGGTCCACACGAATGGGTTGATCCATAATAGGCGTGACCAAATCCTCGGCCACATCCTGTGCCTTAAACAGGTCAATACCCGTAGGAATTTCCATCCGGTTCAATACCGCAACCAAAACCTCAAGTGGTGTATTGCCAGCCCCGGCACCCAAACCGGCCGAAGCGGCATCAATCCGTGTGGCACCGGCCTTGATGGCTGCCACCGAGTTGGCGACCCCCATGGCCATATTATGGTGGCCATGAAAGCCCAATTCTGTTTCCGGCCTTAAACCATCCCTTAACGCGGTAACCCGAGCAGTAACATCTTCCGGCAACATATAGCCAGCCGAGTCCGTTGCATAAATACAGTTGGCTCCATAAGATTCCATGAGCCTGGCTTGTTCCAGCAGTTTTTCAGGCGTGGCCATATGGGCCATCATGAGAAACCCTACCGTATCCAAGCCCATTTTTCGGGCAAAGCCAATATGTTGTTCAGAGACATCCGCCTCGGTACAATGCGTGGCCACGCGAATGGTTGAGACCCCTTTTTCACATGCCATTTTCAAATCATCAACCGTACCAATGCCGGGTAACAGCAAGGCTGAAATTTTTGCCTGTTTCATTAAGGGGATAACGGTTGACAGATATTCTTCATCGCTATGTGCCGGAAAACCATAATTGACAGAGCTGCCCCCCAAACCATCACCGTGAGTGACTTCAATAAGGGGAACACCCGCTTCATCAAGCGCACAGGCAATGGATTTCATCTGTTCTAAAGACATCTGATGCCGCTTGGGGTGCATCCCGTCACGCAGCGTCATGTCGTGAATCTTGATTTTTTTCATGTCGACCATTTTTATTTAATCCTTTATTATTGCGCTACAGCCGTATTTGCCAGTACATTTTCTGCAAACATTTCAGCAGTCCGGGTTGCGGCAGCGGTCATGATGTCCAGGTTTCCGGCATACTTTGGCAGGAAATCACCCAGGCCTTCCACTTCCATAAACATGGATACCCGATTGCCATCAAAAACCGGCCCGTTAACCAGCTTATAACCCGGTACATATTTTTGTACTTCCCGGATCATTTCCTGTACGGAAGCCGTAATGGCTTCACGGTCGGGTTCTCCAACCACCAGACAATGCACCGTATCACGCATCATTAATGGTGGTTCGGCCGGGTTGATAATGATAATGGCTTTGCCTTTTTTGGCCTTGCCCACTTTTTCAACCGCACTTGCCGTGGTTCTGGTGAATTCATCAATATTTTTACGCGTACCGGGCCCCACTGAACGACTGGATACCGTTGCAATGATTTCCCCGTATTCAAGTTCTTGCACCCGGGAAACCGCTGCAATCATGGGAATCGTGGCCTGGCCACCACAAGTGACCATATTCACATTCATGGCCCCCTGCTTCAGGCAATCATCCAAGTTAACCGGCGGCACACAAAAGGGCCCAATTGCCGCGGGTGTCAGGTCAATCATCAGGACACCCAATTCGTTAAGCTTGCGGCTGTTTTCCGCATGTACATAAGCGGAAGTGGCATCAAAGGCAATCTGGATATTGTCTTCTTTGACATGCGGCAACAGACCATCCACCCCTTCGGAAGAGGTTTTCAGGCCAAGCTCACGGGCACGGGACAAACCGGCAGAATCAGGATCAATACCCACCATCCAGACCGGCTCCAGAAACTCACTGCGTTGCAATTTATAAAGTAAATCGGTTCCAATATTACCCGGGCCGATAATTGCACATTTAATTTTATTCATCGTATTATTCAAGAAAAGCAATTTATTATTCAAACACGGTGGTAACCGTACCCAGCCCATCAATGCTAACGCTGTAAGTGCCAGCCGATGACACGGCCACCATTGGCCCCAGTGCACCCGTCAGAATAATGCTGCCAGCCGTCAAGGGACGCCCGCATTGCACCATGACATCCGCCAGCCAGACAGCCGCATTCAATGGATTTCCCAAGCAAGCAGCCCCTTTTCCGACCGATACCTGCGCGTTATTGTGCATCATGGACATGTCGCATTCAGTCAGGGAAAAATCTTTAAGCAAAACGGGCTGACTACCCAATACAAACAGGGCACTGGACGCATTATCCGCCACAGTATCCGTAATACTGATTTTCCAGTCAGCAATACGGCTATCCACAATTTCAATGGCCGCCAGCGCATATTCGGTTGCACCGATAATATCCGCATACGTATGGCGTTCATGGTTCAGGTCTTTACCAATCACCAGTGCGATTTCGGCTTCAACCTTGGGCTGGATAAGACCGGACAACTGTACGGGGATATTTTCTCCAACCGCCATATCTGCAAACAGCATACCAAAATCGGGTTGATCCACCCCCAACTGTGCCTGTACAACGGGCGAAGTCAGTCCGATTTTCCGGCCCACCAAACGGCGGCCCTGGCTCAATGCATATTGCGTATTTTGCTCTTGAATGGCATAAGCCGTTTGTATATCGGCCTGCACAAGACGGTCTTTAATGGGTGCTAGCGGTTTGCCCGATTGCTGTGCCACCCGCAAAAGCGCGGCGGCACTTTCTATACTTAGCAATTGATCACTCATAATTAATGTGTTTCCTTAGTCTTTGTGACCATTTAACAGGAAATCAATATGTAGTGCATTGAACGTTTCCGGGTCTTCATATTGTGGCCAATGACCGCAGTTTTCCATCACAATCAAACGGCTGTTGGATACCAGCGAATGCAGTTTTTCACCCACGCTGACTGCAGCGGTAGGATCATGGCTGGTCCAAAGCACCAATGTTTCGGCTTCGATTTTGGCCAGTTCTTCGGGGGTCAGCAGGTTGCGCAGGCGTACGTCCATATCCTGCAGGCACATGATGCTTTCAATGGCTTCAAGCATGCCCGGAGAACGATAGGTGGCATATCTGGCTTCAACCAGATCTTCGGTAACAATTGAAGGATCCGCCATCAGGAATTCAAGGCGTTTACGGGTTGCTTCCCGGTCTGGGTTTCTGACCGCGTTCAGACTAAGGGTACGTAAACGTTCCATCACTTTGGGGTCTGCAATCATGCCACCGCAGGTATTAAGCACCAGACGCTTAACCCGTTCGGGGTATTTGGCCGCAAAACGGGCACTGACCCATCCGCCCAATGATTCACCGGAAAGATGAATTTTTTCCAGTCCCAATACATCCATCAAATCACGCAGATGTTCTACATAATCGATGACCTCATAATTGGATTTGGGCTTGTCGGTAAAACCGTGTCCCAGCATATCAATGGCCAGCACGCGAAAATGCTTTGCGTGCGGCAGAATATTACGCATATAAGCTTCCAAGTGACCTGAAATACCATGCAGTAAAAATAATGTTTCGGGCCCCTCACCGGCTTCCAGGACACGGGTTTTTACCCCTTTTACGTCGATATAATGCAAACGGACACTGCCATCCGCAACGGCAGACCATAAAGAACGCAGTTCGGGCTGGGCATTATTCTTATGATTATTTTCCAAAGTGCTGGATGAACGACTCACTTACTCTATCTCCAATATGTGATTAACAATACCTTAAGCATTAAGCATGTTAAAAAACATTGATTTAATCCAATATTTATTTTGTAGTTATTGATAGGATAAAAATCTAATTCAATTTTTTTTATTCATTACCGCAACACGAAATATTGAAATTCTGTTCCATCAAAGACAGAAAATACTGAAACTCTTCCATCGCACAATGATCATGCCATGACATGTATAAATTGATTGTTGGCGGGGTTGGATTCACCATTCTCTTGAAACAAATTGAAGGATTCAGTAGCGAAATAACATAATCTGGCAATATGGCAACGCCCATTCCCATAGAAACCAGATTCAGGGTAAACAGTATATTGGATGCATTCTGGATTTTTTTATATTTGACATTGTTTTCTTTAAGGTATTGATTGGTCAATATGCCAAGCGCCCCCGAAAAATTAGGATCGGTAACAATAATATTTTGATCCTGCAGCAAGTTTACGGGGATTTCATTTTCCAGGGCCAGGGGATGTTCAACTGACATCACCAATATCAACTCTTCCTGATAAATAAGATTATTTTTAAATCCCTCCACTGTTTGTCTCAAAAAAGCAACATCCAGATTCCCCTTCAGTAATGCCTTTTCCTGCTCAATTGTATTAAGACTTTTCAATTCAATATTCAGGGAAGGCATTTTCTCCCTGATAAAAGGCATAATTTTCGGGAAAATTTTCACCTCAGCCGAAGGCACGAACCCCATTGTTATTTTTCTGTTGGATTTCCTGACCGAATCACGGGTTACCTGAATGGCAAGGTTAGCCTGCTGCAATACCAGCCGAGCCTCCTTGAGAAAGACCTCTCCCGCTTTGGTCAGTTCTACTTTCCGTTTCGTTCTGCTAAACAGTTTGACGCCTATTTCACTCTCTAAATCACGAATCTGCTGACTCAATGAGGGCTGGGCAGTAAACAGCTTTTCAGCTGCTCTGGTGAAATTCAATTCTTCCGCAACAGCAATGAAATATCGTATGTGTCTAAGTTCCAAGTCACCCTCCAGTAATCTTTTTTAAATATTAATTCAAATAAAAAAAGTATTTCACAGTTGTTACAACTGCAACGATCATATCGGTTGTTACCACACAAAAGAATGATCTTAAATACGACTACTGGAGGCTTAGTTAATGAATAAAACCATAGACATTCAAGCTTTAATAGATTCCAAGAATGGGCAAGTGACTCCTTCAATTTATACTGACCCTGAAATATATGAACTTGAACTAGAAAGAATTTTCGGGCGCTGCTGGCTGTTTCTTGCGCATGAAAGCCAAATTCCAAAAGCAGGGGATTTTTTCAATACTTACATGGGTGAAGACCCCATTGTTGTTGTCCGTCAAAAAGATGGTACCGTGAAAGCATTCTTAAATCAATGCCGTCACCGTTCCATGCGGGTCAGCTATGCCGACTCAGGCAATACCAAGGCGTTCACCTGTCCCTATCATGGCTGGTCTTATGCCACCAACGGAGAACTGATCGAGGTTCCGCTTGAACCCCGAGCCTACCCGCAAGGTCTATGCAAATCTAAATGGGGCCTGCAAGAAGTCACTAAAGTTGCCTCTTATAAAGGCCTCATCTTCGGCACCTGGGACGAAAATGCAGTCAGCCTTGAGGAGTATATGGGTGACATGGCCTGGTATCTTGACGGTGTTCTCGACCGTCGTGAAGGCGGCACCGAAATTGTTGGTGGCATTCATAAATGGACCATTGATTGCAACTGGAAATTTGCAGCCGAACAATTCGCCAGTGACCAGTACCATGCCCTGTTCTCCCATGCCTCAGCGGTACAAGTGCTTGGCGCTAAACCCGAAGATGAACAAAAAGCACTGGGCTCAGGCCAAACACCGCGCCCTGTATGGGAAACAGCAAAAGATGCCATACAGTTTGGCCAAGATGGTCATGGCAGCGGTTTTTTCTTTACCGACAAACCCGATGCAAACGTTTGGGTCGATGGCGAAGTATCCGACTATTATCGTGAGACCTATCCCGAAGCCCTTGAACGCCTGGGTGAAATCAGGGCCCTTCGTCTGGCCGGTCATAATACTCTTTTTCCCACCCTGTCTTGGTTGAACGGTACTGCCACGCTGCGTGTCTGGCATCCCCGTGGCCCCAACCAGGTTGAAGTCTGGGCATTCTGTATTACCGATAAAAATGCTCCTGAAGAAGTCAAGGCCGCCTTTGAACGCAGCGCTACCCGTGCATTCGGTCCTGCCGGTTTTCTGGAACAGGATGACTCTGAAAACTGGGTTGAAATCCAGAAAATCCTGCGTGGCTACCGTGCACGCAACAGTCAACTGTGCATGGAAATGGGTATGGGCAATGAAAAAATCCGTGATGATGGCGTCCCTGGTATCACCAACTACATTTTCTCGGAAACAGCCGCTCGTGGCTTCTATCAGCATTGGGCAAATTTGTTAAGCAGTAAAACCTGGCAGGAAGCCAAAGCCAAAACCGATGCTTATCAGAACACCTTGGTTGAGAACAGCAAGGAGGTCGCATAATGACACAAGTTATCACGCCCGTTTCCATGGAATTACATCATGAAATCAGCCAATTCCTGTTTTATGAGGCTCAAAAGCTGGATGACTGGCAATTCCGTGATTGGCTCACCCTGATCGCAGAAGATATCCACTACACCATGCGCACGGCAGTAAACGCCCAAACCAGGGATCGCCGCCGCTGTGTACAACCGCCTACCACCTGGATTTTCAACGATAGCAAATTCCAGCTTGAGAAACGGATCGCCCGACTTGAAACTGGTATGGCCTGGGCCGAAGAACCTCCTTCCCGTACCCGTCACTTCGTCAACAATATCCAAATATCTCCCACTGAACAGGAAGATGAATACGATATTCGTGTGAACTACTTGCTTTATCGTTCACAAAAAGAGAAAGATGAAACCTTCTATGTCGGCATGCGCAACGATCGTATTCGTCGAACCGGAAACAATGACATGGGTTGGGAAATCGCCCATCGGGAAATTATCCTTGATCAGGTTGTTATTACCTCTCATAACCTAAGCATACTGTTCTAGTCATGGAAAAGATTTTTGTTTGCTCAAAAAATGACTTGCCCGAAGGTGAAGCTATCAAGGTGGACTGCCAGCCCGAAGCGATCGCCGTATTTAATATTGGCGGCTCATTTCATGCCATGAATGACAAATGCAGTCATGGCAACGCGTCCATGTCCGAAGGCTATATTGAAGAGGATGGCACGGTGGAATGTCCATTACATTCCGCCCTGTTTTGCGTCAAAACCGGCAAGCCTTTATGCCTGCCGGCAACCGATCCTATCGCCACCCATCCGGTTGTGGTTGAAAATGATTCCATCTATGTCCTTCTTAAGGAGCAGCAACAATGAGCTGGTTACAAGACCAAACGGTTCTGATTACCGGTGGCGGATCGGGCCTGGGCCTGGCCCTGGTGGAACGCTTCCTGAATGAAGGTGCCAATATCGGTGTCTTGCAACGCTCCGCGTCAAAAGTCGAGTTACTGAAAGAACGTTACGGCAATGACATCGTTGTGGTGCAAGGCGACGTGGCCAATTACGAAGACAACCAGCTTGCCGTTCAGGAAACCGTCAAGAAATTTGGAAAACTGGATTGTTTTATTGGCAATGCCGCCGTCTGGGATCATGGCGCCAGCCTAATGAGCCTGTCAGCCGAACAACTGGATACCGGCTTCAATGAACTGTTTTCAATTAATGTAAAAGGCTACTTGCTGGGTGCCAAGGCGGCCAGCCAGGAACTGATCAAATCAGAAGGTTCCATTATCTTCAGTCTCTCCAACTCCGCCTTCTACCCCGAAGGCGGGGGCCCTTTGTATACATCCAGCAAACATGCCGCCGTTGGGCTAATACGTCAGCTGGCTTTTGAACTGGCACCCAAAGTGCGGGTCAATGGCGTTGGCCCATGTGGCATGGCCAGTGATTTGCGCGGTCCTGCTTCCCTGGGACAAGACCAGTTGCGAATCATGGATTCACGCACACCTGAAGCCATTGCCAGCATTTTACCGCTGCAGTTTTTTCCTGACGCCAGTGAATTCACCGGGCCTTTTGTTTTATTGGCATCCCGTGAAAACAACCGTACATTAAGCGGTGTCATGATTAATGCCGATGCGGGTCTGGGCATCAGGGGCATCCGCAATACTGCCGGTGGCATGAACCTGTAAACAGTTCAAGTTTTAATAATAATTAAAGAATGGCTATTTTAATAATAGCCATTCAAGGACATACCTTATGACCGTAAAATTAATATGTGTGGCGCACACGCCAATGATGGACCATTGTTCACCGGGTGACAAGGTCGAAAAGGAAGCACGTGCCGCTTTTGCCAAACTTGCGGCCGAGGTCGATGCATACAATCCGGATCTGATCGTCGTTTTCGCTCCCGATCATTTCAACGGTTTTTTCTATGATTTAATGCCTGCTTTCAATATTGGCATTCGTGCATCGGCCGCCGGTGACTGGGATATTGGCAAGGGTCCGCTTAACATTCCTGAAGACAAGGCGCTGGCCTTAACCCAGGACGTACTGGATCAGGGCATTGATGTCGCCTATTCCTATCGCATGCAGGCAGACCATGGCTTTACCCAACCCCTGATGCTTCTGTGCAATAGCCTGACCAAATACCCTGTTATCCCGATCTTTGTTAACGGTGCGGCAAAACCCCTGCCAAGCTGCAAACGTGCAGTTGATCTGGGCAAGGCCGTTGGAAAGCATCTGTCCAAATCCGATCAGCGTATTTTAATTATCGGATCCGGTGGCTTGTCACATGATCCTCCAACGCCTCAAATGGGCTCGGTTCCCCCAGAAGTTGAAGAATTCCTGATAGCAGGACGCAACCCCACCCCTGAAGCCAGGAACAAGCGCCAGGCCAATGTTATTGCCACTGGTCAGGCACTGGCCAAAGGTGAAGGCCCCTCCATTCCCCTGAACCCTGAATGGGACATGGCCTTGATGGAGCAATTCAAAAAGGCCGATTTCAAGCGCATTGCCGCCTACACCAATGAAGAAATCCAGCGGGATGGTGGTAAAGGTGGACAGGAAGTCCGTGCCTGGATGTCCGCATTCGCGGCCCTGTCTGAATTTGGTCCTTACGATGCCGAGATTGTCTATTATTACCCCATCAAGGAATGGATTGCCGGCATGGGCATGATGAAAGCACAACCCATTTAAATTAATCCTGGAAAAATTCAATGAATAAAGAAACTATTATCATCATTGGAGCTGGCCAGGCAGGTGCAACCGTGGCGATACAGTTACGCCAGGATGGTTTCACAGGTCGCATCATCCTGGTAGGAGACGAACCTCATTTGCCCTATGAAAGGCCCCCTCTTTCAAAAGAAAGGCTGTTAACACCCGATACAACCAATTGCCAGATTTTCAGTGCTGACTTTTATGCTGAAAAACAAATCGAAGTCAGAAACAATGAAAAAGTCACCAGCATCAATACACAAACCCGTCAGATTTTGTTAGCCAATGGTGAAAAGCTGGACTATTTCAAGCTGGTAATAACAACTGGCGCAAGTGTTAAACATATTTCCATGCTTGATGAGCTTGGGGAGAAGGTTCATACACTCAGAACCATTGATGATGCCGATATGCTCAGGCTTTCACTATCGCCAGAAAAACGCATTGCCATTATTGGCGGTGGTGTGATCGGCCTGGAACTGGCATCCACAGCCATTGACCTGGGTTGCCAGGTCAACTTGGTTGACACCGGAAATCGTGTCATGCGCAGAAGCATCCCCCCCATTCTCAGCCAGTTCCTGTTTGAACAGCATCAAAAAAACGGTGTTCAATTCCATATGAATACCGGTTTGCGCACTGCCAGCCGGAACCAGGACAACAGTTTTACCCTGACTCTGGAAAACGGCACTTGCCTGCAGGCAGATGCCATTGTTTACGGGATTGGCGTTGAACCCAATGTCAATCTAGCCATCCAGGCCGGCATCCGGGTTAACAATGGCATTGTGATCAACAGTCACGGACAAACCTCCGACCCGGATATTTACGCAGCCGGAGACGTCACTGCATGCTGGCAAGGTCAAACACAAACATTTACCCGCACTGAAACATGGGAAAATGCCCAAAACCAGGCCATCACAGTCGCCAAAGCCATTCTGGCACAAAATCCCCCCGAGTTTTCAGCTCCTTGGTTCTGGACCGACCAATGCGGGTTAAATATCCAGCTTTGCGGTCAAATGAACGCAGACCAATGGATTTGTCGCGGTGACATGAACGCTCCCGAAGGATTTATTCTTTTCGGCTTCTCGCAAGATATTCTGGTGGGTGCCATTACGGTCAACCAAGGCAGGGAAATGCGTAATCTGAAAAAAATGATCGCCCTGCAACATCCTTTTTGCAAGGCAACCCTTGAAAACAAGGAAACGAATTTACGTCAATTAAGTAATTCTGTTACGGTTTAATCGCTTCCTTGTCGTTAAAAGGGTAGCACCCAAGCATTACCGTTTAACCTGTCACGGCCGCATCTTTGACCTTATCCGTCAAAACCGGAATGGCAGGCCCTACCCCCAAATAAGAAAACAGGTCTTTCGGATCGGCCAGCTCGGGCACCAGTGAAATCGACTGCATAAAGCCCAGTTCTTTTGCCGCGTCACGCATGAACAGCATGGCAGAATAATCCTCCAGGGCAAATCCGACCGAATCAAACAGGGTAACCTGCTTATGATCACTGCGGCCCGGCTTTGTTTGACCAAACACTTCCCATAAATGCACCACCGGAAAATCTGCCGCTACATTCTGCAACTCACCTTCGATCCTGGTCTGCTCCTCAAACTCAACAAAGACCGGTCCCATTGACAGGATCTCGGGATGTAATTCCGTTTTACCGGGTGAGTCACCCCCCACGGCATTAATATGCATGCCCGGCTCTATCATATCCGGGGTAATAATATGCGCTTTGGCGTATTCGGCCGTGACCGTGGTGATGATATCCATCCCCTTGACTGCACTGGCCACATCGCTGGCAATCACAAACTTCATGCCGGTATGAGCCAGATTACCCGCCAGTTTCTCAGAAGCCTTGGGATCTTTATCATACAAATGGATTTCTTCAATACCCAGCAGGTAATGAAAGGCCAGGGCCTGGAATTCTGCCTGGGAGCCATTGCCAATCAAGGCCATGGTACGGCTGTTTTTGCGGGCCAGGTATTTGGCCACCAAAGCAGATGTGGCCGCTGTCCGGAAAGCCGTTGTCAGGGTCAGCTCTGAAATGGCCATTGGCATGCCTGTGGCCACATCCACCAGAGCACCAAATGCAATCACGGTAGACAAACCCTTGACCGGATTATGCGGATGGCAATTCACATATTTAAACGCATAATGCTTTTTATCGGCAATTGGCATCAGCTCCATCACGCCATCTTCCACATATTTGGCGACCCGTTTGGATTTATCAAATTCATCCCAACGCAAATAATCCGTCAGAATATAGCTTGCAACCCCTTCAAGGCAGGCTTTCATGCCTTTTTTCTGGACAATGGCAGCAATATCCTGTGGACGGATCAATTCGGTCATTAACTGATTCTGTAATAAGTGATTCATGCGAAGCCTCCTGTATTTATATTTATCATTCAAGCTGTTAGCTATAGTCTGAGGCATGACGCCATCAATTGGCAGTCCGCATTTTGCATACATTTGAGCAATTTTCTATCATAATGACAGAACACATTACCGGAATGACAATGATGGATACGATCGACCAGGCTCTGATTGCCCTTTTACGCCAGAATGCCCGCTATACCGTGGCCGATCTGGCCCAGAAACTGCAGGTCTCACGCGGCACGGTACGCAACCGCATGCTGAAACTGGAAGATGAAGGCGTGATTACCGGTTATTCGGTGCAGCTGCGCCCCACCAGCCAGAACCGGCCCATTACCGCCTGGATGAGTATTGCCATTGAAGGCAACGCCACCCGGCAGGCCGTGGCCAGTTTACTGGGTGAACCCTGCGTGGTTGCCCTGCATGACACCAATGGCCGCTGGGATTTGCTGGCCGAACTGCAGGCGCAAACCCTGGATGAACTGGGGCAGGCACTGGAGCGGATCAGGCTGATAAAACATATCAATAACTCAGAAACCAGCATTCATTTGAAGAGTTATAAATAATCACGGTACCTTGGTTTTAATTAATGGATTAATGCCACCCGATACCAAGGTCGCCCCCATCGTGGCCAGTTCAACCGTTGTTTATTGCTTTACTTTATATTAACGATATTAAAGTTAACTATGATTTATGAGCAAATCAGCAATCGTATTATTGTCAATGGTCTCACCGCTTAAATACTTCATTAAAACCTCACTGCCCATTTCAGGTAATGAAAACATATAATCAACATGCAAAAGTTGCAATTTCCGGCGATTACGTTCTTCATTAATCATGGAAATGGTTTTAACCTTGTCACCCGCAATTTCCCTTACCGCCAATAAAATATAAGTGTTTTCCACATCGCTCTTTTCCAATGCCATCACACAATACGCATCTTTTACAGAAGCCTTGTCCAGGATCGCGATCTCGGCAACTTCTCCTGAAACCACAATCGCATCTGCAGGGAATAAATCCCGGTTTTTTTCATCACACACAATCACAGCATGCAGGCCACGCTTTTTCAAGCCGTTATAAACAAACACCGCCAATTGGGAAGCGCCAACAATAACATAATGATCTTTCATTTTTAACAACCTTTTATGCACGATTTTGCGTGTATCAGTTGCCGCAATACCTGCCAAGTACACCACTGAAGTGGTAAAAATAGTAATACCAAAAAAAACGACACTAACCGTAAAAAGACGTGATTCTATCGTTACCGGAACGATATCTCCATAGCCCACCGTTGCCATGCTTACCATGGAAAAATAAAATGCCTGAAAAACATCGGTAATTTTTGGATTGAAGTGTGAACCCAGATATAAAGAACCCAATACTGAATACACATTAAGGATGGCAATACTGAAAACAGCCACTCCTGCTGTGTTGCTGATGCTCTGATTCGGAAAATGTTTCCAAAAATGTATTAGCAGAACCAATAAAACTGAAGAATAAGCACCATGAATCAAATAAGCACTACCCAGTGTTATATCCAGAACAAGCAATAAGACCAAGGCAATAACACTAAAAAACCAGGCTAGCCGGGCTCCTTTAAACAGGAAAAAACCAAATAAAACCAGGCAAGTACCTAATGCAAAACGGGGCAGTTCAAGTAAATGAAAGAATCCCAGGGTTTGCATCCAATGCACAAACTCAATTGTGTCTTTACCAAAGTGATTGAAGTATTTAGACAGAACAGGTAAGGTCAACCATAATCCATTGCCAATTATTAGCAATGACAATAAAACCCGTATATTTAATATTGATTGGCAAAACGGGCCTATATATTTTTTTACACTCATAAAAGTCCATTAACTCTGCTTATCCGCCAGATTATTTTTGGTCACTGCGAAGGCCATATTCGGTATTGTACCAACGCCTTAAATCAAGCACCCTATGTCTTGACATACGTCATAATACGATAAGATCCAACAAGATTTAAAACCATTCAAAAATGACAAACAAAGGAGACAATATGGACACCCCCACACCCCCCATTCTTGAAACCACCAGAACCAATGGTGTCGTAACCCTGCGCCTTAACCGCCCCGGTCAGTTCAATGCGCTTTCAGAAGCCATGTTGCAAGCTTTGCTGGATCAATTTGAAATACTCCAGCAAGACCACACCCTGCGTTGCGTGATTATTGAATCCACCGGCAAAGCCTTTTGCGCAGGACATGACTTAAAGGAAATGCGCAGCCAGCCCTCTCTGACCTATTACCGTTACCTGTTTGCCAAATGCGGCAAAGTCATGCAGGGTATTCAGTCCCTGCCAGTGCCGGTCATTGCCAAAGTTCACGGCATTGCCACGGCAGCAGGATGTCAGCTGGTCGCTGCCTGCGATCTGGCCATCTGCACCGATTCGGCCAAATTTGCGGTTTCGGGTATTAATGTCGGCCTTTTCTGCTCCACACCTGCTGTGGCCTTAAGCCGGAACATATCTTCCAAACGGGCCTTTGAAATGCTGGTCACCGCCCGTTTCATCGACGCCGCCACGGCACTGGATTGGGGGCTGGTGAATGATGCCGTACCGGAAGCACAGCTTGATGAGCGGGTTGCGGCATTACTGGCTGATATTTTAAGCAAAAGCCCAACCGCCATTCGCTACGGCAAACACATGTTCTATAAGCAGAAACAAATGGCGCTTGCCGATGCTTATGATTATGCGGCCGATGTCATGGCGCGCAACATGATGGAAGAAGACGCGATGGAAGGGATTGATGCGTTTCTGGAAAAACGGGTGGCGATCTGGAAAGACTGAATTTACTTAAGCGCGATTAGGTTTTCAAAAAAAGCAAAGGACATTAAATTATCATTAATTTAATCAATTAAATTAATTTGATGCAAATCAGTTATTTGCGCTTTCCTTCTTGACTTTTATAAGTATAAGCTATCTCGAAATGAGATGGCTACGATACCAGAATTGATCTATCTCAAACCTATCTCCAAGTGCTTTAATTTCAACCAATGAAAGAAGCATTTTTTATCTAAAAAACATATATAGGATTTTGAGAACATGCCAATCAGTCAAATTAATAACTATTTAAGAGGGGACTTCAGCGACTCGGAATATGTCCAAAAAGCCCGGGCATTGGTGCCTACCCTGAAAAAACGCTCGGCAGCACAATGGGATTGTCCAAAAATATTTGACGAAACGATTGCCGATCTCCAAGAAGCCGGTTTTTTTCAAATGCTACAACCCAAGCGCTGGCACGGTGGAGAAACTACACCCATTGAATCATTTGAGGTTACCTCAATCCTTGCAGAAGCAGATCCATCTGTTGCCTGGGTACTGGGTGTCGTTGGCATCCATCATTATCATCTGGCATTTTTTGATCCAAAAGCACAGGAAGAAGTCTGGGGAGATAACCCCCAAACGCTGATTAGCTCTCCCTATGCACCCGGTAAGGCCAAAAGAGTCGACGGCGGATATGTATTAAGTGGTAGATGGGGTTTTTCCAGTGGAAGCGATCATTGCTCTTGGACATTTCTGGGCGGGAATATTGATGGTGAAGAAAATACGGGCCAAGCAAAACAATCCGGTATGGCGCAATACTGTTTTCTGTTACCTCGCAGTGATTACGAAATCATTCCAAATTGGGATGTACACGGTTTACGTGCGACCGGCAGTAACGATATTGTTGTCAAGGATGCCTTCATCCCCGAACACAGGGCCTTGCGCTGGGAATCTGTCCTGACCAACAAAGCTCCCGGTTTGAAAATGAATGATGGCTTGCTTTATAAAATTCCTTTTTTCCAGATTTTTTCAAGAGCCACACAAGCCCCCAGTGCTTTGGGTGCATTAAAAGGCCTGGTGCAAACATTTATTGACTTTAATTACCAGAAAGTCAGTCGTCATGGCGTAAATATTAGTGCGAATCAAGCCGCTGTATTGGCTGTTTCCCAAGCCTTGTCACATGCTGAAGAAATGAAAACCCAAGTTTACAAAAACTACGCTCGCGTAATTGCCGAGCTTGAAAAAGGACCTTCAATAAGCATGGACGAACGGCGCCAATTCCGTTTTCAAAGCTCACAAATTCCTCCGCGTTGTGCGCACTTGGCCGGTGAGCTTTTCAGACTCAGTGGAGGACATGCAATTTATAAACAATATGACTTTGGCCGACTTTATAACGATCTGATCGCCATTCAGAGCCACCAATTAAATAATTATCAACATCATGCCAATGCATGGGCAGGCACTCTCTTGGGTGATGAAAAAATCGCCCAAAATTATTTTGCATAATTCACTGAATCATCAATACACAATTATTAATTTAACGGAGACCTAATGAATAAAATCATATTAACTGCGCTTTCACTGCTTGCAACTTCTTTTGTGCAAGCCAATGAGGCGGACAGCTTTCCCAATCAGCCCATCAAAATAGTCGTTCCGTACGCAGCAGGCGGTGGTACCGACATTATGGCGCGGCAAGTCGGACGGACACTGAGTGAAATCATTAAACAACCCGTTATTATTGAGAATAAACCTGGCGCAGGAACCGCTATTGGTGCAACTGCAGTTGCAAACTCAACACCCAACGGATATACCTTGTTATGGGGTGACAATGCAACTTACGCCACCAATACCGCGCTTTACAAAAAACTGTCTTATGACCCCGTAAACAGTCTAAAACCGGTAAGCACCATACTGACCGGTTCATTGGTCCTTTCAGTCAATAAGGATATTCCCGTCAATAATGTTAAGGAATTTATTGATTACGTAAAAGCAAATCCCCAAACCATGAGTTATGGAACAGCAGGTAACGGAACGCCTCATCACCTCATGATGGAGAGTCTGAAAATTGCCAATGACAATCTGAATATTGTACATATTCCCTATCAAGGGGAAGGGCCTGCCATGCAAGATCTTGTGGGTAAAGAATTACAAGCCATGTTTTCAGGCGCCCGAATTGCCGCTGCACAAAGCAAAGATGGAAAAATCAAGATTTTGGGAGCTTCAGGCAAAAAACGCAATCAAATAGTACCGGAGATTCCCACTCTATCAGAATCCGGTCTTCCCGATTTTGTGTATGAGTATTGGCATGGTATTTCAGCGCCCGCTGGCACACCCGATGCCATTATTAATAAGCTGAATGACGCTTTCAAACAAACACTGGCAAATGAAGAATTAGTGCAATGGATTGCCACATCAAGTGGTGCCTATCTCAAAAGCAGTTCGCCTGAAGAAATGACCGACAAAATCAACCAAGACATCATCAAGTCCAAAGCGCTGGTTCAGGAAATCGGCTTGTCTTTAGATTGAATAAATAAATTTAAACTGAATTATTATTGAGTGTAAGCACAATGACCAAAACACGTCAGGCATATACAGGGCATTTTTACCGTGACCCCCATACAACGATTGATTCCTATGATACCAAGAACTGGATAACACGTGCAGCCAATTTTGTCGTCATGGCCAGTCATGCAAAAGAAAATGCCATTCTAACCAGAACAGCAGAATACCAAAATGATGAGTACTTCATTCTGCTCCCTGAAGATACGGCAGCAATTATCAGCAGCAATGGCAATGAAATAAAAAGTAATGGCGACTCATTACTCATTGCCCCCCCGGGTGACAGCCAGATCAAAATGTTGAATGGCGGTTGGGTCTACAGAATTTTCAGCAAAAATGCCAAAGATTTAATTGAAATAGCACCCAATCATCAAGCCTGGGATAACGTGACCGACGTTGCAGAATTAATTGACTGGCCAGCCCCTGTCGATGGTTTCAAGTTACGTCACTATCCGTTGCAAGACTATATCCGTACAGATACCACAATGCGCCTTTTCCGTACATGCAATTTGATGGTCAATATCTTCCTACCAAGTACAGCACCACGGGACATCCACAAACTATCCCCACACTCTCACCCTGACTATGAGCAAGGATCCCTGGCTGTCCATGGTGCTTATATCCATCATTTACGTTACCCATGGACACCGGATCTTGCGCAGTGGCGTGAGGATGAGCATATTGTCGCATCCGCCCCTTCACTTTGCATCATCCCCCCAAACGTCATACATACCTCCCAAGCCGTTGGGGAAAAAGGTATGCGTCTTGTGGATATTTTTGCACCTCCACGCACGGATTTCTCACTTAGACCTGGTCTTGTGTGCAATGAAAAAGAATACCCCCTACCCGACAACATTAATGCATAAATCAAGATATCTTTACTTTTAATCACAGGATGCTATATGACAAGCCGTTTTATAGAAACACTGAAAGTACCGGGTCGCTGTCAATTCGGTACCTGGGTCAAACTGGACTCTCCAGAAACCATTGAATGCCTGGCTCTGGCTGGTTTCAATTTCATTGCCATTGATATGGAACATGCCCCACTAACTTTTCAGGCAAGCTACCGCAACATTGTCATCGCTCAAGGCTTGGGTTTAAAAGTACTGGTTCGCCTGCCTGACAGCTCGGGTGCTTATGCCCAGAGAATATTGGATTGTGGCGCTGATGGCGTTTTAATTCCACGGGTCCGCTCAGAGCAGGAAGCACGAGATGTCATGACTGGCATGATTTTCAGCCCTGTCGGGCATCGTGGTCTGGGCATCACCTCAAGGGCTGGACATTGGGGCCTGAAGCCAACTGCCCAATATGTTGAAGAAGGCAATAACCACGTCTTGCGTATTCCACAACTTGAAGATCCCGGTGCATTAGGTGACGTTGAAAAAATCCTGGCAGTCCCAGGGGTCAATGCCATTTTTGTCGGTCCGGGAGATTTGGCCTTATCAACCGGTAAACCGGCTTCACATCCCGATAACAGCCAATTAATCACAAACTTGATCAACGTTGCCAATCGCTTGAATATTCCTTGCGGAACTGCGGTTGGCGATGTCAATGCTGCCATTAAGGCCAAAGAAAATGGTTTTAATTTTGTCATGATCAGCAATGACATAAGCATTTTTGCCAAATCATCCGCCAGCATGATCAATCAGCTTAAAAGTTAAATGATGAATACAAAATCACAAGATATTCAGAAAAAGTTAGGGCCACGGATCACTCTTAAAGGCCTGTGCCCATTAACGACGGAACGGGCAGAAAGAGGATATAGACTTACTAAGTTCCTCACCAGCATGCGTTCAGTAAAACAGCGTACATTTTTTTTAAATAATGAAGAATCATGCATGGATCGTTTTGGTTTAAACGACCAGGAAAAAGAAATGGTTCGTAACAGAGCTTTTACCAAAATGATGGAATATGGCGCCTGTACAGTTGCGATTGGCAAGGCGAATGGCGCTTTCAAAACATCATTAATGGAAAGAGGCGCCTCCGAATTGGGCATGACGGTTGATGAATTTGTACGTATAAGAAAAGAAGCAAACAAAGGATATATATGGCAGAGTTAATTGGTGCAATCGGATCTTCACACGCCCCCTCAATCTCTTTTGCTTTCGATGCAGGCCATCAGGAAAAACCGGAATGGAAACCTTTTTTTGAATCCTACAGGCCCGTCCATAATTGGCTGAAACAAAAAAATGTCACCACCATGATTGTTATTTATAACGATCACCTGAATCAGTTCCAGTTTGACGCTTACCCTACTTTTGCCATGGGCATCGCAAAGCAGTTGAATATTGCCGATGAAGGCATTGGTGCTCGCAATTTTGCATCCGTTCCCGGTGCTCCAGACTTTGGTTGGGAACTGGCCAAATCACTGGTAACCGATGAGTTTGATTTGACTATTTGTCAGGAAATGGAACTGGATCATGGCGTCATGTCCGTTCTGCCCTTACTGATGCCCCCAAGCTGGCCAATACGTATCATTCCCATTCATGTCAATGTATTGCGTGAGCCCCTTCCAACTCCCATGCGATGCTGGAAACTGGGACAAAGTATTGGTCGCTTCATTAAAAATTCAGCTTGTAATGAACGGGTCGTTGTCGCTTCTACTGGCGGTTTATCCCATCAAATTCATGGTGATAATTTTGGTTTGGTGAATCCGGAATGGGATAACCGATTCATGGACTTATTGACGCATGAACCTGAAATACTGGCACACGCCACTCATGAAGATTACATATACCGCGGTGGCCTGGAGTCAGTTGAAATGATGTTATGGCTGACAATGCGTGGTGCACTTTCTGAGACCAGCGAATCTTTCAATGAAATTCAACGATTCTACTGGGCTCCCATGCTAACCGGCTACGGTTTACTGGCTTTAGAAGCCGAAAAGCCAGCAACTCCTTCCTCAAAATAGCTGATTAACCGGAAAACTCGAACATGCGTAAAAGTATTTATATTGATGGATTTTCTCATGGCAACAATCCTGTTCCTGCCGCTTGCCTGCATCACAATATTTTAATGAGTGGCGCCATCTTTGGCACAGATAAAACAACGGGAAAAATTCCCGAATCTATTGAACAACAATGTCAACTCATGTTTGAGAATACGCGTCGCATTCTTGAAAAAGCGGGCGGCAACTGGAAAGACGTTATCAAAATGACTTTTTATCTCAGACCAGAGGTATCGCGGGCTTTACTGAATCAATATTGGGTTGATATTTTTTCTGATGAGACAAGCAGACCCGCCCGACATGTGATCGTTTCCAATACCTTACCTGCCTCAATGGATATGCAGTGCGACCTTTTCGCAATTATGGCTCCCCATAATTAAAAACCCACTCTTAAAATACTTGCTTATACTTATAAAGACATGGACATAATATCTGAACCCATACAAATCATTGAAAGTGGCAGTCCGGAAGAGGATTCACGCGCATTCAGAAGATGCTTATCTCAATTTGCCACTGGTGTCACCGTAATGACTGCTTGCAACGGGACCGACATGGCAGGCATGTCTGTGAACTCATTTGCCGCGCTTTCTCTTGAACCACCCCTTGTTTTATGGTCTATACGAAAAGAGTCTGGCAGCCTTAAAATCTTTCAGGAGGCCCGGCATTATGCCGTTAATATTCTTTCTGACAATCAGGTGGATCTCTCAAATTTGTTTTCAAAAGGCGATGAGGATAAATTCAGCAAGACCGGCTGGTTCAAGGGAAAACTAGGTGCACCATTGTTGCGTGATGTAATCTGTACATTGGAGTGCAGCCTTGAAAATACCATTGATGGTGGGGATCATTTGATTCTGATTGGTCGCGTCAAACATTACACCCGTTACAACGGAACCCCACTCTTGTTTTACCAGGGCCGTTACGGTGTCGCCAATGACTTGTCATCGATTATGAACCAAACTGAAGCGGAAAAAAACGCATCCTTTACAAGTAAATACAATACACATTTATCTCTGTTGCGTCGTTTACATTATGTGAGCCATCTTGTTTCTTCACGTTTTAATACTCAAAGACAAGAACTGAACATAAGCGTTGCGGAATTCAGAATATATAGCTGGTTGAACTCACAGGCAATGAGCAAACAGGAGCTTCAGGCATGTATTTACCTCAGTCAGGAGGAAATTAAAGATGCCCTGCAGGAAATGGAAAACCGGAATCATCTTGAATATATCACCAACGAAAAAATACACTTGACAAACAGTGGTCGCGAATATGCCATGTTCATTAATCAGCGAGTAAAAAGTTTCGAAGCGAAGATGATCCAAAACATCGATAAGAAAGATCTCGAAACCGCATTGCGCGTTATAGACAATTTGATTACACAGGCCAAAAACGCTTAAACCCACGATATTTTTAATCGTTAATATTCCATTTTGAAGCGTGAGACCATGCCCCCTGCTCTAACAGATAATCAATTTCCTTCTGGAGGATGGCATATATTGCGTTGATGGCCAATAAATTGGGCGCTCTCCTGGACTTTACCAAATACAGATTCCAACATACTAAAGGCGACTTAAAAGGTATTGCCGCGACCTGACCGGTTTCAACGGAATAACTCCAGGAGGTACTCATGCTGAAAATAGTACCTCCAATTCCCTGCTCAACCATGCCTCTTGTCACAAAAGAACCGTCAGTTTCAAAGACAATGTTCGGGCGGATATTATTTAACACGCATAATCTGTCTATCATTACTCTCAAAATATGTGGTTTCGAGGGCAGAATCAATGGAATTTGTGGTAAGTCTTTGATAAGCAGTTCTGCGGGCACCTTTCCTTTAAAAATCTCTCGTAGTTTTCTTGTATCGCAAAACAAGTGCAAACGTTCTGTCATAACAGGCATGACTTCATAATCAGGCCCTATTTCGCTGTTATAAACCAATGCAATATCCACTTCTCCACGACTCAACCAACCATGCACTTGGGACGGAGACCCTTCAAGAAACTCAAGCTGTACCAAGGGTAATGTTGCCAGTTTTTTTTTATAAACTCTTGGTGCCAATAAGCCACTGCTTCTCGGTGGAAAGGCAATTCGTACCTTGCCTGCCGGCTCTTTTACAAAAGTAGAAAGATTGGCTTCCATATCTGATATTTCATCCACTATTTTTTCCACTCTTGATAAAAACAACTTTCCGGCTTCAGTAAGCACAACGCCACGTGCATTTCTTTCCAGCAATACAGTCCCCATCCTTGACTCTATCCTTTTTACCCGCCTGCTCAAGGCCGATTGAGCCACACAGGCATCAATGGCAGCTTTGCTAAAACTGCCTGCACGCACCACTGCAACAAACGCACTAATGTCTTCAAAAAACATGTCTTCCTCACCCACAATATTATTAATTTATGTTATTAATTCAGTAATATTATAGATAATACCCGCTTGCTTAAAAAGCTCACCCCACCATCGGATGATAAGCGTGCCAGGCCGTCATGCGCTGTATTACGCTGGCAATCTGCAACAGCGTATATTCGTGATTGGCCTTGCCCACGAGCTGCGCACCAACGGGCAAATTCTGCGGATCAAACCCGGCCTGGATGGACAAGGCACATGCACCGGTCCAATTCACAAACCGGGTAAAGAAACCGATTGATGTACTGTTTTCATCGACCTGGTTTAACGGTAATGCCGTAAAGGGTGTGGCAGGAATCAGCAAGGCATCGACCCCGTCCATCCATTCCTGCCATATCGTTTTCATGGCCGCATGTTGCGCCAATAATTCCGCATAATTCCTGTCATCAATGTTCTGGCCGGCCAGAACACGCTGACGGACATTGGGATCAATTTGTTTTTCCGGGTCGGCAATATGCTCCTTATGCACACGCCATCCCTCGGCGGCAATCAGCCTGCCACAATTATTCATGGCGGTTTCCATGCTAAACGGCAAGGCTTTGCGTACCAATTTCGCCCCCGCCATTTCCGCCATACGGACCATATCTCGCACACCCAACCGTACACTGCGCTGGACTTGCGTTTCATACTGCTCATCAGGTAGAACACAAATCACCTTTCCACCAAGATCAGCGCCTTCAAGGCCATGAATCCGATAATTTTCCTGCAAACGCGACTGTGCAGGTGCATTCATCATGGCATCAAAAACAATAGCGGCATCGTCAGCACAACGCGTAAAGACACCCACACTGTCCAGGGAATGCGATAATGGCAAAACACCTTGGGTGGCAATGCGTCCCACCGTTGTCTTCAAACCAGTCACACTATTCAAGGCAGCCGGAATACGTACAGAGCCACCCGTATCGGTGCCAATGGCAGCAGCCGCCAATCCGGCAGCCACGGCAACGGCAGAACCGCTGGACGAGCCCCCCGGAATGCGATGCTGCCAACGATCCCATGGATTACGTGGTGTTCCCAGCAATGCATTGGTACCCCAGCCACCGAAGGCCCATTCAACGGTATGTGTTTTACCCAGAATCACAACACCATGCGCCCGCAGTTTTTCAATAACCTCAGCCGTTTCAGTGCTGATACGATTAATCCATTCCTTTGAGCCACCGGTCGTAATAGATCCTTCTATCTCACAAAGATCCTTAATTCCCATGGGGATACCATCCAGCCAACCCAATGACATCCCCTTCTTTCGACGCACATCCGACTCCCTCGCCTGTTCCAGGGCCTGCTCCGGAAAAACGTTGATATAGGCATTCAACAGCTGATTATGTTTGTCTATCCTGCTCAAAAAAATCCGTGTTAAAGCTTCTGCTGAAATATTTTTCAGCTCAAGGTGAGCCGCCAATTCAATGATTGAACAGAATGCATAATTATCCATTTTCATACTCCTTCTTCAGGTAACGGTTCCGGCTTATTAAATAGGCCGGTTCCTGAAGCGTCCCCGGCAAAGGCATTTCACGCATAATGGGCTATTTCCAGCGAGTCCTTTACCGAGGCAAGGCCCTTCTTTACCAAGGTCCTCCCGAAAGGTGACTGAATATCCGTTGCTCCGGTAATATTCAATCCACTGCCAGCACTGACGCCAGGGATTGGCAACGCAAAGCTGACAGCAAGCACGCCTGCCAATATCCGCCTGTTCATTTTCAAATCCGATCTGCCTGATACGCTACTCATGATGCACTTCCATGTCAGTTAATAAACTCATAAAGTATTAAGCAAGAACCGTGCCTAAGTGTTTTTACCTATATCGCACCGAAATGGCTTGCGCAGCGCACAAAAAATGGCAGATGCCCCAAATTGAAGCATCTGCCATGTACTCATTTAACTCAAAACGGATCGTTCCGAATTCAACTATTCCTGGAAAACTTACATGTCTTTCAATTTCTCCAGATCAATCGCCTTGGCATATTCTTTCTTGTCGTCCATGCTGGCAGAACCGTCAATGGTCACCATGAAACGGTTGGCCACCACCATTGTCAGTTGACCATCTTTGCCTTCCATGGCCATTTGTTTACCAATGCGGGTCATTTTCCCCATGGAACCGGCAATCATCGGGTTTTGAAATATCCCCATCATTTGTGACAGCATGGGAGAATCACCCATAATCGAGATTTTAAGCTTCTTGCCTTCCCTGGAGTAACTGCGGGATACGGCTATACCCCCCCCAAACATGGCTCCTCCCTGTGATTCATCAGAAACGGCCTGGGCCTCCCAGCCCGCCAATGGCTCTGGCAACAGTTCAGCCAATGTTTTTGCATTAAGCTGATTGATCAATTGCGTTGCCATACCCAATGACTGTTTGGCCATGACATAATCTTTCTGCTCATAAGCAGCCAGCGCTTCCTTAATGGCCTCTTCCACTTCATCGGCATGAGACACATTACCCACGGTTGTCAAAACCCCCGCCAGGCAGACTGCAAGCATTGATTTTCTCATAACATCCCCCTTTGAAAATAATACAAAACGTGACAGCCTAACTGTAGCACAGACCCATAATAATTTTGATGTATTATTTTTATGGATCGTCAAGGAGGCATTATGTTACATTTACTCAAAAAAACTGGCCTGGCCCTCTGCCTTGCAAGCACATTTCTGGCCTGCCCTGCTCTGGCCCAACAACCCTCCTCGTCCAAGGTTTCGATACAAGAGCTTGAAAATCGCCTGGAATATCCCTGGGGAATGGCTTTTTTACCCAACAACCAGGGTATTCTCATTACTGAAAGACCTGGTAGACTGCGCCTGTGGACGGCCCAATCCGGTCTTTCAGCCCCTGTCAGTGGTGTACCCAAAATTTTTAACAGAGGTCAGGGTGGTTTACTGGATGTCACCCTGGCTCCCGACTTTGCCACATCGCGGCATGTGTATCTTTCATTTGCAGAAGAAGACAATACCGGCAAGGCTGGCACCAGCGTAGGCTATGGCCGACTTTCCGAAGACATGAAAAAACTGGAAAACTTCCAGGTGATTTTCCGTCAGGAACCCAGGCTTTCCACCGGCATTCATTTTGGCTCAAGACTGGTGTTTGACGATAATGGCTATCTGTTCATCGCCCTTGGTGAAAACAACCAGCGCCATACTGCCCAGGAACTGGATAAATTACAGGGAAAAATCGTGCGCCTGCTTCCCGATGGACGCATTCCCAAGGACAACCCCTTCTTCAATGTGCCCGGTGTTCGCCCTGAAATCTGGTCATATGGCCATCGCAACCAGCAAGGTGCCGCCCTTAATCCCTGGACTCGCCAATTATGGACTCACGAGCACGGCCCACGCGGCGGTGATGAAATCAACATTCCCGAACCTGGCAAAAACTACGGCTGGCCGGTCATTACCCATGGAATCAACTACTCTGGCACACCGATTCCTGAAGCGGCAGGCACCCATGCCCAGGGTATGGAACAGCCCGTTTATTACTGGAAAGTCTCCCCCGCCATCAGCGGCATGGCATTTTATGACAGTAACCGGTTTCCTGAATGGAAACACTCTCTTTTTATTGGCGCTTTGGTTGGCCAACGGTTAATCCGTTTAGTTGTGGACGGGAACAAAATTACCGCAGAAGAAAATCTGCTGGAAGATCGCAATGAGCGGATTCGGGATGTTCGTGTTGGCCCTGATGGTCATGTTTATGTATTGACTGATTCAAACAGGGGAGCGCTCCTGAAAATTTCCCCATAAGAGGGCCATATCCGGGCCTGGTCCCTTGCAAACGCGAGTTTTTATACCCACCACACACCCCATCATGAAAACTGCCTGTTATACAGGCAGTTTTCATTAATTACAACAAGACAACCATAGCCACGAATCAATAAAGGACCCGGGTTTTGATGGTTCCCTCAATTTCCTTGAGCTTGGCAATTGCCTTGTCAGCATCCACATTTTCCACATCCAGTACCACATAACCAATTTCAGGGTCGGTCTGCAGGTACTGGCCAACAATATTCACCCCATCTTTCATGAAGAGTTTGTTAATCGCTGTCAACACCCCTGGACGGTTGGCGTGAATATGCAGGAAACGGCGGGCATTTTTGTTTTCCGGCAAAGACACTTCGGGGAAGTTGACTGCAGAAAGGGTAGAACCGTTATCTGAATATTTAACCAGTTTGCTGGCCACCTCAATCCCGATATTTTCCTGCGCTTCACTGGTTGAACCACCAATATGGGGCGTCAGGATAACGTTGTCGAATTTGCGCAAGGGTGAAACGAATTCTTCATTGTTGGACTTGGGCTCTACCGGAAAAACGTCAATCGCGGCACCGCCAAGACGTTCTTCTTCCAGTGCCTCTGCCAGGGCATCAATATCCACCACCGTACCGCGTGAGGCATTAATCAGATGGGCCCCTTTCTTCATCTGGGCAATCCTTTCGGCACTCATCAGGTTTTTGGTCGAGGCATTTTCAGGCACGTGCAACGTCACAACATCACTCATATTGAGCAATTCGGTCAATGTCTTGACAGGTTTGGCATTACCCAGTGGCAGTTTGGCTTCTACGTCGTAATAATAAATTTCCATCCCCAAGGCTTCAGCCAACACGCTTAGCTGCGAACCGATATGGCCATACCCGACAATACCCAGTTTCTTACCACGGACTTCATGGCTGCCAACCGCTGATTTTTGCCACTGGCCACGATGTACCTCGGCATTGGCGGCCGGGATCCGGCGCATCAGCAAAATCATTTCAGCCAGTACCAATTCGGCCACGGAACGGGTATTGGAAAAAGGGGCATTAAACACAGGAATACCCCGTTTTTTGGCTGCCTCAAGGTCTACCTGGTTGGTACCAATACAAAAACACCCCACGGCAATCAATTTCTTGGCGGCTGCAAAAACCTCTTCCGTCAATTGGGTGCGGGAACGGATGCCCACAAAATGCGCATCGGCAATCGCTTCCTTAAGTTGATCGCTATCCAGTGCTTTTTTCTGATAATCAATTTGTGTATAACCGGAAGCATGCAAAACATCAATTGCGTTCTGGTGAACACCTTCCAATAAAAGGAATTTGATTTTGCTTTTGTCTAATGAGAATTTTTCCATACCACTTTCCATAAGAAAACAACAATGTGTCCAATCATTGTATAGTATTTTACTCGGGTATTCTCCCATTGATAATCCCAAAGACCATAAAAAAATCGCCTGACCGTAAGATCAGGCGATTTATCAGCTTAAACTACAGCAGTTGTTATTCTGCTGCTGGTGGCTCATCCAAAGATGTATTGTTGAACGGTGCAAAAATACTTTCCAGGGAAACCGGTGCTGAAGTCGGTTCTTCGAAAGGATTTTCCTGGGCACGGGCTGCCACACGTTCTGCGCGTTCCACTTCTTCTTTCGCTTTACGTGCATGATGGTAAGCAAGACCGGTACCCGCAGGAATCAGGCGTCCAACGATCACGTTTTCTTTCAGGCCGCGCAGTTCATCACGTTTACCCATAATGGCCGCTTCGGTAAGAACACGGGTTGTTTCCTGGAACGAAGCCGCTGAAATGAAGGAGTCGGTAGAAAGCGAGGCTTTCGTGATACCCAACAGAACGTTCTCATAAGTGGCCGGAATTTTGTTTTCGGCAATCATGCGATCGTTTTCATTCAGCAGTTCTGAACGCTCAACCTGCTCACCCGGGATGAATGATGTATCTCCCGCGTCAACAATGTTTACGCGACGCAGCATCTGACGAACAATCACTTCAATGTGCTTGTCGTTAATTTTCACGCCTTGCAAACGGTAAACGTCCTGAACCTCGTTAACCACATAGGTGGCCAGTTGTTCAATACCTTTCAGACGAAGAATATCGTGCGGATCAGCCGGACCGTCAACAATCAGCTCGCCCTGGTTAACCACCTGACCGTCGTGAACCATGATCTGTTTCTCTTTGGGAATCAGGAATTCATGGGCCACACCATCAATATCGGTCAACACCAGACGCTGTTTACCCTTGGTGTCTTTACCAAAAGAAACGGTTCCGGTTACATCAGCCAGAATACCGGCATCTTTGGGTGAACGGGCTTCAAACAGTTCGGCCACACGTGGCAGACCACCGGTAATATCGCGGGTTTTTTGTGATTCCTGAGGAATACGGGCCAGAACTTCACCCACCGAAACCTGCTGTCCATCATGCACCGTAATCAAGGCACCAACCGGGAATGAAATATTCACGGAGTGATCGGTACCGGCAATCTTGACTTCATCACCAGTTTCATTCAACAGCTTGATTTGCGGACGCATCATGATCTTGCCACCACGCGTCTTCGGTGTAATCACGACCAGTGTGGACAGGCCAGTGATCTCATCAACCTGTCTGGCAACGGTTACACCCTCTTCAATATTCTCGAAGCGGACAGTTCCGGTGTATTCGGAAACAATCGGACGGGTCAGAGGATCCCATGTTGCCAGGCGTGCACCTGCCTTGACCACTTCATTATCACCCACCATGATGGTGGCGCCATATGGAATTTTATGGCGTTCACGTTCACGATTGTTGTCATCAAAAATAACAATTTCACCGGAACGGGAAATGGCAATGCGTTCGTTCTTGGCATTGGTGACATAACGCATGGAGCTGGTAAAGCCAACCGTACCGGCTGATTTGGTTTCAACCGCAGAGGCCATGGCCGCACGAGAAGCGGCACCACCAATGTGGAAGGTACGCATCGTCAGCTGGGTACCTGGTTCCCCAATTGACTGGGCGGCAATAACACCCACGGCTTCACCGGTATTAACCAGATAACCACGACCCAGGTCACGACCATAACAGTGGGCGCACAAACCATGACGTGTTTCACATGTCAGCGGTGTGCGGATCTTGACTTCATCCACGCCAAGTTTGTCAATCAGCTCAACGATATCTTCATCAAGCATGGTACCGGCAGTAATCACGGTTTCCTGGGTATCAGGATTCACGATATCCACCGCGGTTACACGACCCAGAATACGCTCGCGCAATGGTTCGATAACCTCACCACCTTCGAGCAACGCTTTCATCACATAACCCTGGGTGGTACCGCAATCGGTCTCGGTAATGACCAAGTCCTGGGTCACGTCCACCAGACGACGGGTCAGGTAACCCGAGTTCGCCGTTTTCAGTGCGGTATCAGCCAGACCTTTACGGGCACCGTGGGTTGAAATAAAGTACTGAAGAACGTTCAGACCTTCACGGAAGTTCGCGGTAATGGGCGTTTCAATAATTGAACCGTCCGGCTTGGCCATCAGACCACGCATACCGGCCAACTGACGAATCTGTGCTGCAGAACCCCGGGCACCGGAGTCCGCCATCATATAGATGGAGTTGAACGATTCCTGACGAACGGTTTCACCAAAACGATCCACGACAGGTTCGGTTGCCAGTTGTTCCATCATGGCCTTACCGATTTTATCGCCGGCCTTACCCCAAATATCAACCACGTTGTTGTAACGTTCCTGGGCAGTGACCAGACCTGATGAATACTGCTTGTCAATTTCCTTGACTTCGCCACTGGCCTGGGCAAGGATTTCTTCCTTGTTGGTTGGAATAACCATATCGCCCATGGCAATGGAAATACCTGCCCGGGTAGCCAGACGGAAACCATTCTGCATTAACTTGTCAGCAAAAATAACGGTATCACGCAAGCCGCAACGACGGAAAGACTGGTTAATCAAACGTGAAAGTTCTTTTTTCTTCAGCGCCCGGTTCAGTACTGAGAACGGCAGGCCTTTAGGCAAAATTTCAGACAACATGGCACGGCCAACCGTTGTTTCAAAACGGCGCAGCACAGGTTGCCATTCATCATTTTCGTCTTTGACATATTCATTCAGACGTACGGTAATGCGTGATTGCAGTTCAACCACACCGTTGCCATAGGCACGATGCACTTCGGCCAGGTCGGCAAAGAACAGACCTTCACCCTTGCCATTGATACGCTCACGGGTTGTGTAGTACAAGCCCAGCACGATATCCTGTGAAGGAACAATGGAAGGCTCGCCACTGGCAGGGAACAACACGTTGTTGGAAGCCAGCATCAATGTACGTGCTTCCAGCTGTGCCTCCAGTGACAATGGTACGTGTACCGCCATCTGGTCACCGTCAAAGTCAGCGTTAAAAGCGGCACAAACCAGTGGGTGCAGCTGAATCGCCTTACCTTCGATCAGGACCGGTTCAAAAGCCTGAATACCCAAACGGTGCAGCGTTGGCGCACGGTTAAGCATTACCGGATGCTGGCGAATGACTTCCTCAAGAATATCCCATACCACAGGTTCCTGGGCTTCAACCAGTTTCTTGGCTGCCTTGATGGTGGTCGCCAGACCCATGGTTTCAAGACGGTTGAAAATGAACGGTTTGAACAGTTCAAGCGCCATTAATTTAGGCAGACCGCATTGATGCAAAAGCAGTTGCGGACCGACCACAATCACCGAACGGCCAGAGTAGTCAACACGTTTACCCAACAGGTTCTGACGGAAGCGACCACTTTTACCCTTGATCATGTCTGACAGGGATTTGAGCTGACGTTTATTGGCACCCGTCATGGCTTTACCGCGACGGCCGTTATCCAGCAGCGAGTCTACCGCTTCCTGCAACATCCGTTTTTCATTACGCAGAATGATATCGGGTGCTTTCAGTTCGATCAGGCGTTTCAGACGGTTATTACGGTTAATAACACGGCGATACAGATCGTTCAGGTCTGAAGTGGCAAAGCGGCCACCATCCAGCGGTACCAACGGACGCAAATCCGGTGGCAACACAGGCAGCACTTCCAGGATCATCCAGTCGGGCTTGATACCTGATTTCTGGAAGCCCTCAATCACCTTCAGGCGCTTGGAGATTTTCTTGATCTTGGCATCGGAAGAGGTGGCTTTCAGTTCGGCACGCAAGGCTTCCGCTTCACGATCGATATCAATCGTGCGCAGCAGTTCACGAATCGCTTCAGCACCCATCAGGGCGGTGAAATCATCACCGTACTCTTCCGTTTTGGCCAGGAAGTCATCGTCAGACATGATCTGACCGCGTTTTAGCGGTGTCATGCCTGGCTCGATCACGCACCATGCCTCGAAGTACAGAACCCGCTCGATATCGCGCAAGGTCATGTCAAGCACCATACCCAAACGGGATGGCAAACTCTTCAGGAACCAGATATGCGCAACCGGGCTGGCCAGTTCAATATGACCCATACGTTCGCGACGAACCTTGGTAACAGTAACTTCAACACCGCATTTTTCACAAATGACACCACGGTGTTTCAGACGTTTGTATTTGCCGCAAAGACATTCATAATCTTTGATTGGGCCAAAAATTTTGGCACAAAACAAACCATCACGTTCGGGTTTGAACGTACGATAGTTGATGGTTTCGGGTTTGCGCACTTCACCATAAGACCACGAACGGATTTTTTCTGGAGAAGCAATCCCGATCTTGATGACATCAAATTGTTCATCTTGCGAGATTTGTTTGAATAAACCTAGTAATCCCTTCATTCTTTACGCTCCAAATCCATATCGAGTGACAGTGATCGAATTTCCTTGACCAACACGTTAAACGATTCTGGCATACCTGCATCAATTACATGATCGCCTTTGACGATATTTTCATACACTTTGGTACGGCCGGTAATGTCATCCGACTTGACCGTCAGCATTTCCTGCAAGGTGTATGAAGCACCATATGCCTCAAGCGCCCAAACTTCCATCTCACCAAAGCGCTGGCCACCAAACTGGGCTTTACCGCCCAACGGCTGCTGGGTAACCAGTGAGTAAGGACCCGTAGAACGGGCATGCATCTTATCGTCAACCAGGTGATGCAGTTTCAAATAGTGCATATACCCAATCGTGACAGGACGCTCGAAACGATCTCCGGTACGGCCATCGAACAGATAAGCCTGAGTCCGTGAGTCTGTCAGTTGCAGCTGTTCTTTAATCTCTTCAGGATAAGCAATCTTCAACATGGTGTCGATTTCTTCTTCGGTGGCACCGTCAAATACCGGTGTTGCCAAAGGAACGCCATTTTTCAGATTATGGGCCATCTCGATGATCTGCTCATCAGTCAGTTCTTCAAGGTGAGCTTTGCTGCCGGTTGTGTTGTAAACGGTATTCAGGAACTCACGCAATTGCGCAACCTGAACTTCGCGCTCATCACGAAGCATGTCGGCAATACGATGACCAATACCTTTGGCAGCCCAACCCAGGTGAACTTCAAGAACCTGTCCCACGTTCATCCGTGAAGGAACGCCCAGAGGGTTCAACACGATATCGGCAGGGGTACCGTCAGCCATGTGTGGCATATCCTCAACCGGAGTAATACGGGATACCACACCCTTGTTACCGTGACGACCGGCCATCTTATCGCCAGGTTGCAGGCGACGCTTAACAGCCAGGTAAACCTTGATCATTTTCAGGACACCCGGTGGCAATTCATCACCCTGTGTCAGTTTCTTGCGTTTTTCCTCGAAGGCCAGGTCAAACTCATGACGTTTCTGCTCAACAGATTCTTTGATCTGTTCCAGGGCAACCGCATGGTCTTCATCGGCAAGACGGATGTCAAACCACTGCCAGCGGTCAACACCCTCAAGGTATTCGGCGGTAATGGCCGTGCCTTTAGGCAGACGATTAGGGCCACCATTAACGGTTTTTCCAATCAGCAATTTGCGGATACGGTCAAACGTATCGTTTTCAACAATCCGCAACTGGTCATTCAGATCCTGGCGATAGCGGCTGAGTTCATCATTAATGATGGATTCGGCACGCTTGTCACGCTGTACGCCTTCACGGGTAAATACCTGAACGTCAATAACGGTGCCCACCATGCCAGATGGCACGCGCAGGGACGTGTCTTTAACGTCAGATGCTTTTTCACCAAAAATCGCACGCAGCAGTTTTTCTTCCGGTGTCAGCTGGGTTTCACCTTTTGGTGTCACCTTGCCAACCAGCACGTCATCGGCACGCACTTCGGCACCAATGTAAACAATGCCGGATTCGTCAAGACGGTTTAACTGTGCTTCAGGTAGGTTACTGATATCCCGGGTGATTTCTTCGTTACCCAGTTTGGTGTCACGGGCAACAACGGTCAATTCTTCAATATGAATTGAGGTATAGCGATCATCCGCAACCACTTTTTCAGAAATAAGGATCGAGTCCTCGTAGTTATAACCGTTCCATGGCATGAAAGCGATCAACATGTTCTGACCCAGTGCCAGTTCACCCAAGTCGGTAGAAGCACCGTCAGCCAGAACGTCACCACGGGCAACGATATCACCGCGTTTTACAACAGGACGCTGGTTGATATTGGTGTTCTGGTTGGAACGGGTGTATTTGATCATGTTGTAGATATCCACACCTACTTCACCCGCCTGGTTTTCTTCGTCATTAACACGAATAACCACACGCTCGGCATCAACGTGATCAACAATACCACCACGTCTGGCCTGTACGGTTGTACCGGAGTCAACCGCAACGGTACGTTCGATACCGGTACCAACCAGTGGTTTTTCCGGACGCAAACAAGGAACGGCCTGACGTTGCATGTTGGCACCCATCAGGGCCCGGTTCGCGTCATCATGCTCAAGGAATGGAATCAGGGAAGCGGCAACCGATACGATCTGTGACGGCGCAACGTCCATGTAATGCACATTTTCAGGTGCTGTCAACATGGTCTCACCGGCTTCACGACAAGCAATCAGATCACCGGCAAAACTGCCATCCTCATTAAGCTCGGCGTTAGCCTGGGCAATCACATAACGGCTTTCTTCAATGGCTGACAGGTAATCAATTTGATCACTGACTTTTCCATCGATGATTTTGCGGTAAGGGGTTTCAAGGAAACCATACTCATTCAGGCGTGCATACAACGCCATGGAGTTGATCAAACCAATGTTTGGACCCTCAGGAGTCTCAATGGGACATACCCGACCATAGTGAGTCGGGTGTACGTCACGAACCTCAAAACCGGCACGTTCACGAGTCAAACCACCAGGACCCAAGGCAGAAACACGACGTTTGTGCGTAATTTCAGACAATGGGTTGGTCTGGTCCATAAACTGGGAAAGCTGACTGGAACCGAAGAATTCCTTGATGGCAGCAGAAATGGGCTTGGAATTGATCAGGTCGTGTGGCATCAGGTTATCGGCTTCTGCCTGACCCAAACGCTCTTTCACGGCACGCTCAACACGAACCAGACCGGCACGGAACTGGTTCTCGGCCAATTCACCGACACAACGGACACGACGATTACCCAGGTGATCGATATCGTCAATTACACCCTGGCCATTACGCAACGCAACCAGCACCTTGATGGTCTCAAGAATATCTTCATCAGTCAGGGTCATTGGACCGGTGATTTCATCACCACGACCAAGGCGACGGTTCACTTTCATACGACCAACGCGTGACAGATCGTAGGTGTCTTCGCTATAGAACAGACGCTGGAACAGGGCCTCGACAGCTTCTTCAGTTGGAGGCTCGCCTGGACGCATCATGCGGTAAATAGCGATACGCGCAGCATTCTGGTCAACGGTATCGTCAGTACGCAGCGTTTGTGAAATATAGGACCCGCGATCCAGCTCGTTCGTGTAGATAGTCTGGAATTCACGAATATTGGCATCACGCATTTTCTCAAGCAAAGTCTCGGTGATTTCATCATTGGCATGAGCAATGATTTCACCGGTTTCTTCACTAATGATGTTTTTTGCCAACACTTCGCCAATCAGGAAATCTTCCGGTACGGAAATACGCTCGATTTTGGCAGCAGCCAAATCACGCAAATGACGGGTATTAATGCGCTTGTCTTTTTCAACAATGACGTTACCGTCTTTATCTTTCAAGTCAAACCCAAGGACTTCGCCTTTCCAGCGCTCAGGAACGAATTCCATGACAGCACCGGTTGATTTCAATTCATAATGATCGAAATCGAAGAAATGCGCCAGGATGGTTTCAGGCTGCATGCCGATGGCTTTGAGCAGAATGGTAACCGGCATTTTACGACGGCGGTCGATGCGGAAAAACAGAATATCTTTTGGATCGAATTCGAAGTCTAGCCAAGAACCGCGGTAAGGAATCACACGGGCTGAAAACAGCAATTTGCCTGAACTGTGGGTTTTACCACGGTCATGTTCAAAGAAAACGCCTGGAGAACGGTGTAACTGTGAAACAATGACACGTTCTGTACCATTGATCACGAAAGAACCGGTGTCAGTCATCAGGGGAATTTCACCCATATAGACTTCCTGTTCCTTCACTTCTTTAATAGTTGGTTTGCTTACTTCGCGGTCAAGAAGCACCAAGCGTACTTTGGCACGCAGGGGTGAAGCATAGGTCAAACCACGCAGTTGACATTCTTTAACATCAAATACGGGTTCGCCCAACACATAACTAACAAACTCTAGACGAGCCATGCCGTTATGGCTGATAATAGGAAATATTGAATTGAACGCAGCTTGCAGACCTTCGTCTTTGCGTGCCGACGAACGAGCGTCAGATTGTAAGAATGTACGGTAAGAATGTAATTGCGTTGCTAGTAAGTAGGGAACATCCTGAACGTCTTCACGTTTTGCGAAGCTTTTACGGATACGCTTTCTTTCTGTGTACGAGTAAGGCATGAGCACTCCGACTCGAGAGGTTGCACGGACTATGGGACTCCATAACCGTTAGGGTTTTACGACTCCACGAAAAACGGCTTTTTATTAATGTAGCACTAATTTTAATGCAATAAAGCACGTCTTTCCTGAAAGCGCAAAAACCCGGAGGTAGCAAAAGCCACTCCGGGTAACATTAAGTAAAGATTACTTAAGTTCGACTTTAGCGCCAGCTTCTTGAAGCTTTTTCTGGGCTTCTTCAGCTTCAGCTTTAGACAAGCCTTCTTTAACAGCTTTAGGAGCACCGTCAACCAGTTCTTTTGCTTCTTTCAGGCCCAGACCTGTCAGTTCGCGAACTGCTTTAATAACGTTAACTTTTTGTGCGCCTGCTTCAGCCAGGAAAACTGTAAATTCAGTTTGCTCAGCTGCTGCTGCACCAGCGTCGCCACCAGCAGCAGGTGCTGCTACAGCTACTGCAGCTGCTGCTGCAGAAACGCCAAATTTCTCTTCCATTTCTGTGATCAGTTCGGACAATTCCAGCACTGTCATGCTAGCGATTGCGTCCAGAATTTCTGCTTTGCTTAAAGCCATTTTAAGAACTCCAAATAAATAAATTTAATGCCAGGGTTTTGTATCGCTTAGTCTTTAAAAAAGATCCAATGAAGCTTGCCTTATGCCGCTTCTTTTTGATCGCGCACGGCAGCAAGGCCACGAACGAACTTGGTTGGAACTTCATTAAGCGTACGCACAAATTGTGCAACAGGTGCTTGCATGGTACCCAACAGTTTCGCCAGCAACTCTTCACGAGAAGGCATTGTTGCCAATGCTTTAATGCCATTTTCGTCTAAAAGATTGTTTGGCAATGAGCCAACTTTCAGAACGATTTTGTCATTGGTTTTGGCGAATGTAGAGAGTACTTTTGCAGCCGCTACAGGATCAGCACTGACCGCATAGATCAGGGGACCTGTCAATTTATCGGTCAAACCTTCAAAAGGCGTGCCGGCAATTGAGCGACGTACAAGCGTGTTTTTAAGAACACGCAGATACACACCAGATTCACGTGCAGTTTTGCGCAATACGGTGACAGAAGCGACGTCAATACCACGGTACTCAGCAACAATAATAGATTGAGCATTGGCAACCTGTGCCGATACTTCTTCAATTACTGCCGCTTTCTCATTACGATTGAGACTCACGGTTTGAACACTCCATCTAAAGACGCGGTGGGAACGGTTCCCAATTGCGTCAACCATATGCGGCGTACCTCTGGTAGAGCTCTGAATAGAATTCTTCCATGGGACGCCGTCTACGTTGGATCCGGAAACTTCCCGGGATTAAGTCAGATATAAACCGCTTATCCGACTCCAACGGTCTTTGACAGCAGTGTCTGGTGCACGACCAGACACAGCCCAAAGTTCTTTATAATCAGACTGCCAAAGAGGCAATCTCGACCTTGGCTCCGCCACCCATTGTGGATGACACAGCCACTTTACGCAGGTAAACACCTTTAGAGCTAGCAGGACGTGCTTTGTTCAAAGCATCAATCAGGGCTGCCAGGTTTTCCTGCAATTGTTCTGTACCAAAAGAAGCACGGCCAATCGTTGCATGAATGATACCAGCCTTGTCAGTACGATACTGGATCTGACCGGCTTTTGCGTTTTTAACAGCAGTGGCCACGTCAGGGGTTACAGTACCTACTTTAGGGTTTGGCATCAGGCCACGAGGACCCAAGATCTGACCCAGAGCACCAACAATACGCATTGTATCGGGTGAGGCAATCACGATATCGAAGTCAAATTGACCAGACTTGATCTGGTCAGCCAGATCTTCCATACCCACGATATCAGCACCTGCTTCTTTAGCGGCTTCAGCTTTTTCACCTTGTGCGAATACTGCTACACGTACGGTTTTACCGGTACCCGCAGGCAATACAACTGAACCACGAACCAACTGGTCTGATTTCTTGGGATCAATACCCAGTTGAACAGCCACGTCGATGGACTCATCGAATTTGGCAGTTGCAGTTTCCTTGACCAGGGTCAGGGCTTCTGTAACAGGATACAGTTTGGTGCGATCAATTTTTTCTGCAATTGCTGCAGCGCGTTTAGATAACTTAGCCATTAGTTTACACCCTCAACTGTGATACCCATGCTACGTGCGCTACCAGCGATCGTGCGAACAGCTGCGTCCAAATCCGCAGCAGTCAGATCTGGCTCTTTGGTTTTGGCAATTTCTTCAGCCTGTGCACGTGTCAATGTACCAACTTTGTCGGTATGCGGACGTGCTGAACCTTTCTGGATACCAGCTGCTTTCTTGATCAGAATGGTAGCTGGTGGGGTTTTCATGATGAAAGTGAATGATTTGTCTGCAAAAGCAGTAATCACCACTGGAATTGGCAAGCCAGGTTCCATGCCTTGTGTTTTGGCATTGAACGCTTTGCAGAATTCCATAATATTCAGACCACGTTGACCCAATGCAGGACCAATCGGAGGTGATGGATTAGCTTTACCAGCTGGCACTTGCAGCTTGATGAAGCCGACGATTTTTTTCGCCATTTTTAGCTCCTAACGGGTAATAGCGCAATAAAAACATTGCTCCCCGGGTTAATAAAATCAGACCTTTTCGACCTGACTGAAATCCAGTTCCACGGGAGTGGCACGACCAAAAATCGTAACACTGACACGCACTTTACTTTTCTCGTAGTTGACTTCTTCAACATTACCGTTAAAGTCGGCAAAAGGACCTTCTTTAACGCGCAGTGTCTCACCAACTTCGAACAATATTTTCGGACGGGGTTTTTCACCACCCTCTTCAATTTGAGACAGGATCTTCTCAACTTCTTTTTCGGAAATAGGGGTTGGCCTATTGCCTGATCCACCCAAAAACCCGGTAACACGGTTTGTATTTTTTACAAGATGCCATGTCTCATCGGTAAGATCCATTTCAACCAGGACATAACCCGGGAAAATACGACGTTCTGTGATGGATTTTTGACCGCCCTTGACTTCAATGACCTCTTCTGAGGGTACCAAAATGCGACCAAATGAAGTTTGCAAGCCAGCACGCTCGATTCTTTCGAGCAAAGCTTTGTGAACACTTTTTTCCATGCCAGAATAGACATGCACAACGTACCAACGTTTACTCATTTGCTTGTCCTTAGTTCCAGCCTAATACCACGCCATAGATAAGCCAACCTAAAACCTTATCTACAATCCACAGGAAAAGAGCCATGACACTGACGAAGGCAAATACAATACCCGTCATTTGAATGGTTTCTTTTCTGGTTGGCCATATTACGCGTTTTAATTCATTGTAAGAGCCGGTGGCAAAACTGATGATGCGCTTGCCAGGCTCACTGAACCATACCAGCAGAGCCGCAATGACCAAGCTGCCAACAAAAATACCGACTCGCGCATACGCATTTAAATCACTGAAAAACGAATACGCAAATATACCCGCAGCAACAACAATTATTGCCATAACAATTTTGGCTTTATCTGCAGGTTGGGTGATGGTTTCTACACTACTGTTTGACATTTGCTTGAGCAGCCTTTTTTTCGCGGCGCCATAATAAGGTGGCAGGGGCAGTAGGAATCGAACCTACAACCTTCGGTTTTGGAGACCGACGCTCTGCCAATTGAGCTATACCCCTAATGTTTTAATTTCCGTAATGACTCACGGAAATCTGGGTAGTACACCGTACTACCCATACTGCCATATTAACTGTTAAGCAGCGATTTTAGCAACAACACCGGCGCCAACAGTACGGCCGCCTTCACGGATCGCGAAACGCAGACCTTCTTCCATCGCGATAGGTGCAATCAGCTCAACGTCCATGGAAACGTTATCGCCTGGCAGAACCATTTCTTTGTCAGCTGGCAAAGTGATGGTACCGGTTACGTCCGTTGTACGGAAGTAAAACTGAGGACGGTAACCTTGGAAGAATGGTGTGTGACGACCACCCTCTTCTTTGGACAGAATATAGACCTCTGCCGAAAATTTGGTGTGCGGCTTGATTGAACCGGGTTTGGCCAATACCTGACCACGCTCAACGTCTTCACGCTTGGTACCACGCAGCAACAGACCTACGTTATCACCAGCCTGACCTTCGTCCAGCAGTTTGCGGAACATTTCAACACCGGTACAAGTGGTTTTAACGGTATCGCGGATACCCACGATTTCAATCTCTTCACCAACCTTGATGATACCGCGCTCGATACGGCCGGTTACAACAGTACCACGACCGGAAATAGAGAACACGTCCTCAACAGGCATCAGGAATGTACCGTCAACGGCACGCTCAGGTGTAGGAATGTAAGTATCCAGGGCTTTGGCCAGTTCCAGAATGGCTTGTTTACCCAATGGGCCTTCATCGCCTTCCAGAGCCAGTTTGGCTGAACCCTTGATCACAGGGGTGTCATCACCGGGGAAGTCGTATTTGCTCAGCAATTCGCGAACTTCCATTTCAACCAGTTCCAGCAACTCTTCATCATCAACCATGTCGGCTTTGTTCAGGAACACGATGATGTAAGGAACACCCACCTGACGTGACAACAGGATGTGCTCACGGGTTTGTGGCATTGGGCCGTCAGCGGCTGAACAAACCAGGATCGCACCGTCCATCTGGGCAGCACCGGTGATCATGTTTTTAACATAGTCAGCGTGTCCTGGGCAGTCAACGTGTGCGTAGTGGCGCTCTTCAGTTTCGTACTCAACGTGTGAAGTGTTGATGGTAATACCGCGTGCTTTTTCTTCGGGAGCTGCGTCAATTTGTGAGTAGTCTTTCGCTTCACCGCCGAACTCTTTTGACAGAACAGTACAAATCGCTGCTGTCAATGTTGTTTTACCGTGATCCACGTGACCGATCGTACCTACGTTTACGTGCGGTTTGGTACGTTCAAACTTACCTTTTGCCATGACCGACTCCTGATGATGGTGCTGGAATTAATAACAAAGTTTACATGGTGCCCAAGGCGGGAATCGGACCCGCGACCTCTCCCTTACCAAGGGAGTGCTCTACCACTGAGCCACTTGGGCGAATTCTGTGCTTACCGATTGAGGTTACCGGCAAGTCTGGAGCGGGTGAAGGGAATCGAACCCTCGTCATCAGCTTGGAAGGCTGTTGCACTACCATTGTGCTACACCCGCGGATCTTTCGCTTGACCCATTATTTGTTATTGTTTAACGGATATCACATAGCCATCACAAAGAACAAATAATTTTTAATTAGGCTCTCTGGTGGTGGAGGTTGGATTCGAACCAACGTAGGCGCAAGCCAACAGATTTACAGTCTGCCCCCTTTAGCCACTCGGGCACTCCACCCAGAGAATGTGTAATTATGCACATATATTTTAGATGCGTCAAGTGCTCTTCAACAAAAAACCAACTAAAAGTGGTTTTTTTGTTGAATTCTAATTTGACACACTCTTTAATGCTCGATGAGTGATGACAATCCCTGTTTTTCCAATAACGAATTCAAATGCTCCCAGCTATGAAAATCAATCATGAGCTGACCTTTGTTTTTTGCACCGACCTTGAGAACAACTTTGGTACCCAAATGATCAGACAATGCCTCTTCAAGCCGAACCAGATCCCGATCAGGAGCGGATTTGACAACACCGGCTGATTTTTTATTTTCACCTTCAATGGTTTGCTTGACCAGTTTTTCTGTTTCACGAACCGATAAACTTCTTGCAATCACCTGGTTTGCCAGCAGAATCTGTGTCGCCGCATCAACCGCCAGCAAAGCCCGGGCATGTCCCATATCAATGTCTCCGGCCAGCAACATGGTTTGCACCGGTTCAGCCAGATTCAGCAGTCGCAATAAATTGCTGGTCAGGGAACGGGAACGCCCAATTGCCTGTGCGGCCTGTTCATGCGTAAAGCTGAATTCATCAATAAGACGCTTCACACCCTGGGCCTCTTCGAGTGGATTAAGGTCTTCGCGCTGGATGTTTTCAATAAGCGCCATGATGGCCGCATTTTCATCGGCAACTTCACGAACCAGGACAGGAACTTCTTTAAGGCCCGCTAGGATTGCGGCCCGATAACGCCGCTCACCCGCAATAATTTCAAATTTGCCTTCTGGATCATCTTTTAAGGGACGAACCAAAATCGGCTGCATGATTCCCTGGGTTTTGATTGAATCGGCCAACTCCGTCAAGGCACCTTCATCCATCCGGGTTCGTGGTTGATATTTGCCGGCCTGCAATTTGCCTATCTGAATGACTGTAGGCTGCTGGACTGATTTGCCCGGCTCCTCATTTCTGATATCTTCCAGGACATTAATATCATTTCCCAACAATGCAGCAAGGCCACGCCCCAGACCCTTGGTTTTTTTTACCGCTGTCTTGCTGGCTGTTTTACCTGCTGCCTTGGTTGCTGTTTTACTTGCCGTTGGTTTAATTGCCATTTCTATTTCCGTTTTCCTTATCCATCATTTTCACGCGTTTAATGACTTCAGCGCCAAATTGCATATAAGCCTTGGCACCACGTGAAGACTTATCATAAACAATCCCTGGCAAACCATGACTTGGCGCTTCTGCCAGCCTTACATTGCGAGGAACAACTGTTTTGAAAACACGATCACCAAAGTGTGATTCCAGTTGTTCCGAAACCTGTTGCTGCAAAGTCACCCGTGCATCGAACATTACGCGCAACAATCCTATCATCTTCAATTCGGGATTGATGTTTTTATGTACCCGTTTTATGGTATTGACCAGATCCGATAATCCTTCAAGTGCAAAATATTCACATTGCATTGGAATAATTACGCCATTTGCACATGAAAGACCATTTAACGTCAACAGCGACAAGGTGGGTGGACAGTCAATCAGCACATAATCATATTCTTGCGCTACTTTATCAATGGCCTGCTTTAACTGATGTTCACGGTTCTCCATTTGCACCAGATCAATTTCGGCTCCCGATAGTTCACGGTTTCCTGGCAATACATCATAGCCACCACTTTCTGAACGTATCCTGGCCTCATCGATACCCGCTTCTCCAATGAGAACCTGATATATGTTTAAGCTTAAATTATTCTTATCTATACCGCTTCCCATGGTGGCATTACCCTGTGGATCCAAATCTATCAAAAGGACCCTTTTCTTGTGTGATGCCAGACTGGCGGCAAGATTGATTGCCGTGGTTGTTTTACCTACCCCGCCTTTTTGATTGGCGATACAAAAAATCTTAATTGAATTTACAACTTTCCCCATGACCTACCCTTTACGCTGCAGCCAGATTAAACACCGCTTTGCATCCAGTTCCGGAACTTCAAGCGTTTCATGTGACGCCTCTTCCCATTCGGTTCTGGATACCAATTCATTTACTTCATCCTGAATATAATGCCCTTTCATTGCAACCAGATAACCGGATGCATCCACATGCTTGCCAGCCAAAGACGCAAAATCAGCCAAGGATGCAAATGCTCTTGAAATAACCAAGTCCACTTGTGGTTCGGTTCTTTGTTCTATGCGAATATGCTGTGCAGATAGATTGGGTAGTTTCAATACACCCGACATCTGACGCACGAAAGCGGTTTTTTTCTCAACCGCATCTATGCAACAAATGTTCCACGTGGCATTCATTATAGCCAGGACAATGCCAGGCAAACCACCACCCGAACCTACATCCAGTACATTCACTGTTTTTCTGCCTGCCAGTTTTTTTCTTAACGGCATTACCACAGACAGACTGTCAAAAATATGTTGAACAAGCATTTGTTCTTTATTTTTCAATGCCGTCAGATTGTAGGTTTTATTCCAACGCTGCATCTGCTCTATATACATAAGCAATGCTTGCGCCTGTTCCTCACTCATTTCAAGCCCGAGTTGCCTGGCTGCATCAAACAGGCTTTTTTTTGAATCACTCATTACTACGCTTATGCCTTTTTTGAATCGGAATATTGCATTCGTTTTATATGAATCAGCAACAATGCAATGGCTGCCGGTGTGACACCTGAAATCCGCCCTGCCTGGCCAATTGTTTCAGGTCGGCTTTCCCTGAGTTTTTGCCGGACCTCAAAAGACAAATTTCCCACTTCATCATAATTCAAGTCAACGGGAATTTTTTGATCCTCATAAGTGCTTTGACGGCGTACTTCTTCCTGCTGCCTATTTATATAACCGGCATATTTAACCTGGATTTCAATCTGTTCAATTTCCGATTCAGACAGCTCAATATCTGAATGAAGCGTTTCCCCATTGACAGTAATCGCACTGACAAGATCTTTGTAATTAACGTTCGGTCTTTTCAACAAATCGACCAAAGTGTAATCCCGTTCAAGTGACTTACCCAAGAGCGTTTGCGCCTGCTCATCGGTAAACGTTTTAGGATGAACCCTGACGCCACCCAGCCGTTTTATTTCAGCATTCACATTATCTCTTTTTCGGCTAAAGAATTCCCAACGGTCATCTGGTACCACACCCAACTTTCGTCCGATTTCCGTTAACCTGAAATCGGCATTATCTTCACGCAAACTCAAACGGTATTCAGCCCTTGAAGTAAACATTCGATAGGGTTCGGTGACACCTTTGGTAATCAAGTCATCAACAAGAACACCCAAATAAGCTTCATCACGTCGTGGCGTCCAGGGAGCTTCACCTTTCACCTGCAAGGCAGCATTCAGGCCTGCCAGCAAACCTTGCGCTGCGGCTTCTTCATATCCGGTAGTTCCATTAATTTGCCCGGCAAAAAACAAACCATTAATGCTTTTTGTTTCCAGGTTGCTTTTTAATCCACGTGGATCAAAATAATCATACTCAATGGCATAACCAGGGCGAAGAATATGGGCATTTTCAAGACCTGGCAAAGAATGTACCAATTCAAGTTGTACATCATAAGGCAAACTGGTTGAGATTCCATTCGGATAGATTTCATTGGTTGTCAAACCTTCAGGCTCCAGAAACACCTGGTGTGAATTCTTGTCCGCAAAACGATGTACCTTGTCTTCAATTGAAGGACAATAGCGTGGTCCAATACCATCAATCACTCCCGTATACATGGGAGATCTGTCCAGCCCACCCCTGATAATTTCATGGGTTCTCTCATTAGTATAAGTAATCCAGCAAGGCAACTGCCGGGGGTGCATTTGCGCATTCCCCATATATGAAAAAACAGGTATTGGATCCAGATCTCCAGGCTGCTCAATCAAATTGGAAAAATCAATTGTTCTGGCATCTATACGTGGAGGCGTTCCGGTTTTAAGTCGTCCCTGAGGAAGCTTCAACTCTTTTAATCTATGGGCAAGACTGATGGCCGGAGGATCACCGGCACGACCTGCAGAATAATTCTTCAACCCAACATGAACAAGCCCATTCAAAAATGTGCCCGTTGTTAACACCACAGCACGTGATCTGAATTTAAGACCAATTTGCGTTACCGCGCCAACTACCCGATCACCCTCAACAATCAGATCATCAACAGCCTGTTGGAACAACCAGAGGTTCTCCTGATTTTCAAGCCGGGTACGTATGGCTTGTCGATACAGCACCCTGTCTGCCTGCACCCTTGTTGCACGTACGGCAGGTCCTTTTGAGCTGTTTAATATTCTGAATTGAATTCCAGCCTCATCTGCTGCCAGTGCCATTGCACCACCAAGCGCATCAATTTCTTTTACCAGGTGCCCCTTACCAATCCCTCCAATTGAAGGATTGCAAGACATTTGACCTAAGGTTTCAATATTATGTGTCAGTAATAATGTTTTGGCACCAGTGCGGGCAGAAGCTAAAGCAGCCTCTGTTCCAGCATGACCACCACCCACTACTATCACATCAAACTCGTTTGGGTAATCCATTTTATTTCTAATAAAAAAATAGCAATAGTTGATTATAAATCCAGAACAAATGTTCCACGTGGAACATTTGCAAAAATTTCAGTTATTTTGGTTTTTATCTGTTGGAAAGCGAAAAATCTTTAGGCAAGATTGTTTTGAGGCTGTTCCACGTGGAACAAAACAAAGCTCTGTGGATAACTTTGTTAATAATATAATGAAAAAGCATGTACAAGTCTGTATGAAATGTTAATAACATTCTCTACAATAAGGCATAATAAGGATTATAGCCTTGTTGATAAAATTTATATAGCTTCAAATTGTTATACAAAAACTGTGAATAAAATGATTAAATTAAAATTACCTGACGTTGGAACAACCATTTTTACTATCATGAGCCAGTTGGCCAATGAGCATAATGCAATTAATCTGGGACAAGGATTTCCGGATTTCAATCCTGATGAAAAATTGGTTTCATTGGTGAATGAGGCAATGATAAATGGACATAACCAGTATCCACATATGCCTGGCATACCAGCGTTACGAATTGCCATTGCAGATAAAATAAATCAACTTTATTCACATAACTACAATCCCGATACAGAAATAACCGTAACCAATGGAGCCACTGAGGCTTTGATGTCTTCGATACTGAGCATTGTTCATGCTGGTGATGAAGTGATTGTGATCGAACCATGTTACGACTCTTATGTGCCATGCATAAAATTAGCCGGTGGCATCCCGGTATTTGTTTCCCTGACTCCTCCTTCCCAGGATAATCCTGCTTACTCGATTGATTGGCAAAAAGTGAAGGATGCCATTACTGAAAAAACCCGGTTGATTATTCTGAATTTTCCTCACAACCCAACCGGGCTTACATTGAAATCTTCTGATCTGGATGCTATTGAGGATTTAATCAAAGATAAAGAAATATTTTTGATCGGAGATGAGGTTTATGAACATATTGTATTTGGTCATAGACCATTTTTAAGTTTATCTACTCGAGAATTTTTAGCCAGCCGTTCATTTGTGATCTCATCTTTTGGCAAAACTTACCATACCACTGGTTGGAAAGTAGGATATTGCAGCGCACCTAAAGCCTTGACTGCAGAATTCAGGAAAATTCATCAGTTCGTGGTTTTTACTGTCAGCTCACCCATGCAGCATGCTTTTGCCGAATTTATGAAAGATCCCGGCACTTATTTAAATTTGTCCGATTTTTATCAGAAAAAACATGATTACCTTTATAACGGGTTATTAAATACCCGTTTCAAACCGATCAAGAGTGAAGGTACTTTTTTCATGCTGGCTGATTATAGTGAGATCTCATTGATCAATGAATTGGATTTTGCTACAGAATTGACAAAAAAACATGGTGTTACGCTGATTCCGGTTTCTGCATTTTATAAAGATTCTTCAGCTTTGACTTCTAACAATAATTTGGTTCGATTTTGTTTTGCAAAGAAAAATGAAACTTTGGAAAAAGCGTTGCAAGTGCTAAGTACTATTTAGTTATTATTTTTCTTTATATATAACTGATTAAGAACTAGATGCTCTGTGGATAAGTATTGAAACCCTGTTTTTTTCATTGAAAACAGGGTTTTATGCTGTTTTTTGCTTGTTGAGTTCAGCTATTTTTAGCATTGGATAAAGTTGAACAAGATTTAGCGTCAAAATTTGAGATCTTGTTCTTCACTTTTCATACAAAAGTTATTCACATTTCATGCTCATAGTAGTTATCCACAGCTGTTTTTTTGCAAAAACAGGATAAAACCCTGTTTTTTATGATTTCTGAAGGGAAGGGTTGTAAAACGATTCCAAGCCGTTTTTTATTGTCTTAGGAATGAATGCATTTAATCGATTTATCGATGTCGTTTGGCTTAAGATGTTGAAATTACCTTTTGGGATTTATGTTAAAGTAATTATCAAATTGCTTCGGTTTTCAGTGAATTAACTACTTTTATGGATAATTGGAATGGTTTACGATACAAATAATATCTTCGCTAAAATTTTACGGGGTGAGGCACCTTCATTTAAAGTGTATGAAGATGATAAAACTTATGTCATGATGGATATCATGCCGCAAACAGTTGGACATACATTGGTTTTAACCAAAGAACCCGCTGCGAATTTGTTCGATTTGTCGTATGAGGCTGCCCAAGCCTGTGTTTCTACAGCAAAAAAAATTGCGCCTGCGATTATGAAAGCAACCAACGCCGATGGAATTGTTCTTAGCCAGTTTAATGGTGCCGCAGCAGGACAAACTGTCGACCATGTTCATTTTCATTTGGTGCCACGCTATGAAGGACAGAATATTCATGCTCATGCACATGTAAAAGGGGATATGGAAGAAATAAAAGCGTTGGCAGAAAAAATTGTTGCAGCCATTAATGAGTTGAATTAATACTTATACAGGCTGGTTTTACATGACTGAAAAACCGAACCCGGTATTGTACCGGGTTCGGTTTTTTTTATTATGGATTCAAATTTATTAGCATAGAAACCTGTAATACAACGAAAATTGGGACAGATATCAAGGGTCAATTCTGAGTCAGAATGGGTTAATACATGCCTGACCCGGCTGATTTTTCCAGTCGGTAAAACCACAAGGCGGAAAGAATTGAGGCAGCGCCAATAACAATAAAACCTGACTTGATATCCTGGATTGAAGGCGTAGGGGAACCATTCAGGCGCATGCTTAAGTCAATGCTAAGGGTCGCTATCCCCATACCCATACTGATGCCAACTTGTTGTGCAGTTGCTGAAAAACTGCTGGCCTGACTCATTTTTTCAGGTTTGATATTGGCAAAACTCAAGGTATTGACGGATGTAAATTCGAGAGAACGAAAAAAACCGCCAAAGAGCAGGGTCATTGTCATGAGCCAGACGGGGGTTTCAAGGGTAAACAAGGCGCACGCCATAATAAATAAGCCGGTAATAACGGCATTGACGGTTAGCACGCGGCGAAACCCAAATTTTTTCAGGATGGGAATGGCAACAAACTTCATGGCAAGCGCTCCCAGTGCACCGGCAAAAGTAATAAGGCCTGCCGATAAGGGCGAGTAATTAAAGCCAATCTGTAGCAATAAGGCCAGTAAAAATGGTGTTGAACCAATGGCAAAGCGGCATAAATTGCCCGCAATAATGGAAATGGCAAAGCTTTGTATTTTTAAAAGGGACAAATCAATAATGGGATTGGCAACCCGTTTTGCATGAAACCAGTACAGGATCCCACTGACAAAAGAAATGGCCAAAAGAAAATAGGCATTGATAAATCCCTGGTTTTTGGCCAGGGATTCAAAACCATATACACAAGAAGCCATGGCAATGCCACTTAAGATGAAACCGGGCCAGTCCAGACGAGGCGGATTTTCTGTCCTGTATTCCTGAATATATTTAAGTACCATAAAAATACCCAGCATACCCATGGGAATGTTGATCAGGAAAATCCAGTGCCAGGAAGTGACGGTCACAATAAATCCACCCAGCGGTGGACCAAGCATGGGTCCTAATAAGGCAGGAATGGATAAAAAGGCTGTTGCCTTGAGTAATTGCTCACGGGGAACGGTTTTTAACATGATAATGCGTCCTACGGGCACCATCATGGCACCAGCAATGCCTTGCATAAACCTGAAAAAGATAAAAGTCTCAAATGTTGGCGCCATTGAGCAGCCCAGTGAGGTCAGGCAAAATAACAGGATGGCGAGCAAGAATATCCGTTTTGCCCCAAAGTGGTCTGCGGCCCAACCACAAACGGGAACAAAAATGGCAACCGCTATAAGATATGCGGTTATGGCAATATTCATGCGAACTGCCGTGGTGTTGAACGTATCGGCCATCATGGGTAAGGCCATTGCCACGACAGACGAGTCGAGCATTTGCATGAAAAGGGCGCATCCGACGATAAAAGGAATCAGCCTAATGGCAGTGGCGTGTTGTGTTTTGTCCGGTTTCACGTGATGATTCGATTCAGTTGACATGGTAACGTTGGTGTATGAAGTTCTTAACCACCTCAGTTTAAAGGAGATCTCAGTCAGTACGGTGCGTGATGTAAGCGTTGGACTTCAGTTTTTTTTCAAATAAATGATAGAGCGGACTTGTTAAGAGCAATACAAATACCATGCGTGACACGTGAAACGCAGTGACGATCGGTGCGCCAAGTGATAGTACTTTAGCCGTAATCGCCATTTCTGCAATGCCGCCAGGACTATTGCTGAGTACCAGGGTCGGAAAGGGGATATCTGAAACCAGAAATAACAGGTAGCTGAATCCAAATGCCAGTACTATGTTAAGCGTATTGCTGATGGCGACTACGGATAAATAGCGAGGGGCCTTTTTGAAAAAATCAGGGCCGAATTTATCTCCCAGAGACCAGCCAATAAACAATTGGCCAATTTTTGAGAGTTCACTTGGCAGATAGGTGAGGATGGTATCGTTGCCGGTTAATAGAACGCTAACCAGTAAAGGACCCAGGACCCAGGCGTTGGGCAGTGACAGTTTCTTGAAAACCCAACCGGCGATGCTGGTCAGGACGATGAGCTTGATAAAGCCGCTGGTATTAAAAAAATACAGGGTTTCCGTTCCTGGAAAATTACCGGAAATATTCAGGAATTTGAAGGCAAAGGGAACGGAAACCACGACCATGATCATTCGAAGGCTGTGTGCCGAAGCAACCAGATCTGTTCTGGCATGGTTTTTTTCCGCCAGATTGGCCATTTCACTGGCCCCGCCAATCGCACTGGCAAACCAGGCAGTTTTAAAATCCACATCACCCCATTTTCTTAAAATAAGAGATCCATTGATTCCCAATAAAAGGGCAAATATCACTCCGATAAGAATAAAAGGAGAGTAGCCGCCGATGATATCCAAAACTTCGGGTGTGAAATACAAACCCAGGGAGGTGCCAATTACCCATTGACCAATATTCCGGAAAGCCGTGTGGGAAGTGCTGTTGACGCCGGCTGTTTTAGTGATGGCTGTTAATAACAGTGAACCAATCAGCCATGGTAGCGGTATGCTTAACCATACCGCTACCAAAGCGCCAGACAGCGCGACAAGGAATCCGGTTAAATATTTTACAAACATGTCATATCAATTGGCAGGGACATGGATTTCATTTTTCTTGGAAAATTTCCTGAACAATGGCGGTACCACGCCAACCAGAACGGCGGCAATCCACAAGCCGATGGAAATCGGGCTTTCAAACAAGATGGAAATCTCACCATTGGTAATAGAGAGGGCACGACGCAGGTTTTGTTCCATCATATCACCCAATACCACACCCAGGACAAGCGGTGCCATAGGTACATTCATTTTCCGCAGGAAATAACCAATCACGCCAATTCCAACCACCAGCATCAGGTCAAATGTCGTGGCATTAATGGCATATACACCGATAAAACTGATGGATAAAATACCAGGAACCAGTAACCAGGAGGGGATGGATAACATGGCTGCAAATACCCGTACCATGGGAATGTTCATTAAAAGCAGCATGAGGTTGGCAATGAACAGGGAGGCGATCAGCCCCCATACCAGCTGGGGTTGGGTATCAAACAGGACCGGTCCGGGTGTAATATTGTAAAGGGTCAGTGCACCCATCATGACCGCGGTTGTACCGGAACCGGGTACACCCAATGCCAGCATGGGAATAAATGAACCGGTTGCTGCGCTATTGTTGGCGGATTCGGGGGCTGCAAGGCCACGCATGTCTCCTTTGCCGAATTTGGCATCGGGATCTTTGCTTTCAATCAGTTTTTTTTCATTGGCATAGGCAACGGCAGAGGCGACACTGGCACCGGCGCCCGGCAAAATTCCAATGAAGAATCCTAAAAATCCGGCACGAACCGTACTCCACCAGGTAAGTGCCATTTCTTTTAAATTGAATAGCTTGCGTTCGCTTTTGGGAACATCAATGGATACACCGCTAAGCAGGTTTTCAAGCATTTGCAGCATTTCAGAAACTGCAAAAAGGCCTATCACCACCACCACGAAATCAATACCATCGGCCAGATTGGGCAAATCAAAGGTATAACGGTAGACGCCAGAGTTGGCATCCACGCCGACCGTGGCAATCGCCAGGCCAATCATGGCTGCCAGAATTCCTTTGACCGGTTGCTCACCCAATAGGCTGGTAAGTGCACAAAAGGCAAATACCATCAAAACAAAATATTCGGCAGGACCGAAAGCAATGGCCCATTTGGCCAGTAACGGTGCCAACAGCAATATGCCAAAAATGGCAATGGTGGAACCAATGAATGAAGACCAGGCAGACAGCGACAGAGCCACGCTGGCCAGGCCCTGGCGTGCCAGCGGATAGCCATCAAGTGTGGTCATCACGGCTGCGGCCTCACCCGGCACGTTAATCAGGATAGAGGTAATCCGGCCGCCATATTCGGCACCGACATATACGGCCGCCAGCAGGATCAGGGCTGTCTCTGGTGGCAATTGCATGGCAAAGGCAATAGGAACCAGCATGGCAACGCCATTAATGGGGCCCAGTCCGGGCAGTACGCCAACAATGGTGCCAATAAATGAGCCAAGGGCTGCCACAAGCAGGTTGATACCTGAAAAGGCAACCCCGAACCCGATTGATAAATGTTCCATTAATCCGCTCATAGGAGGTCTCCGAGAATGCCGGTGGGCAGTACAACATCAAGGCCTTTGTCAAAAAGGAAAAAGAACAGAAGGCCCATTGCAACACCACCAATAATGCATTTGATCCATGCACCATTGAACAGCCTGCCGACAAAAATGGTCATCAGTGCCGTAGATAGCACAAAGCCGACCCATTGGAATAAAAATGCATAGGCGGCAACATAGGCGACCATGGACATAATCCGGAAATTGGCGCCTTCCGGATTCGCTTCAACCGTATTGCCACCTTTGTAAGCAAGCCGAACACCGCAAATGGCGATGATGAGTGCAAGCATAAGCGGAAATGCTTTGGGCCCAACGGGCTCATAGGTAAACGGTGCTTCAAGATCGTAGCCAAACCAGGTAAGAAATGCGGCAAAGAATAGGGCGGCAATACCCAATACCCTGTCATTGAGTGCCATAAGAGGTACCTTTTAATAAACGTTGAAGTTCCCCTGCCAGACAGGGGAACTGACGGTTTTTTTATTGAATTATTTTTTGATCAGGCCAAAAGAATCGGCCAGTTCGGTATAAAACTGAACGCGCTCTTTTACATAGCTATCCAGTTCAGCACCGGCTTTGTCAAATGGAAACAAACCTTGCTGCTCTTGCATTTGGGCAAACTCAGGGGTTTTCATCAGTTTGTTAAACGCGTCAACCCACCAGTTGTATTCGCCATCTGATACTTTGGGACCCATGTAAAAACCGCGAATGATGGGCCAATTGATATCAAAACCCTGTTCTGCAGCGGTAGGAATATCCGACATTTTTCCAGGCAAACGTTTATCATTGAAAACAGCCAGAATCCGGATGGGGGCACCGCCATCAAGCATGGTACGGGCTTCTGCGGCATCTCCCATATAAGCCTGGATATGCCCGCCTCGCAGGGCAGTTACCGCTTCACCGCCACCTTCAAAGGCAACGAAACGCATTTTTTTGTAATCAACACCGGCCGCTTTGGCAGTCAGGGCCGCTTTCATCCAATCCTGGCTACCCACAGAACCGCCTGCACCCAGGACAATTTTGCTGGGATCCGCCTTGAAAGCTTCCATCAAGGATTTGAGATCGGTATAAGGGGAGTCATTACGGACAATGGCAACGCCATAATCGCTGCCAACCGCTGCCAGCCATTTCACGTCATTAACGTTGTATTTGCCAAACTTGCCCTGAGCCAGATTGAGCAATGAACCGCCTGAAAAGGCAACAATGGCATTGCCATCGGCAGGGCGTTGGGCCACGATATTGTTATACGCCACGGCTCCAATGCCGCCTGGCATGTAAACGGTTCGCATGGGTGCTTCAAGGATTTTGGTTTGGGCAAAACCATTCTGGGCCAGTCGACAGGTCAGGTCAAAACCGCCACCGGGTTGTGCCGGTGCAATACACTCGGGTTTTTTGGGCTGTTCTTGTGCCTGGACAGTGCCCAGGCAAGCAAGGCCAAGCAGGCTTGCGGTCAGGAAAGATAAGGTCTTTTTATACAGTATCATTACAGTCTCCATTGATAGGTAAGGACCTAACGATACAAAACTGAAGCTTTCGATTAGCTTTCAATTTGATGAAAACCGGCTTTTATCAGGGTAATCCATAGGAATTTTATGGAACACCAGCCGGACAATAAGGCCTGTTTCATTGGTTTTGGAAACAATTTCAAGCCTGGCCCGGTTGATTTCGGCAATTGTGCTCACAATGGCCAGTCCTAATCCCGATCCGTATTTTTCCTTGCCCGATGTGCCCCTGCGAAAGCGTTTGCCTGCCAGGGCAATATCTTCCGGACTCATGCCGGGGCCGTTATCTTCAACCTGTAAAATAATATGCTCTTTTTCCTCCAGGACAGAAACGGTAATCTGGGCGCGGACAGGACAATATTTAATGGCATTGCTAATAAGATTGCTTAAGGCCTCCTTAAGCAGCCATTCAATGCCATTAATCATGACGGGATGTTCGGGCAGTTCCTGTCCATAATCCATTCTTTTCTTGCGTGCCGTCGGTAATAAGTTGCTTACCACTTCGGCAGCCAGCTGGCAAATATCAATTGTTTCACGTGAAACATTGGCCGTCAGTTTATCTGCGGCATCACGAACCTTTGCCAATGCCAGTAATTGATTGGTGAGCTGAATCGTATTACCCAGTCTTTGCTGTATGGCGCTTAACACTTCTTCCATTTCGGTGGTTTTGGCCAGTTTCTTTGCATAATCCACCTGCATGGTCAATACGGAAAGTGGTGTGCGCAATTGGTGGGAGGCGTCATCAAGAAACTGTTGCTGGGTAATATTCCGCTTGATGTAACGCGCCAGGTGAAGATTAATGGCCTGGACCAAAGGTTTGATTTCTTTGGGCAACTCTTTTTCATCAATGGGCAGCAAATTGTCAACGGAGCGATTCTTGATTTCTTTGCTGAGTGCTTTTAAGGGACGAAGCGCAATGATAATGCCGCCGGAAAGCAAAAGAATAAAAATGGCAAGTACTACAAAGTCTTTACGGATCGATTGCCAGATGAGCTGGTTGATGAAGGCTTCCCGGCTGGACATGCTTTCGGCAACCTGGATGATGATACGGCTATCAGGGTCATAAAGCAGGCCTTTTTTAGGGTGAATGGCAATGGCGGCAATCCGCATGGGCTGGTCAAGATAATTCCGGTTGTAAAAAACGGCTTTACCGGTTTCCAGCGGGGTCGTTGGCAAGGGCAGGTCAACATAGCCGATTTCTGTCAGCTTGTCTTCGGTGGCGACTCTGAAATAGGCGGTACTGCGCGTGGTCAGTTCAAAGAACTCAAGCATGTAAAAGGGTTGTTCCATGGCCAGGCCACCATCTTCGGTCTTGATGTTGACTTCAATGGAACGGATGGCACCCGCCAGGGAACGGTCGAATGCCGTGTTGACTTGTCCTCTTAATTCAAGGTTTGAGGCCCAGAGCGAAATCAGCATGGTGATGACCAATGCCGGTATCAATAGCCAGAGCAATGTTGATTTCAGGCTTTTAAATTTCATCATCGGGAATGGGTTCAAGGCAATAGCCAATACCCCGCAAAGTGGTGATTTGTACCGTGGAAGGTTGAAGTTTTTTGCGTAACCGGTGAATGATGACCTCAATGGATTCTATGCCGATTTCCTCATCATTATCATGAGCCAATAAGCGTTCAAGTATGAATTTCTTGTTAACGGGCTCTTCACTTTTCCGGATAAGGATGGCCAGGACTTCACTTTCACGGGGGGTAACCTGCAGCATTTGCTGCTTAACCAGGAATTGGTGTTTTCCCACATCGTAGCTCAGGTCACCACAGCTTAAGCGTGGTTTGTCCCTGCCACGGCTTCTGCGTATAAGGGCATTAAGCCTGGCAACCAGTTCTTCAATCATGAAAGGTTTTGGCAGGAAGTCATCCGCTCCTGATTCCAGGGTCTCCACACGATCGGCAAGGGAATCCCGGGCGGTCAGTATAAGGATGGGCGTACGGTCATCTTCGGCTCGCAGCCGGCTTAGAAGGGTATTGCCATCCATGCCAGGGATGCCCAAGTCAAGGATAATGGCATCAAACTCTTCTACCTGCAATCGCTTGTAGGCGACCAAACCGTCATTGGACCATTCAATGGTGAAGCCGGCCTGGTTGCGCAGGCTACGCATTAACCATTGGGCCAGATCGGGTTCGTCTTCGATTAATAAAATACGCATTGGGCAAATGGTGTGTTAATGAAGAAGGATTACTTCCGCTATATTATGCCCTAAAAGGTTCTTGTGTATCGTACCCCTTATAATTCAGGTATCTGGTTATTCGGCATAAAAAAATGATGACTTCAAATAATGTACCCATTGTTGCCATTGCAACAGCACCCGGCCGGGGCGGTATTGGTGTTGTCAGGGTTTCAGCCCCTGATTTAAGCGTGTTTATACGGCAATTTTTCAATCGGGAATTGCAGGTTCGCCACGCCCATTACCTGCCTTTCCCGGACTCGGGCGGACAGGCGATTGATGAAGGGATTGCCCTGTTTTTCAAGGCCCCGCATTCTTATACCGGTGAAGATGTGCTTGAATTGCAAGGGCATGGCGGGCCGGCCGTGCTTAAACGGATCATGCAGCGTTGCCTTGAGGTTGGTCGGGAAATTGGTATTGACCTGCGTCATGCCGAGCCCGGTGAATTTACCCAACGGGCATTTTTGAATAACCGTCTTGATCTGGCCCAGGCCGAAGCCGTGGCCGATTTGATTGATGCCTCTTCAGAGGCGGCTGCACGCAGCGCGATGGCTTCTTTAAGCGGTTCTTTTTCCAACCTGGTTAATGCCTTGGCCGACCGGGTGGTGCATTTGCGCATGCTGGTGGAGGCCACACTGGATTTTCCGGAAGAGGAAATTGAATTCCTTGAAAAATACCAGGCCAGGGAAGAACTGCAAAGCATTCAGGATGATTTGTACCATTTGATCAGGCAGGCCAAACAAGGCATGATTTTGCGTGAAGGCATGCACGTGGTGCTGGCGGGTCAGCCCAATGTGGGCAAGTCCAGTTTGCTCAATGCACTGGCAGGCGATGAAGTGGCGATTGTGACCCCGATTGCCGGTACCACACGCGACAAGGTCAGCCAGCAGATTCATATTCAGGGCGTACCCATTCATATTGTTGACACGGCGGGCTTGCGGGAAACCGACGATACGGTTGAAAGCATTGGTATAGCACGGACCTGGGCCGAGATTGAAAAGGCCAACGTGATTGTGCATTTGCAGGATGCCCGTTCGCCCAATGATGAGCTGGATATTGAGATTACCCGTCGTTTGCCTGCCCGTACCCCCGTGTTGAAAGTGTTCAACAAGATGGATTTATTGGATGAGGCTGCCCTGAAGCGGATGCAGGAACAGGTTGAACAGACAAGCGAAGAGAACGGGCATGAAGCCCTGGCCATCCTGGTTTCAGCTAAACAGGAAACGGGCCTGGATACCTTGCGTCATAAACTGCTGGAGATTGCCGGCTGGAACCCCAGTGCCGAATCTCCCTGGCTGGCCCGTGAACGGCATTTGCACGCCCTGAACAGTGCCAATGAGCATTTGCAGATGGCCCAGGAGCATGCCAGCCATGATGACCGGGTGCTTGACCTGTTTGCCGAGGAACTCAGGCTGGCGCATGATGAGTTGTGCAAGATTACTGGGCAATTCAGCAGTGATGATTTGCTGGGTGAGATCTTTTCTTCGTTTTGTATCGGGAAGTGAGGCGGCGCTGTGGCTTTAGGGGTAGTTTGCGGAGGTAGCAACTACTAAGGATTTCTTAATAGTTCGTCAAGAAGGTTCGAGCCAGGTGCGCAGACGTATCAAGCACTACAACCTGGATGCCATTATTTCCGTAGGCTATCGGGTCAGTTCAAGGAGAGCAACCCAATTTCGTATTTGGGCGACCAACATATTACGTCAATATCTTGTAGATGGTTACACCCTTAACCAGCGTCGCTTACAGGAACGGGGTATTGAGTTTGAACAGGCCGTGAATCTGCTATCCAGAACCCTGGCAAATCAGCAGCTTTTTTCCAATGAAGGACATGCTGTATTTCGTCTTCAAGAACCATCCCTTGGCCGATGGCAATAAACGTACCGGTTCTTTCCTGTTTCTTTGGTATTTACGGCTGAATCAGCATTTTCTGGCAAAGCCGGTAAAACAGTTGATTAATGACAATACATTAGTGGCACTGGCCTTATTGGTGGCGGAAAGTTTGCCGGAACAGAAAGAACTCATGCTGCGGCTGGTTGAACATTTTGTTTTACTTAGAACGGGAGAAGCAGAGCAGGTTTAAGTATTGCCTAGTTACGATTAAAAAACTTTGCTGGGTGAAATGGCAGGTAGCGAATGGACGACCATATCGAGGATATCCGCGATATGGTCAAAATCGGCTCAGGTGTCCATCGTCTACCTGTCCACGCAGGCATAGACGCTGTTCAAGGAACTGAAGCTGCTGGCCAGCAGCAGCGTATGGGTGCTGCCGGGGCGTGGCACCCTGGCTAAGCCCTTCGCCAACAATGCGCTGAACCAAGCGTTGAAGGTTTTATTGCAAGGGCAGGAGATTCCTGCCTTCACCATTCACGACCTGCGGCGCACTGCATCGACTCTGCTGCACAAGCAGGGATGGCCCTCGGATGTGGTGGAGAAGGCGCTGAACCACACTATTGGCGGGGTGCGCTGTGTCTACAACCGGGCCGAGTACGCCGAGCAGCGGCGGGATATGTTGCAGGCGTGGTCGAATTACATCGACGGGTTGGCACCGTCGGCCAGTCTGGTGGTGTAAGTCCGTCTGAGGCGCTGGTGGCCTTTTCCCTTTTTGGGTAGGACCGTTGACCTGTGATTGCCATTCCCTTGCCTCTACCTTTTCCTTTATAGCAGGCATTTATGATCGACGATGATGATCAGATACTGATATAATAGTCGACTTGTCATTGGATTAGCGATCATGAAGCGCTGCATTGTGGGTATCCGACAGCCAGAAGGTTCGCCCCCGAAGGGAAGCGAAACGCCCAGCATTTGGTTTCCGTCTCTGACATCACTGGCAGCGGCGCTGTCGGACGACAATCGTCGCTTGCTGCGCCTGATTCATGACAAACAACCTAAGTCTCTGACCGAACTGGCCGAACTCAGCGGCCGCAATGTGCCAAACCTGTCGCGCACCCTGCGGATGATGTCGGATTACGGCCTGGTTTCGCTGTAACGCAATGTTCGGGATGTTCAGCCAACCGCGCTGGCGACCGAATTTCTTATCGTGCTGGATTGAGTGTCATGGATACATGGTGGATAAGATCGCTGCGAGAGTCGCGAGGTCAAGGATCTAACGACAAGCAAGCGCAAGGGGAAGCCAGCATGGAAGGGGTTATATCCTATGAATAAGCAGACGCTTAGCGAACGCGACATCTGCACCAAGTTCATCACACCGGCTCTGGAAAAGGCCGGATGGGACGTTCTAACGCAGGTGCGAGAAGAGTTCCTGCTGACCAATGGGCGCATCATCGTGCGCGGCAAACTGCACACACGTGGTCAGCACAAGCGCGCCGACTATGTGCTGTTCCACAAGCCCAACCTGCCCATTGCCGTCATCGAAGCTAAGGACAACAAGCATGCCATCGGCTCGGGCATGCAACAGGCCCTCGGCTATGCCGAAATGCTGCAAGTGCCTTTCGTATTCAGTAGCAATGGAGATGGCTTCCTGTTCCACAACAAGATCACCAAGGACGGTGTGATCGAGCGCGAACTGAGCCTGGATGAGTTCCCCAGTGCCGATACGCTGTGGCAATGGTGGGTAGAGCATCAGGGGCTGAGCACGCAGCAACAGGCCTTGGTAGCCCAGGACTACTACAGCGATGGCAGCAACAAGACGCCCCGTTACTACCAATTGCTCGCCATCAACAAGACCATCGAGGCGATAGCCAAAGAGCAGAAGCGCATTCTGCTGGTGATGGCCACGGGTACAGGCAAGACTTATACCGCCTTTCAGATCATCTGGCGGTTGTGGAAGTCGCGTGCCAAGAAACGCATCCTGTTCCTGGCGGACCGCAACATCCTGGTCGATCAGACCATGACCAACGACTTCAAGCCGTTCGGCGCTGCGATGACCAAGATCCAGAAGCGGCAGGTCAACAAGTCCTATGAAATCTACCTGTCGCTTTACCAGGCCGTCACCGGTAACGAAGAAGAACGGAACATCTACAAGCAGTTCAGCCCGGAATTCTTCGATCTGATCGTGATCGACGAATGCCACCGAGGCAGCGCCGCCGAAGATTCAGCCTGGCGCGAGATCCTGACGTATTTCCATTCCGCCACACAGATCGGCCTGACCGCTACGCCCAAGGAAACCAAGGACGTATCCAACATCGACTACTTCGGCGAGCCCATTTACACCTACTCGCTACGCCAGGGCATCGACGATGGCTTTCTCGCACCCTACAAGGTAGTGCGCATTGACCTGGACAAAGACCTGACCGGCTGGCGTCCCGACAAGGGCATGCTCGACAAGCACGGCAACGAGATCGAAGACCGTATCTATAACCAGCGTGATTTTGATAAGACCCTGGTACTGGAACAGCGCACACAGGTGGTGGCGCGCAAGATCAGCGAATACCTGAAAGCCAGCAACCGCTTTGACAAGACCATCGTCTTCTGCGACAACATCGACCATGCCGAACGCATGCGCCAAGCGCTGGTCAACGAAAACGCCGACCTGGTGGCGCAGAACCACCGCTATGTCGTGCGCATCACCGGCGACAATGAAGAAGGCAAGATGGAGTTGGACAACTTTATCTTCCCGGAAAGCAAATACCCCGTCATTGCAACCACCTCCAAGCTGATGACCACGGGCGTCGATGCCCAAACCTGCAAGCTCATCGTGCTGGATCAGCGCATCCAGTCCATGACTGAATTCAAGCAGATCATCGGTCGCGGAACGCGCATCAACGAGGACTTTGACAAGTACTGGTTCACCATCCTCGATTTCAAGAAAGCGACCGAGCTGTTCGCCGATCCGGCTTTCGACGGCGATCCCGTGCAGATCTATGAGCCAGGCCCCGGCGAGCCACCGCTTCCTCCAGATGAAGAGGATGGGGAGGCGTCGCCTGACGATGAATTCACCTATCCCACGCCGGACGACAACCCCACGTCTCCTGGCGGCGTAGCCGAACCGCTGCCAGGCGAGGAAGGCAGCAACGTGCGCCGTTATGTTGTCGCCAATGTCGAGGTCAAGGTGGTGGCCGAACGGGTGCAGTACTTCGACGCCAATGGCAAATTGATCACCGAGTCCCTGAAGGACTACACTCGCAATACCTTGGCCAAGGAGTTCGCATCGCTCGACGATTTCCTGCACCATTGGAGCAAGGCCGAGAAGAAGCAGGCCATCATCGACGAGCTGGCTCATCAAGGCATCTTCTTCGAGGCTTTGGCCGACGAGGTGGACAAGCAAGCCGGCAAGGATTTTGACCCCTTCGATCTGCTATGCCACGTGGCCTGGGACCAACCCCCACTCACGCGCAAGGAGCGGGCCGAGCAGGTCAAAAAGCGCCATTACTTCGCCAAGTACGGCGAGCAGGCGCAGAAGGTGCTCGAAGCCCTGCTCGACAAGTATGCCGACGAAGGCGTGGCCGCCATTGAGGAAACACAAATCCTCGCCATCGCCCCCTTCAACCGCCTGGGCACACCGATCGAACTGGTGCGAGCCTTTGGCGGCAAGACCCAATACCAACAGGCCGTGGGCGAGCTCGAACGAGAGCTCTACCGTGCCTGACCAGAATTAGACCCAGGAAGTATTCATGTCACTTGCAACACTCATTAAAGCCATCCAGGATATCATGCGCAAGGATGTCGGCGTCGATGGCGACGCCCAGCGCATCAGCCAGATTTGCTGGCTGTTGTTCCTGAAGATCTTCGACGACAAGGAACAGGAGTGGGAACTGACCCAGTCCAGCTACCGTTCGCCGCTGCAAAGCCGTTTTCGCTGGAGCAACTGGGCCAAGGATCCGGAAGGCATGACCGGCGAAGAGCTGATCGACTTCGTCAACAACGACCTCTTTCCTTCCTTGAAACAGCTTGCCACCAAGGCGGGTGTGTCCGCGCAAGGCCGGGTGATCGGCTCGGTGTTCGAGGATGCCTACAACTACATGAAGTCCGGCACGCTGCTGCGCCAGGTGATCAATACCATTGAAGAGGACGTGGATTTCAACTCGTCCAGCGACCGGCACCTGTTCAACGATATCTATGAGAAAATCCTCGCCGACCTGCAGTCGGCTGGCAACGCGGGCGAGTACTACACCCCGCGTGCGGTCACGCAGTTCATGGTTGATATCCTCGACCCGAAACTCGGCGAAAGCATCCTCGACCCGGCCTGCGGCACGGGCGGCTTCCTGACCTGCGCCATCGAGCACCTCAGAAAGCAGGTCAAGACGCCAGATGACAACCGGCTGCTGCAAGAAAACATCCACGGCGTCGAGAAGAAGCCCCTGCCGCACATGCTGGCCATGACCAACATGATGCTGCACGGCATCGACGTGCCTACCCGTATCCGCCACGACAATACGCTTTCCCGCCCCTTCAAGGACTATGGCCCACGCGACCGGGTGGACATCATCATCACCAACCCACCATTCGGTGGCATGGAAGAGGATGGTATTGAGAAGAACTTCCTCGCCAAGCATCAGACCCGCGAGACCGCCGATCTGTTCATGGCGCTGATCATGCACCTGCTCAGGCACGACACGGGCCGCGCTGCGGTGGTGTTGCCGGATGGCTTCCTGTTCGGCGAGGGGGTGAAGACTACGCTCAAGCGCGAACTGCTGGAAGAGTTCAACCTGCACACCGTCGTGCGCTTGCCCAAGGGCGTGTTCGCCCCTTACACCAGCATCGCCACCAACATCCTGTTCTTCGAGAAGGGCGGCCCCACAAAGGACGTATGGTTCTTCGAGCATCCCTACCCGGCAGGTTACAAGAGCTATTCGCGTTCCAAGCCGTTGACCATTGAGGAATTCGATCTTGAAAAAACCTGGTGGGGTGGCCCGCAACGCACGGGGCGCAAGACCACCGAGCATGCCTGGAAGGTCTCTGCCAAGGATCTGGCTGCTCGCAACTACAACCTGGACAGCAAGAACCCGCACGAAGTGGCCGTCGAATTCGGTGACCCGGACGAACTGATGGCCGAATACCAGGCCATCACCCGCCAGTTGCAAGCCGCCCAGCAAGCGCTGAAAACCGAACTGCTGGCCGCGCTCAATGCGACCAGCGGGGAGGCGGAATGAGCGACAAGCCCGTTTCCCTCCTTCCAGCGCCGGAAGGCTACGCCAATTGGTTGGGCGAGCTGAAGAACCGCATCCACAGTGCCCAACAGCGGGCCGCGCTGGCCGTCAACCGCGAGCTGGTACTGCTCTACTGGCAGATCGGCCGTGACATCCTGCAACGGCAGGCCGAGCAGGGCTGGGGAGCCAAGGTCATTGAGCGGCTGGCGCACGATCTCAGGACGGCCTTTCCCGAGATGAAGGGCTTTTCCCGCGCCAACCTGATGTACATGCGCTCCTTCGCCGACGCCTGGCCGGACGCGGCAATTGTCCAACAGATTGTTGGACAATTGCCCTGGGGCCACAACCTGGTGTTGCTGGCCAAGCTGAAGCAACCCGAACAACGCCTGGCCTATGCCCAGCGTGCCGTGGAACACGGTTGGTCTCGCGCCACACTGGAAATCCATATCGAATCCCGCTTGCTGGAGCGGGAAGGCCAGGCGATCACCAACTTCGCCGACCGTCTCCCCGCGCCGGGAACTGACCTGGCCCGGCAAGCCCTCAAGGATCCTTACCTGTTCGACTTCCTGGATGTTGGCAAGGAAGCCAACGAGCGGGAAATCGAGTCAGCGCTGGTCAAGCACATCACCCAGTTCCTGCTGGAACTGGGTGCGGGCTTCGCCTTCGTCGGTCGCCAGGTTCATCTGGAAGTGGGCGGTGACGACTTCTACATCGACCTGTTGTTCTACCACCTCAAGCTGCGCTGCTACGTGGTCATCGAGCTGAAAGCCGAGAAATTCAAACCGGAGCACCTCGGCCAGTTGAGCTTCTACCTCACCGCCGTGGATATGCAGGTCAAGGCCGAACAGGACAACCCCACCATCGGCCTGTTGCTCTGCAAGAGCAAGAACACCGTGGTGGCCGAGTACGCATTGCGCGACAAGACCCAGCCCATCGGTGTGGCGGAATACCAATTGATCGAATCCCTGCCTGAAGAACTGCAAACCAGCCTGCCCAGCATCGAACAGATCGAGCGCGAACTGGGAGGCGAGCATGAATAAGCACACCGCCGAACTGCTGGAAAAGCATTTCGATACCGCCTTTGCCGCACCCGATGGCATCAAGAAACTCCGCGAGCTGATCCTGACGCTGGCCATGCAGGGCAAGCTGGTTCCGCAGGATCCGAATGAGCAGCCTGCAAAGGAATTGCTGCAAGAGATCGAAGCCGAGAAACAGCGGCTGGTGAAGGAGGGCAAGATCAAGAATCCCAAGCCCCTACTGCCGGTGATGGAAGAGGAAAAGCCGTATGTATTACCGCAAGGGTGGGAGTGGGTGCGATTGCGTGATATTTGTCATGACTGGGGTCAAAGAGTTCCTAACAGTCGTTTCACATATATAGATGTTAGCGCTATTGATAACAAGTCAGGCAGAATCGCTGAAGCACAAATAATTGGCGCCTCTGATGCACCTTCCCGAGCAAGGAAGATAGTTCATCCAGGGGATGTTGTTTATTCGACAGTACGTCCCTACTTGTTGAACGTTGCCATTATTGAGCGTGAATATGAGCCTGAGCCCATTGCAAGTACTGCATTTGCAGTTCTGCATTCTTATAATGGAGTGCTCAATAGGTTTGTCTTCCGTTACCTGCGTTCGCCAGTTTTTATCGGCTATGTTGAGCGAACTCAAAAGGGTGTTGCATATCCAGCAATAAATGATGGTGACTTCTTCTCGGGACTATTCCCTCTGCCGCCGTCAGACGAGCAACATCGGATCATCGCCAAAATCGACGAACTGATGGCGCGTTGCGATGAACTTGAAAAACTGCGCACTGCACAGCAGGGAGCGCGCCTGACCGTTCATGCCGCAGCCATCAAGCAACTGCTGAACATCGTCGAACCGGATCAGCACCAACGCGCCCAGGCTTTCCTCGCCGAACACTTCGGCGAGCTCTACACCGTCAAGGAAAACGTCACCGAACTGCGCAAGGCCATCCTGCAACTGGCGGTGATGGGCAAGCTCGTCCCGCAAGACCCGGACGACCAGCCTGCCAGCGAACTGTTGAAAGAGATCGAAGCTGAGAAACAACGGCTGGTAAAGGAAGGCAAGATCAAGAAGCCCAAGCCTTTGCCGCCGATCAAACTGGAAGAAGTGCCGTATGCGCTGCCACAGGGGTGGGATTGGGTAAGGTTAGGCAGTGTTGGTTCATTCGAACGTGGGAAATCCAAGCATCGGCCTAGGAATGACAAACGTCTATTTGACGGTGGAACCTATCCATTTGTCCAAACAGGTGATGTCTCGCGTGCGAAGAAAACAAAATACCAGATACTGACTTGCGGAAATTTTTATAACGATTTCGGACTACAGCAAAGTCGGCTGTGGGAAAAGAAAACGCTATGCATAACGATTGCAGCAAATATTGCCGAGACCGGATTCTTGGGAATGGATGCGTGCATACCTGATAGCGTGGTTGCATTTCTTTCTGTAGATCCTGCCCTGTCTAAGCTCGTGAAGGTATTTATTGATGTTGCCAAAGATGATCTGGAGCGCTTTGCGCCATCGACTGCACAGAAAAATATTAACCTTGAAATTATCAATGAACTGGTATTCCCGCTTCCCCCATCTTCCGAGCAGCACCGCATCGTCGCCAAAGTCGATCAACTGATGGATTTATGCGATTCGCTGGATCAACAGATCGACGCCGTAACTAGCAAGCAAGCCGAATTACTGAATGCTCTGATTAATACACAATCGCAAAGCAACACTGCGGAACAGCTACAGTCAGCATCGCGTTCAACAGCCCAAGTCATTGACCTCGCCACCTACCGCGCGAGCATCGGCTGCTATACGTTCAGCAAACTCGCCACTGCCCAATACTTCGGTCGAACTGCCGCCGCCAAGGTGTTGTACCTGGCGCAAGCACACGTCGGCTTGGAATTGGATCTGAAACCCGAGCGTGAAGCTGCCGGGCCACTGGATACCTGGATTTATGATTTCGAGCGGCAAGGTCAAGACAAGCACTGGTTCGAGGTCAATGAAAAGACCTTGGCCAACGGCAGGAAAAAGACGGAGTACCGCTGCTTGCCGGCGTTGTCGGAGCCTGCGGCCAAAGCCGAAGCCCTGATGACACTCGGCCAGAAGGCTGAATTTGATCGCTTAATCCACACCCTGGCAGACAAGAAGACCGAAGAGGTCGAGATCATCGCCACACTTTTTGCGGTATGGAATGATTTCCTGATCGATGGTGTTCAACCGACGGATGCGCAGATCATCTCCGATGTTCGCGAAAACTGGCACGAACGCAAAGCACGCTTCACCCCGGCAGAGCTTGGTCGATGGCTTGATTGGCTACGCAGAGAGAACATGATTCCTCAAGGACTGCCACCGAGAACCGTGCAGCAATCAAGATTAAACCTTGATGGATGATTTCTTTTAAACGGTTGCGAAAATTAGGCAAAGAGTCGAGTAGATAAGGCACCTACAAATACTCAATAAATTGGTAAGGGAGGGACGCGATGATTCTGACGGACAACGAAACCAAAGTCGATCTGCTCAATAACGAGGCTATTGCCTCGACGATCATTGAGTTGCTTCGCGCCAGACCTGACCACCCAGTCACGATTGGCGTTCATGGTGATTGGGGCGCAGGCAAATCCAGTGTGCTCGAAATGATCGAGTCCGGGCTGGACGGCAAGGATGATGTGCTATGCCTCAAATTCAACGGTTGGCGATTCCAGGGCTTCGAGGATGCCAAGATCGCCCTGATCGAAGGAATCGTGACCGCGCTGATCGAGAAGCGCCCTGCGCTGACGAAGGCCGCAGGTGCGGTAAAGAACGTGTTTCGCCGCATCGATTGGTTGAAGGTCGCCAAACGAGCCGGTGGTTTGGCTGTCACCGCTTTCACTGGGATTCCAACACCTGACCAGGTGCGGTCCATTGTCGGTTCTCTTGAAGCCGTATTGGCTGACCCTGCCAAGCTCGCCACGAAAGAGAATCTCTCGGCAGCAGTGGAGGAATTGAAAGGGATATTGAAGCCGAGCGAAGCAACGAATGTCCCCGAGGAGGTAGAGGCATTTCGCAAGGCCTTCGACAAACTGCTCGAAGAGGCTGGCGTCAAGCAGCTTATCGTATTGATCGACGACCTTGATCGCTGCTTGCCGGATACTGCCATCGAGACACTTGAGGCGATTCGGTTGTTCGTCTTCACCGCGCGTACTGCTTTTGTGGTGGCGGCTGACGAGGCCATGATCGAGTATGCGGTGCGCAAGCATTTCCCCGATCTGCCAGATAGTACCGGCCCGAGAGACTATGCACGCAACTACTTGGAAAAGCTTATCCAGGTGCCGTTCCGCATTCCGGCGCTAGGTGAAGCCGAAACGCGAATTTACGTGACCTTGCTGCTGGCAGGGGTCGAATTCGACGAGACGGATGCAGGATATGCAAGGCTCATCCAAGCCGCACGCGAGAAACTCAAACGCCCTTGGATGAGTGGTGGCTTGGACGCGGCGACCTTCAAAGCCGCACTGGGTCAACAGGCTGAAAAAGCCAATAACGCACTCGTATTGAGCGACCAGATTGGTCCTATTCTTGCCAGTGGAACGAAAGGAAACCCAAGGCAGATCAAACGCTTCCTCAATACCCTGTTGCTACGCGAGCGCACAGCAACAGCTCGAGGCTTCGGTGAGGACATCCAACTGCCGACGCTCGCAAAGCTCATGCTCGCAGAACGCTTCCTCCCGAAGCTGTTCGAGCAGATTGCCTATGTGGCCGCAGTTCATCCGCAAGGGCAGTGCGAAGATCTTCGGCTCCTGGAAGAGAACCTGAATACCGCTTTGCCCAGCGATTCGCCTGATGATGAGGAAGGCAAGAAACAGGCGAAAGAATCATCGCCGGCATCAGAAACCGCCATGCTCACAGAATGGAAGGCATCGGATGTGGTGTGCGACTGGGCTCGGCTGACACCTGCGCTCGCGGGTGTCGATTTGAGACCCTACCTATTCGTCACCAAGGATAAGAAGGACTACTTCGGGCCGGTCTCTGTCTTGGGACATTTGGCGGGTGTGGTGGATAAGCTGTTCGGCGGCAAGATGACCGTACAAGGCTATGAGACAGAGTTGAAGCAATTGGCTCAGCCTGAAGCTGACAAGGTATTTGAGGCCGTGCGTAGTCGAATCATGAGCACTGGCGCTTTTGATACCAAGCCGGACGGTATCGACGGGCTTATCGTGCTCGTGAAGGCTCAACCGAGCCTGCAAGGGCCTTTGCTGGATTTTCTGGAAGCACTGCCTCGGGAAAAATGCGGAGCCTGGGTAGTCGGGGGCTGGCAAGGAGTCGTCAAGGATACAGAGTGCAGTGCTCGTTTGCTCAAGCTATTGGGTGAATGGAGCAAGGTGACGAAGAATCCTTTCTTGAAGGCCGCAGCAGAGAACGCACTGAAACCACCGAAGGGAGTCCGATAATGGGGACCTCAACAGCATATGGTGGCCCGGGTGGAGACACGCCATTGGTTCCCTCGTGGTTGGGGGACCCACCAGCATCACCGCCAGCGAATCCCGATGGAGCCCCAGACGGAACGCCACCACCAGATGCAGCCAACCCACCCTCGCCCCCGGAAAAGCCCCCAATACCAAAGGTCGCGGATCCGCAGCGCTTTTCAGGCGCACGCAATAACCTTACGAGATTCGCAGGATCTGGCGGTAGTGATCGAACCAATCTTGGCCGAGCCATCTCGCGGTATGTCTCCACATCCTCTGGCGGCGCTCGCCAAGCAGCACAACGGATGGGCGCATCACGCAGTGCCGGCGCAAGACTGCTTGGATTCCTTACCGATGCGAATGCGCGAGGGATGCGTGAAGCGCTGCGTGAGTTCAATCTCGACTCCATGGCGGGACGACCCGTCTCGGAAGTGTTCATTGCGCTGGCTGATCACATCTGTCCGGGAGCGGGTACCGTCGATGAAGGCATTGCGCGCGAAGCGTATATCGAAACAATCATCGATCTGGCGAACGAAGGATTGGCCAATCTGACGGCCTTCACGCCGGAGCAGATGGATACGGTTTTTGAGTTGTACGCCACCCATGCGATCGAGGCGCGTATTTGCAATGACATTGGCACGAAGGTGGTCACGATGCCATCGGATGCACAGGCTGCACATCGAGTTGAAAAGCAATTGAGGGACTTCATACGTGGAGGCGTGAGCGATGCTTTGGCGCGGGCGCGGGAGAACTCGCCAAATCTTTCTCATGATCGTATTCAGTCATTCGTAGACAGCGTTTACGAGTCCGCATTTGCCATTCTCCAGTCTCTGGGAGAAGTGGAGGCCGACCAATGAAGCGACAACTGTTGGCTGGCCGCTTCGGCCCAGATGACCAATTGGATATTCCAGCAGGCAGGGATGAACAGCGCACCTATCTGCAGCTCGTGGCTGGAGAGAAATCGCTGGATCATGGTATTGCTGGCGCGTTGATCAGTCTGAAAAATCTTGGCATTACGCCATCCGAAATCGGTGTGGATTTGCTGGTGTTGGCAGCCCATGTACATGCCGCAGATACCCGTATTTCTCGTGCCGAACAGTCTCAAGACTCTTGGACACGAGAGATCCGCCTGGTCGTGCCTGTCAGCGATGCGCCTCGATGGATGGCCGCGGCCCCCATACTGGAAAGCCTGCTGAATTTCTTAACGGGAGATCGTTGGGAACTAGGCTTCAGGGCTCGCCCTTCTCGGTTTGAATCAGTCGTCGAGCCAGCAGCTCCCAGCCTGATTGCCCATCCCTTCGACACCCTCAGCCTATTCTCAGGTGGTTTGGATAGTCTTATTGGCGCAATAGATCTCCTGCATAGCGGGAAGACTCCTTTGCTGATCAGCCATTCAGGAGATGGTGCAGCCAGTGATGCCCAGAACAAACTGTTCTCTGGCTTGAAAGCACACTATAAGCAGTCGTCGTTTGAACGGCTGCGTGTGGGGATGACCTTTAAGCAGGATTTGATAAAAGGCGTCGGCCCAGAAGACAGCACGCGGGGAAGATCCTTTCTCTTCTTCGCAATCGGGGTCTTTGCCGGAACCGGGTTGGGACGAAGCTTTACCCTACGCGTACCAGAAAATGGATTGATTGCCTTAAATGTACCGTTGGATCCGTTGCGCCTCGGATCCAACAGCACACGGACAACTCATCCCTACTACATGGCACGTTGGAATGACTTGCTGAGCGCGCTTGGCATAGACGGAAAAGTGTGGAATCCGTTCTGGGACAAGACGAAAGGAGAGATGGCGTCCGGCTGTCTTAATCCCGGCTTGCTGAAGCAATTGGCCGGGGACTCGTTATCTTGTTCATCACCCACCAAAGGTCGCTGGCAAGGCTTGGGTATTGAGCATTGCGGCTACTGCCTACCCTGTCTCATCCGGCGTGCAGCGTTGGAAGCCGCATGGGGAGCAGGGAACGACGACACTCGGTATACGGTTTCCGATCTGCACGCACAGATTCTGGATACTCGCAAAGCGGAAGGCGTTCAGATCAGGTCGTTCCAATATGCAATTGAGCGACTCAAGAAGCAGCCCCAGCTTGCAGCCCTGTTGATCCATAAACCTGGTTCTCTCGCCGATGAGACTGCACATCTCGATCAGCTCGCCGATGTCTATAAACGTGGGCTTGCGGAGGTCGGAAAGTTAGTCGCAGGCGTGCAAACCAAACCGAGTTGATGTGGAGAGATGTGAGCGTGACGGCAGGATTGGTGGACTTCCATTGCCATCTGGATCTTTATCCAGACCACGAAACGGCTGTCCGTGAGGCCGACGAGGCAGGCGTTTTCACACTTGCGGTAACTACAACCCCAAGGGCATGGCCTCGCAATCATGAGTTGGCACAACGCACGAAACATGTGCGCGCGGCACTAGGGCTGCATCCGCAACTGGTGGCAGAGCGTGAGGCAGAAATCGCGCTGTGGGATGACTACCTATCCGAAACCCGCTATGTGGGCGAGGTTGGCCTGGATGCAGGGCCGCGTTATTACAAGTCAATGGAGGCCCAACAGCGCGTTTTTCAGCATGTCCTCCGACGCTGTGCGGGAGCAGGCGACAAGATCATTACGGTTCACAGCGTGAGAGCTGTAAGAGCCGTTCTGGAGCATGTCGAAGCGTTCCTGCCTCGTAGCAGGGGTAAAGTAGTCATGCACTGGTTCACAGGTACAAAAAGCGAAGCTAGGCGAGCCATGGAGTTAGGATGCTACTTTTCCATCAACGCAGCTATGCTGGCCAGTGAGCGGCATCTGACCATGGTTCAGGCGATTCCGTTGGATAGGCTACTGACAGAGACAGACGGGCCATTCACTCGAACAGGGGACAGGCCATCCAAGCCGTCCGATGTAGCGTGGGTCGTGGAGGAACTTGGCCGGCTGCATCGGCTACCTGCAGCACATGTTGCTAAGATCGTTCGCGACAACCTGCGGAACCTTGTCAGCTGAAACGCTGTTCTCAAAATCCCAGGTAAATCGACGTTACCGCCATGCATGTCCAGTAAGAGAGACGCATCGGCGTTGGGTCCAAGAATAGGTCCAAATAAGCCTAGCACACCCAAAAATAATTTTTATAATCAATAAGATACAACTCAATCAATCCTTTTGCATCGGGAAGTGAGACTGCGAATCGTTAGTAAACCATTTTGCGAATAAGCACAAAGAACAGATGGACATTTACAGTCGTACCGGACATGGTGAAAAGTGTCTGGAACAAGTAAACGCAGGATTGGATAATGGATAAACAACAGGTACAGATTTTTATTAAGCGCTGATGGACAGGCACAGTTACATGTTGCTTTGCAGCAGGACACGGTGTGGTTAAGTCAGGCACAGATGGCGGAGTTGTTTGAGACTTCATCTGACAATATAAGTTTACATTTGAAAAATATTTATAAAGAGCAAGAATTGAATGAGTCTTCAACTGCTGAGGATTTCTCGGTAGTTCGTCAGGAAGGTGCTCGTCAGGTTCGAAGAAAACTCAAACACTATAATCTCGATGCCATTATTTCAGTAGGTTATCGTGTCAGTTCGGCACGGCCATCTTTGCCAGCCAGGAACTGACTGCGGAAACAGTTATCCGGAAATTCCGGATAACTGCCAGTGATGGCAAGAACTACCAGACCCAGTTCTACAACCTCGATGCCATCATTTCCGTCGGCTACCGGGTCAACTCCCTACGCGCAACGCAGTTCCGCCAGTGGGCAACTGGCGTCCTGCGTGAATTCGCCATCAAGGGCTACGTGCTGGATCGTCAGCGCATGGAAAACGGCAACTTCCTGGGCGAGCGCGCCCGAAGGCAAGATCCTGAAAACCGACGTGGCCGTGGCCAAGAACTACTTGACCAAGGACGAGTTGGATTCATTGGGTCGTATCGTCAACGCCTATCTGGAGTTGGCCGAGGATCGTGCTCGCCGCAAGATTCCCATGAGCATGGAAGACTGGTCCAAGCGGCTGGACGCCTTCCTCGAATTTGATGAACGGGAAGTGCTACAGAACAGCGGCAAGATTTCTGCAAAACTTGCTCAGACGCATGCGGAAAGTGAATTTGAGAAGTACAGAATTGTGCAGGATCGCCTGTTTGAAAGCGATTTCGACAAAGCAGTGAAAAAACTGGCGGCCAGTGAGCCAAACACCAGAGATGACGGATAAGCCTCAGGTTCCCAGATAGATCGACGTCACTTTCAGCCTTTCATGCCCGAGTTCATGACTGATCTGCTGTCCGGCGTGTTGGTCACTCAATCGCTGGCTGGTATTGAGCTGAACTTTATCAGGGCCACCGACCGCCGACGCCTTACATCCTATCAGCACCTTGTTTCCAATGAACGGTTTGGGTGGGTGTTGTGATGCGCGATGTATTCGTCGATGTTTAACAACTCATTCAAATTTCGTTGTACAAATGAAATAAGTCCAGTTCATTCATACTGAATTTTTCAATACGTCAGATTTTGTCACAAAGCTTTCATTTTAGCCTTTTAGAGTGTTGCTAATTCTAATTTCACACAAAGGCTATTGTTTTGAATTTCAATAATAATTTCAAGTTGCTAACATTAGTGGCAGCCTTGCAGGTCTCATTTATTTCAAGTTCTTACGCAGCCAGTTTTACAGTGGCCAGCGGGGCAACAGAGACAAACAAACAAACTTTATCCAATCTTGACCTTGGTACTGTCGAGGCAGGTGGCACATTGACTACGTCAGGATCCAATGATGCGGTAGAAGTCGGTAATGGAGTATCAACCCTTGTTAATGACGGTATTATCAGCCAGACAGGGACGGGTAATGCCATTGATACTAAATCGGCCACCCCTGTTTTCATATTGGAAAACAGGGGGCTTATTGGTGCCGTGGGTGGGTCAACGATTAAGCTTGATGTTAACGGCTCCTATATCTTGAATAATAGCGGCCACATTACCCAAACGGGTACTTCAGGTTTTGGTATTGATGTTGAGGACAAAGCCCCCCATGTCATTATTAATAATGCCGTAAGCGGCTTGATTGACACCCAAGGAGGAGGGGATTCAGCGGTTATTCGATTTGACCGGAAAGCCGGTAGTTTCACGTTGAACAACCAAGGTACGATTTGGCAAAGAAATGCAGGCGGTGGCACCAGCGATACGACCAGTCGTGCGGTGATTGCCGATAAAAATTATGATACTACAGGTAATACCGTTATTAACGGTTCTGAAACGAATAGATTGGCAGTAATCCGTGCCGATTCCAATGATGCCATTCGCCTGGGTACGAACGTGACGCTAACGAATTACGGTAGCATTTTCTCTACCGGTATGGTCAATACCAGCAGTGCGGGCGATTCCGATCAGTATTTACATGGCATTTCCACGGTTGATTTCAGCGCATCTGATGGTGTAGCGATTCAGGATGAGCGCAGCAATGTAGCGATTCTCAATTATGGAAACATAACCGGTCCTCGCCATGGGATTGACGGAGGAGCACCGGTTGCCGTTTCATCCCATTTGACGGATTTGGCCAACGCCAGTTTGTCGGGCAACCATGAGCAATTGATGACAGCTCCTTTGCTTTCAATAACAGCAACGGGTCCAAACGGTGTGGTTTTTGATAAACACCTTGATGGAGTGAGCACCTCAGACGTTACCATCGCCAATCCCGTCATGATCAACTACGCGGGCAGTACGATTACCGGTAAGAATGGTTCAGGTATCGGTTTGGATGGTTACGGCGTTGTTATTAACCATGGAGACATTAGCGGCAACTATGCCGGTGAAGGGAATGTTTATTCGCATGAGGTTAACAGTCCAACCGTGACGATTAACGGGCAAACCATCACTACAAATACGAATAGCAATGGTGATGGTGACGGCGTGGATATTGACGGTGTTGCCTATATTTATAACGCCGGTAGCATTCGTGGTACGGGTGCAGGTGGGTATGACTCGGGTGGCCGTCCAAATGGTGCGGATGGTATCGCTGCCGGTGGCGGTGTCATTATCAATAAGGCAGGAGCGGAAATTTATGGTCAATCAACGGGTATCTTGCTTGATGACGGCGCGAACGGCACCATAAGTAATAATCCTGCAACCGCGCGTGATACAGGCTCTACAACAGGTGCAACGGCCCGTATCTATAACGAAGGCAGCATTATTGGCGAGCGTAAAACAGCGATTGGTTTGGTGGGTGATTACGCCGACTTGTTGGTTAATTATGCAACTGGTGTCATCGAAGGCGGTCCTGATGCAATGCGTGTGGACGAATTAGGCAGCACAACCCCTGCTGCTGCCGTACAAATGGGTGGCGGAAACGATATTTTAATTAACTATGGGTTCATTACCGGTCACAATGGTAAAGCCATTGATTTGGGTGCAGGTGATGACCTTCTGCGGCTGTTTGGGGGTAAAGTCAATGGTACCATTGACGGAGGTACAGGTAACAATACCCTTGAAACTGCGGGTACACAGTTTTTTGCCCGTGGCGATCTGCAGAATATCCAGAATATCCACATTACCGGCGGTAACACCACGTTTGGTGGAAATCTGGATGTAGAGGGTAACTTAAGCGTGAACGGAACGCTTAAGACATCTGGTGAGCAAGCTGATCGCATTATTAATGTTGGTGGTAACTATACACAAACTGCCAATGGGGTGCTAGAAGTGGGTGTAGCGGGTAAAGACCGTTCAGACCGGATCAATGTCCTGGGTATCGCAACGCTGGCAGATGGTGCAACTATTCAACCTGTCTCACGGGGCTACATTGCAAACGGTGCCAGTTACCGTATTGTTTCCAGCCTGGGTTTGGATGCGAATCCGGAAAATCTGGCCATCTGGAATCCTTCTTCATTAATGTCATATAGCCTGAACCGTTCAGGCAATGATTTGGTGTTGAATGCGATCCGGCCAATCGCGGTAACTAATGCTCTGTCTGGCAACCAGAATACAACGCTTTCAGCTTTAGATCAATTGGCTCTACAAGGAAGCCAGACAGCCGAGCCACTGCTACAGGCTGTTTCTGATTTAAACACAACAGATCAGTTATCGGACGCCTTGCGTCAACTTGCGCCTCAAACCAATGGGGCTGCCGCTAAAGTAACTCAATTAGCCACAAATTCAGTCATGTCCTCATTTTTTGATCGTATGGATGCGGTTAGAGGTAATGACTTGTCAACGGCACCTCGTGGTTTGACAACAGGAGGTAATGACAGTTATCGCTTGTGGGCCATGGGTTTAGGCGCTTGGGGAAAGCAAAAAGAGCATGACCGGCAAGATGGATTTAAATTAAATAGTGGTGGTTTGGCAGCAGGTCTTGAATTTGATCAATCCGCTAATGCAATCTTGGGTGTTTCACTGTCTGCCAATAAAGCCAAGGCCAAAGGAATCTCAAGTGCCACTGGCGATGAAGTTAAACTGGATAACTATAATCTGGGTACTTACTATAGTTACAATACTGACGCCTGGACCTTTGATGCTGCCTTGGCGGTGGGTTATAACGATTATAAAAGCGAGCGGCGAGTACGGTTTAACGGATTCGACAGCACTGTGAAGGGTGATTATTCTGGCTGGAATGTTAGTGGACGTGTAGAGTTTGGGCTTCCCTTTCAAATTGCGCCTAGTTGGAATGGACGCTGGCTGGCAGGCGTTCGTGCTAACCGACTCAGGACAGATAGTTATACGGAAGAGGGTAACAGCGCAATTGCACAGCATATCGACAAATTGACGACGACTTCTGTTCAATCGGTATTGGGTGCAGAACTAAATCATCAGTTTGAGGATCAAGGTAGTTTGCGCTTCCGTGCCCGTTACCTGCATGAGTTCCGTGATTTGCCTGATGTGAGTGCCCGTTTTGTATCGGGTGGAAACACGTTTAACCTGTCGGGTGATGACCTTTCCCGTAACAGTTTTGAGTTAGGGCTTGCTTACCGCGCTTTGGTACGTGAAGGGATGTCTGTAATGGTAGGTTATGATGCCGAGTTAAGTAAACGGACGACGGTGCATAAAATTACTGCCCGTGCAGTCTGGGAATTTTAAGGTTAACTGCCAAGCAATAATGCATGCGTCCATGAGCACTTGGTTTATGAACGCATGCATATGATTGCATCAATCTTTAATATAGCCCAATGAAGTACTCAGCTGCCGTGCTTCTTCCTGCACCTGACGGCATATTATTCCGTTCACGCTGGCATCAAACCCGCCCGTAGCGCCCAGGGCCGTGATAACGGCGCATAACTGGCCGGCATAATTATAAACTGGGGCTGCGACTGCACTGATACCCCTTAAATTGGTGTCTTTCACAATCGCACAGTTGCGTTTTTGTACTTCTTCACGCAGTTGATTGATAAATATTTCGGGGTCATTGATTTTTTCAGTATTTAATGAAGTGGTCGTTTTACTTATCTCTTCCTGTGCCAGTTGCCGAACCAGCCTGTCATTTTGCAGGCCCAGAAACACCCGTCCGGTTGCCGAGGTTAATAAAGGCAGGACAGAACCCACTCGCACGTTCACGGTAACTGGCAGACTGGGTTCTTCAAAGCGCACAATAACCGGCCCTTTATTGCCCATCACGGCAATAAAACTGGTGACTTCAAGTTCTTCCCGCAGACGGATCAGGGCCGGTTCGGCCAGGCGAATAGGGTCTGACTGGCGCATGGCCGAAAGACCGATGAACATGGCTTCAAGGCCAAGACGATATTGCTGGGTTTCGGGATCCTGAATCACCAGTTCCTCTTCGATCAGACTGGCCAGGTAACGGTGCACCTTGGCCGGGTTCTCATTCAGATAGGTGGACAGTGCAGTTAGGCTGGCACTGCCACCTATTCTGGCTAATCCTTTCAAGACGGCAAATCCCGTTTCTGCCGCCTGTACCCGCTGCCTGCGGTCAGGGATGTGTGGTTTTTCGGTTGTTTTCATGGTCAGATTCTGGTCATTATTGATGATCGAGGCCTATAGGCTATAAGGCATTTTACAAAAAAAGTCCTTGATACAGGTTATCCCGAATACAAAAATTACGCAATGCGTATATGATTTACGCAGGAAGGATATTGAACACTAAGGAGACTTTTCATGAATTTCTTAAAAAAGGCCTGTCTGGCCGGACTTTTATCTGTCACGACATTGGGATTAACGGCAGCCAATGCCAGTGCATCCAATTACCCCGAGAAGCAGGTTCGCTGGCTGGTGCCTTATCCGGCCGGTGGTGGTTCGGATTTTTTGGCACGTACCATTGCCCAGCCTTTAGCTGAAAAAACAGGTCAAACCGTATTGGTTGATAACAAGCCGGGGGGCAATACGTCTATTGCAGCCGTGGAAACCGCTCGCTCAACGCCCGATGGCTATACCGTTCTGTCAGCGGATAACGGCACGATGGTTTTTAATTCTGCACTTTATAAAAACTTAAGCTATGACCCGGTCAAAGATCTGGAGCCCGTTACCCTAATGGGCAAGTTTCCCATGATCCTGATCGTTTCTCCAAATTCCGGCATTAACTCGGTTGAGGAATTCGTTCAGAAAACCAGGGAAAATCCCGGTAAATTGAATTACGGCTCAGCCGGTGCTGGCAGTCCGCATCATTTGGCCATGGAACTGCTCAAAGAAGAAGCGGATATTGATATTGTGCATGTTCCTTATCGGGGTGCCGCGCCTTCCCTGTCAGATGTGGCCGGCGGTCAGGTACAGGCAATGATGGTGGATTTGGCCGCAGGTGCCGGCTTTATCAAAAGTGGCAAGGTCAAGGCACTGGCCGTGGCAAATGGATCACGGCTTTCACAATTGCCAGAAGTTCCCACTTTTGCAGAAGCGGGATACAAGGAAGTAGAAGCGGCAGCCTTGGTGGGTATGGTGGCAACAGCAGGAACACCAAAAGATACTATTGCAAGCTTAAATAAAAAAGTGGTTGAAGTTATCAACGAGCCCGTTGTGAATAAAAAGATGATTGATTTCGGGATTGAGCCTGTGGGCAATACACCGGAAGAATATGAAGAACTGTTGAACAATGAACGGGAACGTTGGCATAAGTTGATCAGTGATCTGAAAATCACACTGGATTAATCTGCGTTCATAATTGGTATAAATTTAAAATTTATACCAATTATTCAATATTGAAATAATTAAAGAGGCAAATGAAATGAATCAATTAGCTACTACCGGTATTTCCCGCTGTCCGATTGACCACGGTGCATTCGGTCATGCACAAAGTAATGGCAAGCCCGCATCGGCAAATGGATGTCCGGTTAGTGGCCGGGCAGCGGAATTTGACCCATTCAGTAATGATTATCTGCAAAATCCACCTGAATACGTACGTTGGGCACGCGAAGAAGAACCCGTTTTCTATAGCCCCAAACTGGGTTACTGGATTGTGACCCGTTATGAAGATGTGAAAGCCGTTTTCCGTGACAATAAAACTTTCAGCCCCTCTATTGCCCTGGAAAAAATCACGCCAAACAGCGATGAGGCCAATGCCATTTTGGCTTCTTACGATTATGGCATGGGCCGTACGCTGGTTAACGAGGACGAGCCTGCGCATATGGCGCGCAGACGCCTGCTGATTGAGCCATTCACGCCTGAAGCATTAAAACACCATGAGCCGCTAGTCAGGAAACTGGCCCGGGAATACGTAGACCGTTTCATCAATGATGGCAGGGCCGATCTGGTTAACCAGATGCTTTGGGAAGTGCCATTAACCGTTGCCCTGCATTTTCTGGGCGTTCCGGAAGAGGATATGGATATGCTGCGCAAATATTCCATTGCGCACACGGTCAATACGTGGGGACGGCCAAGTCCTGAGGAACAATTGAAAGTGGCACATGCAGTGGGTAATTTTTGGCAACTGGCGGGGAAAATTCTTGAAAAAATGCGTCAGGATCCTGATGGACCGGGCTGGATGCGTTATGGCATTCGTTTGCAGAAAGACCATCCTGATGTCATAACCGATTCTTACCTGCATTCCATGATGATGGCCGGTATTGTGGCTGCGCATGAAACCACGGCCAATGGTACGGCCAATGCCTTGAAAGTATTGCTGGAGCACCCCGATGCCTGGCAGGAAATTTGTGAAGATCCATCGCTCATTCCCAATGCGGTGGAAGAGTGCTTGCGTTATAACGGTTCTATTGCCGCCTGGCGTCGATTGGTTACCTGTGATACCAGAATAGGTGATGTGGATATCCCTGCCGGCTCAAAATTATTGATGGTTTCTTCATCGGCCAATCATGATGAACGCAAGTTTGAAGATGCGGGTCATTTTGATATCAGACGTGAGAATGCCAGTGAACAGTTAACCTTTGGTTATGGATCACATCAATGCATGGGTAAAAACCTGGCTCGCATGGAGTTGCAGATTTTCCTTGAAGAGTTCACACGTCGTTTGCCACATATGAAACTGGCGGAACAAACTTTTCATTATCTGCCAAATACATCATTCCGCGGTCCCGAGCATTTATGGGTGGAGTGGGATCCGGCCCAAAACCCGGAAAGAAAAAATCCCGGGATACTGGATTTGCAGGCCCCCTTGCGTTTGGGTGAGCCTTCCGCCAGTGCGATCAGCCGTCCGGTAGTTGTACAGGAAGTACAGTGGGTAGCCGAAGATATTTTAAAATTGAAATTAATTTCACCGGATGGAAAACCGTTACCACGCTGGACGCCCGGAGCACATATTGATATTGAATGTGGCGATACCGGTATTTCCAGGCAATATTCATTATGTAGTGATCCGGCAGATACCAGTTGCCTGGAAATCGCCATCCTGAAAGATCCGGAAAGCCGTGGCGGTTCGGCATGGCTGCATGAAAATATAAAACCGGGTGATCGTGTCCGTATTCGTGGTCCGCGCAATCATTTTCGCATGGATTCCAGTGCTGAAAAAATCATATTTATTGCCGGTGGCATTGGTATTACTCCCATCAGTGCGATGGCCCGGGAGGCCAAGCAGCGCGGCATCGATTATGAAATCCATTACAGTGGCCGCTCAAGGTCATCCATGTCTTTTCTGAATGAGCTTGAGGCCCTGCACGGTAACCGCTTGCATGTTTATGCCAAAGATGAAGGAAATCGTAATGATTTTGCCAGGTTGCTGGCTACACCGGATGCAAAAACGCAAATCTATGCCTGTGGTCCTGAAAGAATGTTGGAAGGCCTGGCACAATGTTGTGAAAACTGGCCTGAAGACGCCTTGCATGTTGAACACTTCCATTCTGTGCTGGGTGAACTGGATCCTTCCAAAGAACAGGCTTTTGAGGTTGAATTGAAAGACTCGGGTATTAGCTTGACGGTGGCTGCCGATCAGACGCTCCTGCAGGCTTTGCAAGGTGCCAACATAGACGTGCAGAGCGATTGTGGCGAGGGTTTATGCGGTTCTTGTGAGGTTCGTGTTTTACAGGGAGACATTGACCATCGGGATGTTGTATTGACCCGTTCCGAGAAGGAAGAAAGCAGAAAAATGATGGCTTGCTGTTCACGTTCAGCAAAAGGAGAAAAACTGGTTCTTGAACTTTGAGGCTAGTTTAACAACAAGCTTTTCATTGCCTGCATTACACTATTTTTTGCCCAAGACAAACAGTGTAATGCAGGCATATACCCGACTGATTTAGTCTACTATTGATGCACATCAAGGGAATTCAAAGCGGTTTATGCAAGAATGCTCAGCATATATGCAAGGATATCTCTCAATGAATGACACGCCCACACTTTCAAATGCTGTTCAGCAAGCATCAGTTTCAAAAGATCCCATCACCGCCTATGACCAGATTCGGCAACGTTGCCCTGTTGTGCACGATGAACGCTTGCACTGGACACTTTTCAAACATGAAGATGTGATGAACGTCTTGAATGATCCCCAAACATTCAGCAATGCCGTTTCCCGGCATGTCTCGGTGCCTAATGGACTGGATCAGCCTGAACATACTATTTACAGGGCACTTATTGAGCCGTTTTTCAATGAATCACGTATGGCAGCTTTTGAACCGGTATGTCAGGAAATTGCTGCTGAGCTGGTGCGGCAATCGCATCAAAACCAGGAATTTGAATTTATTTCGGGATTTGCACAAATTTATGCAGTGCGGGCGCAATGCGCCTTTTTAGGCTGGCCGGAATCATTGCATGAACCTCTGAATCAATGGGTTCGTAAAAATCATCAGGCCACCCTGGCCCAGGATCGCCAGGCTTTGTCAGAAATTGCTGTTGAATTTGATGGTTATATCCGCACTTTGCTTGAAGAACGCCGCAAGGCAGGCATTCATGCCCCTGATGACTTAACAACGGCGTTAATGCGTGAAACGGTTAATGGCCAGCCCATCAGCGATGAAGCTATTGTAAGCATTTTGCGTAACTGGACCGTAGGTGAATTGGGCAGTATTGCCGCCTGTCTGGGAATACTGGTTAATTACCTTGCCAAAAACCTGAAGTTGCAGCATCAACTGCGTTACAAGCCCAAATTACTTCCTGCTGCCATTGATGAAATCCTGCGTATTCACCCCCCTTTGATTGCCAGCCGTCGTGTAACCACCCAAGCGGTAACGGTTGCAGGCCATCACATTGAAGCGGGTGAGCGTCTAACCCTGCTGTGGGCATCCGCCAATCGCGATGAAGCGGTATTTGGCAAGCCCGATGAGTTTCGTAACGACCGTGAGCCATCACAAAACCTGCTGTATGGGGCCGGTATTCATGCCTGTCCGGGTGCTCCGTTGGCCAGGCTGGAATTGCGCCTGATTATGCAAGAACTGTTAAAAGGCACCAGCCGCTTTGCCTTGGGAGAAAATACAGAACCGGTGCATGCCATATATCCGGCTGGTGGTTTTGATTCCCTGCCCATCAAGCTGGTAATGGAAACCTGTTGCGGTGCCTGTAGTTAATCGACTTCAGGCTACGCGATATCATGGCCTGTTAAAAATGGCCCAGGAAAACAGGAGCAATATTTTTCTTAATCCACAAGAAAAATATTGCCCTGGATTCAATTTTGATGAATACGCCCTTAAATTTATAAATATTCTAAAAATCAGGGCTTTGGACTACATTAAGTCAAGCAGCTGGAACTATTTCCGGGCATGTATTGAATAAATAATATTAATGGAGATCCAAGTGGGTAAAGCCGAAGTCACAACAAACTTGCAGGTACAAAACAATAAAAAAATGTGGGAAGCCGATTCAATTGCCATCATTGGTGCTTCCAATGATCCTTTGCGCATTGGCGGTCGTCCCATTTCTTATATGCTGCAGCGTAATTATGCTGGCCGGATTTATCCCGTCAATCCCAAACAGGAAACCGTACAGGGCCTGAAAGCCTATCCTGATGTGGACAGCCTGCCTGAAACCCCCGAAATTGCCATTATTGCCGTATCAAGCCGTATGGTCATCAAGGCGGTAGAGGACCTGGGTAAACGTGGTACACGTCTGGCCGTGATTTTGTCTGCCGGTTTTTCCGAAGTGGGTGAAGAAGGCAGGCTCATGCAGGAAGAGCTGATTGCCACAGCAAAAAAACACGGTATTCGCGTGTTGGGACCCAATACCCTGGGTTTTTATGATGACCGTCAGGGCCTGTTCTCAACTTTTTCCTCCGCCTTTGAACTGTACTGGCCTTTACCCGGCTCCATTGCAATCGCCAGCCAGTCGGGAGCTTTCGCGCTGCATATTTTCTGCTCTGCCCGAAACCGCGGCATCGGTATTCCGCTTTGTGTCACCACCGGCAATGAAGCCGATATCAATGTGGCCGATGCGATGATTGATATGGTGCTTGATCCCCAGATTCAGGTCATTGGTGTGTACCTGGAAGGCTTGTCGAATGCGGATAAATTCATTGAAGCATTACGGTTGGCCAAGCAGCATCGCAAGCCGGTGGTGGTCATGAAAGCCGGTCGCAGTGAAATTGGTCAAATGGCGGCACAATCCCATACCGCCTCGATTGCCGGTGATGACGCTGTCTTCAATGCTGTTCTTGAAGAATATGCGGCCGTTAGGGCATACAGTCCCGATGAGTTTCTGGATATTGCCTATATGGCCACAAAAAAGATTTATCCGGAAAACAATGCAATGGGCGTGATCACAGTTAGCGGTGGCGCTGGCATCCTGATCAGTGATGCCGCCGAAGATCTTAATTTGCCCATGCCTGAACTGGAAGAAAGCGCCCAGGCATCACTTAAAGAAGCCTTGTCCTTTGCCGCCGTCAAGAATCCGGTGGATTGCACCGCCCAGGTCATTAATCAGCCTGAACTGGCTGACCAGTTCCTTTCAACCATGCTGGATACCCAACAGTATTCCTCCATTCTGGCTTTTTTTGCCCATGCAGCGGGAACCGCTTCCATCGAGGCCAAACTGCGTCCGGAACTTAAAAAGGCGGTTGATAAACATCCCGATCATTTGTTTGTCCTGTCTATTATTGCCGAGAAAGATACGATTGCCCGTTATGAAGCGGATGGGTTTGCGGTGTTTGAAGACCCAATCCGTGCCACCAAGGCCATTCATCATATGGGCGTTTTGGGTACGGCCTTTGCCAGGCCAGATGCCCTCATTCCCTTTGAAAAGAAAACCGTTGCCGCGCTTGCCAGCACACCTGACGAAGCCCAGGCCAAGCTTATCCTGGAAGAGGCGGGTTTGCAGGTCATTCCGGAAGGAATTGCCCATGATGCGGCAGAAGCGGCACACCTGGCGGATAAATTCGGCTTTCCCGTTGTCATGAAAATCCTGTCACCCGATATCAAGCATAAATCTGAAATAGGTGGCGTTATTCTTAATGTGTCCAGTATTGCCGAGGTGCATGAAAGTTATGCCTTGCTCTTGCAAAGAGCCGCTGAAAAAGCGCCTTCCGCCAATATTACCGGTGTCCTGGTTGCCAAGCAGGTAAACAATGCCGTTGAATGCATTATGGGTGTCAAAAACGATCCGGTATTTGGTCCCGTGGCCATGTTCGGTCTGGGTGGCATTCATGTGGAAGTATTAAAAGATGTGGTTTTGCATCGCTGTCCATTCAGCCCTGAAACAGCCCGGAACCTGATTCTCAGTATCCGCAGTGCGGCCATTTTGCAAGGCGTGCGTGGCAAGCCGGCGGTTGATATTGACGGGCTTGCCGGGCAGCTGTCACGCCTGTCTGTTTTTGCCGCCCAGGCACAGGACCAGATCAAATCGGTGGAAGTCAATCCGATTCTGGCGGTTCCTGGTGAAAAGGGCTGCTACGTTGCCGATGCACTCATAGAGGTTTAATAAAAGTACTGGTTCCCACGCAGGAGCGTGGGAACCAGGTAAGCTCGTAATATGCAACTATCAGGCGATCTTCAGCGCTTTCAGAATGGCAAGACGCTTTGTCATGAATTCACTGGCCTGGATCTTCAATTCGGCGATGTTGGCATCGACCGTTTCCAGTGTTTTTCCATCTTTAATCAGACGTTGGCCTTGCATCGCTAATAAATCCCAAACAAACCGGGCCTGTTCGTGTGGCTGTTTATGATTGTTTTGCAGGGCCAGCAAGAACAGTTGTTGAAAGCGGGATACGCCAATGCCACCGCCTGTGACCGGACTGGCCAGATAATTCAAGTCGTTGCTGCCACGCGCCTTGGTCATTAAATAGTTATTCAGGCGCTTGGTCCTTTCATGAGCAATGTTTATGGTCGCTTCATCCTGGACAGCCATCAGGGTATTGTTACTGGCAAGAACCATCACGGCTTGTATGATCTGGGCGAAGGTGATACTGCTTGACTTAAGAGCTTGCTCCAGCTGACCCAGTGATTGGGGTTGGTGGTTTGCCAGCTGATCCAGGATGGGGTTATAGATGGCTTCTTGCAGTGTGGCCTCACCCAGGTTACTGTTAATCTTGAGACTGACCTCATTTCTTGGCAATACCAGGATAATCTGTTGCGAACGCAATGCCTCAATTTGTTCCAGTGGGCTGAGACGGCGTGCCCCCTTGACCCAATAGTCTTTGCGGAATTGTTGATTGACACAAAAATCACGTGTGGTTTGGCGAAACATGGGGTCGGGGATGCTGGCCAGCAGTTGTTGTTGTTCGGTAGTCAGGTTGACCGCATCAATCGCATCCAGGTAGTTGGCTGAACAGGCCCATTGCAGTTTTGCCGGTTCCAGCCATTGCGCCATTTTGGCAAAAGCCATGGGTTCCCAGTCACGGTTGAAATACTCGTGGGCCACATAATGACGATCCTGTTCTTTGATTCTTTTTATGCGTTCGGCGATTTGCGGATTGGCGCGAGCATAAGAAGGGTTGGCTGCCAGTAATTGTTCGGCAAAAGTCAGGGCACTATCAATACGGCTGATGATACCCGCACCGTCGGAACCCAATACCTCGGCGTGCTCGGTGAGCAGATCCCGCATGGGTACCATGGCGGCCCAGCCAGGTTGCGTGTTGTAGCTAATGTAAAGTACGCCGCCCACTTTCAGCTTACGGCGCACAAAATCAACGATGACATTACGGTTTTCATCACTAATCCAGCTCCAGATTCCATGAAGACCAATGTAATCAAACTCTGGCAAGTCGGATCGGTTGCAAAACCGGGTAAATGACTCATCAAAAAGCTGTGCCTTTGACTGGGCGATGCCTGCCAGTTCCTGGGCAAAACTGGCTTGTGCCGGGTTGAAGTCGGTACCTGCCCACTGAACGACACTGGCCGAGGCATGCATATTTGTGCTCATGCCTTGGCCAAAACCAAGCTCGCACGCGGTTCCCACTTGTGGTGGCACCAGGCCTGCATTTAAAAAAGCCAAACGTACACGCAGTGGGTTGAGTTCGCTGTAATAGCCATAGGTATAGCCAATGTCGGCAACATAACCAGCAGTCCAGTCAGACATAAAAAAGAGCCTCTCGAATGTAATTATTGATAATAGAGATTTCATTTTTACATACTTTTCATTTGGCTGAAAGCATTAAAATGACAACTATTCTTAGGATGGATAGCCACTTGGAACAAGTCATAAAAAAACCGCATCCGAAGATGCGGTTTCCTGTTTTCATTCCGGTTTGTCAGCGAAAGACAAACCGGAAAATGACTGCACTGGGATTACTTGTGCGTCAGAATGGCGTCATTGGCCGCTTTGTTCATGTTGCGGGTAATGTACCATTGCTGGGCAATCGACAGGATGTTGTTCACAACCCAGTAAAGCACCAGACCGGCCGGGAACATGAACATCATGGCACCAAATACCAGCGGCATGAGCATCATGATTCTGGCTTGCATTGGATCAGGCGGTGTTGGGTTCAGCTTGATCTGCAGGAACATGGTGGCCATCATGATGGCTGGCAGGATGAAATACGGGTCACGTGCCGACAGGTCGGTAATCCAGCCGATCCAGCCGGCATCACGCATTTCCACACTGGACAGCAAAACACGATACAGGGTCAGGAAGACCGGGATTTGGATCAGGATCGGGAAGCAGCCGCCCAAGGGGTTGATTTTCTCGGTACGGTACATTTCCATCATGGCTGTGTTCAGCTTCTGGCGATCATCTCCGTATTTTTCCTTCAGGGCCTGCATGCGCGGGGCCACATTTTTCATTTTGGCCATGGAGCGGTAGCTGGAGGCCGACAATGGGTAAAGGATCAATTTGATAATGACGGTCAGCAAAACGATCGTCCAGCCCCAGTTGCCCACCAGTGAATGCAACCAGGTCATGAAGGTGAACATGGGCTTGGCAAGAATGGTTAGCCAGCCATAATCAACCACCAGATCCAGGGAAGGAGAAATGGCCGCCAGGGCCTTCTGGTCTTGCGGGCCTATCCACAGGGTGGATTGGGTGGCAACCGTACTGTTGGGTGCAATGTTACCCAATGGCTCTACCGCACTGATGGCATACAGGGAATTGGAAACCTTGCGCATGTCGATATAACGCTCTTTGCCTTCCTCGGGTACCCAGGCAGTCACAAAGAAGTGTTGAATGACACTGATCCAGCCATCATCTGCCGATTTGACGTAATCGGCATTTTTCTTGTCGATTTCAGAAAAGGACACTTTCTGGAAGCGTTCTTCATCGGAATACACGGCCATACCCGTAAAGGTGGGGTAGAAGCTGGAGCTGCCGGCCGGATCCTGGCTGTCACGGGCAATTTGCAGGTACAGAGAAGGTGACTGAGACTCGGTGGCAGTGTTGGTGACTTCGTCCTTGACGTCGATCCGGTAGGAATTGCGATGGAACGTATAGGTACGGGTAACCTTGATGCCGTCGGACTCGGACTCAAACACCACGGGCAGGGTATCACCGGTCATGGTGGTTTCAGTGGAAACCATTCTGAAGGGGGTATTCTGGTCGGGGTAACGCTTGTTAATTCCCTGTGGTGCAACCAGACCGCTTTGTACAATATATTCTGCGGTTGGAGAGTTATCCAGCAATACGATTGGCTGGTCACGGTTTTCTGTGGAAGGATACTTCAACAATTCCGCATACACAATCTGTGCACCAATTGAATCAAAATTCAATTTGAAAACATCGGTGGTGATGGTGATTTTTTCCGAGGCAACGGCAGGGGCTGCGGTTGATGGAGTGCTTGCAGTACCGGCAGGCGTGGCCGCATTGGGAACGCCAGGGGTACCTGAGGCCGGATTGGAAGTGGTTTCGGATTGGGGAGCCTGGCCAAACAGGGATGGCTGACCATTATAGGTTTGCCAATTATTCCAGATGGCGAAGACCGAAAATACAAAAATCATCCAGAGGATGGTGCGTCTAATATCCATTTAACCTGATCATTATTAAGCGGTTAGTAAAGCTCGTCAGTTTAACCCAGCTAGGGGTATAACACCTGAATTTAAAACAAATCTTTGGGAAAAAGACTCTTCTCAGGCGAGGAGCGGCCAGAAACAGGAGGAACAGGATCATGCCCACCCCGGCACCATGGGTTACAGCGACAGATCCGGTGCGTACCCAGATACAGCCCTTTGGCGGCACCGTGGGTTTCAATGGCTTCAATCATGTATTCGGAGCAGGTGGGCGTGAAACGGCAGGAACGTCCGATCCAGGGACTTAAAAAATATCGGTAGAACCGGATAGGTGCTATGAGTATTTTCTTGATCATGCCGATTTGGCCTTTGCAAAATGAGTGTCGATTTCTTTCCGTATGGTTATCTTGAGTTCGGTAAGGGTACAGGGAGTAACCTTGCCATGCAGGCGAATAACGTAATCGCAGGCAGGTAACTCATGGCGGCAGTGCCTGAAAGATTCACGGGCAACCCTTTTAATGGCATTGCGGGTAGTGGCTTTGGCGGCAAACCGTTTGGCGATAACAAGCCCCAATCGGGCGATTGGTTCGGGAAGGGGAGAGACGGGTTTGGCTTTGCTAAGCGTAAACAAAGCCCCTCGAGATACACGTTTGCCTTTCAGGGCATTGGTGAACTCTAAGGGGCGGTGCAGTCGCGCCGCTTTGGGATAGGTGGCGCTTGGCATGCTTAGGAACCGGGACGATCAGAAAATACAACCATGTGTTTAACGAGTAAACACACTTTCTGTTCAACCTGATTATTAAATTGTAATCAGCTGGGATTAAACAGCTAAACGCTTGCGGCCTTTTGCACGACGTGCGTTAATAACTGCGCGGCCGCCACGTGTTTTCATGCGAACGCGAAAGCCGTGTGTGCGTTTACGGCGTGTGACTGATGGTTGGTATGTACGTTTCATGGAAATTCCAAATATAAAGAGCTAAGAGCTTGTTCAGGACCCTTTTCAGTATTTGAAACTATCAAAGATACCCAAAAATGACCCAAACGGTGTAAAGAATTTTGTAAAGCCTTTTATTTCATCAAATAATTGGTGATTAGTCAATGATTTAGGCTGAATTCCCGTAATTAAAACATAAAATCTGTTCTTTTTCTGAAAAGAATGCACTTTGTGGAAAATTTCCCGTGAATTAATCAAGTTGTGGATAACTTTTTGCTTGTCAGGGTAAAATAGAATGTTTTTATCGTAGATCGTATATGAAAGAGTTTTGGCAATCCTGTATCCAGGCATTGGCGCAGGAACTTCCTCCCGAGCAAATGAAAGCGTGGGTGCTTCCGCTGGCTCCTCTTGGTTTTGATGAAGAACTGGGAGAGCTGCGTATTTCTGCGCCTACGCCAATCAAGCAGAACTGGGCCAAAACCAATTACACGGCGCGAATTCAGGAATTGGCATCCCAGTGGTTCAACCGCCCTGATGTCAGGGTCATGTTCCAGCTGGTGCGTGCCAACCAGGTGCCACCTGTCATGTCTGCCGCAGCACCTGCGGTAACACTGGCACCCGCACCGGCTACACCAGTCCCGGCAGCGCCCGTTACGGGTACCCAACCGTTTGGTACAAGCCCCGAAGTCATTATAGAGTCCGCTTCGCCCAATACGCCGACCCCGGCTTCATTTGGCAATACTGAAACCGAAGACTTCATTTACAAGCGTTCGCATATCAACCCCAACCTGACTTTCGAAAGTTTGGTGGTGGGCCGCTCGAACCAGCTGGCCAATGCCGCGTCGGCACAAATTGTCGATAAACCGGGCGTCTCAGCCTATAACCCGTTTTTTATTTACGGCAGTACAGGTTTGGGTAAAACCCACCTGATGCATGCCATTGGCAATGCCCTGATCAAGGCGGGCAAGGTCAACCGGGTAAGGTATATCCACGCCGATCAATATTACTCGGATCTGGTCAAGTCATTCCGCACCAGTACCTTTGATGAGTTCAAGCGCTATTACCATTCGCTCGACCTGTTGCTGATTGACGATATCCAGTTTTTCCGCAAGAAAGACCGTACCCAGGAAGAGTTTTTCTACCTGTACGAAACCATGGTGGCGCAAAACAAGCAAATTATCATCACATCCGATACCTATCCGCGTGAATTACAGGATATCAGCAACCGCCTGACATCGCGTTTTGATTCGGGCTTAACCGTTCATATCGAACCCCCCGAGCTGGAAATGCGGGTGGCCATTTTACTTCGCAAGGCCGAAGAAAAGCCGGGCATTATCCTGAAAGAGGAAGCCGCGTTCTTTATTGCCAAGCATTTGCGCAGCAACGTTCGTGAACTGGAAGGAGCACTCAGTAAAGTGTCTGCCTATGCCGGTTTTCATGGGCTGAAAACCTTTACGGTTGAAGTTTGCAAGGAAGCGCTTAAAGATCTTTTATCTGTCTCCAATGGTCAGATTACGGTTGAGAATATCCAGAAAACCGTGGCGGATTTTTATAAAATCAAAGTTCAGGAAATGTATTCAAAACGGCGTCCTGCCAATATCGCAATGCCAAGGCAAATTGCCATGTATCTGGCCAAAGAGCTGACCCAGAAAAGCCTGCCTGAAATTGGCGATCTGTTTGGTGGACGGGATCACACAACTGTTTTGCATGCCGTACGTAAAATAACCGAAGCACGTGTGAAAAATGCAGAGTTGAATCACCAATTACACGTGTTAGAACAAACCTTAAAAGGATAATCATGCAATTGCTACAAGCTACCCGAGATGCTGTACTCAAGCCGCTGTCGACAGTGGCCGGTATTGTTGAACGCAGGCATACCATGCCCATTCTGGCAAATATCCTGTTGCGAAAAGAAGGTAACCGTGTTGCATTCATTGCAACCGATCTTGAGGTCCAAATCACTACACATGCCGACTTTGGCGTAGGTGATGATGTGGAATCCACGACGGTTGCCGCACGTAAATTGCTGGATATCTTGCGGGCTCTGCCCAACACCGGAGAAGTCAAGCTGGGCCTGAACGATGGAAAAATGACCGTCAATGCCGGCAAAAGCCGCTTTGCCCTGCAAACACTGGACGGTGCCGAATACCCAACGGTTGCACAGCCCGAAAGCTGGAACCTGAGCCTGTCCATGCCACAAAGAACCTTGCGCAAGCTGTTTAATATGGTGCACTTTGCCATGGCCCAGCAGGACATCCGCTATTATCTGAATGGCATGCTCATGGTGTTTGAGGAGGGTATGGTTCGCACCGTCGCCACCGATGGTCACCGCCTGGCCCATGCGGCCGAAGCGGTTGAAAGCATTGGCGAGCGTCACGAGGTTATTGTCCCACGTAAAACCGTTCTTGAAATGCAGCGTCTGCTGGATGAAAGCGATGAGCCCGTTACCATAGACCTGGCGGCTGGCCAGATCCGTTTCACTTTTGGTGATGTGGAACTCATTTCCAAGCTGGTGGAGGGTAAATTTCCCGATTTCAAACGGGTCATTCCAACCGACTATACCCGTAGTTTCAATATCAATCGTGAAGCCTTGCAAAGCAGTCTGCAACGTGCAGCCATTCTAACGACTGACAAGCTCAAGGGTGTCAAGCTGCATCTTGAAAACAATCTGCTGCAAATCTCATCCTCCAATGCCGAGCAGGAAGAGGCAAGGGAAGAAATTGAAGTAAATTATGAATTTGAACCCATTGATGTTGGTTTCAACGTGAGCTATTTGCTGGATGTCCTGGCCATGGCAAAAACCGAAGAAATCACCTGGTCTGTCAAGCCGGATGTCAATGCATCCGCACTTATCAGCCTGCCCGAGGAAACAGAGTTCAAATACGTTGTTATGCCAATGCGCATTTAATCAGGCCATTATCAAAGTTCCGGCCTTGTCATGGCCGGATATTTTCCTGTTCCCAGCAGTCGATCAAGATTTTTAAAAGCGTTATTCCATTATGTCTGAAAATACTCCGAACACCCCGAATCAAGGTTACGGTGCCGAATCCATCAAAATGCTCAAGGGCCTTGAGGCTGTCCGCAAACGTCCCGGCATGTATATTGGAGACACATCCGATGGCACAGGTCTTCACCACATGGTGTTCGAAGTTGTCGATAATGCCATTGACGAAGCCCTGGCTGGCTATTGTGATGATATCGTTGTCACCATTCATACCGACAACTCGATTTCCGTTACCGATAATGGTCGCGGCATTCCCACCGACATTCACAAAGAAGACGAGTTCCATCGCAGTGCCGCTGAAATCGTGATGACCGAATTGCATGCCGGTGGTAAATTTGACCAGAACTCCTACAAGGTGTCCGGTGGTTTGCATGGTGTGGGGGTCTCATGCGTGAACGCCCTGTCAGAATGGTTGCGCCTGACCATTCGTCGTAATGGCCAGGTTCACCAGATTGAATTCAATCGTGGTGAACGGGTTGAGCCCCTGAAAGTGGTTGGTACCACCGACAAAACCGGTACCAAAGTACACTATCTGGCAGACAGCACCATTTTTGACAATGTCGAATACCACTACGAAATCCTCTCCAAGCGCCTGCGTGAACTGTCGTTCCTGAATAATGGCGTCAAGATTCGTCTGGTTGACGAGCGCCAGGGCAAAGAAGAGGATTTTGCGTTTTCAGGTGGGGTAAAGGGTTTTGTTGAATACATCAACCGTACAAAAACCGTCTTGCACAGCAATGTCTTCAATGTATCTACCGAATCAGATGCCGGTGGCACCCCCATTACGGTTGACGTTGCCATGCAATGGAACGACAGCTACGGTGAAAGCGTCCTTTGCTTTACCAACAACATCCCCCAACGTGATGGCGGTACCCATTTAACCGGTTTGCGCGCTGCCATGACCCGCAGCCTGAACAAATACATTGCCGATAATGAAATGGCCAAAAAAGCCAAGGTTGACACCACCGGTGATGACATGCGTGAAGGCCTGACCTGTGTGTTATCGGTCAAGGTGCCCGAACCCAAGTTCAGCAGCCAGACCAAAGACAAGCTGGTCTCCAGTGAAGTGCGTCCGGCCGTCGAAGAAGCGGTTTCACGTACGCTTGAAACCTGGCTGCTGGAAAATCCCAATGATGCCAAGGCCATTTGCGCCAAGATTGTGGAAGCGGCCCGCGCCCGGGAAGCGGCCCGTAAAGCACGTGAAATGACACGCCGTAAAAGTGTGCTGGAAGGTGCCGGCCTGCCCGGTAAGCTGGCCGACTGCCAGGAAAAAGACCCGGCAAAATCTGAACTGTATATTGTCGAGGGTGATTCTGCGGGCGGTTCAGCCAAACAGGGTCGTGACCGTAAGTTCCAGGCCATTCTTCCCCTACGCGGTAAGGTGCTGAACGTGGAAAAGGCCCGTTTCGACAAATTAATCGCCAGCGAGGCCATTACCACCCTCATTACGGCACTGGGTACCAGCATTGGCCCCGATTTCAATATCGACAAACTGCGTTATCACCGCATCATCATCATGACCGACGCGGACGTTGACGGCGCGCACATCCGTACCTTGCTGTTAACGCTGCTGTATCGTCAAATGCCCGAACTGGTTGAAGGCGGTTATGTATATATTGCCCAGCCACCATTATACAAGGTCAAATTTGGACGCGAAGAACGCTATCTGAAAGATGCAGCCGAAGAAGCCGAATTCATGCAGCGGGTTGCCCTTAAAGATGCCGGCCTGATTCCACATCAAGGCGCAGAGCCCATTACCGGCGAGGATCTTGAAACACAGGTTCAGCTTTATGTCTCGGTCGACCAAGTGATCGAGCGCCTGTCCCGCATCATGGACGCTGCTGCCCTGTCAGCCATTGCTGAAGGGGTCCAGATTAATCTGGATAACGCGGAAAACGCTGCGAAATCGGCCCGTGACCTGCAAGAGGCCCTGTTTGACCCGGCCATGCCACATGCTGTTACCGTAGAAGCGGAATATGATGCTGAGCTGGATAAACACCGTTTGGTTCTCAAACGCATTCATCATGGTAACGTTCGTGTGTGTGTGTTTAACCAGGAATTCATGGGTAGCAAGGATTATGCCGTCTTGTCCCGTTCAGCCGAGACCCTGTCAGGGCTGGTTGGCGAAGGTGCGCTTGTGTATCGTGGAGAAGGTGAGCGCCGCAAAGAGCAGTATGTGAACGATTTCCGTGAGGCCGTTCAATGGCTGCGCAGCGAGGCCGAACGCGTGGTAACCAAACAGCGCTATAAAGGTCTGGGTGAAATGAATCCCGAGCAGTTGTGGGAAACCACCATGGATCCTTCGGCACGTCGTCTGCTGCGCGTCAAGATTGAAGATGCGATTGCGGCTGACAATGTGTTTACAACCCTTATGGGCGACCAGGTGGAACCGCGCAGGGAGTTCATTGAAACCAATGCGCTGATGGCGGCTAACCTGGATATTTAATATTTGTTAGTTTCGGGAATAGTTGGCCAGGTTTTATAAATAAGTTGGCTAACGAGGTTTTGGGACATTAAGCGGCTGCCTGAAAAGGTAGCCGTTTTTTATATGAATACGTGGGTCGACCGTTAATCAACGGTCTTGAATCGTCAATATTTGACATTGCTTTATTAAAAATAATGACTACTGATAGTCATATGGTTTAACCTAACAAATTAATCCAGCAAAAAGGAGTGAAATATGGCTTCCCATCACGTAATTACCAAGGACTACCCTGAGAATCTTAGCGGCGGTATTATGGTTTGTGGCATTAATTTTGGGTATTCGGCTGAAGAAGAGGCTTTGGATGCGCAAGGTAAAACAAAAGCGCCAGAGCCCTTATCTTTTTTTTCTGATGAAACGATCAATAACACCCGCTTTCGCACTCGTGTATTGAATTGGTTGTCCGGTTGGGGAATTCAGCTGGAAACGCAGCCTGGTAAAGAAGGCCCTCGTGAGCGCGCTTTTTGGCAAACCAACTGGTCGGACACACAGACACGAAGTGTTGATAGCCACGAAAAAATCAATTTTGAAACCTTGGTTAACGATGCTGACGGTATTTTGGAGCTCATCGAACAGCGGCGCCCATCGGTGATTATTTTTGTAGGTAGTCAATTAATTGAAGCATTGAACGATATCCGGTTACGTAAGCGTGTTGAGACAATTCTTGGGCCAAGGCCTGGTAATGCCCAAATTGTACGTTCTAAACCAGGTAGTAATGGCAGCACTTTCAAGATGCTTCTCCAGACTTTTGGTGACACATCAATAGTGTCTTTGCCGCACCCGCAGACAATTGGGTTAACAAATGAACAGGTCGCTTCTTTTTCGCTTCCCGAAGAAGTTAGGGCAAAAATATTACGTTGATATCTTGCGATTGATTTTCGGAAAGTATATTTATATTACGCACTAAAATTTGTAAAATTAATATGCGCAATATAATCTGTATTTTTAAATATTTATGGTCGAAAGCCGTTGCCGCAGCTCAGTCTTTAAAACCTTGCCATAACTGTTTTTGGGCAAGGCAGAAATTATATGATAATGTTTGGGCCGTTTAAAACGAGCCAGATTATCCAGGCACAACCGGTCCAGCTCGCTTTCTTCAACGGTGCAGCCTTTGCGTGTCACCACAAAAGCCACAGGCACTTCCCCCCATTCGGCATCTAATTGGCCCACGACCGCAACCTCTGATACATTCGCATGCGTTAGCAACACCTCTTCCACTTCACGAGGGTAAATATTGGAACCACCAGAAATAATCAGGTCTTTGGAGCGGTCGTGCAGGGTAAGGAAACCGTTTCTGTCCAGAAAACCGGTATCACCGGTCAGTAACCAACCATCGCGCAGTGTTTTCTGTGTGGCCGCTTCATTACGCCAGTAACCCTGCATGACTGGTGCTCCCCGTACGGCCACTTCACCAATTTCTCCTGCATCCAAGGGCGCGCCCTTAGCATTGATGACCCGGACGTCCACCATGGATTGTGGCAGACCCACTGAAGCAATGCGTTCTTTCCAGTTGGGATGTGTCGCATCTGCCAGGTGATGACGGGCCAGTGCCGTGATGGCCATGGGACATTCCCCCTGTCCGTAAATCTGTACAAAACGTGGACCAAAAACCGGTAAGGCTTGCTGGATGTCTTCAACATACATGGGGCCACCACCATACACAATGGTTTTGAAACCCGAAACATCAGCACCGCTGTCAATCACATAATCCAGCAAGCGCTTGACCATGGTGGGCGCGGCAAAGAATGTCAGCCGTCCCATTGATGCAGCCAGTTCTGCCAGCTCTGCCGGTTCAAAACCACCGGATAACGGTACCAAATGGCGGGCACCGCTAAGCATATGAACATAGTTGTACAAACCGGCACCATGGGACATGGGTGCGGCATAAACCATGACATCGGCAGGGTCTGAGGTATCCACATCGGTCAGATAGGAGACGGTCATGGCCTGCAGGTTGCCATGGCTTTGCATAACGCCTTTGGGGCGACCGGTTGTGCCCGAGGTGTAGAACAGGGAGGCCAGCTCGTCAGGCCCGCAATCATACATGGGGGCACCGGCATGTTGCAGGGCTTGTCCGTATTCAGGGCTGCCCGGAATCAGAATATGTGCCGGCGGGTTTGCCAGATTGTCAGTGCAGGCAGACAAGGCTTGCGACACGATTAATACCCGCGCTTCACAATCAGCCAGTACATAGTCCAGCTCTTTGTTGTGAAGCTTATAATTGACAGGCACGGATACCGCACCGATCCATAAAATAGCATGCAGGATTTCAAGATACTCAACGCAGTTGGCGGCATAAATGGCAACCCTGTCTCCGGGTTTCACACCAAACGCATGCTTCAAATAACCGGCCAGAGCAGTGGTTCTTTGCAACAGTTCACCATAATTCAATTGCAACTGTGTGCCCGAGTAAACTGCTGGCGCATTGGGATTGGCTGTGGCCGTGCGTTGAAGATACAGTGCAAGATTCATCGTACCCGCTCCAGAATAAGTTTTTCAAGGCCGAGATTGTCAAGACGGCCAAATGGGAGATGGGACCAGCCCACGATAGATACAGTCACGTTATGCCTCCTTATGCTTTTTTATCTTTATCAGGTTATGGTTATAATGCCCGATACTTACTCATACTGATAGTTGCTTGATTACGCAAGGGTTTACCCGATAAAGGATGCTTAATGATGGAGACAAAACCCCTTTTATCTCCCGCTACCCAGGATGATTTGTTACTGGCTTTTGATATGGCGCCGGTTGGTTTGCTGGTATCCCGCAATCGCTATGTGCAGTCATGCAACCGGGCATTTTCCAACATGTTCGGTTATGCATCCGAAGCACTGAAAGGAAAATCTCTGATCACTTTGTATCCCTCTGCCACCGAATTTGAGCATATCGGTGACCGTGCTCTGATGGTTATGCGAAGTGAAGGGCGTTATTCCGATGATCGCATCATGAAACGCAATAACGGACAGTTATTCTGGTGTCATGTAAGCGGGCAGGCCATTAACAGGAACGATCCGTTTTCTGCAGCAGTATGGGTGTTTGAGGATATTTCAGAAAAAAGGCAGATTACGACTGAATTGACAGCCCGTGAACGTGAAATAGCCCAGTTTCTTGTGGCAGGAAAAAGCAGCAAGGAAATTGGCAAGCTGCTTGGTATTGGTTACCGTACCGTTGATGCCCATCGGGCAAGACTTATGCGCAAATTTAAAGTGACTTCTTCGAATGAACTTGTTGCAAAGCTGATCGGTTAAATGCAAAACTGGCTTCAGGCCAATAAGAACTGGTCCCTGATAATTTTTAAATTCAGATTTTAGATGGAGAATAAGAGTGGTAACCTCAAATCTTTCGGCAAATATAGATTTTCCACTGGATGATATACGCGTACTGGACCTTTCCCGGGTTTTTGCAGGGCCACTTTGCGGTCAGGTACTGGCCGATTTTGGCGCCGAAGTAGTCAAGGTGGAACATCCAGCCCGTGGCGATGATACACGCGATTGGGGGATGCGTATTGGTAAAACCGAAACGACCTATTACAACAGCATGAACCGCAACAAGCGTTCAATCACCATAGACCTGCAAAGCCAGGAAGGAATACAACTTATTTACAAGCTGCTGCCTTCGTTTGATGTTGTCATTCATAACTTTAAAACAGGTGGCGCTGAAAAACTGGGACTTGGCTATGAACAGCTTAAAGCCATTAAACCCGACCTGATTTATTGCGCCATTGCCGGTTATGATACCCGCGGTCCAGAGGCAAAAAGACCCGGCTACGATCTTGTGATCCAGGGAGAGAGCGGTTTAATGGCCCTGAACGGAGAAGCCACCCAGCCTCCACTCAAGTTCGGGGTGGCGGTTGTGGACATGATGACTGGCATGTACGCGGCCCAGGCCGTGTTAGCCGCCCTGTATAAGCGTGGCAAAACCGGCCTGGGCCGGCTTATTGAACTTGCTTTATATGATTGCGGCATCATGGTTACCGGTTATTACGGATTGGATGCCCTGTTGATGGAGAAAGATCCGCCACGCTATGGTAATGAGCACCCCTCCATCATGCCTTATGGCATGTTTGAAGCCGCTGACGGTCCCTTGATCATTGCGGTCGGTAACAATGCACAATTTTTCAAATTCTGTAACCAGGTTATTGAATGCCCGGCACTGGCTGAAGACCCCCGCTTTATTTCCAATGTGGAACGGGCCAAGTACAGAGAGGAGCTGCAACCGCTTTTGGTTGAAGCCATCAAGAAATACCCGCGTAAACAGTTACTGGACCGCATGACCGACTGTGGTATTCCATGCGGCGAAGTGGCCGGTTTGTATGAAGCACTAACCAGTGAACGATCCAGACAGGGTGGCCTGATTGAGAAAATGCCTCATCCGGATGCCGGCAGCACTCATGTTTTTGCTCCTCCTTACCGCTTGAACGGACAACGCCTTCCCGTCCGTCATGCACCACCACAATTGGGTGAAGGAACACGTGAAGTTCTTACCCGGCTGCTTGCACTAAGCGATGAAGAACTCGCTGATTTGCACAGTAAGGGAGTACTGACATTGCCATAATAAATGATGCATAAAAAAAGACAATCACAGGCGCACGCCAGCTACTTAAGGCGTGCGCCAAGCGCTGGAATACATTTATTTTTTGATTAATTTGTAATTCAGCTTGGTAGACATGGGCTGGCCGGTTTGCCTGTCTCTTGCTTCAATATAGCCTTCCCCGACAAAATAAACGCTGTTGTCAGCCTTGTCATCCAAACGGATTAACGAAGGGTTGTTTTGGTCGAATTCAAATTTGCCATTGGTTTCAAAAACCCTGTTACCGGGACGATTGGTGACGTATTCCTGCCTTAGTTTATAGGTTTTATTGGGAAGCAATTCCAGTTGTACCTGGATCTGCTCACAGTCGGCACAAGGGAAAACACCGCCATAAGTACCGCTCCAATCCAGCGCGATTTCAGCAGTATGCCTATCAGGAGCCTGGGTGTCCCGGGCAGGGTTACTGGCACAGCCAACAGCAAAAAAAGAAGCAAGCAAAATAGTCAATCCTGTTTTTGTCATTTCAAATTTCCCTTTCAACACAAACGATAAGAATAATGTCCAGTTTAAGCCAGTATGGACGACAAATGTTACAGCGATACCTGTTGAAATAGTTAAGCATGGTAAAAACTGATCTGCTTATGGGTAATGGTGACCGATAGTGCAACCCGCTGATACAATAAAATCAAAATGATATGGAAAACCAAGGATGATGGATGGCGGGTTACATTTAGCTAATTAAGATTCATATACCCGTAAAATAAATTTTTTATATTAAATAAAAGGATAGATATATTATACCTATAATAGCAATAAATTATTGCAACTTCATTTTTGATAAATATGTGCTATATTTGAATCATCAAACGTTTCCGAAACTCCGGAAACCCCCCCTTACCATTGGAGAAATGCAATGAGCCAAGATATCAAAAAATGCCCTGTTACTCACCTGACGACTGATTTTGGTGCACCGGTACCCGATAACCAGAACAGCTTAACCGCCGGCCCACGTGGCCCCCTGTTGTCCCAAGACGTTTGGTTGCATGAAAAACTGGGCAATTTTGTCCGTGAAGTGATTCCTGAGCGTCGCATGCATGCCAAAGGTTCTGGTGCATTTGGTACTTTCACCGTTACCAATGATATTACCAAATATACACGTGCCAAGATTTTCTCTGAAGTCGGTAAAAAAACCGAAATGTTTGCCCGTTTCACAACGGTTGCCGGTGAGCGCGGCGCCGCTGATGCTGAACGCGATATCCGTGGTTTTGCCCTGAAGTTTTATACCGAAGAAGGTAACTGGGATATGGTGGGTAACAACACACCTGTGTTTTTCTTCCGTGATCCTCGTAATTTCCCCGATCTGAACAAAGCCGTAAAACGCGACCCGCGCACCAATTTGCGTAATGCCACCTATAACTGGGACTTCTGGACCCTGCTGCCCGAATCTTTGCACCAGGTAACCATTGTGATGTCTGACCGCGGTATCCCCAAATCTTACCGTCACATGCACGGCTTTGGCAGCCATACCTACAGCTTCATCAATGCGCAAAACGAACGTTTCTGGGTAAAATTCCATTTCCTTACACAACAGGGCATTCAAAACCTGACCGATGCCGAAGCCGAAGCCCTGATTGGCAAAGACCGCGAAAGCAGCCAGCGTGACCTGTTCTACGCCATCGAAAATGGTGATTTTCCGAAATGGAAAATGTGTGTTCAGATCATGCCCGAAACCGATGCCGAGAAAGTACCCTATCATCCGTTTGATCTGACCAAAGTCTGGCCACATGGTGATTACCCGTTGATTGAAGTGGGCGAATTTGAACTTAACCGCAACCCCGACAACTTCTTCATGGATGTTGAACAATCTGCCTTTGCACCTAGCAACCTGGTACCCGGTATTGGTGTTTCACCCGATAAAATGCTGCAGGCACGTCTGTTCAACTATGCCGATGCACAGCGTTACCGTTTGGGCACCAACTATCAGCAAATCCCAGTCAACCAGGCCCGTTGCCCGGTCCACTCCAACCACCGTGACGGTATTGGCCGCGTTGATGGCAACTATGGTGATTTGCCACACTACGAGCCCAACAGCTTCCATCAATGGCAAGCCCAGCCCGAGTACAAAGAACCACCACTGAAAATCAACGGTGATGCCGATTATTGGAATTACCGCGAGGATGATGCTGATTACTTCAGCCAGCCACGTGCCCTGTTCAATTTAATGAACGATACACAAAAACAGGCCCTGTTCAACAACACGGCAGCAGCCATGGGTGATGCGCTTGATTTCATCAAATACCGCCACATCCGTAACTGCTATGCCTGTGACCCGGCGTATGGTGAGGGTGTGGCCAAAGCATTAGGAATGACCGTGGCCGATGCCCAGGCCGCCCGTGAAACAGACCCGGCCAAAGGACAACCCGGTTTTCTGTGATCACACATCTGAATGGTTGGCAATATCCTATAAAATACAGCTCTTGAACTGAATAACTCCCCAAACCTTTTTCAGGTTCGGGGGGTTTCTTTTTTGCGAAAAACATCTTGGGGCATCTATTCACAAAACAACTATTTTCCCAATTGAAACGCAATGAAACCAGTAAATATGGCAATAACATTGACCCTTGATTTCTATCACTCACATTTTAGAAATCAGCGCTAAATTAAAAACAACAATGAATACTGATTCAGTTAGTATTAACATAAAGTTACACTGATGTAATCGAAATATTTTCACTCCTATTTCCTGTGTCGGCAAATGCAAGGGTCAAACCATGAAGAAGATCAAAATTTCATTTTTCGCCATTCTGGTAATACTGACATTACTCTGGCTGATGGCTGACACCATTCTTTCGCAAAGCAAGCAATTTTTTGCCATTCGGTCGTCTTTGTTGAGTCACACCGGCATTATTGGCATAGGTACCATGAGCATTGCCATGATCCTGGCTTTGCGTCCCGTTTTTCTGGAGCCTTTAACCGGCGGTCTGGATAAAACCTATCGCCTGCATAAATGGCTTGGCATTACAGGGCTTGTTATATCCATTATGCACTGGCTTCTGGTGAACGTACCCAAATGGCTGGTAGGTTGGGGCATGCTTGCACGTCCCGTCCGTGGACCAAGAGCCGAACCGGCAAATGCCATTTTCAGCTATTTCCAATCGCAGCGTGGCCTGGCTGAAAGCATTGGGGAATGGGCATTTTATGCCGTTGTCATATTGATTTCTCTGGCTCTGATTAAAAAATTTCCCTATAAGCATTTTTTCAAAACACATCGATTGCTGCCTATTGTTTACCTGTTTCTTGTATTTCACTCTGTGGTGCTGATGCCTTTTTATTACTGGCGGGAACCCATCGGGCCTGTCATGCTGCTTCTCATGCTCGGGGGTACTGGTGCCGCCATCATTTCCCTATCCAGAAAAGTAGGCCATCACCGTAAAGCGGTCGGCGAAATCAGCCACCTGGAATACTTTAAGGATAACCGGGTACTCAAAATAGACATCAACTTATTAAGTTATTGGCCAGGCCACCACACCGGTCAATTTGCTTTTGTCACATTTGATAAAGATGAAGGCGCGCATCCGTTTACATTATCTTCTGCCTGGAACAATGACGGCCGTATCAGCTTTATGGTAAAGGGGTTGGGCGACTACACCAACCTCATGCCAACAACCCTTAAACAAGGAGATTTGGCCAGTGTGGAAGGCCCTTATGGTTTATTCAAGTTCAAAGGTGACAAACCCAACCAGATTTGGGTAGGGGGCGGCATTGGCATTACCCCATTTATTGCCCACATGCAAAAATTGGGCGCTGAAAATCATAGCCGGACGATCCATTTGTTTTACAGTACCAGCGCACCACAGGAAGATTTTATTGAAAGACTAAGGCAACTCGCGGAAAAGGCAAAAGTGACCTTGCATGTCATTGTCTCGGGCAAAGATGCACGACTTAATGCCGACCGGCTTTGCAACATCATACCAAACTGGCAAACCGCCGACATCTGGTTTTGTGGCCCCGCAGGTTTTGGAAAATCGCTAAAAGAAGGTATGCTGGAAAAAGGTCTGTCTGAAGACGATTTCCATCAAGAGCTGTTTGATATGAGGTAAAGTCATTTTATAAAGTGCTTTCAAGGAGAAAACTGTTATGACACTACCTGATACCCTGCCACCAGGGCTGGAATGCTACAGCCAATCACCCGTTTTCACACCGGATACCTTGCCGGAAAAATTAAAAACCAGTCATTCCGTCAAAACGGGTACCTATGGATTATTACGGGTGATTAGCGGAACATTGCGTTTTACCTATGAAACAGAACCGTCCACAGACGTTGTCCTGAATGCCGGTGAGGAAATCGTGATTGCCCCCGACTCTGCCCATCACGTCGGGTTTGAACAACCTGGCAGTTTCCAGATTGATTTTTACCGGTCAAAGGACCATGTCAAAAGACCCGATAACACATAACTCACCAAGGCCATTTTTTTAAACCAGAAGCCACCACATCAAAAAACGGGTACGATGCCAGGCAAAAATCACACCATCTTGCATGCCATAACCAACACTGGCTATAGCATACAAGATTTTTTCATCACGGAATCGTGGGATATTCAGGCATGTGCTCGGGCCATTGGGTCAGTACTTCAAAACCATCTTCAGTCACCACCACCATATGTTCCCACTGGGCCGACAGGGAGCGGTCTTTGGTAATAACCGTCCAGCCATCCGCCAGTTGCTTGCAATGTCTTTTACCGGCATTAATCATGGGTTCGATGGTAAACATCATGCCCGGTTCAAGTTTCAGGCCCTGACCAGGACTGCCATAATGAAGCACCTGTGGTTCATCGTGGTAAATTTTGCCAATACCATGTCCGCAATACTCACGTACCACACTAAAACCTTCCCGGTGGGCAACGGTCTGGATGGCATGGCCAATATCACCAAGGGTAGCACCGGGACGAACCTGCATGATACCGGCGCGCATGGCTTCATACGTTGTGTAAACCAGACGACGGGCCAAGGTACTGGGCGGACCCACAAAATACATGCGACTGGTATCACCATACCAGCCATCTTTAATCACGGCAACGTCAATATTGATGATGTCACCGTTCTTGAGTACCTTGCCTGGTGAGGGAATGCCATGACAAATGACGTGATTGACCGATGCGCAAATGGTTTTGGTAAACCCGCAATACCCCACGTTGGCTGGAATGGCCTTCTGTACATCAACAATATAATCGTGACAAATCCGGTCCAGTTCTTCGGTGGTAATACCTGCCTGAACGTAAGGTGCAATCATGTGCAGGACATCTGCAGCCAACCTTGCGGCTTCTCGGGCTTTGGCGATATCTTCCTGCGTATTGATGGGGACTTTTTTCCTGCTCATTATCGGATACTCTTAATAGTCGAAATTTATTGTTATGAGTATAACATTTCAGTTTTTTTTATTTTGCTGACGTTCCATGCCTGGCTTTCTGCTAGCATATTCCGTAGCATATCTAAAGGTAAAGTCATGAAATTGCACAAGTCATTCGTATTCATTCTGGGTCTATGCTGTTCGGGTATTGCTATTGGGCAAACCCCGACTCCTGTTTCAAACGCCAATGAACTGACTATTCTGCATATCAATGACCACCACTCCAATCTGGATGACTATCCTGGCAGCCTGTTATTAAAGACAGGTAAACAACCTCAACGTGAACCGGTTTCAGTCAGCATGGGTGGATTCGCAAGAGTAACCGCTGCTTTTGAATCACTGGCCCAAAACAAGGAAAATGTTCTGAAGCTGCATGCCGGTGATGCCACAACCGGCACGCTTTACCATAGCCTGTCAGCGGGGCAGGCCGATGCCGACCTGATGAATACCGTCTGTTTTGATGCAATGACCGTTGGTAATCACGAACTGGACCTGGGTGATCTGGCATTATTCAACTTTATCGAAATGCTCGGGAGTCATCCAAACTGCCAGACACCACTGCTTTCCAGCAATCTTAAGCCTGGTCCCAATTCGCCACTGGGCGGCAACGTCATCAAACCATCCATTGTGCTGGAACGTGGCGGCCATAAAATCGGTATCGTGGGTGTAACCACTGCCTATAAAACTCAAAACGCCTCACGTCCTGATGCGGGCACGATCCTGAGTGATGAACTTGAAGCGGTGCAAAATGAAATTAACCGGCTGACTGAGCAAGGCATTAACCGGATTATCGTGCTGGCCCACCTGGGTTATGCTGCCGAACAAAAACTGGCACAGCAATTATCGGGGGTCGATGTGATTATAGGTGGCGATTCCCATACCTTACTGGGCAGCAAAGCATTGGATGATTATGGTCTGGAACCCAAGGGACCTTACCCCACACGACTTGTCAATGCCGATCATCAGCCGGTTTGTCTGGTGCAGGCCTGGCAGTACAGTTCAGTAGTCGGTGAACTCAATGTTCGTTTTGATGCAGATGGTAACGTCAGTGATTGCCAGGGACAAGCACATGTACTCATCGGTACCGATTTCAATCGCAAGGGAAATCCCGTCAACGTCCAGGAACAACAAGCCATTCTGGCCGATTTGGCTGCACAAACAGAAATCATGCCCATTGAACCGGCTGCCAGCGCACAGTCAGTGCTTGAACCGCATCGTGAAAAACTGCTGGCATTTGCCAGCCAACCGGTTGGCACAGCCCCTTACGATATTTGCAGTCGCCGATTCCCTGGCCTGGCCGGGGCTGGCAACTCAAAACTGGCTGGCTGTGATGTCAGGCAACATCCCAATCCTCATGGCGGAGATATGCAGCAATTGGTCGCCCATGCCTTTCTAATGCAGGGGAAACATTTTGGTGGAGCCGATATCGCGATTCAAAATGGCGGTGGCGTCCGCACGGATATTGCGGCAGGACCGATAACGGTTGGAGATATTTACACTGTTCTGCCATTCAGAAACATGCTGGTCAGACTAACCATGAAAGGCCATGATCTCAAAAAAGTGCTGGAAGATGCCATTGACTCGGTGCTTGCCGGCAATACCGGTTCATACCCTTATGCAGCTGGCTTGCGTTGGGATCTTGACCTGATGGCACCAAAGCAGAATCGGCTGACTAATTTGCAAACCCGGCAGGAAGACGGTTCCTGGGTGGCCCTGAATCCGGAAAGCACTTACAAAGTGATAACCATTGATTTTCTGGCAGATGGCAAGGATGGCTATCAGCACTTTGCCACGGCACCAGAGATTGCCCGTGAAGATACTTTTCTGCCCTATGCAGACAGTTTCCTCAAATACGTGCAATCTCACCCGACGCTTGAGCGTTTGCCCGACCCGGAATACAGTACGCAAACCATAAAGGGCATGCCATCCCTGGATAAATGGCTTGGTTTTCTCAAAAAATAAGGGTGGAATCGCAGCAACATTTGATTTCGAACAATATATTGTTTCAGCTCCATTACAAAATTTGATATGGCTCAAAACAAATAGTTACCTTTTGCATCAATCTAGAGCCTAATGTAATTTTTATCTGTTTGTGGAGAAATCTGATGCAGTTCACACCTAAAGTAGTAACCGGTTGTTTAGTGGCCATGGGTATTTTTGCCGCTACACCTGCCCTGGCTCACGAAGCCGGCGACTGGCTTGTCAAGGCAGGCGTTACCGGTGTCATGCCAAAGTCCAATAACGGCACCGTAGGCAAGGCCCTGGTTCCAAATGGTATAGATTTAAACGTTAGCAACAACATGCAACCCAGCATTAGCCTGACTTACATGGCCACGAAAAATGTCGGTATAGAATTACTGGCAGCAACGCCGTTCAGCCACAAAATTTATGGTGATGCCCCAGACCTGGGAGGCGATATCGGAAAAATTGGCAAAACAAAACATCTGCCTCCAACCCTTAGCGTCCAATGGCACTTTCTCCCTGACTCAGATATCCAGCCCTACGTTGGTTTAGGCTTGAATTATACAAAATTCTTCGATACAAAACCCCAGGGTGCACTCAAAGACCTGGGTTTCAAAAAGCTTAAGCTTGAAGATTCATGGGGTCTTGCCGCACAGGTGGGTGTCGATATCCGCTTAAGCGAACGCTGGTTCATGAATGCCGATTTGCGTTATATCGATATAGACTCCAAAGTCAAACTTGACGGACAACGCATTGGAACTGCCAAAATTGATCCATGGGTAGCTACCGTGGGTGTTGGCTACCGATTCTAATCCAACAAAAAAACCCGGACTTGATACCATCCGGGTTTTTTTAAATACTTTAAAACATTTAAGCTTTAACTGGAATTTCCAGTCCGCGCTGTACAGCCGGTCTGGCCAGGCCACGCTCCAACCATTTGGCCACATTGCCAAAACTGTCAAAATCAACCAGTTCCCTGGCTTCATAAAAACCAATCAGGTTACGCACCCAACCCAGCAAGGCAATATCGGCAATCGTATACTCATTGCCCATGACCCAATCCCGGCCTTCAAGGCGCGTATTCAGCACACCCAGCAAACGCTTGGATTCGGCACGATATCGTTCCAAAGGACGTTTGTCTTCATATTCCTTGCCCGCAAATTTGTAAAAGAAGCCCAGTTGCCCAAACATGGGACCTACACCGCCCATCTGCCAATGCACCCACTGGATAGTTTCGTAACGCAGGGCAGGCTCTGTGGGCAGCAATTTACCCGATTTTTCAGCCAGGTATTGCAAAATCGCACCTGACTCAAACAGGGGGAGGGGTTTACCACCAGGACCATTCGGATCCAGAATGGCCGGAATCTTGCCGTTGGGATTCAATGACAAAAATTCAGGTGTATGGCTTTCGTTTTCTCCAAAATCCACGTAATGAGCCTCATAAGGCAAACCGATTTCTTCCAGCATGATTGACACCTTGACCCCGTTGGGAGTGGCCAATGAATACAGTTGCAAACGGTCAGGATGCTGGGCGGGCCAACGTTTGGTAATGGGGAAATCCGATAAATCCGACATGTAAAACTCCTGTGGAAAAAATAAACAGCCATCAATCCGAATACATCCTGGCAAATATACGGGCCCAGTTAAAGAGCCCGCTTGTTATGTGTGCCAGCAAGGAATGATTTGCAACGACCCGATATGAAAATCATATCGGGCATGATTCAAATAATCCGATTATTGCTTGACGGCTTCCAATGCGATATCCAGTGTAACTTCATCACCCACGCCGGGTGCAAACTTACCGGCATTGAATTCGGTCCGCTTGATGACGGCGGTGGCGTTGGCACCAATGGCATCTTTATTCAACATGGGATGAGGCATATTGACAAAAGAAGTGATGGTAAGGGTTACCGGTTTGGTAATGCCCTTGATGGTCAGGTCACCGTCGATGCTGACCGGCTTATCACCTTCAAAGACCACATTGGTGGATTTGAACGTGGCGGTTGGAAATTTACCTGTATCCAGAAAATCTTCACCCTGGATATGTTCATCAAACAGTTCAAAACCGGTATCAATGGATTTCATGTCTACCGTGATATCAACGGCAGCGGTTTTGGCTTCCTTGTCCAGCTGTACAGTGCCTGAGGTTTTGTTAAAACGCAGAATCTGCTTGGACATGCCCATATGGTCATAAGAAAAGCGCGGGAATGTATGGCTTGGGTCAATGTTATAAGTTTCGGTGGCCGCAAAGGCAGGTGAAGCGATAAGCGTTGCAAACGCGGCTGCAATAAGATGTTTTTTCATGATAAATCCTTTCATTTAATAAAAAATAACTCAAATATATTGTTGGGTATAAACCGACAGGATTATTGTCCTGCCACCACACTGAATGTAATCCGGATGTCATTGGCTACAATGCCAAAATCTCCCCACATGCCTTCACCCACTTTAAAATCGGCCCGTTTGAAAGCAAATTCACCTTCAAAAATACCCTGACCGTCTTTTTCAGAAAACGTGAATGGAATGGATACGTCACGGGTATTGCCCTTGATGTCAAGCTTGCCATCCACCTGGAAACGGTTGTCACCCAAGGCCTGGACCTTGACAGACTCAAATTTGGCAACCGGATAAGTGGATATATCCAGCCATTCGGTTTTTTTCAATTCTTCATTGGCTTCACCATAACCGGCATCAATATCCGCAAGCGGTATTTCAATGATCACACGAGCCTGTTCCGGCACGGCAGGATCAAAACTGAATTGTGATGCATTGACTTGCTTGAAGTGCCCATCCATATTGACGTTCATCTGGCTATAGGTAAATGACAATTTGCTGGCCGATGGATCAATGGTTTTATATTCAACCGCACTGACAGTACCCGTCATGGCAAGCAACAAGGCTGTAGCGGTAAAAAAATGACGCAAATGCTGTTTCAACATGTGTTTCTCCTGATAATTCGTTTATTTCTGTTTGTCCAGAACCGGAATCATGCGTGTCAGAATATCGTCCCTGTCCACAATATGATGCTTAAGCGCCGCAACAATGTGTAAGCCCACAAAAACCAGTAAAGCGTAATTCAAGACCCAGTGCACCGTATTCAGCAATTCACCCAGCACCGCATCCTTGCCCACCAAATCAGGTAAAGGCCAAATGCCAAACCAGACCACCTGGAATCCCTGTGCCGAACTCATCAACCAGCCACTTAAAGGAATCGCCATCATCAGTGCATACAGCACCCAATGAGCGGCATGCGCCATAAATCGCATGAATCCGGACATGGTGCCCGGTAATGGAGGAGAAGCATGGGTTATGCGCCAGGCCAGCCGGACAAATACCAGGATCAGCATGGCCATGCCCGCCCATTTATGCCAGGCGTAAAACTGCAGCTTTGACGGAGACAAAGGCAGGTCCTGCATATAAAAACCCAAGGCAAAGGTACCACTTAGGCCCAATGCCATTAACCAATGAATGGCAATTGCGGTAGTGGTATATCGTTGGCTCATGGGACCGCCTCCTTCCATAAAATTAATGAATACATCAATAACAATGAATTTATTTTAAATATTCTATTCAATCCTGCCTGAAAGCAGAAGGTCTTAATTTGGATATACTTGTCCCATCAGTGGAATAATAAGGGATAAAAACCATGACTTTGAATCCAAATGACCTGATTTTGTTTGCCCATATTATGGAATATGGCAGTTTTTCTGCCGCTTCCGATCACACAGGTCTGCCAAAATCCACCCTGTCACGGCGTATCAGTGAACTGGAAACCCTGTTGGGCGAAAAGCTGATTACCCGCAGTACCCGTAAACTGGCAATTACCGATTTTGGCGAAGGAATACTGGAGCATGCCAAACGACTGCTGGAAGAAACCGAGGCAGCCAGCGCATTTGCCCAGAATCGGCAAACCACACCACAAGGAAAATTACGGGTTTCCATGCCCACTGAGTTCAAGGAATTTGCCCTGGTGTCGTTCCTCGAGAAATTTACCCGTCAGTATCCTCAGGTTTGCATTGAGTTGGATTTGTCGGCAAGACGGGTGGACTTGATTGTGGAGCGTTTTGATATTGCCATTCGTATCGCTCCTGCTTTGCCCGATGACAGTACATTGGTTGCTCGCAAAATAGCGGTACTGAATAATGGCCTTTATGCCAACCCGTTTTATCTGAAAAAACACGGCACGCCTTCATCACCCGAAGATTTACTCAAGCACCAGGGAATGGTATTGATTAACAGCCGGGGAGATTTTCTCCCCTGGAAACTGAATAACGGTAAAGAAGAATGGGTGGGCTTGCCCCTGCACAGGATTTCATCGAACTCGCTAGGCCTGCACCAGGATCTGGCCGCTCAGGGCATGGGTATTGTAGGGCTGTCAGAAATGTTTGCACGTACCTATGAAAAAGAAGGCCGTCTGCTGCGCGTCTTGCCAGAGTGGTCGATGCCTGCCGATACGGTCTGGTGCGTCACCCCCGGAAGACGGCTGTTACCTACCCGAACACAGGCATTTATTGATTTGTTCAAGCAGGAAATGCAAGACTCATAATTGAAATCATCCCCTGACTTGAATTCACGCACATAACCGGGCAGCAGAAAACCACCACCTGAACGCATAGCGTTTAGTGGCGGTCGTTCATTTTTATTTAAACGCATTCACCGGTAATTTTAAATAAACAAGCCCGTTGTCTTCGGGTTCTGGCATATTGCCCGCCCTTATGTTTACTTGCAGGGAGGGCAAAATAAGGCGTGGCATGCCAAGGGTTTTGTCACGAGCCCGGCGCATTGACACAAACTCTTCCAGACTGATGCCTTCCTTCACATGAATATTATGCTTTAACTGGTCTGCCACCGTGGTTTCACACGCATACTCCCGATCGTTAGGGGCGTAATCGTGACATACAAAGATACGGTAATTACCTGGCAGACTTAATATTTTATGAATGGAACGATAGAGTTCGGCAGCATCACCACCCGGAAAATCGGCACGGGCAGTACCACCATCGGGCATGAAAATAGTATCACCAACAAAAATGGCATCACCAATAATATGACTCATGCAGGCAGGCGTATGACCAGGCGTATATAAGGCGGTAGCTGTCAGATGACCAATTTTATAGGTCTCGTTTTCTTTGAACAAATAATCGAACTGACTTCCATCACGCGCAAAACCCGGACCGTCATTAAACAATTTTCCAAAGGTTTTCTGAACCGTGGTTATTTTTTCACCAATGGCGATTTTCCCACCCAGGGCCTGTTTGATATAGGGAGCGGCGGACAAGTGATCGGCATGGGCATGCGTTTCAATAATCCACTCGGTTTGCAAACCCTGTTGCTTAACCGCCGCAATAATGGCGTCTGCCCCCTCATAACTGGTTGTTCCCGATGGATAATCAAAATTCAAAACAGGATCCACAATGGCACAGGCCTTGGACAACGGGTCTTGCACAATATAGGAATAAGTATTGGTTTGTTCATCAAAAAAAGCAGTCACCAGCGGTTTGATTAATTGATCGGTTTGCGGGATGTTTGAATCATTCATGGACGGAGCACTCCTGTTATAGGGAAATAATAGTCTTGTCGCTATTATATCAATAAATCATGAAATTTAAATATATTGATATTTATTGATTGTTACTATCGCAATGCCTATAATTACAGCATTCTTCAATTATACGGATCCATTATGCAAGACATGGCTGCCAGTGCCGAGAAAGCGGCCCGCTTTTTAAAACTTATCGCACATCCTCACCGTTTGCTGATTTTATGCGCGCTTCTTGAAAGCGAGCGTAACGTTACCGAATTGACCAAAATCGTTGGCATCAGCCAAACGTCCATGTCCAATCACCTGGCCAAATTGCGTAGCGAAAATGTGGTTGATTTCACGCGCGATCAGCGTACTTTGACCTATCGTTTAAGTACGGCAAACGCCGAGCCCATTATTGCCGCCCTGTACAAAATTTACTGTTCCGGCTCTGGGGCTGAAACAAACCAATAAATAGCCTTATAACGCCAGTGGCAATATATTTAAACCCTCCAAAAAAACCGGATCCGATAAAATCAGCAGACCCGTTTTTTTATTTTCAAAATGACAAGTTGATCGAACAGGCGGAAATAATCATCCTTCAGAAAGATCAACAGGCCATATTTGTCATGTTACGCTCTGGCTTTTCGTATGATGCCAAACAAAGGCCACACCAGCAAGGCTCCATAAACACCAATGCCAATGGCCATTGATATATTCAACAACCAGTCGGGAAGATAGTTTAGTTCAGTTACCGAAGAATCCACCCACCATGGGACGCCAAAAAACGCGGCAACTGCCACCAATAACCCCACCTTCCAGCTAAGTGGCCAGCTGCCTTTCCAGTTAAGCGGTTTCCTGGCCATCGCCCACACATAAGCGGCTATTAACAACACCGCCATTACTGTTGGCAAAACAGGACTTAACAAAAACCATTCATACAAAATATTCAGGCCCAGTAACAATTCAGTCATTATGTTCTCCTAAACTAAGCCTTGCCTTTAAGGACAGCCATATAAGCAGGTTTTAACAATTCGTCTTCCAGGAACCAGGCCAGGTAACTGTCCTTTAAAGGATCGATAAGCGGCATGGTGGGAGTCAGCTCCCCGGCATAGTTGAATTCAACCAACCAGGCCGAGCCACGGCGAATGAGCATGGGGCACGAAGTATAACCATCAAATATCTGGTCTGCCGGCTTGCCTTGCATTTGTTGCAGCAGGTTATGCACCATAATAGGTGCACTTTTCTTGACGGTGGCCGCTGTTTTACCGCGTGGCGTACCATTTACATCACCCAATCCGAACACATTCGGGTAACGGGTATGCTGCAGGGTTCCCTTATCCACATCAAGCCAGCCTTTTTGTACGCCATCTGCAACCACCAGACTGCTTTGCCTTACCGCATCAGGGGCATACATGGGAGGTACCACATGCAGAAAATCATAATCTTCTTTATGGACAGCACCATCCTGATCGGTAAAGTAAGCGGTTTTCGCTGAAGGATCAACCCCGGTCAGTTGCCGGTGAAAATGAACTTTGGTGCTAACCGGCAAGGCTTCCCAGCGCTTTAACACCAGATCATTAACTGTTTTCACACTGAAAATAGAGGTGGATGGCGCAAAAAAATCAACCTGTGAATTGTTTTTAACGCCTGACTCATTAAGCCAATCTGCCACCATAAAGGTCATTTTCAGAGGCGCACCGGCACACTTCATGAAGGTGGGTGCCAGTGTCATGACGGCACGGCCACCTTTCTGACGAAATGCATCAATGGCTCTCCAGGTATTGGCGGCGGCATCGGGACTATGGTAGACACTGCCCACACCATTTTGGCCAATAAGAGAAGGGTCCATACCCTCGATTTCATCATATTTTAAAATCAGCCCCGTGGCGACAATCAGGTAATCATAATCAAATTTTTTGCCAGAAACGGTTTGCACCTGGTTCAGTTCCGGCTCAAAACTGGCAACCGCTTCTTGCACCCAATCAACCCCGGGTGGCATTAAGCGTTCATTGCGATCACGGACACTTTGGGTGGAATGCCAAATACCGGTTGCCAACAAGGTATATCCCGGCTGGTAATTATGTTCTTTCTTGGCATCAATAATGGTAATTTTGGCGTTCGGAAGCTGCTTGCGCAAACGATGAGCAGCCGCTAAACCGGCCAGGCCACTACCTGCGATCACAATACTGACATTTGCATCCAATACTGTTTGAGCAGAAGCAGTTTGAGTGACAGGAATCAGGCCAGACATGCCAAGACCTGAAGCCCCCATGATTTTGATAAGTTTTCTTCTGGCTGTAGATAACTCCGGCTTGGTATTAACCATATTCTCTCCTTGGTGAGATTTATGTAAAAACATAAAGTTCTTATATCACAACCATTATAGTTTGTAACAAAAAATATATCAATATATTTAAATGTATAGATATAAATTATCGCGCTACCAAATCTTCATCTTCAGATACAGAACCTATTTTATAGATGAATTCATTGGTTTGATCAAAAAATGCTCAAAAAAACGGGGTAAAATAAAATTCCAGCCTGTGGATAACTGCTAAGAAAATGATTTGTGGATAACTTTTGTATGAAAAGTTCATAAGCAGATCTTCAAATTTTTGTGGATAACTTGTTCAACTTTATCCAATTTCAAAAAGAGCATGAGTAAACAGCAGAATTTTGCTGTAATTTATTGAAAATAAAGAAAATTATAGGGTAAACAGACTTATCCACAGAGCATCTGTCTATTCATCATTTATATATGAATAAGTTTAACAACATAAAAGAAAACCCAAAAACAGCATAAACACCTGTTTTTGGTAATTTTCAAAATTGTCCTGAAAATATAAATTTTGGCCAATAAAAAACTGCATTTATCAGAGGATTCAATATCCAGTAATAAATGCAGTATTAAAAAATCTTGCCGTAAAACCGGCTTTAATAACTGAAAAACCGGTTTTTACAATTTTGCCGGTTCAACACCTGCTGCTTTGGCCGCTTTCCCCCAATTTTCAATTTCTTTTTCAATAAATGCCTGGCTTTCTTGCGGACTGGCAATAAAAACTTCATTGCCAATCGTCGCCAGTTTTGCTTTAAGCTCAGGATCCTGCAAAATTTTGTTCATGGTTTTATTTAATGTCTGGATGGCTTCATCAGGGGTGCCGGTAGGGGCAATCAATGCAATCCAGGCAGTGGCATCAAAATCGGGGACACCCAGTTTATCCAGTGGCTGTACGCCTTCAAAAGCCTGGGCACCACTTTTATTGGCAACGGCAAATACTTTCAGGCGCCCGTCCTGGACCAATGGTTTGATCGCTGGAGCCGCTTCAAACATAACACTGGTATCACCACCCACCAAACCTGCTACCGCGGCAGTGGCACCCCGGTAGGGAACGTGCAGCAAGCTAAGGTCGGTAGCCTGTTTGAACATTTCCATGGTTAAGTGATTGGTTAAGCCAATGCCACCTGAACCATAATTGATTTTGCCCGGATTCTTTTTAATATGGTCAATCAGTTCCGGGACTGTGTTTGCCGGGAAATCGTTGCGGGTCACCAGAAACAGGGGCACCATGGAAACCATGCCAACGGCCGTGAAGTCTTTGGCTGGATCATAAGGCAGGTTGGTATAAAGTGATGGGTTAATGCCCAGTGGACCCGATGCGGCAATAAGCAAATTATAACCATCGGGTTTGTCCCTTTTGGCGGCTTCCACGCCAATAATGCCACCCGCACCACCTTTGTTTTCAACCACAAAAGGCTGCCCCAGTTCTTTCGAAAACTGTTCTGCCAGCAAACGGGCAATCACATCGGTGGTTTGACCGCTGGGATAGGGTACGGTAATACGAACGCTTTTTTCAGGATAAGCGGCCAAGGCTGCAGTAGTAACAAGTGTGCAACCCAGTAAAACTGAAGCGATAAATTTCTTCATATATTGTCTCCATAAGGAAGGATGAATGAGTTCTTTATTGAATAACATTACTTAATTAAACTTTTGGTTTGCTCATTGTCTTTCTGCCATGTGGTAATCAGGCGGAAGTTGTTTTCAATATAGAAGTTGTCTGAAGCCGCCAGCAAGCGGTTTGATTTGTCAAAATAAACTCGGGTAATGCGTAAAGCCAGGCAATCTGGTTTAAGTTGCAGCGCCTGTATGCCTTGATGGGGCATAAGGCATGCACCTACTTCCTGATGAACTTTTTCGATTTCCTGATTGAATTCCGTTTTTAAAAGCTCGAAAACACTGGGGTGGTTACCTTTAAGGTGGTTTTTAATGTTTTTGAAAGCAGGATTCAGATAAATGTGTGAATAGGAAATCAGCAAATCATTCTTGACCAGTTTGCGATAAGCATGTAAACGAACCAGTTTTTCGTTAAGCGGTACAAGCAGTTGCTGCGCTATGTCCTGATCGGCATGAATGGTTTCATGGGCAAATGGCTCAATGCGGGTTTGTGCGGTATACAGCATTAAGTCATCCATGGAACCAAAGGTGGACACATAGACCGATTGGTTTTGTATGGGGGTTGCCGAATTGACAACCGTTCCGGTACTGGGAGAGCGGGTAATCATTCCTTTTTCAGCCAAACGACGGGTTGCTTCACGAACCGTATGCCGGCTGACGCCATAAATAGTGCTCAATTGTTCTTCGGTTGGCAAATGGCTGCCAACCGGATATTTGCCTGATTCAATATCCGTGAGCAAGGTTTGATGCAACCATGCATAACGGGGTATCCGCTTGTTACCGGATTCCCTGGGTAGGGATTTTTTCAGGGGAACAGATTTTTGTTGCATGGCCGGGTTTGTGAATGTCTGGATGGAAGATCATAATTCATATTTAATATACGTACAATTATAAATTATAAAAGTATTTGATTTAATTGAATTTAATAGATTAATATTTATAATGTACGTACAAAAGAAAGTAAATATATTAATACTTGTGCAAGTAAATTTATATAGGGACAAACATGGTTTTTGAATTAACCGGATATGAAACAATAACAACCGAATTGCGTCATGAGCATATCCTGGTCGTTACGCTTAACAGGCCTTCTGCTGGCAACTCGCTAAATACGCAAATGGGTCATGATTTACTGGATTTATGGAATCGTCTGACGGCCGATGCCGGTCCGGTTCGCTGCGTTATTCTGACGGGGGCACAAGATAAAATATTCTGTGCCGGAGGTGATCTGAAAGAACGCAATGGCATGACCCGGGAACAATGGCAAAAGCAGCATGAACTGTTTGAGCGCATGTACTGGACGCTAGTTGATTTGCCCGTTCCCGTGATTGCGGCCGTTAACGGGCATGCTTACGGGGGCGGTTTTGAAATGGCGTTAAGTTGCGATTTTATTTATGTTGGCAGCCATGTCCGGTTTGCCTTGCCCGAAGTTGGCCTGGGTATCATGCCAGGTGCCGGTGGAACACAAAACCTGCCACGCGCGATTGGAGAGCGGCGGGCCAAGGAAATTCTCATGACGGGTAAACCGTTTACGGCAGAGCAGGCCCTGGAATGGGGCCTGGTGAATAAAGTTTGCGAACCCGCTGCTGTTCTTGACGCCGCATTGGAAACGGCAACGGTGATTGCCGGTAATGCCCCGCTTTCGGTCAAACAAATCAAGAAATCCGTGCGTTATGGCAGCCAAATGGAATTGCGTACCGCTTACCGTTTTGAAGTGGAAGCCTATAATCATTTGGTTGAAACCGAGGATCGCTATGAGGGTGTGCTTGCCTTCAATGAAAAGCGCAAACCGGTCTTCAAAGGCAAATAAGCAAAATTTAATTCAGGATAAGAAAAATGAATAGTCTGACGCAGGATATTGTCCATTTTATTAGCCAGTTTGATCAATATCCGGTTGATCCGGAGGCATATCGCCTGGCCAAAATTGGCATGATGGACAGCATGGCTTGCATGTTTGCCGGCAGTGAAGAGCCGGTGGTGCAAATTCTGGCCGGGCATTTTGGCCAGCGGGCAGGAAATGGCCAAACTGACGTGGCAGTGCCTTTTCTGGCACAAAAACACCTGCCGCTGGAACAGGCGGCTTGCCTGTGGGCAACCGCAGCGCATGCCCTTGATTATGACGATGTGGCCATGTCGGCGCATCCCAGCACGGTACTGATGCCGGTTGTGATGACGGGAGGTATTCATTTGTCGGCATCTGGGCAAGCGGTGTTAAATGCCTATATTTTGGGGTATGAGGTGTGGGCCGAGCTGTTTGCCCGTGAAAAAGACCCCTACCATATCAAGGGATGGCACCCGACTGCCATTTTCGGCACCGTGGCAGGGGCCGCCGCCTATGCGTATTTAAGCCGATTGCCCCAGGCCTTGATTGCCAATGCACTGGGAATTGCTGCCAGCATGGCCAGTGGGCTGGTGGCCAATTTCGGTACGATGACCAAACCCCTACATGCAGGACGGGCAGCCAGTATGGCCATAGAGGCCGTGGAACTGGCCCGTGCAGGCATTACCGCCTGTCCGGATATTTTCGAGCATCGGGCCGGTTTCCTGAAAGCCACTTCGCCGGCAGGCAATGTGGATACCCAGACACCCGCCACATTGGGTCAAACCTGGCGGCTGGTGCAGCAGGGATTGAATATCAAGCAATATCCGGTTTGTTATTCCGGTCACCGGGTGATAGATGGCACCTTGGCCATTATCAATAAAGAAAATTTTAATCTTGAAGATATTGAATCTATTGTCGCCACTATTGGCCAGCCGCAGGCATCCATGCTAAGGAACCCATGCCCTGCAACGGGCCTTGAAGCCAAGTTCAGTCTTGAGTTTGATATTGGCTGTGCATTGCTGGTTCGCAAAGTGGGGTTGGCGGAGTTGAGTGATGATTTTGTCAAAAGGACTGATTTGCAAGCGATATATCCGAAGATACGCATCACGATTACCGATGAGCTTGATCCGGCAGATACCGCTTTCGCCTTGCATGACCGGGTTGTTATTGCATTGAAGGATGGCCGTGTATTTGATTCGGGTAATATCCGTTACCCGATCGGGCATGCCAATTTGCCACTGGATGCCGAAACACTGAAAGCCAAATTCATGGATTGCCTGCAGATCTGGCACAACCATACGGGTATCACCGGCAAGGCCCAGCCATTGTTTGACGCATTGTCCGGGCTGGCGCAACAGGATAATATCCGCGTTACCCTGGACGGGATTTTTGCCTGAATATGACACGACCTTCTGTCCGTTATGTCCGGATAGTTTGTTAATGATGAAGAGAATATGACTATGCTTGCTTCAGAACCCTGCGGTCCGCTTAAAGGTATCCGTATTATTGATTTGACATCGGTGGTGATGGGGCCATTTGCCACGCAGATTCTGGCTGATCTGGGGGCCGATGTGATCAAGGTTGAGTCACCCGCCGGGGATACCACCCGGAATATGGGCTATCGGCAGCATAAAGGTATGGGAGCCAATTTTCTGCATTTGAATCGTAACAAGCGTTCGGTTGTACTGGATCTTAAAACGACGGAAGGTCGTGAAGCCTGTCTGGCCCTGGCTAAAACCGCGGATGTTTTTTTATACAATGTGCGCCCGCAGGCAATGGCGCGTCTGGGACTGTCTTATGAGGCGGTAAAGGCTGTCAATCCGCAGATTGTATATGCGGGTGCCTACGGATTCAGTGATAACGGTCCTTATGCCGGCAGACCGGCCTACGATGATCTTATCCAGGGCATGACGGGCATTCCGGCCCTGTACAGCCAGCATACGGGCTTGCCACCCCGTTATGTACCCCTGACTATGGCAGACCGCATTGTGGGCCTGCAGGCGGGTATTGCCTGCCTGGCAGGCGTACTGGAAAGCCGGCAATCCGGGCAGGGGCAATCGATTGAAATTCCCATGTTCGAAACCATGGCGCAGTTTGTCCTGAATGACCATCTTGGCGGTGCCACGTTTGAACCCCCCAAAGGCGAAATGGGTTATTCCCGTCTGTTGGTGGAACCACGTAAACCGTATCAGGCGGCAGATGGTTATGTTTGCGTGATTGTGCACACCGATGGGCATTGGCAGCGCTTTCTGGATCTGGTGGGACGATCCGATTTGCTGGAGCCCGGTTCGGTGTTCGAATCAGTTGAATCCCGGGGTCGTCATGTGAACCAGGTATATGGTTTTCTGGCTGACATGATTTTGGGCAATACCGTTGCCTATTGGGTTGAAACCCTGTCGGCGGCAGATATTCCGGTTGCCCCCTTGAATCAGGTGGAAGATTTGCTGGAAGATCCTCATTTGCAGGCGATGGGACAGATTGTGAAAATGGTGCATCCCACCGAGGGTCATTTACGTACGGTGGCACCAGTGGGTAATTATTCACGCACCCCGCCCGGTATTTACCGGCATGCCCCCAATTTGGGCGAACATACTGAAGAAATTTTGCGTGAAGCGGGTTTTTTGCCTGAATCCGGCCTGCCTTGCGAAAAGTGAAATCCAGTGGTGGTGACCTGAATGTGCATGTGGAGGAGCCATTAACATGGCTGGTGATCTGTCATGCCTGAAATTCGGGTGCAATTGCGGTTAAAATCGTTGTCTTTAAACGGAGAACGATTGCATGAGTCAGAAAATCAGAGTGGGTATTGCCGGTTACGGCAATTTAGGTCGTGGTACGGAACTTGCCATTGCAAAAACACCCGATATGGAATTGGTAGCGGTATTTACACGTCGTGATCCAGCCGATGTTGCACTGGTCAATAAAAACGTACCTGTGTACAAGCTGGACGATATTGCCCAATTTCAGGACAAAATAGATGTACTGGTATTGTGTGGTGGTTCGAAAAGCGATTTGCCCGAGCAGGGACCGGCTCTTTCTGCCTTGTTCAACACGGTTGACAGTTTTGACACGCATGCCAAAATTCCCGAGTATTTTGAAGCAGTGAACAATTCGGCCGAACTGGCTGGCAAGACATCCCTGATCGCCATTGGCTGGGATCCGGGTCTGTTTTCAATTAACCGTCTGTTTGGCGAAGCCATTTTGCCAGAAGGCGCTACTTATACGTTCTGGGGCAAGGGCTTAAGCCAGGGGCACTCTGATGCGATTCGCCGCCTGCCGGGCGTTAAGGCCGGTGTGCAATACACCATTCCGGTGGAAGAAGCCATGAACAAGGTACGCAGTGGTACCATGCCTGTACTAAGTACCCGTGAAAAACACAAGCGTGATTGCTATGTGGTGTTGGCCGAAGGCGCCAGTGCCAGTGAAGTGGAACGGTCGATCGTGACCATGCCCGATTATTTTGCCGATTACGACACCACGGTTACTTTTATTACCGAAGAAGAACTCAAACGTGATCACACTGCCATGCCGCATGGTGGCTTTGTGATTCGCAGTGGCAAAACCGGTGCGGGCACCAACCAGGTTATGGAATATTCACTGGCCCTGGACAGCAATCCTGAGTTTACCTCCAGCGTGCTGGTTGCCTATGCCCGTGCCGCTTACAGATTGAACCAGATGGGTCAAACCGGCGCGAAAACAGCGTTTGATGTGCCACCAGGCCTGTTGTCGCCCAAGAGCGCGGCTGAATTGCGTAAAGAGTTGCTGTGATTTCTTCCCACGCAGGAGCGTGGGAACCAGTTAAGGCCTGTTGCAACGCCTGGCCGGGGGTGTTATTCAACCAATCGGTTTCCGCTTGTTTTTTCCATGCAGTCAGTACCTTGCACAGCCCGGCATAACCCAGTTTCTTTTCTCCCGCTTTATACCGTTCCTGCTGCAAGTGCAATGCCTGGTTATACACATACCGACAGGAACCGGCAAAGCTGCGCATGGCGCGCTGCTGTTGGTCATTGGGCATCAGTTCGAATCGGTAGGCTTGAAGGCGTTGCATAGGGTTAGTATAACCCCGTGCTATCCATCCCCACCATGAATGATGGGGCTTTCCGCACTTAGTGGTAAATATTCGTTACCACGCAGGAGCGTGGGGACCACTAAGTTCTAAAAAAACAGGCTGTATATACTGCATCCTGTTTAAAGCCGCTGTCGCAAACCGTATGTGACAGCGGCTTTTTTATGCGTGTTCTATCAATACAGATTGGCCCTTGGAACAATCACCATTGAGCCATTGCCAGCTTTCAATGAGTTTTAGTTTGCCATTCTGTTCTGTGAGTATAGTGCTATGGCATTGGCCTGCACGTATGTCATCATTCAGGTTTACATGATGATAGAACATGGTAAATGTATTGTCGCCCGTCATTACGCCAATCAGGTGTCCTTTTTTAATGGCACCTCCTGAATAAACGGCTTCTATTTGCTTGCCATCCTGTTTATAGTTAAAAACGGTTTCGCCAGATACCTCTCCATTTGCTGTATTTTCTGCATTTATAAATTTTTTATTATTTAAAATATTTGCCATTATCTATTCTGATTTAATTTGAAATTAATTTCAGTTTATACGATTTTTTTTGAATTAAGCCTGGACGGTAATCAGGTTGCGCACCTGACGCGCGGCTTCAAGCACTTCACCGGCCGTCATGCCGACAGGGCCAATGCCCTGTGATACCAGATAATCGGCTGCGGCGCCATGCAACCATACCGCTCCGGCAATGGCCTGTTCAGGCGTGATACCCTGTGCCAGACAGGCGCCAATCATGCCTGCCAGCACGTCACCGGTGCCTGCTGTGGACAGGCCCGGGTTGCCGGTGTGATTAACCGTGATCTCACTTTTTGGGCTGCAGATAACGGTTTGATAGCCTTTCAGGACCGTCCAGGCGGTATATTTTCCTGAAATTTGTCGTGCTGCCTGATTCCGGTCTTTCTGGATATCGGCAGTGGTGCAACCCAGCAGCCGGGCCGCTTCACTGGGGTGAGGTGTCAAGACCAGTGAACCCTTTTCATGGGAAAGCGCAAAGGCGTGTTCAGACAAGAGGGTCAGGGCATCGGCATCCAGCACAATGGCGGTATGCGGATAACGGTTGAAGAGGGTTGCCAGGCAATTTTGCGCCAGTGGTGTCAGGCCCATGCCGCAACCGGCCACCCATGCGCCAATATCTTCTTTGCCCAGCAGTTTGCCTGCCGTATTGAGCATGAGTTCGGGCTGCACGGTATCGACTTCCAGTGGTTGGCTGTCCTGGGTAAAACCGACATGAACCCGTCCTGTACCCTGTTTCAGGGCCGCGCGCGCTGCCAGCAGGGCCGCACCCACCATGTTTTTGCCACCGGCCAGAATGCCCAGGGTACCAAAAGTACCCTTGTGGCTGTCCAGGGGGCGGGGCTGGCACAGTTCCGGAAAATGCTGTCGGGCGAAGCGGGTATATTCAATAATCATTTAAAGTTTCAACTTTTTATGATGGTGTGTTTATACGGAAGGCGCGGCAGAAAAAACCACATGGCTCCAGTGAACCTCATTGCGACCCAGCGTGTCACCCTTGTGAACACTGTGATGCAGCAGGTGCAGGCCATGTGCCTTGCCCAGTTCAATTACTTCCTCATCGGGAATATCAAACATATGGCGGTCGACAGGTACCGGACCATGACGCAGGGACAGGGACATGACGCCATTGGGCAGGAGCAGGCCTTTGCAAACGTGCATGGCGGTTTCCCTTTCTTTTGGTGTCAGGTGCATCCATACCGCGGTTAACAGTAGCAGGTCATACTTTTTTTTGCTGGCGGTAATGGTGTGCAAATGGGGCAGGTTATCGTCAATCCAGTTGATTTGTTCCTGGGCATGCAGTTGCTGGCCATGTTCACGCATACCGGCAGTGGGTTCAACGGCATCCACAAAGTGGCCAGCCCGAGCCAATGCGGCGGCATCGCGACCGGTACCGGCACCAATATCCAGAATGCTGGCCAGTTTGTCGTGAATGGGGTAATAGTGCATGACGGCCTTGTGGACTTTTTCAAACGTGACGCTTTCATAGTCTTTGGCGAATTTTTCGGGCTTTTGAGCGTAACCTCGTGTTCCTGGAACAGATGACATCATGATTATGTAATATGAAGAATGTTAAAAAGATGGAATAATCATAGCGCAATCAGGGACTGCTGGAAACGTTGGTATTTATTCCGCAGTCAGGCAAGCAAGTCAATCATCAGGAAACAGGCATGGAGAATGCAGACACGATTGTGTCCATCAGGGAACTGGACAAAACATATAAAAACGGTTTTAGTGCGCTTAAAAAGGTCAGTCTTGATATTCGGCGCGGGGAAATCCTGGCCTTGCTGGGGCCCAATGGTGCCGGTAAAACCACCTTGATTGGCATCGTGACCGGTTTGCTGAATGCGACCGGTGGCAGCGTAACTGTTGATGGCATGGATATTGTCCGGGATGCCAGGAAAATACGCCCCAAGATTGGTCTGGTGCCCCAGGAGCTGTATACCGATGCTTTTGAAACCGTCTGGGCCACTGTCAGCTTCAGTCGGGGACTGTTTGGCAAGCCGTCCAATCCGGCTTATATCGAAAAGGTATTGCGTGATCTGTCATTATGGGACAAACGCAAGAACAGGCTTTTGAGCCTTTCCGGAGGTATGAAGCGGCGAGTGTTAATTGCCAAGGCCCTGGCCCACGAACCGGACATTTTGTTTCTGGATGAGCCCACTGCAGGGGTGGATGTGGAACTTCGTCATGATATGTGGCGTATGGTGCGTCGTTTACGGGAAAACGGGGTAACCATTATTTTGACCACCCATTACATTGAGGAAGCTGAAGATATGGCAGACCGGATTGCGGTGATCAATCATGGTGAAATTGTGCTGGTGGAAGAAAAAGCAACTCTGATGCGTCAGTTGGGCAAAAAAGAGCTGCATGTGCAGCTCAATACTCCGCTGATGTTTATTCCGCCCGAGTTGGCAGCATTTCGGTTGAGTCTTGCCGATGGGGGTAAAACACTGGTTTATAGCTATGATACCCAGCAGGAGCAGGGCGGTTCCGGTAATATCGCTTTATTTCTGAAACGGCTGGGCCAATCGCAGATTGAATTCTCCGATCTGAAATCAAAGGAAAGTTCACTGGAGGAAATTTTTGTCAATCTGGTCAAGGAGCGGTCATGAATTGGTATGCCATTAAAGCCATTTACCTGTTTGAAATGAACCGGGCTTTCCGGACCCTGACGCAAAGCATTGCTTCGCCGGTATTGTCCACTTCCCTGTACTTTGTGGTGTTTGGTGCGGCCATCGGTTCGCGCATGGGGCAGGTGGACGGGGTCAGTTACGGGGCGTTCATCATACCTGGCCTGATCATGCTTTCCCTGCTTAGCGAGAGTATTTCCAATGCCTCGTTTGGCATTTACATGCCACGCTGGTCGGGAACCATTTACGAAATACTGTCGGCGCCGGTCTCTTTTGTGGAAGTGGTTGTTGGTTATGTGGGGGCGGCAACCACCAAATCGGTTATGGTGGGTGCGTTGATATTATTAACAGCACGGCTGTTTGTGGATTATGAAATACAGCACCCGGTCTGGATGCTGCTGTTCCTGTTTCTGACAGCGGTCACGTTCAGCATGTTCGGTTTTATTATTGGCTTGTGGGCGGAAGGCTTTGAAAAACTGCAAATCATTCCGTTAATGGTGATCACACCGCTTACTTTTCTGGGTGGCGCGTTTTATTCCATCAATATGTTGCCCGAGTTCTGGCAGAAAATTGCTTTGCTGAACCCGGTGGTCTATTTGATTAGCGGTTTTCGCTGGAGTTTTTACGGTGTATCCGATGTTAATCACCATATCAGCCTGGGCATGATCGTGGTGTTCCTGTTTGTTTGCCTTGGCTTTATTGCCTGGCTGTTCAGGACCGGTTACAAGCTTAAGCAATAACTGTGATTGTCGGTCACAAAAAAACAGCCCCTTGAGCATTACATTCAAGGGGCTGTTTGCCATTATGTGCCATATAGGGACCGTATCAGGCGCTTTTATCCTGATCGTCCGCATGACTGTTGGTATCTGAAGTGCCGTCAGTGTCGCTGTTGCTGTCTGGATTTTCAGGGGTGCTGCCAGCATCATTGCCGTTCTCGGTATTGGCGTTGTCCGTAGTGACCAGTTCCACGACCTTGGTGCGTGACATCATGCCTATGAATTCATCATTTTCATCGGTAACGGCCAGCGGCTGATCAGACTGCAGCATATGGGTCAGGACGGCATCCAGGCCGGTGCTGGCCGGCACACTGATAATATCCTTGACCAGACTGGAAATATCACGCAGCCCGCTTCTGACCGCCTGTTCGGCATCGCTAAAATGCAGGATGCCGGCAATCAGATTACCATCAAGCACGGGGGCAAATTGGTAATCGTACTGTTTCATTCTTTCCAGTGCCAGTGTTGGACGGGTCCGCATGGACAGGGTCAAACGGGTTTGGTTGACGGCATGGCCCGCATTCAGGATCTTGCTGCGGTTGACATCCTGCAGGAATGCCTCGACATACTCATTGTTGGGTGAGAGCAGGATATCTTCGGGTGTGCCCTCCTGGATCAGTTCTCCGTCCTTTAGGATGGCAATCCGGTTGCCCAGCCGCAGCGCCTCATCCAGGTCGTGGGTAATGAACACGATGGTTTTGTTCAGGCGCGATTGCAGCTCCAGCAGCTGGTTTTGCATTTCCCGGCGAATGAGAGGGTCAAGCGCTGAAAAAGCTTCATCCATGAGCAATATTTCAGCATCGGTGGCCAAGGCCCGTGCCAGGCCAACCCGCTGTTGCATGCCGCCGGACAGCTGGCTGGGGTATTGGTTTTCAAAACCGGCCAGGCCAACCTGTTCAAGCCAGTAACGGGCGGTTTCCTGTGCCTTGTCTTTGTCAACTCCCTGGATAATCAGTCCGTAGGCGGCGTTTTCCAGGGTGGTTTTATGGGGCAGCAGGCCAAAGCGCTGGAACACCATACTCATGGTTTTCTGGCGGAATTTTTCCAGTTCTTTTTTGCCCAGTTTCATCACATCGGTGCCATCAACCAGGATCTGGCCGGCGGTGGGTTCGATAAGCCGGTTGAAGTGGCGGATTAACGTGGATTTTCCCGAACCGGACAGGCCCATAATGACATAAATGCTGCCTTCTTCAATATTCAGGGAAATATCTTTCAGGCCCAGGGTATGCTGGCTTTGGGTTAGCAACTCTTCTTTGCTCATGCCCCGTTTGACGGCATCCAGCCATTTTTCCGGCTGTTTGCCGAATATTTTGTAGATATTCCTGACTTCTATTTTGCTCATTGTGTACCCCTGATCTGTTTGCGTTTTCCATAAGACTGGGTAATGCGGTCAAATAGCACGGCAAGAATGACAATCCCCAATCCTGCCAGCAGGCCGCGGCCCACTTCCAGGCGGTTAATGCCCAGCAAGACCTCATAACCCAGCCCGCGGGCACCAATCATGGAGGCAATCACCACCATGGAAAGCGCCATCATGGTGGTTTGGTTAATACCGGCCATGATGTTGGGCAGGGCCAGGGGAATTTGCACACCAAACAACTGTTGTGTGCCAGAGGCACCAAAGGCCTTGGAGGCTTCCAGCACTTCGGCGTCAACCAGACGGATGCCAAGGTCGGTTAAGCGGATAACCGGTGGTACGGCATAAATGACGGTGGCGATAATAGCCGGAATTTTACCCAAGCCGAACAGCATCACGACAGGGATCAGGTAAACAAAGCTGGGCATGGTTTGCATGATGTCCAGCACGGGGAGCATGATGGCGCGGAACCGGTCGAATTTAGCCATGAGAATGCCCAAGGGAATACCGATAAGGATGGAAAGTCCGGTGGCCATGATCATGAGCGAGAGCGTTTGCATGCCGGCGTCCCACAGGCCAAGTGCACCCAGCAGGAATAGCAGCACACCCATACCCAGGCTGAAACTGAGGCGGCGGCTCATGCCATAGGCAATTAGCATGGTGGCAATAATGACGCTCCACCAGGGCGCATTCCGTAATAATTGTTCAAGCCAGACCAGGGCGGTCAGGAAGGGTTCTGCCAGGCTGTTAAGGGTATCGGCATAGTTCATGACCAGGGTATCGACAAAGTTGTCAATACCGTCACGTATGCCACGAGGGGAAATGAGTTCTGGAAACATAAGTTATCCGTTTTTTAGATGGAAGAGCAACCGCGACCAGCCCGGTTCCCGTGGAAGGGAAACGGGCCGGAAGCCGTTGTTTTTTATTGTGACGGTAATTCTTACAGGGAGGATTGGACGCGTTGTGCCACGTCTTCGGGAACCCATTGTGTCCATGTGTCGGCATGGTTTTTCAGGAACCACAGCGCAATATCGCGTGGATCATCCCCGGTTTCTTCCATGCGTGCCATGGCGGCATCCAGGACGGGAAGAGGGAGTTTTACTTTAGAGAAAAATTCGGCCAGTTTGGGCGCCTGATTGGCAAACTCCACGTTAATGCCGGTGAAGACCGGGTTTTCAGGATAGGCTGCCGGTTGTGGATTTTCACAGTTCAGGGAAGTCAGGCAGCGGTTTTTTTCTTCATCGTATGGCGGCATTTCAAGCTGAACCAGTTCCAGGGAACTGACCAGCGGTGTCGGGAACCAGTAGTAGAAAACAAAGTCCTGTTTGCGTTTGTAGGCAGAGGTCAGGGCCGCTTTTTGTGCCGCACCGGTGCCGGGTGAGTACATATTGAAGCTGTCTTCAAGATTGAAGGCTTTATGCAGGTTGTTGGTAACGACTTCACAGCCCCAACCGGCCGGGCAACCGTAAATGCGGCCTTTGGAGGGGTCTTCGGGATCTTTGAATTTGTCTTTGTATTTGACCAGATCGGCAGCGGTTTTCAGGTCGGGGTATTTTTCCGCCGTGTATTTGGGAATGAACCAGGCTTCACCACCGGTGAAAATATCGCCGGTTTTTTTGACTTTGCCTGACTGGACGGCCTTTTCCCATGGGTCACGCACACTATTGAGCCAGACTTCGGGCTTGACATCCAGGTTGCCGCGCTCAAGGGCGGCAATGGCGGGCAGGGTTTCGGTGGGCAGGATATCGGTTTTGCAGCCATAGCCTTTTTGCAGGATATAGCTTTCGATATCCGCCAGGATAAGATTGGATTCCCAATTCATGCCACCAATATTGATGGGGCGGTTAACTTCACATTGAGGGGTGTCAGCAGCCTGGGCAGATTGGGCCAGGCCCAGGATAGCCATTGAAAAAATGGTTGCTGAGAGGAGTTTATTAGGTTTAAGCATGGCGCTAAGCCTCCTTAAGTTTCGCAGGTTACTGAAGAATAACTGTGCTTGCCAAAGAGGGTGTGCGGAAAACGGCGCTGCCGTCGATACATACCAACATTAATTGAAGGGTGAAATAAATTTACCCATTGACAGGTTAAATCATGTGAGTGACATGATGAACACAATTTGAATATATAAATTTTATAGACCGTCAGTTTAACAAAAATAATCATATTTATCAAATATTTCCATTTAATTTATTTTGTTTAATATGTAATTAAATAATTATTTAATATTTAAAGTTATTTGTTTTTGAAATTTTGACAGGTAAAAAATAGAATTATTTTTTTTCCGTGAATATTTATTTTCTGGTTTTTTCATCATGCTTTTTTGGGTGGCCCGTGTGGGTTGCACTGTGATTTCAGCCAAAGGAAATGACTGCCTGGAACACGTCTGGCAATTTGTGGCGGGATTGCCCTTAATGAAAGGCCAAATTAAGCTATGATTAGGGGCAGGAGGATGGGAGCGGTCAGATTCATGGTCTTCTCAACGAAACAGACGCCAAATGAATGTTTATGGATACAAACAATAAAATTCTTTTCTTTGGAGATACGCATGGCGGATTTGATCATTGCACTGAGATTGTCAGGCAAATCAAACCCCAGGCCATTGTGTTTCTGGGAGATATACAAACACCGTATCCGTTTCATGAACAACTGGCCGATATCATCAATCTGACTGAGGTCTGGTGGATTCACGGCAATCACGATACCGACACCGAACAGCAATACGACAATCTGTTCCTTTCCGAATTGAAACACCGTAATTTAAGCGGCCGGGTGTGTGAGGTGGCGGGAGTGCGGATTGCCGGCCTGGGAGGGGTCTTTCGCGGAAAAATCTGGGATCCGGCCAAGCCTGGCTGGAATTTTTATTCTCCTGAGGCGTTTATTGCCGGGGGCGGTTTCCGTGCCAGCTGGCGCAATGGCGTGAATCTGCGGCATCGCAGCACGATTTTTCCTTCCGAGTACGAGGCCCTGTTAAAAGAGAAAGCCGATGTACTGGTGACGCATGAGGCGCCCTCGTGTAACCGTTTCGGCTTTCAGGTGCTCGATGAGCTGGCCCGTCATTTGGGCGTGCATACGCATTTTCATGGCCATCATCATGATAATTACGATTACAGCGCTCATTATGCACGTATGGGCTTTCGTACCTTTGCGGTGGGTTATCGGGGGGTTACGGCCCTGGATGGCCGCATCATCTTGCCCGGTGAAATGGATGGCCAGCATGAAAACCGGGTGGCCAGGATATTGCACGGCGGTTAATGGCAGATAACGGCGTTGATGCCTTGTAAATGGGCGGCAGACGGGAAGGGGTCTGTCTTGACATTACCCTTGTGGGAAGGTTTAAGATAGGCGTGTATTTTCAATCTTGTTTAAGCAATAGGAAACCATCATGGAAAAGGAATTGGAATTTAAGGTGGATGGCATGAGCTGCGGCAATTGTGTTGCCCATGTCAAGAAAGCCCTGGAGGAAATAAAGGGTGTAGAAGCTGCCCAGGTCAGTCTTGAAGAAAAAACGGTGAAAGTCAGCACCAATGGCCAGGTCAGCATGGCACAAATCCGGCAAGCCATCGAAGACGCCGGCTATGATGTGATTTGAATGCCATTGACCTATCAGCATGATATGAAAACGCCCTGGTACCTGGAATGTCTTCCTGCCAGGGCGTTTTCAGCCAATAACAGGCTGGCTGGCCTTAGTGTGGAACGGGAAAATCATTCCCAATATCGGCGGTCCCGGTATTGACGATTGTTCTGGTAGCGGCGGTTGTTATCGTACGTGCGTCGGTAGTACCGGTTATCACGATCGCGGCTACGGCGGTATGAACGGTCATCATCCCGGTAAAGCTGATTGCCGATCAGGCCTCCAAGGGCTGCACCACCTACAGTCACCAAAGGGTCACCTTCGGAAACCACGGCACCCGCCAAACCACCCAGTGCGGCACCACCTACGGTGGCGGTTGTACGTTGGTTGCTGTTGTAGCCATACCGGTCATATCCGGCACATCCGGTAATAGCCAGGCTGAACAGCCCAATCAGAATAATGCGACTTTGGCTTTTGAGGTTCATCATCAACTCCTTGCAATGTCAAACGCTGTCAAGCTCATCATCTCAAATGTAAGGAGAACGGATTGTTATTGTCCGCAACAGATGTTTCCAGATTTGGCTATGACGCTTTTTGGAAACCTATTGAAAAAAACAGTAGAATCAGTCAGTTGTCGCTCGTTCTGTTTCCATGGGAAATTGCATGAACAGTGCTTTTCCCAGGGCAGGGTTGATGTGGCTGTCCAGGAATCCCTCTTCTTCGTAGAGCTGACGTGCCGCCGTATTGCCTTCAAGGACTTTAAGGGTGATTTTGCAGCAACCCAGGTTTTTGGCCAGTTGTTTGACCCGGCCAAGCATGAGCTTGCCAATACCCTGGCCACGATAGGGCCTTAACACCGCAAAGTCCTGGATATTAAGCAGGGGTTTGCAGGTAAAAGTGGAGAAGCCTTCCATGCATAAGGCTATTCCAGCAGGCTGTTGTTGGCGGAAAGCGAGAATCGTGTAGATATTGCTGCGTTTTTTCAGGGAGGAAATCAGGTTTTTCTGTACATGGGCTGATAACTCCTGCCCACCGCCGGAGGGGTCGGAAGCGTAATCATTCAAGACAGTTAATATTGCCGCAGCGTGAGCCGGGTTTTCCAAATCGGCAATAATGAGGTCAATCATGAGTATTCCTTACTTTTATTTAATTTGGGTGTATTTCAAGTCGATATAGCCAACGGGATGACGCAGTATTCCACTGATATTTTCTTTTTGCAGATAAATTTGATTATAGAAAAAAAGCGGAAAAATGGGCATTTCGTCAAACAGGATCTTTTCAGCCTGTAAAAGCAGATCCCAGCGTTTTTGGGCATCCGGCTCGGTGTTCGCCTGGTTAACCAGACTGTCGTATTCAGGGTTGACCCAACCGGTGCGGTTCATGGACGAGTTGCCCAGGAAACTTTCCAGTGAGTTGTAAGGGTCGGCATAATCATTGACGAAAGAACTGCGTGAGAATTGCAGTTCAAGCCCGCGTTGCTTGGCATAAAAAACCTTGCTTTCAATGCTTTGCAGCTGGATATCCACACCCAGGGTTTCCCGGTACATGTTTTGTATGGCCTCGGCAATTTTCCGGTCGCTGGGGTTGTTGATATAGCTAAGGGTGACAGGGGGCAGGGTTTGGTAATTTTCATCGGCCATACCCTTGGCAAGGTGTTGTTTGGCGGCTTCCGGGTTGGTGCTTAGCAGATGGCCGCTTTCTTCACGGAAATCTTTGCCATTGGGGCCGGTAAAACCCGGTGCCACAAAACCGTAGGCGGCCTGGCGTCCCTGTTTGGTGACATATTTCACAATGTCTTCCTGGTTGACGGCCAAGGCAAATGCCTTGCGGATATCCGCATTCTGGAAAGGGGGCATTTGGGTATTGAAGCGGAAGAAATAACCGCCGGCCTGCGGTACATTCCTGAAGTCTTTATGGTCTTTGACTTTATCATACAGGGCGGATGGCAGGGGCGAGGGTGTCATGTCCAGTTCGCCGGTGCGATACATCTGATACGAGGTGTTCGGGTCATTGACCATGGCAAAATCCACGGCATCAATTTGTACACTGGCGGCATCCCAGTAATGCGGGTTTTTTTCAAAGCGCATGTTTTGCGCATGTTTCCAGTCTTTTAGCAAAAAAGGCCCGTTACTTACATAGGTCTTGGCTTCGGTATGCCATGTTGGGTTGGCCTGGGCCACTTTCCGGTTAAGGGGTGCGAAGTTCGGATTGGTTATGACATTAAGGAAAGAGACATTGGGTGCTTCCAGTGTGATTTCCAGGGTGTGATCATCCAGTGCCCTGATGCCCGGATCCTGGCCTTTGCCCTCGTTGAAGGCTTTGGCACCGGCAATGGGGTAAGCCAGAAAAGCGGCTGGTGAAGCGGTTTCAGGAGCCAGCATGTGGGTCCAGCCGTAAACGAAATCATGGGCTGTTACCGGGTCGCCATTGGACCACCTGGCGTTGGCACGCAACTTGAAGGTATAGGTTTTTCCATCATCGGAAACCTGCCAGCTTTCGGCGGTGGCCGGGGCTGCCAGATGCTGCTCATCGAGCCTGACCAGGCCCTCAACCAGGTTGTTGAGCGGTTCCCAGGAAATCAGGTTGAAACCGGCGGCCGGATGCAATGAGGTCGGTTCCTCGGTGTTGTTCAGGCGCAGCACCTTTTCAGCTAAAGCGGGACCAGACAGGGTGGTCGTCAAAACGCTTACAAGACAGGCAGCCAACAGTTTTTGTTTCATGGGGAATATCCTTCGTTAAGCAGTTGCGTGATTGCCTGTTTTGTTTTACAGGCAGGCGGATAAATTACTACGGGTGCGTAAGTCTTGCAACCAGCACAGGCTTTGTTGAGTGTGACTGATTGTAGTGAGTTTGGGCGGGACTTTGTCGCAAATAACCAGGGCCTTGGGACATCGCTGGTAAAAACTGCAGGCCGGTGGCGGTGAAAACAGGTCAGGCGGCTGACCGGGAATGGGCTGCAGGCTTTCGCGCGCCATATCCAGTCTCGGGACAGATTGCAGCAAACCCTGGGTGTAAGGGTGTTGCGGATGATAGAAAATATCCCGTTGGGAGCCCGATTCCACACACTGCCCGGCATACATGACGGCTACCTGGCTGGCAATTTGTGCCACCACCCCCAGATCATGGGTGATCAGGATGATGGAAATGCCGGTGGCGGCCTGGATATGGCTGAACAGGTCCAGGATTTGTGCCTGTATGGTTACATCCAGGGCCGTGGTAGGTTCATCGGCAATCAGCAGTTCCGGTTCACACATCAGGGCAATGGCAATGACCACGCGCTGGCGCATGCCTCCCGACAATTGGTGCGGATACTGGCCCAACCTTTCCTGTGGATTGGCAATACCGACCAGGGAAAGCATTTTTTCGGCTTTTTGTCTGGCAATATCAGGCGTCAGGTTTTGATGCCTGATAACGCCTTCGGTTAATTGTTCCCCAATGGTCAGGGTGGGGTTCAGTGCTGTCATCGGGTCCTGGAAAATCATGGCAATCCGGTTGCCCTGCAGCTGGCGCATGGCCTTTGCATCCAGATCCAGCAGGTTTTGTCCCTTAAACAGGATTTCACCCTGGGTAATCCTGGCGGAGTGCTTTGGCAACAGCCCCATGATGGCATTGCAGGTAACCGATTTGCCGCAGCCCGACTCACCTACAATGGCCAGGGTTTCACCGGGTCGCACGGTGAGCGACAGGTCACGTACGGCATGAATCTGTCCGCCATGGGTGCGGAACTGGATTGAAAGATGTCGAATTTCAAGCAAGGCAGGTGTATTCATCGCTATTTCTTCAGTTTTGGGTCCAGGGCATCCTGCAGGCCATCTCCCAGCACATTGAAGGCAAACATGGTCAGGGAAATGAACAGGGCCGGGAAAAACAATTGCCACCAGTCACCGGACAAGATAACGGGTAAGGCATCATTGGTCATGACACCCCAGCTGGCATGGGGGGCCTGTATGCCCAATCCCAGGAAGCTCAGGAAAGCTTCCGCAAAAATCGCGCTGGGTACGGTCAGTGTCATTTGTACAATAATGGGGCCCATGGTGTTGGGCAGCAGGTTTTTACGGATAATGCGGCCGGTGCTGGCACCGAAGGTTTGTGAGGCCGTGACAAACTCGAGGTTTTTGAGTTGCAGGACCTGGCCGCGCACGATCCTTGCCATGCTGATCCAGCCGGTGATGGTCAGGGCAATGATAATGGTTAACAGGCTGGGTTTCATGACTACCATTAGCAGGATCACCATGAGCAAATAGGGCAGGCCATACAGGATTTCGACAATACGCATCATGACGGTATCGGTTTTGCCGCCTTTCAGGCCGCTGTATCCACCGTATGCCACTCCAATCACAAAATCAATCAGGGCCGCCATGAATCCGACAAACAGTGAGATCCGGGCACCTTGCCAGGTCCGGGTGAAGACGTCTCGACCCAGGTCATCGGTGCCAAACCAATGCAGGGCTGAAGGTGGCAGGTTTTGGTTTCTGAGGTCCTGGGCGGTGGCGGAATAAGGGGAGAACAGGGGGGCAAACAGGGCCATACCGATCAGCGCCAGCAAAAATACCAGCCCGAGCATGGCCAGTTTATTGCGGCGCAGTCGTTGCCAGGCATCCTGCCAGTAGGAAACATAAGGCCTTTGCATGGCCTGATGGCTATCTTCCGGGTTTTTAACGGCCGGTTGCAGCCATTCGGGCGGAAAATGCTCTTGCTCGTGTCCGCTCATGCCTGCGCCTCTTTATGGTGAAGTCGTATGCGGGGATCCAGCAGGCAATATGCCATATCGACCAGAAACAGCATGAAAACCAGAATGGTACTGTAGAAAACGGTGGTGCCCATGATAACGGGATAGTCGCGGGTGCTGATGGAGTCGATGAAATAGCGACCCATACCTGGAATGGCAAAAATCTTTTCGATCACGAAAGTACCGGTCAGGATGGAGGCCATCAGGGTGCCCAGCAGGGTCACGACCGGCATGAGCGCATTGCGCAGGGCATGCCGGATAACCACCCGCATGGGTGACAGGCCTTTGGCACGGGCCATTTTGATGTAGTCCTGCGTGAGGGTTTCAAGCATGCTGGCGCGAATCAGTCGGGCAATGATGGCCATGGGGGCGGTCGCCAGGGCGGTTACCGGCAACACCATATGCATGGGCGTACGCCATGTGGCGGCCGGAAACCAGCCCAGATTGACGGCAAATTCCTGGATCAGCAGGGTGGACAGCACGAAATTGGGGATGGAAATGCCCAGTACGGCAATGCCCATGCACAGGTGGTCAATCAAGCCATTATGGTGTAGGGCGGCCATGACGCCCAGCACCAGGCCCGAAACCAGGGCAATGCCAATGGCCCACATGCCCAGTTCGAATGAAACCGGAAAACCGCGGCCAATCAATTCATTGACGGTGGTATCGGGACTGGCAATGGACGGTCCGAAGTTGAAGGTGGCAATGGATTTCAGGTAGCTGAAGTACTGGATGTACAGGGGTTGGTCAAGTTGGTGGAAGGCGCGCAGGTTCTCTTGCACGGCAACACTGGTTTGCCGGTCCTGTTCAAAAGGAGAGCCCGGAATCAGGTGCATCAGGATAAAAGTGAGCGAGGCGATCGTGAGGATCGTGCCGATCATGAGCAGGAATCGTTTGATGAGGTAGTTTTTCAAGTTAGCGGTTTCCTTCGGCAATGAGGTGGCAGGCGGCAAAATGGCCCGGTGCATGCTCTTTCCAGACAGGAGCCTGTTGCCGGCAAATGGCCTGTGCCTGCGGACAGCGGGTATGAAATACACATCCGGCCGGTGGATTGATGGCACTGGGCAGTTCGCCCTTGAGCAAAATACGTTGCCGCTGTTTTTCCAGATCGGGGTCGGGCACCGGGATTGCGGAAAGCAATGCCTGGGTATAAGGGTGCAGGGGATTGGCATATAACTCATCGCTGGCAGCCACTTCGGCCATCTGGCCCAGATACATGACACCCACCCGGTCTGACAAGTATTTCACCATGGCCAGATCATGGGCAATAAACAGGTAAGTGAGGCCTTTTTCTTGCTGCAGGCGTTGCAAAAGCAGCACAATCTGGGCCTGGATGGAGACGTCAAGGGCCGAAATCGGTTCATCGGCAATGATGATATCCGGCTCGAGAGCCAGTGCACGGGCAATGCCTACGCGCTGGCGCTGGCCACCCGAGAATTCATGCGGGTAGCGGTGTGCCTGGGTGGGACTTAACCCCACTTCTTCAAGGAGTCTGTAAACATGTTGGCGCAGGGCGTTTTTGTCTTTATGAACCTGATGGATTTCCAGCGGTTCGGCAATAATTTCAAAAATGGTGGCGCGTGGGTTAAGCGAGGCGTAAGGGTCCTGGAAGATCATCTGGACCTGGCGGCACCTTGTTCTGTTGTCTTGTTCGCTTGCCTGGTGGATATCTTTGCCATGAATGTATACCTGGCCTGCCGTGGGCGGGTACAGGCCCATAATGGTGCGTCCCACCGTGGACTTGCCGCAGCCGGATTCTCCCACCAGGCCGAATGTTTCACCTTGATGGATATCGAATGAAATACCGTTCAGGGCCTTGACGGTCTGGTGTTTGTCGATGGAGAAATGTTTTTTCAGTGCCCGGACGGATACCAGCGGCAGGTTATTGTTCTTATGGATGGCCATGACAATGGAATGTAAAAAAGTCTTGTTGGGACGATTTTAACAGCAATGATGGTGTAAACCCATGGTCTGGCGCAGGGATAAGGGTTAGGCCGGATCGTTTTTTTGCATGGCCAGGCGCATGACCGGAAAGGTCAGCCAGGCATAGATGCCAGCCAGAGCCGCGCAGGCGATGCAGAGCCAGGGCAAATGGGTGCTGACATAAAGCCATTTGAAGGTTTCAATACTGAGGGCGGACATGAACATCATGATCAGGCTCATGGCACCGGCCACCACGCCTTTGGGAGCCGTTGAGGAAAGCAGGGTCAGGCGGTACAGGACGGCAAAACTCAAGCCTTGGGCAAAGGACAGCAGGCTCATGCCCACAATCAGCCCGGCCAGGGTAAAGGCGGGCAGCAGACCGGCCAGCAACAGGCTGAGTCCACCCAGAAAAACCAGTGGCAGTGCATAGTAGACGGTTTGGCCAAGCGGCACTTTGCCTGAGATGCGGGCCAGGGTCAGGTTGCCCAGGATCAGGCAGGCAAAAATGGGAATCTGGGATTTGGCATAGCCCAGATTGTCCAGGCCAAGGTCTTTGACCAGAAAAACCGGAGACAGTCCGATCCAGACCAGCATGGGTAGTCCGATAATCGGACTGAACAGGGCCAACTGCATGAACGTCCGGTTGCGCAGAATGGTTTTGTAGTGGGCCAGGACGCTGCGGATGGGCTCTTTGGGGGCATGCAGGTCAACGGTTTCGGGCATGTGGCGAAACAGGCCAATCAGGCTCAGGCAGCAAATGCCGGCAATCAGGATGAACCCCCAGTGCCAGGACGCATAACTGATGAGGGCGGCACCGGCCAGCGGGCCCAGCAGGGGAGCAATAAGCGCAATATTGGCCATCAAAGCCATGACTTTAATGGCGGTGCTTTCCCGAAAGGCTTCCTGAATACTGACATAACCTACCGCGCCGATAAAGCAGTGTGAAACACCCTGCAGCAGACGCATCAGCATGAAGCTTTCAATATTGACCGTGAACAGGATCAGGATATTGGTAATGGCGTAATACAGTGTGCCAGCCAGCATGACCCGGCGCCGGCCGTAGCGGTCTGACAGGGGGCCGATCAGCCACATGAGGAGGGCACCACCCAGAATGTACAGCGACATTGAAGAGGCAACCCAGCTGTCATCCACCTTGAATTCATGCGTAATGGTGAGCATGGCCGGCTGCACCAGGTCGTTGCCAATATAAACCGCAAATTCAAACAGAACCAGTGCCACTGGAAACCAGATGAGGTCACGTTGATGTTTTTTAGTGTGGGTGGGTGTCATGAATTGGAAAACAGCTAAGATATTGGTACAACGATAGTGAGTCTGGCTGAAAGATGGAAAGTGGTGATTTTTGTACCGGGCATTTGCGTTGGTATTGCGTATTTCGGTAAGGAGTATAGCAGCTTGAATAAAGTGAGCTGTATTTTTTTGTCTATATTAATGCATGAGCAGATTATTAAACAGTCAGGTTGGAAAATCTATATATGATTAAACGTTAGTATGTTACGTTAGAAAAAAATCAATAACAAAAATAAACATAAATTATTGATTGAGACCGTTTTTTTATTTAAAAGCTATAGGGAGGTAAGTTGTGCGTATAGGTATACCCAAAGAAAGTTTGCAGGCAGAGACCAGGGTGGCGGCAACGCCAGCAACGGTTGAACAGCTGCAAAAACTGGGCTTTGATATCATGATTGAACATTCGGCAGGCCAGTTGGCCAGTTTTGATGATCAGGCTTATATCAATGCAGGAGCACAAACAGGCACACGACAGGAAGTATGGCAATCAGACCTGGTTTACAAGGTTAATGCTCCTACTGATGAAGAAATTGCCTTGCTCAGGGAAGGCAGTACGCTAGTGAGTTTTATCTGGCCGGCCCAGAATCCCGAGCTGGTGCAAAAGCTGGCTGGCAAGCAGATCAACGTGCTGGCCATGGACATGGTACCGCGCATTTCGCGGGCCCAGTCGCTGGATGCGCTGTCGTCCATGGCCAATATTGGCGGTTATCGTGCCGTTATTGAAGCGGCTCACGAGTTCGGCCGTTTCTTTACCGGCCAGATCACGGCCGCCGGCAAGGTGCCGCCTGCCAAGGTGCTGGTGATAGGTGCCGGTGTAGCTGGCCTGGCAGCCATTGGCACGGCAGGTTCTTTAGGGGCCATTGTACGGGCTTTTGATACCCGTCTTGAAGTGGCCGAGCAGATTGAATCCATGGGTGGCCAATTCCTGAAACTGGATTTTGGTGATGAAAACGGTTCGTCGTCAGACGGTTATGCCAAGACCATGTCCGAAGAGTTCATCCGTGCCGAAATGGCCCTGTTTGCCGAACAGGCCAAGGAAGTGGATATCATTATTACCACTGCCCTTATTCCGGGTAAACCGGCCCCCAAGCTGATTACCCGTGATATGGTGGACAGCATGAAACCGGGCTCGGTTATTGTGGATATGGCCGCTGCCGCCGGTGGCAACTGCGAATATACCCGTGCCGGTGAAGTCTTCATGACCGATAATGGCGTCAAAATCGTGGGGTACACCGATTTGCCCGGTCGTTTGCCGGCCCAGTCTTCGCAGCTGTATGCCACCAATCTGGTGAATTTAAGCAAATTGCTGTGCAAGGATAAAGACGGCCAGATTGATATCAATCAGGAAGATGTGGTGTTGCGCAATATGAGCGTGATTACCCAGGGTGCCGTTACTTTCCCGCCCCCGCCCATCAGTGTGTCGGCAGCGCCTGCCGCCGCTGCCAAGCCGGTTGCCGCGGTTAAAAAAACCGAGCCGAAATCGGTCCGCTTCAAGTTGGGGGTATTGGCCGTACTGCTCGTGCTGTTTGGCATGGCCGGTGCCTGGTCGCCCCCCGAGTTCCTGTCTCACTTTACGGTTTTTGTGCTGGCTTGCGTAGTGGGTTACTACGTGGTCTGGAACGTGACCCATTCCCTGCATACCCCGCTTATGTCGGTCACCAATGCGATTTCCGGCATTATTGTGGTGGGTGCCTTGCTGCAAATCGGGCATGGCAACGGGTTGGTCAGTGTGCTGGCATTTATTGCCATTCTGATTGCCAGCATCAATATTGCAGGGGGCTTCCTGGTTACGCAGCGCATGCTGAAAATGTTCAGAAAAGACAAGGGTGAATAATATGTCTCAAGGTTTGGTTATGGCGGCATATATTATTGCCGCATTGTTGTTCATTGCCAGTCTGGCGGGCTTGTCAAAACAGGAAACCGCCCGCAATGGCAATACATTCGGGATTGCCGGCATGGCGATTGCCCTGCTGGCCACCATTTTCAGCCAGAATGTGGAAGGCCTGGTCTGGATTATCATTGCCATGATCATTGGTGGTGCCATCGGCATGCGTCTGGCACAAAAAGTGGAAATGACGCAAATGCCCGAGCTGATTGCCATGTTGCACTGCTTTGTGGGTCTGGCGGCGGTTTTTGTAGGCTACAACAGCTATATCACGGCCGACAGCCATGGCACTTTGTCAGGCGCCATGCAGAACATTCACCTGGGTGAAGTTTTCCTGGGCGTGTTCATTGGTGCGGTAACCTTTACAGGCTCCATCGTCGCTTTTGGCAAACTGCGCGGTTCCATCAGTTCCAAGGCCTTAATGCTGCCACATCGTCACAAGCTTAATGCGCTGGCATTGCTGGTGTCATTCCTGCTGATGTGGCAATTTATTGCTTCTGGCGGTTCAACCTTTGCGCTCATTCTCATGACCCTCATTGCCCTGGCATTTGGCTGGCATTTGGTGGCTTCCATCGGGGGCGCCGATATGCCGGTCGTGGTGTCCATGCTCAACTCCTATTCGGGCTGGGCGGCGGCCGCGGCGGGTTTCATGCTGTCCAATGACCTGTTGATCGTGACGGGGGCCCTGGTGGGTTCATCGGGGGCGATTCTTTCTTACATCATGTGCAAGGCCATGAACCGGTCTTTCATTTCGGTGATTGCCGGGGGTTTTGGCAATGATGCCGTTGCCAGTGGCAGTGATGAGGAAATGGGTGAATATCGTGAAATGGTACCCGAGGAAGTGGCCGAAATCCTGAAGAATGCCAGTTCGGTCATTATTACTCCCGGCTATGGCATGGCCGTGGCCCAGGCCCAGTATCCGGTGGCTGAAATTACCCAGCACTTGCGCAATAAAGGGATTAACGTGCGCTTTGGCATCCATCCGGTGGCGGGCCGCTTGCCCGGTCATATGAACGTGCTCTTGGCCGAAGCCAAGGTGCCTTACGATATCGTGCTTGAAATGGATGAAATCAACGAGGACTTTGCCGATACCGATGTGGTGTTGGTCATTGGTGCCAACGATACCGTGAATCCGGCCGCCAGCGAAGACCCGACCAGCCCGATTGCCGGCATGCCGGTTCTTGAGGTCTGGAAGGCGCAGCAGGTGATTGTATTTAAACGCTCCATGAGCACGGGTTATGCCGGTGTGCAAAATCCGCTGTTCTTCAAAGACAACAGCTTTATGTGTTTTGGTGATGCGAAAGGAACAGTAGAGTCCATATTACGCGCTTTGTAATGTAGGCATCCACAGGGCTATAATCGTTTTTTTACGGTTTAGCCCTGTTTCTGTTTTCATGTCTCAATCTTTTCCCTTGCCCGTTCGCGATGGTATTGTACCTAGCCGCCTGTATTTGCCACGGGAGCAGCAATGGCCCGATTTGTTCAGTTTTCTGCTGGTGAAATTTCCGCATATGTCTCCGGACATACTGCGTGAGCGGCTGGCTCGTGGAGATATGGTGGATGCCACCGGTGTACCCATGCGGCTGGACAGTCCTTTTATCGCGGACAGCTGGTTGTGGTATTACCGCGAGGTACCGGCCGAAGTGAATGTCCCTTTTGAGATAGCGGTGCTGTACCAGGATGAATGTCTGGTGGTGGCTGACAAACCCCATTTTCTGGCCAGTATCCCGGGGGGGCGTTATTTGCAGGAAACCGCCCTGATCCGTTTACGCAAACAGCTCAATAACTTTGAGTTGAGCCCGATTCACCGTCTTGACCGGGATACGGCGGGTTTGCTGCTTTTCTGTGCCAATAAACGCCATCGGGGTGCCTACCAGACCTTGTTCCAGACACGTGATGTGTACAAAACCTATGAGGCCATCGCTCCCTTCAAGACCAGTCTGGAATTCCCCCTGATACGCGAGAGCCATATCCGTAAAAGTGCGCAGTATTTCACCATGGAAGAAGTGGCCGAGGCGCCCAACAGTCGTACCCGCATCAGCCTGTTGGCGCATAACGGGAAATGGGGCCATTATTTGCTGGAACCGCTGACCGGTAAAAAGCACCAGCTGCGGGTGCATATGAATGGTCTGGGCATACCGATTTGCAATGATGAGTTCTATCCGGCTTTATTGCCTGCCCGTGAAGAGGACCACTTTGACAGACCTCTGCAACTATTGGCCCGTTCAATTGGTTTTACCGATCCGGTGACCGGTCAGGCGCGGTTTTTTGAAAGCCGCAGAACGTTGGAAATGCTGTCTGATATGACCGAAACCTTGTCGCGTTAATCCGTTGCAGCTTGGTGCATGACACGTGATGTTAATGCGGCGTGGTATCGATAATGCCAAGGTGATTGGCGACATTGCGTTCCAGAAAGAACTGGCGCGAGGGCAGTTCATTGACGCGGGTGCGATTGATAATCATGGTGCTGCTGCCGCCGCCATCCAGGTTCAGGGCATTGTTCACATTCATTTTTTTAAACAGGCGTGCCAGCTGGTTCAGGGTATATCCCTTGAAATTGGCCTGGCGGCCTTCCACCACGACCAGGTATAGGTAGCGCTTATTGTTGCTAAGGCCCAGGGCTGTGCGGGGATGTTGGCCACGGGCGTTTGAATGACATATTTTCGAGCTGCCATTCGGGCAGATATAACGGCCATTTTTAAGGGTTTGCCAGCCTGAGATAACCGTATGCCAGGCGGGGTTATAAGCCGTTTTTCGGTTGGGGGCCTCGATGAAACAGCGATTGTTAATGGTACAGGCCAGAAAAGCGTGGTGGGGGGTATCGTAGCTGCCCGGCCAGAGGATGCCATTGCTGACATTCAAACCTTGTGGCTTGTTGTTTTCATCAAAGAAAGCACCGTTGATGGCGACGGTTGTTTGATTGGGGAAAGCAAAGTTGGATGTGGTTTGATAGGCTTGTTTGATGGGGGTGCCAATGATTTGAATGCCGGGGCAGTGAAGGTCGATTTTGGCAATATGAACCCGGTTCTGATCTGTTGTTTCATATTGTATGCATGGACTGACCTGTTCTTGGGCATGTACCAGGGGGGACAGCAGAAGACCCAGTACCGGCAAGAGACGAAGCAGGAGAAAATGAAGCATGCTCAGGAGGATCGGTGACGTTCAATCCTGAGCGCGCACCATAATGCCAGCCAGCATGTCAGTAACAGGACCAGCCAGTAAGCAACGGTGCCCACCCAGAACCGGGTATTGGCGTGCTGGCCATCGAGGACGCCCAGTACCTCACCGGTATAAGGGTTCAGGAAAATGCTCTGGTTATATAGTCCGTTTACCTTGAACTTGAACTGGGCACTGCTATCGGGGGACTGATCAATTTTTGCGCTAACCAGAATGGCATTGGCAGGAAGGTATTTACGGGCTTCCTCGTAAAGGATTTGTGACGGTATGGGGTCCTGGTTTTGTTCTTGAACATAAAACCGGTCATGGTAGGCCCAGGAGTCGATATGAGTATTGTAGAAATTGGTAATCGCGTTGCAAGCCAGAATGGTGATGACCGGAATGAGGAGCAGGGCCAGATAAAAATACCAGCGATAGCGCATGCCGTGAGCAGCGTATTCCTTCTGCCCTGAATAGGAGGTGTTCGGGGTTTGCATGTCAGTTTCTGAATTGACTTTTTCCATCGTCCTGATCTTGGGTGACGTGGTGTGTCTGGTAGGGAATCCCATGCGGAAAAAACGGCAGATGGGGCCCTGCAACCTTTCAGCCTTGTGTGATTTTGATGATCCTATGTGCTTGAGTTTACTACCATTTAAAAAGGTAAGGCAAGCAATAGCTTTTATTTTAAGGGTTTTTCGCTTAAATTCTGTTAATTCCGTTGAAAATGAAATTGACTTTACTGCTTAATCATGGTTAAACCCCATGCCTTGGGGGAAGGTGCATGGGGTTTATGAATAAGCGGCTTATGAACGATATTGTGCCTTGGCAACCTGACGCCAGTGATGCAATAGCGGCTCGGTATAGCCATTAGGCTGAGTCAGGCCCTTGAAGATCAGGTCACTGGCGGCCTGGAAGGCGGGAGAGGTATCAAAATTGCCAACCATGGGGCGGTAAGCCGGATCGCCTTCATTTTGCTTGTCAACTACGGCAGCCATGCGTTCCAGGGTTTTGCGAACCTGCTCTTCACTGACAATGCCATGGCGCAGCCAGTTGGCAATGTGCTGGCTGGAAATGCGCAGGGTGGCCCGGTCTTCCATTAGACCGATGTCGTGGATATCGGGCACTTTGGAGCAGCCAATACCCTGATCCACCCAGCGCACCACATAACCCAGGATACCCTGGGCATTGTTGTCCAGCTCCTGCTGTTTCTCTTCTTCGCTCCAGTTGGTGTTTTCTGCCACGGGGATGGTCAGGATGCGGTCAAGGTAATCGCTGGTGTCACCTTCCAGGCTTTTCTGGACTTCCTTCACATTAACCTGATGGTAATGCAGGGCATGCAGGGTTGCCGCGGTAGGTGAAGGCACCCAGGCGGTATTGGCACCGGCTTTCAAATGGCCGATTTTCTGCTCAATCATGGCAGCCATCAGGTCTGGCATGGCCCACATGCCCTTACCGATTTGTGCCTTGCCCACCAGGCCGCAGGCCAGGCCGGTTTGTACGTTATTGCGTTCGTAGGCATCAATCCAGGCGGTTTGCTTGATATCGGCCTTGCGGATGACCGGGCCGGCTTCCATGGACGTGTGGATTTCGTCACCGGTGCGGTCAAGAAAACCGGTGTTAATGAAGGCGATGCGCTCTTTGGCTTCAAATACGCAGGCTTTCAGGTTGACGCTGGTACGACGCTCTTCATCCATGACGCCCATTTTCAGGGTATTGGGGGCCAGGCCCAGCAGTTGTTCGGTGCGACTGAACAGTTGGGTGGCAAAGGCAACTTCGTCGGGGCCATGCATTTTGGGTTTGACAATATAGATGGAGCCGGTATGTGAGTTGCGTTCGCTGCCTTCACGTTTCAGGTCATGAATGGCGATCAGGCTGGTAATGACGGCGTCCATGATGCCTTCAGGGACCTCATTGCCGTTTTCGTCAAGGATGGCCGGATTGCTCATTAAGTGACCGACGTTACGGATAAACATGAGCGAGCGGCCCTGCAGGGTTGCTGTTTCACCGGTTTTGGTGGTGTACTGGCGATCGGGGTTCAGGGTACGGGTCATGGTCTTGCCGTTTTTGACGAAGGTATCACTCAGGGTACCGTTCATCAGGCCCAGCCAGTTACTGTAGGCCAGGACTTTGTCTTCGGCATCGACAGCGGCGATCGAGTCTTCACAGTCCATGATCGTACTGAGAGCGGATTCGAGTAACAGGTCTTTGACACCGGCCAGGTCCTGTTTGCCAATGGGGTGGTTGCGGTCGATCTGGATTTCAAAATGCAGGCCATTGTGGCGAATCACAAGTGCTTCAGGGGTGTTGGGATTGCCACGGTAACCCAGGAAGCAGGCGGGATCGGCCAGCGTGGTTTGGCTGCCGTCTGTGAGGGTGGCACAAAACCCGCCCTGATTGACGCTGTATTGGCTGACATCTTTGTGTGAGCCCTGGGCCAGCGGAATGCTTTGGTCAAGGAATTCGCGGCCATAGGCAATGACTTTTTCACCGCGCACAGGGTTATAGCCTCCGGTGCTGGTTGCGCCATCGTCTTCGCTGATGGCATCGGTACCATACAGGGCATCGTACAGGCTGCCCCAGCGCGCATTGGCGGCATTCAGGGCATAACGCGCATTGGTAATGGGTACTACCAGTTGCGGGCCACCCTGGTCGGAAATGGCGTAATCAATGTTGGCGGTACTGACCTTGAAGTCGGTCGGTACGTCTTTCAGGTAGCCGATTTTTTTCAGGAAATCCTTATAGGCAGGCATGTTTTGGATGGGGCCCGGGTTGGCGCGGTACCAGTTGTCCATTTCGGCCTGGATGCGGTCACGCTCGGCCAGCAATGCCTTGTTTTCAGGGGCCAGGTCATGGATAAGCTGGTCGAACCCTTGCCAGAAAGCGGCAGGATCGACACCGGTACCCGGCAGGGCGCGGGTATCGATGAAGTCTTTCAGTACGGTGGCTACCTGCAAACGGTGGCATTGGGTTCTTTCAGTCATGTCGTGCTCCTGTCATGGAAATTTTTTTTGCGTATATTTGAAGAATGATGATGCTATTATGACGCGATGCACACTAAGCCTCAAGGTGCCTGGGGTAAACACAGTTTTTACTTTTAGTAAAAAGCGATATTTATTTTGAGTTTATAAATGGAAGCATTGGTTCATGCAAAACCTGTTCAATCATTATCCTGAAAAGGCCTTGCTGGTCGAGGGCGTGGCCGGTAGCGGGAAATCCACCCTGATTGCGGAAGAGGCCCGGCATTGCGTGCCTGGTGCACCGACTTTGCTAATGACATTCAGCCGTGCCGGGCGTGATGTATTAAGTGGCTATATGCAAAAACGGGGGCTGGTTTCGGCCGAGCAACCGAATCTGACCATCAGTACGATTGACGGTCTGGCGCATCAGCTGTTGCGTCGCCTGGGGGATGAACGTTATGTGCTGGAACGTACCGCTGTCGTGCGGGAATTGTTGCCACAACTGGTGGAAGAAGCCTGTGAAGAAGGTTTTGACTGGGAATTCACGGCACCGCAGATTAATGAAGAACACATGAATGCGCTGATGGCCGACATGGATTTTTTTCGTGCCTCCAGGGCCTGGGAGGCCGAGTCGGCTGAAGATTGTGAGTTCATCTGCGAAGGCAAGCTAAATTTTGATTACCGTTTTGTGCGCCGCGTTTTTTATGCGTATGACTCGTACCGTGCCCATTGGCCCGGGCCCGAGGCAGGTACGGAAAGCCTTTTGCTGGATCCTTATGTGGCGCCTGCCCAAAGAGCCGGGTTGTTTGGGTTCCGGCTGATATCCGAGGCGGTGTTTGACCTGCTGGAGCGGCTCGAGTCAGAAACCCTGGATGAGCGCTTTATGGGCGGGTACCGTTTTGTGTTTATTGATGAGTTTCATGACACGACCCCTTTGCAGCTGGCCTTCCTGTTTAAGGTATTAAGTCCGCAGGCACGTATTATGGCGGTTGGTGACCGGATGCAGAATATTTTTGCCTGGCGGGGTACCGATACCGATGCGGTGTTTGATACCTATGTGCAGCACTATTCGGCCCGTACCATCCATTCCTTGCACACTTACCGTTTTGGCAATGCCCTGGCTGAATTGGCTGGCAAGCTGACGGGCCGGCAATTGCAGTCAATGGCCAAACATAAAACCGGCATTACGGCCGTAAAGGGTACGATGGCCGATTTGCTGCCCCATCTCAAACCGGCCCGTTTGCCGCATTTGGCGGTGGTTTGCCGCAATGGGGCAGATAAGGTTCGTGCGGCTTTTGATCTGTTCAATAGTGGCGATAGCGGCCCGGCCCTGGCTTATCCGTTGGTGAATACGTTTGCCGTCAGCATGCTGCTTTACTTGTATTCGGTACGCTTTCCCCGGTTTGCCCCCATGGTAAAAAAAATGGACGAGGCCGTGCTGCAGTTTTTAAGCTTGCCGCATTGCCTGCTGGACGAACAGGCCAAGCATGAAATTGCCCATAAGGCAACACCAGGCAGTTTGCGCATGTATCTGGATCTGCATTTGCGGGGTGGCTCGGTCAAAGGAGAAGCCTTTACCGATGAGATGAAAGGCGCCCTGCAATGGTGGCTTGATCATAAAAGCACAAAAGCCGGACTGGTGGCAGAACTGGAAACCTTTGCACGCATGTCAGGGGTGTTCAGTCTGGGGACTGCTCAGCATCGGGTGCTGGAACAGACCGCCTGGTCTTCGTGGCTGGGTCTGTTGCAATTTTTGGCTGACCGGCAGGCAAGTCTTGAGCAATGGCCTGCCCTGTATGATCGGCTTTTGGCCAGCTGGAAAACCCGGGGCGGGATCCGCTTTTATACCGTGAGTGAAGCCAAGGGACGTGAATTTGATGAAGTGCTGGTGTATAACGCAAGCCTGGCAGGATTCAGTACCCGGGGCAGTGATGATGCGATAGAACGCAACCGTTTTTACGTGGCCATTACCCGGACAAAAAAATCGCTGTTTCTGTTAGCGGGTTAGCTAAGTTCAACAGCGATTGATGGGGCAATATGTGCTTGATAAGGGTGTTTATTGGTCAACGAAAGCGCGTTCAACCACATAAGCGCCCGGTTTGGAGGTGCTGCCCTCGTTAAAACCGCGTTTTTCCAGAATGGGTTTCAGGTCGCGCAGCAGGCCAGGGCTGCCACAGATCATGACGCGATCTTCTTCGGGGTTGAGTTCAGGGACATTCAGGTCGGTGAACAGTTTGCCGTTTTCGATAAGATCGGTAATGCGACCCTGGTTTTCAAAGGGTTCGCGGGTAACCGTGGGGTAATATTTGAGTTGATTGGTGACCATTTCACCCAGGAATTCATTTTTGGGCAATTCATTGATGAAATAATCGCGATAACACAATTCGTTAACGAAACGTACGCCATGCACCAGAATGACCTCTTCAAAACGCTCATAGGTCTCGGGGTCGCGCATGATGCTCAGGAACGGTGCCAGACCCGTACCCGTTGACAGCATATAGAGCCGTTTGCCGGGCAAGAGATAATCGATGAGCAGGGTTCCGGTAGGCTTGCGGCCAATAATGATATTGTCGCCAACCTTGATATGTTGCAGGCGCGAGGTAAGCGGGCCGTCGGGAACCTTGATGCTAAGGAATTCGAGATGCTCTTCGTAATTGGGGCTGGCAATACTGTAGGCGCGTAGCAATGGTTTGCCATTAACCGGCAAGCCGATCATGGTGAAATGGCCGTTACTGAAACGAAGGGCCTGGTCGCGGGTAGTAGTAAAACTGAAAAGGCGATCTGTCCAGTGGTGGACACTTAATACTTTGCCTTCAAGAAAAGCTGCAGCCATAAACGATTGACCTGTTGGAGTTATTAAAAATAAAAAAGAATTTGTTATTCTACAAAAGAAAGCAAAATATTTTCTTGAATATAATCAAACTATCTTCTTTTAATTAATCAAAAAGCAGTAAATTACTATTAATTTCCTTTTTTTCGGGTTAATTCCCGCGTTTTCCAATTATTCAGTAATAAGTTTATAAACAGCTTGTCTATGGCTTGTGGCAGGGAGTCTACAAATATGGTTATGAAAGCATTTTCCAGAACAATCTGGCAATGGGGTGTTGCTCCGCTGCTTGCCGTGTCGGTGTCCGTAACGGCATACGCACAAGACGTGATCCGCATTGGTGAAATCAACAGTTATAAAACCATTCCGGCTTTTTTGGAGCCGTATAAAAAAGGGATTGATCTGGCGGTTGAGCAAATCAACCAGGCGGGTGGCCTGAATGGCAAAAAAGTGGAAGTCCTGATTCGTGATGATGCGGGCAACCAGGGCAATGCCATCCGTGAAGCCCAGCAACTTATTACCCGTGACAAGGTTGATGTATTAACAGGCAGTTTCCTGTCGAATATCGGTCTGGCACTGGCCGACTTCGCCAAACAGAAAAAAGTATTCTTCCTGGCCGGTGAACCCCTGACTGACAAAATCGTTTGGGAAAACGGTAACCGGTATACCTATCGCCTGCGCGATTCCACTTATATGAAAGTGGCCATGCTGATTCCCGAAGCGGTCAAAATGAACAAAAAGCGCTGGGCCCTGGTGTATCCCAATTATGAATACGGGCAATCGGCTATTGAGTCATTCAAGAAACTGCTGAAAGCGCAACAGCCCGATGTGGAGTTCGTGGCCGAGCAGGCCGTTACCCTGAACAAGATTGACGCGGGTAACGTGGTGCAGGCCCTGGCCGATGCCAAACCCGATGCGCTGTTTAACGTATTGTTCAGCACCGATCTGACCAAATTCGTGCGGGCTGGCAAAACCCGCCAGTTTTTTGACGACCTGCCGGTGGTTAGCCTGTTAACGGGTGAACCCGAGTATCTGGACCCTTTGGGTGAAGACACCCCCAAAGGCTGGTTTGTGACCGGTTACCCCTGGTATGCGATTGACACGCCCGAACATAATGCCTTCCTGAAGGCTTACCAGGACAAGTTCAACGACTATCCGCGTGCCGGTTCGATTGTGGGTTATGCCATGATCATGTCACTGGCCGAAGGAATCAAAGCGGCAGGCTCCACCGATACCGAAGCCCTGATTGAAGCCTTCAAGGGACTGAAAGTGCCCACTCCGTTTGGTGAAATTGAATACCGTGACATTGACAACCAGTCCACCATGGGCGCTTATGTGGGCAGGCTGGATGTCAAGGACGGCAAGGGTATCATGACTGATATCCGCTATGTGGACGGTAAAGATGTACAGCCTTCCGATGAGGAAGTGAAAAAACTGCGTCCTGCCGAATAAGTCACAATGGAAGTCTCGGGTTTAATTGTTCAGCTGCTGAACGGTCTGGCGGGAACCTCATCCCTGTTTATGGTGGCTGCCGGGCTGTCATTGATTTTCGGGGTCACCCGGATTATCAATTTCGCCCATGGTTCCCTGTATATGCTGGGCATTTATATTGCCTATTCGCTCACCTCATGGCTGGGTGGCACAGCACTGGGATTCTGGGGGGGGCTGCTGGCGGCCGGCCTGCTGGTGGCCGTACTGGGTGTACTCATTGAAGTTTTTCTGCTCAGGTGCATCTACCGTGCCCCCGAACTGTTCCAGTTGCTGGCCACTTTTGCGCTGGTGCTGATTGCCAGCGATGCGGCCCATTGGTTATGGGGGCCTGAAGACTTGCTGGGCATGCAGGCCCCGGGGCTGGAAGGCGCCATACCGGTGTTGGGACGCATGTTTCCCACCTATAACATTTTCCTGATGATTATCGGCCCCCTGGTATTGCTGCTATTGTGGTGGCTGCTGAACCGTACCCGCTGGGGCACGTTTGTGCGTGCGGCAACCCAGGACAAGGAAATGCTGGGGGCCCTGGGCGTTAACCAGGCATGGCTGTTTACCAGTGTGTTTGCACTGGGTTCTTTTCTGGCGGGTCTGGGTGGCGCGCTGGAGCTGCCCAATGAGCCTGCCAGCCTGGGGCTGGACATGCGTATTATTGGCGATGCCTTTGCTGTGGTGGTTGTGGGGGGCATGGGTTCCATTACCGGTGCTTTTCTGGCGGCGCTGTTGATTACCGAAATGAAGGCTATTTGTATCTGGCTGGGAACAGTACAGCTGGCGGGCCTGCAGATTGAGTTTTCCCAACTGACCATGGTGGTTGAGTTCCTGATTATGGCACTGGTGCTGGTGTTCAGGCCATGGGGTTTGCTGGGCAGGGAGCAGGCCGCTTCACGCAATTCGGCACCGGTTGAGGCACCCATTCGCCCGGCTGGCCGCTTCCTTCAAATAGCCGCGTGCCTGACCTTGCTGTTACTGGCGGGGGTGCCGCTGCTGGAAGACAGGTTTCCCTATCTGATGATCCTGACGCAGGATGCCCTGATTGCCGTGTTGTTTGCCACCAGCCTGCATTTTATTGCCGGGCCGGCGGGCATGCATACCTTTGGCCATGCCGCTTATTTTGGTCTGGGGGCCTATGCCGCCGCTTTGCTGATGCAAAAAGCGGGTTTGCCTCTGGTGGCGACCCTGTTTATCGCCCCCCTGTTTGCGGCCCTGGGTGCCTTGGTATATGGCTGGTTCTGTGTGCGGCTTAGCGGTATTTACCTGGCCATGCTGACCCTGGCGTTTGCCCAGATTACATGGTCGGTCGTGTTTCAGTGGGACAGTTTTACGGGTGGCTCCAATGGCCTGATCGGGATCTGGCCGCCTGATTGGTTAAACAGTCCACAAGCCTATTACTACTTTACGCTTATCATTGTGGCAGGCAGTGTGCTGGCGTTGCGTCGCCTGCTGTTTTCGCCGTTTGGTTATGCCATGCGGGCCGGGCGTGACTCGGTATTGCGCAGTGATGCGATTGGCATTAACGTGAAACATACCCAATGGCTGGCCTTTGTAATCGCCGGTCTGTTTGCCGGTCTGGCAGGGGTGCTGTATGTGTATTCCAAAGGCAGTGTTTCTCCTGAAGAATTGCATATCAGCAAGTCTGTTGACGGTTTGGTCATGGTGTTGCTGGGGGGCGTGCAGTCTTTGCTGGGGCCCATTGTTGGTGCATTTTCCTATACCGTGCTGCATGATTACGTAGTGGGTATGACCGATTATTGGAAAGCCCTGTTTGGTCTGGTTATTCTGGTACTGGTTTTATTGTTTCCTCAGGGTATTGCCGGATTCTTTGCCCAGCTGGGCAGGCGTTTTCAGGCCCGTCAGGCCATGACTTCCAAAGGACAGCCATGAGTTTGTTGCAGGTGAATGATCTTCATAAGTCCTATGGCGATTTCATGGCGGTCCGGGGGGTGAGTTTCAGCCTGGAGCCCGGTGAAATGCTGGCCCTGATCGGCCCCAACGGGGCAGGCAAGTCAACCACTTTCAACATGATTGGTGGTCAGGCCAGGGCCAATCAGGGAACGGTTCTGCTGAACGGTCAACCCATCCTGGGTCTGCACGCACGTGATATCTGGCAGCTGGGCGTGGGTCGCACTTTCCAGATTGCCGCCACTTTTGCCTCGCTCACCGTGGTTGAAAACGTGCAAATGACCCTGCTGTCTTTTCACCGGAAAATGTTTTCGTTTTTCAGGTCGGCCGCTGCACAATACCGGGAACAGGCCTTGGCTTTGTTGGCACAGGTGGGTATGGAAGACCAGGCCGACCGGCCCTGCAGCGAACTGGCCTATGGTGATGTGAAACGGGTGGAGCTGGCCATGGCCCTTGCCAATGATCCGGTTTTATTACTCATGGATGAGCCCACGGCAGGCATGGCCCCCCAGGAACGCAATGCATTGATGGCCCTGACGCATAAACTGGCCAGGCAGCGCAATATGGGTGTCCTGTTTACCGAACATAGTATGGATGTGGTGTTTGCCTATGCCGACCGTATTATTGTGCTGGCCGCCGGCTGGCTGATTGCCGAAGGCTCTCCCGATGAAATCCGCAACCATCCGCAGGTCAGGGAAGTGTACCTGGGCTCGGGAATCGGATTGGAAAAACTGAAAGAAGGGTTGACAACATGAGTGCCATCTTGCCGGAAAAATCAATGCCGGGGGCGGGTGAAACAGATTTGTTAACGGTTGCAGGCCTGAATGCCTGGTATGGCGGGGCACATATCCTGTTTGATGTGAATCTGACGGTGGGCCGCGGTGAAGTGGTGGCGTTAATGGGCCGTAATGGCGCGGGAAAATCAACCACCCTCAAATCCATCATGGGCCTGCTGGATCGCACCAGTGGCAAGGTGATTTTCATGGGCCAGGATATTTCACGCTGGCCACCCTACCGGATTGCCAGGTTGGGTCTGGGTTATGTGCCTGAAGACCGGCGGGTGTTTTCCGACCTGAGCGTGACCGAGAATCTGGATGTGGGACGCCAGCCCGTGCGACATTGGCCTGATGGCCGTGAGGCTGTTGTCTGGACCCGTGAGTCCCTGTTTTCCCTGTTTCCCAATTTGGGCAAAATGCTGGACCGGCCCGGTGGCAAGATGAGCGGGGGCGAGCAGCAAATGCTGAGCGTGGCCCGGACCTTAATGGGTAACCCTTTCATGGTGCTGCTCGATGAGCCCTCGGAAGGGGTGGCACCGGTGGTGGTGGAGCAAATGGCCCGCATGATACTGGCCCTTAAAGAAAAAGGGCTTGGTATTTTGTTGTCAGAACAGAACCTGCCCTTTGCTGAGTTGGTGTCGGACCGGGCTTATGTGCTCGAAAAGGGACAAATCAAATATAGTGGTTCCATCCAGTCACTGATGGAAAATGAAGCGGTCAAACGGGCTTACCTGACGGTTTGAGTTTGAAGCGTGGATGGTATGTAACCAAAGGGATAAACATTAATGCCAAATAACCATGCAACACAAGCGCTTGCCGAACCCGCCCCTGTCACTGCGGCCCTGGTCTGGTTTCGCCGTGACTTGCGCTGTGAGGATCATGCCGCGCTTTATCATGCTTTGCGGGTCGCACAAAAAGTGTATTGTGTGTTTGTTTTTGATACCGATATTCTAAATGCCCTGCCCAGCCGTAAAGACCGCCGGGTTGAATTTATTCATCAAAGCGTTCTGGCCCTGGATGCCGGCTTGCATGCCCTGTCATTGCGTGCGGGCGGGCAGGGCAGTGGCCTGATTGTCAGGTATGGGGCGGCCCGGGATTGTATTCCCGAATTGGCCCGGCAGCTGGGCGTGCAGAAAGTATTCACCAATCGCGATTATGAACCGTTGGCCATCGCGCGTGACCAAAGGGTGGCGGCCAGCCTTGATGTCATGGGTATCGGGTTTGCCGATTTCAAGGATCAGGTGGTTTTTGAAACCCATGAGGTTCTGACGCAGGCGGGCAAGCCATATAGTGTTTTCACCCCCTACAAGAATGCCTGGCTGAAGAAAGTCGATGATTTCCAGCTTAAAGCCTATCCGGTTGAAAAATATGCCGCCCGGCTGGCCAGCAAACCACGGGGGGAAAGTATTCCTTCATTGGAACAGATGGGTTTTGAGTCCGGTACCTGGGCATCATTGTCCATGCCAGCCGGCAGCAGTGGTGCGCAAACCCTGTTTGAAGACTTCAGCACCCGGATGGCGCGCTATAAAGAGGCGCGTGACTTTCCGGCGGTCAAGGGGGTGTCGTACCTGTCGGTACATATCCGTTTTGGTACGGTGTCTGTGCGCAAGCTGGCCCGTTTTGCCCTGCAACACAACAATGACGGCGCGGCAACCTGGCTGTCCGAGCTGATCTGGCGAGAGTTCTATCAGGCCATTCTGTATCATTTTCCACATGTCGTGAACCGGTCTTTCCAGCGCGCCTGCGACCGCATCGTGTGGGATAGCAATCCCGGGTATTTTGCGGCCTGGTGTGAAGGCAGAACAGGTTATCCGATTGTGGATGCCGCCATGCGCCAGCTGAACCAGACCGGTTACATGCATAACCGGCTGCGCATGATCACCGCTTCATTTTTGTGCAAGGATCTGGGTATTGACTGGCGTGAAGGTGAAAAATATTTTGCCGATAAACTGAATGATTATGACCTGGCCTCGAATAATGGCGGCTGGCAATGGGCCGCTTCTACCGGGTGTGATGCCCAGCCCTGGTTTCGCATCTTTAATCCGGTGACTCAGTCAAGAAAATTTGATCCTGAAGGTAAATTCATCCGGCGTTATGTGCCCGAGCTGAAGCAGGTGCCTGATAAGGCCATTCATGAGCCCTGGCTGATGGCAGGCGTGTACTTGCCACCTATTGTGGATCATGCCCGGGCACGAGAACGCACCCTGTTGCGATACGGGGTGCTGAAAGCGGGCGATTAAGCCCAGGAAGCGGGTTGCCACGCCGGCAGGCAGCATGCTTGCCGGCACATGACACCGCTGGTCAGGTGTTGGTGTTGTCGATAACTGTGGCGCTTGCCGCGGTTTTGCATTCGGCGATGGCATAGTGCCGCGTTGCTTCATCGGCAAACATGGGGCTGGTACCAATAATTTGACCATTACCGGCTTTCAGGTTGAAGAAAAATTTGCCATTTGAGGACGTCCCGGCCACATAATGGTCGTCTTCGGTACAGTTTTTTTGTACGGAAGCCAGGCCATTTTTGGCGGCGGCAACGGTGGTGTATTGTTCGCTGCTCAGGATGGTGGAACCATTTTCAGCTTTCAGTGAAAAATGAAACTGGCCATTGCTTGATTTTTTTAGCTCGAAAGACGCAGACATGTTGGACTCCTTGAAAGAGGGACAAATCGGTGTTGGGAACAGAAAAATCCTATACAAGCTATCATAATGACCTTCAGGATAAAAAGAAATCTTTTCAGAATGTATTCTTAAGATTTTAATTTTCCGGTTGGTGATGGTTACTCTCTTGCCGTTGGAAAAGGTGGTTTAAATGAAGAAGATTTATCTGGCCGGGCCCGATGTATTCCGGCACGATGCCGTTGAATATGGCCAGCAGCTTAAGGCCCTTTGTGAGTCATTCGGTTTTGCGGGCTTGTATCCGCTGGATAATCATGCCCCGGCGGGGCTGGATAAGCCGTTGCTGGCGCACTGGATTTACCAGTCCAATATCGGGCTGATCCGCCAGGCAGATGCCGTCATGGCCAATGTCAATGCTTTTCGGGGGCATGAGCCCGATTCGGGCACGGTGTTTGAAGTGGGGTTCGCCATTGCCTTGGGCAAGCCGGTTTGGGTGTATACCCATGATGGCCGGTCGCTGGTGGAGCAGGTTTCGCTTGGCCATGAACAGGGGCGTGATATTGATGCACACGGTTTTACGGTTGAGGATTTTGGCCTGAACCTGAATCTGATGATTGCCTGCAGCACCAGGGTGGTGGTGGGCGATGCCCGGGATTGCCTTGAAAAAATGGTGGCCGAACTGACCTGATGCTGTTGATGTTAATGGGGTCCCCGGTGCATAAGGCCGGGTTTTGGGCAATGACTGGCGTTAAGCCGGATCAGCCGGTTTCTTTTTTGCAGTCGCCTTTTTGGCGGCTTTTTTCTTTTCAGGCAGGGCCAGCATGGTGCCGCGGCAGTTTTCCGCACCACACAGGCATTGGTATTGCTTTTTCAGTTTGGCGGTCAGTTTATCGTCAATCACCAGGCCATAATCGTAAAACAGTTCTTCGCCGGCTTTGATATCCCTTTTGGCAAATACATACACCCGTTTTCCGTGGCGTCCTTCCTGGGTTTCACAGTTGGGGTCGCAGCTGTGGTTGATCCAGCGTGCATCGTTGCCACGCTGGCCGCCATCAATGATTTTTCCCGAGCTTAATGAAAAGAAAAAGGTATGAAACGGATCGTCGGGGTTGACCGGAAACATGGCATCAGCCTGTTCGGGCGTAATGCGTTTGCCGGTGTATTCAATGATTTTGGTACCTGCGGGAATATCCCGCAGGGCAAATACCCCGTTGCCATGCAGTGTGGACTGGCGTACTTCATGCCACGGGGCACCACTAACCCGTTTTTCCGGTTTAGCCATTTTTGGCCACACCGAAACAGTGGTTCAGGGTGGGGAATGAGCCATCACGGACCTGGCTGGAATAGGCTTCGACACCCTGGCGAATGGCGGCCTGTACGTCAGAAAACTGCTGGGCAAATTTCGGAATACGTGATCCGCTTAAATTGAAGATGTCTTCAGCCACCAGAACCTGGCCATCACATTCAGGTGAGGCGCCAATGCCAATGGTGGGGATTTTTACGCTTTGTGTAATGCGGCGGGCCAGCGGTTCGGCCGTGCCTTCAATCACAATGCCCCATGCCCCGGCCTGTTCCTGGGCAATCGCGTCATTGAAGATGCGGTTGGCGGCTTCTTCGCTTAAGCCCTGCGCCTTGAAGCCGCCCATGGTGTTGACATATTGGGGCATCAAGCCGATATGGGCCAGCACCGGAATGCCACGGTCCACCAGAAAACGGGTGGTCTCGGCCAGGTATTCACCGCCTTCAAATTTCACGGCATCGGCGCCACTGGCCGACAGCATTTTGGCGGCATTGCGAAATGCCTGTTCGGGGGATTCCTGGTAACTGCCAAACGGCATGTCCACCACGATGCAGGCCCGTTGTGTGGAACTGACCACGGCCTTGGCGTGGGCAGCAAGCTGGTCCACCGTAATGGACAGCGTGTCATCCATGTTGTAGCCCACCATGGCGGTTGAGTCGCCAATCAGGATCATGTCTACGTATTCATCAATAATACGGGCAAAGGGTGCAATATAAGAGGTTAGGGATACAATTTTTTTCTGGCCCTTGTAGGCCATCAGCTGAGGAACTGTGATGCGTTTGATGTCAGCGTGAACACTCATTTCAAGATTCCTTGAAGGTAAAAACAGCAGGAAGAATGCGGATAGTTTAACGTGTATTGCGAGTGAGTTCAGACAGGAAAGAAGAAAATATTGATATTATCGAAGAATCATTAATCTGTTTATAAATCACCATGACTTCCCTGCCTACACAGAATACCGCCATGAATGGCGCCCAGGTTCTTCTGGAAACGTTGATTGCCAACGGCGTTGATACGATTTTTGGCTATCCGGGCGGTGCCGTGCTGCCGCTTTATGATGCCCTCTATGCCGAACCGCGCATCCGTCACATTCTGGTTCGCCACGAACAGGCGGCCATGCATGCGGCCGAAGGTTATGCCCGCTCCACCGGTCGAACCGGTGTGGTGCTGGTAACCTCCGGGCCCGGCATGGCCAATACCACTTCCGGCCTGCTCGATGCCATGTGTGATTCGATTCCGGTGCTGTGCATCAGTGGCCAGGTAGCGACCGGTGCGATTGGTACTGATGCGTTCCAGGAATGCGATGCCGTGGGGATTTCCCGTCCGGTCACCAAATGGAATGCGCAAATCAGGCGTGTTGAGGATGTGACCGCTTTGGTGGCCAAAGCGTATAACCTGACGGCCTCCGGTCGTCCCGGTCCTGTATTGATTGATTTTCCCAAGGATATTCAGATGGCCACGGTACCGGCATCTGATGCCGATGTGAATGGTGAGGTACCGCTCAACGCGGTGTCACAGGTCGCCCCATCTGTATTGCAGGCGGCCACCAAGCGGGCGGCGGCCTTAATCGTGAATGCCCGGCGGCCGGTATTTTATGGCGGTGGCGGCCTGATCAACTCCGGTCCCGATGCCTGTGAAGTGTTCAGCAATATGGTGAATTATCTGGGGGCCCCCTGCACCCTGACCCTGATGGGATTGGGCGCTTTTCCGGGTACCGACAAACAGTTCCTGGGCATGCTGGGCATGCATGGCACGCTTGAGGCCAACCTGGCCATGCACCATGCCGACCTGATTGTTTGCGTGGGTGCGCGTTTTGATGACCGGATTACCGGGCGTCTGTCTGATTTTTGTCCGCATGCCACCAAGATTCACCTGGATATCGACCCGGCTTCCATCGACAAGGTGGTGCGTGCCGATGTGGCGCTGGTGGGCGATTGTTATCCTTTGCTGAAAGGGCTGTTTACTGAAATCAAGGCACTGGAACGCGATAATACCCTGCTGGATGACTGGTGGGCACGTATTGGCAAATGGCGTGAAAAAGACTGTCTTGGCTTCACGCCGTCCGAGACCTGTATTTTGCCGCAATACTTGCTCAGTACGGTGAATGCCTTAATTGAAAACCGTGATGCCATTGTCAGTACCGACGTGGGGCAGCACCAGATGTGGGCGGCCCAATACCTGAAATTCAACCAGCCCAACCGCTGGCTGACTTCGGGTGGTGCCGGTACCATGGGTTATGGCGTGCCGGCCGCCATTGGTGCGCAAATCGGCAATCCCGATTCACTGGTGGTCTGTATCAGTGGGGATGCCTCGGTCCTGATGAATATCCAGGAGCTGGCCACGGCCACCCAGCACCGGGCTCCGGTCAAGGTTATTTTGTGCAATAACCAGCACATGGGCATGGTACGACAGTGGCAGGAACTGATTCATGACGGGCGATACAGCCATAGTTACAATGATTCCATCCCCGACTTTGTGGCGCTGGCCCGGGCATTTGGCTGGGAGGCAGCCACAGTGTCAGACCCCAATGAGCTGGAAGCTGTGCTGCAAGAGTGCCTGGATTCCGAAGGCCCGTATTTCCTGGATGTGCGGGTTCAGGCACTGGAAAACTGTTTCCCCATGATGCCAGCCGGTTACGGTCACCAGCAGGTTATGCTGTCTGAAGATAACTGGTATGTGGAGGAATAATCAATCAACAGTAATAGATTGCTCATTAAAATGGCCAGGATTAAAGGTCTTGTATCGCGCCACAAGCTGAACAAGACGGATTGTGATAGGCTTGAATGGTTCTTTTAACCTATCGGGAGTTCTTATGAAAACCAAAGCAGCGGTTACTTTTGGTCTTGGTCAACCTTTTGAAATTCACGAAATTGATGTAGCCCCCGTTAAAGCTGACGAAATTCGTTTGAAAATGGTTGCTTCGGGGGTGTGCCACACAGACGCCGTAGCGCGTGACCTGGAAGGTGTTTTCCCATTACCGGGTATTTTGGGGCACGAAGGGTCTGGCATTGTCGAAGAGGTGGGGGCGGATGTCAGCACTGTGCAGGTGGGTGATCATGTGGTACTTAGCTTTGCCAGTTGCCGTCGTTGTAATCACTGCCTAAGCGGTCATCCAACCGTATGTAGTGAATTCAATCCATTGAATTTTGGTGGTGTGCTGGCTGGCGGGCAGACACCTTATTCTTTAAATGATCAGCCGCTTTCCATTTTTTTTGGCCAGTCATCATTTAGTCAAACCGTGGTTACCAAAGCAGATAATGCGGTGGTGGTTGATAAAGACGTGGATTTGGCACTTTTAGGACCTTTGGGTTGTGGCCTTCAAACGGGTGCCGGTACAGTTTTGAACCGTTTGCGTCCCAAAGCCAGTGAAGGCATTGTGGTGTTTGGTACAGGGGCTGTGGGCCTTAGCGCCATTATGGCGGCCCGTGTCATTGGTTGCTACCCTATTATTGCAGTAGATGTTCATGAGCATCGTCTTGAACTGGCCAAAGAACTGGGCGCTACCCATGTGATTAATGGCAGCACCACAGATACGGTGGCAGCGGTACACCGTATTTCAGGTATTGGTGTGCCTTATGCCGTTGAAACCACGGGTGTGGCTGCGGTGGTCAAGCAGTCTCTGGCGGCGCTTAAACCGTTGGGCGTAGTGGCGATTGTTGGTTTTACCGGCGAGGTCAGTTTAAACATTCAAAATGAGCTCATGGCCGAGGGAAAATCCATGATTGGCGTGATTGAGGGCGACAGCATTCCCAAGATTTTTATTCCGCAATTGATTGCTTTGTATAAGCAGGGCAAATTTCCTTTTGACCGTTTGGTACAGTTTTATGAGCTGGATCAAATTAATCAGGCGTTCGCGGATTCGGCCAGTGGGGCTGTGATCAAGCCCGTTTTGCGTCTGAATGGTTAATTGACCAAGAGCTGGGGATTAATATTACCTGGCTTTTTTATAAGGTCCGCGTTTGACATCTTCCCCGTCCTAACCCTGTAACGGACTCAGGGTACTAAAAATTGTGCTTGCTGAAAAATATTATGACATGCACAGCGCAGTTTCTGCCTCGGGGTTCTTGAACCTGGATGGCTTCTTGGTTGATGCAGGGTGTGAACCCCGCTGCCTTGGAGTTCATCGTGCTGGGGGCTATGCCGACTATATCATCGTACCGGATGCCCGGTATCTTATTGATATTGGCGATCTTGATCCTGCACAAATTGCCCCTTATGCCTGCTCTGGCCTGACAACCTATTCTGCCCTGCAAAAAATAGGGGCCTCCGTGTATACCAAACATCCGATTTTGATTATGGGGGCGGGGGGCTTGGGCCTGATGTGCATTCAGCTATTGCATGCCTTGGGTGGGGTCGGTGCCATTGTGATTGATCTTGATCCGACCAAGCGACAGGCTGCCCTGAATTCCGGTGCGCTGGCCGCTATTGATGGTGCCGCTCCCGATGCAGTACAGCAAATCCTGGCCGCAGCAGGTGGCAAGCCTGTTCAGGCAGCGATTGACCTAGTGGGTGCGCCTTCCACTACTTCTATTGCATTTGATAGTTTGGTTAAAGGTGGCAAGCTGATTATGATCGGTCTGTTTGGAGGTAGCTCTACCTGGTCATTGGCAATGATCCCAATGAAAGCCGTCAGTATTATCGGCAGTTATGTGGGTAATCTTCAGGAACTTCGAGAGCTGATTGAGCTGGTAAAAACCGGGCGGGTAGAACCCATCCCGATTCAGCGGTTTGGGCTTGACCAGGCAGACGCCACGCTTGCTGCCTTGCGTAACGGTAAAGTTACTGGCAGGGCTGTATTAACTGCCTGATTAACAGTCCACTCAAGGACTGGACCTGATATTGAAACGGATTCAGTCTTTTTGCCTTGGGTTTTTTCGATTATGCTTTTTGGCCTGGACTGGTTTTTTTCGTAGCAGGATAGCATGCGCCTGGTTAACCTGTTGCTGAAAACAGGGCATCTCCACCTTGATGATTTGCCAAAGATCCATAGAGTTTAGGGTTTCCTGACTTGCCAGCAACTGACTAAACCCGGCCATTGCCTGGAAAGGGATTTGCGGGTTGGCCTTGGCATACAGTTCGTAAAACTGACAAAGTTCACGGCACGACTGGCTGATGTTGGCCAGTTCGTGCAGGCTTAAATCCTGGGCTGGTATATTGGACAGGAAGTTGATTTCACTGATATCGCCGGTGTGGGCTTGAAGGCGTTTGATGGCTTCCAGGATTTGAGCTAAATAGTGTTGCAAGGGCTGCCGGTTGGGATTCATTGTGGGGATCTTGTTTTCATACACGTATGAATTCTAAGCCGTGATTAAAAAAATCAATTTGATCCAGATTAACAAGTCCTTGGATTCTGCGTTCAATTTCCAGCGACAACAGGTAATAACCGTCTGGTTCCCACGCAGGAGCATGGGAACCAGAAAACAGTTGACATCTCCCCCCGTCTGGTTCCCACGCTCCCGCGTGGTAACCAGACCAGAAGCCGTTCAGGAGCATGGGAATCTCTCGTCCCCACGCTCCTGCGTGGGGATGCAGATGGATGAAACAATAGGCAGATGCCGAGGCTTGTACACGTTACCACGCGGGAGCGTGGGAACGAGAAACAGGCAATAACTCTCTAGTTACCACGCGGGAGCGTGGGAACTAGAACGCCTTGCCCAAGGCAACATCAGCTAGTACGCAAACCGGTCGGCCAGTCCCTCAAGGTGGCATTCTTTCAGGATTTGCAACTGGCGCTCACGAGCGCTTTTTTTGAAGCCGCCAATTTTCTTGGCGATGATCAGCTCGTTTTTCATGGAATGTTCCCAACCCACCAGTTCGGTGACGGTTAGCTGGTAGCCACGGGCCTCCAGCTGCAGGCAGCGCAGGACATTGGTGAGCTGGCTGCCAAATTCACGGGTATGAATCGGGTGACGCCACAGTTCCGACAAGGGGGTTTTGCCCAGCGTGCTGCCTTTGTTGGCACGCAGGGTAGCCGCCACTTCGGCCTGGCAACAGGGCACCAGCACAATGTATTGGGCATCCCGGTTCAGGGCAAAGCGGATGGCGTCATCAGTGGCGGTGTTGCAGGCATGCAGTGCCGTCACGATATCGATTTTTTCGGGCAGCTGCGTTGAGGTCTACGGTCATGGCCAGAAATGACATGCCTTCAAACCCCAGTCGCTGCGCCAGCGCTTCCGATTTGGTCACCAGCTCGGCACGGGTTTCGATGCCGTACACATGGGCACCGGGTTTGTCTTTCAGGAACAGGTCATACAAAATGAAGCCCAGGTAAGACTTGCCTGCCCCATGATCCACCAGGCTCAGACTGTCTTTTTGCTTAAGTACATCCGCCATTAATGGTTCAATGAACTGGTACAGGTGATACACCTGTTTAAGCTTGCGACGCGTGTCCTGGTTGATTTTTCCGTCTCGGGTCAGGATATGGAGCTCTTTGAGCAATTCAATGGATTGCTGGGGCTTTATTTCGGGTATCAGGCTCATTCGCTTATACGGTCATTGAAAAAATACGGGTGCCGGGCTGCTCGCGCAGCATGCGCAGGTCAAAGGCCATGCAAATATTGCGTGAAAACGTGCGGCCTGCCTCGGTAATATCAATCCCGTTGGGCAAAATTTTGATCAGGCCGTCGGTTTCCATTTCACGCAGGCGTTCAACCACCTGGGGCAGTTCTGGAAATTGCTGTTCGGGCTGGTCCCAGCGGGTGGATTGCAGGCACATCAGGTTTAGGATATGCTGGCGGATAATCAGGTCTTCCTGATCCAGGATATGACCACGGTAAAGGGGCAGCTCGTTCTTTTCAAGACGGGCATAATAATCTTCAATCACTTTTTCGTTCTGGGCAAAGGCATACCAGGAATCGCTAATGGCCGAAACGCCCAGGCCAATCATGAGCTGGGTGGACGAAGAGGTATAGCCCATGAAGTTGCGATGCAGTTTTTTATTCAGCATGGACTGGTAAAGCTCGTCGGTCGGCAGGGCAAAGTGGTCCATGCCAATCTCGACATAACCCAGTTCTTCCAGCAGCTTTTTGCCGTTTTCATACAGGGCGCGTTTTTCTTCTCCGCTGGGTAAATCATTTTCATCAAAACCGCGCTGACCAACCCCCTTGAGCCAGGGGACATGGGCATAAGAATAAAACGCCAGGCGATCGGGTTTCAGGGAGATGGTGCGCTTGATGGTGGCTTCCATGGATTTCCAGGTCTGGAACGGCAGGCCGAAAATCAGGTCATGGCTAATGCTGTGGTAGCCGATTTTGCGTGAGGCATCGGTCACATTGAAGACGTTTTCGTAGGGCTGGATCCGGTGGATGGCTTTTTGCACGACCGGATCGTAATCCTGGACCCCGAAACTGACACGCCTGAAACCCAGTTCATACAGGGTTTCCAGGTGTTCACGACGGGTATTGTTGGGATGGCCCTCAAAACTGAATTCGTGATCGGGCGCAATCTCGGAGGTATCAAAAATCGCCCGCAGCAAACGGGTCAGGTTTTCGGTGCTGAAAAAAGTGGGCGTGCCGCCACCCAGGTGGATTTCCCGGATCCGGGGCTTGCTGCCCAACAGTTCCAGGTACATGTTCCATTCCTTGATCACGGCATCAATGTAGGGGCCTTCAACGGCATGCTTTTTGGTAATGCGTTTATGGCAGGCGCAAAAAGTACACAGGCTTTCACAGAAAGGCAGGTGAATGTACAGGCTGATACCCTCGGAAGCATTGGATTCATTGAAACTGCGAATCAGGGTTTCTTTATATGAATCCACCGTAAAACAGGCCTCGTCCCAGTAAGGAACGGTTGGGTAGCTGGTATAGCGGGGGCCTGGGATATTGTACTTTTGGATAAAATTGCTCATGCGCTTCAATGCCGGTTACGCCCTGCAGTAGAGGTCTGCAGGGCTTGGTCTGGAACGGGATCAGAAAGCCGGATCGTCATCGTCCGGGATATCTGAAGCCAGCTTCTTTGTTGTTGATTTTACCGCTGTTTTGGTGACGGTCTTTTTGGCAGCTGTCTTTGTTGCCTTTTTGGCAGCGCTCTTGGTTGCTGTTTTCGTGGCGGTTTTCGTGGCTTTTTTGGCCGCGGTTTTTTTGGCTGCCGGCTTGTCATCGGTATCAGCCGTTGCTTTCAGCGTTTTTTTAGCCGCTGTTTTTGACGCTGCCTTGGCCGGACGAGGCTCAAATTCGAAGCCGATTTTACCGTTTTCCTGCAAGGTCAAAAAGGCCTTGAATTTACGATTGGTACGATTGGAAACAAATCCGTCTAATAAATCGGTTTTGCCCGATGCCAGCAGCTTGGTCATTTGTTCATTGGAAATTTCCTGCTGCAAAATCACTTTGCCCGATTTGAAATCGCAGGTTTTTTCCTGTGCCACGGCTTTTTCACAGACATAGTTCATGCCATTGTCAAAAACACTGGCACCGCATTTGGGGCACTTGCCCAGCGCTGTTTGGCCCGAGAAATCAACGGGTTCGGCATCGTCCTCATCATTCTGGCCAAAATCAAATTCCAGCTTGTTTTCATCGGTAATGCGCAAAATGGCGGAAAACGGCCGGCCCATTTTGCTGATGAAGCCACTAAGCGGGCCCAAGGTTCTTTTCTCAAGCAGTTCTTCAACCTCGGGAATTTCAAACGTGCGTCCGCCCGGATGCTTGGTAATGGAAAAATCACAGTTGGTGCAGGCGTAGCGGCGGTAGTTTTCCTTGACCACCGAACCACATTGCGGGCAGGGGGTTTGCAAGGTAGCGTAATCACCGGGAATGGTGGCCTGTTCATATTCTTTGGCGCGTTTGACAATGACCTGGGTGGTCTGCGCAATCTCGCGCATGAAGGACTCGCGGTCAAGCTTGCCCTGTTCCATTTGCTTGAGCTTGTGTTCCCATTCTCCGGTCAGCTCAGGGGAAGTCAACTCTTTGACATTCAGGCCGGTCAGCAGTGTCATCAGCTGGCGTGCCTTGGCAGAAGGCACCAGCTCGCGTCCCTCACGGCGCAGGTAATGCTCATTGAGCAAACCTTCAATAATGGTTGCCCGCGTGGCTGGCGTGCCCAGGCCACGTTCAGACATGGCTTCGCGCAGTTCATCGTCATCCACCAGTTTGCCGGCCCCTTCCATGGCACTTAGCAAGGTTGCCTCGGTAAAGCGTGCAGGTGGTTTGGTTTGCAGTGCCTTGGGGGCAATATCTTCGGTGCGTACCGATTCGTTATCGGCCACCGGAACCAGGTTGGCATCGTCACCCTGGCCTTCCTTGCCGTAAATTTCCAGCCAGCCCGGCTTGACCAGTACCTTGCCCTCGGTTTTGAAGCGATATTGCGATACTTCAGTAATCCGGGTGGTAATGCGGTACTCGGCGGGCGGAAAGAAAACCGCCATGAAACGTTTGGTCACCAGGTCGTAAATTTTGGCTTCGGCTTCGCTTAACTCTTTGGGTACCTGTTGGGTCGGGATAATCGCAAAGTGATCGGATACCTTTTTGTTGTCGAAGATACGACGGTTGGGTTTGACCCAACCATTGGCCAGAATTTTTCCGGCAAACGCTTTGTGACCCCGGTTCAGGTGGGATTCACTGCCTGAAATGGCGTCAAAGGTTTGCTGGACGGTACCCAGATAATCTTCGGGCAGGTAACGAGAGTCGGTACGCGGATAGGTCAGGGCTTTATGACGTTCGTACAGGGTTTGTGCCAGGGCCAGAGTGGTTTTGGCGGTAAAACCGAATTTGGAGTTGGCCTCGCGCTGCAACGAGGTCAAATCAAACAGGGCGGGCGACATCTGGGTGGATGGTTTGGACTCTTCGGTTACCGTACCGGTTTTGTCACGACAGGCCGCCACGATGGATTGCGCACTGGCCAAAGACCAGAGGCGGCTGTCTTTTTTCTCGGGGTCGTGTTCGTCTTTTTTGAAGTTGGGGTCAAACCAGCGGCCTTCATACAGCCCGGCTGCCGCCACAAACGTGGCATGCACTTCCCAGTAGTCGCGTGACTGGAAGGCGCGGATTTTTTCTTCGCGCTCGCACACAATGGCCAGCGTGGGGGTTTGCACCCGTCCGATCGGGGTCTTGAAAAAACCGCCTTCCTTGCTGTTGAACGCGGTCATGGCGCGGGTGCCGTTAATGCCAATCAGCCAGTCAGCTTCGGCACGGGAACGTGCAGCCGCTTCAAGTGGCTTCATGGTTTCATCATCGCGCAGGTTGTTAAACGCTTCAACAATGGCGGTTTTGGTCATGGATTGCAGCCACAGGCGCTTGATGGGTTTTTTAACCCCTGAATATTGCACAATGTAGCGGAAAATCAATTCACCTTCACGGCCTGCGTCACAGGCATTGATAATGGCAGTGATATCTTTGCGCTTCAGTAGTTTTACCAATAATTTGAGGCGCTCGGTTGATTTTTTATCGGCTGGTTTAAGATCAAACTCTTTGGCCGGAATGGCGGGTAAATGGGCGAATGACCACTTGCCCCGGACGACATCGTCGGGATTGGTCAGCGTCAATAAATGGCCCACGCTGGAGGAAAGGACGTATTCGTCGCTTTCAAAATAATCACCTTCACGGGAGAATCCTCCCAAGGCCCTTGAAATGTCGAGGGCGACTGATGGTTTTTCGGCAATAATCAGTGTTTTAGTCATATGCTTCCGAGTATCCAAACCGTGGACTTTAGGAGTATCTTATAAAATATCGCGTTACGATACTGCCTGTTTGACCAAAATGGTGAAACCCGATCCGGTTTTAATAAGTGTATGGCGTGGATAATACGAGAGGAAAATCAGTTCATGCAAGTGCAAGATGACAATTTGAAATATTTATTTTTAAATAAATGGCAGGGATTCCTGGTTTTTTTGTCTCTCGTGGCAGGTGTTTCGTTTGCTTCAAGTGGCGTCATTACATGGGTTGCGGCAAATTGGGACTACTTTTCAAGCTTGCAGAAACTGTATGGAATCCAGTTGCTGTTTATACTTGCCTGCCTGATCGCGTTTTGGGCTTATTGGCGCCATACCCGAAAAAACGGTGCGCTAAAAACGGGGCTGGGCAGCCAGGGGGCCCTGTTTCTGGCTGCGGTCATTACCGGTGCCCTGCTGGCACTGATTGGCCAGGTTTATCAAACCGGGGCCGACCCCTGGACTTTGTTTGCCATTTGGAGCGCCTTGATTCCATTTTTTCTGCTGGCTGCACCCAATGCTGCCATTGCCCTGCTGTGGTGTGTGGTTATGAATCTGGCCTGGCAGTTATATCGGGAAGACTTTTGGGGCATGCTAAGCCGTGAGTATTATTACCAGGCATTGATGTATGCCGGGTTTAACCTGCTTTTGCTGGTGCTGGCCGAATGCAATATTGTGCGTTTGGGTGATCGCTTCAGACTGGTGCCGCGTTTTCTGGGCTTTTTTTGTCTTTGGCCTTTGTTGGGCATGGATGATGGCAATATATATGACACGGCTACAAGCGGTTTGACAGGCTTGTTGGTATGGGTCATTCCGGTATTGGTGTTTGCGGCCGGTTTCAGGTATTACAGCCGCAAACGGGTGGATTATTTCATGCTGGCCAACCTGGTCGGGTTTTTGTCTGCCGTGGTATTGGTCCGTTCCATCAGTTTTTTAGGTTTATGGCGTATGCTGGACGGGTCTCTCTTCATGATTGCCAGCCTGGTACTGTTAACGGCGGGGATGGGGGTCGCTGCCATTAATCGTCTTTATCGTAAAAATAATCCCGACCGCGGTCACAAGAGCCTTTGGCCTGTTCACTTGTTAATGGTGTGTGTGGTCATGGTGGTGTCCCTGTTGTTTGTTCTGTTTCTGGCTATCATGAACGTATCGTTCCTGGGCAGCGGTATTTCGCTGCTGGTGATCGCCAGCGTGATCTGCTTTTCAGGTAAAGATCCCGGTCAGGAGGGCGTGGTATCCGGCTCACTGGCGCTGATCGGCCTTGGCATGATGGCGGTCTCGTTGCTGGAAATTCATAATGATTTCTTCAGGCCTGACAAAGTGGCCGTGTTACGCCTGCAAGCCAGTGCCATTGCCGCGGTCAGTATGGCGGTTTACGTTATGTTCAGACAGGTGTGGGTGCGCTTTTTGTCTGCCACGCAGACGATTGGGCTGATATTGCTGGTGCTGTATACCTTTATGGGGGGGGATGACAGTTATGGGGCGGCTGAAGCGGCATTTTTCACGTTGTCTTTGCACGCGGTTCCCTGGCTGGCGCTGGCTTCGGTGGTGATGTTTGTGGGTGCGCATCAGTATGAACATAATGCGTTGCGACCGCTGGCATGGGCGCTTGCCGTGAATGCTCTGGTGCTGACGGTGTTGAATACCCTGGAATTGAGCGGGCAGTCAGGCGTTGAGCAAGCGTTTGGTCCGGTTGACATGTTCAGGGCTGTTTTGGCCGGTCTCAATCCTTTGAAGGCAGGAAACTGGGGTAATCTTGTTTTTCAGTGCTTGCCTGCCGTATTGGTGTTTTGGGGCATGCGCAAGCAGGAAGGTGTAGGCCGGTGGTTTACATGGCTGGTGGCAGCACTGGTGTTTGTGTTGTGCCTGTATTGGGGTAATGACAATGGGGTGGTGTATGGCCTGATACTGGTGCTGCTGGCTTACCAATGCCGTGACTGGGTCCTTGGGGGTACCGGTGCGATTGCCATGATCGGCTTTCTTTGGATGTTTTATTACCAAATGGTGTTAAGCCTGCTGCAAAAATCTTTCCTGCTTTTGGGTACCGGACTGGTCTTATTGACGGTAACCGTTACCTGTCGCCATTGGCTGCGCAAGGGTCGGGAAGAGCATGACATGGAAACTGCCCAGGCGACAGAGACCCCGCCCCAGCCCGCTTCTGTGGCGGCTGCCAAAGCACGAGGCTTGCTGCCGCTCATGACGGTTTTGGGTATGGTGTCGGTATTAACGGTGGCCAACTGGGGTATCTGGACCCATGAAGCCATTTTGCGAACCGGCCAGCGTGTGGTGCTGGCGCTGGCTCCGGTTGATCCGCGCTCGCTGATGCAAGGTGATTATATGTCGTTGAATTTTGAACTGGTGAATCATTTGCGCACGGCAGCACAGGCGACACAATCCGCCAATAAAGATAAAGATGCAAACAGGCAAAAACCACGGCAAGGTTTCGCTATTTTGTCGATTGATGACAAAGGGGTGGCATCCCTGGCCGGTGTCTCCCAAACTTATCCCAGCATGATTCTGGCTGATGGCAAAACCGTCATCATGCGTTATAAAACAGGTCCTTTCGGAACCGTATCTCTGGCCTCACATGAGTATTTCTTCCCAGAGGGGCAGGGATCGCATTTTGCACAGGCCAAATATGGCGAGTTCCGGGTTCGCAAAGATGGCAAGGCCCTGCTTAGTGGTTTGCTGGATGAAAACCTGAATCGCCTGTAAGCGGATTGGGCAAGGCCCTGCACTAGCCAAAGCGCCGGTGCCACACCGGCACGGCCTGTTGCCAGAATTGCGTTACGTTGCCCGCTGGCAAGGGGTCAAACCCCAGAGCCAGCCAGGCTTTACCCAGGCTGGTCAGCGGGTTTTGTATATCAATCGCGGTGGCATGGTTCTGTTTGGACAGTTTGCGTCCGTTTTCATCCAGAACCAGGGGAACATGCATCATGCGGGGAGTGGGATAACCCAGCATGCGGGCAATGCAATGCTGGCGGGCGGTTGAGCTTAGCAGGTCATTGCCCCGCACAATGTCGGTCACACCCTGGTCATGATCATCAATGACCACCACCAGCTGGTAGGCAAACAGGCCATCGGCACGTTTAACAATAATGTCCCCCACCTCATTGGCAACATCCTGGCTTTGTTCTCCCTGCCAGCGGTCAACAAAACGGACGATGCCTTCGGGCATGACAAGGCGCCAGGCCCGGGCAGGGCGGTTGCCGGCAATACCATGGCGACAGGTGCCGGCATAAGGGCGTTCGCCATGCAGACCGAGCCTGTCGTTTTCAATGGCGTTACTGACAATTTCCTTGCGGGTGCAGGCGCAGCCGTAGATAAGCCCGCGCTCTTTCAGTTGATTGAATACTTCCTGATAACGGTTCAGGCGTGATGACTGCCAGATGACCGGGCCGTCCCAGTGCATGCCAAGGGCCTGCAATTGTTGCATGATGGTGTGATCGGCCCCGGCCACCACACGCGGGGTATCAATGTCTTCGATGCGCAGCAGCCACTGGCCGTGGTGGGCACGGGCATCAAGATAGCTGGCCATAGCCGCCACCAGCGAGCCGTTGTGTAACGGCCCGCTGGGGCTGGGTGCAAAACGGCCAATGTAATTAGTGCAGGAGTTTGGCTCCATCATCGGTGAGCAGTTCTTCCAGGACCAGGTGATCCACGTCGGCTTCCTGGCTCCAGAGTACCATTAGGGTAATGATTTTAAAATGCTCAAGAGATACCGGAGCCTCAGCGTCAGGGGTGGCCATGGCGCGGTCGATCACGATTTCACGCAGTGCAGGTGTGATGGCGCCGGAGTTTTCAAGAAAGCAGAGAAAACCAATGGCTTCAGGACCCAGATGCCGTTGTTCAAAGTTTGCATAAACACGTGTGCTGGTGGCAGACATGTCCGACAACTCACCGCTTTGTTCGGTGGTTTCGGCAAGACCATACAGCCAGCCAATGGCATCGCTAATGTCTTCATGTTCGAAGCCAGCGGCCACTAAACGCTTGGTCAGCACGTCGGTAGACGGGCAAGCATCGGGTGTATAGTAGTTTTCAAAGAGATAAACCAGGACATCGAACATAGTGGTAACTTCCGAAAAAGGTTTATTCAAAGGCAGGCTTCATGATAACTGAAAAAGGCAAAAAGGATCATTAAATATAAGGGTAAGTGCGCTTTTGGGAAGCGATCGTTGTTTCAGCAAGATACGGGTGTGTAACTTTGCCTACAGAATCGGTTTTTAATCGCACAGGCACGGGTATTTTGACTAAAATGCGGTGTCTGTTTTGTTTAGTTCATTGCCCCTGAAAGGAATTGTCATGGCATTTAATCCTGCTGACGTAAAGTCGTTAATGGAAATCACCTCCCGCCCCGAACTGATTTTTGTCAAAGGGGAAGGTTCCTGGCTGGAAGACCAGGAGGGCCGACGATACCTGGATATCATGCAGGGTTGGGCCGTTAACTGTCTGGGGCATTGTCCGCCAGAAGTGGTGCAGGCCATCGAAAACCAGGCCAAGGTGCTGATCAATCCGTCGCCCGGGTTTTACAACCAGCCATCCATTGACCTGGCCAATCGCCTTACCACCGCCTCTTGCTTTGATCGCGTGTTTTTTGCCAACAGTGGTGCCGAAGCCAACGAGGGTGCCATCAAGCTGGCCCGTAAATGGGGGCAAATCCACCGCAATGGTGCTTACAAAATCATTACTTTCGACCACAGTTTTCATGGTCGTACCCTGGCCACCATGTCGGCCTCGGGCAAGGCCGGCTGGGACAGAAAATTTGCGCCCCAGGTTGACGGCTTTCCAAAAGCCATCATGAACTATCTGGATTCGGTACGTGAACTTATTGATGACCAGACCGTTGCCGTCATGCTGGAGCCGGTGCAGGGTGAAGGCGGGGTGATTCCTGCCGATATGCAGTTCATGCAGGAGCTGCGTGCCTTAACCCGTGAAAAAGGCATTTTGCTGATTGTGGACGAAGTGCAAACCGGCATGGGCCGTTGCGGTACCATGTTTGCCTATCAGCACTATGGCATTGAGCCCGATATCATGACGCTGGGCAAGGGTATTGGTGGTGGCGTGCCATTATCTGCACTGTTGTGCCGTGAGGAAGTGGCCTGCTTTGAGCATGGCGACCAGGGAGGTACTTACAACGGCAACCCGCTGATGACCGCTGCAGGCGTAGCCGTGTTTGATGTGCTGAATGCACCGGGCTTTATGGACAGTGTGAATGAGCGTGCCCAATACCTGTCTGATGGCTTGAACAAGCTGTCTGCCAAATGGGGCATGAAAGGCGAGCGCGGCCTGGGCCTGTTGCGTGCCCTGATGCTAGACCGTGAAGAAGGCAATGCCATTGTTGAAGCCGCCCGTAACCGTGCACCGGAAGGCCTGTTATTGAATGCACCACGAACCAATTTGTTGCGCTTCATGCCCGCGCTGAACATTAGCAAGGAAGAAATCGATTTGATGTTAAGCTGGCTGGATGAATTAATTGCGCAAGTGCGCCAATAAGCCAATGGGAAGGCACTGTTTATGAGTAATGAAATTGATGAGTTGAAGGCACTGGTGGTAGAGCTTTCCGATAATCTGAACCATTGCATGGCCCAGCAGGCCGCTTTGCAGCATGGCCTGTATGCGCTCATGGTAAACGTGACTGACAGGCAGGCTGTTGCCAATGCGCTTACGATTTGTGCCGAAAACTTTATGACGCATAGCCTGGAGGCCGACCTGCCGGTAGAAATGATGGAAACTTACCAGGATGAAATAGCCGAGTTGATGGACAGCCTGGAAGACCTGGAAGAGTAATAGGGTGTCTTAATGCAGCAGGCCAATAAAGTGTTCTTTGGCCTGCAAGGTCAGTTTTTTCAGCAGGCGTTCGGCCTGTTCCTGGCTAACGCCTTCATTCTTAACGTTTTCAATGAAAACCAGTAATGAAGATTGAACCAGTTTCATGCCACCAGCCTGGTCGGGTTCAAACTGGAGGCCTGAAACATGCTCAAGGATACCGTTGCTGTGACGGCGCCAGCCATTTGGGGCAAATTTGGGCAGTGATGTCATGGGTATGTTTATATAAATACTAAAGTGTCAGTGTAGCGGTTTTTTTAAAAGGTGTCGGGTTCATTTGCACGATTGGTAATTCAAATGATAGAATTACTGGCTTAACTAACAATAATAACAAGCCGCTTTAGCTCAGTCGGTAGAGCAGTTCATTCGTAATGAAAAGGTCGCCAGTTCGATTCCGGCAAGCGGCACCAATAAAATCAAGCACTTACGCCAATCTTAACGGGTTGGCGTTTTTGTTTTGTGATCTGTGTAGCCCCTGTGTAGCCTTTTATCTTTTCAGCATTTTAACCAGTGCCAGGGCCACTTTTTCTGAAGAAGCCGGGTTCTGTCCGGTAATCAGCCTGCCATCAATCACCACGTGCGCTTCCCAATTTCCCGCCTTGCTGAATTGGGCGCCTTTATTAATCAATTCGGTTTCAAGCAAATAGGGAACAATACTCTCACAGGCAACCGCTATTTCCTCTTCATTGCTGAAGCCGGTCAGTTTTTTGTCCTTGACAAGCGCAGTGCCATCCTGGTTGATGACGTCCAGCAAAACGCATCCGGCATGACAAACGGCCGCAACAATTTTGTCGTTATTCCAGAAATCCTGAATGAGTTTTTTTGAGTGCTCATCGTAACGAAGATCCCATAAAGGGCCATGCCCACCAGGATAGAAAATGGCATCGTGGCCGGTCGCGAAGGTTTTTTTCAGCACGACGGTGTTTTGCAGCAACTGCTGCAGCTTGGTGTCATTCTTGTAACGCTTGTACAAAGCGGATTCTTCAAGGGCGGCAACCGAAGCTGGGTCAATCGGCACCGCTCCGCCTTTGGGGCTTGCCAGCTCTACAGAAATTCCCCTGTCGTTAAAAACATAATAGGGGGCCAGGAATTCTTCCAGCCACACCCCGGTTGCTTTACCCGAATCACCCATTTTGTCGTTAGACGTTAGTACGATCAGTATGGACATTATTGTCCCCCATTGGCAAGATTGTTTCTTTGATTGTATATGATCGTGGTGCTGGTAGTCGATGAGCTAGATACTAGTTTGCATCCTGTGCTGGTGCATCATTAGGTCAAAGGAAAAAAATCAGTGGGAGATCAGGTTGTTTCAAAGTTAAAAACCAAACCTGGATTTGCTAAGTATGCAAAAGGTGGAAGAGGTGTTTATAGTCAGCTGAAAAATAAATTGAATACCGCGCTTGAAAATGCAGATAGATTACGTAGACATAATGAAGCAATGAATAGCAGTAATCCTGCAACAGATGTCGATAAATTAATTCTTGCATTAAGAGAGTTGGAAATGAACAAATAAAGATTGAACTGCAGTATGATCCGAAAAGATATTTCCCGTTAACAAACAAAACAGGATGTCCCCCATGCAAATCGTTCAAGATGTTCTTCACTTCTGGTTCGTTGAAAGCACACCACAAATGTGGTTTCAGGGTGGTAAATCATACGACCAGACCATTCGTGAACGCTTTGGCCCTGTTTGCGAAGCGGCGGCGCGTGGCGAGTGTGATGAATGGCGTGCCACCATGCAAGGGCGTCTGGCTGAAATTATTGTGCTGGACCAGTTTTCGCGCAATATATGGCGTGATACCCCGCAGGCCTTCAGCCAGGATGGCATAGCGCTGGTTCTGGCCCAGGAGGCCATCAAACTGCCCGAATACCAAACGCTGTCCACCATGGAAAAAAAATTCGTCATCATGCCGTTCATGCATTCGGAGTCACGGCTTATTCATGAAAAAGCGCTGGTCCTGTTTACCGAGCTGGGTGATGCGGCAACGCTGGAACATGAAATTCAGCATAAAGGCATGATAGATAAATTTGGCCGTTACCCAACCCGCAATAAAATCCTGGGCCGCGCCTCCAGTGAAGAAGAAATTGCCTTTTGTAAAGATTTGCACCAGATGCTGGAAGAGTTTGTTCGCCAGGCGCAGGTATCACCTAACTAAAAGCGACCTTCCAAAGGTGTCCAATAAATTGTTCACCCCTTTATTTGCCTGAAACCGCCGCGCTTACTGTCTGGCGGTTTTTTTTCATTCAAACAAAGCAGCATCACCATTTGTGGCATAAAAAAATCAATTAATAAACTTTTTTTAAAAAATTCAAATATGTACTTGAATCCATATGTGCTTTGAAGCATAATATGGCTTCTGATCCATATCGAGAAAATTTTACATGTCAAAAAAGCGTGATAACTCAACCATTGCCCAGGCGTCTGAAAGCAGCGCTAAAAGCGATGTTTACGCTATGCAGCGCGCCACGCTAAAGCAGCTGCGAAAAATGGCCAAACTAACGCAGGCAGACTTGTCGGAAACCATGGGCGTAGGGCAAGACACCATTTCCCGTCTTGAAAAACGCCATGACATGTTGCTCTCTACCATCAGTCACTATGTAGAACATCTGGGGGGCAAACTTGAAGTGGTGGCCAAGTTTCCCAACCGTGCGGCTATCGTCATTGATTGCCTTGAAGACACACATTCTGCCAGCAAGAAAAACCGTCCACCCGACTAATAAAAGGTAAAAAAAATATCAATGATCCAAACCCCGTATTATCTGATTGACCAATCAGCCCTCTTGAAAAACCTGCAAGTTATCGACTACGTCAGGAAAAATTCCGGCGCCAAATTGCTGCTGGCTTTAAAATGCTTTGCCACCTGGTCGGTATTTGATTTCATGAAACCGTACATGGATGGCACCACCTCTTCCTCATTGTACGAAGTCAAGCTGGGTTACCAGAAATTTGGCGGTGAAACCCACGCTTACAGCGTTGCCTTTGCCGACCACGAAATAGACGAAGTGCTGGCCAACAGCGACAAAATCATTTTCAACTCTATCAGCCAGCTTGAGCGCTTCGAAGCGAAGGCAGGCAACAAACCCAAAGGCCTGCGCCTGAATCCTGGCATCAGCAGCTCCAGCTTTGATCTGGCTGATCCGGCACGCCAGTTCAGCCGTTTGGGCGAAGGCAATCCGGAACGTATTCTGGCCATCATCGACCGCCTTGATGGCGTCATGATTCACAACAACTGCGAAAACGCAGACTTTGCCCGTTTTGACGATCTCCTGACACAGGTTGAAGCGCGTTATGGCGCCATTTTGCATCGGCTGAAGTGGGTCAGTTTAGGGGGCGGTATCAGCTTTACCAAACCCGGTTATGAGCTGGACAAATTCTGTGAACGCCTGCGCCAATTTGCGCAAACCTATGGTGTCCAGGTTTACCTGGAGCCCGGTGAGGCAACCGTGCGTTACACCACTACGCTGGAAGTCAGCGTGCTGGATACGGCCTTTAATGGTAAACATCTGGCTATTGTGGACAGCTCTACCGAAGCCCATATGCTTGACCTGCTGATTTATCGCGAAACAGCACCCATCGGTAATGAAACCGGGGAGCACCGTTACCAGATATGCGGCAAGACCTGTCTGGCCGGAGATATCTTCGGTGAAGGTAATTTTGATGTGCCTTTGCAGGTGGGTGACCGCCTTTCCATTGGAGATGCAGGCGGTTACACCATGGTTAAAAAGAACTGGTTCAACGGCGTTAACATGCCGGCTATTGCCATTAAGGAGCCTGATGGCAGCATTCGTGCCGTGCGTGAGTTTGGTTATGACGACTACGTCAGCAGTCTGTCTTAATAAATTATTTAAATTTAAATAAAAGGGGTACACCAATGAAACGAAATGTACTTATTATCGGTGCAGGTGGCGTTGCTCATGTAACTGCACACAAATGTGCACAAAATAACAAACTGCTGGGTGATATCAATATTGCCTCACGTACATTAAGCAAATGCGAAGCCATTATTGACTCCATCAAGGAAAAGGGCAATCTGCAAAGCCCGGGCGTATTGCGTGCACACCAGCTTGATGCCATGGATATTGAAGCGACCAAAGCGCTGATTCGCGCCACCAACAGCCAGATTGTGATTAACGTGGGCTCACCGTTTTTGAACATGTCCGTGTTGGAAGCCTGTATTGGTACCGGTGCCGCCTATCTGGATACCGCCATTCACGAAGACCCCAGCAAAGTCTGTGAAACGCCACCCTGGTATGCCAACTATGAATGGAAACGCAGCCAGGCCTGTAAAGAGGCGGGCGTGACGGCCGTATTGGGGGTTGGGTTTGATCCGGGCGTGGTAAATGCCTATGCCCGCTTTGCTTACGATAATTATTTCGACAAGGTTGATTCCATTGATATTATTGATATCAATGCGGGCAACCATGGCCGTTACTTTGCCACCAACTTTGATCCGGAAATCAATTTCCGCGAGTTCACCTCTACGGTATGGTCATGGGAAAACGCGCAATGGAAAGCCAACAAAATGTTTGAGCACCGCAAGGAGTGGGATATGCCGGTAACCGGCAAGAGCGTGGCCTATCTGACCGGGCATGATGAACTGCATTCGCTATCCCGTTTCCTGGACGTGCCGAATATCCGTTTCTGGATGGGTTTTGGCGATCATTATATTAATGTGTTTAACGTCCTGAACAACCTGGGCCTGCTTTCAGAAAAACCCGTTCGCACCGCACGCGGTCAGGAAATCGTGCCGCTTGAGGTGGTGAAGGCCGTGTTGCCAGATCCGGCTTCCCTGGCTGGCGGTTACACCGGTAAAACCTGCATTGGTGACCTGGTTAAAGGAACCAAAGACGGTCAGGCCAAAGAAGTCATGATTTACAACACCTGCGACCATGAAGAATGCTATGCCGAGGTAGGCAGCCAGGCCATTTCATATACCGCGGGCGTGCCAGCGGTTGCCGCTGCCATGTTAATTGCCAATGGTACCTGGGACGCCAAACGCATGGTGAACGTGGAGGAGCAGGACCCCGCACCGTTTATCTCGCTCATGAATACGATGGGTCTGGTGACCCGTATTCAGGATGAGCAGGGTGACCGTATTTTGGACCCCGTGCAGGAATTGGCTGGCAGCGAGCCCGAGAAAGTGTTCGCCACTGCATAAAAAGCAGACGGGTGGCATGTGGGCGACAAGCCTTGCCCCTGATGGCCATTTAAGGGCCCTTTCCGTTAATTTGCCACCCTGTTGCGTTTGCCAGGGTGGCAAATTGTTGTGTGCTCATGTATTCTTTCAGAATAAGTGAAGTCAACACTTCCCGGAGCACAGGCCATGCAAAAACAAACGCATTCAGCAATGTCATGGAGCCTTGACCAGGTGCCCTACCATGATATTAATATCCAGGCCGTAAGGCTGCGAGAAGACCTGCTTTATCTGGTGGCTGGCGCTTCGTTTATAGAAATTGCCGCCGACCTGTATACCGATAACCTGATTGAATACTTCAATGATCAGGCTGTGATCATGCAGTGGCTGGTGGATCACTGGAAGTTTGAAGAAACCCGTCATGGTTATGTGCTGCGCGATTACGTCAAGCATGTCTGGCCGGAATTTGACTGGGAGCGGGCGTATCAGTCTTTCTTTGCCGACTACTCGGCACAGTGTACCCAGGAAGCCCTTGAACCTACCCGTTGCCTGGAAATGGCCGCCCGTTGTGTGGTGGAAACCGGCACCGCCACCTTCTACCAGGCGTTGTCAGGGCAGGCCAATGAGCCCGTTCTGGCCCGGATGGCCAGTCTGATCCGTGCCGATGAAATCAGCCATTACAAGCATTTTTACCAATATTTCAAACTGTACCGGGAGCTGGATCCCACCAGTCGCCTGAAAATATTCCGTGCCATTGGACGTCGCGTGATGGAAGCCCGTAACAGCGATGCGGAAACTGCTTTGTGGCATGTTTACATGGTGCACCGCAATGCAGGTAATAACAGCGATAAAACCGGGTTTAAAAAAATGTGTGCGCAATTCAGCCGGCAATTCCGCCAACATTACCCCCTGGACATGGCGGCCAAAATGCTGTTGCGTCCATTGGACCTGCCCAAGCCGCTTACCCGGGTTGTGGAAGGCCCGATTGTAAAAATAGCCGGACGGTTTATTTCTGACAGGCGAGGAACAAAATGAAAGTTACCGTTTATTTAAATGAAGCCAATGCACAGGCGGTTGACCGTGCCGATTTTGAGCGTATTTGTGAAAGGGTGGAAAATGTGGTGCGTGAACATGGCTATGACGTGGAAATCATTGAGGCCGATGATCCGCTGATTGCGATAAAACGCAAACAAGGCCTGATGGCCGACTGGCAGCGTTTTGGTATTTATTTTTCTGAAGACCTGGGGCGTGGGCTTGATCAGGGGTTGGTTAATGCCATAGAAGCCATCATTAACCCCGAGTATTGATGGCTATGTAATTGATTTATTTAAGATAAATACGCTATTTTATTTTTTTCCAGTTGTGAACCGGTAGAAATCATCTTATTATTGTCTCGTATGGATAAAAAACAAAACAATCGACTGGCAAACAGCATGAATCGGTTACGACCTGAAAAGTAGTATTGGCTGCTTGCTGTGCATTCTCAAGTTCAAACAAACTGATGAGCGAGCAAGTCATGATGAAAGATTTACAGGGTAATAGCATTTCTGAAGCAAGTGCAGAAGCCGTTGATTACTACAACCAGGCGGTGAGTGCTTTCAATATTTATACGGGCGACCCCTTCAGCCTGGTTAACAATGCCATCGAAGTTTCACCCCACTTTGCCATGGCGCATATTTTCAAGGCTTACTTGTTAGGCTTGGCCACCGAGCCTGTCCTGAACGGCTACGCCAAAGATACGGTGCGGCACCTGAAAACCATGCATTTAAGCGATCGGGAAGCGTCGCACCTGGGGGCGCTGGATCTGATGTTGCACGGAGAGTGGACGGCTGCCGCCCTGGTGCTGGATATCCACAACTGCAATTACCCGATGGATATTGTGGCCCTGCAGGCCGGTCATTTGATGGATTTTTATCGTGCCAATGCGCGTAATTTGCGTGACCGCCTGGCCCGGATATTACCTTACTGGTCGGAGGATGTGCCGGGATATTCCATTTTGCTTGGTATGTATGCCTTTGGCTTGGAAGAAACCGGTGATTACGCCAGGGCCGAAGAAACCGGCCGCCAAGCCACGGAACTGCAACCCTTTGACTGCTGGGCCCATCATGCGGTGGCGCATGTATTGGAAATGCAGGGGCGGGTTACCGAAGGCGTTACATGGATGGCAACGCGTGAACCATACTGGTCTGATGAGGGCAATTTTTTCAAGGTGCATAACTGGTGGCATCGGGCACTGTATTATCAGGAGCTGGGGCAGGAAGACGTGGTGCTGGGCATTTACGATAACCATATCCGCAATGGCGACAGCACTGTGGTACTGGAGCTGGTGGATGCCTCGGCCATGTTGTGGCGCCTGAACCTGGAAGGCGTGGAGGTGGGTGATCGTTGGGATGAGCTGGCCGACTGCTGGCAGGTCCATGCCGATGGGCATTCTTATACCTTTAATGACTGGCATGCCGTTATGGCCTACCTTGGCGCGGGACGGGATATTGATGCCGGGCAAGTCCTGAAAGATTGCAAGAACATCAAACCGGGCATTGAATCGGAAATGCAGCAATGGACCCGGCAAACCACCTTGCCCCTGATTGAAGGATTTATTGCATTCTGGCGCAAGGATTATCAAACCGCCATTGAACGACTGTACGGGGCCAGGTTTATAGCCAACAGCTTTGGGGGCAGCCATGCCCAGCGCGATATTATTGACCTGACCCTGATAGAAGCGGCCATTCGTGCCGGACAGCCCGAACTGGCTCGGGCCCTGGCCAACGAGCGCCTGGCCCTGAAGCCAAACAGCCGGCTTAACCAGGGATTTCTGGCACGAAGCAAAGGCCGGGCGGTTTCGGGCTGATGGGGGCTTTCCGCACTTAATGGTAAAAAACTACCTCATTCCCACGCTCCGCGTGGGAATGCATAGAGACAATGCCCGGTATTTATTGCAGCAGTCTGCCTCCATCCACCACAATACCGGTGCCATTAATCATTCTGGCATCTTCGGAGGCCAGGAATGCTACGGTAGCCGCTACATCTTCAACGCTCACGATCTGGTTCATCGGGTTCATGGCACGCACCGCTTCCAGTGCCTTTTCTTCTGAACCAAACTGTTTGCTGAGTGTGGCATCAACCAGTTGCGTCCAGACATAGCCTGGATGCACGGCATTGATACGCACTTTCTGGCCCGAGCGGGCGGCACTGAGTGCTGCCTGCTGTGTCATATTGATAATGGTACTTTTGCTGGAACCGTAAGAGCCGCCTCCTACCGAACCCACGAACCCGGCAATGGAGCCCATGTTGACAATGGCACCGCCATTTTCATTGTTTTTCATGGCCTGGATACCGGCCTGAATACCCAGAAACGTGCCATCGACGTTAATGGAAAACAGGCGTTTCCATTCCTGAAAATCAATATCGCTGAATGGTACGCTTTGGTTGGAAATAACCCCGGCATTATTGACCAGGATATCGCAGCGACCATGGCGCGCCACGACCTGTTCAAAGGCGTTTTTCCAGCTGTCCGCCAGTGTGACGTTCAGTTGTACGCAGTCGGGAACCGTCATGCCCTGAAAGCGGGAGGCCAGCAGGGCGTCATCCTTTTCTTTCAGATCGCCCAGCACAACCGTGGCACCTTCCTGGATTAAACGGGTGGCAATGGCCATGCCAATATCACCCATACCGCCAGAAATTAACGCGACTTTATTTTCAAGACCTCTCATTATTTATTACCTGTATGATTAATTCACTTGCATGTTTGCATCGGCCATCACTTTACTCCACTTCTCAATTTCTTCATTGATATAAGTGGTAAATGCTTCTGGCGAGGTAGTGTTGATCAGCACACCCTGGTTGGTAAATTTTTTGGAAATTTCCGGATCCTGCATGGCTTCAGTCATTGATTGGTTCAGCAACGCAACGATCTCGGCCGGTGTACCCTTCTTGACAGCAGCGCCCCACCAGAAAGTGGGCACAATGTCACCGTAGCCCAGTTCTTCCAGAGTAGGGACATTTGGCAGCAGAGGCGAACGTTCTTTGGAGCCGATCGCCAGGGCACGCAGCTTGTCACCCAGCACAAAAGGACCACTGGTGGGAATGGCGTCATACATGAAATCAACCTGGCCGCTGATGGTGTCTTGCAAACCTGGAATAGAACCCTTATAGGCTACATGGGTCATTTCCTTGTTCAGCTTGTTTTGCAGCAAGGTACCAAACAGGTGGGCACCTGTACCAACGCCCTGGGAAGCGTAAGTCAGGCCCTGGGGTTTTTCTGAGGCACCTTTAACCAGATCTTCAAAAGTCTGGTAGGGGCTGTTCATGGGAACCACGACCAAAGCCGGTGACACAATCAACTCGCCAACAGGTTGCAGGTCTGTGCGCGGATCATAAGAAAGATTCTTGAACAGACCCACATTGGTGGCCAAAGAGGGCACATCGCCAATAAACACGGTGTATCCATCGGCAGGGGCTTTTTTCAGCACATTCATGCCAACCTGTGCGGCACCGCCCGGTTTATTGTCCACCACCACGGGCTGCCCCAGTTTTTTGGACATATGGGCACCCACTTCACGGGCCAACACGTCGGTCAAACCGCCGGCAGCGTAAGGCACCAGGAAGGTAATGGGTTTTTCGGGGTAATTTTGGGCCTGTGCAACACCGGCTGTCAGACTCATGGCCAGGCAAACGGGGGCGAAAGATTTCAACCATTTTTTCATTTATGTCTCCAGATACGAATGTTTATGCTTCGGCGGCAATGGTATTTCTCAGAATACCGACTGCATCCACTTCAATTTCAACAATATCACCTTCTTTCATGAATACGGGTGGATTACGTTTGGCACCCACGCCACCCGGTGTTCCGGTCACGATCACATCACCTGGATTCAGGGGCAGGAAAGAGGAAATATAGGCAATTTGCCGTGGAATGCTGTGAATCAGCATATCGGTGGTGGCACGTTGCATTTCTTCCCCGTTCAGGCGGGTAACCAGCGTTAATTTCTGGTTGGGCTCAATTTCATCAGCGGTGACCATCCAGGGTCCGAAACCACCGGTTTTCCAGAAGTTTTTACCGGGAATCCACTGCGAAGTGGCGGTTTGCCAATCGCGGATACTGCCGTCGTTGTAGCAGGCATAACCGGCAATGTGATCCCAGGAATCTTCTTCTGAAATACGGCGGCCGCCTTTACCAATCACAATCGCAATCTCACCTTCGTAATCCAGTTTGACAGACTCGGGGGGCAGCACAATACTGTCGTTGTGGGCAACCTGGGACTCGGCCACGCGCAGGAAAATTACCGGTGACTCGGTTTTTTCCTTGTTGGTTTCTTTCACGTGCTCATCATAATTCAGGCCGATACAGAAAATCTTGCCGGGTTCGGGAATTACGGGCAGCAATTCAAGATCGGCAAACTTCAGGGTCGCCGTGGCATTGGCAGCCAGTTGCCCGGCCTTGGCCAGCAGGTCTTTTTCAAGCACCTCTTTCAGCGTGTTGGCTTCGCCTTTAAACAAAGGCTTCAGGTTGACCACTTCGTCGCCTTTTACCGCGCCGAATGTTTCTTCATTGTTCAAGTTAAAACTGATTAATTTCATTTGTTTTCCTGCTTACTTTATTTATTTAATATCAAAAATTCAATAGGGGTATTTGTTGGGTTCAGGCTTGGGCATTCATGAGGTCATGCATTTGCTTTACCCATTCGGAGCGGGGCATGAACTTGGGGGATGCCTGGGCAATTTCCTTGACCCGGGCCATGATTTCGTCATCGTTCAGGCTAAAGTCGATGGTTTCCTTAAGCGGTTGGTCGCAATACCATTCGGTATCCATAAAGACTTCTATGCGGTTGCCTTCAGGATCAAAGCTATAGATGGAAAGGGCATTGCCATGGGTGCTGGGGTCGATCCGTTCGGCACCGGCGGCTTTCAGGCTGGTGTGATAATGGCGCAGGGTGGGTAAATCCTTCACGCGCAGTGAAATCTGGTTGATCACGCTAAACGTCACGTCTTCGGGGCGGCCGCTTACCAGTGCCAGTTGATGATGCTCTTCCGGATTCTGGCTAAGAAACACGATGTCTTTGCCGCCAATCACGCCCTTGTCGGTAATGAACAGTTGCAGTGCCTGCTGGTAAAACTGCGTCATGCGTGCAATGTCTTTGACAAAAATTCCTACATGGCTAAAAGAAAACGAAGAATCTTGCCCGTTTTTATGGTTAAAGCTCATTATTTATCACTATTTAATAAAATCAATGAAAATAATTATATGTAATTATTTAATATAAATCAATTATCAAATAAATAAAAAATTCAATAAATTTGTAAATTGATATAATATGAGGTTTTTTCCACCCCAAAAACCGGTTTGCCCATGTCTAGTCTTACCAAAATGCTGAATGTGCTGGATCTTTTCACGCCAGAACACCCCTCCTGGACGATAGAAGAAATGGCAGAGCATTTGGGCTATGCCGTGCCCACCATGTATCGCTATGCCCGGGAACTAAGTAATGCCGGTTTGCTGCGTCACAGTTCGGGGGCCCGCTATGTACTGGGCTCTCGCATTATTGAACTGGATTACCAGATCAGGAATATCGACCCTTTAATCCAGGCCTCCTCGCAAGCCATGCGCAGTCTGGCCGAAAAATCGGGCTCCGATGTCGTGCTGGGCACCATTTATGCCGACCGCATCATTACCATCAGTCATTTTTTTGGGGAAGAAAACCTGAAAATCAGCTATGTGCGTGGCAAACGCATGCCTTTGTACAGGGGGGCGCTGTCCAAATCGGTACTGGCCACCCTGTCCAGGCCCCAGTTACGCAAAGTGGTCACAGACAATGCCGAAGCATTTGCAGGGCAAGTACCGGAAACCGTTCAGGAGGAGCTGAGGGAAATACGGAAAAAAGGTTATTGCATCACATTCAGCGAGCTGAATCAGGGCGTGGTGGGCATTGCCATCCCATACCAGAACAAAGCGCACCAGATTAATGCTGCACTGGGGTTTATTGTGTCTGACAAGCGCTATAGTTTGATGGAAGCGGGGAAGGCGGTGGCTGAACTGCAGAATTGTGCCGAGGAAATTGATTTTGCCTTGCGGCATTATGGGTAGGAGGTTAGGAGTGGTTGGATTGGGCACCCATGTTCTTGTTCCCATGCTCAGCGTGGGAATGCATACATTTTTATTTCTTTTCCAGAACCAGTAACCATTTCCAAAAAAACATGATTAAAACGAGAGAAATCAAGCCATCAACAAAATAATGCCATCCTAGATATACAGAGCCAAGCCATATAAAAAGCGCATAAAGACTCATTGCATAGCCAAGCCATTTGTTAATTGAAAAGCTGCCAAGTGCAAAAAGTGTGGCAAGAGCTACATGAACACTGGGCATGGCAGAAATACCGCCACCGATAGCTAAACTTTCTGTGTTAAAGGCTTCAGACAGATATTGTTGGTAAATTAAAGCACTAATAGGCGTTTGTTGATGATGATTGTAGAGTTGACTCATTAACTTTGTGTAGTTTTCATAATTTGGGTTAACAAAGTCTATATAAAAACAAGGTCCGGCAGAAGGAAATAACCAGGCCAGAATTGAACCAATCACAATCCAACTGAATATATAACAGCTCATGTAACGAATCCGGAGTGTTGTTGATGAGCAGATTGAGACCAGAATAACACCCAGGATCATGGGTAAAAACCAGGCATGGTATAAATTATCAATGATCAACGTGGTTGTCAGGCTACCTATTAATGAATGTAAAAGAAGGCCTGGATCATTTTGAAAAATATAAAAATCCAACTTTGCCAAGAACGGATCAGTGGTAAATCCTCGTTCAGACAAGATGGTTTGCTTGAAAACATTAAAACTTGGGATAAGAATAATCAGCGTGGAAATTGGCCAAATAAAGCTGAAAAATCGGTCTTGCTGCCATTTTTCTTTTAATTTGTTAAAGCAGAATGCAAAAGGTGACGCCTTGAATTTGGTTTTTATTCCAAGCGTAACAATACCTGCTATTTGTGTAATAAGGAAAATGGCGATAAAGGCAACAGGTAGTGTTTTGCCATAAGCTCCTATCAAGGCTAAATACTCAGGAAAAGTAACTGGACTAATGAAAAAAACAATAGTGGCATACAGCAAAACCAAGCTAAAAAGAAAGCTTCCCGCTTTGAAATCAAGGGAGCTGGATTGAAAACGGTTAATCATGATTTTATGGTTGTGTAGTTTGGAACAGCAACCAATTGCTCTTGGTTGTTGAGTTTAATTCAATCGGTTCTATACCTGATATGGGTTTGGAATTGGCCAGCCAATTATAAAAAACAGTTGGATGTGATTCATCTGCTTCAACATCTTTTGCTGATTGGCACACAAGAATATATTCAACATTCCGTTTTTCAATAATTTCTTTACTTTTATTCCATGGATCAGTATCCAGCAAAGCCCTATGCACATCCAGCAACCCACCCACATTATGGTGGTAATTACCGGCAATCACCTTGTGATGAGTACGATACAGCAATTCAGAAGCCGCGCTGCTGGTGGTTAGAATAACCGAAGGGGGTAAGGCGTTGAGTTGCGAGGCAATATCCTGCATGGCACACTGATTTTTTTTGTCTTGATTTGCATGAAGAATAGCGCTGTCATTATCCAGCAGGGCAACGCCAATAATGGCCAATAGTTGCAACGGTCCCAATAGAACCAGCAATACTCCGCCCGTCTGGGCCTTGATGGAATGTCGCTTTTCTTCGTTGGCAAAAACAGGCATATAGCTTACCGACAAGCCAAAAGCCAATGCAGACACCAAAGCCCCTGCCGCACCCATGCGTACATGTAGTCCCCCTAACAAAGCATAAAGCAGGGCACCCATACCCAAAACACCCGGCCAAAGCAGGCGTTTATGCCATGTCCAATAAAGCGCCAGCAACCCGGCCACCATTGGGGTCGTGAGCCATGCAATCATTTTTTCAGGGGAACTGGTAGCGGGCTTCAGTTCCTGAATTTGCGCCCACCAAACCGTTTTTAATTCATCGGGTAACAAGCCACTGGCGCCGGCAGTGGCACCAGGTGTAAGTAACAACCAAATGCTGCCAACAGTAATACCAGTCATGGCGACCCAGGCAAAAGATTTTGGCACACCTATATCATGGGTAGTTACATAATCAGCAACCAGCATGACAAGGGCGGTAAGGCAAACAAACAGCAGCCAGGCCAGGCTGACATGGTCCAAAGACCAGGCAGAAAAAGTGGGTGGGGGTGGATCTATCAGCCATGCCAGCAATATCATGCCGGTAAGCCCGGCAGCCATGGGCCAGATTTTGCCACTCTCAGGAAACTGCATGCGAATTGCCATACGCAATACCACCATAATAACCACCAGTGGCATGGTTTCTGGCGATATCCACAAAGCCAGCCCAGCCAGCATTCCACCAAGGGTATCCCTGGTAACACTGGAGGTATTAAGGGAGCGTATGATACAAAGGGCAGCCCCCGCAATGGGCACCAGCATGAAAATGTGATGGGTAATTTGTTGCAGCTGGCCATAACCTGCCAACGGTAAGCTGCTGGCCATTAAAAGGGCGGTTGCCAACGTGGCTTTGTAGGTGCCCATGCTTAAAACAGTAGCCGCCATCAGTGCCGTTAACAGCAACATGCTTAACAGGGTCAGGCTGGCCCCGGCCCAGATTAAGGCATTTGGGGTATCCAGGCCAAACAGGGTGAAAACCTTGTGCATTTGCCATACTGTCCAGCTATGGGGTAAGGACCAATGAATCCAGTTTCCATCGGGCGCATTGTCACGGGGGTTGAAATTAATGGGGTGGCCTTGGGCATAGCCTTCCAGCAGCACCAGTTTGTAATAACTGTCGGGGTTGGGAAATTGCCCTGCAGCCACATCGCCAAACTGGGTATAGGTGGACCTTAACAGGGCAATAACCATGAATAAAATGGCTAAAACAAAAACCCCGTTTCGGGAGCGTAATAAAGATAATCTCATTCTTTGTATCCCGATGCCAGGAAAAACAGCTTTCTTTGCTCTATGCGGTTTCTGGCCAGGGCTTCCAGAATAATACCGGTGGTAAAAATAACAAAAGCAATCATGCCCAGGCTGCTGGCCAGTATGGCGGTGGGAATACGGGGCACAAGGCCGGTTTGCATGAATTCAATCACAATCGGTAAGCCTAGACATAAACTGAGCAAGGCGGTTAGGCCTGCTACTGCCCCGTAAAAATGGGCAGGGTAAAAATGGCGGAATAACCTGAAAAAGGATTTCAGTATTTTGAAGCCGTCAGACCAGGTGCGGAGTTTGCTGGTGCTGCCAGCCGGGCGGGGCGCGTAGTGTACCGGAAGTTCACCGGTGGAAATTTTAAGGATACTGGCAATTGCCGTCATCTCTGTTTCAATCTCAAAGCCGGAAGACTGAATGGGAAGGATGCTGGCAAAGCGGCGGGTAAAAACCCGGTAACCTGAAAAAACATCCTGGGTGGGTGTTTTAAACAGTTTGCCAAAAAGACGGTTGAACAGGGCATTCCCCCATAGATGGCCAGTACGGTAGGATTGGCTTTCTGTATGCTGGCGAATGCCTGTCACCATATCCAGATGGTTTTGCTCCAGCAATTCAATCATGGCGGGTGCGCTTTGGGCATCATAAGTTTGGTCTGCATCAGCCAGAATATAAATATCGGCGTTAACGGTAGCCAGCAAACGCCTGACGGCATTGCCTTTGCCTTTAAGAGGTTCATGAATAACACGGGCCCCTGCCTTGCGGGCGATGCGGGCGGTTTGGTCTGTAGAGGCATTGTCACAAACAACCACTTCACAACCTGGCAGTACTTGCTGGAAAGCCTGAACTGTAGCCGCCACGGTTTTTTCTTCATTATGGGCCGGCAAAATAACGGCTATTTTTTGGCAAGAGGGTGTGGTTGCGGACAAAATATGATTAACAGACATGGAAAGAGTAACAGTTGTGGCGTGGGTGTAATTTGAATGTATCGTATTGAAAATAAATAGTGTGATTTTGTGTATTTTAAACGACACCGCAGGTTAAGATTTTGCTAAAAAACAACAATATATGTTTGCTAATCTCAAATTAACAGGAACTTACTTTGTAAAATAGGTTCGAACAAACAAGGAATTATGTTACATTAAGTTATTGGTTGTAGATTTTAAGAAACATCAGCATTTATACCTATTTACAGGGTTTCTTTATGTTTTGTTTCTAAGATTTTTGTTTTGATTGAGCGCTTTGCCGTTCCTTCAATATGTAATCCACGGAGGATTTGAAAATGAAAGATCAATTGGTTAAGTTTTGGAAAGATGAGGAAGGCGCGACTGCAATTGAGTATGCCTTGATTGCGGGTTTGATTGCGGTGACGATTATTGCAGCTCTTAGTGTTATGGGTGATGAAATAAGGGGTTTGTTTGAAAAAATTGGTGAGGCACTGAAAGTGGCTAATCAAAAAGCAACTGAAGCTACTCCTACTACTCCTTAATTAATCCAACCCTTTAAGGAAAGGGGGTATAACAACTCCCTTTCTTTGAAACAAACAATGTTCACCAGCATCTGGCTTGCCCTTTTTGGTATTTTCACCCTGCTGGTTATCGCAGGTGATTTCAAAAAACGAAGAATAAGCAATCAGCTTTTGCTGGTTGCTTTTGCCGTGCAGGTGGGTTTTTTGCTGGTGAGCGGATTTATGCCTGATTTCCCGATTTTGCCTGCATACATAAACTGGCGTCAGTGCGTTACCGGCTTTTTAATGGGGCTGCTGGTCTTCTTCCCCTTATGGGGCCTGAAACTGCTTGGCGCGGGTGACGTAAAACTCATTGCCATCCTGGGCTTATTACTGGGCTTTTCCGGCTTATGGCAAGTCGTGCTGGTGGCGACGGTATTAACCGGTTTGCATGCCGTGGTAACAGTGCTGGCAAAAGGTTGGTTACCGGCAAGGGCAAACTGGTGGCGGGAAAGCAAGGACAAAAGACGAGGGGTTCCTTATGGGGCCTGGCTGGGCATAACGGCATTGGCATGGGCGGTATCGTATCACTGGAGTGGGCATGCGTGGTTTTGAGAGCAGCACATTGATAAAGACGCGTAAAGCGTCTTTTGTCGCTTCTGCCGCCAGCCGCCAGAAGGGTGCCTATGCCGTTGAATTTGCCTTTGTTTTTGTTATTTTCTTTCTGGTGCTGTATGGCATGATTACCTACGGGTTGATTTTTGCCGCCCAGCAATCCATGAATTTTGCCGCTGAAAGTGGGGCTCGTGCAGGGTTGCAGTGGCAGGCGGGAGCTTCTGCCCCAGCGCTTGTTGCGCGTGCGGGCAAGGCCTTGGAAGTTGCAAAGGATCATACAGCCTGGGTTGATAATATGGCGGGTGGTAATAAACTGAAAATTGCCGTATGTGGCGGAGAGCCCATTCAGCTTTTGGATTCTTTAAATGGGGCAGATGCAACATTGTGCTCTATTACTGACACCAATAAACTGGAAGTGGTTATTCGTTACCCCTATGCCCTGCATCCCATGATTCCTTATTTGGGACCGTCTGCAGTCATGAGTGTGGCAGTTCCCGATACGTTGGAAAGCCGAACTTCGGTTGATCTTGGTATTGCACTGGATCATTCATCATGAAATATAATGCCATGCAACAAACAAGAAAGGGCCAGCAAGGGGTGGCCGCCATCGAGTTTGCGCTTGTTTTTACGGTTTTATTAACGATTTGTTTGGCTATTGTAAGTTTTGGCATGCTGATGTGGACGCAGCAAAAGGTATCCCATATTGCCGGAGACAGTACAAGGGTTGCACTACAGTACAGTATTAACGGTGAAGCGGATTATGCCGAAAAGGCCTGTCTCCATGCCAAAACCATGGTGGCCGCTGATTTTATTCTTGAGGGGTTGCTTGATCCAGAAAATCCTGATGCGGATAAGGTGTTTTGTGATGCCTCTGCCGTTGCATGTGCCTGGGCCCTGAATGATCCAACGCAAAAATGCCTGCAGCTCATCATGACGGTGACGGTCGATGGGTTGCCGCTGGTGAATATGGTGCAGGCAGTAGGAAAGATGTTTAGCAATAAAACAGGTGGCTGGATACCAACAGAACTATCCGCCACTTCGGTTATAAAAATTACTGATTTATCCGGAGCTTGATTTTTTATGAATAACTTTACCAAAATCGTTGCAATAGGGCTGGTATTGCTTGCGGCTGTTTTGGGCTTTTTTGCCTATAAAATGTCAACAGCGCCCAAGCCGGAGCCTGTTGTGGTGGTTCAACAGGTAGAGCGGCCTGTCGTGGCCAGCAAACCCACTCACGCAGTCATTCTGGCAGCCAAAAATATCCTGGCAGGCCAGGTTATTCAGGCCGACATGTTGAAGGAAGATCAGTGGCCCAGCGTGCCCGGTAATGGTTTTACCAAAAAAGAGGACCTTGTGGGCAAGGTGGTGCGTTTTGATATTGCTGCTGAAGAGCCCATTACCAAAGGCCTGCTGGCCATGGGTATCGCTTCTTATCTGAGTGACGGGCAGCGTGCCATCACCATTCCGGTTGATGAAATCGTGGGGGCCGGTAACCTGGTGGCACCGGGCGATATTGTGGATGTGTTCTTTACGCTTAACAGTAAAGGTGATGTTGGGGCACAGTCTCGTTTGCTGCTGCCCCAGGTAAGGGTGCTGGCTTATGGCGACAACACCGTAGATGGTCCGGCAACGCCGCCTGGCAACGATGAGCGTCAGCGTACCCGCGCCACACCGGCACGTATTGCCATGCTGGCCATATCTCTTGAAGATGTGAATAAATTGTTGCTGGCTACCCGTAATGGCAAACTGCAATTGGCCCTGCGTGCACCGCACGATGAAAATCTGCCTGATATGACCCTGTTCCCTGAACCGGAGCCCGTTCTGAAGGGCAGGCCCGATTTAACACCAGAACAGTTGGCTGCGCTGGAGGATGCCGGTAATATGGCCTATGCGGGCATGAGCCTGCCCGATCTTTCGGGTGAGTTGCAGGACGATGACGATACGCCGGATGCACCGGTGGTGAAACAGGGCAATTCAGGCAAGACCGTGCAGATTATTCGTGGTACGCAAATTGAAAACGTCAAGTACTAGGGTTGAATGGGTTTAATAATGAAATTTTCAGTGAATCAGATTTTTTCCGCCTTTAACAGGAACGCAACGCAGGTACTGACAGCTGCCGCCATGGGACTGGCATTTGTTTCGGCGCAGCCGGTCATGGCGCAATCAACCGGTTTTACCCGTCCTGGTGGCTTGGGCATGGTGGTGGACACGCAGCGCATGATCAAGGTTGATGGCGCTCCGGAACGAATTGCCGTGGGTAATCCAGCTGTGGTTGACGTGCAGATTTTACCGCTTGAAGAGGGAGTGGGTGATATTTTGCTGGCTGCCAAAAAGCCGGGTGTGACTGATATACAAGTTTGGGTCGAGGGTGACCCAAATCCCAAACGCTGGCAGGTCAGTGTCGTGTCTGGTGAGCAAAGTGCGCTGGAGTCGGCTAAACGGCTGGAGGCACCTGTTCGTGCCACTGGTGGGCAGGCTGTGGTAACGGGTCGCTCTTCCAATATGATTGAACACCAGCGTTCAACTGCTGCTGCCCGTGCGACCGGAGAGTCCGACAGGATTATTGATACTTCTATTGTTAACCATAGTGGCATGGTGCAGGTAGAGGTTAAAATTGTTGAACTGTCCCGTACGGTGATGAAAGAGGTGGGCATTGACTGGAATACAGGAACCGCTCGTGTCGGTGGCTCAGGAACCTGGGGATTGGTTAGTAATTTTGCCCCTTCCATCAGCAATGGGTTTTCCATGATGTTTGATTCACGCAATTTTGGGGCCAAGCTGAAGCTGCTTGAAAACAATGGCATGGCCCGCACCCTGGCCGAGCCAACCCTGGTATCACTGTCCGGTCAAAGTGCCAGTTTTCGTGCCGGCGGGGAAATTCCCGTACCGGAATCGGGTGGATTGGGTACGCAAACCGTTTCTTACAAGCCATTTGGTATTGCGCTTACCGTAACGCCAACCGTGCTTTCTCCCAACCGTATTGCCTTGAAGGTGGCGCCAGAATCCAGTGAACTGGATTATGCCAATGCGATTCCTGTTGTCAGTGGAGACCAAACCACCTTGATGCCAGCCTTGAGCGTGCGTAAGGCCGATACCACGGTTGAAATGGGTGAGGGTGAAAGTTATATCATTAGTGGGCTGGTTTCCCGCCAAACCATGGCCAATGTCAGTAAAATGCCATTTCTAAGCAATTTGCCTATTATTGGTGCTTTCTTCCGCAGCGTGTCATACTCACAGGACGAACGTGAATTGGTAATCGTGGTTACTCCACGCTTGGTCAAACCCATTGCCAAAGGCACGGAGTTACCTCTGCCTGGTCAGGGCAAGGAAAACCTCAACGAGGAGGGGACCGCCTGGGGCTATTATTTGGTTGGGCCTGCTTCGGGTGAACAAATGCCCGGATTTTCCCGCTAAAACAATTGTTATTTACCCCCTTCCGGAGCAGTAGATTTTGTCCAAGCATAATCGGTTTGTATTTTTTTCTTCAGACCCCGAGATCGCCGGAAAACTGGCGGATTCACTGGAAGGTCTGGGAACGCTCGTTCATGAGCAGCCTGCCCCTGATGCATTGACTCGCCACTTGGATGACAGTCTGGTTAATATGGTGTTTCTGGACTTTGTGCCTGATGATGCCGACAATGAAAAACTGGCCCGCTCGATTGACATGGCCCGTTTGTTAAATCGTCATAAACCCGATATGCCCAGTGTTGCCGTGGGATGCATGAATTCACCGGGTGCTGCCGTGGCCGCCCTGCGTGCCGGGATGAATGATTTTGTTGATGTGGATAACCCGGAAGAAGTGCGTGATACGGTCAAGCGTCTGGCAAGGCGCTGGAACAATGGTCGCGAAGATGAAGCCCGTTATCGTAATGTGTTGATTTTAGGGGTGCGGACCGGAATGGGGGCCACCCTGCTTTCCGTGCATTTGGCCAGCCTGTTGCAGGAAATGCAAACCTCTGATCGTAATGCCCGTTTGCAGACGGAGGGCAAGTCTGACGCCAGCGAGCAGGATGCCGGCATGGTTTCCCTGCATGATCGCACCTGCCTGCTGGATTTGGGTTTGCCGGTGGCGGATGGCATGCTGTACCTGAACCTGAATGGCAATTTTGATTTTGTGGAAGGGGTGCGAAATTTGCGCCGCCTGGACAGAACCATGCTGATGTCGGCGATGGCGCATGACAGTACCGGCTTGAGTGTCATGTCCTTGCCACGGGATCTGGATCAGCTGAATAGTATTTCTCATGCTGACTCCCTGTTTTTGGCTGAACGGCTGCGTGATCATTTTGGTGTCATGGTGGTCGATGTGGGTGGTATGCCTAATCCGGCCTTTATTGCCGGTCTGGTTCGTCTTGCGGATGAAACCTGGCTGGTGACCGACCAAAGTATTGCAGCATTGGTCTCTCTGGCGGATATTATCAAAGAGTTCGAGGAAGATGGCATTGCTTCCGATGAACTGTCGCTGGTGGTTAACCGCTACGATATTCAATACGGCATGAGTGCCGAACAGATTGCGCAGCGTTTTGGTTTGCCACTGAAAGGCACCTTGCCCGACCGAACACTGGCCATCATGAAAAGTACCAGTCAGGGTCATCTGTTACATCATGACGCCCCTAAAGATCCATATATCAAGGCTGTGCGAGCCCTGGCCAATACATTGGTTGTTCCTGCCGCTGGTAAAGAGCGGATGCAGGAACAGAAATCAGGATGGCTGGCCTCATTGTTTGGACGGGACTCCCGTTCTGGATCGGTGCGGTAGGAGATCTGGATAAATGATAAGGACACCCATTAAATTTGGCGAAGACGGATTCATTGACAGTAGCCGTTTTCAGGAAGTGAAGAATCATGCGTTCGAGCATTTGCTGACACGCATTGAAGAAATGGGGACTGAGTTTGCCCGCTGGAACCCCGATACGATCAGGACGTTTGTTGATAGCGAAGTCAATTCGTTTGTGCGAACTCGGCGGTTTGCCGTCAATGAAAGCGAAATCCGTGAAATTGCTGATGCATTAACCAAAGAATTGGTGGGTCTGGGACCGCTGGAAGATTTATTAAGCGACCCGGCTGTTGAGGATATCCTGATTAACGGGTTCGACAATGTGTTTGTGTCGCGTCGAGGAGTGCTTGAGCGCGAACCGGCTCTGTTTACCGACAACCAGCATGTGATGCGGATTGTGCGCCGCATTCTGGCACCGCTGGGCCGCCGGCTTGATGAGTCAACGCCCATGGTGGATGCCCGCTTGCCCGATGGCGCCCGTCTGAACGTGGTGATTGGCCCTCTGTCGCTGGATGGCCCGCTGGTTTCCATCCGTAAATTCCGCAAGGATCCGCTCAAGCCCGAAGATCTCATGCATTTCGGGACCTTCAACGAAGAAATTTATCAATTGCTGGAGGCAGCGGTCGCATCGCGCTGCAATATCCTGATTTCCGGTGGTACGAGCTCGGGTAAAACGTCCATGCTGAATGCGCTGGCATTTTTTATCGGTCCTCGTGAGCGGATCATCACGATTGAGGATACGGCCGAGATGTCGCTGAACCATGAACATGTGGTGCGGTTGGAGTCGCGCCAGGCCGGTTATGACGGCAGTGGCGAAGTCAGTATCCGCGACTTGATCCGCAACAGTTTACGGATGCGACCCGACCGGATTATTGTGGGCGAGGTGCGTGGTTCTGAAGTGATTGATATGTTGCAGGCCATGAACACCGGACACGAAGGTTCCATGGCAACCATTCACGCCAGTTCACCACGCGAGTGCCTGTACCGGATGGAAATGCTGGCCGGGTTTGCCGGTTTTCATGGTAGTGAAGAAAGTTTGCGCCGCCAGATTTCCGGTGCTTTGGACTTCATCATCCAGATTGGTCGTCTGCCCAATGGCAAACGGCGGATTCTTTCAATTACTGAAGTGATTGGCATGAGTGACGGTATTATCACTACTCAGGAGCTGTATCGCTATGAGTCGGTGATTGGTGCTGATGGTGAAGAAAAAGATCAATGGGTGAGCATGGGTATTTTGCCACACTGCAGTAAACTGGAGGCTCATAAAGGCAAGATGCGTGAGACGGTTGTGAAGTCGGCGCCTGTATCCGCCCAGGCTGTAACGCGTGATACCAGTCCGGGTTTCTGGAGCAGGAGGCGTTAATGAACAGTGTGGTTTTACTGGCGCTAATGGCGCTGGTTCTGGTTATTCTGGCGTTTGTTTTGTGGCATGGTGCCAATCAGCAACGCAAGCATAAGGCCAAGAACCAGTTTGTGCTGGAACAGCTTGAGCGGCGTTTGGGGCAAGACGATCCTGCTGAGGATGAAGTGGTACGCCAGCGCAAGGTCTGGAAAACCGGCCCACGGAACTGGAATGAGTTTTTATTGCGTGCCGGTAAGTTGCCAACGACCCGGTTTTACGTGTTGTTCTGGTTGACGACTCTGATTCCCAGCCTGCTGGCTTTGATTTTTGGTGGGGTGATTGCCGCAGGTGCCGCATTTGTCCTGATGCTTGCCATTTCTTTATTCCATTTATGGCTCAAGGGTGAACGGCTTCGCAAGGAGATTGTGCGTCAGCTGCCCGATTTTCTTGATCGGGTGGTTCGCATGATGACAATCGGTAACAGTATGGGGGCAGCATTCCACAATGCGGCGACAGGTACCGAACTGCCCCTGCGGGATGTGATAGACCGCACGGTCAGCCTGAACCGCTCGGGCAAGGACATTGATATTGCCTTGCATTATGTGTCGCGCCAGTATGGCCTGCATGAACTGTATCTGCTGGCTTCCGTTATGGGTGTGGCGTTGAAATATGGTGGCCGCAGTGATCAGGTGCTGGAAAGGATGTCATCGTTCATGCGCGATCTTGAACAGGCCCGTGCGGAAATGAAAGCCATGTCGGCCGAGCTGCGTTTGTCTGCCTGGGTTTTGGCCCTGTTGCCGGTAGGGCTGGCCTGTTTTATTCTGGTTTTCAACAATGCCCTGTTTATGGGCATGTGGGAAGATCCGGCAGGCAAGATCATGTTGATAGGGGCTGTGGTTTTGCAGATATCCGGTTCTTATTGGTTGTATCGTTTGGCCAAATCCGTTTAGCATGAGGAAAATAGAATGCCGGATTTAACAAGTTATCTCAGTCCAGCAAGTTTGCAGGCCGGCGCCCTGGTATTGCTGGCGATTGCTGCCCTGGTGGTGGCCGTATACCTGATTGAAACCATGGTACGGCAAGAAAAGAGTAAAGGCCAGATAGAGGAAGTCCTGCACAAGCGGGAACAGGCCAATGCAATGGTTTTTCCGGGTGTGCAAGATCAGGTAGAAGAAGACAACGCGCGTCTGGAATCGGCCGTGGTCAAAGCGGCGGAGCTGGGCTCACGATTGGGTCAGGGCCGATTTGGCGATATTTTGCTGGCTGAAGAAGACAAAGCCTATCTGGAGTTGGGCGGCTTTGAGGATTATGGCAAGGCAAAAGCCTTGTTTTCATTTGCCCGCGCTGTTTTATGCATTGGTTTGCCGGTCGTTTTGTTGTTTGTGACAGGGCCCGTGAAGATTATGGGCGGTCATTTAATGACCTATGCGCTTTCCATTTTCTTCGGCTTTGCGCTGGGATGGATGCTGCCTAAATGGGTATTGATGAATCGGGTCAACAAACGCAAGAAAGCGGTTGATGATGAGCTGCCGCTGCTCGTTGACTTATTACGCCTGTTGCAGGGGGTGGGTATGTCAATGGACCAAAGCCTTTATATTGTTGTTAAAGATTTCAAGGCGGTTTTTCCTGTCCTCAGTCTGGAGCTGGAGGTGGCGGTAGAGCAGTATAATCGTGGCATGTCGCGCGAGCAGTCCATGGATCGCATGATTAATGGCATGGACAATGAAGATCTGAGCGCCATTTGCCATTTGATTGCGCAGGTGGACAGGCATGGTGGTGCCGTTCAGGAACCCCTGCAGCGTTTTAGTGAACGCCTGCGTGAGCAGCGTCGTGCTGGATTGAAAGAAAAAATTGGCAAGCTGACGGTCAAGATGACCGGGGTCATGGTATTGACTCTGCTGCCCGCGTTAATGATTGTGACCGCAGGCTCTGGCTTTATTGCCGTGTTCCGTGGATTGTCTCGAATGGGAGGTGGTTAAAGATTATGAAATTGGTGAAGAAAGCAACCGCAGTTGCATGTGCAGGTGTATTGGCAGGATGTGTGAACGCTTCTTCGGATTCGGCCTGGCGGTTGATGGAAGACCAGCAGCAGGAACAGGCCATGATCCAGCGTAAGGAAATGGATGACGCGCGCAAGAAAGCGCCCGAAAAAGAACAATTGTTAATCATGACGATCAAAGAAGCCCAGGATCAGGGACGTTATTTCGCTTCTTTGGCGTTTATTGATGAATATGATGTCAAATACGGTAAATCTCCGGATGTGGAAATTTTGCGGGCCGAAGCCCTTAGAAAAACAGACCAGCATGCGCAAAGTGAGGAAATTTACCGCCGTCTGACCAAAACCCGTCAAAAAGCCCAGGCCTGGCACGGTCTTGGTCTCATGGCCGGCCAGCGCGGTGACTTTGTCGAAGCATCCAAAAATCTGGAAAATGCATCGTCAGCTGCGCCTTCTGATGCCGTTATTCTTAGCGACCTTGCTTATGCCAGGATGCGTATGGGTGATATTGAAGGCGCCCGTATTCCTATCGGCAAGGCTGCCGAGTTAATGCCACAAAATCCCAAGGTGTTAAGTAACATGGCACTTTACCTGCTGGTACGAGGTGTTACGCCCGCTGCCGAGCAGGTCATGCAAAGCGCCAATCTTAGTCCGCAGGCGCGTCAGCAAATTTATGCCCTTGCTGATCAGGTACGCCGCTTGCCACCTGCCCCTGTGCAGGCATCTGCCAGTGCTTCATCGCGTGAAGAAGACAACCAGGTCAGGGGCGTAGACAATCTTAGGGCATCCAGTGCCGAGATTAAAAAAAAACAGGATAAAGTAGTATCCGCTTCAAGTTACAGGCAGGCACAAAACAGCCAACAACAGTCATTTGATTTGCAGTTGCCAGCCAGTGCACCGCTGCCGGCAGATATCCAGCCCCGGCCAGATGCCCAGTCACAGGCCCAAATTCAACCCGAACCAGAACCACAACTGGTTAATGTGGGCCAACAGCCAGCCCAGGCGGCTGAACCTGCCCGTACAGCACCACAGGCAGAACCACAGCCGCAGCCCAAACAGCAACTGGTTAGGGGTAACGAAGCGCCCATGCAAATGGCGCCACCTAGCAATGACCCGATTGCCATGATGCAACCGGCGTTTGTCTGGCCCCCTGTGTCACAACAGCAGGCCGAGGAAAAACGTCTGGCTGAGCTGGCAAAGCAGCAGGCTGAAGAAAAACGTTTGGCTGAAGTAGCCCAGCAGGCCGAGGAAAAACGTTTGGCAGAGTTGGCAAAGCAACAGGCCGAAGAAAAGCGCCAGGCCGAAGTGGCCCAAGCCAAACAGAAAGAACAGCAGCTGGTTAGAGGCAATGAAGCTCCCCCGCCAATGGCTGCTCCCAGCAATGACCCGATTGCCATGATGCAACCGGCGTTTGTCTGGCCACCTGTATCGCAACAGCAGGCCGAAGAAAAACGTTTGGCTGAATTGGCACAGCAGCAGGCTGAAGAGAAACGTCTGGCTGAAGTAGCCCAACAGCAAGCTGAGGAAAAACGCTTGGCTGAAGTCGCCCAACAACAGGCTGAAGAGAAACGCTTGGCTGAAGTCGCCCAACAGCAAGCCGAGGAAAAACGCCTGGCTGAATTGGCACAGCAGCAGGCTGAAGAGAAACGTTTGGCTGAAGTCGCCCAACAGCAAGCTGAGGAAAAACGCTTGGCTGAAGTCGCCCAACAGCAAGCCGAGGAAAAACGCCTGGCTGAATTGGCACAGCAACAGGCCGAAGAAAAACGCCTGGCTGCCAAGGCACAGGCAGCTTCGGACAAAGCGCCATCGAAAGCACTTTCACAAGCCATTCCCACTTCAAAATCAAAGGCGCAATCTAGTGCTATTGACCGTTCCATTCTTGATGAAGTCTCTATTGTTGGTGGTGACTTCATTCTTAAACGGAAGTAATCAAGCTATTTTTAAAGGTTTATAACCATGAAGTCATTGAATTTTCGTGCGGTTTTATTTACCGCTTTGTGCATGCCGGGATTGGTAATGGCCCAGGGGGCTGTTACTGCGCCACTGGAAGTTCCCGGTACGGGCGTGTATCCACAGCAGGATCGCAAGAAAACCCATGCATTTCCCGAGTCCAAAACCTATGCCGAAGACACATCACTATATGTATATGTGCCGCCCGAGCCTTTGGGTAAAACCACCCGCTCATTAATGGCTATGCAGGCTGACACTAACCGCCCAGGTACACCACACACCATGCTGGGTGCCACTGCCACCATCGCCTGGGATCGCTACCTGAACAGTTTTAATCATGCCATTCCAGAATGGTTTGAAGAGAAGATTGACGATCCAGGCAATTAAGCAGGTGGTAGTGGTTAGAGTTGGTGTATATGTTTGAAAATGTTCCTCTAGCTGAAAATATTTGAAGTTGAGATAGTGTTTTGTAGAAGGTTCGTCATGAAAAAATCCGCCATTAACCGTCAGCGGGGTTCCATTATCCTGCCCGTTGCCGTTTCTATACTGGTGGGGTTGATACTGCTGGGCGGTGTTCAGCTGGGATATTACTTTTATATGAAGCGGGAGCTGCAGAATACGGCTGATGTGGCGGTGTTAAGCGGTGTGCAGATGTTAAGTGACAGTTGCCAGCAAGCGAAAAACGCGGCTAAAGCCAGCATCACACAGAATTTTAATCATGATACCCTGGCGGATGACATGATTGAAATGGAGTGTGGCACATGGCGCACTGATTTGCCAGCGCCAAGACACTTTGTGAATACGGCAAATGCGGAAGGTCATTATAATGCCCTTCGTGTAAGCATTATTTATAACGCATTGCCGTTTATGCCATTTTCTTCAAAATCCACTATTGCGGTAGAGGCAATTGCCAAAAGTAATATACCGGTAGCGGCATTTCAGGTTGGGTCGCAGTTGTTGCGGTTTGACAATAGTGCATTGTTGGGTAGTTTGCTGGGAATTGTGGGGCTGGATGTTAATAATTTGACCTTGCTGGATTCCGAGGGGTTGGCAAATACTAAAATAACGCCGGCTGGTTTGCTGGATTTATTGGGTGTGGATTTGGGTATTGGTGGTTTGGGCGTTTTGACGCCGGATGGGCTTGCTGATATCGATAATATTACCCTCTTGAACCTGCTGGATGCTTCGATTAATGCAGTAACAGACTCAACGTTGGGCGCCCAGCTTAATGTCCTTAGAACAAAACTGTTGGACCTTACCGTGGGAGCAATCAAATTGGGTGACGCTGTCATTCCCATAGGGGGAGCAGCGGGGCAGCCAGGTTTGTTTGCATTTCTGGGTATAGGAAAAGATGATCCGTTGGGTGCCGCCCTTGATGTAAAGCTGGGCTTGGGAGATATTTTGAAAACAGCGATAGCCCTGGGTGCGAACGGACATGCGCTTGAAATACCAGACTTGAGTTTATTGGGTGGGGTAAAGGCAAAGTTATCCATTGTAGAGCCGCCCGTGATTGCGATTGGTCCGGTAGGGACAACCGGGCATAGTGCGCAGATTCGTTTATGGCTGGATATTGATACCGATAACCTGCTGGGTGGTTTGCTTAAACCACTGGTAAGTGGTCTTTTGGGGACCCGTGTTCATTTGCCTGTTGCCATTGATGTTGTTTCCGGAACGGGTACGCTGGAAAAGTTGGAATGCTCCAGAACGCCAAAAACCATGGATATTTCGGTGAGCTCAAGGGTGCTTAACGTTTGTGTTGGGGGCATGGATGTCGCCTCCATTATGTCAGACAAGCGTACATGTGAAGTGGGTTTACAGGAAACGGAATTGGTCAGGTTATTACATTTGCCTGTGCTGTCGGGTAAATTGCACATTGAACCTTTAGAATACACGGAGTTGGTTGAAAAGCTGGAGGTGAGCCAGACAGTTTCAACCAGACCTAATCCTTTGCAATTGGGAGAAACCGTAGATAATTTGGTAACCGGTTTGCTTAATCTGTTAAGTGGCTTGCTCCGGCCACCGGTATCAATGGACGGGTGGGAGGGCAATTACCAAACCAATCCGGAACTGATTCCTGATTTACTGGAGTCGTATTTGGAGGCTAGTAAAGTCAATGGTTTTTATAATGTTGATAAGGTTACCGATCTGGTGTTGAGCGGCAGCAAAAACTCTGGTGATGAGGGTTATATGCCGCCTTTGTTGGTAAATGATTTTACTTTTGATAGAGCAATTCCAGATACCTGTCTTGTGAAAGCGTGCCCCTCATCTACTTGGAAAAGAGGAACGTTTTCCGACGCATTTTATGCTTATACAAGCATACCTTATGGTTTACTTGAGTTGGTCGGTATACCATGGATGGGTAATAATTTTCAGAACTGTGCGGGTTTGTTAAGCAGTTTGCTGGGTTGGAATACGTGTGTTAAACATAACTTGACGGAACTGTTCAAGCAGCATCAGAACAAAATTTCAACAGTGAATCCGGACAGCACCGAAATCCAGTCAATTTTTGACAAAAGGGCAAAGGAAGTGACTTGTAACGGTGCTTTATGTGTTTTATTAAAACCGGTCCTGAACCTGTTAAAACCCATTCTGAACGGTGTGGGTTTGTTGCTAACCGCTTTACTTGATGATGTACTGGGCCTGGAACTGGGCCGTACTGATGTAACCGCTCTGGCTATTGATTGCGATCCCGCCCAGCTGGTTTATTAATCGCTAGGCTCGTTCTTACCAAGAAATAAAAAATGCCTGCATGTGACTCCTGCAGGCATTTTTATTGTTTTTCTTTCGGAAATTAAGGAAATTAGGGCCAATTACTCTAGAGGAAGAGATACGTGATGTGGCATACTTAACAGTATGATACATTTTTCCTTATTTCACGAACCGTATTCAATAGGCCAAGTGCAGGCCAGCTTTCCTGAAAAAGCAGGTAAAAAAAGAGTTATGTTTTAAAAGGTTTCCCCATGCAAACGTCCTCTATTAACCGCCAGCGTGGTTCAATCATCATACCGGTTGCGGTTTCCCTGGTGGTGGGGTTGATACTGCTGGGTGGTGTCCAGCTGGCTTATTACTTTTTTATGAAGCGGGAGCTTCAGAATGCCGCAGATATGGCTGCCCTAAGTGCGGTTCAGCTTATTGAGAAAACAGGGGAATTAACCTGTAATAATGTAGAGCATCCGGCACAGAAGGCGGCAGAAGCCATCATCAAAGAAAATTTCCAGTACGGTGTCTTATCAAACATGACTGTGTCGTGCGGGGTTTGGGACCCTGTTAAATATGCGGAAAAAGAAGGTCATTTTACAAAAATTGAAGATGAAGAAGATAATGTTGAATATAACGCCATACTGGTTGACTTAACTTATGAGGCACCTGTTTTTTTGCCTTTTTCCGTGGATGCAACGATTACTGCAAACTCTATAGCTAAAAAAGGAACCATGCCGATCGCGGTTTTTTCTGTGGCACCGGCTTTGTTGTCGTTGAATGAGGGTGAGTTAACGACTTTGTTAACCAATATTGGGCTAGATGTATTAGGTAGCAATATCGGGAGTTTTCAGGGGTTGGCGAATGTCAAAATTAAAACATCCGGATTGTTGCAAGAGTTATTGGGTGAATCCGCGCTTAATTCTGTTGCTACAGTGGGTGATCTGAATACCTTATTGAATACTAATGTGGGTTTGGGTACGCTTGTGGTTGCAGCAGTAGAGGCTGCCGGCACCAACCTGATTGATGCCACGGTGTTAAGTAATATAAAAGCCGAGTTGAATGATTTAGATGTGGGGATACCTCTTGGTTCAGGTTCTAATGGCCGTGGGCTGTTTGCCGAAATCATGACGCCTTCCCTGCAGTCTGCGTTGAATGCGGAAATAGGCGTAGGCGATATTCTGGATGTGGTGCTGGATGTGGCCACAAAAAAGCATGCACTTAACGTGCCTTTGGAGCTTGGTATAGGGGGTATTCTGAAAGCCTCTGTGGAAGCGAAGGTGATTGAACCGGCTTCTATTGGGATTGGCGGGAAGGGGACATCGGCATACAGCGCATCGGTGCGTGCATTCGTGGATTTGTGTGTTGATTCAGCAGGAACTTGTGATACAGAAGGCTATAGCAGTGGTTTGTTAAGGCTGAAGGTGGATATTCCCGTGGGTGTGGAGGCGGTCACGGGTAAGGCCACACTTAATTCTCTGTGTGAACGCAACGATGAGACTGAAGAGAAAAAGCCAATTGCGGACATAACAACCACTTCTTCTGTGTTGGGCCTTTGTACGGGTGATCTTACCAAAGATGATGTTTTTTCTTCTGCGTTCAGTTGCAGGGATACGGCTTTGGGGAATAAAGAACTGGCATCGCTGGGTTTGTTGGGTAAGGAGTTGATAAGTCTGAATTCAAAAGCGGCTCTTGATGTGTTGTCTGCAAACGATGGCGGTAAGGATTACATTGAAGGGGACAGTAAGGTTTTTGTGAATACGTTGCCAGTCGGCAAGACACTGGATGGTTTAATCAAAGAGGCAACCGTTAATCTTTTGCAAGGAGGCGAGGGCGTGCTGGGAGATGACCAGGCAACAGGCAGTTCCCTTTGGAATGCGATGCAGGCAAAAGAAGGGTGCAATCCGGTGCCGCAAGATTTTGCTGGTTCCGGCTGGAGTTGTCGCAAAAAAGTCAGGGATGAAATAGTAACAGGTTTGAAAACCGGTCTGGAAGGGCTGATTGGCAACTTGGTTGACAATGTTTTGAAAGGTAAATTGTTGACCGGGGTTGTTAAGTTACTTGGTGATGTGTTAGAGCTCGTGTTAGGTAACCCTTTTGATCCATGCACGCCGACTGCATTGCTGGGTGCCCCTGTTACAATGGAAGGTACGGTTACCGGCTGTATTGGTCAAATTGACGAAGTGCTTGATGACTTGAGAGAGGCTGAAGTTGAGCAGGGTAATCAGGATGTGTTAGCGCTACTGGCCTTGATCACCGGATTGTTAAACCCATCCTTGGACGGGCTGGGAGACGTGCTGAGTAAGTTGTTGGATAATCTGGGTGTGGAAACAAATCCAGTGAAAACCAAGCTGATTTCAGTCAGCTGCGATGGTGGGGCACAGTTGGTTTATTAAGGATTGGCATCACCCCGGGCCCAGAACTACCCTGGCGCTACGCGCCACCCCTCCACAGAGGGGGATTTTCCTGCTTCGTGGCAACGTCTGTGCTGTACATTCCCCTCTGTGTGAACTGACCCCAAAAAGTTGAATGGGTATCCAACTTTTTGGGGTCAGTTCAAGCCTGACGGGGTGGCCCCAGGCAAACCCCGCCGTCCAAATCGATCTCTTCTGGCTTCGCTGAGGGGTCTACCCCACCGTAATCAATTCCACCCCCTCCGTCACCTGATCACCCACGTTATAAAACACCTCCTCCACCTTGCCGTCATCGGGGGCGGTGATGGTGTGTTCCATTTTCATGGCTTCCATTACCAGCAGGGCCTGGCCTTTGGTCACGGTATCGCCCGCCTGCACCAGCAATGAAATAATCTTGCCGGGCATGGGGGCGGTCAGGCCGCCACCGTGGGCGTCGCTGTCGTCGGCGGCGTGTTGAAGTTCATCGGGTTTGCCAATAATGGTCACGGTACCATTTTCAAAAACATGGGCCTGTTCACCTTGCATGACAACGGTCGCCTGGTGGTTGGAGCCGTTCAGGCTTAAACGACAGTGGCAGGTTTGGTCGGGGGTGATTTGCACCTGCCATTCAAAATCATAGCCAATGTCGTTATCCAGTAATTGCCATCCACTGGCGGTTTTTTCCAGGGTAACAAGGCGGGCTTCATCGTTGTCAATGACCCGGATATGCTGGGTGTAGTGGCCACTTAAACGCCAGCCATCGGTGGCTGACCAGGGATCGGCTTTGTTGGCATAGCGGTTGGTGGTGCTGCCGGTTTGTCCTTGTCGGGCCATGATGGCAGCGGTCAGGCTGGCCAGGGTAAATATACTGGCCTGCTTGGGGGCGGGCAGCAGCTGTTCGCTGTGCTTTTCAATTAAACCGGTATCCAGGTCGGCGGATGCAAAGGCACTGTTTTGCATCAGGCGGCCCAAAAAGGCCACGTTGGTATTCACCCCCACCACCCGGGTTTGTGCCAGCGCCTGTTGCAGGCGGGCAATGGCCTGTTCGCGGCTGTCGGCCCATACAATCAGCTTGGCAATCATGGGGTCGTAGAAGGGGGAAATGGTATCGCCCTGGCGTACGCCACCATCCACCCGCACCTCGCCCAGTTCAAATTTGACATGCTCGGGCAGGGTCAGGTGGCTTAATGTGCCAATTGAAGGCAGGAAGCCTTTTTCCGGGTTTTCTGCATAGATGCGGGCTTCAATGGCGTGGCCTTCTATGAACAGCTCGTCCTGTTCGGCCGGCAGGGGTTCACCGGCAGCCACGCGCAGTTGCCATTCCACCAGGTCGGTGCCGGTAATCATTTCAGTCACGGGGTGCTCCACCTGCAGGCGGGTGTTCATTTCCATGAAGTAGAAACGGCCATCGGGTTCGGCAATGAATTCCACCGTGCCGGCACCTACGTAGCCCACGGCTTTGGCGGCGGCCACGGCGGCTTCGCCCATTTCACGGCGACGTTCTTCGGTCATGCCGGGGGCCGGGGCTTCTTCAATGACTTTCTGGTGGCGGCGCTGCACCGAGCAATCGCGTTCGAATAGATGAAGTGTATTGCCATGGCTGTCGGCAAAAACCTGGATTTCAATATGGCGCGGTTTGGTCAGGTAGCGTTCCACCAGGACTTTATCATCACCAAAACTGCTAATGGCTTCGCGTTTGCAAGAGCTTAGGGCTTCGGGAAATTCCTGCGAAGATTTAACAATCCGCATGCCCTTGCCACCCCCGCCGGCACTGGCTTTAATGAGCACCGGGTAGCCAATCTGGTCGGCCTGCAGGTGCAGGAACTCCATGTCCTGGTTGTCGCCATGGTAACCGGGTACCAGTGGTACACCGGCCGTTTCCATTAAGGCTTTAGCAGCGGATTTACTGCCCATGGCGGCAATGGCGCTGGCGGGGGGACCAATAAAGACGACGCCGGCATCGGCGCAGGCCTGGGCAAAGGTTTCGTTTTCAGATAAAAAACCGTAGCCGGGGTGGATGGCCTGGGCACCGGTTTGCCGGGCGGCCTGCAAGATGATATCGGCTCGCAGGTAGCTGTCACGGGGCTCGGATCCGCCAATGTAAACCGATTCATCGCAGGCGGCCACATGGGCGGCATTGGCATCGGCATCGGAATAAACGGCAACGGTCTGGATGCCCATGCGACGGGCGGTGGCGGCAACGCGGCAGGCAATTTCACCACGGTTGGCAATGAGTATTTTTTTAAACATGTGACGGGCTCCTGTTAAATGCGGAACACGCCAAATCGCGTGTCTTCAATGGGGGCGTTCAGGGCGGCGGACAGGCTTAATGCCAGTACACGACGGGTGTCTTCGGGTTTGATGATGCCGTCGTCCCACAGGCGGGCGGTGGCATAGTAAGGGTGGCCTTCTTTTTCGTATTGGTCGCGAATGGGGGCCTTGAAGGCTTCTTCCTCTTCGGCAGACCAGGTGCCGCCTTTGGCTTCGATGCCATCACGTTTAACGGTAGACAGCACGCTGGCGGCCTGTTCGCCACCCATGACCGAAATGCGCGCATTGGGCCACATGTACAGCATACGGGGGCCAAAGGCGCGACCGCACATGCCGTAGTTGCCAGCACCAAAGGAACCGCCAATAATCACGGTGACCTTGGGGACAGCCGCGGTTGACACAGCGGTTACCATTTTGGCGCCATGGCGGGCAATGCCTTCGTTTTCGTATTTGCGGCCTACCATGAAGCCGGTAATGTTCTGCAGGAAAACCAGCGGGATTTTGCGCTGGCAGCACAGTTCAATAAAGTGGGTGCCTTTTTGGGCGGCTTCGGAAAACAGGATGCCATTGTTGGCAATGATGCCCACCGGCATGCCATGGATATGGGCAAAGCCGGTAACCAGTGTGGTGCCGAAGCGGGCCTTGAATTCGTCAAATTCAGAGCCATCGGTAATACGGGCAATGACTTCACGCACGTCGTAAGGCTTGCGGGTATCGGCCGGAATAATGCCGTTGAGCTCTTGCGGGTCGTAAACGGGCGGACGGCTGGGAATGATATGCAGCTGCTGCGGTTTCTTGCGGTTCAGGCGTGCCACGGCCTGGCGTGCCAGTTGCAGGGCATGCATGTCATTGTTGGCCAGGTGGTCGGCCACGCCCGAAAGGCGGGTGTGTACATCGCCACCGCCCAGGTCTTCGGCCGTGACCACTTCACCGGTGGCGGCCTTGACCAGTGGCGGGCCGGCCAGGAAAATGGTGCCCTGGTTCTTGACGATGATGGACTCATCGCTCATGGCGGGGACATAGGCACCGCCCGCGGTACATGAGCCCATGACCACGGCAATTTGCGCAATGCCCAGTGATGACATGACAGCCTGGTTGTAGAAGATTCGCCCAAAGTGGTCGCGGTCGGGGAAGACCTCGTCCTGGCGGGGCAGGTTGGCGCCGCCAGAGTCAACCAGATAAATGCAGGGCAGGTGGTTTTGCAGGGCAATTTCCTGTGCCCGCAGGTGCTTCTTGACCGTGATGGGGTAGTAGGTGCCGCCTTTCACGGTAGCATCGTTGCAAACAATCATGCATTCAATGCCATTGACACGTCCAACGCCTGTAATAATGCCGCCACCGGGGGCTTCGTTGTTGTACAGGTTGTGTCCGGCCAGTGGTGACAGTTCCAGAAAAGGGGTCCCGGGGTCGAGCAGGCGCTCCACCCGTTCGCGAGGCAGCAGTTTGCCACGCGCAACATGTTTGGCACGCGCCGCTTCACTGCCGCCCAGTGCCGTGTTTTCCAGCAGTTGTTTCAGGTCATCAACCTGTTGCTGCATGAATTGTGCATTGTCAATGAATGATTGTGCACGGGTATTGATTTTTGATGTGATGACTGGCATGTGGGTATGTCTCCTGTCCCTGCCTTTAAATCCTTCCCCGTCAAAACGGGGAAGGGTGAAGGTTTTGCAAAATAAAAATTGTTTTTTTATTAAAATTTTATTTTTTATTAATGCTTAAAGCATTTCAATGGCGACGGCAACGGCTTCGCCACCACCAATACACAGTGTGGCAATACCACGCTTGCCGCCTGTTTTACGCAGTGCACCGATCAGGGTGGTAATAATACGGGCACCTGATGCGCCAATGGGGTGACCCAGGGCGGTTGCGCCACCGTGAATGTTGACTTTGGCGTGATCCAGATTGAGCTCTTTCATGGCAGCCATGGTAACAACCGCAAAGGCTTCGTTAATTTCATACAGATCCACGTCGTCTTTGGTCCAGCCGACTTTTTTCAGCAATTTCTCAATGGCACCAACGGGGGCGGTGGTAAACCATTCCGGTTCTTGGGAGTGCTGGGCCTGACCGACAATTTTTGCCAGGGGTTTTACATCCAGCTCCTCAGCGGTAGAGGTGCGCATCAGCACCATGGCTGCTGCACCGTCAGAGATGGAAGATGAGTTGGCGGCGGTGACGCTACCGTCTTTCTTGAAGGCGGGGCGCAGTGTCGGGATTTTTTCCGGCTTGGCTTTACCGGGCGCTTCGTCAATGCTGACAACCGTGTTACCACGACGGTCTTCAATGGTGACCGGGGCAATTTCCCATTCGAAGCTGCCATCTTCAACGGCCTGCTTGGCGCGACGCAGGGATTCAATCGAAAATGCATCCTGTTCTTCACGGCTGAAGCTGTATTTGTCGGCACATAGCTCGGCAAACACGCCCATGGCGGTACCGCGCTGGTAAGCGTCTTCCAGGCCGTCCATGGCCATGTGGTCGTAAACGGTAGAGTGACCGTAGCGGTAACCCTGGCGCCCCTTGAGCAACAGGTAAGGTGCATTACTCATGCTTTCCTGGCCACCGGCAACGGCAACGTCAATAGAGCCGGCTGCCAGCATGTCGTGGGCAAACATGGCGGCTTTCATGCCTGATCCGCATACTTTATGAATGGTGGTGCAGGAAACGCTTTTGGGCAGACCGGCACCCAAAGCGGCCTGGCGTGCGGGCGCCTGGCCCTGGCCCGCCTGCAGCACGTTACCCATAATGACTTCCTGAACAGCCTCGGGCTTGATGCCGGCGCGCTCAACCGCGCTTTTAATGGCAACAGCACCCAGCTGGTTGGCGGCCAAGGGTGACAGGCTACCCATCATGCCGCCCATGGGGGTACGGGCAACGGAAACGATTACGATAGGATCAGACATTACAATTCCTTTTGGTTGGTAAGTTCAGGCCGACTGACATGCAGGCGACGCGAGAACGGATAAGGGAAAATATCCTCGATCTTGCCGGCAGCGACACGATCTTTGCGTGTTTGCCACCATTTATAATCGAGCAAATGCGGGTGGTGCTTCATGAAGGCGGCACGTACGCGTGGATTGCCCAGCAGGAAGCGTTCGAATTCTTCGGGAAAGACATCGTTGGGATGTATTGGATACCAGGGCTCACCTGACATCTCGGCCTCTTCGTTGGGGGCCGGCGGAATGGCACGGAAGTTCATTTCGCGCATGGGCTGGATTTCATCATAGTCATAGAAGACGATCCGGCCCAGGCGGGTTACACCAAAGTTCTTGAACAGCATATCGCCAGCAAAAATATTGGCCGCCGCCAGCTCGGCAATGGCGTCACCATAGCCTTTGATGGCATTGTCCAGGGCTTCATCATTGGCCTGACTCAGGAAGATGTTCAGTGGCGTCATGCGTCGTTCGATGTAGACGTGGCGAATCACGATACTGTCTTCGGTCTCTTCTATCAGACTGGGTACCTGGCTGCGCAATTCTTCGAGCAGTGCGGGTGAGCAGCGCTTGCGCGGCAGGGCTACCAGCGAGTATTCCCAGGTATCGGCCATGCGGCCAACCCGGTCATGCATCTTGACCATGTGATATTTTTTTCTCACGATTTCATGGGTCATGCCGTCTTTATTGATGCGGTCGCGGATGAGCTTGAAGACATACGGGTAAGAAGGCAGCGTGAACACCGTCATGACCATGCCCTTAATCCCGGGCGCGATGTCAAACTGGTCGTGCGAGTTGTTCAGGTGATACAGGAAGTCACGGTAAAAAAGGGTTTTGCCCTGTTTTTGCAGACCGATGGCGGTGTACAGTTCGGCTTTGGGTTTGCTGGGCAGCAGAGACGACAAAAACGCCACATAGGCCGAAGGCACTTCCATGTCGACCAGAAAGTAGGCGCGGGTAAAGCTGAACAGGGTACTGATGTCATCGGTGGTGCTTAAGAAAGCATCCAGTTCAATTTCGTTGGCGGGCGTGTGCAGTAGCGGGATGCCAAACGGGTAGACAATATTGTTATTAATGAAGCGCCCCACAATATAAGCACCCTTGTTGCGAAAGAACAGGGTGTTCAGGACGTGGATCTGGCAATCGGGGGCAATACGCTTGCCACCGCTTTTGATTAATTTCTGGCGCAAAAGACCAATGGCTCTGCGGGCCACTTTTCGGGCATCGTAAGGCAGGTTCTTGAAGGGGGATGCCAGGCCGTAATCGGCCACCATTTTGATGATGGATTTTTCAATGCCGTCAATGTGTGGGTAATACACGCGGTAAGACTGATGTTCTGAGTCCAGGTATTCGGTGGCAATGGCCGGGCGCACGAACAGAAAAGCATTGTGAAAGTAATCACGGTGCAGGATCCGGCAGGTGACCGAGTTGAAAAACGTTTCAGCGCATTCGGGCTGCTGGTGGTTGGTCAGCAGGCGGACATATTCCTGTTTGATCGACTGCCAGTAGTTGATTTGTTCCGGCGTCAGGTCTCCGTGCTTTTCTTGTGGCATGCCCTGGGTCTTGTTGAGCATGTTATTGATCTGGTAGGTGCATTCGCGCACCCGGGTGTCATAGTATTCGATCCGCTCTTTGGAGACCCGCTGTATGCCGTGCCAGTCGTGTGATTCAAACAGGGACTTGGCACGCTGGGCCACATAGCGGAACAGGGAGTAATGCCGATCAAACCCTGCCAGGATTTTTTGCGCCACTTCTCCCGGAGGTGGAAGGGTTTTGTCCAGTTGTTGGATGAGTTGATGATCGGCGTTATAAGTCATGACATTATGTGACAAGTATTTAAAACCCTATTATTGCTTTATTTTGTTTCATTGAACAGTTCCCGACCAATGAGCATGCGACGGATTTCACTGGTGCCGGCACCAATTTCATAAAGCTTGGCATCCCGCCACATGCGGCCGGTGGGATATTCGTTAATGTAACCGTTACCGCCCAGGATTTGAATGCCTTCACCGGCCATCCAGGTGGCTTTTTCAGCGCAGTACAAAATAACGGCCGCGCAATCTTTGCGCACTTCGCGGACATGGCTGCTGCCCAGGCGATCCAGGTTTTTACCAACGGTGTAGCAAAAGGCGCGGCTGGCCTGCAGGGTAGTGTACATATCGGCCACTTTGCCCTGGATCAGCTGGAACTCACCAATAGACTGGCCAAACTGTTTGCGGTCATGCGTGTAAGGCACTACTATGTCCATGACACCCTGCATGATGCCCAGCGGGCCGCCGGCCAGCACGGCGCGTTCATAGTCCAGTCCGCTCATGAGGACCCTGACCCCGCCGTTCAGTTCACCCAGGATGTTTTCTTCGGGTACTTCACAGTTGTCAAACACCAGCTCACCGGTGTGGCTGCCCCGCATGCCCATTTTGTCCAGTTTTTGCGCCACTGAAAAACCCTTGAAGCCCTTTTCGATAATGAAAGCGGTAATGCCGCGCTGGTGGGCTTCCGGATCTGTTTTGGCATAGACAACCAGGGTATCGGCATCAGGGCCGTTGGTAATCCACATTTTGCTGCCGTTCAGGATGTATTTGTCGCCTTTTTTCTCGGCGCGCAGTTTCATGCTGACGACGTCGGAACCGGCGCCCGGCTCGCTCATGGCCAGGGCACCAATATGTTCTCCGCTAATGAGTTTGGGCAGGTATTTTTGTTTTTGCGCCTCGGTACCGTTGCGGTTAAGCTGGTTGACGCACAGGTTTGAATGGGCCCCATAGGAAAGGGCAATGGCGGCACTGGCACGGGACAGTTCTTCCATGGCAATCATGTGTGCCAGGTAACCCAGATTGGTGCCACCGTATTCTTCGCCAACAGTGAGGCCCAGCAGGCCCAGGTCGCCGAATTTTTTCCATAGGTCCATGGGAAACTGGTCGCTGCGGTCAACTTCCTGGGCACGGGGTGCAATTTCTGCCTGGGCAAAAGTACGCACGGCATCGCGCAGCATGTCCAGGTCTTCGCCCAAGTCGAAATTCAGTCCGGGTAAATTCATGATGTTTGTCTCCTGTGAGTTTTTTCTTTACATTATATCTATGAAATATAACAGAAATAAGATATTCCGTTTACGTTAACGTCAAGATTGGTTTTGCTCGTGTTTTTTTAGCAACCCAATGCAGTGTTCCTCCTGGTTGTGGATTTCCTGCAGGATGGCTTCAAGATCGCGTTTTTGGCTTTCAAGCTGCTCTTTGTGCCGGTTAAGCATGGCAATGTATTGTTTGAGCTGGGGGGCGGTGCTGCCGGGGCCATCATACATGTCAATCAGGCTGCTGATGTCGGCCAGCTGGAAACCCAGCCGCTTGCCACGCAGGGCCAGCTTCAGGCGCGTTTTGTCTTTTTGCGTATAAATGCGTTTTTGGCCTTCGCGCCTGGGGTTGATAATACCGTGGTCTTCATAAAATCGTAAAGTGCGCGGCGTTATATTGAATTCCTGCGCCAATTCCGATATGGACCATGTTCTTTGTGTCATAATTGATTCTAATACTTACAGTTTACGTAAACGTAAAGTATGATCCATGAATTAAATATAAAAGTCAATAAGGAGAAATAATGAATGTGAACGAAGCAAAGCTGATTTACCCCTTGGGTAACACACAGCCAGAGCCGGGGTTTGCAATCGAGGTGGCACCGGGAGTCAAATGGATACGCATGCCTTTGCCGTTTGCGCTGGACCATATCAATTTATGGTTGCTGGCCGATGAAGTCAACGGGCAAAAGGGCTGGACGATTGTGGATTGCGGCATTGCCAAAGACCCGGTCAAGGATTTGTGGGAAGAGGTATTCAGGAATGAACTGGATGGCCTGCCCGTGCTGAGGGTGGTGGTCACCCATATGCATCCCGACCACGTTGGCCTGGCGGGCTGGTTGTGCGAGAAGTTTGATGTGCCTCTGTATATGAGCATGACCGATTATTACGTTTCACGCATGTGGTCATCGCAACCGGTGGGTGGCGCGGGAACGGGGGGCGATGTGGCGGTACGGCATTTTTCACGCCATGGCCTGACAGACCCCGATTCCCAGGAAAAAATCCGTGCCCGGGCCACCTATTACCCAGGCCTGGTTTGTACCCCTCCCAACCGTTTTTGCCGCCTGATGGATGGCGATACCCTGCGGATTGGCAACAACGACTGGCAACTCATTTCAGGTTATGGGCATGCACCCGAGCATATGGCTTTGTACAGTCCTGTGCTGAAGGTTCTGATTTCGGGCGATATGGTCTTGCCACGCATTTCAACCAATGTGAGTGTGTTTGATCATGAGCCCGATGGCAATCCCCTGCCTTTGTATTTGAAATCATTGGATAAGTATCTGGCGCTTGATGAAGATACCCTGGTGTTGCCTTCGCATGGTCGCCCGTTCAAGGGCCTGCATGAGCGGATTCGCCAGCAGCACGAGCATCATGCCGAGCGTCTGGCCGAAGTGCTGGAATTATGCCAGCAGCCCATGAGTACCAAGGATGTGGTGCCGCATATGTTCAGGCGTGAGCTGGATTTGCACCAGCTAACCTTTGCCATGGGCGAGGCGCTGGCACATTTGCACGCCTTGTATTTTGACGGCAAGCTAAAGCGGGAAACCGGTAGCGATGGTGTTGTACGGTTTGTCGTTATTTAGTACTGAATGCCAGCCTGAGGGCCAGCCCTGCAAAGACCAGCGCGGTAAAACGGTTCAATACGATCTGTGCCCGGGCCGATCTTTTCAGGAGCTGGCCAAAATAACCTGAAAATATCACGATACTGCAGAACACCAGGAATGCGGACAAGATGAAAATTAAGCTCAGTAAAATCAGTTGAAATTTTACCGAGCCAATCGCAGGATTGGTGAACTGGGGCAGGAAGGCCAGAAAGAACAGACTGACCTTGGGGTTACTCATACTCATTAAAATGCCGCGTCGGTAAAACTGGCGGCCACTTAGGGCAGGTGCGCCAGGGGGATCTTCAGTGGAAGACACTGCCCCTACCGGTCCCGCCTTGAGGGCACCCCAGGCCAAATACAATAAATATGCGGCACCCAGCAGTTTGAGGATGGTAAATGCCGTGTCTGAGGCGGCAATTAACCCGGCAATGCCCACTGTCACAATAAAGGTATGAAACAGCAGGCCGGTACACAAGCCCAATACAATCAGGAATCCGGTGCGGTAACCGTGCAGGGCGCTTTGCAGCAGGACAAAAATATTGTCGGGGCCAGGGGAAATAGCCAACAGGACACACAGGCCAAAGTATACAAAGAGGGTTTCGGGTGTCATAAAATCGGGTAGGGCCGGTTAAACTAAATGGCATATTTTAACGGGACAGCCCCTATAATGGGGGGTAATATTTCACCCAAAATAAAGAATCTTTCCATGAACAAAAAACTTTCCCTGCTTACTCAGTTACAGCATCTTGGCACCGCGCCCTGTGATGAAACCACCCCGGTTGCGCCGGTAGGCCTGCCTTCCATCAGAACCAGCACGGTCCGGTTCAATACCATTGAAGACCTTGAGGCCACTTACCGCCGTAAAAGCAAGGGCGAGCGGCTGGTGACTTATGGTCGTATGGGGATGGAAACGCATGCCGCCCTGGAAGACATTTTTTGCCAGCTGGAAGGGGGTAAGCGCTGTTTCCTGGCATCGTCCGGCCTGGGGGCCATTACCATGTCGCTGCTGTCCCTGTTAAGTGCCGGCGACCATATGCTGGTGGCCGATTGCGTGTATGGGCCGGTGCGTCATCTGGCCAATACGGTGTTAAGCCGCATGAATATTGAATTTACTTATGTGTCTGCGCAATCCACGGATACCCTGCAGGCGCAGCTCAAGACCAATACCAGGGTTCTGTATGTTGAGTCGCCCGGTTCCTTGCTATTTGAAATGCTGGACATTCCTGCCCTGGCTGCATTTGCCAGACAGCATGGGCTTATTCTGGTTGTGGACAACACCTGGGGCTCGGGTTATGCCTGTCAACCGCTGGAACTGGGGGCCGATGTCAGCGTGATTGCCGGCACCAAGTATGTGGGAGGACATTCCGATTTAATGCTGGGCGCGGTAGTGGCCAAAGACAAGGCGCTTATCGAGCGGATAGACCTGAACCAATATGCCATGGGGTATTCAGTCAGTGCCGATGATGCCTGGCTGGCGATTCGGGGTGTGCGCACCTTGCCCATCCGTATGGACCAGCATGCCCGTAACGCTTTGCAGGTATGCCGCTATTTTGATGACCTGCCAGAAACACGACGCATTTTTCATCCTGCTTTTGAAAAAGACCCCGGCCATGCCTTGTGGAAGCGTGATTGCACGGGTTCCAACGGTATGTTGTCCATTGAACTGGCACTTTCCGATCGCCAGATCCGCACTTTCGTGAATGCGCTGGAACTGTTCAGCATTGGTTATTCATGGGGTGGCTTTGAAAGCCTGATTCAGTGGGTGGATCGTCCGACACTGGAAAACCATGCGTACTGGAGTCGGGAAGATAACCAGATCATCCGCTTGCATATCGGGTTGGAAAGCGTCATAGACCTGGTTGATGACCTGGATCAGGCCTTGCAAAAAGCCAGGGCGGTTTGATGTAATGAAAACAGCACACCGTTTCTTGGGTGTGCTGTTTGCGCCCTGTCAAGGGTAATGCCCGGTTTTTGTCGGGTCATGGCACTGACTGATGCATGCTTATTGGTTGCCGGCCAGTACCTGGTCGAGTAGCGCCTGGGCTTCCAGCAGGCTGGATGCGTAGGTGCCGGTCATGCCGGGTGAAGTCAGATATTTGCCGCCAACGGCAATTGAAGGGGTGGCCTGTACCTGATACAGGTCGGACAGTTCTGTTGCACGCTTGGCTTTGGCGCCTACACCAAACGAATCGTAGGCGGCAATAAACTCGTCTTTATCGATACCCTGTTCGACAGCCCAACTAATGATCGCATCACGGTTGAACAGTTTTTTGCCTTCTTTGTGGATGGCATTAAATACTTTGGGGTGCAGGTCTGTTTTGTCCAGTGCCACCAATGAGTAATACAGGTGCTGCATGGGTTGCATGGAGGCGTTGAAGGCAACCGGCACGGGTATGAACGCTACGTTGTCTGGCAGTTTCTCTTTCCAGTCCTGGAACAGGGGTTCCATTTCAGCGCAGTGCGAGCAGCTGTATGAAAAGAACTCAAGCACTTCGGTTTTATCGGGGGTATCGGAAGGCTGTGCAGTTTCAAGCGTGATGTATTTAATGCCGGATTGGGCCATGGCTGGAACAAAAGCGGCGGCACCCATAATGGCCAGGGCGGAAAACGTGTGTTTGAAAATTGTTTTAATCATCATTGTTTATTCGCATTAAAAAGTATTGATCAGGGGCTTGTTGCACTTATTGTTCTTGCTGAAGAACAATAAGCCGGATGTAGCGCAAAATACAGTAAAAACCGTAATAAGACCAGTTATAAAACAAAAAGTTCAGCTTGTGTGAGAATGGAAATGCGACGCAACAGATAATTGGCGCATAGTTTAGCGAACAATGGTTGAACTGATTTTTGCTTTGCTTAATTCGGTGCGCGAGCGGTTCAGCTCATCATCATTTTTGAATGGGCCAATCCGCACCCGGTTGATTTCCACATTGTTAACGGTAATTTTGGTAATTTCCGCGTTGTAGCCCATCAGGATCATGCGGGCCCTGATAGAGTCGGCCTCTTTGGCATTGCGAAAAGCACCTACCTGAAGATAGCGGCTGCCGGTAGCGGTGGGTTGGGCGGTATTAAGCGGAATGTCTTTGCCTTTGGAGGTCAGGGCAAGTTTTTGTTCAATGGCAGGGCTGGCAGGCGCTGCCGTTTTGGTTTCGGTATTTGCCTTGACGGGTGCGCTGCCTGCCGGCAACTGATTGATTAATGAGCCAATCTGGTCTTGTGACACGCCCGATGGCGGTGTTTTCACGGGATCTGCCGAGGTTAACGGACGAAGAGGTGGCAGATTGCCCGTGCCCGAGGGGGCGTTTTGCGTGCTGGTGATGCGGCCATCATTGCTGAGCCAGGCGTTAGGGTCTGGCAAAGGCTGGTTGCCGGGCGATGTGCTGCCCACCGTTGACGATGAGGTGCCCGGCATTTTGATGCCCGATGAAGACGTATTGCCCGAATTGTCCCTGAAGGGTAGCGGTGTGCGGGTTAGCATGAAAGCGGCAATCGCGGCAATGGTAAGGCCAATAATAAGCCCGGTCAGGATTGACGAGAACGAACTGCTGCTGCTGTTGCTGCTGCTTCTGGACCTTGAGGATGAGGATCGGGTAGTACGTCTTTTGGCCATATTACATTTTTTCTGGAGCACTAACTCCAAGCAGGTTAAGGGCGTTTGCAATAACCTGACGGGTGCTGTCGGCCAGGCGCAAACGAGCCAGTTTAAGGGCCTGGTCTTCTACCATAATGCGTTCGGCGTTATACCATGAATGGAAATCGGCGGCACAGTCCAGTAACCAGAAAGCAATGTGGTGGGGCGCAAGCTCTTTTGCGGCCAACTGAATGACGTTGGGCAGCTCGGCCAGTCGACGCAGCAGGGTGATTTCACTGGGCGCTGTCAGCAGAGAAACATCCGCATCTTTAAGATACGCCAGCAGATCGGCCGAGTCACGTAAAATCTTGCAAATTCGTGCATGTGCGTATTGTACGTAATACACCGGGTTTTCTTCGCCCTTGGCCAGTGCCAGGTCAATGTCAAAAACGAACTCGGTATCGGCACGGCGCTGGATCAGGAAAAATCTCACAGCGTCCTGGCCCACCCATTCGATCAGGTCGCGCATGGTGACGTAACTGCCTGCCCGTTTGGAAATCTTGACTTCCTGACCGCCACGCATGACTTTGACCATTTTATGCAGGATATAGGCGGGGTAGTCTTTGGGGATACCCATGTTCAGGGCCTGCAGGCCGGCTCGCACGCGGGCTACCGTACCATGGTGATCGCTGCCCTGGATATTGACGGCATGGTTGAATCCACGCTGCCATTTGGTGACATGGTAGGCCACATCGGGTACAAAATAAGTATAGCCGCCATCGGACTTGCGCATGACGCGGTCCTTGTCATCGCCGGTACCCAGTTCAGTGGTTTTCAGCCACAGCGCGTTTTCATGCTCGTAGGTATAGCCGCTTTCAATCAGCTTTTGTACCGTTTCAGCTACTTTGCCATCGCTGTACAAAGAGCTTTCCAGATAATAGTTGTCGAACTGCAGGTTGAATGCCTGCAAGTCCAGATCCTGTTCATGACGCAGGTAGGCCACGGCAAAGCGACGGATATCATCCATATTGTTGATATCGCCGGAAGCGGTAATGGTTTGCCCATCGGCTGTTACCGATTTTTTATCAAGGAAGTCGCGGGCAATATCGGCAATGTAATCGCCACGGTAGCCATCGGCAGGGTATGCTTCTGAGTCGGGGGTAATACCTTTGGCGTGGGCCTGCACACTGATGGTCAGGTTGTTGATTTGATTGCCGGCATCATTGTAGTAGAACTCGCGGTGTACTTTATAGCCACTGGCGGAATACAGGCGACAAATGCAGTCACCCAGCGCAGCCTGGCGGGCATGCCCGACGTGCAGCGGACCGGTGGGGTTGGCGGAAACAAATTCAACAATAACGCTTTCCCCATTGCCGGGGGCATTGCCATATGCGCTGCCTTGTTCCGCAATGACGTTGGCCACGGCCTGATGGGTAGCCTGGGTAAGACGCAGGTTGATAAAACCCGGCCCGGCAATTTCGGCAGCGGCCAGAAAAGATTTCGTGTCTTCATTACCCAACAGGGCATTGACGATTTCCTGTGCCAGTTCACGCGGATTGCGTTTGTTGGGCTTGGCCAGTTGCATGGCAACGTTGGTGGCAATATCGCCATGTTCGGGCTGTTTGGGGCGTTCCAGTTTGATAACCGGGTTGCTGCCGGGCAGAATGCCTTCAACAGCGGTGGCCAGCGCGGCCTGGATTTGTTGTTGTAGCTCTGGGAGCATAGGAATTGACTGTATAAAAAAGTGGTAAAAAAGCCGCTTGCCCCCGCAACTTGGTGAATGTGTCACGCTTGAAGCGTATGGGGTGCAAATGTTATTAAACCGGCCTGTTCAATGAATCTGGGAAATTGCCATAATCATAGCATATTGGCCGTTTTTAACGGTCCGTTTTGCCAGAAAGGGGTGTCTTGGATGGATCGTTTATTTGGTTTGGAATGGTCAGTCCAGGAAAAGAGAACCATGGAATATTGGCGGGGATACGGGCAATGAGTTGGTCTGCTGTTTCGCGGCTGGCTTTGCTTAAGTCGGGGTGATGATAGTAGTGTTTGCTTTCTGGATTACTGGCCAGCTTTTGCTCTCTGGCAGCGGCATCGTTACTGACAGGATCACAGTTTTGTGGGGCATTTTCTTTACGCCAGTCTACCCACGTCAGGGGAAGGGTGGAAAAATCGCTGTACATGCCTGGCTGTGATGTGGGGGACGCTTGGCGTGATCCACTTTTAATGGCCCCGCTAATAGCGGCATGCGGGCCTAAAAACGTTTGTTGCTTCTGGTTTTCAGGCTGTGGCGGTAGGTTGATTGGCTTATTGTTGTCAGTGGGTGTCGTAAGCGGAAATGGTGCGCCGGTGTTGTTGTGTGCCTGGATTATATTCAGGGCAGCTGCTTTGGCAGCTCTGTCAAAGAGTATTTGTGGCTCTGCGTAATAATCGGACCCTTTTGTATAAAGTGCCTTGATTTGATCAAGGCTGGTGCTTTCGTACGCTTTTTTGCCTGCATCATCAAAAGCAATCGGAAATAAACCCAAGGGGTTAATAAATCTGCGTGGCTGATGGTTGGCATAAGCAAAAGGCGGAAGGCCAGTTTTTACGCCTGGCACTTCAGGCTCAAGATAGTGACCGGCAGCCGGGTCGTAGTAGCGATTTCCGTTGTAATGCCAGCCGGTTTCCTGGTCGTAATACTGGCCAGGCAGGCGCAGGTTGAATTCAATGTCGGCATGAAGGACATGGCTTTCTCCTGTTGGACTGTTTTGGGCCAGCCAGCGGATATTACGGTTTTCATCTGTCACCATGAAGGGTTGTCCGATATGGTCGGCATGGATGAAGAAAAGCTTTGCGGTACGCTGGTTAAGGGGTATGGCCATCCGGACAAGATAAGGCTTTATCCAGGCGGGAATGTCATCACCAAAAGTGTTAGAGCCGGGATTCAGGAATAATCTGGCATCATCATGTCCGTAAAAATACCCACCGCTATACTCTATAAATGCAACGGGCAGTTGTCCGGCATAAATATAGCGGCGACTAATGGCACCGTTATTGGCATAAATCGAGTCATCGTGATGGGCATGAATACCCCATTCACCTATTAAGCGGTTGTTTTCATAATAGAAAAAGGTGGCGCGGTCAGCGAGATATTTCATAACTCTTTGGCCCTGGAAGTTATAGCTGTATTCAGCCACAACATTTTCATCCAGGGTGATTTTCGCGGGTTTTCGGTCATTGTCGAATTCAATGCTTTTATTGCCGACCTTTGTTGGCAGGCCGCTGGCGTCCCGAGATATTTGTGGTGTGGCGGTGCTTGCGTCTTTGGTGTAAGAGGCATTGGAACCATCGGGGTTCCAGCTATATTGGTAGCGGCTGGTGGTGTTTTGCTGATAATGCTGTGTATTGACGGTTGCGTTTATTAGCCGTTTTTGTGAATCGTATGAATACCGGCTTGTGCTGTGCAGTTGCCTGGCAGGCAGACTGGTTCGTTCTTCAGTCAAAGTACCATCGGTGGAAAAGTTCAGCTCCTGGGTCCAAACCGGTTGTTTCCGGTAGGCATTCCATAAGCTTAGCTGGGTTTTTGCTGGTGTTTTGGATTGCGCACGAAATACCAGCTGGTTGCCAAAGATATAGCCGGGAGCATGGATGCTGGTGTTCAGAATGGATCGGGTTTTTTGGCCATACCGTGGGGTCCAAAGGATTTCTTTGATTTTATTGTCGCTGTCATGGCGGTAGGTCAGCATGCCGCCTTCAGGCAGGATATGTTCGATGGTTTGTGTGTCTTTGACTATGCGGTAATAGTCGTGATAGCTGATTTGTATGATTGAGTTCAGCGGAATTGAATGTCTGAGTGATTTTATCGCAACGACATCCTCATTGAGTCTATTAAAGGCAAGAATTTTCTTATTATCCTGTAAAGTTGCCTTGCTTCGGTCGTTATATTCCAGCTTGACCGTATCAGCCCATTGGCTGCCGTTCTTTAGTTTGTTTATATAGTTTAATTTTCCTTTTTCATCATAGGCAAATTGTATTTTGTCACCATTGGAAAACGCTTGCAGGATAAGCTGGTTTTTTTCATTGGTGCCGTAGGTTTCGGTGCTGCTGATGTTGCTTGGACGGATAACGGCATCAACAGAAGTTGTGTTGGCATGGCAGGCAAACGGAAATAGCAGGAGGAGGATTTTTTTCATTTTACCAAATTATTTTAAGCTTATGTTTTTTGTTGGGTAGGCAAGCTGTTTGTGAGAACAGCGTTGGATATTCTTTGTCCTTATCATATTCACGTGGCTTATTAATGTTTTAAAATGGGGAGTCCCAGCCGAGTTCGTTTTCCAGCCACGTTACATAATGCGTTGCATCTACGGTTCCAATAATTTTTTGTGAAAGTAGGCTATCTTCTGAGGTGTCTACGGGGAAGCGGGTAATGAATTTTTCCACTTCCTGACGGGCTGCTTGGCCAAGCGTGGCATGTTCCCGTTGATATTTGTCGGTAGCATTACTCCCGGGCTCTTGTATGTACCGGTCCAGGTCAGGATTTGGCGAGCTTCTGGCAGGTGTACCATGCAGTACAGGGTTGTCAATACCACTGAATGGTTGGGTCTGTGTTGATGGGTTGCTTAAGGATTCCATGGAAACACCCGCCTGTTCTGCTTGCCATACCATCCATGCCAGAGGTATATCACCAAGATCTCCGTATTGGCCTTTTTTCGGGTTGAGTCGGTCTTTGAGGTCTGATTGCCAGGTGAAACCGCCAACATCGGAATGGGCTCCTATGAAGCCTTGCTCTATCCAGTTATTTCCTTCTCCCACTAATGGGGTAAGGGGAAATAATTTACGGTGTTCGTTCAGGGAAGCAGCATGGGCAATCCAGTCCCATGAGTCAGGAACGGTATATGTGTAAAGGTCGTTTAAATTTCCCCGGTAACCTATTTGCGGTACATTGTCGAATAAACCGATAAAGCGCAGGTCAAGGCAGGCATTGATTGTGTCTTTTCTTTTTCCATGAAGAAGAGAGGTCCATTCCATCGAGAAAAAACCATGTTCGTCAGTATGATCGGCCAGCATATTGGCAAAGATCAGGGCGATGGCCGAACCACGTGAAAAAGCAATAATATCAATTGGCAAGAGGGGATTATTAGTGTTATTAATGTTAAAAGTATTAGGTATGGTATTAACCAATTCATTGATTTGATGGTTAATAATGTTCATGATGTTATAACCTAATGCGGCATCAAGCATTCCAGCAGTATGGGTTGTGGGAAGGAACTTGCCTGTTCCTGAGGTATAGCTTTTGTCTCCAATATAAAGCCTCGTAAACTTCAATACATTGGTATTTGAATATTTGTTATTTTCTGTGCCATCAAATGCAAACAGCAGCAATCCCAAGGGGTCAATAAACAGACGTGGTTGCTGGGCAGCATACCCAAAAGGGTCGTTATTGGGCACAGGTCCAATCGGGTCAGGCTCCAAGTAATGCCCTGCTCCCGGGTCATAGTAACGATTCATGTTGTAATGCCAGCCGGTTTCCTGGTCGTAATATTGCCCGGGCAGGCGCAGGTTGAATTCAATATCGGCATGCAGAATATGGCTTTGTCCAGTAGGGCTGTTATGGGCTAGCCAGTGAATTTTCTGCTCTTGGTCAGTCACCATGAAAGGTTGGCCGATGTGGTCTGTATGAATGAAATACAATTTTGACTGATGAGGTTGTTGGGGAGGTAGTGCTTTTTGGGCTGATGCGTCATGTGGTAAAGCGTATTCATAGGGAAACATTGCTTTTTCATACTCAATGAAAGCCACAGGCAGATTGCCAGCATAAATATAGCGGCGGTCAATATTGCCATTCAGTCCGCGCCGTGAGTGCTTGTCTTTATAAGTGGTCCATTCACCGGATAACTTATTGTTTTCATAGTAATAATAGGTGTGGCTGTTTGGCGTTTTTTTGAGGATTCGTTGACCGAGTGCGTTATAAAGATAGGTGGCAATCGGTTTTTTGTCTTTGCTTATGAAACGAAGTCTACGACTGGCATCGTAAATAAGATCAAACTCATTTATCTTGAGTGGCAAACCGCTGGCATCACGTTCAATAGCGGGTTTAATGGTATCGCTGCCATTATAATAAGCGGCACTGGAGCCATCCTTGTTCCAGGCATAATGGTGCAGGCCAGACAAATCCTGTTCTTTATATTGGGCGCTGGTTTTGGTGCTGATCATTCTTTGGGATGGGTCATAGGCATAATTGCGGCCTGCTTCGTATTTTGCGTCTGGCACAATGACGGTTTCGCTGCGCAGGGTGTTGTCTTCAGAGAAATCCAGTGTCTGGGTCCAGAACCGTTTGTCTTTATTCCATAAGCTAAGCTGGGTTTGTCCTGCATCGGTCTTAAGGGCATGAAAGGCCAACTGGTTGCCCAGCACATAGCCTTTTTCGGGAATGCTGGAATCCATGATTAAATGGTGTTTTTTGCCGGATTGTTCGGTCCAAATGATAGTTTCAGGTTTGTTTTCCTGATTGTAAAAATAGCTTATATGTCCTCCTTCGGGTAAGTGGTGAATCCGGGTTTTTCCATCGTTCTCAAATGTATATTTGTCCTCAAAGCTGATTTGGGCTGCCTGTATTGGATTGCGTTCCGTACTGGCGATTAAAGTATTTTTCTGTCGTGTGTCATATCGTATTGTTTCCAAGTCATGCTGAAGAATGATGTAGTTTTTTTCAGGGCTTGTAAGAATTTTTATGGTGCTTGAAAGGTCTTTATCTTTTGAGGTTTCCGTCACCTTTGCAAGTTGCCCGTCTTTATCATATTCAAACAGAGCCCGGTCTCCATTGGCAAATTTCTGTTCAACCGGCTGGTTTCTGTCGTTATAGCGGGTGTGTTCGGCGCCTGTAATCTTGCTGAACCATGTTATCGGACGGTCTTTGGCATCGTAATGCAGTTGCAGCCCGGTCCAGGGTGAACGGTTTATGTCCAGTTGTCTGATATTGTCGTTTTCATCGTAATGAATCCGGGTGCCATTCAGGCTGGTCATTCTTCCCTTGCTGTCATACTCGGCTTGGGTGCCGGGTATGGCGCAACCATAACAGCCTGCTCCTTTGACTGCTTCCTGTACATATTTTCCACCCTTGATGGAAGTATGAAAATCGGTGTGCTTGCCATCGGTATTTTTAACACGCGTGAGGCCTGGGGCATTTTCAGTTTTGGGGCGACTGATATATTCAATCTCAATATGGTTGTTGGTATCTTCTTGGCCACCCGTTATGGAACGAATAGCCAGGCCTTTTTCGTCATAAGCCCATGAATTGGTTCTGACCGCTTTTTGACCGGTATGGTCATGCATGCTAATGCCGGTTAGCAAAAACGGGTTGCCATGCTGGTATTGGGCTTCATAGGCATAGACTTTGCCCATTTTGTCGGGTCTTTGCATGCCAACAAGGCGTAGACCTGTGTGGTTTTCAGGCTGTTCGTGCTGGTAATGAAAAGTCCCAACATGGGTATCAATACGGCTTAAACGGGCCGCACCCTTGAAAATTTCATAATTAAAAACCAGCTTGTGTTGGAGGCCTGCCTGTACTTCCAGAATGGCATGCTGGGTGGGGCCTGGCTTTGCATCGCGGCTGATGCGGATGGGCTCCAGCCCAGGTAGATTAACCTGTATCAGGCGTCCATGCTGATTAAAAATCTTGCTGAAACCAGAGCCCAGTTCCCAGTGCCAGACATTGTCTTTGGCCAGCAATTTGCCTTGACTGGCCTGTACTGCATGGGCGGTATCATCCTGACGGGCCTGAAATAGGGTGCGGGTGCCATCGGCATGGATAATTTGCAGTTTGTTACCTGCAAAATACAGACGGGTATCATAAGAATGCGACCAGCCTTCACCCAGCAGGCTATTACCTTTGGAGAGCGAATTGTAATATCGTGTTAATTCCAGTCCTGATGGCAGAAAGGGCAGATCGGTTTCTTCTTGGTATTTATTGCCACTAATTAAATGGATAGGGTTGCCCACACCCAAATTAAGTGAGGGCTCCTTGCTTCGATCCTTGCATGGATGTCCGGTAAAAGCAGGCTTGCAAACGGGATTTCCATCGTTTATTTCGCTGGTTTGCGACCAGGCTGCAGGCATTATGACTATTGCCAGCAGTAGCAGGGTTGTGATTCTTTTCATGACCGTGAGTGCTCGTTTTGAACGAAAAATGAAATCATCGGCCTGAAATGCTTCTTGTAGTAAACTGGGCGTATTACTTTATCTATTGTGGGAAACCGAAGATGCTGATTACTTTCCGCTCAAATGCAAGTGCTGATGTTGTGATGCTGGACAAGCATGCCCTGTCTGTCCTGAAGGCTGCAGGGCGTGATTATGAGACACTGCCTGAAAATGGTGTGTTTACGGTAGAACAATTGGATGAAGCTATTGATAACATTGTGTCACACCGTGGCTGAAAACCCCGAGTCCAATCCTTATCAAACTTATGCCGAAAAGATCGGGAAGGATATGACGAGTATCTGGAAGAAAAACCTCATCCGGTAAGAGGGCTCAAAAAATCCCCGTATTTTTTCGTGTTTTGGAATCCTGCAGATAAATGGAACTACAGTTTCCCGTGCCTAGCGGGTTGGTAAGCAGGCGTGGCTGTCGGTCACCATGAATGGTTGGCCGATATGGTCGGAATGAATAAAATACAGCTTTGCCTTATAGGGTCGAAGTTGCGGCTTTTTGATTGGGTTGAAGGTATCGGCGTCATAATCCATGAAGGAGTCATTCAATGGATCGTCAATATTGAAAGAGGCACGCTCGTACTCAATGAAAGCAACAGGTAACTGGCCTGCATAAATGTAGCGGCGGTCAATACCCCCGTTTGGTCCATGCTCGGCGCGTTTTCCCTTACGTGTTGTCCATTCTCCAGCCAGCAGGTTGTTTTCGTAGTAGTAATGGGTATGTGTGTCTTTGGTTTTTTTTATAATTCTTTGCCCTATACCGTTATAAATATATTCAGCAAGTAGTTCCTTATCAAGTTCAACGTATTTCAACCGCTGGTTGGCGCCATATTTAAGTACAAAGTCGTTAATCTTGAGCGGCAGACCACTGGCATCGCGTTCTATGTTCGAAATAATACTTTCGGATCCATTGGAATATGCGGCATTTGAACCATTGTCATTCCAGGCATAATGATATTGAGTGGAAAGGTCCTGTTTCTTTTGATGAGCCTGTATCGTGGCGTTCACCATTCTTTTGCGCGGGTCATACACATAGGATTGCGTGGATTGATAGTCGACCTGCGGTACCATTACGGTTTCATTGATTAGGGTGTTGTTTTCTGAAAAATTAAGCAGTTGGCTCCATATTCGTTTCTGCTTTTCATCCCATAAACTGAGCTGTGTTTGCCCCTGTTCGGTTTTTAAAGCATGAAATTGAAGTTTGTTACCCAGCAAATAGCCTTTGCCAAATGTATGAGAGTCAAGAATCAGGTGAGATTGCTTACCCGACTGCTCGGTCCAGATGATGGTTTCGGGTTTGTTGTTTTTGTCATGCAAATAAGTAATAGAGCCGCCTTCAGGCAGATGATGAATACGTGCTCGATTGGGTTTTTCAAATGTATATTTATCTGTCAGAATTGCTTTGACATCAGAATGTTCGTTTCTGTTTCGATAAGACTCTACATATAGCGTATTTTCTTGTCGTGAATCAAAAGTAAGGCTCTCTTTTGGAGACTTTATCAAGACCCATCCGAAATCTGCGGTGCCCCCTAATTTTGTAATGATTGGGGGTTCTTTTCGTTTTGACGTTTCGGTTACCGTTCTCAGGTAACCTGTTTCGTCATACTCCAGAAGGGCATGATTGCCGTTGGCGAATGTTTGTTCAACGACCTGATTGCGTAAGCCGTCTGCATGTACAATTTGCAACTTGCTTCCGGTAAGCCACGATCGGATATCACAAAAGCGGGACCTGCTACCTGTGATTAGGTAAGCGGGATTGCCGGTACCCGGGGTTAATGAGGGTTTTTCCAAGGTGTCCGGGCATGGGTTAGCTATGACAGCGGATTTGCAGGAAACAAAATTGTAAGTTTGCGAGATGGTTTGAGACCATGCGTGCTGTAATAGCGTCGCTGCCAGTAAAATAAGTGCTGAAATTTTTTTCATGGTTTAGGTAGCGAAATTTTACCGGCAGGCCGCTGGCATCCCGGGTGATTTGTGGTGTGGCGGTGGTGCCGTCCTTGTCGTAAGAGGCGTTGGAGCCATCGGGGTTCCAGGCGTATTGGTGGCGGGTGTTGGTGTCTTGTTAGTAGTATCGTGTATTGATAACTGCGTCAGTGAGCCGGTTTTGCGAATCGTACGAATACCCGCTTGTGCTATGCAGTTGCCTGGCTGGCTGGCAGGCTGGTGTGTTCGTTGGCCAGGGTGCCGCCTTCAGGCAAAATGTGTTCAACGGTTTGCGTGTCTTTGACAATGCGATAATAGTCGCGATAGTAGATTTGCTGGAATATTGCTGGAGAAAATACACGATTGAATGTTGTAAAACTAAATGCATCTTCACTGAATCGATCAAAAGCTTGTTTTCTTTTAAAACCCTGTAAAGCGGCTCTGTCTCCGTTCGTTATGTTCCAGCGTAGCCGGATCAGCCCATTGGCTACCGTTCTTGAGCTTGTGTATATAGTTTAATTTTCCATTTCCGTCATAGGAAAATTGCATTTTGTCGCCATTGGCAAATGATTGCAGGATGAGCTGGTTTTTTTCATTGGATTAACATTGTTGTCTGGCAAGGTCTTTGGTTCAGCTTTTAAGAAAAAGGCCGAACCGTTATATATTTAAGGGAGCGTTTAGGCTAGAAGGGAGCGTCCCAGTCCAGATTTTTTTTAAGCCATTGTTTATAGGCAGGGACATCTATTTCTCCTACGATGCGATGTTCCAGACCAAAAAAATCAAATTGTTGGGTCGCATTTGGGTCTTCGGGAATTCTGCGAATGAAATGTTCCATTTCGATTCTTGCTTCCTCGCCTAAGTAAGGGTGAGATGCTTGACGCCAGTTTCTTTCGTTGTGGCCAGCCGTTTGTATATGCCTGTCTCTATTCGGAACAATATCGCCATTATCAGGAGCCCCATGCATGAAAGGGGTGTCTATGCTTTGGAAATTTTGACTGAGGATTTTATCGCTTTTGAAGGTGTCAAGTGGTTTTAAGGGAACACCTGCCTGTGTGGCTTGCCAATGTATCCAGGCCAAGGCAATATCACCCAAGTCACTGTACCGACCGGGGGCCGGGTTGTGAGTGTCAGTCAGGTCACTGTCCCATCTAATGCCACCAATGTCGGAATGGGCACCAATAAAACCTTGCTCTATGTAGTTGCGTCCATTCCCGGTTAACAGGGTAACAGGAAACAATTCCCGGAATTCATGCAGTGCCACGGCATGCGCTACCCATGTCCATTTTTCGGGCACGCTATATTTTTCTTTATGGTTGCGGCTGCCACGATTGCCCAATTGGGGGACGTTATCAAAAAGCCCGATAAAGCGTAAATCCAGGCAGGCCTGTATGAGTTTGAATGAAACACGATTATCACGGAATGGGTAGGAGAACAAGCCGTGTTTATCGGTATTGTCGGCTATCTTGTTGGCAAATATGAGCGCAAAGGTGGCACCTCGTGAAAAACCAACCACATCTATACTAAAAAAAGGTAAAGGTTGTGTGTTTGCCTCCTCATTTATGGGTGTTGCATCCCCTCGCACGTAGAAGTACGGGGCAATATGGTTGAGCAGTGCATAGAATTGCTGATTGACAATCTCTTGCGTTTTAGTGGCAGCCAGCAGATCCATTGTATTGCTAAAATTAGTCTCTTCAGTCAGGGCTCCCGAGCCTTCAATATAGCTGCCAAGCTGTCCATCATACAAACGTTCGAATTTACGGACATTGGTGTTGGTGTATTTATCATTATTGGTACCATCAAAGGAAAAAAGCAGTAAACCCAGCGGGTCAGTAAACCGGCGAGGCTGCTGGGCGGCATAACCAAACGGATCGTTATTAGCTGCAGGCCCAATCGGGTCGGGTTCCAGATAATGCCCCGCTGCTGGGTCATAATAACGGTGCAAGTTGTAATGCCAACCGGTTTCCTGGTCGTAATATTGCCCGGGCAGGCGCAGGTTGAATTCAATATCGGCATGTAAAATATGGCTTTCCCCGGTTGGGCTGTTATGTGCCAGCCAGTGGATTTTCTGCTCTTGGTCGGTCACCATGAAAGGCTGGCCGATGTGGTCTGTATGAATGAAATACAGCTTTGACTGATGAGGATGCCGCCTGGGGTCATCAATGGGCACTTCTTCGGTGGGTACCATTTTTATGGGGAAAGTCGCCTGTTCATAATCAATAAAAGCAACGGGCAGCTTGCCGGCATAAATATAACGGCGGCTGATATTGTCATTGACACCCTGCGTGGTGAGCTTGTCCCGGTGGATAGTCCACTCTCCAACCAGTAAATTGTTTTCATCATAGTAATAATGGGTATGCGCGTCAGGGGTGGTTTTGATGGTTCGCTGTCCATGCACACCATAAAAGTAGGCGGCTAAGAAGGCTTTATTTTTAGTGATGTAATGCAGTTTGCGATTGGGGCCATACTCAAGTTCAAGTTCTCCCGTTTTGATTGGCAAGCCGCTGACATCACGTTCAATAGCGGGCTTAATTGTATTGCTACCATTAAAATAAGCGGCACTGGATCCATCCTTGTTCCAGGCATAATGGTGCAGGCCAGACAAATCCTGTTCTTTATATTGGGCGCTGGTTTTGGTGCTGATCATTCTTTGGGATGGGTCATAGGCATAATTGCGGCCTGCTTCGTATTTTGCGTCTGGCACAATGACGGTTTCGCTGCGCAGGGTGTTGTCTTCAGAGAAATCCAGTGTCTGGGTCCAGAACCGTTTGTCTTTATTCCATAAGCTAAGCTGGGTTTGTCCTGCATCGGTCTTAAGGGCATGAAAGGCCAACTGGTTGCCCAGCACATAGCCTTTTTCGGGAATGCTGGAATCCATGATTAAATGGTGTTTTTTGCCGGATTGTTCGGTCCAGATAATGGTTTCGGGTTTGTTGTTTTCATTATAAAAATAACTAATGTATCCCCCTTCGGGTAAATGGTGGATTTTGGTTTTACCCTCATTTTCAAAGATGTATTCATCATCGTATCTTATTGAGGGCATCCAGTCCTCAATGCCTTTTCTATTTGCTGATACCCATATTGGACGACGGCTGGTATTGATGTTTAGCGTGTTTTTTTGCAGCGTAAAGAACACTTTTTTTTCGACGTTATTTTCGTCACTATATTCAACGGCAAAAAAATTGTTTTTCGGTTGTGAGACTATTTTTGTGGTTACAGACCTAGCCTTGTTTTTGGTTGATTCCATCACCTTTACCAGGTGCCCGTCTTTATCATATTCAAACAAAGCCTGGTCTCCATTGGCAAACTTCTGTTCTACCGGCAGGTTTCTGTCGTTATAACGGGTATGTTCGGCACCTGTAATTTTGCTGGACCATGTTACCGGACGGTCTTTTTCATCGTAGTGCAGTTGCAGCCCGGCCCAGGGTGAGCGGCTGATGTCCAGTTGTCTGATATTATCGTTTTCATCGTAATGAATCTGGGTGCCATTCAGGCTGGTCATTCTTCCCTTGCTGTCATATTCGGCTTTGGTGCCGGGTATGGCGCAACCATGACAGCCAGCTCCTTCAATTGCTTCCAGTACATATTTTCCACCCTTGATGGAAGTATGAAAATCGGTGTGCTGGCCATCGGTATTTTTAACACGTGTGAGACCTGGGACATTTTCAGTTTTGGGGCGACTGATATATTCAATCTCAATACGGTTGTTGGTGTCGTCTTGGCGACCCGTGATGGAACGAATGGCCAGGCCTTTTTCGTTATAAGCCCATGAATTGGTTCTGACCGATTTTTTACTGGTATGGTCATGCATGCTGATGCCGGTTAGCAAAAACGGGTTGCCATGCTGGTATTGGGCTTCATAGGCATAGGCTTTGCCCATTTTGTCGGGTCTTTGCATGCCAACAAGGCGTAGGCCTGTGTGTTTTTCAGGCTGTTCGTGCTGGTAATGAAAAGTGCCAATATGGGTATCAATACGGCTTAAACGGGCCGTGCCCTTGAAAATTTCATAATTAAAAACCAGCTTGTGTTGTTGGCCTGCCTGCACTTTCAGAATGGCATGCCTGGTGGGGCCAGGCCTTTCATCGCGACTGATGCGGATGGGTTCCAGCCCTGGTAGATTAACCTGTATCAGACGCCCATGCTGATTAAAAATCTTGCTGAAACCGGAGCCCAGTTCCCAGTGCCAGACATTGTCTTTGGCCAGCAATTTGCCCTGACTGGCCTGTACTGCATGGGCGGTGTCACCCTGGCGTGCCTGAAATAGGGTGCGGGCGCCATCGGCATGGATAATTTGCAGTTTGTTACCTGCAAAATACAGGCGGGTATCATAAGAATGCGACCAGCCTTCACCCAGCAGGCTATTACCTTTGGAGAGCGAATTGTAATATCGTGTTAATTCCAGTCCTGATGGCAGAAAGGGCAGATCGGTTTCTTCTTGGTATTTATTGCCACTAATTAAATGTATGGGGTTGCCAACACCTAAATTAAGTGATGGCTCCTTGCTTCGATCCTTGCATGGATGTCCAGTAAAGGCAGGCTTGCAAACAGGATTTCCATTGTTTATTTCGCTGGTTTGTGACCAGGCTGCAGGCATTATGACTATTGCCAGCAGGAGCAGGGTTGTGATTCTTTTCATGAATATAAGTGCACGTCTTGAATAAAAAATGAAATCATCGGCTTGAAATGCTTCTTGTAGTAAACTGGACGTATTACTTTATCTATTGTGGGAAACCGACGATGCTGATTACTTTCCGCTCAAATGCAAGTGCTGATGTTGTGATGCTGGACAAGCATGCCCTGTCTGTCCTGAAGGCTGCAGGGCGTGATTATGAGACCTTGCCTGAAAGTGGCGTGTTTACGGTAGAGCAACTGGATGAGGCCATTCAGAACATTTTGCGTGCCGTGGCCGAAGACCCCGATTCCAATCCTGACCTGGTTTATGCCGATAAAGACAGGGAAGAAGAAGATGACGAGTATCCGGAAGAAAAGCCGCACCCGGTGCTGGAAAAGGTGACCTTGCGTCGCCGTACTTTTCCTTTGCTGGACATGCTAAGGGCCGCCAGGGCTCAAGGCAAGGAAGTGGTGTGGGAAGTGGGAAGTGCCTGGTAAACGATTAATCCTTAAACGATTAATCTCGCTAAACGGTTAACATTTACCCATTAAAAAAACCCAAACAACCGGGGGTATCCGGTTGGTTTGGGTTTTTTAATGTTTGCCGTTTTGTCTGGTCTTGAGCCTGTTTGGTTCAAAAAGCTGGTTTGCCCCCAGTGTATGGGATCAATCAGGACAATTGCCTGCCCGTATGTTTAATACGGGCCTGGCAAGACGGGCTTATCAATTTCAGGCAGTCGCAGCCTCAACGTTTTCTTCTTTGGCGCAGTTGGCACCTTGCTGAATATGACGGTTGACGGCACTTAACACGGCCTGGAAGGAAGCAGTCACGATGTCTTTGTGAACACCAACCCCGAAACCGGTGGCAGAGTCGCCCAGACGCAGTTCAACATAGCAGGCGGCCAGTGTTTTCTCACCAGAACCAATGGCGTGTTCATGGTAGTCCATGAAGCGGATAGGCAGATTCAAGGCATTGATAAATGCAGAAATGGCACCATCACCCTTGCCACTTGCCTTGACGACAGTGCCGTTGTTTTCCAGTTCCACTTCGATGCTGAACGTTTCATCATCAGCGCCTTCCGGATGGCTGTTGATCTGGTGCTTGAGCAATTTCCAGGGTGAAGTCTGTTTCAGGTATTCTTTCTCGAAGATCTCGTAAACGGCATTGCCATTGACTTCGGTGCCCGTTTCATCGGTCACGCGCTGGATGGCGCGGCTGAATTCAATTTGCAGGCGACGGGGCAGGTTCAAGCCCTTTTCCTGTTCAAGCAGGTAAGACACACCACCTTTACCAGACTGGCTGTTGACACGGATCACAGCATCGTAACTGCGGCCCAGGTCGGCAGGGTCAATAGGCAGGTAAGGTACTTCCCAAATGCCGTCAGGGTCTTGCTGCGCAAAGCCTTTTTTGATGGCATCCTGGTGAGAGCCTGAAAAGGCGGTAAAGACCAGGTCACCGGCATAGGGGTGACGTGGATGGACAGGCAATTGGTTGCAGTATTCGGCGGTACGGCGGACTTCATCAATATCGGAAAAGTCCAGGCCGGGATGGATACCCTGGGTGTACAGGTTAAGTGCCAAGGTAACCAAGTCTACGTTACCGGTACGCTCACCGCTGCCAAACAAACAGCCTTCAACACGGTCGGCACCGGCCATGACCGACAACTCAGCGGCGGCAACGGCAGTACCGCGGTCGTTGTGGGGGTGTACGCTAACGATAATGCTGTCGCGGTTGTTGACGTTTTTGCAGAACCATTCAATCTGGTCGGCGTACATGTTGGGGGTGGTGGATTCGATGGTCGCAGGCAGGTTGAAGACAATTTTGTCTTCAGGGGTGGGTTGCCAAACTGCTGAAACTGCGTTACATACTTCCACGGCAAATTCGGGTTCGGTGGTGCTGAAAACTTCGGGTGAGTATTCATAGCGCCATTTGGTTTGCGGATATTTAGCCATGGCTTCCTGTACCCAACGTGTACCCTGAATGGCCACTTCTTTCACTTCGTCTTTGCTCATGTTGAAAACGATTTTGCGGAAAGCGGGCGCACAGGCGTTGTACAGGTGAATCATGGCGGTTTTTGCACCAGCGGCTGCCTCGGCAGTCCGTTCGATCAGGTCTTGACGGGCCTGGGTCAGGACAATAATGGTGACGTCATCGGGAATCAGGTTTTTCTCAATCAGAGTGCGCACAAAGTCGAAATCGGTTTGTGATGCGGAAGGAAACCCAACCTCAATTTCTTTGAAGCCAATGGCCACCAACTGTTTGAAAAAGCGCAATTTACGCTCAACGCTCATGGGCTCGATAAGAGACTGGTTGCCATCACGCAGGTCGGTGCTCATCCAGATTGGAGGAGCGGTAATGGTTTTGCTGGGCCATGTACGTTCGGAAAAATCCTTGACGAACGGTTTGAAGGGAACGTATTTTTTTGCTGGGTTGGAAAGCATCATAATGCACCTGTTTGATATGAATCCCGGTGCTGGAACTGGCGTTTGCCTGTTTGTTGGCCCGGGATATTACAATTTAATAAAAATCCGGGTGGCTAATACAGGGCTGCCGAACTGCCACGAATGCTCTAGGCTCGGCAACCGAGCGCTAGTAGTAGAAGAGAAGAGAGTGCGCAAACCAACAAGCCGCCGTTGCAACTTGTAGTAATTTGAGAGGGATTGAAAGTTTGCGTTTTCATAATGACTTTATTATGAGCATGAAAGGGGGGTAAAGTCAAGAGATTTTTTCGTTTTGGCCAAGCTCAGGAATAAAATTGTGTTGCAGGAGTATTTGTTGTTCTTTGACTTGAGCCAGTTTGTAAACACGTCCGCTGCGTAATTCACTGAGGGTTTCTTTTAAAGTGATGAATTTGATGGGTTCTGTGCGATCACTCCAGGCCCAGGCCAGCACTTCCTTGCCTTCCGGAGAAAGCTGATTGATAAGCGGGTTGATTTTTCGTGGGGGAGGACAGTGTTCACCGGCACGTCTGATGCTTCCACTTAGCCAGCTGCTTAAGATTATATAAAGGATAAGGCTGCCTAGCAGAACCAGGCCCCACCAAATATAATTGTTTATACTGTTCAGGTAGGTAACCAGTTGATCGCTGAAGGCTTCCAGTCCGGCGTAATCCTGTTTTTTGCCAAAATCAATGATTTTGCGGGCAAGGAAAATCCAGACAAGTACCGAAAAGGCAATGACCGTGCTACGTAAAATAATTTGTGGCATAGCCAACGTCAGGAGGGTTTTGCTGAGTACTGCGGTATCATTTTTATAAGCCGCTGGTTTTTTTTGTTTCATAAAGAATTTTTAATATGCGTCAGGCGTTAGAGTTAAAAACGGGCCAGCAATTGGTCATGACCCCTCAGTTGCAACAGTCATTGCGATTGTTGCAGTTTTCCGGTCTGGATTTCCAGGTTGAGCTGATGCGCGCCATTCAGGACAATCCGATGCTGGAGTTAGTAGATGATAACCAGATATCGTCTGAAACACCAAATTCCGAGCTGTCTTATGCTGAGGTTTTACAACAGGATTGGGATCAGCGTAAACCTGCCGCTGCCAATTCCGAGGATGATGATTTCTATCCTGAAACCGCAACCAGTGTGAGCCTGGAAGCGTATTTGCGCAGTCAGTTGGGGACAACCCATGCCATGGAGCGTGATATGCTTCTGGTTGATGTCCTGATTGATGAACTGGACGAAAATGGCTATCTGCATACACCGCTGGAAGAGGTGGCCGGATTTTTTGAGGCTGAGCATGAGGTAACCGTAGAGGAGCTGACGGTGGCGTTGCGTTTGTTGCAGTCGTTCGATCCTCCGGGTATTGCGGCCCGCAGCCTGTCAGAATGCCTGTTATTGCAGCTTTCTCGTGAGTTAAGTCCTGAACCTGATGGCAAAGTATTGGCCTGCGCCAAAAAAATTTGCGCCAATGCCCTGGATGCGCTGGCAGCGGCCGATATGGCTGCCTTGCAAGCGGTCACCGGTGCCGATATTACCCTGATTCGCCAGGCCCATGGTTTGATTCAGGGGCTTGATCCACGGCCAGGTAAAGCCTGGAGCACGCCTGCAGCCGATTATGCGGTACCTGATGTGTTGGTGAGAAAAATCAATCATGAATGGGTTTTATCCCTTAATCAGGGGATTTTGCCAAAGGTTCGGATTAATGCCGAATATGAAAGCATGATCAGGACCCTGGGTAAAAAGCAGGAAAGCAGTCTGAGTGAACAGCTAAGTCATGCAAAGGGTTTTTTAAAACAGGTCAATCACCGTTTCAGCACCATTCTGGATGTTTCCCGAGTCATCATGAAATATCAAACAGCCTTTCTTGAAGAAGGTGTGTCTGCCATACAACCTCTTACCTTAAAAGAAGTGGCACAGGAGCTGGAGATTCATGAGTCAACCGTATCCCGGGCCACCACGCAAAAATTCATCGCCACTCCGCATGGGGTATTTGAACTGAAATATTTTTTTGGATCGGGTGTAGCCACCGAGTCTGGTGAGCATACCTCGGCCAAGTCGATTCAGTTGAAAATCAAGGCGCTGGTCGAGGCTGAAGATGCCAAAAAACCTTTGTCCGACAGTAAGTTGTGTGATTTGTTGATGGCGGATGGTTTGTTAATCGCCCGCAGAACAGTGGCTAAATATCGTGAAGCCATTGGTATTGCACCGGCTTCCAGAAGAAAAGCTCAGGCTCTTCTGAAAGGCTGACTGTTTTTTTTAAGAAAAACAGGGAAAAAATATTGCGAAAAAAATAAAAATAGATGATAATGATTCGCATGTATATTTGTATTTGTAATGCCATCACAGAAAAAACCGTTATTGAGGCAGTCAATAACGGAGCGTCAACCCTTGGTGATTTACAGACCGAGTTAGGTGTTGCATCGTGCTGTGGTTGCTGTGCCCAGACTGCCAGCGAATATCTTCCGAAAGATTCAGCCTCTAATGCAGCAAATCAAGAGTATGTGAGCGAGTCACGCAGCCGCAAGGCACTTGTGTCCACGGCACTCTGGTAGGCAACGTATTGGAAAAATCCGGTGTTTTCGCATAAGCTTCCTTTTGCTCAGGAAAAGGAAGCTTATGTCGTATTCATTTTGGTAAATCTGTTTCGTAACCGCTTCCAATATATAATGGAAGCCTGGGGGGCGGTGTTGTTTTTGCATACCGGAATCCCATTGAGCAAACTTGAAAAAGGAAGGGTTATGAAAGGCGATAAAGAGGTTCTTAAATACCTGAACAAGCAATTGACCAATGAGTTAACGGCGATTAATCAGTATTTCCTGCATGCCCGCATGTTGAAAAACTGGGGCTTTAATGTGTTGGGCAAGCATGAATATGAAGAGTCCATCGAAGAGATGAAGCATGCCGATGCCCTGATAGAACGTATTTTTTTGCTGGAGGGATTACCCAACCTGCAAGATTTGCATAAGTTGCGCATTGGTGAGGATGTACCCGAAATCCTGGCTTGTGATTTGCACCTTGAGGTAAGTGCTCATGGAACGCTTACCGAAGCGATTGCCCATTGCGAAAAAGTGCGCGACTACGTTTCTCGTGATTTGTTCCGCCGCATTCTTGATGATACCGAAGAACATATCGACTGGTTGGAAACCCAAATTGAACTGGTGGACAAAGTAGGTCTGCAAAATTACCTGCAAAGCCAGATGGGTGAAGAATAATGTTTCTTTGAGTGTGGGTGTTTTTCACGCTAACCGCTGATTAGAGCAAGCAAAACCAAAGAAGCAGGGATCAACCCCAAAAAGCATGGATAAACATCCAGCTTTTTGGGGTTTTTTTATGCTGGGTGCTGTCTATCAACCAGGTGCGTATAGTGCACCTTAATCCTAAATTGTTGTGAAAAGATAAGTTTTATTTCTAAAATGTAACAAATTAAATTGATAACAAAAGGAGAAATGGTAATGACAATATCTAGTCTGAACGCAGAAGAAGCGGTAACGGCAACATCTATTCCAAGCGAAGAAGAAATAATTGCACGTGCTACTGCATTAATTCCGGTGTTGCGTGAGCGTGCTGCAGATGTAGAAAAAAACCGGATGGTTTCTACAGAGACGATCAGGGATTTTACCGAAGCCGGTTTCTTTAAGATTCTGCAACCCAAGCGGTGGGGTGGCTATGAAATGAACCCTAATGTCTTAAATAAGGTATTGATGGAGTTGGGTCGTGGTTGTCCGTCAAGCGCCTGGAACGTGATGGTTTTGGGGGTACATCCTTTTGAGGTGGGATTGCTTGATTCGCGTGTGGGCGAAGAGCTGTGGTCCGAGGATTCCCATGTGCTGGTGTCTTCTTCCTATGCTCCTTTTGGCAAGGTAACCGCTGTAGAAGGCGGGTATGAGCTGGAAGGAGAGTGGTTGACCTCCAGCGGGTGCGATCACGCTGCCGGCGGGGCGTTTTTAGGAGGGCGGGTACAGGAAAATGGCGGTATGGTATTTCGTTCCTTTTGGGTGCCGGCCCGGCATTTAGACATTGTAGATGATTGGCATGTGGTAGGTTTGGCAGGAACGGGTAGTAAAAAACTGGTGGTAAAAAAAGTCTTTGTCCCTGCCTACCGTAGTCATGTGATTGGTGATTATGATGAATCCACTCATGGTCATGTTAATAATTTGTATAAGATGCCTTTCTTTTATGTGTTTTACGCAGCGGTTTCGTCAGTCATCGTTGGAATGGCGCGTGGAATGGAGGATATGTATGTAGAGCATATGAAACCAAGGCAAAACCTGAATCAGGCTGTTGGGGCAGCGGTAAATGATCCGTTTATCAAACAGCGTTTAGGCGCGGCAAGCGCTAAAATTTTAGGTGCAGCATCCCGGGTTCTTCATAATACCGATGAAGCATGGGGTTATGCATCCAGGGGTGAACTGGTGCCATTGGACGTGCGTATCCGGCATTTTGCGACTAATCAGTTTACCGGGGGCGAATGTTTTGATGCCGCGCATATGATATTTAAAAAGACCTCAACCCGTGGTGTCTGGTTAAGCAGTCCCATGCAGCGCCAAATGCGTGATATTTTAGTTGCAGCCAACCATATTACTCAAAATGAGGACAATATTGGTGAATTGTTGGGCGGCAATCTGCTGGGCGCACAGCTGCCTGTTCCTAATCCTTTTGGCGTGAAATAGGTAATGCAGGACGTATAACATGCAATTACGAGATATTAATCAGGTTTTGGATTGGCAGCCCAATGCCCTTTTGGCTGATCTGCCGTTGGTTGGAGAGGAGGAACACCGTGCCGGGATGCGCCATTTTGCCGCGGCAACCTCTATTATCACGACAGTTCATGAGCAGGAGTGTGTTGGTTTGACGGCAACGGCAATTTGCTCGGTAACGGCAGATCCCCCACGTCTGGTTGCCTTTGTCAATAAAAATGTATATGCCGCTGAATACATTATGGCAACCGGCTTGTTATGTGTGAATACATTGGCCGGGCATCAATCTGAATTGGCGTGTATTTTTGCCGGCATGCGCAAAGAAATTCCGGGGCCAGAACGTTTTAAACATGCTGAATGGGAAACCCTGGTAACGGGTGCTCCGGTCTTAAAGGGGGCAAAGTCCAATTTTGATTGTCGGGTTATTAAGGTTTTTGATGAAAGCACACATTTTGCATTTTTATGCGAGGTGTTGGCAACCCGTAGCAACGAGACCGGTGGTGCATTGTTGTATATGGGGGGTAAGTTTTATACCTTGCAGGAAACCTGAATCAGTCATTAATGAGCTAATTAAAACACTCGCTTCGGCGAGTGTTTTTTATTTGTAGAAAATGAAAGTGCTGTTTAACCTGTGAACAACCTTGACAAAGCTGTCTTGCATGTCATTAAAGCCATGCTAGCCTACTGGTGGTAGGAAAAAGGGACAGGGAGTCGACCTATTCGCTTATAAGTTGCTCGTATTGGGCTAGCTGGTTTTCTATTTTGGTCACGGTTTCTTTAAGGTAATGTAAGTAACGCGCGGCCGCCGCTTCTGGCCTAAGGATTTTCTTTAAAAAAACCAGGTTGACCGTCGAAATTACCCGGCGTTTATAAGTAATGGGAAGGGCAATGGCAGCGGTATTGCTTTCATTGACCCAGTCTCCTTCATTGGAAGCGTAGCCCCTAAGCTGTGTTTTTTCAACAAGCTGACGTAAAAAAGCGGGGTTATGCGCTAATTGGGCCTGTGGAGAAGGATCTGTTTGAATGATAGGAATTAATTGTTGGCGTTCTTGTTCGGGGCAAAAGCAAAAATAAGCCCGGCCTGCAGCGGTCGTAAGCAAAGGAAGCCGCCGCCGGATCATTGCCCGATGAAACGAGAGTGAACTAAAGCGATGTGAGGTTTCACGAATAATTACAGAGGCCCCGGACAGGGTGCACAGGTCGGAAGGCCATAAGGTCAGTTTGACCAGTTCATTAATGGCGGGGGCGGCAATTTGCGTGACCCAATCGTCGTCACGGAAGCCTTCACTAAGCTGGCGGACTTGGTAACTTAAACGGTAGCTGTGGTCTGACGGGCTTTGGCTGACATAGCCTTCCTCAATGAGGGTTTGTAGAAGGCGTTTAATGGTGGTGCGATGAATGCCCGTAGCCTGGCTAAGCTCATTGATGCGCGCTGAACCATCAGGACAGATGCTAAGGGCCTGCAAAATAGCTAAACCGCGAACCAGGCTTTGTGACTTTTTATAAGGTGACGTTGAGCGCGGATTTGACATGACAATTAATGAGTGGCAGTTAACGGTAATTTTATAAAAAAAGATAAAGACTTTTTTTGACATAGTGAAATAAAAAGTGCAATTTGAGGAGCTTTTACATGACGATATTACTAAAGTGTTTGTCTCATACACCTTTGCGTGGCTTGTATGATCCGAATCCCGAAACGGCAGCAGAGGTTAATGCTGTTTTAGACGCTACAAAAAAAGAAGTAGAGGAGTTTGATCCGGAGTTAATTGTTTTATTTGCGCCAGACCATTATAACGGCTTATTTTATGATTTGATGCCGCCGTTTGTGGTTGCCACAGGGGCAAATTCTGTGGGTGATTATTTAACACCCGAAGGAAAACTATCGGTTCCCGAAGACCTGGCTTTGGATTTGGTACGTTTTGTGCATGATAAAGATATTGATGTGGCCCTGTCGCATCGGTTGGATGTTGATCATGGTTGTACCCAAATCCTGATGGAAACAACAGGAAGTTTAACCCGTTACCCTGTTATTCCAATCATTATTAATTCTGTTGCACCCCCTTTTACGCCTTATCGCCGTATTCGTAAATTAGGTGAGGCGGTTGGGCAGTTTATTGCAACGTTAAATAAACGAGTTCTTATTTTGGGTTCAGGTGGGCTTTCTCATGAGCCACCAGTGCCCTTGCTAAGTGGCGCCGCCTCAGAAGTGGCTGAATTTTTAATTTGTGGACGCCGGCCAACGCCCGAAGCACGGGCTGCCCGTGAGGCACGCACGGTAGCGACCGCAAAAATTTTCGGCACATCGACCTGCAACCTGACCCCTTTGAACGAGGAATGGGACAAGGCATTTATGGATTTGCTCGCAAGCAATGAGTTGCAAAAAGTTGATGACTTTGAGGTGGATGTCATCTCTAAAGAGGCGGGGCGTTCTACCCATGAAGTAAGAACGTGGGTTGCTGCTTTTGCCGCTTTGGCTGCAGCAGGCGAGTACAAGGCACGTCAAGACTACTACAAACCTATCAATGAATGGATTGCCGGGTATGGTGTCATGAGTGCCGAATTGGTTTAGGTTTAAATTAAAAATGTATTTTTAAGGTTTAATATGACAGTCATCAGTGAAGAAACAAGTAGCCGTTTTGTTGATATTAATGAAAACGGTTTGGCATTAAAAATCCACTATAACGATTTCGGGCAAGGTGATGAAACCGTTATTATGTTGCATGGATCAGGGCCGGGCGCAACCAGTTGGGCCAACTTTTCTCAAAATGTGGAGCCTTTGGTTAAGGCGGGTTATCGCGTTATTTTGTTAGACAGCCCTGGCTGGGGCAAGAGCGATCCGATTGTGGTGACCGAATCCCGCTCTCATGTTAATGCGGCAGCAGTTAAAGGTCTGGTTGATGCGTTGGGAATCCAGAAAGCCCATTTGATTGGTAACTCAATGGGCGGGCATAGTGCCACGGCGTTCACTTTGGACAATCCTGATCGTGTTGGAAAGCTTATCCTGATGGGAGGCGGCACCGGTGGTTTGAGTACGTTCACACCTATGCCTACCGAGGGTATCAAGCGTTTGCAGGGTTTATATCGTCATCCAACCCTGGAAAACCTGCGCGCCATGATGGATATTTTTGTTTATGATGCCAGTAGCCTGACTGATGAGCTTTTGCAGCAACGCTTAACAAATATCCTGGACCGTCAGGATCATCTGGATAATTTTGTAAAAAGCCTTGAGCTTAATCCCCGCCAGTTTCCTGATTTCGGTGCACGTCTTGGCACAATTACCGCACCTACATTGATAATGTGGGGCCGGGATGATCGTTTTGTGCCTATGGATGCGGCGTTGCGTTTGGTGACCCATATTCCCCAGGCGGAACTGCATTTATTCAATCGTTGCGGTCACTGGGTGCAGTGGGAGCATAAAGATCGTTTTAATGCCTTGGTGCTTGATTTTTTAGCGGCTGAATAATGGGATCGACAAAGGAAATTAAAGATGAGTGTTGATAAGAAAATAAAAGTGGCCATTATCGGTTCCGGTAATATTGGCACCGATTTAATGATCAAAATTTTGCGTCATGGTCGGCATCTGGAAATGGGGGCTATGGTGGGCATTGATCCTCAATCGGACGGGCTTGCCAGGGCACAGCGTTTGGGGGTGGCCACCACGCATGAAGGGGTGGAGGGTCTGAGCCGGTTGCCGGTATTTGATGAAATTGATTTGGTTTTTGATGCTACGGCAGCCAGTGCTCATATTCACAATGATGCTTTTTTGCGTCAGTTGAAACCCCAGATGCGTTTGGTGGATTTGACCCCGGCCGCCATTGGGCCGTATTGTGTGCCAGTCGTCAATCTGGATGCGCATGTAAACGCGTTTAATGTCAATATGGTAACTTGTGGCGGTCAGGCGACTATTCCCATAGTGGCTGCCGTTTCTCGGGTAGCTAAAGTGCATTATGCTGAAATTGTGGCATCTATTTCCAGTAAATCGGCCGGGCCGGGTACGCGTGCCAATATTGATGAGTTTACGGAAACCACCTCTAAAGCTATTGAAGTGATTGGCGGGGCAACCAGGGGCAAGGCTATTATTATTTTGAATCCGGCAGAGCCGCCCGTTATTATGCGCGATACTGTTTATACCCTGTCTGACGGGGCTGATGAAGATGCGATTGAACAAAGTATTGCAGAGACTGTTGCGGCAGTACAGCAGTATGTGCCAGGTTATAAGCTTAAACAAAAGGTGCAGTTTGAACGGATAAGCGCGGACCGTCCGTTAAAGATCCCCGGTTTGGGTGAATGTAGCGGTTTGAAAACCTCGGTGTTTCTAGAGGTGGAAGGAGCGGCGCATTATTTGCCCGCTTATGCCGGAAATCTGGATATTATGACTTCGGCTGCTATGGCGACTGCCGAACGTATGGCGCAATCCATTCTTGAGCGTTAATGGAGATAATCATGAACACAGGAAAAAAACTGTATATATCAGATGTTACTTTACGTGATGGTAGCCATGCCGTGCGCCATCAGTATAGCGTCAAGGATGTGCGTCGTATTGCACGGGCACTGGACCAGGCCAAGGTAGACAGTATTGAAGTGGCACATGGAGACGGGTTGCAGGGTTCAAGCTTTAATTATGGGTTTGGGGCACACACGGATCTGGAGTGGATCGAAGCGGTGGCCGATGAAGTCCAGCATGCCAAAGTGGCCACATTGCTGTTGCCTGGCATTGGTACTATTCATGACTTGAAAGATGCCTATCAGGCAGGTGCGCGCGTGGTAAGGGTAGCCACGCATTGCACCGAGGCGGACGTATCGGCACAACACATCGCATATGCCCGCGAGTTGGGTATGGATACGGTCGGTTTTTTAATGATGAGTCATTTAACCACGCCCGAAAACCTGTCCCGTGAAGCGCAAAAAATGGAAAGTTATGGCGCAACCTGCATTTATGTCGTGGATTCGGGCGGTGCTATGAACATGAACGATGTGCGTGACCGTTTCCGTGCGGTTAAGGCAGTGTTAAAGCCAGAGACGGAAACAGGTATACATGCGCACCATAACTTGTCTTTGGGTGTGGCCAACTCGATTGTGGCTGTTGAAGAAGGGTGTGATCGTATTGATGCGAGCCTGGCCGGAATGGGTGCGGGTGCCGGTAATGCGCCTCTTGAGGTGTTTATTGCCGCCGCAGAACGGATGGGCTGGAATCATGGTACTGATTTATATGCCCTGATGGATGCCGCCGATGATATTGTCCGTCCGTTACAAGATCGTCCGGTACGTGTAGATCGTGAAACCTTGGCTTTAGGATACGCTGGGGTATACTCCAGCTTCTTGCGTCATGCAGAAGTGGCTGCGCAACGTTACGGCTTGAAACCGGTGGATATTTTGGTTGAGCTGGGTCGCCGCCGTATGGTAGGCGGGCAAGAGGACATGATTGTCGACGTTGCACTTGATTTGGTAAATAGCCAGAATTAATAATAAAAAATCTCCCTCGTCCTGAGGGAGTTTTTTTTTATTCGATGCTTGCTTGCATACCCCGTTTTTCGGGGTGGGGCAAGCAGAGCAGGCAGACGCTGAATTAACGCGATAAAATTTGTTGAAAGGTTCTTTCCAGGTGCGTTTTTGCCTGTTCTACGGAAAGTTGCCCGGCATCCATTTGACGCCATGCCACAAAACCGTCAGGACGTATTAACAGTACCCCATTTTCATTAATTTCGCGTCGCTGCTGCCATTCACAATAAGGGTCCTGGTAATCTAAAGATCCTATGGTAATAATACGCAAGAATGGTAACTCTAGTTGTTGGGCCGCTTCTGTCCAGACATGGCCCGATAAGCCGGTTAGTAAGGTGAAATAACCTTTGCCAACGATATCCAGGGTGGATTTTTTGTATCCTTTGCGGTCAATAAGCCAGGCATGAGGTATTTTGGCACCTGGGCGGGTTGTGGCTTGTAAATACAACTCTTTGTCCCGAGCCCAGGTTTCGGGGTCTGGCTCATTAATAACCGCCTGTGATTCATAGCGTTGGTTCATTTCAACGCCTTGGGCATTAAATTCTGTTTGTTTCAGCTGTAATGCCTGTTGGGCGGCCAATCGGGCTTTTGCGCCTTTTTGGGATGGGCTTCTGAAGTTGGCAATACCGGCTTCAATGGGGTTTTCCTCGCCTTCTATACGGAATATTTTTTGCAATGCGGCATAGTCCAGGCGAGATTGGTTGGCACGTGCCACAATTTGTTTTCCTACCGGTGCCCGTTCCAAACTAAAGCTGTCCAAAAGCTCATGGCCAGCGTGGCCTTTTAATACGTAGGCAAATTTCCAAGCCAGGTTAAAGGCGTCTTGGACGCATGTGTTCAAGCCTAATCCGCTGGAAGGCGGGTGACGGTGGACGGCGTCTCCGGCACAAAATACACGGCCTTTATCGTAATGGGGAGCGTAGGCCTGGTTGACATACCAGGTGGATTTATTAAGGATTTTAATTTTCAGTTCAGGGTCACCGACCAGGATACGGATTTTTTCCGTTACCTCTTCGTCACTGAGCTCTGGTTCGCCCTGGTTAATATCAAATCCCCAACCGGCTATCCATTGATTCCATGGTTTAATGGCGCGTAACAAACCAAAACCAATTTCGCCAAATGCCGCTTGGGGAGAACAAATCCAGTACAAAATACTGGGGCGGTGTGCTGTATATTGACTTAAGTCGGCTTCAAACAGGGTGTAAGCGGTGCCTGCGCGAGCCAGTTGGCCTTCCAGGGCAAGCCCTGCGTCTTTCATGACTTTTGAGTTGGCACCATCAGCGCCAACCAAAAATTTTGCCCGTAGCTGATATTCATGTTGCGTGAAACGATCCTTTAGCTGGACGGTAATACCGGCGTCATCTTGCTGGTGACTCAGGTATTCGGTATTAAATGAATAACTTGCCCCGCGATTGCGTGCCTGGTTAACCAGAATTGGCTCAATCAGGGGTTGGGGAATATCCAGTAATTCGCAGGGGCTGCCGCTTAAGTAGTCACCCTTGCGAGCCAAATCCGTGCCCCAGGAACGAATGCGTAACAGTTCATCTCCGGCCAGGCTGGTTGTAATCAAGCTATCGCCCATCAGGTCCCAAGGGGTCGCGTATTTGTAGCATTCTTCTTCAATGCCCAGTTCCCTGAAAACTTCCATGGTGCGTTGATTTGTAATATGGGCGCGGGGCGTATTGGCAACCCAGTTCCAGCGAGAAACCACATGGACTTTAATGCCGTATGAGGCCAGCGCCAGCGCCAATGTGGAACCGGTTGGTCCGGAACCAATCACCAATACATCACAATCCAGTTTTTCTTGACTCATTGTCTCTCCTATATACGATTTCATCTACGATAACTAACATGTTAGTATGTTAGCATTCTAGTTTAGAGTTGATAAAATAGTATATTTACTAATGTTCAAGGCATGGTAGTTGTGCTAAACATTCAATTTTTTAAATTTTGGTTGGGACTATGTCTTCTAAAAACATGCAGGCGTATGCGTTAATTCGTGACAGGCTCTTTACGGGGCGCTATGCCTTTGGTGACTCCATTTCAGTTAAAGAGTTAAGTGAAGAAACAAAGATTAGCCGCCAGCCTATTATGACTGCCTTGTATCGTTTGCAAGAGCAAGGATTTATAGAGATTACGGCACAGGTAGGCTCCAGGGTCGTGCAACCTGCTTTGCAGGAAGTTTTGGATTTTTATCAGATGTTCGCTGCGATAGAAGGGGTTTTAGCGGGTTTGGCTGCCAATCGGGTACAGCCGGGCCAGATAGAAAAATTACAGGATATTAATCATCGCATCGATGCCCTGGATCCAGATGACCCTAATATTGAACAGGCGTATAGATCATTAAACATCGCGTTTCACACCGAATTGCATGCTTTGGCGCAATCGCCTCAAGTAAGTTTGCGCCAGCAGGCCAATTTTGACTTGTCAGATTTTTATATGCTTCAAACAACCGGTTTTAAACAGAATTTGCATGTGGCCAGTCAGGCGCACCAGGATTTGATTGTTGCCATAAGGGAAAAAAATGTCGCGTTAGCTATCAACATAGCAAGCCACCATATTTTGGATGTGGGTGAATATTTAAAAAGAAATTGGCAGGAATAACAGCTTTATGTTTGGCCTGAAAACATTAAAAAAATTTGTTTTGTGCGTTAACAGGCATCTAGTGGTTTTCACTAGGTTTTTGTTGTTTCCAGAGTGAGCATTTTTGGGGGGTGTTTACTGTGTGAACAAATCTTTATTTTTCTTTTGATTGAAGCATTAGTTGTCTTATCTTTTTACGAGTTTAAATAATTTTAAAAATTGTATATATTGTTAGTAAATATAAAAATGCCTTTTATGATGGAAGGCAGTCATATCACTCATGGAGATAACAATGAAACGCTTCTTAACGGTTTGCGCCGGTGCTTTGGCTATTGTTTTCAGTGCTTCTGCTTTTGCAAATAAGCCTGTAAGCATGCGATTTTCCAATTTTGCAGGACCAACTTCCTTTTTGACCAAAGGTATTTTTGAGCCGCTTTTGCAAGATATTGAAGCGGATTCAGCAGGTACATTAAAAATTAAAATGTTTTCAGGCGGCACTTTGGTTAAACCTGAAGATGCCTTTGATGCCGTACGTCGTGGCCTGGTTGATATGGCCTGGAGTTTAAGCGGTTACAATCCGGGCCGTTTTAAAGCGGCAGGTGTAACAGAAGTGCCTTTTCAGGCAAATGATGTCCAGGAGGGGTCCGCGGGTGTTTGGGCCTTGTATGAAAATGATTTGATGGACGGTTTTGACGATGTGTACGTGTTTGGTTTGTCATCGTCTGCTGTTGCCTTATTGCACTCTGGTAAAGAATCAAATAGTCTGGACGACTTTAAAGGTGAGCGCGTACGTGCCGCTGGTCCTCTGGCATCGGCATCTATCGAAGCGATTGGTTTGACCCCCATTGGCCTGCCAGCCTCACAAGTGGCAGAGAATCTGTCTAAACGTGTTTTGGCAGGTAGCGTGAATGATTGGGTTGCTTTGCAAACTTGGCAGATTGCCGATTTTGTGAAATATCATATTGATGCGCCTTTGGGTGCAGCGACGGTTTATGTCATTATTAACAAGCGCAAGTATGATAGTTTGCCTGAACCGGCTAAAGCCGCTTTGGCCAAACATGGTGGTGCGGCCTTTGTAAAACGTTGGTCTGACAGCCTTGAGGCTGAAAATCAGCGGATTAAGGCTGAGCTGTTGCAAGACAAGTCGCATGTGGTGGTTACGCCTACGGCCGAGGAACTTGAAGGTTATCAGGCTAAAGTTCAGAAAGTTGTCGATGAGTGGATAGCCGCAACTCCCAATGGCAAAGAGATTTGGGATGTCTATACCAGTACTATTGAAGACGTTCGGGCTAAGTGATGGAATTAAAGTTATATGCCAGCCAAGAGCGTAAACGCTTGGTTTTAAATGGTTCAGGTCAATGGGTGGACCGGTTTAGCGTGACAGGTGTTATTGTTTCGCTGGTTGCCTTGGTGTTTTTGTCTGTGGTGACCTTGACGGATATTTCTTTAAGGTCTTTAAGCTCCCATGGGGTCCGTGGTTTATTTGAACTTAACGGGCTTATTATGGCTGTTATTATATCTGGCTTCTTAAGCCTGGTTTTTATCCAGCGGCGCAATATCCAGGTTGATGTAATGGGTAAAATGGCAGGCTCTAATCAGCTGGGTGTGGCGTTGGTGTCTGCACTGGCAGAAGCGGTCATGATGATTGGCTTGAGCTGGGTGGTATGCCTTAGAGCCTGGGATGCATATCAGTACAATGAAACAACCGTGGTAACGGGTATGGGGACCACCGGTTTTTGGATTGTCACCAGTGTCGTGATGATCTTTGGAACCCTGTTGGTTGTTGGGCGTAACCTGGCCCAATGGGGGCGTCTGATTTTAACCAAGGCTTATCTGGAAGAGGGTTTTTTACGAGGTTTAGGGGTGGTAGTGGCTGCTTTTGCAATTAGTGCGGTACTACTGTTTGTTTTTTTAACCCCTGAATACGGTATGGGCTTGCAGGCCAGTATCGTTTTTATTGCCTTGTATATCTTAATTGCGGCACAAATACCCGTAGGCGTGGCCCTGGCATTGTTAGGGGTTACCAGTCTTGGTTTGTTGTTAAATGTCGAGTCCGCTTTTGTTATTACCCAAAATGAGGTGGCGCGCGCATTAACCAGCATGGATCTGGCGGCTATTCCCCTGTTTTTGCTGATGGGCAACTTTGCTACATGGGCAGGTTTATCAGGTGATATTTTTAAAGTCGGTACGTCCTTGGTCGGATCTCGGCGTGGCGGGCTTGCCATGGCTTCAGTGATGGGCTGTGGTGGTTTTGGGGCAATTTGTGGCTCATCAATTGCGACAACGGCAACCTTTGGAAAAGTTGCGTTTACCGAAATGGAAAAACGCAACTATGCCCATAGTCTGACTGCTGGATGTATTGCAGCAGGTGGAACCTTAGGAGCATTACTTCCACCATCGGTGGTATTGATTGTTTATTGTGTGGTGGTAGAGGTATCCATCCGCGATGCTTTTCAGGCAGCCTTGTTGCCAGGTCTTTTGGCTTTGGGCATGTATATCATTGCTATTATGGTAGCAGTGCGGGTTAAGCCCGATTTGGCACCCACGATAGAAAAGTTTGATTGGGCGACTGCTCGCAAGGCGTTAATTCAGGCTTGGCGGCCAACTATTCTTTTTCTCCTGGTATTGGGTGGCCTGTATGGCGGTTTTTTCACTACCCAGGAAGCTGCTTCAGTAGGGGCGGTACTGGCACTTGCCTTTGCGTTTATGTCAAAAGATTTTGGCTGGAAGGAGTTCAGGTCTTCTTTGCTGGATACTGCCATCAATTCTGGTGCGATTTACATTATTTTTATTGGAGCCAATATTTTTGCAGGGTTCATGAGCTTTAGCGATGTGGCCAGCTTGATTTTGAATCTTGTTAACGTTGATGTTACGCCTCATTGGGTTATTTTGTTGGCATTAGTTGTGTTTTACCTTCTGTTAGGGACGATATTTGATACCATGGCTGCGGTTTTGGTCACTGCGCCATTGGTAGTGCCGTTAATTTTAGGTATGGACTATAGCCTGGTCTGGTGGGGGGTAGTGACATTATCCTTGGTTGAGATCGGTATGATTACACCGCCACTGGGTATGAATGTATTTGTGATGCGCAGTGTGGTTGGAGATCGGCTGCAATTGACCAGTATTTTTAAAGGGGTAACTCCTTTCTTGCTGGCTGATTTGGTAAGAATCGCTCTTTTAGTCGCTTTTCCGGCCATTAGCATGTGGTTACCAAGTGTTTTGAATTAACTGTAATGTCAGAAATACAAGTGTATCCACGGGTACGTGCATTAGAACGTGGTCTGGAACTGGTTAGTGTATTAAGTGAGTTCGGTTGGGCCACGCCTAAAGAGTTGGCTAAAAAGACAGGCATTCACCGAACCACTATATACAGGCTTTTGCATACCCTTGAGGTCAATGATTATGTGCATTGCCGGCCGGGCGATGGTTGCTATTCCTTGACACGTCGCTTTAGGCTTATAGCCGATGGCATAAAAGACGAAGATTGGGTGGCGCAAATAGTCAGTTTTCATTTGGGTAATTTATTATCGCAAATTCAATGGCCCAGTGATTTTGTGACTTTTAGTTCGGGACGCTTAATAATTCGGGAATCAACCCATCGCTTTAGCCCAATGTCAGTGAACAGGGGAATGGTGGGAAAGTCCAGACCGCTTTTAAATTCGGCCTTGGGTATTGTTTTTTTAAGCGCAGTGTCAGACGAGAGCCGTGAAAGAATCCTGACACTGGCAGGGTTGGCCGGAGATGAGTCAGTCAAACCCGAGAATCTGGAAAATGTCATGAGGCGGATTCAAGTCGCGCGTGCACGCGGCTATGCCGAGTCTTCAGGGGAAACGCAACATAATATCAGCGCCATTGCTGTGCCTATTTGTTGGAGGAACCGTGTTTTGGGCGCAATTAATATTATGTTTTTCAGGCGTGCGCTTACGCCTGTTAAAGCGGCAGAGTTGTATTTGGATCAATTAAAGCGTTGCGCGAAGGGTATAGAAAAAGAATTGGAAAGTTTGCCTTTGGCAGAACAAACTGGCTGGATACGGCGACGTAATTAAAAAGTTCATTTTGATTGAGTGGTGAGGAATAAAAATGGTAGATGGAAATAAAACCAAACAGGTAGCGGAGTTTTTGCTGAAGGCGCGGCAACAAGTCCAGGCATGCCCACCTGTTTCCGCAGAGTTTGGGATTACAGACATTCAAGAGGCGTATGCCATTCAGGAATACAATACACAGCAGGCTTTAAAGCAGGGACGCCGTTTGTCTGGCCGAAAAATAGGGCTTACTTCGGTGGCAGTTCAAAAACAGTTGGGCGTTGACCAGCCGGATTTTGGCATGCTTTTTACCGATATGGAATATATGGATGGGGCAAATATTCAGGCCTCGGGCTTGATTGCGCCTAAGGTTGAGGGAGAAATCGCTTTTGTATTAGGTCGTGATATTGAGCGGGCAGATATCAGCTTGGCCGAATTAATCCGTTCTGTAGATTATGTATTACCCGCTTTGGAAATTGTGGATTCGGCCATAGAGAATTGGAATATTACAATTACCGATACTATTGCTGATAATGCTTCAGCGGCAGCTTATGTTTTAGGCAAAACCCCGGTCAGCCTGGATGCTCTGGATTTAGCCCTGGAAGGAATGGTGTTACGTAAAAATCATCAGATTGCCTCAATCGGCGTTGGAGCAGCATGTTTGGATCATCCTTTGTATGCGTGTATGTGGCTGGCCCGTACTATGATCGAAGTAGGGCGCCCCTTGCAGGCAGGAGATGTTTTGTTATCGGGGGCTTTAGGTCCTATGGTGGCTGTTGCCCAAGGAGATTCGATTCAGCTGGACTTGACCCATTTGGGTCAGGTAAGTTGCCAGTTTGTTTAAGCTATTATTTGTGTGGTATAAACCAATTTTAAAAAATCGGGCATAAACCCTGTTTTGCAGGTTAGCCGCTTAAATCAAGTAACAAAAAAGCCCGGAAAATATATTTCGGGCTTTTTTTTGGGGGGTTAGCGTGGGGGGCAGTCCTTGACTTTGCCCCAGGCATTGTTGGCACCACAGTATTGCTCACGCACCTTGCCCAGGCAAGTGGGACGATCAAAAAAGCCCAGGGTGCGGCAATGGGCGACTTCCCGGTGAAAGGCGGGCTCCCAGGCATAACCGCCGCCTGATGAGCCGGATGCTTGCGTTGGACGGTTAATGGGGGCGCCCTGAATGGGGGCGGCGTCTATGCGGCCGATTGCCGTGCCAATGGTGACATTTGGATTGTACTGGCTGCTGGATGCTGTCAGGATGTCGGATTTTTGTGAGGGTTCGATCGCCCAGTCTATGCCAACGGGCATTTCAGGGATGCCCTGTGCGCCACTCATGAGGGGTTGCTGGGGCTGGCGCAGTACGGGACGGCCGAATTGGTCAACTTGTGGCGGCGGATCAAACTCGCTAACGTTGGGTATATTGGCAGTGGTGGGCGTATGTGCAATAAGCCATTCGCCAGCCTGGATTCCGCCCCATGTGGCCAGCCCGGCAAATATCAGTAAAGAAATGAATAAAAAACGCCAAGACATTAATAAATTACCCTTCATTGATGTGTAGTTCATTTTAGCTTTATTCCTGGAACACCTGCCCGGCATGTTCACGCATTGCGTGAAAATTAATTTCAGGATTCAGTTCCTGGGCAACACGAAGCTGGGCAGGAGAAGTAATCAGAAAAGCCAGCGCATCAACCACATCGTAAGCGATATGGGCAGCATTGCTGTCCATGAATTTGCGCAGTGCTTTCGGGTTGTCACTGGTTACCCAGCGTGCCATGGTATATCTGGATGGCATTAAACGCGCTTCCACCCCATATTCGGTTTTCAGGCGGTGAGCAACCACTTCAAATTGTAATTGACCAACGGCACCCAGCAACAGGGCACCACCGGCGGCTTCCGGACGAAATACCTGAATGGCGCCTTCCTCTCCCAATTGGGTCAGGCCGGTGCGAAGTTGCTTGGTACGCAATGGATCTTTGACTTCGACGCCCTGGAATAGCTCAGGAGCAAAGAATGGCAATCCGGTAAATTGCAGGGTTTCGCCTTCGGTCAGGACATCGCCCAGGTGCAGGACACCGTGGTTGGGAATACCAATGACATCACCTGCGTAGGCCTCATCAAGCAGATCACGGCGTTGCGACAGGAAAGAAACCACGTTGTTGGGACGGATTTCCTTGCCGGTACGGCTGACTTTCAGGCGCATGCCACGTTCAAACTTGCCCGAACTGACCCGCACAAAGGCCACGCGGTCGCGGTGGGCCGGGTCCATATTGGCCTGTACCTTGAAGACGACCCCGGAAAATTTGGGCTCATCGGGTTGCACGATGCGTTCCAGCGCCTGGCGGGGCCCCGGTTTGGGCGCCCATTTAACGAGGGCGTCAAGCACCTCTTGCACACCAAAGTTGTTAACGGCCGAGCCGAAAAAGACCGGTGTTTGTTTGCCAGCCAGAAAGGCGTCGTGGTCAAAATCGGGGGTGGCTTCCTTGATGAGGGAAATTTCTTCGTGGGCCTTGTCGAAGGCGGAGCCGAATTTTTCCTGGATCAGTGGGTTGTCCAGGCCTTCGATAAACTCATCGGTGCCGCGTTTTTCCTGGCCGGGACGGAACAGACGCATACGGTCCAGCTGCAGGTCATAAACACCACCGAATGATTTACCCATGCCAATCGGCCAGGTAAACGGGATGGTGTCCATACCCAGATGGGATTCAATTTCACCCAGCAGGTCCAGGGGTTCACGGACTTCGCGGTCTAGTTTGTTGATGAAGGTGAGAATGGGAGTGTTGCGCGCCCGGCAAACCTGCAGCAGGCGAATGGTTTGCGGTTCAATCCCGTTTGCGGCATCAACCACCATGATGGCAGCGTCCACTGCGGTCAGTACCCGATAGGTGTCTTCAGAGAAGTCCTGGTGTCCGGGGGTATCCAGCAGATTGATGACACAATTCTTGTATTCCATTTGCATGACGGATGACGCAACTGAAATTCCCCGTTGCTTTTCGATTTCCATCCAGTCGGAAGAGGCGTGGCGGCTTGCTTTTCTTGCTTTTACGCTACCGGCGATCTGAATTGCACCTGCGAACAGGAGCAGTTTCTCGGTAAGGGTGGTTTTACCGGCATCGGGGTGGGAAATAATGGCAAAGGTGCGGCGGCGGGCCACTTCCTGCTTGATTGATAAGTGTGACATTAATTAAAAACGGTATATAAGTCACCCGGGATGGGATGATAAGGCAACAGATTGATGGATGATTCGGGGATTCGTGCAAAAAACATTGGTAGAATGCCAGAAAATGTTGTTTATTATAATCTTTATCGGTATTTTTTGTGAAAGAAAAGGATTGCAAAGGCTAAGTCATTATGGCAAACAGGAAAATTAAAATACAGGACTTTCTTTCCAATGTTCCCCTATTTAGCGAACTGGAACCGGCCGAGCTGGATGCCATCGCGTTGGGAACCACCGAAATGCAGGTCAGGCGCGGCGAAATTGTGTTTCAGCGTGGTGAGCCTTGTCTGGGCCTGCATGTGCTTATCTATGGCCAGATCAAACTGTCAGTGGTTTCATCACCCGGCAATGAAAAGGTGGTCAAGATCATTCGTGCCGGTGACAGCTTTGGTGAGGCGCTCATGTTTATGGGCAAGAACTATATCGTGACGGCACAGGCGCTGGAGGATTGCCTGGTGCTGCATGTCAGTCGCAATGTGATTAATGCCGAATTGGCCAAAAGCCAGAATCTCACCTTCAATATGCTCAAGGGGCTGAGCCAGCGCTTATATGGCCTGATGGAAGACGTCGAGTCCTATTCCCTGCGTTCAGGCGCACAGCGGGTGATTGGTTATTTGCTTAAGCACGATCATTGTGAAAACGGGGAAACCATTACATTAAGCACCAGCAAAGCTATTATTGCTTCGCGCCTTAACATTACCCCGGAACACTTTTCGCGTATTTTGCTCGATTTAAGCACGCATGGCCTGATCAAGGTAAAAGGAAAGGAAATTACCATTCTGGACATGCAGGGGCTTATTGATTTTTAAGCGGTTTTTTTATATTGTTTGGCAAGCCGGCGGTAGATGCTGACGGCCCCCAGCAAATTGAAAAACAGCATGCCTGCCGAGATCAGCAGTAACAATGCCGCCAGGGTGACAAAGCCGGGTATTTGCCAGGCTGCGGCGAGCATGGCCGGCACGGTCAACAACTGCACCCAAAACTGGCGCATGGCCCTGGCTTCGGGCAAAATATCTTTTATTTTGGGCACGGCGCCCGAACGGAACGGGACGATTTCCTGGCTGTGCAACAGGACCAGGAAGGGCACAATTTTGTATAACATGCCATTAATGGCGGAATAGGCGCAGCCCAGAATAAATAATATGCCCAGTGACAGCTCCAGTTGCGGCAGGCTAAACTGTTGCAGTAGCGCTAACAGGATGCAGCTGCCAAACAGGCTGGCCAGTGACAGCCGCCAGAACAGGGTGGTGACATCGGGTTCGGGCCGTTTGCGGCCTTTAAGTAAAATGCAGGTCTGGATGGTGAAAATAATGGCCAGCAGGGCCAGCATAAAAACCAGTATGGTTTGAAGCATATCCGCATGCAGGCCAAACCACTCAGAAAAAACAGTCCAGAGCAGCAACACGACAAAAAGCACCGGCAACAGGCGTTGCGTCATGCGGGCGGGATAAATTTCCGTGACCTGAAACAGGGGTATGACCTGAAAGCTGATGCCCATCAGCAAAATGGCGACCCAGCCGGCCAGGCCCCACAAGGCATGCAGGTTGGTCAGGGCCACCAAAGACAGGTTCAAGGGGTTGATAAAGGCATAGACCAGGGTGAAACCAAGCATAACCGTGATGGTCAGGCTGGCGACGCTATATCGTATTGCCAGAATGGACGCCCTGGCTTTTTCCGCCTGCTGTTTGCGTGACAGCCAGAACCCAAGATTAAGTGTAAAAATGAAAATGGCCAGACCACTTCCCAGCAGGGTGGCCGCCATGATGAAAAGCGGGTTGGAAAGGGTAAGGAAGGCACCTGCCAGGATTAAAGTTCCGGGTCCCAGCAGCAGGAAGACAATCAGACCCAGTAGATCTGGCCATGGAATCTGGATGCGGAAGGCCACCGGCAAGAGCTGGATTAATGAGCCAGCCATGCTCATGGTCAGAATGCCCAGCGTGAAAAGATGGGTAACACTTAACATGACCGGTGACCAGCGACTTGACCAGGCATCGGGGCCGGAAAACAGCAATACCAGGGCCGCTAGCATGGCAAACAGCGGGGCAGCCAGAAAAAAACGCATGGGTGCCATCAGACCTGGCATGCGCTCGAACGTTAAGGCACGTTGCATTAGGCCTTTTTCCAGATGATTACTTCATAAGAGTAATCAGGCTGCTTGCGGATGCTGTATTCGAATTGTTCGCTTTCAAGAATGCGAAACAGGGGAATGGGTTCACGGTCTATCAGGATGCACAGGCGTTTTTCACCGTTGTCGATTTGGGGCAATAACTCCAGGACCCGCTCCATGGGTTCAGGAGGGGGTAAGCCCCGTACGTCCAGCTGAATATCATTATTCATGTTTAATCCATCAATTAAAACGGGTTGTGAGTCTGGTAAAGAAATCGCCAGCAGACATTATGTAGATACATATCAATATATTATCAAATTAATATTGATGCCTTGCTTTTTCTTGATTTTGCTCAAGGTTATGCAAGGATCGTGGTTGTTATATTCAACCATTATTCTTTGCTTGATTTCAAGCCTCAATAAAATTCAAGATTAAACCAATATGTCAAGTTTTATGTCAATTAACGGTCATGGCCAGCCAGAATCCGCGCAGCCTGTCATAGAGTTGGTGTGTCCGGCCGGCAGCCTGCCCGCCCTGAAAAATGCCGTGGATAACGGTGCAGACTGTGTCTATCTGGGGTTCCGGGATGCCACCAATGCCCGCAATTTTGCCGGGCTTAATTTTGATGATGCCGCCATACGCGAAGGGATCAGCTACGCTCATGCACGCGGTTGCCGGGTGTTTGTCGCCCTTAATACGTATCCCCAGCCCGGCAGCGCCGGCTTATGGACACAAGCCATCGACCATGCTGCCGGCATGGGGGCAGATGCCCTTATTATGGGCGATCTGGGTTTAATGGCTTACGCGGCTGATAAATATCCTGATCTGCACCGGCATTTGTCGGTACAGGGCTCGGCCACCAATTACGAGGCGATTGCTTATTACCAGCAGCAGTTTGGCATTACGCGGGTTATTTTGCCACGGGTGCTTTCGCTGGCCCAGGTAGAGAGGGTGGCAGAAAGCACCACGGTGGAAATAGAAGTCTTCGGTTTTGGCAGCCTGTGCGTCATGGTGGAAGGGCGTTGTGCCCTTTCTTCTTATGTCACGGGCGAATCACCCAATACGCATGGCGTGTGTTCGCCGGCCAAGGCGGTGCGCTGGCAACAAACCCCCAAGGGGCTTGAGTCACGTCTTAACGGTGTGCTGATTGACCGCTATGGCGATAATGAAAATGCCGGTTACCCCACCTTGTGCAAAGGCCGGTTTGATGTTGAAGATGAAAATTATTATGCCATTGAAGAACCCACCAGCCTGAATACGCTGGAAATTTTGCCCCGACTGGTGCAGCTGGGCGTGCGTGGCATCAAAATTGAAGGTCGCCAGCGCAGTCCGGCCTATGTGGGCCAGGTCACCAAGGTATGGCGCCAGGCAATTGACAACTGCCTGTCCCAGGCGCAACGCTATTCAGTCAGGCCCGAATGGATGGCCAGCCTGAATAAAGTGGCTGAAGGGCAGCAGCATACCTTGGGTGCCTATAGTCGTCCCTGGAAATAGTTCAATTATCAAATATATTTGCATAAAGGTATTCTTGTGAAAATCGCACTGGGACCCATACAGTATTACTGGTCACGCAATGAAGTCGTGTCTTTTTACGGAAAAATGGCCGAAAGCGCCGCACAAATCGTGTATCTTGGGGAAACGGTCTGTTCGCGCCGCCATGAACTGCGCCTGCCCGACTGGCTGGATATTGCGAAAGACCTGAAAGCGTGTGGAAAAGAAGTGGTTTTGTCCACGCAAACCTTGCTGGAAGGCGAAAGCGACCTTAAAACCCTAAGAAAAATTGCCACCAATGACATGTTCATGGTGGAAGCCAATGACATGGGCGCAGTGCATTGCCTGCAAGGGCAAGGTTTTGTGGCGGGTCCTTTTTTAAACCTGTTCAGTACGCCATCCCTTGAGTTGCTGGTCAAACAGGGGGCCAGGCGCTGGGTGATGCCGCTGGAAATGGGGCAGGCCGGCCTGGCCAGCATTCTGGCCGAAAAACAGTTTCCGGTAGAAACCGAAGTGTTTGCCTACGGCCGTTTGCCACTGGCCTTTTCAGCCCGCTGTTTTACCGCCCGCAACCGCAATCTGCCCAAAGACAATTGCCAGTACGTGTGTATGGAACACCCCGATGGCCTCATGATGAAAACCCGTGAAAGCCAGCCTTTCCTGGTGCTTAACGGTATACAAACCCAGTCGGCGCTGGTGTATAACCTGTTGGCGGACATTGACAGCATGCGTGAAACGGGCGTGGATATTGTCCGGATCAGCCCGCAATGGCGCGATACCGACAGAATTGTTGAGCTGTATGATGCCGTTATTAATCACCGCATGAGTGTGGCCGATGCCATGGCACAAATTGAACCTTTAATGCCTGAAAAAGGCTGCAATGGCTACTGGCATGGCAAGCCGGGGCTTGAACAGGTGGCGGCGTAAGCCATTATTGACCCTTGTTCCCACGCTCCTGCGTGGGAATATACACCACCATATGCATTCCCACGCAGGAGCGTGGGAACGAGAAAAGAAACAAATACCACCAGATGCATTCCCATGCAAGCGCGTGGGAACGAGAAACAGTCGCCTTGATGTGGCCAGTGCCATGGCACAGATTGAACCCTTGATGCCTGAAAAAGGCTGCAATGGCTATTGGCATGGCAAGCCGGGCCTTGAACAGGTGGCAGCTTAAGCCATTTTTGGAGAAATAGTATGGACAAGCCTTTTTTGCTTCCACCGTTTGTAAAAACGGTTTTTTCAAAACTGCCGTCTTATCCCGGCACGTTTTTCTTTGTCAACGGGCTTAACCTGTTATTGAAAAAGCATTTGCCCGAAGATGTACTGGCCCGTCTTGAAGAGAAAAAATTGCGCCTGGTGGTAAAAGATGCCGGCATTGCTTTTGACTATAGCTGGCGCAACCGTGCGTTTGTGGCCTGTGGCAGGCATCCTGATGAGCCCGACCTGATCATTTCTTCAAGCTTATATGATTATTGGCAGATGATACAGCGCAAGGAAGATCCTGATACTCTTTTTTTCAGCCGTCGCATGATGATAGAAGGCGATACCGAGCTGGGCCTGATGGTTAAAAACACGCTGGATGGCATTGATTTATCGGTGCTGTCGCCCGAGCAGGTATTAAAAAAACTGCCCGGCATGCAAATCATTGGCCGGCTGGTCAAGCCTGCCAATGATAATGATGCTAGGCATTCTTCTTTAACGTAAAGCGCGTAAACATGGCCGATACCTGCTCAACCAGTGATTCAGACGGGTATCCTGCCAGACTGGCATTGTTCAGGACGGCATCGTTGCAACCCTGGTCACGAAACAGTTGCCAGACATAATTATTCACCTTCATTTTGGCCAGGCTTCTGGCCAGTTCCAATAAGTCTTCTTCGGGTAGCAGCAGGGGGTGCAGGGTGGTGCGCAGTTCGTAGTCGACCCCGCTGGCCAGCACTGCCTGTAAACAGGCCAGGGCCTGGTCACCACTGCCGGCAAATTGCGTGATATGGGCGTACTTGTTGAATGTGGCCTTGATATCCAGACCCACCCAGTCCACCAGTGGCAGCACTTCTTTGAGCCGTCGAGGGTAAATGCCCGCGCAGTGCAGGCCGATTTTATAACCAAGTGTCTTTACCTGTTGCATGGCATTTTCCAGGGCCGGGTCGATGGTGGGTTCACCACCACTGAATACCACGGCATCAATCAGGCCGGCACGCCGCTGCAGGAATGTCATGATGTCGCCCCAGTCCAGGGGGGTGTCGGTTCCCCGTTCCTGCAAATGCGGGTTATGGCAGTAACCGCAACGCCAGGGGCAGCCTTGCACAAAAAGCACGGCGGCCATCTGGCCAGGGTAGTCCGAGGTGCTGAAGGGGGTCATGCCCCCAACCCTGAGTGAAGAAACGGGTGCTGCGTCAGGAATCAAAGGCGGGCCTCTTTTTCGCTGAAGTATTTTCTTTCATGAAATTCGCCTTTTTTGCCAATATTGAATGAAGAAACCGGGCGGTGGTAGCCCATGACCCGGGTCCAGATTTCGCATGGCTGGCGCTCGTCGTCGCTCAGTGTGATATTTGCAGGTTTGTTCATGAGGGTATTTTTCATTTCTATTCCTTTAAGATTAAATTTGTTTGGATTGGGCTGGTTTGGGTTAAATGGATCTATGCGGCTTCTTTCAGTTTTTTCTGAATCAGTTCATCGTCGCATTTCGGGCAGAATTTATGGCTTCCGCCCAGGTAGCCGTGCTTGGGGCAAATGGAAAACGTGGGCGTCACGGTGATGTAAGGCAAATGAAAGCGGCTTAGGGCGCGCCTGACCAGGTTGCGGCAGGCATCCGCCGTGGAAAGCGGGTCGGTCATGTACAGGTGCAAAACGGTGCCGCCAGTGTATTTGCGTTGCAGGTCGTCTTGCCTTTCCAGTGCCTCGAAGGGGTCGTCGGTGAAACCCACCGGCAGCTGGGATGAGTTGGTGTAATAGGGCATGTCGGTCGTGCCCGCCTGTAAAATGCCGGGAAAGCGCTTGCGGTCTTCTTTGGCAAAACGGTAGGTGGTGCCTTCGGCAGGGGTGGCTTCCAGGTTGTACATATGGCCGGTTTCTTCCTGGAAAACCAGCATTTTGGCGCGGATATGATCCAGCAGGCGGATGGCGAAGTCATGCCCCCATTCAGACGTAATATCATGTTCGTCATGAGTGAAGTTGCGGATCATTTCATTAATGCCATTCACCCCCAGGGTTGAAAAGTGGTTGCGCAGGGTGCCCAGGTAACGTTTGGTGTAGGGAAACAGGCCGTTATCCATGTGTTTCTGGATTTCCGTGCGCTTCAGTTCCAGGCTGGTTTTGCCCAGTTCCATTAGTTCGTCCAGCCGCTTAAACAGGGCGGCTTCATTGCCGGCATATTGGTAGCCAAGGCGGGCGCAGTTAATGGTAACCACACCCAGGGAACCGGTTTGTTCCGCCGAACCGAACAGGCCATTGCCCCGCTTGAGCAGTTCGCGCAGGTCCAGCTGCAGGCGGCAGCACATGGAGCGGATCATATTGGGCTTGAGTTCGGAATTAATGAAATTCTGGAAATACGGCAGGCCATATTTGGCGGTCATTTCAAACATCAGTTCGGCGTTGGGGCTGTGCCAGTCGAAGTCTTCGGTAATGTTATAGGTGGGAATCGGAAAGGTGAAGACCCGGCCTTTTTCATCGCCCTGCATCATGATTTCAATGTAGGCGCGGTTAATCATGTCCATTTCGGTTTGCAGGTCGCCATAGTAAAACGGCATTTCCTTACCGGCGATAACCGGCGTTTGTTCGCGCAGGTCTTCGGGGCAGACCCAGTCAAAAGTCAGGTTGGTAAAAGGGGTTTGCGTACCCCAGCGTGAAGGCACGTTCAGGTTATAGATGAGTTCCTGCATGTATTGCCTGACGGTGGGGTAGTCAAGTTTGTCGACCCGGACATAGGGTGCCATGTAGGTGTCGAAAGAGCTGAAAGCCTGGGCGCCGGCCCATTCATTTTGCAGGGTACCCAAAAAATTCACAATTTGCCCGATCGCGCTGGACATGTGTTTGGGCGGGGAAGACTCCACTTTGCCGGGAACGCCATTCAGCCCTTCGTTCAGCAGGGTACGCAGTGACCAGCCGGCACAGTAGCCGGAAAGCATGTCCAGGTCATGGATGTGCAAGTCAGCATCACGGTGGGCCTGGCCGACTTCAGGTGGATAAATGTGGTTAAGCCAGTAGGTGGCAATCATTTTGCCCGAAATGTTCAGAATCAGGCCGCCCAACGAGTAACCCTGGTTGGCATTGGCGTTAACACGCCAGTCGGCTTGGCTGAGATATTCATCAATGCTGGTCTGGGCATTGATCAGGCTTTCCTGTGACATGCGTTCATCCTTGAAAAACTATATGTGGTGTTTTTTGTGATATTAAACACAAGATATAGTTGTTTCAAGAGCGGCTTTGTAATAAAAGCGGATAGCTTGATCTGGATTAATCTTCTGCCGGATTCTTATTATATTTATTTGGCAGCGCGTTCTGACACTGCCGATTTGCTCCGACGCCGCTTCGCGCCGAAGTCGCTGCATCGGCAGTGTCAGAACGCTTTACTTTACTCGCTACGAATCCTCATTCTCACGCAGGAGCATCGGAAGAAGAAACAGACCGCTTCCCGCACTCAACTCGTCCTCGTTCCCACGCTCCTGCGTGGGAATGCATACAGTCAGCTTCCTGTACAGAAACACGCCTCAAGCCAGTTTTTGCCCCATGCCTGCCATAAACAGGGCAGCCAGAATAAATAAAATCCCAAAAAATTTATTCATTCTGGCCGCATGATGCGGGTTGCGCATGAGGTGCATGACCTTGGCAGCCAGCCCGGTATAAACGGCCATCACGGCCAGGTCCACAGCGCACAGGGTAGAGGCAATTAAGGCATACTGGATAAGCAGCGGTTTGGACAGGTCCAGGAACTGCGGAATGACTGCCAGCAGGAAGATGGCCCCTTTGGGGTTCATGATATTCACCAGGATGCCCTGCATAACCAGTTTTTGAGCCGGTGTGTTGGGTACGGAATCCTGTTCAAGCCGGATCATGGCCACCGGCGAACGGTACTGTTTATAGCCCAGGTAAACAAGATAAAGCACGCCCGCCCACTTGACGATATTAAATGCCGTTTCAGAGGTGGCGAGCAGGGCACCAACACCAATCACGCTAATCACAAACTGGATGGCCAGGCCAATAGCCAGGCCAATGGCATTCCAGTACCCGCGTTTGAATCCAAAGCGCAAACCCGATGACATGGACGCCACGGCACCCGGCCCGGGTGAGATTGAAATAGCCCAGGAAGCGGCAAAAAGGGTAAGCCAGACGGAAAGAGACATGATTAACGCATGAGCCAGAAATAGTGAGGTATTTTATTAGCAGCACCGAACAGTGTTCAGATTTTGGTCAAAATCTGAAGTGCCGGTAATGTAAATTTGCATCCAGACGAAAAGCTGATGGACGGATATAAAGACAAAATTGTAGCGCAGTTACCACTTAAAATCCGGGTGGATTGACGTTTGGGTTGTGTGGCTTATAGTGGCTGTCCGGCAGGAGGAAATATGGGCCGCTTAAACTCAGGCTGGGCTGGTTTGCCTTGGTTTTTGCGTTAATTAACCCGATTACCCTGCTTACGCCGTTTTTTTACAACGACTTGCATGCATTGGCAGGATATAATTCCCCTGAACAGGCCTGTTTTGCCTTGGCCTTGCTTATTCAAGTCTTAAAGAGAAGCCATGAAACGAATTTTTTCCCTCATTAGTGTTTTTTTTCTGTCAACGGTTTTGGCTGGCTGTGGCTATAACGAGATCCAGACGCTGGATGAAGGTGTCAAGGCTTCCTGGTCCGAGACCCTTAACCAGTACCAGCGCCGTGCCGACCTGGTGCCCCAGCTGGTGTCCAGTGTTAATGCTTATATGGTTAATGAGCGCGAGGTGCTGACCGAAGTGACCAATGCCCGTTCACGGGTGGGCTCGGTGCAGGTGTCGGCAGACAAACTGCCTACCGGTGAAGAACTGGCTCAGTTCCAGGCCGCCCAAGGGCAGCTTACTTCTGCATTGTCCCGTTTGATCGCGGTGTCAGAAAACTACCCACAACTGAAGGCGGATGCCTTGTTCCGCGATCTTAACGTGCAGCTCGAAGGCACAGAAAACCGGATTGCCACTGCCCGCGGTCGTTATATTAAAGAAGTGCAAAATTACAATACGCTGATCCGTACGTTCCCCACCTTGATTACCGCCAAAATCTTTGGCTACGATGTCAAACCCAATTTCGGGGTGGAAAACCAGGCGGAAATCATGCGCGTTCCCGAAGTGAAATTTGATACTTCGCCACGGGCCAATCAACCCGCAACGGTACAGTAATGTCTGCCTCAGCTTTCCGTTGCCCCGCTATGACACGCTATGTCCTGTCATTGCTTTTCATGCTGCTGGCATTGGCCGGGTGGCAGGCCAGCGCCCAGGAACGGGTGCCCGTGCCCAACCTGCAGGCGCGGGTAAGCGATCTGACTGGTACGCTTTCTGTTACGCAGCAGGCTGACATCGAACAAAAACTGGAGGCCCTTGAAAAAAGCAAGGGTGCCCAGGTGTTTGTGCTAATGGTGCCCACAGTGGGGCCTGACACGGTTGAAACCTATTCGCGCCGGGTATTTGATGAATGGAAAGTGGGCCGGGCCAAGGTGGATGATGGCATTCTTTTCTTGATTGCCAAGGATGACCGTCGCATGCGGCTGGAAGTGGGCTATGGCCTGGAAGGCGCCGTACCCGATGTGCTTGCCTCGCGGATTATCAATGATCATGTGGCGCCGCATTTCAAGATGGACGACTATGCTGGTGGGGTACAGGCCGGCGTTGATGCGCTGGTGGGCCTGATTGAAACCGAAGAACTGCCCCCACCCGTTAATGATTGGCAGCAGTCATCCGATTTTGATGAAGGTGACTGGCCGTTTTTCATTTTCCTGGTGTTTTTTATTTCCATGTGGCCGGCCATTCTGGCAGCGGTCATTGCCGGGGTGGTTATTTTTGGTGTCACCGGCAGCTTCGGTTTTGCCCTGCTGGGTGCCGTGGGCGGGTTTTTAATCAGTTTTATTGCCCATAAATTCATGCCTGCACGCAAGATCAGCAGTGCCAGCCGTGGCCGTGGCAGACGTGACGGTTTTGGTGGTGGTTTTGGGAGCGGCGGCTTTGGTGGCGGTGGCGGCGGTTTTGGTGGGGGCGGTGGCTTCGGCGGCGGTGGTGGCGGAAGCAGTGGCGGAGGAGGAGCATCCGGTGGCTGGTAAATGGTTAAAATGGCTCGATCTGGATTCGATGCATGGCTGGTGGCTGAGACGCAAGCATTTTCACGCCGGTTTCATGAAGGACATTACCGAGCAGATCCGCTTAAGTGAAGAAACCCATCATCATGGCGAGCTGGTTGTCGCCATAGAAGCGGCCATGCCTTCGCATGTAAAAAGCAGTGCCGAACGGGCCCTGGAAGTATTTGGCCGCCTGCGGGTATGGGATACGCCCCATAATACGGGGGTGTTGCTGTATATCGCGCTAGACCGGCACAAGATTGAAATTGTTGCCGATAAGGGTCTGAAAGCGGCAGAGCATGAATGGAAGGCGATTTGCACCGGGCTGGAACTGCGTTTTGCCGAAGACCAATACCAGGAAGGCCTGACCGAAGCGGTGATGGGGCTAGAGGCCATTCTGGCCCAATATTGCGCTCAGGAAGCGGGTGAAAATGGCCCCAATTTCCTGCCTGATGCGCCGGTGATGCTTTAAGGGCAGGCGTTTCCGTACGACGCGGAGCGTTCCCACGCGGAGAACGGAAGCCAGACATATCATGTAGCGGTTCCCACGCAGGAGCATGGGAACCAGGAAATAACCCCGCCCTTCAGCACCTGTTAACGAAGTTTACGTGCCAGCGACTTGATGGCCGCATTACGGCGGGCGCCGGTTTCAAAATGCTCGCTCATTTTGGACCATTGCGGCAGGCTGCGGGCTTCCAGGATCTCCTCCGGCAGGTCACCGTCCTTGAATTGGCCGGTAACGGTTTCCGTGTTCAGCATAATGGGGCGCTGGTCTGCGTGGCCACGCATTTCCAGGGCATTAAGCAATTGCAGGCTGCGGATGCCCAGCAGGCGGATAATCGCGTCATCAAGGGTAATTTCGCGGTAGCCCTGCAGCTTGCCCAGAATGCGCTTGCCAAACTTGTCCACACCTTGCCATACGCTGCCAATCACGCCACCAATCAGGGTGGCGGTGCCCAGACTCAGGCCGGCTGACATGACATCGACCGCTGCGCCGGCCATGGCCCCGGCCACAAACCCTTTACTCACCTGGATGCCCATTTCCATCAATGCTTGCGGTTGGAACAGGTCCATGCCCCAGCGCCCACCTTCAATGGGCAGGGTCTGGTCGGGATAGTCTTCCTGCCTGAAACGGTAATGCGTTAGCAGGGCCTGGATGCTTTCCTGCTCCCGCTGGCGGATCACGTCCTGTAACAGGGCCGTGGCGCTTTTGATGCTTTCTTCATCACCCGCGCAGGTATAGCGAAAAGCGGCCACATCAATCAGGAGCTCGGCAATCATGTTGTAGGCAATGTCCCGTCGCAGTTTGCGCTGCCGGTGGATGTCCTCAGACAGTGCTTTCAGGATGGCGGCATGGCCGTCCAGGACCAGGGCCAGCTTCTGGTAAAGCTGTTCTTCACCATCCAGGGCCGGGGCAACCGAGTCAAACTCAATGCTTAAATGCAGGCCCAGGCGACCCAGGGATTCTTTCCACTCGGGCAGGTAATTGGGGCTGCTGTGCATGAAATTCAGAATGGGTACCAGCGGGCGTCCGCACCGGCTTAAAATGGCCAGTTCATCCCGGTGCTTGGCCAGTACGGGGTCGCGAATATCAATGACATACAAACCGGCATCACATTCCAGCAGTTTGCGTAAAACCCGGGCTTCCTGTTCAAAACGCTGCCTGCTTTCCGGCGTGTCAAGGAAGCGCTGAATGCTTTCCGGACCATCAAAGCGGGAGGAGCCTTGACGGGTCTGCGCTTTAAGCTGGTCCAGGTAATCCAGCAGGGCAATGCCGTCTTCCAGCCCCGGGGTGTCAAACAGTTCAACCGCGGCCTGCCCGTTCAGGAACAGGCGGGCACCTTCCACATGGCGGGTGGTGCCGGGAAAGTCGGCAACCTCTCCAAACCCGGTATCATGGGTAAGGGTTCTTAATAATGAGGTTTTGCCGGTGTTGGTGTGGCCAACAACCGCCAGATGCAATATTTTATTTGGTTCCATATTCATCAATTTGCCTGTATCCAGGATGGCAGTGTTTTTTGTGTGTCATGCAACTGTTCAAGGCCAAAGCCTGCCTGCTGCAGGCGCTCTTTCCATAATTCCAGGCGGTTTTCCGCTGTGTCGTGACCGGTTTGCAGGTAGATATCGGTACGCGAAGCCAGATTGGACAGGTCGGTAATGAGATGCAGGGTGCCGCGATCGGGGGTTTGCGCGGCATCACACACAATCAGCAGGGCGGGTACGGTTTGGCGACTCATATGTGCCAGCAGCTGATGGCGCTGTTCCCGGCTTTCGAGCTTGCCCTGGTCATGCACGGTGGCGGGCAGGGTAAAGGGCGGCCATGGCGCGCGTGGGCTTAACTCCAGCCCCACCACCAGCGGGCTGCCTGCCGGTGCCAGTGCAGGATGGGTGTTGCGCCGGGCGGTTTGCAAGGCCGGGGCGGGGGCATCCACCCCGATATGCTCACTGTGCGCGGACAGGCGGTCGACCAGGCCGGCATAGGCGGGCAGGGTTTCATCAATCTGTATTTGGTGGATGGCTTGCCGGGTTTTCCAAAGGCACAGCAGCAGGCTGGCCAGGCGCAGCAGCAAACCGTACACCATGACTGCACCAATCAGCCAGGAAGACCAGATGGCCTGTGATGCGGGACCGGCGGTTTGCAGGCCACTGCTTTGCTGGATGATATCAGCCGAAGGAATGGAAAAACCCAGTAAATGCGGCAAAAAACCAATACCCTGGGTGATGGACACAAAGGAAGAGGCGGGCAGGATGGTGGTTTCCCAGCCGAAGGTATATTGCCGGGCCGCCAGCAGAGCCAGCAGAGTGATAATGCCAGTCGCCATGATCACAACCCAGATTCCATGGCTGATGGCCGACAACAGCCAGCGCAGGCCGTTGTTCTGGTTAAGGATATTAATAAATGCCTGTGGGGCCAGGGTGGCATCGGGCCCACGGGCCAGCTTTTTACCCAGCCAAAGCCAGGCCTGGCCCAGCAAGGTGCCGCCATGGTAAGGGGCTAGAAAAGACAGCAGCCAGAATAAGTAGGTAATGGCGTGCAGGCCCAGCAAGGCAACCAGTGCCAGTAGCAGGTTGACATGCGCTGTTCCCAGGGCGCTGGCCGCCATGCCGATACCTGTAAGCATGGCCAGCAATGCCATGGCCCAAAAAGCCAGGCGTGCGTTGCCACGCCATTTGTCGATGGTGGCCGCCAGCCCGTCCCGCTTGGCGATCAGGGTGGCGCGCTGGATGATTTTTTGGCTGACAGGTTCCTGGCTGTGGCGGATCTGGTGGAGCAGGGTGGTATCTTCAATGGGCCCCCAGTGTTCTTCCCTAAGCCTTAGGGTTTCGGTAATCCAGTAATCCTTGAGTGAGTGCTGCGGCATAAATAATCGTGAGTAATGCAAATAAACGATTATTGCCTTTATTCAAACCACTTGTCTAATGTTTGTCGTGCCTGTTGTTTAACATCGGCGGTAATATATAAAGAGACCGTTGCCAGGGCCGCGGTAATAATACCCAGGTCATCGGTAAAACCGGCAATCGGCATCAGGTCGGGAATGGCATCAAGCGGCAAGACAAGATAGGCCAGTGCACCGTAAATAACGCGTTTTGCCCAAGCCGGTGTTTTAGGGTTGTGTACGGCAAAAAACAGGAAAAGGGCTTTTTCAATGACAGGCCGGCCGGCCTTTTTTGCCAGGCGTGCCATTTTGCTGATGACGCCTGAAGGATTGCGAGAGCTTGATTGGTCACCGAAACGGGACTGAATCATTATTTTTCCTTAAAAAATTGTGGGTGTTGGAATGCGCTATTGATCAGGCGTGCCACTATCTCTTTTTGGCGATTACACCATAAACAAACAGGACAATCATGGCACCAACAACCGAACCAATAAAGCGCGCGCTGCTGCCGGCTTCGTAAATACCTACAGCAACACCTAAATGGGTGGCAACGACTGAGCCAACAATACCCAGCAGGGTCGTCATGATTAATCCCAATGATTGGGAGCCGGGCATTAGGGCACGAGCCACCAGACCAACCAGAAAACCAATGACAATTTCCCAGATAATATCCATTTATGACGCTCCAAGTGGATGAGGCCTTAATGTTTACAATGTAAGGCTTGTTTACCTGTAATCAAGGCCGTAAATGTTTCAGGATGTGGACTTGAAAGTTTAAGGGTAATTGTTGTTTATATCTTTATCTATAAGGTAATAAATTGTTCATCTTTGATTATAAATGTATTTGCCAGGGGCTCAATGGGAGAGAACCAGTTTGCGCAACCTGGGGCCAAAAACGTTTACAATCAGGCCCAGCATGACGACAGCACCGCCCAGCCATTGCAGGGTGGACAATTTTTCGTCCAGAACCCATGTGGCAGACAGCAGGCCAACCACCGGCACCAGCAGGGTTAAAGGGGCAATAAGGCCTACAGGGTGCTTGCCAAGCAGGCGTCCCCACAATACGTAACCCACCAGCGTTGCGCCATAAGACAGGTACATGATAGAAGCAATGCCGGTAAAGGTGGCCGATTGCAGGCTGGTTACCATAAGGTTGCCACCTTCAAAAATCCATGAGCAAAGCAGGAATGGGATAATGGGAATGGTAGCGCCCCAGACCACCAGACTTAGCATGTTTACATTTTTGGCCTGCTTGATGACAATATTGCCGGTAGACCAGCTAAAGGCGGCCAGAAAAATAAACACCAGCCCCAGGAAGGGAATGGGGTGTCCGGCATCGGCATTGGCGTTAATAATGAACAGGCCAAGCAGGGAAATGGCAATCGCCAGCAGGTTATGGGGCCGGATTTTTTCATGCTGCACCAGTGCGGCCAGCAAGACCGTGAAAAAAGCCTGTACCTGTAAAAGCAGGGAAGCCAGTCCGGCTGGCATACCAACCGCCAGCGAGGTAAACAGGAAGGCAAACTGCCCGAAACTGATGGTTAAACCATAGACAAGCAGCAGCTTGAATGAAATGTTGGGGCGCTTTATAAAGAAAATGGCCGGAAACACAACCGCCATGAAACGCAGTGCGCCCAGCAATAAAGGTGGAAAATCAACCAGCCCGAATTTGATAGCAATAAAATTGACGCCCCACACCATAATGACAAGCAAGGCGAATAACCAGTCGATCAAAGGCATAATAGGATCCTGAAGGATTAACTGAACAAGGCCAGCAGCCAGGCCAGCAGGAAAGGGGCCGTCAGGCTGAGTACCGCCCCGCTGAAAATGGCGGTGGCAATGTAATGGTTACCGGTTATTTTCTTGATAATGGGCAGGGTGGTATCCATGGCGGTTGCCCCCGATGTGCCAATGGCAGGAACCGGATGGCGGGCGCCCAGAAAAAACAGTACCACAATGGACAGCAATTCCCTGAACAGGTCGGTCATGAGGGAAGCCGCACCGTAGAATTCACCCAGACGGGCCGTAACCATCACGCCCGACAGTGAGAACCAGCCAAAGCCGGCGGACAAGACCAGGCCATTACGGATATCCATGCCCATTAACCAGGCCACGACAGCCCCGCCCAGCAGGGAAAACAGGATGACCACCACGGGTGTGGCTATGATTCTGAATTGCAGGAACTTCAGGGAAATCGGGGCATTGACCAGGTCTACGCCAATGAGCACCAGCAATATATACAGAAGGGTTTCAACCGAAGGAAGCAGTTCGGTATTCATGTGCGACATTAGCAGCAGTTTGGCCAGGCCAATACCGGCCAGTAAAAAGGCAAAGGCAATACCGCATTCCCGAATCACATGCCAGATACCAAAGTCCGAAGTGGTTTCGGTAGTGCTTTTTTGGCTTTTTGGCAAAAGCAGCCACAAGCCCGCAAAAGAAAAAACGCTTGTCCCCAGGGCATAGGCTGTGGCAATCCCCAGAATTTGCGTGACGTTTTGCAGGTTTTCCAGTTGCAGGCCAAATTTATAGCCAATCGCAAACAGCAGCAGCCAGACAAAAGGTGTAATCAGGCGGGCCAAACGGGCTGACTGGGTGGCGGGCAGTATTTTGCCAATGAGCAAGCCAAGAACCAGATACAGGCAAATGGGCAATAATGAGAGTAGCAGGTCTTTCAAGGTGGACGCCTTTTTGGGGCCTCATGGGTTTAGTCGTGTATGGATGGGTGACAGGCATGAGGCCAATAATGGGATTCAGGCAGGATTGTTTTTATTGAAAGCGGCCAGTTTTTCTTTCAGTGCTTTTTTGATGGCCGGCCACTCTTCACGGGTGACGCTGTACATGACCGTATCCCTGACAGAGCCGTCACGACGCTTGGCATGGCCGCGTAACACGCCGTCTTTTTTTGCGCCCAGTCTTTCGATGGCTTTTTGTGAGGTGTGGTTGATGATGTCTGTGCGCCAGCCCACAACATTGGCCTGCAGGCTTTGGAAGGCATAAAACAGCAACAGGTATTTGCAGGCGGTATTCACATGGGTGCGTTGCCAGGATTTGGCATACCAGGTATAGCCAATTTCAAGCCGGGCAATATCCGCGACAATATCGTGATAGCGGGTGGTGCCGATTATTTTTTTGGTTTTGGCGTCAAGGACGGTAAACGGCAGCATGTGGCCGTCTTGTTGACCTTTCAGGGCAGCTTCAATATAGGTGGTTTCCTGGCCCGGTTCGGGGACCGAGGTATACACCAGATTCCAGAGTTTACCATCACTGGCGGCGTTTTTAAGGCCTTCAGCATGCGCCAGTCGCATGGGTTGGAGAATAACGCCAAAACCTTCTAACTGGATCGGGTGGAAGGGGGTGACAAAGGGGCAGACTGCTGGCTGGCCGGATTCTGAAGAAAGGGTCATGGTACAAGACTATAAAGAAAAAGCAATCAGAGTTGAAAATCCGCAAAAAACATAGTGTATCAGATTGCGGTCAGCACGCCGCTTTTTGGCCTTGCCCCGGATGGCCCAAAATAAAGGTGTTCCCTAGTGGCAATAAACAGGCCTTGCGGTTATTATCGGCTTATGTCGGATAGGAAAACTTTCCGTATTGAATGGAAAGTATTAGTCTTATCTTTCGTTTTTGATTAATTTGCATAGGAAACGCAGGCATGAAAATCAGAAAAATATTGATTGCAGCAGGATTGGCATGTTCAGTTCTTGGAATGGGTAATCTTGCCACTGCCAATGAGTGGAAAGAAATACGTATTGGTGTGGAAGCGACCTATCCGCCTTTTGAATACAGAAATGCCCAAGGTGACATGGAAGGATTTGACGTGGATGTGGCCAATGCCATTTGCGGTAAACTGAACGCCAAATGCGTGTGGGTGGAACAATCCTTTGATGGCCTGATTCCCGCCCTTCAGGCCCGCAAGTTTGACGTTATCCATTCGAGTATGACCGCCACCGAGGCGCGGGCAAAGGTCATTAACTTTACCGATCCCCTGTATGCCATTCCCACCCAGCTGATTGCCAAAAAAGGCAGTGGCACTTTGCCTACTGCTGAATCCTTGAAAGGAAAACGCTTGGGTGTGCTGCAGGGCACCACCCAGGAAACCTATGCCAAAAAAGCCTGGGGCAAGGGAGGCGTGCAAATCGTGTCTTACCAGGACCAGTCACAAACCTATGCCGATTTGCGGGCAGGCCGTCTTGATGCCGCCCTGCTTGAAAAACCCAATGCGATTGCCGGCTTTCTGGTCACCCCAGAGGGCAGGGACTTTGAGTTTGTTGGAGAAGTGTTGTCTGGTGACCCTATCCTGACCAATGAAATTGCCATGGGATTGCGCAAATCCGATGTGAAATTGAAAGACGCCATTAATAAAGCCATCAATGAGCTGGTTACAGAAGGTACAATTGCAGAAATTGCCGGCAAGTATTTTCAGCCTGGTGAAATTGGTCTGATGCAGGCCAAGTAAGTATCAGCCCGAGTGGCATACAATCAATTGAAGTCATCGCTTGATTGAGCAATCGCGGGTTGCTCAATCATTTTTTGTTTTTAAGGGGCATTCATGTTTTTGCATGGCTATGGCGGCCAGATTCTCGACGGCACTTGGGAAACCATCACGCTGGCATTGTTGTCGCTGCTGGTGGCCTTTTTGCTGGGCCTGATCGGGGCAAGCGCAAAACTGTTTGGCAATTTCCTGTTCAAAGGGCTTGCCCAGGCTTACACAACGCTGGTGCGCAGCGTACCCGACCTGGTCCTGATGCTGCTTATTTTCTTTAGCATTCAAATGGGCCTTAACAATATTACCGATGCCTTGGGTTTGCCCATGCTGGAAATTGATCCGTTTATTGCGGGGGTTCTTACCATCGGGTTTATTTACGGGGCCTATTTTGCAGAAACCTTCCGTGGCGCCTTTTTGGCGGTGCCTAAAGGGCAGCTGGAGGCGGGCAAGGCATTTGGCATGAGTGATCGGCAGGTTTTCAGCCGAATTCTTTTCCCGCAGATGATGCGCTTTGCCTTGCCGGGCATTGGCAACAACTGGCTGGTATTGTTGAAGGCGACTGCCCTGGTGTCCATTATCGGGCTGTCTGATCTGGTTCAGGTTACACAAACGGCAGGTCGTGCCACAGCCAGCATGTTCCTGTTTATTTTAGTGGCCGGCCTGATTTATCTGGGGCTTACCACTGTTTCCAGTATTGTGTTGTGGTGGCTCGAGAAGAAGTATTCTGCTGGCGTGCGTGAGGCTCATTTATGATCGAGTCATTTGAACATTTTATGCTCATCATCAATGAGTATTGGGAACCGTTTTTGTTCTGGGATGGTACCCATTTTTCAGGTCTGGCTGTCACTTTATGGATTTTAACCCTGTCGGTGGTTCTGGGTTTTGTACTGGCTTTGCCGCTGTCAGTCATGCGGGTGTCCAAAAACAAATTTATCAGCGGCCCGATCTGGTTCTTTAGCTGGGTTTTTCGGGGTACACCGTTTTATGTACAGCTGTTGCTGATTTACAGTGGTATCGTGGGGCTTGAGTTTGTTCGTGAAACGCCCCTGCTATACGCTTTTTTCGTGAGTGGTTATAACTGTGTGGTGCTGGCACTGCTGCTTAATACCCTGGCCTACACCATAGAGATTTTTGCCGGTTATATAAAAGCGACGCCCTATGCCGAGTTGGATGCCGCCCGTGCCTATGGCATGTCACGCTGGAAAATGTATACCCGCATCATTCTGCCTTCCGCCCTGCGCCGGGCCTTGCCTGCTTACAGCAATGAAGTCATCTTGATGCTGCATGCCACTTCTCTGGCCTTTACGGCCACGGTGCCGGATATCCTTAAAGTGGCCCGGGATGCCAATGCGGCCACTTATTTAACGTTTGCCTCGTATGGCACGGCGGCGTTGTTGTATATGTCAATTTCGTTTGTACTGGTTTGGGCATTCAGGCGGATTGAACGCCGTGCACTGGCCTTTCTGGCATACGAAAAAAATTAGGAAAGCCATGTATAAACTGGATGTTAGAAACATACATAAATCGTATGGCCAAAACGAAGTCCTGAAAGGCGTTTCGTTGCAGGCCAGTGCCGGAGACGTGATTGCCTTGATTGGCTCAAGCGGCTCTGGTAAAAGCACTTTTTTACGGTGTATCAATTTTCTGGAGCAACCCAACAGCGGCAGTGTTTTTCTCAATGGTGAAGAGCTGACGGTTGTCCAGGATAAAAAAGGCCGTTTGCGCGTGTCTGATGAAAAACGCCTGCAATTGTTCAGGACCAAATTGGCCATGGTGTTCCAGCATTTCAATTTATGGGCACACATGACGGCGTTGGAAAACGTGATAGAGGCACCCATGCATGTTCTGGGTGTGAAAAAAAACGAAGCGCTTGAACGGGCCCGTCATTATCTGAACAAGGTAGGTCTGGCGCAAGCGGTGGAAAAACAATATCCCTCGCAAATGTCAGGCGGGCAGCAGCAGCGCGTGGCCATTGCCCGGGCGCTGGCCATGGAGCCCGAGGTGATGCTGTTTGATGAACCTACTTCGGCCCTCGACCCGGAGCTGGTGGGCGATGTATTGAAAGTCATGCAGCATCTGGCTGAAGAAGGTCGAACTATGCTTGTCGTGACCCATGAAATGGGGTTTGCCCGTAACCTGGCTTCGCAGGTCATGTTTTTACACCAGGGCAGTGTGGAAGAACAAGGGACGCCTGCCGAGGTTTTTGGCAATACCAAGAGCGTCCGTTTGCAGCAATTTTTATCAGGTAACCTGAAATAATGATATTAAGTTTTGGAATGGTTGTCGCCTTGCTTGTACTGGGGGCGTTTGGTGGTTTTATGGCCGGTTTGCTGGGTGTTGGTGGGGGAATGGTGCTGGTGCCATTTCTTACCATGCTGTTTACCTGGCAGCAAATGTCGGGTGATATTGCGGTGCATGCAGCCATCGCAACGTCCATGAGCATGATTATGTTCACCTCGCTATCAAGCATGCGGGCGCATCATAAAAAAGGTGCGGTGTTGTGGCCGGTTGTTTTTTCACTGGTGCCGGGCATTATTTTAGGCGGATTGCTGGCCGGTGGCGTGGCCTTCAGATTTATCAGCATGGCTTGGCTGGCCTTGTTTTTTGCGGTTTTTGTGGGCTATTCAGGGCTGAACATGTTAAAAAACAAAAAGCCCAAGGCGTCACGCCAGCTGCCGGGTGTGGCCGGCCGCACGGCCGTGGGTACCGGGATCGGGTTTATTTCCGGCCTGGTGGGCGCCGGTGGCGGATTTTTGTCAGTGCCGTTCATGGTCTGGTGTAATGTGCCTATCCGCAATGCGGTGGCCACGTCGGCGGCATTGGGTTTTCCGATTGCGGTGGGCAACAGTATCGGGTATATCACTTCCGGGATTGAAAAAATTGGTATCCAGGATGGGATGCTGGGTTATGTGTATTGGCCTGGTTTGCTGGTACTGATTACCATGAGTGTGCTGATGGCGCCTGTAGGGGCAAAGTGTGCGCATAATTGGCCGGTTGACAGGCTGAAGCGGATTTTTGCCTTGTTGTTGTTTTCGATTAGTGCATATATGTTGTATAAGTCGCTGACTGCGTTTGGAATCATTTAGGCAATTCAGTTAAGATTGCCGTTTTTTGCAAGGCTATACGTATCCGGGCCTGATTAAGGCTACCAGTGCAGCGACTTCGGCCCGAAGGGGCGCCGGAGCAAACTGGGTAGCCTTAACCAGACCTTTTTGGTGTCCTGAAAACCTTGTTGTCATCGTAAAAGCCGACCTGTGACTGTTCTTCATGCCAGCCCGGAATACCAAAAATCTGCAGCGGGATGAAAGGCTTGGTTTGCAGGGTTTGTTCTGTCAGGAACCCGGCTAGATAATCGTCCACTTGCTGGATGGCCGCTTCTGAAAATATCTCAGGCGTGTCGGGATCGGTTTGGTCTTTAGCGGTTACCTCGGCTACCCGCTCATCCGGGTCAGTCTTTTGGCGGCATGGCCCAATGAAATCGGGTATGCGGATGGCATGGGCGGTAATGGCTTTATAAGGGGTCACCAGTTTTTCCAGCAGGGCATGGCCGAAGGCGATAACCCGGGTTTGGCGCCACAGGGGGCGTAAGGTCTGAAAGGCGGTTTGCCATTGTTTGGCTTGCAGGGCCTGCCAAAGCTCGTCCGGGCATTGGATGAAGAAACCGTTTTCATCAATAATCGTAATGGCATCCCTTGTTTTTCCCCTGGTATCACCCACACCTGCTTGTTTTATTTGCGCCGCCTGTAACCGGTTAAGGCGGGTTTTGGTGTTCGGGAAGGTAAACCAGCACAGGGCATTGAAATAATCATGCAGGCCATCACGGGTGGGCACATTGCCGGTTTCATAAATATAGGTTTCATAGGCCATGCTGTCGGGCAGGATTTCCTGTGGGACGAAGTTAACCGGTAGGAGGGCAGGGCGATGGTCGTTCAGGAATGCGTGAACACTGGGTACGGTTTGCTGCGGGGCAGGGAAACGGGTTTTCCAGGGGGACCAGTAGGGGGCGTCAAGATGGATCCGGTTCAGGACAGAGATGGGCATGGCATTGCAAAAAAGTTAAGCCGCTCCTGTGGCAAGGGCGGAAAGGGTAAAGCCGGGTTATAACGGGCGTGGAGGGACTATTTCCTGAATGTTACTTCAGGCATTTTATCGCCCCAGGGCATGAGCGGAACGCCTGATATGCTGTTGTAAGGTGAGCCTTCAATAACCCGCTCACTCACCACCAGATAAACCAGCGTATTATTGGGTTTGTCCAGCAGACGGGTCACGTTAAGGTCTTTGAATAACAGGCTCATGCGCTGGGTGAAGATATTTTCTTTTTTGTCAGGGATGGCTTTTGTGGCCTTGAGGGGACCAACCTGGCGGCAGGAAATGGCAAAGCGCGAGGGGTTCTCTGCCAGGCCCAGGGCACCCGAAATACCGCCGGTTTGGGCATGCGACAGGTGGCAGACAACGCCTTCAATATCGGGGTCATTAAATGATTGAACGCAAACCTTGTCATTATTGACAACGCGCCAGGTGGTACTGACGCAGCCAACCTCGTCGGCCTGAGCGGCGGGTTGAAAGAAAAAACCGGACAGGGCAAGGGCGGCCAAAAGTATTTTTTTCATGCTAAGCGTCTTTGTGGTGTAGTGATAGTATGTCAAACTGCAATATGGGGTTCAATCACTAAAATTCAAAGCCAGCCAAATATAACCAGCTAAACACCATGACTGTTCAAACCAACCATAAAACATTATTGACTATTGTACTGGGTATTACCCAAATGCTGGCCTGGGCCTCTACTTATTATTTGCCGGCCATGATTGCCCAGCCAATGGCCAGTGAGTTGGGTATCCCGGTAGCATGGGTATTTGCCGCGTTTTCCCTGGCCCTTTTGCTGTCCGCTTTTGTGACTCCCATTACGGGTCGAAGAATAGACCGGGTGGGAGGAAGGCCGGTGCTGTTGCAGTCCAGCCTGTTCTTTATGACGGGTTTGCTGCTGTTGTCATCCGCGAAGGGCATCATGGTTGTGGGATTGGGATTTGGGCTGATTGGCCTGGGGATGGGACATGGCATGTACGACTCCGCTTTTGCAACCCTGACCCGGTTTTATGGCAAACAGGCCCGTTCGGCCATTATGGGCGTGACTTTACTGGGTGGACTGGCCAGTACGGTCGGCTGGCCCTTAATGAGTTGGGTATTACATTACTGGGGTTGGCAGCAGGTTTGCCTGATGTGGGCATTGTTGCATATGATTCTGGGAATGCCGCTTCATCTGCTGGTGCCATCCATCAATCATGAAACCCAAGTCGAAACCGGTGTTCTGCAGGAAACCGGAACAGAACCGTTGCAGGCTGAAAATCAGGCAGGCAGGTCACAGGGGTCAAAGCGGATTCTATGGCAAATGATGTTACTGTCCTATGTTTTTGCCGTAGCCTGGTTTATTTCCACTTCATTGGCGGCACATTTTCCTGAATTGATCGTACTGGCCGGGTATGGCTTGTCTGTGGCGGTCATGGCCGGAGCCCTGATTGGTCCGGCCCAGGTGGGTGCCCGTTTGTTTGAGTTCTTTTTTCTGGGGAAGGTGCATCCGGTTCTGGTGGCCGTTTTTGCCGCATCGCTGCATCCTGTGGGGGCGGTGCTGTTTTTGTTTTTTAATGGCAGTCCCAATTTGTTTGCCATTTTGCATGGGGCGGGTAATGGCATGTTGACAATTGCCATGGGAACCGTGCCGTTGGCTTTGTTTGGCCCCACCAATTATGGACAAAGGTTGGGTTTGATCGCCATGCCAGCCCGTATCGTGCAGTCATTTTCCCCTTTGGTGTTTGCGTTTCTGCTGGCGCAATGGGGCGCGTATTCTCTTATATTCACAACAGGACTGCTGCTGACGGCTATAGTATCATTGTTAAGTATTTATTATTTTGGTGTCAGGAATGAGCACGCTTGAAAAATTGCGTATTGATAAATGGCTTTGGGCCGCCCGCTTTTACAAAACCCGTTCGCTTGCAGCAACCGAAGTTGGCAAGGGCAGGATTGATGTGAATGGGCAGCCTTGCACCAAGCCTGCCCGGGAAGTCAAGGTGGGCGACAGGCTCACTATCCGGCAGGAGCGTATGAATCGGGTGGTGGAAATCAAGGCCTTAAGTGCGGTACGCGGCCCGGCACCGGTGGCGCAGTTGCTGTACGAAGAAACCCCTGAAAGCATCCAGGCCCGGGAAGCGGAAAAAGAAAGAAGAAGGCTGGCCAATGAGCCTGCCGATACCATCTTGCATGGTCGCCCCACCAAACGTGACCGGCGTTACCTGGATGACTTGAAACGGCGTTATTGAAGACAACCACATCTGATTTAATAATTATGTAATATTTTTTCCATAAAATTATTTATAGTAAATTATTTTAAATATATATGAATGGGTCAAATTGTAGTCCAGGATTATGGAATATATTGATATTCTGTTCCTGGTTCCCATGATCCTGCGTGGGAATGGGGCAAGACATAAAGCCAAATAAATGGTATGTTTTGTATTCAAATAAAAATATAAAAAACACCCACAAAGGAGGCATTATGTCTATTCAATTCAAGCGAAGTACGGTTGTTACATTCCTTGGTCTGGCATTATTGGCTGGGGTTTCTGTTGCACCCTTACAGGCCAAAACACCCGCCCCGGTGGCACCACCCCAGGTGCAGTATGACTATGATATGGATATTTTCCATCCGGTCATTGCCCATAACGGGATGGTGGCAACCGAGCAGCACCTGGCTTCTGCCATAGGGCTGGACATCCTTAAAAAAGGGGGCAATGCCGTTGATGCGGCCGTGGCAATCGGCTTTGCGCTGGCGGTTGCCCTGCCCAATGCCGGCAACCTGGGGGGCGGTGGTTTCATGATGGTGCATGACAAGGACAGCGGCCAAACCATTGCGCTTGATTTCAGGGAAATGGCCCCTGCCAAGGCAAGCCGTGACATGTATCTGGACGAAAAGGGGGATGTGGTTGCCGGCAGATCGCTTTATACTCACCTGGCGGTTGGGGTACCGGGTACGGTGGCCGGTATGGAACATGCCCTGAAAAAATGGGGCAGCATGCCTTTGGAACAGGTTATCCAACCGGCCATTGAGCTGGCGGAAAACGGTTATATTGTGAGTAACTCACTGGCAGAAAACCTGGCGGCCACCAAAGAAAGCCTGGGTAAGTGGGACACCACCAAAGCCATCTTCTTCAGGGATGGCGAACCGTTGAAAGCGGGTGATTTGCTGGTGCAGAAAGACCTGGCTGAATCGATGCGTTTGATTGCCAAAGAAGGTGCCGACGCTTTCTACAAGGGGAAAATTGCCGATCAGATTGTAGCGGAAATGGGCAAACATGACGGCCTTATTACTAAAGAGGACCTGGCCAATTACAAGGTGGTCGAACGAGAACCGGTTAAAGGCACTTACCGCGGGTATGAAGTGGTTTCCATGCCGCCGCCCAGTTCTGGCGGTATTCATGTCATCCAGATGCTGAATATGCTGGAACCGCACGATCTTAATGTTTTAGGGTTGAACAGTTCAAAAACCGTTACCCTGGTGGCTGAAATCATGAAACGGGCCTATGCCGATCGTTCCGAGTATCTGGGTGACCCTGATTTTTCCCAGGTGCCACAAAAAGGGCTTACCTCAAAAGCGTATGCCAACAGTCTGGCCAATACCATTTCTTTTGATAAGGTAACGCCATCCAAAGAGATTCTGCCGGGTAAGCCGCAACCCTACGAAAGTGACCAGACCACCCATTATTCGGTGGTGGACAAAGACGGTAATGCGGTAGCCGTTACCTATACCCTTAACCTGAATTTTGGCAGTGGTATTGTGGCTGGTGAAAGCGGTATTCTGCTGAATAATGAAATGGATGATTTTTCAGCCAAACCAGGTGTGCCCAATGCTTTTGGCCTGATTGGCGGCGATGCCAACGCGGTTGAACCGGCAAAACGGCCGCTGTCTTCCATGACGCCCACCTTGGTATTGAAAGATGGCAAGCCCTGGCTGGTTACCGGCAGTCCGGGTGGCGCACGCATTATCACGACCGTGCTGCAAACCATCCTGAACAGTATTGATTTTGGCATGAACCCGGCCGAAGCGGCGTCCACTCCCCGTTTCCACCATCAGTGGTTGCCTGATGAGTTGCGTGTGGAAAAGGGTTTCAGTCCCGATACCCTGGCATTGTTAAAGGAAAAGGGTTATGACATTGCCCTGAAACCTGCCATGGGGCGTACGCAAACCATCCAGGTGCGCGATAATGTGCTGTATGGTTATTCTGATCCACGCAACCCGGATGGCGTGACGATTGGTTATTAGCGGGTTACAGGCATTTTCCCATCTTGTTTCCAGCGATATAAGCTGTTATTGTTGCTTTTTTAACAGAGTATGGTGGCAAGGCAAATGAACGTTTCCGGCAAGGCATTGGTCGTATCGTTGATGATAGTTGCAGGCTTTTTGACTGGCTGTGACCAAGGGGCGCCTGTTAACAGCCCGCCGGTAACCGTTCATGGTGAAGTAGACCATTCCGAAGTGGAACTGGCCCGCGCCAAACAGGCTGAAGCACAGGCCAGGGCTGCCGAGGCCAAGTCCCGCAAAGACGAGGCCAAAGCAGTTGCCGATGAGGCGCGTTTGCGACAGAAAGAAGCGCTTAGTAAGGAAAACGAAGCAAAAGCATTGGCGGCCAAGGCTAAGTCTGAAGAAGAGGCCGCCCGCCTGAACGCCGAAGCCGCCAAACACAATGCCATCGAAGCGCAGGCCAATGTGGAACTGGCCAAACTCAAGACTGAAGAAGCTCGCCTGAAAACCGAAGAAGCCAAGGCGCGTGCCGATGAGGCCAAAGCCCGTGCGGATGAAGCACGCTTGCTGGCTGAAGAGGCCCAGGCACGACTGGAAACCGCCAGACTGCAATTGGAAGAGGCGCGTTTGCAAATGCCGGTGGCAGAGATTAATGAAAGCCCGGTGCCCGGCGCTGGCCTGTCTGCTCCTGAAAGTCCGAATCCAGAGCCGGGCTCGACTGTTCCAGATAGTACAGGCCTCACACCTGAAGCGGTGACTCCGGCTGAACCAGACTAGCTGCTGGCACAAACATCTGGCCGACCTTGAACAGGTTGCCGTGAATGTCAAAGGGGCCAACGGTCGCGCTTGAATTGCCGCAGTTGCCGCCACGCATATCCGTGGCGGGAATACCGGTTTGTGATGATCTAAAACGGGTGCAGGCCGGAAGCGTTAAAGGTATTTAAAAACGTTTAAAGTGGATAAGAACCATTAAAAAGCCACGGAAAGCCCGCCATCAACAGCCAGGATCTGGCCGTTGATATAAGAGGCGGCAGGGGAAGTCAGAAAAAGCACGGGGCCGATGATTTCCTCGGGTTTGCCCAAGCGTTGCAAGGGGTTGCGTTCCTGGATTTTACGCATGGTTTCGGGCTCTTTGATCAGTGCTTCATTGTGTTCGGTATCAAAAATACCCGGTGCAACCGCATTGCACAAAATACCCTCATGACCATATTCAACCGCAATGGAACGGGTCATGGTATTAAGGGCCTGCTTGGTGATGGGATAAATGAAATCGCCATGGCGGATAACGTGGCCGGCAATGGAGCTGATGGTCACGATGCGACCATGGCGGTTTTTGCGCATCAGGTCGATGGCCGAGCGGGAAATACCGATATTGGCCAGGATATTGGTATGAACGATATGTTCGATTTCAACCGGGGTAAGGTCGTGCAGGGTTTTACGAATCCGGATGCTGGCATTGTTAATCAGGATATCAAGGCGACCGTATTGTTCTTCTATCTGAGAAAAGGCCTCGCGGCGGGAATGGTGGTCATTAATATCAAAAGATAGCCAGCTGGCCGACAGGCCCATGTTATTGAATGCACCGGCGGTTTCTTTGGCGCGTTGCTCGTCTCGGGCATGTACCACAACGGTGGCGCCGGCGTTGGCCAGTCCATGGGCTATTTGGTAGCCCAGGCCTCTACAGGCACCAGTGACCAGGGCAACCTGGTCCTTCAGGGAAAAAAGCTGGTTGGTGTTGCTTGTTGCACTCATGAATTGGCTCCTTGGTCCCGCTGCTTTGGTGTGCTGGCAGGCGTATTCATGAATATGCCTGCCAGGGTGATGATTGTTATTTTGCAAGTATAGTGCGGATTGCCTGCTTTTCAAACACGGTAAAAACCATACTGTCGGGATAGCATGAATGCTCTTTTTTCTGTTATGGTAGTTTTGAAAAAACAATCAACCGTTTTCAGGACTATTAAAATATGGCAGACAACACTTTTTTATTACCCGGTATCCAATATCCCATTATCCAGGCACCCATGGCGGGGGTTTCCACACCGGCCCTGGCTGCGGCGGTATCCAATGCCGGCGCTTTGGGTTCATTGGGGGTGGCTGCGGTTGATACGGCCGGCGCACGCCAAATGATTGAGCAAACCCTGGCCTTAACCCATAAACCGTTTAACGTGAATGTGTTTTGTCATCGGCGAACCTCGCAAAACCCGCAGAAGGAACAGGCCTGGCTGGCTTATTTGAAACCCCTGTTTGATGAGTTCGGTGCCACGCCTCCCGCGCAGCTGAATGAAATTTATGACACCTTTGTGGATAACCGGCCTATGCTGGATATGCTGCTGGCGCTTAAACCCGCCTTTGTCAGTTTTCATTTTGGCCTGCCTTCCACGGACTATATACAGGCCCTGAAAACGGCGGGAATTACCTTGCTGGCCAGTGCCACCACCCTGGAAGAAGCCCGGCAAATAGAAGCGGCAGGCATTGATTTTATTGTGGCTCAGGGGTACGAAGCCGGTGGACACCGGGGGGTGTTTGAGCCTGAGCAGGGCGATGCCTGCATGGGAACGCTGTCATTGGTGCGTTTGTTGGTTAAAAATTGCCGCTTACCTGTTATTGCAGCGGGAGGGATTATGGATGGCAGTGGCATCAAGGCCGTCTTAAAACTGGGGGCCTGTGCTGCCCAGATGGGCACGGCCTTTGTGCTGTGCCCCGAGTCATCCGCCAATGCGGCTTACCGTGCCAACCTGAAAAGCGGGCGGGCCTTGCATACGGCCGTTACCACGGTTATTTCGGGTCGTGCCGCCAGGGGTATTGTTAACCGCATGATGACAGATCTTGAATCGGCTGGTGCTCCGCCCACGCCGGGTTACCCCATGACCTATGATGCTGGCAAGGCATTGATTGCCGCAGCCAATGCCCGGGGCAATTTTGAGTTTGCCGCCCAGTGGGCCGGGCAGGCGGCTTACCTGGCGCGGGAAATGCCGGCCGCACATTTGGTGGCAACGCTGGTGGAAGAACTGAAGTGATTGTTTGGGGCAATATCATTAGGGTATTGCGCCCAATGTGTTTTAGCGGCGATTGCGCGACTTGTTGCCAGTGGCGGCACCATTTGCCGGGCGACCTGGCAGATGCCTGAAAGTAATTCGGCCTTTATTCATGTCGTAAGGTGACATTTCAAGTGATACTTTGTCACCGGCCAGAATACGGATATGGTGTTTGCGCATTTTGCCACCGGTGTAGGCGATAAGCGGGTGGCCGTTATCCAGTGTGACGCGAAAGCGGGAGTCAGGTAGCACTTCGGTTACCATGCCATTCATTTCTATTAATGCTTCTTTGGCCATAGATAAATCTCCTGTGTGATTGAAAAATAACATGCATGAACGGGCTGGGCCGCAAGCTTCAACAAAAGCGGTATGCATGGATAGGCGCCGTGGCGCTGGCGGGTATCGGGATGTAGCGTATTTTTTCCGCAAGGGGAAAAGATGTATAGCGTATAGCCGGTATAGCTGCCTGGGGTTAGTCAGGGACTGGGTGAAATTCTTTAAGCATTAAAAATTAATGCTTGAGGAATAAGTGGTTAGCACTTGGCGAACAAGTGGTTGGATTAACGATACCCGTTGAATATTACGCCATCATAGCGACGACAATATGGCATTGTAACATACTTTGCGTTGTTTGTTAATGATATGAAAATAAAGCGAAATATACAGCGGGGTCAGGGGGGCGGCTGACCGTGTCGGTCAGCCGGAAAATGATTTTGGTTTCAAGCTTCAAGTTTGGCCTGGTTGGGTAGATCTTTCAGGGCGGGGGCCGGTGGCAGGCCGGTCACATCCAGAATTTCCTGTTCGTCCAGCGTTTCGCGCTCTAGCAGGGCGGCAACCAGCGCATCCAGCTGCTGGCGATGATCGCGAAGCAATTGCTTGGCCTGCTCATGGCTCTCATTGATGATTTTATGCACTTCTTCATCAATCAGGGCGGCGGTTTGTTCGCTTACACCGTCAAGCTGCCGTTGTGCCACACCCAGGTAAGGGTTCTGGCTGGCGGCCAGTTTTACCATGCCCAGTTTTTCACTCATGCCCCAACGGGTTACCATGTTTTGTGCCAGTTCGGTAACCTGTTCAATATCATTTTCAGCGCCGGTGGTTTTGGTGCCGTAAACGATCTCTTCGGCCGCCCGTCCGCCCAGCATGCCAATAATGCGTGCCCGCAAATAGGCTTCGGGGTAGTTGTAGCGGTCTGCCGGCGGGCGCTGGTAGGTGACGCCCAGCGCTTGGCCACGTGGCACGATACTGACCCGGTTGACCGGATCGGCACCGGGTACGACCAGGCCAAGAATGGCATGGCCGCTTTCATGATAGGCAATTCGCTCACGGTCGGCCTGGCTCAGGATAATGGGACGCTCTGGGCCCAGCATGATTTTTTCAAGGGAGTCCATAAAATCCTTCAGGTGGATTTCATGTTGCTCGCGTTTGGCTGCAAGCAGTGCCGCCTCATTGCTCAGGTTTTTAAGGTCCGCACCGGATAAACCGGGTGTGGAGGCGGCGATTTCCATTAAATCCACGTCTTGCGCCAGGGGTTTGTCGCGGGTGTGAACCTGTAAAATGGCTTCACGACCGGTTTTGTCGGGCAGGTTCACCACGACCCGGCGATCAAAGCGGCCTGCTCGTAGCAGTGCCTTGTCAAGAATGTCTGGTTGGTTGGTGGCCGCCAGCACAATCACTTCTTCCTTACCCGAAAAGCCATCCATTTCAGTCAGAATCTGGTTGAGGGTCTGTTCCTGTTCGCTGGCCCCGCCCAATACGGCCTGACCCCGGGCACGGCCGATGGAGTCGATTTCGTCAATGAAAATAATGGAGGGGGCATGTTCGCGCGCCTGCTTGAATAAGTCCCTGACGCGGGCAGCACCCACACCGACAATCATTTCAACAAATTCTGAGCCGCTCATGGAGAAAAAAGGAACATTGGCTTCGCCTGCCACGGCTTTGGCCAGCAGGGTTTTACCGGTGCCCGGTGCTCCCACCAGCAATATGCCTCTTGGGGCAGTGGCACCCAGTGCCGTGTATTTTTTGGGGTTTTTCAGGAAATCAACAATTTCAACCAGTTCGTTTTCGGCCTCATCAATACCGGCGACATCCTCAAATGTGACTTTTTTAGCCTGCTCATGGTCATAGCGGCGGGCCTTGCTTTTCCCCAAGCCAAACATGCTGCCACCCAGTGCGCCACCGGTCTGCCTGGAGGCACGACGGTAAAGCCATACATAAAACAGGATAATCAGCAGTACCGGTCCGAAACCGAACAGCAGGTTGCTTAGCGAGCTGCCGGTTTGGGCTGGCGAGGCGTTAATCCTGACATTATGGCTGGCTAGAAAGGAGGCCAGTCCGGGGTCGGTGAAGTCGGGTACAACGGTAGAGAATGTTGTGACGTTGCGGGGGGGAGCCGAGGCTGCCGGCTGGGCTGCGTTTTCAGCAGGAGGCAGGGTGACCGGATGGTTGAATTGTCCCTGGATGAGCTGGCCCTGGCTGTGAATCGACTGGACATTGCCTTGCGCAACCTGTTCTTTGAAGGTGGTGTATGGCACTGGGATTGCCTGGTTGGCACCGGGCAAAAGCCATTGGGTGACCACATAATTGACTACAAGGATCAGTAAAATGATGAGCCAGAAATTGCGTTGTGGCAGCCGGGCGCCATCGGGGCGTCCCGGCGTATTGTTGAATGAATTGCCTGAAGAAGAATTATTGCCGTTTTTCATCATGCTTTGATTGCTCTGGAGTTGTTATGGGGCAGAGGCCTTGCGGCTTTGCCCGAAGGACGCTTTCAGTGAACTAAACGGGGTAATCGTTTATGTCCAATCATAGCATTGAACATGTATCTGCATGCTACAGTCAGGCGGACGGGTGCTTGGTCACCTTCTGAGACCAGCCATCCAGGGGCCAATCCCGATCCGCTTTGTGAAAAAAAAAGCAGTTTCTTCCTTTGCGTCAGGATGCTGTTTCCGCAAAATTTCCGTCACGAAAATCCTGCAAGGCCTGATACAGTTCCTCCTGGGTATTCATGACAAAAGGTCCATATTGGGCAATGGGTTCATTCAGGGGCTGGCCGGCAATCAGCAGTACCCGGGTGTCGGCACTGGCCTGAATCACCACACCATCGGCCTGTGCCTGGTTTTCCAGAATAGCCATGCGTTGCACCGGTACCGCTTTTCCTTCAATGGACACTTCCCCACGATAAACATAAACAAAGGCATTATGGCTGGCGGGCAGGAGTTGTTCGAAACGGCTGCCGGCTGGCATATGCAGATCCAGGTAGAGCGGTTCGGTGGTTTCGCGTGTAACGGCACCGGCAACACCATGGCTGCTACCGGCAATCACCGTTACGTCAACGCCTTCCGGTGTGCGAAATTTGGGCAGTTCTTCGGCTTTAATGTCCCGGTACCAGGGTTGGGTCATTTTGTTGCGGGCAGGCAGGTTCAGCCACAGCTGGAAGCCTTCCATGACGCCTTCTTCCTGTTGCGGGATTTCCGAGTGGATGACTCCCTTGCCAGCCACCATCCACTGCACACCGCCATTTTCCAGCAGCCCTTCGTTGCCAGCGCTGTCACGGTGCTGCATGCGTCCGGCAATCATGTAGGTGATGGTTTCAAAACCACGGTGCGGGTGGTCGGGGAAACCGGCAATGTAGTCGTCGGCTTTATCGCTGCCAAAATTGTCCAGCATCAGGAAAGGGTCAAGCCGGCGTTGCAGGTTTTGGGTAAGCACCCGGGTCAGTTTCACGCCCGCGCCATCAGAGGTGGGCTGGCCGGCAATAATATGTTCAACCTTACGAGGGTGGGTAACGGTGCTGTGGCTGGTGTTCATGTTTTGCTCCTTGCCGGTATGCCTCATCCGCAGCATGCTGCTTGCAATACCGGAAATTGGGGGATTAATCGTATTGTTCCACTATACACAAGACACCGGTACTGAAAAACCACCAAAATGGACCAGATTGTTTCATAAGAGGAACAATGATAAAGGTGAAAAGCGCAGGCTTGTCAGGTGACGGCAATAGGATGGCAGCAGGAGTACTGATAACACTGGTATAAACCCTGAATAAATGAAGACAGGTCGTATTTAATTTGGATTTTGAGTCGTTAATATATATCATTATGCTTTTTTGTGATAAGCATATGCATATTGGTTATATTGAATATTAAGTGTCTGTGCTTTTTATTTTGTATTTCAGAGGGGGAATAATTCGATTATGCGTTATTCATTAGTTCGATTAATACGGGCCGGTGCCTGGGTGGCCGGCGGGTGGACGCTGGCCTTGCCTTCGGCCATGGCTGCCGATACCATCAACGCAGAGGCCATTGCCAGGGGTAAAACGGTTTCAGCCACCTGTGTGGCCTGTCACCAGGCCAATGGCGCTGGCATGAATCTGCCCCAGGGCGAATCCTGGCCCCGTCTGGCCGGCCTGAACCGGGACTATATGATTGCACAATTGAAAGCGTTTAAGGACGGCACCCGCAAAAATGCGTCTATGGTGGCTTTTGCCTCTATGCTGAATGACGAACAAATAGCTGATGTGGCCAGTTATTATGCCAGTTTGCCGGTTCCTGAAATTACACCCGTTGCCGCTGATGCGGCATTGTTGAAGCGGGGCGAACAGTTGGCTTTGCAAGGAGACTGGGAGCGTTATATCGTGAGCTGCAAAAGCTGCCATGGGCCCGGTAACCAGGGTAATGGTGCCGACTTCCCCGTTTTGGCAGGACAGCAGCCTGCTTACATCGTGCAGCAAATCCAGGCATGGAAAAACGGTACCCGTATCAATGACCCACAAGGGTTAATGGCAAGTATTGCCAAGCGTCTTGATGACAACGATACACAGGCAGTAGCGGCATGGCTGGCACAGCAGCCGGTGCAGGAACAAAAGTAAGGGGAAGCAGGCATGAAACATCGTATTAAATTCAGTTCAGTATTGGTTGCGGCTGCGTTGGTTTTTTCAGCGACAGGCGCCCAAGCCACTTCTTTTACCAAACAAGGCAAGGATTTGACACCGGCCGAGCTGGAAATAGTGAAACAAATGGTGCAAGGCGCCGCTTTACCTACTGAAAACGAGTTGGTTCATATTCCTCCCTCCATTGACGAGCTGGAAAACACTGATTTGCATCCGAAAATGAAAGAAGCCATCCGGCGCGGTCATGATTTATTCGTTAATACCCAACAGTTGCGCGGCAAAAACGTGTTCAATAATATGAATTGTTCAAGCTGCCACCTGGCAGACGGGCGGATGCCTTATGGTGGGCCGGTATGGCCTGCAGCCATCGACTTGCCTGCTTACCGCCCCAAAAACGGTCATGTGAATAATCTTGAAGAACGGATTGCCGGCTGTTTTACGTATTCAATGAACGGAAAACCACCTGCCTATGGCAGTGACGATATGTTGGCCCTGTCCCTGTACCATCAGTGGCTGGCAACCGGTGTGCCTATGTTCTCCAAAGATAAAATTTATGGCCGTGGCTTTCCCAAGCCGGCCGATCCTGAACTGAAGCCGGATGCCGCCCGGGGTAAAGTGGCTTATGAAGCTAATTGCACTGTTTGTCATGGTGCTGATGGTGCCGGTCAAACCGAGAATGGCAAGGTGATTTTCCCTGCCTTATGGGGTGATGACTCTTATAACTGGGGTGCCGGCATTTCGCGCGTATTTACCCTGGCCGGTTTTACCAAACACAATATGCCCCTGGGTCAGCCTAATACGCTGTCAGACCAGGAAGCCTGGGATATTGCGCAATACATTGATAGCCAGGAGCGTCCGCAAGATCCCCGTTATACCGGTAATATTAAAGAAACCCGTGAGAAGTATCTGGAAACCTTTCACAAGCACACGATGTATGGCACTGAATATAACGGTAAGGTTCTGGGTGACCACGACAATGTGGGCCATAAAGACTTCCTGAAACCGGACATATTGCGTGACCGTGACTTTACGGGTGCCGCGGTCAAGCCTTAATTGGTATCGGCCAGTTCTGCCATGTCCGTACGGGGGTACCCGAAACAGGATATGGCAGAATCAGGTTTCGATTGAGTTGGGCGGGTCCAGTTTGCGTATATGAACGGTGTCAATGCGTTGTTCTTCGATGCTTGCCACCCGTAATTCAAGCTGCTCATGGATCAGGGTTTCTCCTTCTTTGGGCAGGCGGCCAAACCGGCTGATCATATAACCCCCCAGGGATGCATAGTCACCTTCCGCGCTAACCAGGCCTTCTGTCTGGAGCGCAATTTCCAGCTGATGCAGGTCGGCACAGCCTGCCACTGTCCATTGCCCGGGTCCGGTTGCCTGGATTTCCATGGTTTCGTCTTCGTCGGGGAACTCACCGGCAATGGCCTCAAGGATGTCGATGGGTGAAACCACACCCATGAGTTCACCAAATTCATCACTGACCAGAACGATTTGCCCGCTGGCCCTGCGCAAGGTTTCGATCAGGTTGATGGCCGTGATGGATTCCGGCACGTAGATTGGGGTGCGCAAGCTGTTTTTTTCATTGATTTTGCCTTCGCGGATCAGGTCGCCAAGCAGGTCTTTCACACGGGCCACCCCAATAACATTATCAATGGTTCCACGGCAGACCGGGAAGTAACCATGGGGCACTTCAAGCAGTTTTTCACGGATTTTTTCAGGATCTTCATCCAGGTTCACCCATGAGATATCAGAGCGGTGCGTCATGATGGATCGCACGTTGCGTTCGGCCAGTGTCAGGACGCCGCTGACCATGCTGCGTTCTTCCGGGGCAAAGGCGGCAGGCATTATGTCTTCAGGGACATCAGGTAGCTCTCCGATGTGTTCCTCTTCTGACTGGCGTCCACCCAGCAGGCGAAGAACCGCTTTTGAAGTGCGCTCACGCATGGGGAAACGGGCCTGTTTTCGGACAACATTGCGTCGGGCGATCTGGTTCAGGGCTTCAATCATGATAGAAAAGCCAATGGCCGCATATAAATAACCTTTGGGTAGATGAAAGCCCAGGCCTTCAGCGAACAGGCTTAAACCAATCATGAGCAGAAAGCTCAGACACAGTACGACAACCGTAGGGTGTGCGTTCACGAAGCGCGTCAGCGGTTTGGAGGCGATCAGCATGACACCGATGGAGATGATGACCGCCGCCATCATGACTGGCAACTTGTCGACCATGCCAACGGCGGTGATGACTGCATCCAGGGAGAATACGGCATCCAGGACCACAATTTGTGTGACGACAACGCCAAAGCTGGCGTAACCGCCTGAGGCAGACCCTTTGTGAGAAACCCCCTCAAGCCGTTCGTGGAGTTCCGTGGTGGCCTTGAAAAGCAGAAAGAGCCCCCCGACCAGCAATATCAGGCTGCGGCCTGAAAAACCATGCCCGAAGAGACTGAACAGGGGGGTGGTGAGCGTGACGATCCAGGAAATGACTGAAAGCAGGCCCAGTCGCATGAGTAACGCCAGTCCAAGGCCGATGACACGGGCCCTGTCCCGCTGGTGAGGGGGCAGCTTTTCAACCAGGATAGCGATGAAAATGAGGTTGTCAATGCCAAGGACGATCTCAAGAACGACAAGCGTGGCAAGACCGATCCAGGCGGTGGGGTCCATGAGCAGTTCAATCATTGTGTTTTCGGGTAAAGGCGTGACAAGGCAAACAGGCGTACAGTGACATTGGCCCGGGATGGATGGGTCCGAAGCAGGCTATGAGGTGTAGCGGGGCGGGCAGGGGAAAAGGCAATCGAAATCTGGCTGGCGCAGGCCAGCCTCGTACTGGGTGGTTCCGTGTCAGAAGCCATAAGTTGGGTTCAATTGAAGTAGGATAAACATAGATAGCTGAATTAAATGTTATTTAAGCGTTGCATGATCCTAGCACGCGAATATGACAATGACAAGACACAAACATGACATATGGGCAGGTGTCCCGGTTGTGTGAAGGGCAATAATTTGTCTGATTTCAGCATTGGGGTGAGGCGGTGAATATGATATAGTTGCGGACTATGCGAATTTTTCAGGATCAACCTCGATACAAGATGACACGCGTCTGGCAAATGCTTTTTTGCCTGACGGTTTTGTCGTTCCTGTGCCGGGCGCTGATTCCTGTGGGCTATATGCCCGACTTTTCCGGCGCCCGTGACGGCAGATTTTCCATTACCATTTGTACCGTTGCCGGTACAAGCACCATCCTGGTGGATGCAAACGGACAGCCGGTCGAGCCATCGTCAGGCGATTATTTTGACAATCAGAATTGCTCATTTTGCCTGCTTGCATCGCAGGTATTAATCCCCGCATCGGAAGCGCCTGCATTGGTGACGTTCGTTACGCAACGTCCTGCCCCATTGCTACATGGCAATGAAGCACTCCCTCCTTTGCCCGCCCTGGGCCCGCCGCTGGGCTCCCGTGCCCCTCCTTTAAGCCTCGGTTAACTTTTTGCCAGTGATTGTGTTCGCCTCAATCATGCCTTGACGATCGTTTTCCGAGGTTTTTTTGTGTTTATTGTCCATTCCCGCTTACGCGACAGCGTCAGGCCGGTTGTGCTATTGCCTGTTCTTGCACCTGCTTCAAATATCAGGCCCGCGCCCAGGCATTAAGTCTTTCCGGCGATCCGTGAATCGGTCAATGCATCGGTAACAATCGTCTATTACAGACTCTGGTAACGTCCGGCGTCACAATCAGTTTACGTCCGTGCTTTGTTACCTATAAATATAAATAGATATATAAATTCACAAATGACAGATTTTAATTTTATTTGCCTATCACGTTTTCGCCTGTCTGTTTTGGCCTGCCCTACGGTAGCCGGTGCCCTATTTGGTACTGCCTGGGCCAATACCAGCGTTGCCAGTGTTACCCAATTGGAGCCCATTGTGGTAACGGCATCGGCAAGCGAGCGTTTGTTGGAGGATGCACCCGCCAGTGTCACGGTGTTAAACAGCGAGGAGCTGAGTCATCGGCCGATTTATGATGTGGCTCAGGCGGTGGAGGGCACCCCTGGTGTTACGTTGAGTAGCGTTGGCATTAATGGCAAGGGTATTTCAATCCGCGGCATGAAAACAGACCACACCCTGGTCCTGTATGACGGCATGCGTATCAACCAGTCGGGTCCCCTTATTTTTGGTTCGGATTTTGAACACGGCTGGATGCCGGCGGAAGCCATTGAACGTATTGAAATTGTCCGTGGTCCCATGTCTTCGCTTTACGGTTCCGAGGCGCTTGGGGGAGTCGTCAACGTGATATCACGACGTGCCACCGATGAGTGGGTCAGTGTTTTTTCTGCCGATGGCGTTTTTCCCCGCACCAGTCGGGGCGGTGACCGTCACCGTCTGGGTGCCTATATTTCAGGTCCACTGGTACAGGACGTGCTTGGCCTGACGGTGTCCGGGCAATATCAACATACGCAGGCCTTATACACGCCTCAAAGTGCAACGCCCACGGCTTTTCATGAGACCTCCATGGGGTACCGGAAAGACCTGTTGGGCACGGTGGGATTAACCTGGACCCCTGATGACAGGCAACGCCTGGACGCCACCATGAGTGTCGGCAAAGAAGATCGTTGGCGCAATAGCACCACTTACCGTTCAGATGACAATATTCGCCGGCAGCGCCTTTCCCTGTCTCATTCCGGAGACTGGGACTGGGGGAAAAGTGAAGTCAAGGTGTACCGCTCCAACCTCAAGCGTGTCAATGACCGGACAGACGGTGGCAGCACCGGCCCGCACCAGTTTACCGATAAGGTTGCCAGCGGCATGATCAGCTTTGAGCCATTGGCCGGACACACCGTTACGCTGGGCGGTGAATTGCGCAAGGAAATCCTGGAAGACCCCACCGTGAATGCGTCCGGTCGGGAAAATGCCACTCACAAGGCTTTCTTCCTGCAGGATGAAATGATGCTGGGGGAAAACTGGGAGTTGCTGCTGGGTAGCCGTTTCGATCATCATCCCAATTATGGCTGGCAGACCAGTCCGCGTGCCTATGTACTGTATCACTTCAATGATGAGCTGGTTTTCAAGGGTGGTGTGGGCAAGGGTTTTCGGGCTCCCACACTTAAACAGCTGTCACCCGGATATCGCGGTACATGGGGGCGGGGTTCAGAAATCTTCGGCAACCCAGACCTGAAGCCCGAGACCTCGGTGTCGTATGAAGCGGGGTTTGATTATACCGGTGACCGCTGGCAGGCCAATGCCATGCTGTTTTTGAATCAGGTGGATGACCTGATTGATAGCAACTGTGTGTCCGGGTGTGGCGGCAAACTCAAAACGTACGAGTACATTAACATCAACAAGGCTCGCATTAGCGGCCTGGAGCTGGTCTTTGGGGTTGAGCTGCCCTGGAACCTGCATCTGAAAACCAACTATACCTATCTGGATGCGGTGGATCGCACCAGCAAAACGCGCCTGACGGACCGACCGCGCCATACCGCCAATGCCACATTGAACTGGCAACCGGCAGATGACTGGGACGCCAGCCTCAGGTGGCAGTATGTCGGTTCACAACGGACGACTTCAGGGTCGGGGTATCAGCCTGCCTATTCAATCCTTTCCCTGTACGGCAGTTACGATGTCAACCGTCATGTGACCTTGCATGCAGGTATCGAAAACCTCACTGACAAGCGTCTGGCCGATGAGTCCGCAGATTATGTGTTCAGTGATGAAGGACGTCGCCTGTTTGTTGGTATGGAAATGAGGTTCTGATCCTATGCGCAAGTTTATGCTTAACTTATGGATATTGTTGTGGTGGTGTTTGGGGGGTGCCGGGCTTGTCCCGGCCCAGGCGGCAGCTGACGTTTCTGCTCCGCTTGTCAAGGTGGTCACCAACCGTTCGGTGCTACCGGCCAAATTTCAGGTGCTGGCTCCGATTGCCGAACGTGCCGGTGTCCGGCTTGAGCATGTGGATGTTGGGACGATAGGTGCACCTGCCGGGCAATGGTTGCTGGCCGCCAGCCTGGTGGTGCTGGATACACCGCGCCCCAGTGCCCGTGCCGAAGTGGATGGCGCGATTGGCGAAAATCTGAAGATGGGGAATATCCCCTGGCTCAGGGTTGGCAGCCGTGTTGAAGACTTTGGTGGCATGACGGCCGAACAGGCCCGGCAACTGTCCAGCTATTACACCAACGGCGGTACCGGCAATTACGGCTTGTTTTTCCAGGCCGCCAAAGACCTTGCCGAAGGCCGTTCCATTGCCTCGCTGCCGGCTGCCGAACCGGTGCCTGAGACGGGGTTTTATCATCCGGCCGCCCCGCAGGTATTCGAGTCGCTTGAGCCTTACCTGGCCTGGGCCCGGGCACGCATGCCCCAGCCCGTTGGCCACGTTGCCTTCCTGATTCACAATGGCGTGGTCAGTGACATGCAGACGCAGCTTATTGATGCCCTGATTGCCGCATCTGAAGCCAGAAACATCTTGCCTGTTGCCTTCTGGTATGACAGTAACGACCCCAAGGCGTTGACGAAAGTGGTCAAGCCGGCCGGTGCCGATGCGATGGTCAACCTGCGCATGACGCAGAACAGCACCGAGCGCGCTGCCGAACTGGCGCAACTGGGTATCCCCGCGATCCAGACCCTGACCTATCGTGAGGGTGATCAGGTCCAATGGCTGGCAGCGCCCAGTGGTGTGGCGCAAAGGGTTGTGCCGATCTTTATGGCCATTCCTGAAACCTGGGGCATGAGCGACCCGATGGTGCTGTCTGTCTTGCAGGACGGAGCAGCGGTGCCCATGGCCGAACAGGTGGACGGTTTGCTGGATAAATTGCGCAAGTTGATTGAGTTGCGCCGTAAGCCTGCCAGCGACAGGCAGCTGGCACTGATGTTCTGGAATTACCCACCCGGTGAGCGCAATTTTGGTGCTTCCCACCTGAATGTCCCGGTCAGTATTGAAAATATTACCGGGGCGCTGAAGCAGGCGGGCTACGACATTGATCCCATCAAGGAAGTCGACATGATTGAAAAAGGCCAGGCCATGCTGTCCATGCTGTACCGAAGCAGCCCGCCAGAAGACCTGCTGGCCCGTGACCTGGCAGCGGTGCTGCCGGTGTCACAATACCAGGCATGGCTGGACAAACTGCCGGCCGGGCCACGCGAGGGCATGGCGGTTTGGGGGAATCCGGCAGACCATTGGGCGGTACGCACGGTGGATGGCGTGCCTGCGTTCGTGATTCCCAGAATGAAGTTGGGTAAGCTGGTGATCATGCCACAAATGCCCAGGGCCGCGGAAATGGGCAGTCATTACCACGATGAATCGAAAGCACCCGATCATTTGTACATGGCGGCTTATTTGTGGGTGCGCGAAGTGTTCAGTGCCAACGCCCTGATCCATCTGGGCACGCATGGCACCCAGGAATGGTTGCCCGGCAAGGACAGGGGGCTTTCCATGCGTGACTATCCCTTCCTGGCATTGGGAGATTTACCTGTTTTCTACCCTTATATCCAGGATAACGTCGGTGAGGCGCTACAAACGCGGCGCCGGGGCAGGGCGGTGTCCATCAGTCATCAAACACCGCCTTTCGCACCGGCAGGGCTTTATGACGAACTGCGCGATATGCTGACGCTTATAGAGGAGTATGAGCAGCTGGACGAAGGTGCCGTGCAGCAGGCGGTCATGGAAAAAATCCTGGCCGCCACACGTGATTCCAGCCTGATTCAGGATTTGGGCTGGCAGGAAAGCCAGGCACGTGAGGATTTTTCGGGTTTTCTGCAGGTTTTGCACGATCACTTGCAGTCACTGGCCCAAACCGCCATGCCACTGGGGCTGCATCGTTTTGGCCAGCCTTCTGCGCCGGAGCACCGGCTTTTCGTGGTGATGCAACAGCTGGGACAGCCTTTTTATGAGGCGCTGGGCTTGCCGGATGGGGTGTTGGCGGAAGATTTCACGAAGCTGCAAAGCAGTGTTCCTTATCAAACCCTGAGCCGTTACTTGCGTGAGGGTGAAGATATTGCCACGGCTGTGCCTGAACTTCAGGCGCATCTGCGGCGTGCCCAAGAGCTGGACGCAGGCCTGGCTGATACCGGCGAGATGGAAGCGTTATTAAGCGGCTTGTCGGGCGGTTTCGTGTTGCCGGGGCCGGGGGGCGATCCCATACGCCGTCCCGGTTTGGCCAGCGGCCGTAATCTGTATGCGCTGGAACCCGATAAATTGCCCACGCCTGCCGCTTATGAAAGCGGTGGCACGGCATTGATGCAGCTGGTGGATACTTATCGCAGCGAGCATCAGGGCGTCTGGCCCCAACGCCTGGCATTCAGCCTGTGGGCGGGTGAGGCGGTGCGTCATCAAGGCATTACCGAAGGGCAGGTTTTACAGGCGCTGGGTCTGAAACCGGTATGGGCGCGCAATGGCCGGATTTCCCGTCTGGAGATCATTCCTGCCACTACGCTGGGCCGGCCGCGTATTGATGTTGTCATTCAGACAACGGGTGTGTACCGGGATCAGTTTGACGGTTTTATGCGCTTGCTGGCCGAGGCCATGAATCGGCTTGCGGAGCTGGACGAACCGGATAATCCGGTTGCGTCCAATACAAAGCGGATCACGGCTGAATTGCTGGCATCGGGCATGTCTGCAAACGAGGCCGGGCAGGCTGCCCGCTATCGGATTTTCAGCAGTGCGCCGGGCAATTATGGCACGGGCCTGCCCGGCATGATGCAGCAATCCACCCAGTGGGAAGGGGATGCCGCCTTGGCCGGGCAGTTCCTGAGTCGCATGCAGTATGCCTATGGCAGTGAAGGCTGGGCCATCAAGCCGTCTTCGGTCAACCTGCTGGCGGCCCAGTTGCGGGGCACCGATGCAGCGGTCATGTCACGCACCTCAAATATACATGGCGTGCTTTCCACCGACCACCCATTTGAATTTCTGGGTGGGCTGTCGGTGGCGATCCGGCATCTGGATGGCAAAAGCCCACCACTGTATATCTCTGATTTGCGCCACAAAGAACCCAAGACCACTTCCATGCAAGCCTTTCTTTCCAACGAAATGCGGGTCAGATACCTGAATCCGCACTGGATACAGGGCATGCAAACTGAAGGTTATGCCGGTACGCTGGAGGTTGTGGATACGGTTAACAACCTGTTTGGCTGGCAGGCCGTAGACCCGGCTACCGTGCGGCCCGATCAATGGCAGGCCATCTTCGACACTTATATTGAAGATACCCGCCAATTGGGTACGAATGAGTGGTTTGAGCAACACAACCCAACCGCCCAGGCGCAGTTGCTGGAACGCATGGCCGAAGCCATACGCAAAGGCTATTGGGATGCGCCCGAAGCCACCCGGCAGGCGCTGGCCGAGCGCTGGCAGGAACTGGTGCAGCAGTTCGATGTCACGGCCGGAGATTCGCTGACACAGGCTTTTGTGGCGGACATGGCCCAGGGCTTTGGCCTGGTGCAAGCGGCTGCAGAAATGGATGCCGCAACACCTGACTCCGCTTCTGCCGCCGACACCCAGGCACCGTCTGTGGTTAGTGGCCAGGTTATGCAGGCGGTGGAAACGGCACCGCCATCGTTTCCCTGGATGCTGGTTTTTTCATTTGTCCTGTTGGGGGCAGCCACCTTGTATGGTGCCCTGCGCCAATGGCGCGGGACCCGTACAGGGCATGCGCATGCATAATTTTTTTTGGAGTATTAAATGAACTTTCTTGAATCAGGCCTGTACGAACTTGCCAGTCTTTTCCTTGCACCCGTACTTGTAATGATTTTGTTGTGCCTGTTGTATTCCTTCGCTTCGCTGGGTGGCTTTGCGGTTGAGTGGTGGCAAAGACGCCAGCAACGTGCGCAATGGGTGCTACGCCGGCGGCATGCCAGCCATGGTGGCACTGCAGATGATCTGGAACTATGGATTATGCATCGCCTGGAACTGTTGCGTATTGTGTCGCGCACGGCACCCATGCTGGGTTTGATTGCCACCATGATACCCATGGGGCCAGCCTTGCTGGCGCTTGGCGGGGGCAATGCCGCCGGTGTTGGCGAGAACCTGGTGACCGCTTTTTCTGCGGTTATTTTGGCATTGATTGCCGCCAGCATTACGTTTTTCATTTTGACGGTGCGGCGGCGTTGGCTGTTACAGGAACTGCGTGAGCTGGAACGCCAGGGCCTGCTTGTCATGCAGGAGGCCTAAGCATGCGATTTCTGGAATCTGATGACGCAGACGATCCCATCCTTTCGGTGGTTAATATGATTGACCTGTTTCTGGTGGTGATTGGTATTTTGATGGTGGTGGTTGCCCTTAACCCGCTTAATCCGTATGCCGCCCAGGATGTGATTGTGATTGAAAATCCTGGCAAGGCCAATATGTCCATGACGATTAAAGAGGGTGAAGAGCTGACCCGTTATGAGTCCAATGGTGAAATCGGGCAGGGGCAGGGTGTAAAAGCCGGCATTACCTACCGGCTTGATGACGGGCGCATGATTTATGTGCCTGAAACGGTTGCCGCCCGTTAAAAAAATCTTCGTTGTTTAACGTGCTAGCCGTTTGCCCTGGATAGGGTGAACGGTTTTTAATTAATTTTGGTGCCGGTAGTCTTGGTAAGGTTTTGCCATTTGATGGCTTCCTGTTTGATGAAAGCCGCGAAATCTTCAGGGGTATCGTGTACGGAGCCAGAACCGGTTTCATCCTGAATGCGTTTGTATTCTTTTGTTTGCATGAAATCAAGGATGGTCCAGTTCAGTTTGTTGATGACATTCGTTGATGTGTTGGCAGGTGCAAACAGGCCGTACCAGGCAGAGATTTTCACGTCTGGCAGCCCGGCTTCGGCAAACGTGGGTACGTTGGGCAAGAGCTTGGAGCGTTCAGGGCTGGTAATGGCGATAGGGCGCACTTTGCCTGCCCTGATATGCGGCACAATGGCAATGGTGCTGTCGAACATCATCGTGACGCGGCCTCGCAGAAGGTCTGCGATGGCCGGTGCGGTGCCTCTGTAAGGGACATGGATCATATCCAGCTTGCCGTTTATCCGAAACAGCTCGCCCGCCAGATGTTGCGTGGTGCCATTGCCGGCAGAAGCCCAATGAAAGTTGCCGTTCTGCCCCTTGATGTATGTCAGCAGTTCCTGCAGATTGTGGGCCGGAACGCTTGGGTTCACCACCAATACCAGTGGCACTTGCAACAGGCTGCTGATGGGCGTGAAGTCTTTCTGGGCGTCATAAGGCATTGTCGCGTTTAGATAGGGATTGATGACGATGGGGCCGCTGGACGTAAATAACAAGGTGTGGCCATCGGGTCTGGCGTTGGCCACCATATTGCTGCCAACATTACCACTTTCTCCGGCCTGGTTTTCAATGACAACCGGGCGGCCCAGTACTTTTTGCATATGTGCGGCCAGAGGGCGGGCCCCCATGTCTGAAGGGCCGCCGGGTGGCCAGGGCACCACCATGGTAATGGTATGTGACGGGAACGAGTTTGCCTTGGCAGCGCCGCTTGAAACGGCTATTGCCATGCCTGCTGCCGCCAGAAAGGGTTGCCATTTTATTTTCATTATTGGTCTCCTTTGGTTGTTTGTTTCATTATTAAAATATTCGGAGTTTCTTGTAAGTGGTTTTTACCATGATGTGGAATTTGGCGAAGTATAGGACAAATTATTGTTTTTAACCATGCATCAGGTGCATACCAGCTTTGCTTTGGCCGGGCCTTGATGGCACCAGGCTGAGGTGCCAGGACTTGGTGCTGTGTAAAAATCTCCCCCGCCAGACCGGTAGGTTAGCGGTGGGAGCAGGTTAAACCGGTGCGTTGTCAATTCTGGACAAGTCATCATTCACCGCAAATATTTTTCCATTCACATGGGGAATGCCAAAGCTCTTCAAACGGGCGGCGTGCATGTCCAGATAGGCCAGGGCACTGGATTTGTCCTGAAACAGGTAAATACCACCGGCCTCATTGGCACTTTCATTTTCTGTCCATATTTTCCAGATCAGACCGGGTTCTTTCGCAATAGATTGGGCCAGCTCATTCATTGTTCGGGTCATTTCCTGACCCCAGGGGCCGGTGTAGGGGAAGTCAACTTGGAGCAGGTATTTCATGTTTGCATGATTCCGTAGTTAGGGATGAAAGTCTCTAGTGTACTACCCAGAACTGCTTCCTCCAATGTTCTGCAAAGCAGGGTGTCTATGTGCGGGCAGCTAAACGGCTGTATGGCAAAGCTGGTATGTACCGGGCGCATGGGTGGATTCATTGGCATGCCATATACTGCGAAACCATAAGGCTGCAATCACATTTTCACAGGCAGTCCGGTTTCAAATTATCGGGTTCATATGCGTACACAATTATTTAAGAACTATATAGGTGGTCAGTGGGTGAGCGCTGAATCAGTCAGCACCAACCGTAATCCATCCAATATTAAAGACATTATTGGCGATTTTGGACAGGCGGATCTTGAGCAGGCGAAAACTGCCATTCAGTCTGCCAGGGATGCGTTCCCAGCCTGGGCCATGTTTTCCATGCAAGAGCGTTCCAATATCCTGGCCCGTGCCTCGGCCGAAATTCTGGCCCGCAAAGATGAGCTGGGCCGGCTGCTGGCCCGTGAAGAAGGCAAAACATTGCCTGAAGCAATTGGCGAAGTGGCCCGTGCCGGGCAGATATTCGGCTTTTTTGCCGGAGAAGTCTTGCGCATGGCCGGTGAAAAACTGCCTTCGGTACGCCCCGGGGTGGATATTGAAATTACCCGCGAACCTTTAGGCGTCATTGGTATTATCACGCCCTGGAACTTCCCGATTGCCATCCCTGCCTGGAAAATCGCACCTGCCCTGGCATACGGTAATACCGTTGTTTTCAAACCGGCTGAACTGGTACCAGCCAGTGCATGGACGCTGGTGGATATCCTGGCACGGGCGGGTTTGCCTGCCGGTGTACTGAATCTGGTGATGGGACGTGGTTCGGTGGTGGGCGAAGCAATCGTGAGCAGCCAGGATGTGGACGGGGTTTCTTTTACCGGTTCGGTCGTCACCGGGCAGGCTATTGCGGCCAAAGTGGTGGCCCGCATGGGCAAGGTGCAGCTGGAAATGGGCGGCAAGAACCCGCTGGTTGTTACTGATGATGCCGATCTGGATGTGGCGGTGGAATGCGCGATCCAGGGCTCCTATTTTTCAACGGGGCAGCGTTGCACGGCCTCTTCACGGCTGATTGTCACGCCTGGTATTCATGACCGTTTTGTCCAGGCCATGCAAGAACGTCTGGCTGCCCTGAACGTGGATGATGCGCTGGCCGCGGGCACCGATATTGGCCCCGTGGTTGACCAGAATCAGCTGGAAACCGACCTGTCTTATATCAATATTGGTGTGGAAGAAGGCGCGCGCCTGGTGTATGGGGGCGAGCGCTTGCAACGCCAGCATGACGGATTCTACCTGTCTCCGGCCCTGTTTGTGGATGTGGACAATAGGATGCGCATTGCACGGGAAGAAATTTTCGGGCCGGTTGCCGCCGTGATTCGTGCCACTGATTATGAGCATGCCCTTGAACTGGCTAACGATACCTGCTTTGGCCTGTGTGCCGGGATCGTAACCACTTCACTGAAACTGGCCACACATTTCAAACGCCATGCCCAAGCAGGCATGGTGATGGTGAACCTGGCGACTGCCGGGGTAGATTATCACGTTCCTTTTGGTGGTCGTAAGGGCTCCAGTTATGGGCCACGCGAGCAGGGCAGGTATGCCGCCGAGTTCTACACCACCGTGAAAACCGCTTATGTGAATGCCTGATTGGCTTTTTGAACTAAAAACCATCAACCCCCCGACTTGATTAACGAGTTTTTCCATTAATACTTGAAGTAGATACATAACATGACGATTGCTCAAACGCCTGATATTCCTTCCCGCAATGGTGGCCAGATTCTGGTTGAGGCACTGCGCTATAACCAGGTTGATACCGTGTACTGTGTACCCGGAGAAAGTTACCTGCCGGTGCTGGATGCCCTGCACGATGCTTCGCAAATCCGCACCATTGTGACTCGCCATGAGGGTGCCGCTTCCAATATGGCCGATGCCTATGGCAAACTCACAGGCCGGCCGGGTATTGCTTTTGTCACCCGGGGACCGGGGGCGACTCATGCCAGTAATGGCGTGCATACCGCCAAACAGGATTCTACCCCCATGATTCTATTTGTGGGCCAGGTGGAAACCACCATGAAAGAGCGTGAGGGTTTTCAGGACGTGGATTACCGCCAGATGTTTGGTGGTCTGGCCAAATGGGCCACCGAGATTGAAGACATTGAGCGTATCCCCGAAGTGGTGGCACGTGCGTTCAGTGTTGCCATGTCGGGCCGGCCCGGGCCGGTGGTAGTGGCTTTGCCCGAAGATATCCTTTTCAATGCGGCCACGGTGGCAGATGCCCCGCCGGTACGCATTAGCCATGCTGCGCCTTCGCAAGAAGACCTGGATGAACTGGCCGGTTTGCTGGCCCAGGCCAAACAACCCTTGTTGGTGGTGGGTGGCACTGGCTGGACGCCAGAGGCAAGCCGTGATCTTGCTAGTTTTGTTCAAGCTTATAATTTGCCGGTGACCGCTTCGTTCCGTCGTCAGGACTTGTTTGATAATCGCGATGCGCATTATGTTGGCCAGCTGGGCCTGGGTACTTCGCCCCAATTGGCTGAGCGGGTCAAACAGGCTGATCTGTTGCTGGTACTGGGCTCACGCCTGACTGATACCCCTACGGCAGGATACAGCCTGGTCACCTCGCCCAGCCCCGGGCAGACCCTGGTTCATTTACATGTCGACCCGGCTGAACTCAACCGTGTTTTTGTGGCGCATTTGCCCATCAATAGCAGCATGCCTGCTGCTGCCGCCGCATTGGCCAGTCTGAAACCGCAGGCTGAGCCGGTCTGGGCCAAGTGGACAGAAACCGCCCATGCCGATTACCTGGTCCATTCCACACCGCAGGCACCCGTAGCCGACTATAAAGGCGTGGATATGGGGGCGGTTGTCGGGCATTTGAATACCGTGTTGCCGGAAGATGCCATCATTGCCAATGGTGCAGGCAACTATACCGTGTGGGTCCATCGCTTTTTCCGCTATCGCCAGCCCGCCACGGAACTGGCACCCACCAATGGGGCTATGGGCTATGGCCTGCCGGCGGCCATTGCAGCCAAGTTGCATGCCCCCGAAAAAACCGTGGTCTGTTTTGCCGGTGATGGCTGCTTCATGATGTATCCGCAAGAACTGGCCACTGCCATGCAGTTTGGCGCGCCCGTGGTGGTGATTGTGGTTAATAACGGGATGTTTGGCACCATTCGCATGCACCAGGAGCGGGAGTATCCGGGCCGGGTTTCCGGCACGGCGCTGTCCAATCCGGACTTTGTTACGTTTGCCCATGCGTTTGGTGCCTATGCCGAACGGGTACAGGAAACCGCAGACTTTCCGGCCGCTTTTGAGCGGGCACTGGCTTCAGGTAAACCTGCCTTGCTGGAGCTTTGCACCGATCCGGCACAAATTAACCCGCAAGTGCGTCTGGCATCTGTTTAGGTTGCCGGTGGTGTGACAGGCAAAGGGCCGGAGTGCAGGGCGGCATCAAGTTCTGTGTCCGGCCAGAGCCGGTTTTGTACCAGCTCAGTCACGGTGTGCCTGATGATCTGATTGATTTGCCAGGTTTCTGAAGCGTCTCTTGGCGTTTTGCCCATTAACAGCGCCACACAGCGGCTGATACCCGGTTCGGTAAGGCGATAGGTTTTAAGGCGGCCGGCGTTAACATCATCTATCACGGCGGCTAGCGGCAGTATGGTGCAGCCGCAACCGTCCATCACCAGCTGTTTGGTCATGGTGGTGGAACCATCGCATTCCAGCGCCAGCTTCAGGGAAAAACCATGGCGGGCGGCTGCGGTTTCAGCCATAAGCCGTATGCCGTGATGGGTACTGGGCAGGATCAGGGGGATATCAGCCAGCTGGCTGAGCGGTACGCTATTGGCTACCGGGAGCGTGAAGTCGGGTGGCGTGATCAGCCAGATGCCTTCATGCAGCAAAGGGTCGTAAGGCAGGGCACCGGCATGTTCAGGGCGATACAGCAACAGCAGATCAATTTCACCATCATTGAGACCGCTTAACAGCTGGCTGGCCAGTCCTTCAATGAAACGTATTCGGGTATTGGGGTAACGCGTCCTGAACGCATGATAAAGCCTGCCAAAGGTCATTCTGGCAATCGTGGGTTGGGCCCCGATGTGCAGTCTGGCAGGGCCGGTTCCGGTTTCTTTTTGCATGGCCCGCATGGCGGTTTCCAGTGTGCTGGAAATGGTTTGGGCATAAACCATTAATTGCTGCCCGCGTTCAGTTAGCGTTACACCACGCCCGCTGCGATGGAACAGACGGCCGCCCACTTCGGATTCCAGCATGCTTACCCGCCGGCTCACCGTAGACTGGTCCATCCCTTTTTCAATGGCAGCACGGGAAATGCTGCCTGCGTGCACAACCGCGGCAAATAGTGCCAAATCATCGGAGTTCATAAGGAGATTTTAACGCAGTAACAGGATTGGTTTTGTTGAGCGGGTAATAAGCCTGGTGGTGGTGCTGCCAATAAAAAACTGGCGTATTTTTGAGTGGCCATAGGCACCCACCACAAGCAGGTCTATCTGATGCAATGCGGCATAACTCATGATTGATTTATCCACTTCGCCTTCCAGTGTGTTTGTGGTGACGGTAAAGCCTTGTGATGCCAGTTGTTCTTTGGCCCAGGACAGCTGGTTTTGCATTTCCTGGCTGGGCTGGCCCACATAAACCAAAAAGGCGGCCAGCCCCTTAAGAAGCGGGCTTGATGCAATTTGTTCAATACATTTTCTTGCCGTCGGGCTGCCATCAAAAGCCACCAGAAAAGATTGGGGCGTCTGGAATGGAGAAGTGGCGATCAATACCGGTTTATAAATCGCACGGACAACATTTTCAATTTGTGTTCCGATTTTGTCGGAGCGCAATTCGGTTTGCGTGCCATGTTTTCCCATCACCAGCACACGGATATCTTCTTCCAGTGCAACCACTGTTTCCAACAGGCTACCATGGCGCTGGAAACCATGAGTTTTAAGATTGAATTTATGTAGCAGGTATTTGCCGGCTTCTTCAAGCAAGACCTTGCCATGCTTGATTTCAATTTTTCCCTTGCGCTCTTCCAGTTCTACCAGTTCCTGCAACAGCGTTTCCCGGCTGCCAAAACCAATGGCGCCACTTAAGTCTTGCGGGGCCTGGGCCTTGGGGGCATCAATAACATGCAAAAGTTCAAGGGGTGCATTCAGTTTATGGCTGAACCAGGCGGCGTAATCACAAACGGTATGGGTACCGGGTGAGCCATCAATACATGCAATAATTTTTGACACGGTATAAGCTCCTTTTAGTGCTTGCCCAATTGATCCAGGGCATCCGGTTTAAGGTGAACGCCGAATTTTTCAATCATGGTCTGGCTTGCTTCATTCATGCCAATCACGTTTACTTGCGTACCTTCACGCTTGAACTTGATGACCACTTTATCAACGGCGGCCACCGCGGAAACATCCCAGAAATGAGCCTGGCTGATATCAATCACGACGTTTGAAAGCGCTTCCCTGAAATCAAATGCCGCTGTGAATTTTTCGGCAGAACTGAAGAAAACTTGCCCCTTAATCACGTAAGTACGCGTGTTTCCCGTGTCATCCAGGGTTGATTGGACCGACATGTAGCGTTCAATTTTATTGGCAAAAAACAAAGCCGACAGCAAGACGCCAATCAGCACGCCATAAGCCAGGTTATGGGTGGCAACCACAACAGCCACCGTTGCAATCATAACAATATTGCTCGAGAGCGGGTAGGTGCGAATATTTTTAAGCGAATCCCAGTTAAACGTGCCAATTGATACCATGATCATGACAGCCACCAATGCCGCCATGGGGATGACCTTTAACCAGTCACTAAGAAAAACCACCAGAATTAACAGGAAAATACCGGCACAGAATGTAGACAAACGGGTACGGCCCCCCGATTTCACGTTAATTACCGACTGGCCAATCATGGCACAACCGGCCATGCCACCCATGAATCCGGCGGCAATATTGGCCACCCCCTGGCCCTTGCATTCACGGTTTTTATCACTGGAGGTGTCTGTCAGGTCATCAACAATCGTGGCGGTCATCATTGATTCAAGTAAACCCACGGCCGCCAAGGCAATGGCATAAGGAAAAATAATGTTGAAGGTTTCAAGGTTTAGGGGAATGTCGGGAAGCAGGAAGACCGGCAGCGTGTCGGGTAACTGCCCCATATCACCCACGGTACGGATATCCAGCCCAAGAATGACTGCCACCAAGGTCAGGACCAAAATTGTGACCAAGGGCGAAGGAATTAAGGCGCCAATTTTAGGAACCAGCGGGAATAAATAAATAATGGCCAGCCCTGCTGCCGTCATGGCATAAACAGGCCAGGTCACATTCGTCAGCTCGGGCAACTGCGCCATGAAAATAAGGATGGCCAGTGCATTAACGAATCCAATCACGACCGATTTGGAGACAAACCGCATCAGCTCAGCTAATTTAAGGTAACCCGCGATAATTTGAATGACACCGGTCAGGATTGTGGCTGCCAGCAAATATTCCAGGCCATGCTCTTTGACCAAGGTGGTCATTAATAAAGCCATGGCTGCTGTGGCGGCGGAAATCATGCCTGGCCTTCCACCAAAAAAAGAGATGACAACAGCGATACAGAACGAGGCGTATAAGCCGATTTTGGGGTCTACCCCGGCAATAATGGAAAAGGCGATGGCTTCAGGTATTAAAGCCAACGCAACCACCATACCCGACAGCACATCGCCACGGATATTCGAGAACCATTGTTCTTTGACATTGGAAAACATAGGAATAGGAATCCGTAATGAAGTTTGGCCCCGCATTATAGACCGGGTTGAACGGGACCGCGCTGTTTTATGGCATAAGCGCTTATTGCTGCAGGCTTAAGGCCGAATTCTCCAAATGGGTTTTCAGGCTTTCTTTTAGATCCTGTGCTGCTTGCATTAATTGTTGTAAAACGTTTTGTATGGACATGAGTGCTTTTTATTATGCTTTTTATTAATGAATGTTCAGCGTTATGTACGCTTGCCCTTTATTTTAAAACTTGGCGCAGCTTTTTCACTGCGCTTAGGAGTTGTGCCTCAGTAAAACCGCCGAATCCGAGCATTAGGCCAGAAAGTTGTAGATTGTCTGAACACATCGGTGAGAGGGCGCGCACAGAGATACCCGCTGTGCTTGCTGCAGATGCAATTGCTACATCATCCTGGCCTTCAGGAAGCGAGACAACGATATGCATGCCTTGGTCGGCAGGTTGAACTTTTAACTCGGGTATCTCTCTTTGGAGTGCATCAATTAACACTTGACGCCGCTCTCCGTAGATTGCCCGAATTCGCCGGATGTGAGTGTCAAAATAACCCTCCTTCATGTAGGCTGCGACAACGTGCTGTTCCGTTAATGGTGAGCTTCGACCTAACAGGGAACGAGCCCCTATGAAGGATTTGAGAAGAAACCCGGGAACCACGATGTATCCAAGGCGCAGCGAGGGAGCCAGCACTTTGCTGAATGTACCCAGGTAAATCACCCGCTTGGGGGCCAGACCCTGCATTGCAGGAAAGGGCTGTCCGGTATAACGCAACTCGCTGTCGTAGTCGTCTTCAACAATCCAGCTATCATACTGCCGTGCCCAATCGATCAGCGCAAGGCGTCGGGGCATGCTCATTGGCATCCCGAGGGGATATTGGTGTGACGGGGTAACAAACGCAGCACGGGCGGCAGGGCATGTTTCCAACGCACTGGCAAGATTCATCCCCTGGGTATCTACGGGTATCCGGCTCACTTGGACACCACGGTCTTGCAGTACAGCGGTTAGCCCGGGATAAGCGGGATCTTCAGCCCAGGCCAAGTCACCCGGAGCGAGTAAAACTTTGCTGGCCAGGTATAGGCCTTGCTGGGTACCCTCCGTAATAATGATGTTTTCAGCCTCACAATTCACGGCACGCGCCCGTCGCAAATAATCGGCAAGCGCTTCTCTCAAGGGGAGCAGGCCTTGCGGACAGGTATAGCCAGACGGAGCCGCCATTGGCGAAGTGCGGATTCGGTTGCCAAGTCTGCGCCAATGATCATCCATCGCGACCTCACCTCTTGGGACGGCGACTGAAAACGGTACGGATGGCAGCGGCGTTAGATGGTCTGCCATGGCGATGTAAAGGGAGGCTGATGTGGGAAGTGAGGGTGGTTGCTCTGTTTGTTGGTTAATGGTTCTTTGCGCAGGCGTATCCCATTCCTGGAGTCCGGCGGCAACGCGTGTGCTGGCACTGGCTTTAGTGTCCAGCAATCCCTCGGCTCGCAATTGCTCATAGGCTTCAGTTACCGTTCCACGTGACACGCCCAGTGAATCTGCTAACGCACGGCTGGAAGGCAAGCGTTCACCAGCCTTTAGCTCGCCTGTTGAAATGGCCTTGCGAAGTGAATCGGTAAGTTGTTGGCCAATGTGTCCCTTGGTGCGGTCGATGGTTCCCAGAGCGGGAATTTCAATGACAAGTGGACGTTTTGGCATTTGTTTTCCCCTTGGGTATTGCAAACTGGACTATTGATTTATTCATTATCTGGCCCTTAATTATAGACCAGTTAAGTGTGAAAATGAGCCCATTAACCGATAAAGAAGGAGTCATAATGCATTGTCCTGGCCTGTTTCGAGAAGAACGTATGGAGGTTCTCCATGGCTTGATAGCCGCCTATCCGCTGGCGACCCTGATAACTGCAGGCAGGGGTGGTTTGATGGCAAATTTAATTCCATTTTCGCTGCATGAAGGGGGTGATTATGGAATATTGCGCGCCCATCTTGCTCGAGGAAACAAGCAGCTTGAGGAACTATGCGAAGGCACCGAGATCTTGGTTGTCTTTCAGGGACCAGAAAGTTATGTGACACCATCGTGGTATCCGTCCAAGACAGAGCACGGGAAAGTTGTGCCCACTTGGAATTTTGTGATGGTTCAGGTGAGAGGGGATGCCCGGGTCATTAAGGATTCCGGTTGGATTCTCGCCCAGCTTGAACAGCTAACGAACAATCGTGAGCGTGAGCGGGAATATCCCTGGAAAGTCTCCGATGCGCCAGAGTACTTCATTGAGGCACAGCTCAAGGGTCTTGTTGGCATTGAGATTTCCATTCGTTCCATTGAAGGAAAGTGGAAGATCAGTCAAAATCGACTTTCAGTAGACCACCAGGGAGTTATTGACGGACTGAGAGCAGAGGGCGGTTGCCCCGCCATGGTGGCCTTGATGGAGCAACGGTAAGGGCACTGGTTCTGCGCAGAGTTACGGTCGTAATCTCTGCCATTTTTACTAGTTTGATGATTAGTCGCGTGGCGCTTACCGCTGCGGGCTTAAAGCCGAATTCTCCAAATGGGTTTTCAGGCTTTCTTCCAGACCCAGCTGGCGTGCCAGTTCGTCTAAATAAGCACGTTCCATGAAGCTGTCGGCGCCATTAACCAGCACGCTGGCCATATAGGCTTCGGCAGCCTGCTCGGGCGTTTTCACCAGCTTGGCAACAGTGGCCGGGTCAGCAGGGCCATTAATCTGGGCACGAATCCAGGCGTGCTCATCGGGTGATGCATTTAATCGGTCAAATTCGGCTTCCAGCAAGCGCTGTTCGTCGGCGTTGATATGGCCATCGGCTTTGGCGGCTGAAATCATCGCGCTCAGGATAAGCTTGCTGTGTTGCTCCAGTTCGGTGGCGGGCAGCTGCTTGAAGGCCTGGGTTTGATGGGCGATTTGTGCGGGTGCAGGTGCGGCAGGCGGCTGGCTGGTGGCTTGTTGTGGCTGGGCTTTGTTGCCCATCAATAAGGCTAACGCCCCACCGGTAAGGGCACCATCTGCAAAACCCTTAAGACTAGACGAGTTGCCTGAAGAAGAAGCCGGCTTGGCTTGTGAGTTGTTTTTCTCAGACATCAAGCCCTGTGCCGATTGCATCAATTGCTGTAAAACGTTTTGTATTGACATATGTCACTCTGGATTAAAAAAATGGTCAGGGCTAGATGATGAACAGCATAATTGGTTCATGAAAAAATAGTCTGATTTTCAACTCGGTTACTGAGGTAATCAGGTGTGGCCCCAATAATTGCTGACGCGATCAACACGGCAACAGCTGCTTTTTCAGGTATTTCCTGAATACGGGTAAACGATTATATGCTCTAGAATAAGTATTCTAGTATTATCCAAATCTTGTGATAACTTGATTTATATCAAATTATATTTTTTTGATTGTTATCGTCAGTGACTGCTCAAGATCGATGCAGGCACGATGCCATGATTAACCTTGCGCCACCTAACATCAAGGCGCCTATACAGCAGAGAGAGACAAATGAAAATTTTGACTGAAGAAAACACTAGTAAACGTATTAAGACCAAAAGCTGGGATATTCACTATAACGAGGCGGGTGAAGGCACACCGCTGGTTTTGGTGCACGGCGGTGGTCCCGGTGCTTCGGGCTGGAGTAATTTTCACCCAAACATTCCTTATTTGGCTGAGCGTTTCCGTGTATTTGCGGTTGACCTGCCAGGCTGGGGCAAATCCCAGTCCGTTAAGTACGATCAACGTGATAACAGCGGTGCTTTGGCTGAGTTCATCGAAGCGTTGGATTTAGGTCCTGTTGCTGTGGTGGGTAACTCGATGGGTGGTTCTTCTTGTATCCGTTTTGCCTATGAGCGTCCTGATTTAGTCACGCACTTAGTCACTTTAGGTTCTTCTGCTGGTGTACCTAGCATTTTTGACCCAGTGGGTTTGAGTGAAGGCGTGAAAGCGCTGGAAGCGGCTTATTTTGAGCCTGGTCCGGAAACGATGCGCAAATTTATTGCCACCATGGCATTTGACAGTAGCTATGTGACTGATGAGTTCATTGCTGAACGCGTACAGATTTTGACTTCAAGGCCTGACCATATTGAAGGCTGGATCAGCGGTCATGGCAAGCCCATGGTGCGTATTGACCAAAGTCGCCTGGCTGACATCAAAGCACCGACTTTGTTGATTCATGGCCGTGATGACAGAACCGTGCCCTTTACTGCCGGCCTGCACTTGGTACGTCATATCCCAGATGCACGCTTGTTGCTTGTAACACGTTGTGGTCACTGGGTACAGCTAGAGCATGCAGACGAATTTAACCGTTCTGTGGCTTCGTTCATCCAAGGCTGAAAAACATAGTGGGTGAGGGTGATTATTAGTCTGTTCACTCGGCCTGTTTTTTTTAATTTTTAATGAACTAATATTCTAGATTATGTGTTCAGAAGCAGCTAAAAAGGAAAAAGCATGATTACTTCTCTTGCTTATTTTGGTGCTACCTCACCTGATTACAAAGAGTGGGAAAGTTTTGGTCCTTCCATTCTGGGTTGTGAGCTCGTAGAGCCTGGTCCTGATGGTGCCGTGTGTTTACGCTTTGATGAGATGGCTTATCGAGTGGCCATTCATCCTGGTGAAGAAAATGGTGTTGCTTACGTTGGTTGGGAAACGACGGGTATTGAAGGGGCCGGGCAAGTTGTGGCCCGCTTGGAAGCCTATGGGATTAAAGCCAAACGGGCCTCAGAAGACGAGGCGGCTGTGCGGAAGGTGATTGGTTTTTACTGGTTCATTGATCCGGCAGGTATCCGTCATGAGTTGATTTGGGGACATATGCGTTCCAAAACATCTTTCCATCCAGGTCGTGCCATGAGTGGTTTCCGTACGGGAGACCAAGGTTTGGGCCATGTGGTGTTTGCGGTACCCGACTTGGAGCAAAACGATCGTTTTTATCGTGATGTCTTGGGCTTTAAATTGTCTGACACCGTGGATATGCCACCTATTTATGCCTTCTTTTATCATGTGAACGGACGTCATCACTCGTTGGCGGTGGCGCGAGCGCCTGGTGATAAAGCCGCGTTTTTGCATTTAATGATTGAGACCCGGTCGTTGGATGATGTGGGAGCCGGCCTGGATTTGTGTTTGAAGCATGACATCCCTATTACGCGAACGTTGGGTTGTCATACCAATGATCGCATGGTCTCTTTTTATCTGCAGTCTCCGGCCAATTTCCGTATTGAGTATGGTTGGGGGGGGGAGGATGTGGATGATTTGTGTGCGCCACGTTATTACGACCAGACCAGTTCGTGGGGCCACCATCCCCAGCACCCCGAGTTGTCCCCCTTTCTACCCATTAAACCCGCTAATCAACAGGGCTGAGCTTTAGCTCACAACACAAACTGTTTAAGAATTTTTAAAAAGGAAGTCAATCATGCAGGCTCTAGGTAAAGAAGCGTTAAAAAAGTTGAGCGATTTGGTCGCTAACGAAGTAAATGATAGTGAGGAGTTAGGTCGTATTTCGGATGAGGCTGCCCGTTTATTGCGTGACTCCGGTGTGATTCGTATGTTGCAACCCAAAGATTATGGTGGCCACGAAATACACCCGCGCGAGTTTTTTGAAGTACTCATGGAGCTGACCGCTCGTGCCCCATCTATTGGTTGGGTGAGTGGCGTAGTGGGCGTACACCCCTTTGAGTTTGCACAGGCAGATCCCCGCGTTCAAGAGGAAGTGTGGGGTGAGGATCCTGACACCTGGATCGCTTCGCCTTATGCCTTTATTGGCCGTGCCAAACGTGTAGAGGGTGGTTTTATTTTGAATGGTCAGTGGCCATTTTCTTCCGGTACCGATCACTGTAAATGGGTGGTACTGGGTGGCCGTGCTGAAAAAGAAGGCGGTCCCGCCGATGAGTTTACCGAGCCCCGCCACTTTATCTTGCCTCGTGCTGACTATGAGATCTTGCAAGACTCCTGGAAGGTAATGGGTTTGGCGGGCACAGGCAGTAAAGATGTGGTGGTGAAGGATGCTTTTGTACCGGATTACCGCACATTGGAAGTAGGGCGGTTGAACTCCAGGGAGTACGCGTCCAAATATCGCCCCGAGTCGCCTTTATACCAAGTGCCGTTTGATTTGCTGTTCCCGGGGGCTATTGCTGCCGCCACCATTGGTATTGCGGATGGTGTGGTGCGTCATTTCTCTGACTACTCTCGCGACCGCGTGTCCCGTATGGGGGTGAAAGCCACTCAAAATCCGTACCACATGGCGTCCTTGGGTTCCGCTATTGTGGATATCGATGCAGCACGCAATCAGGTATTGAATGACATTACTGATGCCTACGAGCTGGTATTAGGTGGTGGTCGTGTGACCAGTGAAATGCAAGCGCGTGCCCGAGTGCACCAAGTGCGTGCAGTTCATCGTGCTGCCGACGCAGCCGCTTTGGTATTTAAAAATGCCGGTGGGAATGCGAACCGTCTCTCGAATCCGATTCAGCGTCAGTGGCGTGATTTATCGGTGGCTTTGGGTCATGCATGTAACGTGCAAGAGCCTGTGTATGCTGCTTTTGCTGGTTCCTTATATGGAGTTCCAGTTCCAGCAGGTGTAATTATTTAATTTAGCTTGGGTGTCGTTGTGATGAATTGGTAGCGGCATCCGGCGTGACATGGCTTATATAAGGAAAACATCATGGAAAACAGGAACAGCCAAGTTAATAGTGAAACCTTTCGGGCGGTGTTAGGTAATTATCCCACGGGTGTTGCCGTAGTGACTGGGTTTGATCCTGCGGGAGAGCCAATTGGGATCGTGGTAGGCACGTTTACCTCGGTGTCGCTGGAGCCGCCTCTGGTTGCTTTTTTGCCAATGAAGTCGTCCCGGACTTTTAATCAGTTGCGAGCTGCCTCAGATCAATTTTGCATCAATATTCTGGCCGCAGACCAAGAGTCTATTTGCCGTCAGTTAGCCTCATTCGGTGAAAATAAATTTGCTACGGTGCCGTGGCATAAGAGTCTTGAAGGCAATCCCGTGATTGATGGGGTGGTGGCGTGGATTGATTGTGAATACGCCAATGTGGTGGATGGTGGCGATCACTACATTGTTTTAGGTGCAGTGAAAACCATGAGCCTGGAGCGTGATGCATCACCGCTACTTTTTTTTCAGCGGGGTTATGGGCGTTTTTCTACCAGCTCGCTGATGTTGGCGAGTGACCGGGAAGTATTGCATCAGGTGCGCCTGGCGGAATTGGCGCGTGAAGAGATTGATGCCGTAGCACGTGAGTTGCGCGTGGGCTGTAGCGTGGTAACAGCTGTAGGGCAGGAATCTGTGTATGTAGCCGTTGCGGATCATTCTGAAGCGCAGCTGGGTAAAAACCGTTTAGGGGTGCGGACTCCAATGGTACCGCCGCTAGGCACATTATTTGTAGGCGGAGCCAATGCTATTTCAGTAGAAGACTGGTTGGTACGGCTGGGGAAAAATGGTGCGGAAGCCGCCGATCGGGCACAGCAGCAATTGGAACGCGTGCAAGAACGCGGTTGGTCTATTGCTTTACTTGGTGATTTAAGTGCCGGTGAGCTTGAGGAGGCCGTGGAGTTGTACTCTTGTCCACATAGAACGCCAGAGCAGGAACGCCGCTTTTTACATACTTTATCTAAGATGTTTGACCTGCATGAGCCGGTACAAATAGAGAAAACCCAACACTACGATGTGCTGCATTTATCAGTGCCTGTACGTCGCTCATCCGGTGATACGGCTTTTGTATTGCGGCTTAGTGAGTTGCCACGTTCCGTACAGGGCGCTGAGGTAGATCGTTACTTAGATCGTTTGCGCAATGCGGCAACGCAGGTGGAAGCTTTGCTGGCGCAATTCTCAGACTGAAGGTTGAGAGGTCCGGGTAAATAAGTGCAGGCATTTGGTGTTTGGGTTTTTCTTTCTGTAGGTAAATTTCTATTATGACTTCCTCTGTTGCTATGGACCTTGCTCAACTTCGTACTTTCGTTGCCGTGGCTGAAGCCGGCAGTTATGTCAAAGCGTCGGATTTATTAAAAATTCCCCAGCCTACCTTGAGCAGGCATGTAAGGGCTTTGGAGCTGGAGTTACGGGCCTGCCTGTTTCATCGGCATGGTCGAGGCGTACGTTTAACGGATCGGGGGAATACTTTTATTGAGTATGCCCGCTCCATTATTCATACCATGGAAACGGCTATCCATTCGGTGCGTGACTCCAGTGCGATGTATGCCGGTAATGTAGTGATTGGCTTAACGCCCAGTATAGGGCGAGTGTTAATCCCTAAATTAGCCCCACGTTTGAAAGAAAAATTTCCCTTGGCTTCGTTACGTTTAACAGAAGGGTTATCGGGGGCTTTGTATGACAAAGTACTGCTGGGGCAGGTGGACTTTGCCTTGGTGCTAAGCCCTGCTGGTTCGCCGAACCTGCAGATTGAACCGCTTGCCACGGAGCAGTTGTATTTAGTTGGCCCGAAGGGTGAGAAATCTCCGGCAGCGACTATCACTTTGCGAGATTTAGTGCAATATCCTTTGATTTTGCCCTATAGCAATCAATGGACTCGCCCTGCCCTGGAGACAGAGGCAGCACGGTTGGGTCTGCAGTTGAATATTGTCTTGGAGATTGATTCGACTGCATCAACGGTAGAGATTGTTTCTAAAGGAGGTGGATACGCTATTTTGCCGGGCAGCTTACAGAAATTAAGTAGCTTGCCCGATTTAAGCTGGCAAAAAATTGTAGAGCCTCGGTTAGAAGCCACCATGAGTTTGATTTCCCAGGCAAAACAAGCGCGTAGCTTACTTTCGCAGGCTGCGTCTGCAGTGGTGAAAGAAACTCTGTTAGAAATTTTTAGTGATGCACCAAATAATGATTGGAAGGATGGAGTAGACCAGAATGAATGATCGATTAATTCAAGATTTAGCCGGGCGTTTACGCGAAGCTGAGCAAACACGTAGCCCGATTGCTCCGATTAGAGATGAGCTTATCAAGGACAGCGAAGAGCAAGCCTATGCCATACAGATGGCCAATGTGGAACATGCTTTGCTGCTAGGTAGACGCATTGTTGGCCGCAAAATTGGCCTAACCTCAGTTGTGGTGCAAAAACAGTTGGGTGTAAACCAGCCTGACTTTGGCACCTTATTTGCCGATATGGTGTTTGGCGATGATGAGGAAATTCAGTTGAATCGTACCTTGCAGCCTAAGGTCGAGGCCGAGGTGGCTTTAGTACTAGGTCAAGACCTGGTGCGCGAAGATACGACTTTAATTGAATTAATGAATGCAGTTTCCTATGTGTTGCCAGCGATTGAAATCGTGGGCAGCAGAATTGCTAACTGGGATATTCGTTTTGTCGATACGGTAGCCGATAACGCTTCCAGTGGTTTAGTGGTAGTTGGTGGCGCTCCCATTCCTTTGCAAGGTTTGGATTTGAAATTGGTTGAAATGAGCATGACCAGAAATGGTGAAATGGTTTCGGAAGGCAATGGTGGAGCTTGTTTGGGGCACCCTCTCAATGCGGCGTTGTGGTTAGCACGTAAATTGGCCCAATTAGGTCAACCATTACGGGCAGGCGACTTGGTCTTGACGGGAGCCTTAGGGCCTATGGTGCCAGTGAGTCCAGGTGATTCGTTTGAGGCAACGATTAGTGGTGTGGGGCGAGTACGCACTCGTTTTGCAGCGCCTTAATTTTTTGTCATTAATTAGGGAAGGCGAGGTTTTCGCTCCCGACTGATTTTTTCTTGAAGGTGGACGCAATGACGCGCAAACTAAAAGCTGCCATTATTGGTAGCGGCAATATTGGCACAGATTTGATGATCAAAATCTTGCGCAATGGTAAAAACATAGAAATGGGAGCCATGGTGGGCATTGATCCCAATTCCGATGGCCTGGCACGTGCTGCACGTATGGGTGTGGCTACAACGCACCAAGGGGTAGAGGGTTTAGCCCAGCTGCCTGTTTTTTCAGACATTGATTTTGTGTTTGATGCGACCAGTGCAGGGGCTCATGTCATAAATGACGGGTTTTTGCGCAGTTTTAAACCCAATATCCGTATGATTGATTTAACACCTGCTGCGATTGGGCCTTACTGTGTGCCTGTCGTCAATGGTGAGCAGCATTTGGATGCCTTGAACCTGAATATGGTGACTTGTGGTGGGCAGGCTACGATCCCGATGGTCGCAGCGGTGGGCAGTGTAGCCAAAGTGCATTATGGTGAAATTATTGCTTCTATTGCGAGCAAAAGTGCTGGTCCCGGGACCCGCGCTAATATTGATGAGTTTACGGAAACAACCTCTAAGGCCATTGAAGTGATTGGTGGTGCCACCAAAGGCAAGGCCATCATTATTATGAACCCTGCGGAGCCTCCTTTGGTGATGCGTGATACCGTTTATACCCTCAGTGATTTTGCAGACGAAGCGGCAATCGAAGCTGCTGTAGAAAAAATGGTGGCCGGGGTGCAAAGCTATGTGCCCGGTTATCGCTTAAAGCAAAAGGTACAGTTTGACCGAATTGAAAAACCGACCCGTATTCCCGGTGTTGGTGATGCGGTCACCGGTTTATGCACCAGTATCTTTTTAGAGGTAGAGGGTGCTGCGCACTATTTACCTGCTTATGCGGGCAACCTGGATATCATGACCAGCGCTGCGCTTCAGACCGCAGAGCGTATGGCTAAACGTATGTTGGTGAGCGAAGCTGTCGCTACACAAGGAGAGTAAACATGACAATCACTAAAAAAATTTACATTTCTGATGTGACTTTACGTGATGGCAGTCACGCCATTCGTCACCAATACAGTTTAGACAATGCGCGTCAAATTGCCCAAGCCCTTGATGAGGCGGGGGTTGACTCTATTGAGGTGGCTCATGGTGATGGCTTGCAAGGCTCCAGCTTTAACTATGGCTTTGGGGCACACACCGACCTGGAGTGGATTGAGGCGGTAGCCAGTGTAGTGAAACAGGCCAAAATTGCCACCTTGTTGTTACCAGGTATTGGTACTGTCCATGATTTGAAAGCTGCCTATGAAGCCGGTGTGCGCGTAGTGCGTGTGGCTACTCATTGCACCGAGGCTGATGTTTCCAGGCAGCATATTGAATATGCCCGCGAGCTAGGCATGGAAGCGGTGGGTTTCTTGATGATGAGTCATATGACTACCCCTGAAAATCTTGCCCAACAAGCCAGGCTCATGGAGAGCTATGGCGCCACATGTTGTTATGTGGTGGATTCGGGTGGTGCCTTGGGCATGCAGGATGTACGGGATCGTTTTAGGGCGTTCAAAGATGTTTTGAAGCCAGAAACCCAAACGGGTATGCACGCTCACCATAACCTGGCTTTAGGCGTAGCCAACTCAATTGTGGCTGTAGAAGAAGGATGTGATCGCGTTGATGCGAGCTTGTCGGGTATGGGCGCAGGTGCTGGTAATGCTCCCTTGGAGGTTTTTATTGCTGCTGTTGACCATATGGGCTGGAAGCATGGTACTGACCTCTACAAACTCATGGATGCGGCAGACGATATTGTACGTCCTTTGCAGGACCGTCCTGTGCGCGTAGACAGGGAGACTCTGGCTTTGGGTTACGCCGGTGTGTATAGCTCTTTCTTGCGTCATGCCGAGGCCGCCGCAGCCAAGTTTGACTTAAAAGCCGTTGATATTCTTGTTGAACTAGGCAAACGTCGTATGGTGGGGGGGCAGGAAGACATGATTGTGGACGTGGCTTTAGATTTGCTAAGACGAAATGACTGAACAGCACACAATTCATTGGGAGGTGGATTACACCTTGGGATATGATCCGATGGATCATATCCATGACGAGTTCCTGGCGTTGTTGGCTCAACTCCAGGAGGCTGCCGATGAGCAGTTGCCCGAACGCCTCAAACAAATGGAAACGCATCTGCAAGCGCATTTTGATGAAGAAAATACGTGGATGGAGCAGACTCTGTTTCCACCACGTCAGTGCCATATGGATGAGCACATCGCGGTGCTGAAATCGGTAGCTGAGGTTCGAATTTTGTTGGCTGAGGGTAATACTCAAGTTTGTCGATCTTTAACTCAGGCTCTAGCGGAGTGGTTTCCCGGGCATACTACTCATTTAGACTCCGCTTTGGCTCATTGGATGGGTAAAGATCGACTTAAGGGAAAACCCATGGTATTCAAGCCTATGAAACGTGTCTAAATTCTCAAAGCCATAGGTGCTGCGGCTTTTCGCCTATGGTTTCTGCAATCTGGTTTACGTATAGCAGTCATTCACGATTTTGAGTTGTGATTATCTGAGACTTGGTTAATAATTTTAGAAAATAAATTCTAGAGCGTTATTCTAGAAAAATAGGAGACAACACCATGCCAAGATTGCATAAGTATTTTAACGAAACGGATAGTCCCTGTACTAACTGTTCCCTGCTAGCGAGTGCTGCTTGTTTAAGCATTTCAATCTCGTTGCTTGTTTCTTCTTCTTTTTCCGTGGCCTTGAACTAAGGCTATTTCTGTCAACTTCGTTCAGCGTAAGTAAGAGCTATAAATCTATTTTAATTTTGCTCTATGACTTCATGAGGTGTTGATAATCGAAATAGGCTTGGCGAAATGCTTTCATGCTTATTCAGGTTACCTAATTACTGGAATGAAGGGCGTACTGTACTGTTACGCTGAGTACCCAACTTAACCTAATCTAATCTAATCTGAAACGTTATGACAAACTCTAATAAGGTAATAGAGCAAGAGAAACAAAAGCGACGCGCTATTTTAGCGAGTTATCTTGGTACTACGCTCGAATATTATGATTTCCTTTTATATGGCGTGGCTGCGGCCCTCGTTTTTCCTAAGGTCTTTTTCGTAGCCCTGGATCCGATGGCGGCAACTTTGTCATCCTTTGCGACTTTTGCAGTGGGCTATTTTGCACGCCCGTTAGGCGCTATTGTTTTTGGGCACTATGGTGATCGTATTGGGCGTAAGAACGTCCTGGTGGTGACGCTGGTCTTAATGGGCTTGGCCAGCATGATGATTGGCTTGTTGCCCACTTATCAGCAGATTGGTGTTGCTGCTCCTGTTTTATTGGTGCTCATGCGTTTACTCCAGGGTATCGCCATTGGGGGAGAGTGGGGTGGTGCCACTTTGATGTCCATGGAGCACGCTAAAAAACGTGGTCGTGGTTTTGCGGTCAGTTTAGTGAGTGCAGGTGGTCCAACCGGTGCGGTACTAGGTACTTTGGTGATGACTCCCTTTACCTTATTGCCTAACGATCAATTCCTGACTTGGGGTTGGCGTATTCCTTTCTTGTGTAGCGTATTGCTTACGGTCGTGGGCTTGATGATTCGTATGAAAGTAACGGAAACACCTGAGTACGCAGAAGCCCGCAAGAAAATGGAAGAGGAAGGCAAAAAACCGAGCATTCCTTTGGTAACCGTATTCCGTTACAACAAGCGTCATATTTTCTCTGGTGTGATCGGTGGTTTGGCACCCTTGTCCTTTGCAACTTTTGCCGCCGCTTTTTTGCTGAACTACGCTGTTGTGGCTGGTCACTCTCATACCAGTGCTTTGGTGGCAATGACCATTGCTAACTTCTTGAATATTTTCACTTTGCCCCTATTTGGTGCGTTGTCGGATCGTGTGGGTCGTCGTTTATTGATGATTAGCGGTGCGCTAACAGGCATTGTTGTGATATGGCCTATTTTCCTGTTAGTACACCATCAAAGCTTCTGGACTTTAACGTTGGCTATGGTGCTTGCCATGCCTGTTGTTCAAGCCATGATGGGGGGCGTGTTTAATACTTGGCTTAGTGAAAAATTTGCGGCAGATGTGCGTTATAGCGGTATTGCTTTGACATTCCAGATTGCTTCCACGCTGGGCGCCGGCTTGTCACCCTTGATCGCAGCTAGTCTGTTGGCGGTAGGGGGGGGTACCAATCCACAGTGGGTCGCTCTGTACTTTGCCGCCATTTGCGTGATCAGTTGTATTGCTTACATTTACAGCCGTGATCACTTTGATCAAGAGTTGGCTACAACTACCGAGCCAGAACAAAAGCCCGACTCTAGTTACAAGTATAACGCTAACGTTCAGCACCAACAACTTACTTAGTAGTAACTTACTTAGTAGTTTAAAGCAAGGTTGGCTTTTACTGAAACGTAAAACTGAAGTCGGAAGCCAACAAAGGACAGCGGTATGAGGATAATCCTGCCGCTGTACCATTCCAAAAAAAGAGGAAGAGACAGTGAATAAAAAATATTTAATTGCCGTATTTATGGCGGCGGCTTTGCCGTGCGCTGCGTCTGCAACATCAGTCACTTTATACGGTGTGCTTGACGTGAATTTCAGTCATTTTAGTCAGGAAGGTTCTAGGAGTACCGGTCTAAACTCAGGAGGCTTGGGCGGCTCACGTTTTGGTTTGCGTGGCGTAGAAAAGCTTAATGAAGACCTGGATGTGATTTTTACGCTTGAGGGTGGTTTTGATCTCAACACTGGGGAATCAAGTCAGGGAAAACGTTTGTTTGGGCGCCAATCTTTCGTGGGGTTAAAGAGCAAAACTTACGGTACGGTGACTGCGGGTCGTTTACAGGGCTTGGGTTATCGCTTTAGTGGTGAGTTTGATCCCATGATGATAGCACCCGGTTCCGTAATGGGATCTTTGACGGGTGAGGTGCCTAGAGCATGGATGTACAACCCATTGGGTGATCCTGCTCGTATGGATAATGCAATCTTGTATGTTTCTCCCAAAATCAGTAATTTTGAGTTTGGTTATCAACACGGGTTTAGAGGGATTGACCGGGTCCCCGGCGTACGTAACAAGCGTTTTGACTTGGCTTCTTTAACCTATGACGACGGTGCCTTACGTGTGAGTTATGGTTTTGGCCATAGCTCAGCCACAACAGACAATAGCCCTGGCACTAGCAAGCAGATTGAGCATGCTTTAGGGGTGCGTTATCAGTTTTCCTGGGCTACGTTATTTGGCAGTTACCAAATTCGTAAAACCCACGGTTACAGTGGCTCAGACCGTGCTTGGCAAGTGGGGGCGCGTGTTCCTGTGAGTGATGCCGGTGCAGTGCATATGGCCTATGGGCGTGTGAATAACGAAACACCGTTTGGCAATGAGCCAAATACTGATGATTATGGCGTGAGGACATGGGCGGTAGGTTATGTGCATAACCTCTCCAAGCGCACGATACTGTATTCCTACTTTAAACAGCTCAATAACAGGGGCAATTCCCGTCAAACGATTTTCCCGCCCTCAGGTATGCCTAGTCCTCATCGTCTCAATGCCAAGGTTACTGCTTTTGGCATCGGTATTCACCATCGATTTTAAATTATAACTATGGCTTAAGTTAGAGGGTTTAGGTTGGGGTAACTGGTCTGGGCCTGATACTCTCCTGATAACCTAAAAGCCTTTTAATAAGGAAGTGATATGCGAATTTTATCTATTTTGATAGGCGCCATTTTTGTGGCTTGGATTGCTCATGGTTTACATACCAACCCTCGTTGGACGTGGTCGCCAGGAGAAGGTGAGTTACCTCGTGATGTGGTCGCGTTGTATATGGATATGGTGTATGAGCAGGGTAAGGAGGAAGAGGCAAAAGAGTTGTTTTTCCTGGCTAATACCAAGGACGAAGTACCGGCAGAGCGACTTCTACCCAATGGAGAGACTTTCACTCCAGAAGTGATTCGTGTAATTGCTGAAGGTTTTAATGTGGCCGTGCATTTCAGTGCTAAGGATGCCAATGGTGTGCCTACTGAGTTCATCGAAGTTTATCACGTGAGAGGTGGACGTATTCTGTCACGCGAACGTATCGTACATCGTACTGGAGAGCCCACAACGGTTCTCAGTCAGCGAGTTGCTGTGCATCTAACCACGAATGAGTGAGCGAAGGGAACAAACCATGAATGGAATTAGCAATATTAAGTTTGATCTGAGCACCGTGTGCCAATTAATTATTTCTTTTTTTCGCCTCTATTTAGGAGCGTGGATGATTGTGAGTGGTACCAGTTATTGGTTGCATCAGTGGGGTTATCAACCTGTTTTCCCGCAACCGTTTGGTTCTTTACCTGATTCAAGCAAGATGCTCATTACCTTTGTTGAGGTGGGGCTGTTTGATTTAGTTAAAACCTTAGAGGTTGTTGGCGGCCTGATGTTGGTTTGTAATTTATTTGTGCCATTAGGTTTGGTGATTCTGTTCCCTATCAGTGGCATGGTGTTCTTCAACGCCATTTTCTTGAATCTGCGTTATGACGGCTTGCTTAGCGTGACTTATATGGGTACTGCTACCTTGTACATGAATGTGATCTTGTTGTTGGCTTACATTCGTTATTACTTGCCGATGCTGTCTTTGAATGCGAGTACAGGTCGTTTGGCTGACTTAAAACGTTTGCCAGAAATTTTTAAATAAAGGCAAGCCATTATGCAGGGAACAGACATTAGTTGTCGTTTGGTATTGGCTGCTCAAGAGTTCGAACAAAAGTTCAAGAGCTGTGGCAGTTCAGTCGACTTGAACCCCGTTCAAATCACTTCACTGAAGTCCATGACTCAAACTTTAGAGGCGCTGACGGAGGTGAAGGTTTTAATGAAGCAAATACAAAATCACGTTTGCTACAACAATTTTTTTACTAATAAAGGAAACTTAGTATGATACGCGGCTCGACGAGTTATTACGTTATTCATTGGATTCGCCTGTATTTCGGGGCGCACTTGTTATTTTCTGGGGTGCGTTATGCCCTCACTGGTTATGTACCAATGATTCCAGGTATTGGAGGAGAGTGGGTACAGGCGAACGCCGATATTTATCTCTATCAGTTTGTGAAATATCTAGAAATTCTGACAGGAGCTATGTTGTTGTTTAACCGTTTCCCCTTGTTGGCATTGATTTTAGAGTTTCCTGCTACGGTGAATATTTTCTGGTTGAACACTTTTATCGTGGCTACCCCTCGTCAACTATTTACGGGACCTCAGGAGCTATTTTTAAACGGTATTTTGTTGTTGGCTTATAGCGGCTGGATGTTTGCTGTCATTAAGCCAAAAGTGGAACCGCTTTGGTTATGGAATGGGTCTAAAGCCTATACCTCGGATCTGGATAAAGGCTATGTTGATACGTCTCATAACGCTATTGTTAAAGGGTAAATAAAAATGGATAAAGGAAAATGGATTGCAGTAGTGACTTGCTTGTTATTGACTGCTGCTGCTTATATTGGATCAACGGGTTTGTTTTATACGGAATACCGCCCCATTCGTAATTACGATTTAGTGGCATTCGCTGCCTCGTGGACGGGGCTGATTTATATGCTAATTCGCGATAAAAACAAAAAAGACAGATAACCCGTTTCGATTGATACATAACAAGAGGGAAGGAGACAATTTTGACAATGACTCGTCGTAATTTTGCCAAGCTATCTGCTTTTTTGGCAGCAGGCTTGGCAACTGGAGTCCCCTCATGGGCTCTGGCACAAGAAGCCATTGATAAGTTAGCGCGTGCCGGTGGAGCGGTTCCAGACGCTATTTATACCTTGGCAGATTATTGTTTAAATACACGCTATGAGGATTTACCTGCAGAGGTAATAAAAGTCACCAAAGGGCAAATTCTAGATACCATTATCGTTATGCTACCGGCTTTGGACTCGGATGGCATTGCACAGTTATACGAATGGAGTAAAACAGCGGGCGGTAATGAAGAAAGCCTGGTTTTAGGTACATCAGTACGTTTGCCTGCTGGAAATGCAGTGCGTTTAAATGCGGCAATGGCGGCGGCACTTGAGTATGATGATACTTATGAGCCTTCTTTAATGCATGCTTCTTGTGTGACCATTCCAGTGGCTTTGGCCGCAGCGGAATTAGCCGGTGGTGTCAGTGGTAAAGAGTTAATAACTGCTGTAGCAGTCGGTACAGATTTAGCTTGCCGTTTATCCATGGCAGGCTCGCCTGGCGTGTCCCCTTTTATTGTGGGCTGGGATCCTACTCCTATGTATGGTTTCTTGGCGGCAGCGATGGTGGCAGGGCGTTTATTGAAGTTGGATCAAGCACAAATGGTAGCTGCAGCGGGTTTAGCTTATCACCAACTGTCCGGTAATGCCCAAGCCAGCGTAGACGGTACCCATGCCAAGCGTTTGGGGGCGGGTTTTGCCGCTTCTGGTGGTTTGTTATCCGCTCGTTTAGCGCAGCAAGGCGTATTTGGGCCATTCCATGTTTTAGAAGGTCCCAAGGGGCTGTTCAACCAGTATCATGGGGGAAAATACTCTAAAGATGCTTTGTTAGGCGATTTAGGCACTCGTTTTGCTGGGCTAGGTATTGCACCTAAACCCTATCCCTCATGCCGTGGGGGTCATGTTGCCATTGATGGCACGCTGGCTTTGGTCAATGAACACAATCTCTTGCCCGATGATGTGGAAAAGGTGGTTATTTATAGCCCGCCTGCTGAGATGATGCTTTTAGGGCGTCCACTAGAGAAAAAACAAAATCCTCAAACTATTGTCGAGGCGCAGTTTAGCAATCCCTGGATGGTAGCTGCTGCTATTCAAGATCGAGACATAGGCTTACGCCATTTCTCCGGGGAAGCATTGAAGCGAGAAGACCTCAAGGCTTTGGCCAAGCGTATGGAAACCATAGAAGACAAGAGCTTGGTACGTCCAGATGGCGGGCCTGGTTTTGTACGGCTTGAGCTGCATACCCGTGATGGTAAAGTCCATACGCGTACTGTTAAATACGCTAAAGGCGACCCGCAAAACCCAATGACCGAAGCAGAAGTAAATAAAAAAGTTTACGAATGTACGGATGCGGCAGGTATGAAGCGCCAGCAGGCAGAGCGCATTCACCAGCGCATTTTGAACTTGGAAAATGAAACCGATGTGGCTAACCTAATCGCAGCCTTAGCTATTTAATGGTGGGTTAGGCAGTAACTGTCCGGTAAAGTCATCTTTTCAAGTCGCTAATAAAATATGAACATACTTGTCCACTATCGCAAATGGACACGTATGGACTATCTAGAAGAAATCAGCCCGGAACCAACCCCGTTACCCCGT